>NZ_FPJE01000011.1:0-86587 GCF_900119185.1 Sinomicrobium oceani | reverse complement strand
CCTGTGAATCCTAATACAAGATACAATTTTGAAAGGATTTCACAAAACCCCCATCATCCTCGCCATACGGCAGGCTTCCATGGCGTTGCTGACGTGCAGTTTTTCCAGGATATTCTGCCGGTGCCTGTTTACCGTATGGATACTAATAGACAGCAGGTCGGCGATCTCTTTACTCATTTTCCCTTTATCGATCCAGGATAATATTTCTTTTTCCCTGCGGGAAAGGATATTGCGGCTCCGGTTATGGTCGGCAGGGATCAGGGCCCCGGTTACGGGGTTTACTATACATCCGTTACGGGGCGGAAGGGCCTGGTAAGACGGGAAGGTATAGAGGCAAAGCGCAAACCGAAGTTCTTCCGGTGTGGAAGTACGCGGATAAAAGATACGGTGCAGTATGGTGACATATTGGTTATTGCGGTTGCGTATTCGCAGGGGATGTATGGCAAAAAGTCCGTGGCGTTGTGCCTGGGGGAGTTGTTTTACCGTGTTAAAGAACTGCAGTTCGAGAAAATACTTGTTTTGCAGGTCGTCCGGATGCGTCCCGGAGAAGATCTCCTCTTCCCAGATCGAATCTATGGTTTTGTGCTGCACCGGGCAGGAAATCCCCAGGGTAGCCGCTATGCCCCCGTAGCAGATATAACTCCGGTTAGCCTGCATATCACTGAGTACGGCAATGGCCTGTTCCGTTTCCGCATACAGTTCTGCAAGAGCTTTGAGCTGTTCCTGTGGCCATGCCGTATCTGTCCCGGTAAAGTCCTGTCCGAGCAGTTTGTGATGCAGCTGGTCTGCGATAGGTGTAGCCATAGTAAAAATGGTTATTAATCATTATTGAGCCCCGCGATAAACAGGACTACTTTTGCAAAAGTAAAGCTAAATATCATGATGAGAACATTAATCCTTTTTGCACTGCTTTTTGCAGGTTCACAGGGTGTGTATACACTGTATGCACAACGGCTGGAAAAAATGAACTGGTTTAACGAACCCCGGGACTGGGAGATCAAAGACGGGACGCTGTCCGTATTTGTAACTCCGCAGACCGATTACTGGCGGATATCGCACTACGGATTTACCGTAGATGACGCTCCCTTCTACTATGCCGTTTACGGGGGAGAATTCGAAGCCAAAGTTAAAGTATCCGGGGCGTATAAGGCACGTTTTGACCAGGCGGGACTGATGGTCCGTATCGATGAGAAACACTACATCAAGGCGGGGATAGAGTTTGTAGACGGAACGTACAACCTGAGTACGGTTGTGACCCACAATACGAGCGACTGGAGTGTAATCTCCCTGGAGGAAGCCCCTGCGTTTGTCTGGATTAAGGCGGTAAGACGACGGGATGCCGTGGAGATCTTTTACTCGTTTGACGATAAGGAATACGTGATGATGCGCAATGCGTATTTCCCGGATAATACCCCGGTAAAGGTGGGACTGATGGGCGCAAGTCCGGACGGGGAAGGGTTCCGTGCGAGTTTTGAAAACTTCCGGGTTACACATCTCCCGGACCAACGCAGGCTGGAATGGCTGAAAAAGAATGGCGGAGAATAGATGATTCGCACATATATAAAGAAGACCGTCTGCAAAGTTTTAGGCGGTCTTTTTGTATGGAAGTCTTTTAGAAAAATGACCCCTTAGTTCAGGGGTTAGCTCATAGGTTATCAATTTGATCATCTGACAGATTTTTGGGATGATGTCCTTAATCCTGCCTTTCAGGATGGTAAGCCATGGCTACAAGGCCTGTTTCGGTTTCTACGTGATCAGGTCCCCTGGGCATAAAGCGCCTGAACCCCATATTTTGCCTGATATTCCCAAAGACAGCTTCTTTTTTTATACCAACTCCCGGAGTAACTTTCTGTATGACATATATCCTGATGCCTCCGTTCGGTAATTGCGATAACCTGCCGGATGGGCACATACTTTTATGGTATCGGTACTGCGCCCGTAACCAAAAGAAGAGCAGGCGCAGTGGAAAGGCGTGTTACCCGTACCGGCAAGAGGAAAAGGTAAGAAGAATCCTGCTGTAGAAGCACTACTGTTTGTTAATAATAAACTTTTAAAAAGCTTAGTTAATAAAAAAATATATTTATTGTTCGCTGTATAATTAAAAAAAATATATATTTGTCTGGATAACGTATCCGGGACATTGCTTTTACCATAACAAATTCCGGAAGTTAGGACTCAGATGCCTCTATCGGAACCCTCGGTTTTCCGGTAGCGGGTGTCGGAGTAAGGGAAAAGGTTGTGGCAGGAAGGGGCTCCCGGCCGGCAGACCTGATCTCAGAATAACCGGGAGGAGAAGAGCACAGTCCTTTAACCGGGAACATAGAGTACAAAACCTAACCAAAACTTTACATTATGAAACCTGAAAAGACCGGGGAGAACTCCAGGAGGAGTTTTCTGAAAAATGCTTCTATGGCAGGAGCTTCCGTACTCACCCTCAGTGGGCTCGATCGTGCCGGGGCCATGCCTTCGGAGTATATTATCCCCAAAGCCGATCCTAAGCGGTATGGTAGTGCGGGACTCCCCATAACGGCTACGTTTCTGGATGAGATCTCACATGATATTCCGCATCAGAACTGGGGAAAAGAAGAATGGGAAAGAGACTTTCAGCACATGAGGTCCATAGGTATAGATACGGTAATCCTCATACGATCGGGGTATCGTAAGTTCCTCACGTATCCTTCCGATTACCTGGTGTCCAGGGGATGTTACAAACCTCATACCGATCTGCTGGAACTGTTTCTGAGCCTGGCGGAGAAATACCACATGAATTTCTATTTCGGCCTGTACGATTCCGGGGCCTACTGGGATACCGGCGATCTGACGCATGAAATAGAATCTAACCGATACGTTATCGATGAGGTCTGGCGTAAGTATGGCGAACGGTTCAGCAGTTTTAAGGGATGGTACCTGAGTGGTGAAATAAGCCGTAAGACCAAAGGAGCCATAACGTCTTTTTACGAACTGGGTAAGCAGTGTAAAGCGGTGTCGTCCGGACTCCCCACATTTATATCGCCCTGGATAGACGGAAAAAAAGCTGTGGCTGCCGCTTCGGGGAATCTTTCTAAAAAAGAGTCCGTTTCGGTAGAAGAGCACGAAAGGGAATGGGATGAGATCTTCGATGGTATCCATAAGGTTGTAGATGCCGTAGCCTTCCAGGACGGGCACATCGATTACGATCAGCTCGACGATTTTTTTACCGTCAATAAGAAGCTTGCCGATAAGTACGGGATGAAATGCTGGACCAATGCCGAAACCTTTGACAGGGACATGCCCATAAAATTCTTACCTATAAAGTTCGAGAAACTGCGGCTGAAACTGGAAGCGGCGAAAAGGGCCGGATACGACAAGGCGATCACTTTCGAATTTTCTCATTTTATGAGTCCGCAATCGGCCTATCTGCAGGCCGGACATTTGTATAACCGCTATCGCGAATACTTCGGAATTTAAAAACAATGGAAAAATCCAGAAACATTTACTATGTCTGCTTCCTCGCTATGGTCGCAGCGCTTGGCGGTTTTTTATTCGGTTATGATACGGCCGTGATTTCGGGGACCATTTCCCGGGTGAGTGCGCAGTTCGGTCTGGGTACTATGGAGCAGGGGTGGTATGTAGGTTGTGCCCTGGTGGGGTCTATTGCCGGGGTTCTTGTAGCCGGATGGCTGAGCGACCGCTACGGAAGAAAAAAAATGATGCTGTTGTCGGCCGTACTTTTCTCACTGTCGGCCATTGGCTGTGCCTTGTCGGGGACTTTTACGACCCTGGTCATCTACCGGATTATAGGGGGGGTAGGGATAGGTGTGGTATCTATCGTATCGCCCATGTATATTTCGGAGGTGGCCCTGTCGCATATCCGCGGTAGCCTGGTGGCCCTTTACCAGCTGGCTATAACGGTCGGTTTCCTGGGAGCTTATCTGGTAAATTTTAAGATCCTCGGGATCGCACAGGCCGGCAAGTATGGCGGAAGCGGGTGGACAGAAAGGCTGTGGGAAGAAGAATGGCGTGCCATGCTGGGCACAGAGGCTTTTCCGGCCGTATTGTTCCTGGTGATCATCATTTTTATCCCCGAGAGCCCGAGGTGGCTTGTGATGCAGGGGATGACCCTTAGGGCACGACACATTTTTTCGAGAATAGTACAGTCAGACGAACAGGCGATCGTTATGACCGGGGAAATACAGAAGGGCGAAACAAGCCGTAGCCTCGCAGCTTCGTTAAAGATACTGGCCAATCCGAAGATCCTTCTCCCGGTATTCCTGGGGGTGGCCCTGGCCATGCTCGGACAGTTTATGGGGGTTAATGCCGTACTCTATTACGGTCCCAGTATTTTCGAGCAGAGCGGGCTCTCCGGGGGAGATGCCTTGTATTACCAGGTCTGGGTAGGGCTGGTCAATGTGCTGACCACCGTACTGGCCCTGTGTATCATAGACCGGGTAGGGCGTAAAAAACTGGTGTATTTTGGCGTAACAGGTATGATCGGTGCGTTGCTGTGTATAAGCCTGTATTTCTATAAAGGAGAAGCCTGGCAGATCAGCAGCGGAATACTGCTGGGACTGTTCCTGTTTTATGTTTTTGCCACAGCCATCAGTATTTCTGCTGTGATCTTCGTCCTGCTCTCGGAAATGTACCCCAACAGCATCCGGGGTCTGGCCATGTCTCTGGCCGGGTTGTCGCTGTGGGTAGGGACCTATCTTGTAGGGCAACTGACGCCCTGGCTGCTGGAAACACTCCGTCCGGCCGGTACTTTTCTCTTTTTTGGTATCATGTGTCTGCCTTACCTGTACCTGATGTGGAAATATATTCCGGAGACGGCCCGGAAAAGTCTGGAAGACATAGAAGCGTACTGGATGAAGAAATAATACGACACCCTATATAACCATACGATGAAAAGAAGAAGTTTTATAGAAAGTATATGTATTGCCGGGGGCTCCCTGGCTACCCTGCCGGTCACGGCTGCCCCGATATGGGAGCAAAGCACTCCCGTACAGGTATCGGAAGGCGGCAAAACCTGGCAGGCCGATATTGTCATTGCCGGAGGAGGCGTCGGTGGTTGTGCGGCAGCTTTTGCAGCACTTCGCAACGGACTCAACGTAGTGATGACCGAGCCAACAGACTGGATAGGCGGACAGCTTACCCAACAGGGCGTACCGCCCGACGAGCACGACTGGATAGAGCATTACGGGGCTACGGCCCTGTACCGTGAATTCCGGACCAGGGTGCGGGAGTATTATAAAACCCATTACCCCCTGAACGATAAGGCGCGCAATGCGGAGTACTTCAATCCGGGCAACGCCGACGTATCGGCCATAAGCCATGAACCGCGGGTAGCTCTTACCGTGCTGGAACAGATGTTTGCCCCTTATATCAGTACGGGCAGGATGCACATCCTCAAAGAACACCATGTGGTCCGTGCCGAAGTATCAGGTAAGAAAGTCCGGGCCCTGTATGCCAGGAACCTGCGCGATAAAAGCCTGTGTAAGCTTACCGGTAGCTATGTGGTAGACGCTACCGAACTCGGGGAGTTACTACCGCTGACCGGGACCGCTTATGTGACCGGGACCGAATCTAAAACCGAAACAGGAGAGTTGCATGCGCCGCAGGTGGCCGATCCTGAAAATAACCAGGCGTTTACCGCATGTTTTGCCATGGATTATGTTCCCGGCGAAAACTGGACGATCCCCGAACCCGAAGAATACCGTTTCTGGAAAAACTATACACCGGAGATGAGTCCGGCCTGGGCAGGAAAACTACTGGAACTCAATTACTCCAATCCCAAGACCTTACAGCCTAAGGTACTGGGGTTTGACCCTACGACCGGCGAAATGGACGACAGGCTTAACCTCTGGATATACCGCCGTATCCTGGACAAGGATAATTTCGATCCCGGGTTCTACCGCGGGGACATCTCTATAGTCAACTGGCCCCAGAACGATTACTGGCTCGGGAATATCGTGGAAGCCGCTCCGGATGTATTTCAGCATCATTTTGAGCGTGGAAAGCAACTCAGCCTGTCCTTGTTGTATTGGTTGCAAACCGAAGCTCCCAGGCCCGATGGCGGTAAAGGATGGCCGGGACTGAGGCTCCGACAGGATATTATGGGTACGGAAGACGGCCTGGCCAAGTATCCTTACGTCCGCGAATCGCGCCGGATACGGTCATTGTTTACGATTCTCGAAGAACACGTAGGAAAAAAACAGCGGATGATGGTGAGCGGAGCTACCGGAGAACACGTAAAGGCCAGGGAATTTCCGGATAGTGTCGGCATCGGTTACTATCACATCGATCTGCATCCCAGTACCGGGGGCGATAACTATATCGATTTTGATTCCCTGCGATTTCAGATCCCCCTGGGATCCCTTATTCCCGAACAGACCGAAAACCTCTTACCGGCCTGTAAAAATATCGGAACTACCCATATTACCAACGGGTGTTACCGCCTGCATCCCGTAGAGTGGAGTATAGGCGAAGCTGTGGGGGAGCTCATCCCTTTCCTACTGCAAAACAAACTGACCCCACAGCAGTTGTACGCCAAAAAGCATAAAATTGAGGAATTTCAAAAACGGATCGAGGCCCAGGGCATAGCGACCCGCTGGCCGGAAGACGGATCGTATTAAAATCTGGTACTATGAAATATTTGATTATTGGTTTAATGATGTTGTGCAGCCTGATGCAGACAGGATATGCACAATCCCGTGCCAAGATTTTACTGATCCCGTTAGACGACAGACCCCCATGTCTCCAGTTTCCGGAAACAGCGGGCCGTATTGCCGGTTATGACCTGGTGAGCCCGCCACGGGAATGGCTGGGCAGATATACCCGGGCCGGAGATCCGGATAAGATCATAGAATGGATGGAAAAACAGGACCTTTCCGGTTACGATGCCCTGATTATATCGGCCGATATGCTGGCCTACGGCGGTCTCGTAGCGTCACGGGAACATCGTGTTTCCGGGAAAGTAGCTGCAAGGCGGTTGTCGGTACTTCACCGATTGCGCAACAGGTATCCGGATGTTCCGGTCTACCTCAACAGCGTGATTATGCGGCTGGCCCCGACGGCAACGGCAGAAAACGAGGCGTACAGAAGGCAACTGCAGGCCTGGGCGGAACAACCCGACCCCGGTAAAAAGCCCGATGGAAGGGTTCCGTCAAAAGTAATCGGAGATTATGTGAAAAGCCGGAAACGCAATAACCGTATCAACCGGAAAGCGTTGGAGCTGGTAGAGGATGGCGTGGTGGATTACCTCATCCTGTCCCAGGACGATGCACACCCGTCGGGAATGCATATCAGGGAGCGGGAAGCACTGAAACAGCGCGTACATGACAAGAGACTGGAACAAAAAGTACACATACAACCGGGAGCCGATGAGATAGGTATGGTTCTTCTCGCCCGTTATCTGTCCGGAAAGTCGGAACAACCGGTACGGGTCGATGTCCTATACAGTTCGGCAGAGGATTCGAAAACCGTCATGCCTTTCGAAGATAAACCCCTGGATGGTGTGGTCGAAGATTATATCGCAACCTGTGGCGGACAAAAGGCAGCTACATCCGGCACGGAAGATCTGTTGCTGATGGTGTACACTTCCCGTGGAAAGGAAGCGGAAACAAGGATATTTACGGAAACACTGAAAGCTCGTGTCCGTAAAGGATATAAGGTGATCCTGGCCGATATAGACCCGAAGGGAAACGTACAGGGAGGAAGCCGGATACTCGGTGAATATCTGGTGCACGAAAACATACTCGACAAATTGTATGCCTATGCCTCGTGGAATACCAGTGGCAATACGCTGGGGACGGCCATTGCACAGGGCTATATCTACCGGTATGCGGAAACGACAGGGAATACTGTGGCTCAGGGGAACGAAGCGCAGCGCTGGTTTTTATGGCACCGCTGGAGTAATGATTTCCTCTACAACAACATCATCCGCAAACAACTGTTGCCAAAACTGGATACTTCCCTGCACTGGAGTTCCGTGATGACAGCGCCTAAGGTTAGAGCACTGGAAACGGAAGGCGTGAAACACATGCACGATTATATAGAAAAGTTGCAACGCGAAACGGGAACATACATTCCGATAACAAAACTGCAACTCTTATTACCGTGGAACAGGCTTTTTGAAGCTTATGTAGATTATACATTACAGCCGGAGTAAACCCGAAGCGACTCCGCGAACTATACGAACACGATGTTTCTTGGAGAAATCCCGGAACGTCCCGGTTCCGTTTATCGGACAAAACACTACCAACCATGCGATTTATCTGGATATTGATCCTGTCTTTTATTGTGCTGCGTATAGCTTACCGCGTATACGGGAATTACCTGGCGCGTTTGTTTAAGCTGGACGACAAAAATGTGACCCCGGCCCGGCGGTTAAAGGACGGTGTCGATTACGAACCCGCGGGCAAAGGTATTGTGCTCGGGCATCATTTTGCCTCCATCGCCGGGGCAGGACCTATTATAGGACCGGTGATCGCGGTAGCCTTCGGCTGGGTGCCGGCGGTATTGTGGATACTGGCCGGAGGCATATTTCTCGGGGCTGTCCACGACTTTGCGAGTCTTATCGCTTCGCTCAGGCACGACGGTAAAAGTATCGGAGAAGTGATCCGTAAATATGTGGGATGGCAGGGGAAAAGGCTGTTCCTGCTTTTTAGCCTGGCCACACTGATCCTGATCATAGCGGTTTTCGGAGATATCATAGCGAGAACCTTTATAAGTAATCCGGAAGTAGCCTCAATTTCGGGACTCTTTATCCTGTTGGCCCTGGTATTCGGGCAAGTCCGCAGGAAAATCGGGCAACACCCGTCGAAAGGTGTAGCATGGTCGACGATGATACTTGCGATCATAGCAGTATATGCCGTTATTATTTTCGGTGGAGGTATGCCGGTACAATGGTCGTACACTGTATGGCTTGTGGTATTGATGCTGTATGTAGGTATAGCTTCGGTGACCCCGGTATCGGTTTTGTTGCAGCCGAGAGATTACCTCAGCAGTTTTTTATTGTATGGGTTGATCCTCTTTGCCGTAGCCGGTATTTTTATTTCCGACCCGAAGGCTGCACCGGAACATGCCGTAGCCTGGCATGATGACGATCTGGGCTATTTGTTCCCCGTGCTTTTTATTACCGTGGCCTGTGGCGCCATCAGCGGATTTCACGCACTCGTTGCCGGGGGAACTACCTCCAAGCAGGTCGAAAAAGAGACCGATGTAAAAATGATCGGTTATGGCGGTATGCTTATCGAGTCGTTCCTGGCTATTATAGCAGTGGCCTCGGTAGCCGTATTCAGTCCGGAGGATTACAGGGACCAATTGAGCACGGGGAGTCCCGTAAGTGTGTTTGCACATGGATTGGGGACTATGATTGCCAACCTGGGCGTGCCGGAAGCCAGGGCGGTGGATTTTATTGCGCTGACCGTTTCGGCCTTTGCCCTGACTACCATGGATACCTGTACGCGCCTTGCCCGGTTTGTCGTACAGGAACTTTTTGAAAAGCAAAACCACGAAATCCCGAAAGGAAATCATATCATGCAAAACCGCTATGTAGCTACGGCAACAGTGATCTTCGCATCGGTTGTACTACTGGCTTCGGGGCAGTTTGAAAAGTTATGGCCTATTTTCGGTTCGGCCAACCAGATGCTGGCCGCGCTGACCTTACTGGCACTGTCCGTATGGATGATCCGGGAGAAGATCAATTACCGGATCGTATTCTGGCCTATGATCTTCATGTACCTGGTATCGTTGACGTCGCTCGTATTTTTTGGAATAAAGAATCTCGGGGAAGGTGATTATGTACTTGCAGCAATGTCCCTGGTACTTATTTTTCTCGCCCTTGTATTGGGATATCAGGCTAAAAAAGTTTTAAATAATAATTAATAAAAAATTTTTATGTATTTATAAAACTAAAAAAATTAATTAATTGTTGTTTCAATGAAAAACTTATTTATATATTTGAATGCATTGAAACATAAATAAAATTATATATCTGTTTTATTGACTTAAAAAATTTAAACTTTAAACCAATAATCACCAAAACTTAAAAAATTATGAAATTATGACAGCTTTTTTGTGCGATCAAAAAATTTATCGATTGTCATTATGCATTTTAATGATGATTCCCGCGCTGCTGAATGCCCAGGACCTCCGGGTAGAAGGTGAGATCGTGGATGTGGAGAACGGCGACCCGTTGCCCGCGGTCAATGTCGTTATCTTAGGGACCAGGACCGGTGTTTCCTCCGATTTTGACGGTTTATACGCATTGGATGTTCCCGATCCGGACAGTAAACTTGTGTTTTCCCTGATGGGATATATTTCCGATACGGTATCCGTAGCCGGAAGAAGCAGGATCGATGTGCAACTCAGGCCCGGCATTACCAGCCTTAACGAAGTGGTCGTGGTCGGGTACGGAACACAGCGAAAACAATCCGTTACCGGGGCCATCACCCAGATCGAAGGTGCGGAGCTGATGAAGGCACCTACGGCCAACATTACCAATCTGCTCGGCGGACGTATGGCCGGGGTGATATCCCTGCAACAGTCCGGTCAGCCCGGGGCGGACGGTTCCAGTCTGCTCATCCGTGGTGCTACTCCAAAATATATTGTAGACGGTGTAGAGCGGACTATCGGCGAAATAGACCCTAACGAGATCGAAACAGTATCCGTACTTAAAGATGCATCTTCTGCATCAGTTTACGGACTCGATGCCAATTCGGTAATTATCGTAACGACCAAAAGAGGACGTCAGGGACGCGCTTCTATCACCGCGTCGGCATCGACAGGGATGAGTATCAATGCGGTAAAGCAGCAGATGCTCGACGGTCCCGGATATGCCTACTGGTATAACAGGGCATTGGAACTGGATGGCAATCAACCCATATTTACCCGCGAGCAGGTACAAATGATGGTCAATGGTGACCCTTCCGATGGCTGGGGTAACACCAACTGGTACGACAAGACCTTTGATGTGGGGTATAACCAGACCGTAAATGTGAGCTCTTCCGGTGGAAGTGAATCCGTAAAGTATTTTGCTTCGCTCGGGAACTTCTCCCAGAAAGGAAACGTGGACGGTATCTCCTATAACAGGGTGAACCTGAGGAGTAATATCGATGCCAAAGTGGCCGAAAACCTCAATCTCCGGTTCGATATTTCCGGACGGATAGAGGATAGGGACCGGCCCGGGTTTTCTGCAAATCCCGGAGACTGGAACAACATTCCGCAACAGGCCATCCGGGCACATCCTTATGTGCCGGAGGAAATAGATGGAGAGCCCGTATCTACCCGGACCGCCAGTTCTTTTGTAAGCCCGTTTGCCGCTTCGTCACTTTCCGGCTACAGCAAGTCCAAAACCACGGTAATACAGACCAATTTCGAACTGAAATACGACATTCCTTTTGTCAAAGGATTAAGTGCCAAATTTATGACGGCTTATGATATGTCTTTCTATAACAATAAACAGTTCAGTACACCCTATCAGACGTATGTAGCGAATCCGGTTACTGCCGCAACCCGCGAACTGAGCTATACCTATGCTTATGATCCGAGGGGGGACAGGGCTTCCCTGGTTGAAGGGTTTACTTACAGCAGATCGTTTACCACCAATACCAGTCTGAATTATAAAGGAGATTTCGGGAAACATCACTTCGGCGGATTACTTTTGATGGAAACTAACGAAGGTAAAGGAAATAGTTTTAGTGGTTATGGTTACGAATTTGATATTTACGAACTGGACGAACTCTTCTTTGCTAATGACAAAGATCGCAATGGCGTAAACGGAAGCAGCTATGAAGAAAAGCGGATGGGATTCGTAGGACGAATCAATTATGATTACGACAGTAAATACCTGCTGGAGATCTCTGCAAGATATGACGGCAGTCATGTATTTGGGGGAATGAAAAAAGGAAAGCGGTGGAGTTTGTTTCCTGCTGTGTCGGCAGGATGGCGAATCAGTGAGGAAGACTGGTTCCGCAATGCGATAGGTGGTGTGGATAACCTGAAGCTGCGCGCTAGTACGGGACTTACCGGGACCACACAGATCGCACCGTACTTTTTCCTGAATACGCTGACTATTCTGGCCGAATCTGCCGTAGTACTCAACGGTCAACCGCAACAGGGATTGTACACGTCTGCACCTGCAAATGAAAACCTTACATGGGGCAAAGGCCTACAGTATAATGCTGGTTTCGACCTGACCCTTTGGGGAGGACAACTCAGTGTGGAAGCCGATGTGTTCTACAAATATATGTATGATATACTGAGCGTCGTTACTGCCGCTTATCCACCAAGTTACGGGGGCTATGTGCCGGCTTATATGAATAAGAATAAACAAGATCATAAAGGATTTGAGGTTCTTCTGGCACATAGAAACAAGATTGGGGGATTTTCATATGGCGTAAGCCTGAACGGGACATACACCAAAAGGAGATGGCTTAGTTTTACCGATAGCGAAAACACACCCGATTGGCTGAAACTGACCGGGAAAGAAGTCGGAGCCCAGGTAGGGTTTATCGCTGATGGTCTTTTTCAGAGCGAGGAAGATATAGCCAACTCACCCCTCATCCCGGGAAGGGCCGTAGATGTAGGCTATATAAAATACAAGGACCGTAACGGGGATGGAAAAGTGACCTACGAACAGGACCGGGGCTATATCGGGAAGTCCGCATATCCGAAATTCGTAGGAGGGATCAATCTCGACGCCGAATACAAAGGTTTCGACTTTAATGCCCTTTTCCAGGGCGCACTCGGAAGAGATGTAGCGCTGACCGGTGTGTATAGTAGTGGGGTTATGGATCATACTTCGATGACCCGTCCTTTCTATCACGGTGGAAACTCGCCGGTATATCTCGTGGAGAACAGCTGGACCCCGGACAATACTGGTGCCGAATTTCCACGGTTGAGCCTCGTACCCTTGAGCAGTAACAACGCGTATTCTTCCAGCTTCTGGTACAGGAATGGGAACTACCTGAGATTGAAGTCTTTGCAGTTCGGATATAGTTTTCCCGGGCTTTCCGGAAAAGACGGTTTCGTACAGCAGCTGAGACTGTATGTACAGGGACAGAACCTGTGGACGTGGAGCGAATTGACGAAATACAATATAGACCCCGAAATGCCCGGTGTAAACAACGGGTATTATCCGCAGCAGAGTATTTATTCCGTAGGAATGCGTATGACATTTTAACCAATCAAGCAGATACATGATGAAAATACAAATACATAAAATAGCCGCTGTAATGCTGCTGGCCGGATTGTTCTCTTGCGATGATTATCTGGATACTACCCCGACCGACAGAATAAGCGACCTGGTGATATGGGAGAATGAAAAAAACGTTCAGCTCTACGTGAACGGCTTCTACCCTTATATCGACCGTTACGGGCAGTTTGGAGGAGCCCAGTTCAACGGATCACTGACCGAAGGATTAACCGATACATTTAAGTACGGAAGTTATGTACCCGGATCTAAAGCAGGGGATGCGAACCGCTATGTGTTTACCCCCGAGGTGATTGGGCCTACAAGTAATCTGCTCGATGTGTGGAGCGAGACCTACGAAAGGATACGAAGAGTAAACGAGTTTCTCGTGGGGTTAGAGCAATATTCGGTATTCGATGAGGAAACCAACGATCTGTACCGCGGTCAGGCGAGGTTTTTCAGGGCTTTCCTGTATTTCCAGCTTGCCAAAAGACACGACGGGGTTATTCTGTATACGGATATGAACCTGCAAAAAGATAAACCCCTGAGTACCGCTGCGGAAACCTGGGATCTTATCGCCGACGATCTCGACTTTGCCGCAAGTGTATTGCCCGAAGCAGGGGCATGGCCCGCTTCCGAAACAGGCAGGGTGACCAAAGGTGCCGCCTGGGCCCTGAAATCGAGAGCGATGCTTTATGCCGAACGCTGGCAGGAAGCTAAAGATGCAGCCGACGAAGTGATAAACTCGCCGCATTACGCGCTTACCGATAACTATGAAGACAGCTGGAAAGGCGGAAATTCCGAATCCATACTCGAATACAATTACCTGCTGAACGATCCTAATCATTCGTTCGACAAGGATTATGCTACCTACGGGGAGATCGAGAATCAGGGAGGTTCCGGTACGCCTACCCAGGAAATGGTGGAAAGTTACGAAAACAAGAGCGGGATGACTGTAAACTGGGCGCCCTGGCACGGCAATACCTCCGTTGTGCCCCCTTATGAGGATCTCGATCCGAGATTTCATGCCACGATCATATATCCGGGATCGGAGTGGCAGGGGAAGACCATGACCAATTCCGTAGAAGGAGAAAACGGCAGGTATATGGCCTACAGAGAGCAGACTTATGCCCAGGGACGTACCACCACGGGATATTACCTTAAGAAGCTCCGGGATCCGGAAAATACCGATCTTATCACCATACCGAGTACCCAGGCCTGGGTAGAAATACGGTTGGCCGAAGTATATCTCAACAGGGCAGAAGCAAACTACAGGCTCGGAAAATCCGACGATGCCATGGCCGATATCAATGCCGTACGCAGCAGGCCCGGAATTGCCATGCCTGCGAAAACCGGACTTACGGGCGCAAATCTTTTTGAGGCCATAAGAAAAGAGCGTAAAGTAGAGCTTGCCTATGAAGGCCATTTGTACTGGGATATGCGGAGATGGAAACTGGCCCATACCGCGTATCAGAACTACAGGGTACACGGGTTCAGGGTTACCGGGATTCCGGGGGCACTGAATTTCGAATATGTAGATGCCGATCTCGAAGATCGTATTTTCCTGCAACGAACATACATACTGCCCATACCCTATAACGAATTGGCCAACAATTCCGCAATAGAACAATACGATCCATGGAAATAAGAAAGTATGAAGAAATAAACCGGGTCCCGCCGAATGGGAGAACGACTATACCCGTGTATTGCGATCCCGGTTTCAGATTCTTCATATCCAGTAGACTAAAAATTTTAAACACATGAAAATATTCAACATAAATTTTAAGTTAGCGGTTCTTGTACTCCTGGTGAGTTACGGGTGTCAGGACCCCGACGAACTTCTCCCTTCCGTATCCAGGCAGGGACTGAACAGTATTACGGCCAATTTCGAGGATGGCCGTGGCGAATTTATCGGTTATCTCGATACCGGGACCGATCGGATCGTCATACCCGTTCCGTATTACTTTCCTGTAAACAGTACGCTGGAAGTCACCCCCGATATGCTGTCGCGGATGCGGGTCAATGCCAACCTGGACGACAACGTAACGGTCGAACCCAACCTATTGTATATGGACCTCACCACGGAAAATACCATTACGGTCACCGATCAGCGCAAGCAGGTGAGACAATACACCGTAGTCGGAGAGATCCGTAAGAGTTCCGAAGCATTTATCGAAGATTTTTCGCTGCCTTCCCTCGGACTTTCCGGGGTGGTCAACGAAGATACCAGGACTATAAGTATAATCTCTGTCGGAGAAATCGAACCCGCAAAAGCCGAGTACAGGCTTTCTGCCCATGCCACCATAGATCCCGATCCGGCCGCAGAAGCCCTGGATTATAACGAAGGTGTAGAACTTACGGTAACGGCACACGACGGTACACAAAATGTGTACACGGTACAAAAAGCAGTACCCGGAAAATTGCCTTACGGTATCCGTGCCGGTAGCGGCCGGATCATGTTTGCCAAACAATTGAAGAGCGACCTCGGTATCACCGTCGATAACCTCACCGGGGGTATTGCCGCTACGGGCGAATACGTGGTGATCAATACCCGCAACTACGAAAGCGTGGTTATCGATGCCAAAACCGGGGAACGCGTCACCAGTTTCAGTCTGGGTTCCGTACAGGGTAGCCTGACCAATTTTTACAGTACCGCAGATGCCTCCGGTACCATACTGGTAAACAATCTGGCACCCAACGACGGTAGCTTTAAAGTATGGAAACTCACTTCTATAGCATCTGCTCCCGAACTGATGATCGAATGGGACGGCGGGGTGGCCATAGGACGTAAACTTTCCGTACAGGGTAGCCTGGATGCCGATGCAGTGATCACAGCGCCTATCTTCGGAAGCCCGAGCCGTAGTTTTGCCCGCTGGGTGGTCTCCGGAGGAGTACTGACCTCTCAGGTGCCGGACATCATAGCGGTCGGAGGATTGCCCAAGGGCTGGACAACAAATGCCGATGTGATCTCGACCTCGGCCACCAACCCGATGAGCGATTATTTCGTAGCCTCGTATTCCGATAACCAGTTTGCCTGGGTAAACGGCCAGAGCAATACGGTAAGACAGATGCTCGATCCGCTGAGCACCAATTACATTCAGAATGCCGTGGATTATATAGAATTCAACAATGCCTCTTTTGCAGCCATAAACTGGATCAACAGCTTTAACTGGGGATCTGCCGATATGGTGTGGTTACTCGATGTAAGTTCTCCGGCAACATTCAGTGGTGACCTGTCTGCAGGATCCGTACCTGCCGTACAATGGGCCAGTGAACCTAATGTCTATGGTGGAAAATCCGTTTCGCCGCCTGTTGTCAATGGTAACGGAACAGGAGACGTCGCTTTGACCGTTTCGGAAAACGGTTATTACCTCTATCTCTATTTTATGTTTACCAACGGGTACGTAGTAGGGGTACAGTTTGATGCTATTGATATGTAAAATACCGGCGGGAGGAATTGTTCCTCCCGCTTCAATACTTCTTAAAAGATGAAACACTATATAAAAAATATATTCGGATTCGCATGCGTAGTCCTTTTAATGGCCTGCAATGACGATTATAACGGGCTTCGTCACTGGCCGGAGGAAGAACAGGACAGTACAGCACAAAAGCCCGTAGTGCTGTGGATAGACGCTGCAGCTAATTTCCCGGATTTCGCGAACGATCGCAGCAAGATTGTACGCGACCTGACCAAGGCCAAAGAAACCGGCTTTACCGATGTGGTCGTCGATGTCAGGGGAACCACCGGGGATGTTCTTTTCCAGAGCAGTGTAGCCCCGCAGGCCACCTTTATGGGAGCCTGGGTAGGCGGAAGTTTTCAACGTATAGAACGCACGGCCACCTGGGATTATCTGCAGGCTTTTATAGATGAAGGACATGAACTGGGGCTCCGGGTATATGCCTCTATAAATACCATGGTCGGAGGGCAGGTATCCGGTATCGGTAAAAACGGAATGCTGTTCAGCGATGAGAGCAAGCGCGACTGGGCCTCGATGGAGCTTACCGCCAACGGTATCATGAATACCCTGGATATCAATGATAACGGCGCCCGGTTTTTTAACCCCCTTCATCCCGGGGCACAGCAGTTTCTCTTTGATATGCTGAAAGACCTTGCAGCCTATTCCGACCTGGACGGTATTATCCTCGACAGGGGCCGTTACGATAACCTGGGAAGTGATTTTTCTGATCTGAGCAGGGAAAAATTCGAGGAATTCCTCGGGACCAATGTGACTAACTGGCCGGAAGATGTGGTGACGACCGAAATGGCAGTCTCCGGGAGCCTTCCGCAGGAGTTACCGTTGTATTTCCAGGATTGGCTGGCATTCCGGGCAAAAGTCATTCACGATTTTATGGAAAAAGCCCGGGAAATCGTGAAAGGCATCAACCCGGAAACCGATTTCGGGGTGTATGTAGGTGCCTGGTATTCTTCCTACTACGGGACAGGAGCCAACTGGGCAAGTCCGGATTACAAAGCCTCGCAGGATTACCGGTGGGCCAACGACCGATTTAATGCCACAGGTTATGCCGATCACATGGATATCATTCTTATGGGGTCTTATGCGTCCCCCGACCGTATATACGGAACCGGCGAATGGACCGTACAGGGATTTACGCTCAAAGCCAAGGAAAAGATCAAAGGTGATGCACTGGTTATCGGCGGACCGGATATCGGTAACGGTAACTGGGCCACCACAGCTCCCGATGTGGTAAACCGTGCTATTGTAGAAAGTGTGGATGCAGCCTATTATGCAGGTGATGGCTATTTCCTCTTCGATATGATCCACCTTAAAAATAAAGACCAGTGGCAATACGTGAAAGAGGGACTGGACAATTTGGAAGACAACAATTAAAACCGAAAACAAACACGAAAATCTAAAGATAATGCTATTGCAACGATCTATGCTAAAGCCATTGATACTGGCAGTCGCCCTGGTTATCGCCGGGTGCAAATCGGAGCCGAACCGGGAAAAGCCCGCGGAGGGAAAAACCACAGAACAGTCTTCGAAAGAAAAGAAGATTATCTATATCGATGCCACGGCCAACTTCGGGCGTTTTACACACAAAGACTCCGTAGACTATTACGTGAGGAAAGTCCATGACATCGGGATTACCGACCTCGTTGTAGATGTAAAGCCCATTACCGGGGAAGTATTGTATCCCAGTAAGATCGCTCCCGTGATGACAACATGGGAAAAAGACGACAGGGAAAAAGACAGCTCCTGGGATATGCTGGAACGGTTTATCGAAAAAGGACATGAACTGGGGATACAAGTACATGTGTCTACGAATATATTCTCCGGCGGACATAATTATTTTGACAGGGGACTGATCTATGCCGAACCGGATAAGAAACATTGGCAGACCACCAGCTATCTGCCGGAAGGGTTGACCCCGATCTCGGCGCAGAAAAACAAGTTTTCCACCATGCTCAACCCGGCCTTACCCGAAGTGCAGGACTACGAGCTGTCCGTGTTGAAAGAACTGGTATCGATGTACCCGGAGCTGGACGGTATTGTGCTGGACAGGGTGAGATATGACGGGATTACCGCAGATTTCTCAGACGCGAGCAGGAAACTGTTTGAAGACTATATCGGGGAGCAGGTTGCCGATTTTCCGGCGGATATTTATGCGTATGACGCACAGGGACGCCGTACTCCCGGAACATGGTATAAAAAATGGCTGGAGTGGCGGTCCGGTGTGATCCACGATTTTATGTATAAGGCCCACGATGCGCTGAAAGCTATAAATCCCGGTCTTATTTTCGGAGATTATACCGGGTCCTGGTATCCTACATATTACGAAGTAGGAGTCAACTGGGCCAGTAAAGATTACGATCCGTCCGAAGACTACGAATGGGCCACCCCTGCATACAAGAATACGGGGTATGCCGAAGTACTGGACATGTTCCTTACCGGCAACTATTTTTATGAAGTGTACCGCAAAGAGGTGGAGCAGATCGATACGACCAAAGTAAACCGTTCGGAAGCCGGGCAAAGCAAATCCAAAGCGTACTGGTACACCGTAGAAGGTTCGGCCGACCTGGTGAATAAGGTGGTTATGGATAAAGCTCCCGTGTATGCCGGAGTCTATGTAGAGCAATATAAGGATAACGAAGAACAGTTTGTGGCGGCACTTAAAATGTGCCGTAAAAAGAGTAAAGGTGTTATGATCTTTGACATCGTTCATATCATCGATAAAAACTGGTGGAAGGCTCTGGAAAAGGGGCTTAACGAAGATTTGAAAGCAGAATAGCAATGAAAATAAAATCAGTATTTCTCCTCTGTGTGTGTTGTTTCGTGATTGGGTCCGTAAGGGCCCAGTCCGAAATAGATTCTTCTTATGCCAACGGGTATTACGTAAAAAAGATGGAAGAGTTTCATAAGCAACCCCCGGTGAAAGGCGGATGGGTTTTTATAGGAAACAGTATTACCGAGGCCGGACATTGGGATAAGCGTTGGACACAATACCGGGCCATCGACCGCGGGATCAGCGGGGATAATTCGTTCGGGGTCAAAAACAGGATCGAAGAGGCCCTGCGGCATCAACCCGAAAAAGTGATGGTGATGATCGGGGTCAATGATCTCAAACGCGGTACCCCGGTAAAAGCTATCAAAAAGAATTACGAAGCCATCGTAAAGCAATTGTACCGAAATCCCGGTAAACCCGAAGTGTACCTGCAGAGCGTACTGCCCGTACAGCCCGTGGGAATTGCGGATATCTACAAGCGTATCCGTAATAAAGACGTGCGAGAGTTAAACAAATACCTGAAAAAACTGGCCCGCAGGTATGCGATGCATTACGTGGATCTCTATACGGTTTTTGCAGACGACCGTAAGTCCTTGCGGGAAGGACTCGATACCGATAAGCTTCACCTGAGTGAAAGAGGATATGAGTTATGGGAAGAAACACTACACAAAGCGATGAACCAATAGCCCCCGGACAATGAAGACAAAAAAAATATTAGCAATATCCTGCCTGGTCTGGAGTATGGGAACCGGTTGGTGTACAGCCCAGGAGATCGACAGTACTTACGCCAATAGTTATTACCAGCAGCGTATGCGGCTGTTTGCTACACTGCCCGAAAGCAAAGGCGGTATTGTTTTTCTGGGAAACAGTATTACCGAAAGAGGACACTGGAATGAACTACTGCCGGGTAAACGTATTAAGAACAGGGGAATAGGTGGCGATAATACCTTCGGTATGCTGGCCCGGCTTTCCGATATCACGGCCCAAAAACCCGCGAAGCTGTTTTTTCTCGGAGGGATCAACGATATGGCACGTAACCTGCCTGTTACCGTAGTGATCGGTAACTATAAACGTATTATTGAGCAAATCCGTAAAGAAAGTCCGAAAACCAGGATATATATTCAAAGTGTACTCCCCATTAACGAAGCATTGCTTACCGCACCTTATTTTAAAGGAAAAAGCCATCTGATCCCGGAGCTCAACAAAGGGCTCAGGCAATTGGCCCTGATCTATAAAATACCCTATATAGATCTCTATCATGATCTTTTTACCGATGAGGAAGGAGCCCTTAAAGAGGCGTGGACCCCGGACGGAGTGCATCTGCATCCGGAAGCGTATGTGGCCTGGGTGGATTATCTGAAAAAACAGGGAGCTTTATAAGTCGTCCTTTTAAACAAATCTTTTACGACCTTGATTATGCAATCGACTTCAGAATTATATAAGAAGGAATTATTTGAAAATGTTATTCCCTTTTGGGAAAAATACAGTATAGATAACGAGTATGGCGGGTATTTCAGTTGTCTTTCCCGGAACGGGAAAGTGTTCGATACCGATAAATTTATGTGGCTTCAGGCCCGGGAAATATGGATGTTTGCACATCTGTACCATCGTTTTGAACCTGTAGCCGCCTGGAAAAAAACAGCGATACACGGTGCGGATTTTTTAGAAAAGCACGGCAGGGATGCCGAAGGAAACTGGTTTTTCAGCCTGGACAGAGCAGGTAACCCGCTGGTGCAGCCTTATAATATATTCTCCGACTGTTTTGCCGCTATGGCCTTTGCAGCACTTTATAAAATAGAACCGGAAGAGCGGTATAAGCGTATTGCCGTAGACACGTTCAGGAATATTCTGAAACGTCAGGACCATCCCAAGGGAAAATGGGAAAAGAACATTCCGGGAGGAAGAGCGTTGCGCAATTTTTCACTGCCCATGATACTGAGTAATATCAGCCTGGAAATGGAGGCCCTGATGCCACCGGGTGAAGTGGAAAGGCTTATCGATGAGGTCATTCGTCAGGTGATGGAGGAGTTCTACCATGAAGGTCATGGGCTGCTGTTTGAAAACATACAGAAAAACGGGGAACTCAGCGATACTTTCGAGGGGAGACTTATCAATCCCGGTCACGGGCTGGAGGCCATGTGGTTTATTATGGACCTCGGGCTCCGAAAGAAGGATTCGGCCCTGATAGAGAAGGCTGTTTCCATTGCTTTGGAAACCATAGCATACGGCTGGGACAAAGAATACGGAGGGATCTTTTATTTTCTGGATGTGGACGGAAAACCGTGTCAGCAACTGGAATGGGATCAGAAACTGTGGTGGGTCCATCTGGAAGCTATGGTTTGTATGATCAAAGCATACGAACTCACAGGGAATACAAAGGCCAAAGAATGGTTCGATAAACTTCACGATTACTGCTGGGACCGTTTCCGCGATCCGGAGTACGGGGAGTGGTTCGGATATCTGAATCGTCAGGGACTTCCGCATCTCGATCTCAAGGGCGGGAAGTGGAAAGGGTGTTTCCACGTTCCGCGGGCCTTATTCTGCATATATAATTCTCTGGTAAATATTGAAAAGAAAAAATATGTATCCAAAAATATCAAACAGGCGCTGTAAGCAGCTAATAGTGCTGTGCGGTTGTCTGCTCTGTAGCGTAACCTTGGGAGCACAGACCATCATTGCGCATCGGGGAGCTTCTGCCCGGGCCCCGGAAAATACCGTGGCTGCCGTAAAACTGGGATTTGCCCTCGGGGCAGATGCCGTAGAGATCGACATACACCGGAGTGCCGATAACAAACTGATGGTTATACACGACCACACTTCGGAAAGAACTACCGGTGTCAACTACACGGTAAGCGGCACAAAAGCCCGCGACTTACGTAAACTCGATGCAGGTTCCTGGAAAGGCGAGCAGTTCAAAGGGGAACGCATTCCCTTTTTAAAGGAAGTTATCCGTGCGGTTCCCCGGGAGAAAACGCTGGTTATCGAACTGAAAACAGGACCGGAGGTCCTGCCGTTCCTGGAAAAAGATATCCGTAAATACGGCAAAGGGAAAAACCTGGTGCTTATCAGTTTTTACGAGAGGACAATCGTAGCAGCCAAAGCCGTGTTTCCCGATATACCGGCATATTGGCTGATCGGAAATTTGAGTACCCATACCCCGGAGACATTGATTGCCCTGGCGAAAAAGAATAACCTGGATGGCCTCAACATGAATTACAGGCTTATATCGGCAGCCATAGCAGAAAAAGTACATCATTCCGGATTAAAGCTGTTGGCCTATACGGTAAACGATCCGGAAGAAGCCAAAAAACTGAAGCTGCTGAAGGTAGATGCCATCACCACAGATATACCGGAAACCATTCTAATGCAACTCAAGTAAATAAAAAAATCACCGTTTATGAAATATCAATACACTATAGTATGCCTGTTGTTCTACGTCATTACTTCATACGGGCAGAAACCGGATAATCCCGGGTTGTTCCGCAACGAAATAGAAGCCTTCCGGAACGCAGATTCCGTAACGGTCCCCGAACCCGGGCTGATCGTTTTTACCGGGAGTTCCTCGATACGGGGATGGCACGAACTCGATACCTATTTTCCGGAACGCAGGGTGATTAACCGCGGGTTCGGAGGCTCCAGATTGTCCGATGCCCTGTATTATTTTGATGATATTGTTACCCCATATCAGCCCGGCCAGGTCGTCCTGTACTCCGGGGAAAACGATATCGCGGCGGGAAAGTCTCCGCGTACCGTAAAACGATTGTTCAAGGCTTTTTACAAACGCTTTACCAATGAATTTCCGGATACTCCCCTGATCTATGTATCCATAAAACCGAGTATTGCCCGGTGGGCTATGTTTGAGGATATGCAAAAAGCCAATACGATGATCCGCCGGTATATCCGCCGAAAAAAACATGTGGACTATGTGGATGTGGTCCCCGGAATGCTGGATGAAAACGGTAAGCCCCTTCCGGAAATATTTCTCGGCGACGGTCTGCACATGAACCCTTCGGGCTATGCGATCTGGAAAAAGGAGCTCCTGCCTTTACTTATCCGCAATAAATAGTAGGACTATATAAAAAAATCTCTGTGAGTCACCGACGGTCGAAGAGGAGAGTAGTTTTCCCGCGGGGTTATACGCTTAGCAGGAGATAGATGGCTGTTCCTGTCTGATGAGACCTCTGTCGTACTTATGGCAGGGTTTGCCATGCCGCCTATTTATGAAACCCGCTGTGCATTATGAATAAAAATCGTTGTTTACCTCATGGTGGGCATGGTCGAAACATCTCCTGCTGTCCGTAAAGATCCTTCGACAGGGCTCTGGATGACATCTTTCAAACTATAATGCACGACGGGTTTATGAAGTTTGATATACAGCGGAAAGCAGTGGCTGCATGCCCTCCTATAGACAGCCTTTCTGTGGACCCGGGCTGAACGGTAGGTCAACCCCGCTTTACGAAATGGATAAGAGCCGGTTACGGACGAGCAGGCAGGAGCCGATAACCCCGACCTTATTTCCGAGTTTGGATATTTTAATAGCCGTATCACTGTTCACACGACTCAGCGAATATTTGTTGATCGCGCTGAGGATAGGAAGGCGCAGATAGTCGCCGGTTTCGGCAAGTGCACCGCCGAGGATCACCAGTTCCGGATTGAATATATTAATGAGTATGGAGATCGCCTTCCCGAGATGACTCCCCACTTTGGCGACCAGTTCGATAGCCAGGACATCATCGTTCAGGGCCGCTTTAATGATATTCTCCAGGATAATGGGCGTACCCGCCTCATTGTCCAGGGCAGTCGTCGTCCCGTTTTGTATTTCTTTCTTGAACATTTCTACAAGTGCCCATCCGGAGGCTTCGGTTTCCAGGCAGCCTTTTTTGCCACAATTACAGATAATATCATTGTCAAACAAAGGAATATGCCCGAATTCCCCGGCAAACCCCGATTTGCCGTAATAAATCTCCTGGTCGATCATGATCCCCATACCGAGTCCGTAATCCAGGTTGAGGAACAGCACATTTTTTTCATCTTTAACAATACCGTGCGTGAATTCACCATAAGCCATGGCCCTCGAATCGTTTTCGAGATAGACGGGGATCCCGATATAATTTTCGATGATCTTACTCAAAGGATCTTCCTGGAAATTAAAGAAACTATAGCTGTATCCCGTAGCGTAATTGACCCTTCCGGAAAGGTTGATACCTATACCGAGTATTTTTTCACGGGGGATCGGAAGCTTACCGATAAAACGGGAGATAATCGTACACAGTTCGTCAAGGGAAGCCTTATCATTACTGAGTTCGTAAGGATGGTTTTCGGTGATCTTTATAATGTTGTTCTGAAAGTCCATAATCCCCAGGTTGAGGTAGTTTTTCTTCACATCGATACCGAGAAAAAAACCGGACTCCGGTTCCAGTCCGTATATGCTGGGACGCCTGCCACCATTGGATGTAATTTTGCCATTATCCCGGACCAGGCCGTCTTCGATAAGGTCGTTAATAATATTGGTGACTTTGGGAACGCTGAGGTTCAGTTCTTTGCTGAGGTCCGGAATGGTCACATTTTTATTCCTGGATAAAAAAGATATGATCGACTTTTTAAGATTCAGGTTTTTGTAAGCTACTCCGCTGTCGATTCCGCTGTTTAGTTCCTCAAAGAAAGATTTTCGCATTTGAATAAGTATGTTAGATTAGGCTTGCTGTAAGTTGGGTCATGGATTTACTCATGGCATGAGATTTTAAATGGCTGACAACCGCCTGCCAGATCAATGTAATAAAAATTAAAATTTTTATAAATTACGAAGTTAAGGGTTATTAATAAAAAAAATTAACAAATCCCGATTTTTTTTGTTTCTCATATAGTTTTTAAAAGGAGAGTTATGCCCGGTTTGATGATTATATGTCACAAGATCTTACATGGAGGAGTACGATAAAGTTTTCTTAAACAGCGATTCGGACATGGCCGGGCGGGTGTTTTTTCTTAAATTAAGTGGTGAATCGTAAAAAACAATATCATGACAAGAGATCACGGCCCCCAGATTAAAGACGACGAGAAATATGAAAAACTTCGTGAAGAAGGAATGAGTAAATCCAAAGCTGCACGTATTGCCAATACGCCTGATTCCGGAAAAAAAGGAGGTGAAGCTTCTCCGTATGAGGAGAGGACCAAAGAGGAGTTGTACGGGCAGGCCAAAAAAATAGGTATAGAAGGACGGAGTAAAATGAACAAAAAGGAACTCATCAAAGCACTCCGGAAATCCTGATGGTATTTCTGCTTTATGCTTCGCTTCTCCCGGTTACACCCGATTCTACAGTTGCAACCGCCGGAAATATACCCTCTACGGATATTATGTAACATAACGCAGCAGATATGTAACGGCAGGGACAACGGTTTTGTGCCGGAAATAGTACTATTGCAGATTCAGGGGGCAGGTCCCCGTCTTGTATATACATACTAAAATTTCCGGATTTTTCCGATACTAACCTGATATATCAATATACGATGAGAATATTTACTGTTTTCTGTT
This sequence comes from Sinomicrobium oceani, assembly GCF_900119185.1. Classification (GTDB taxonomy): domain Bacteria; phylum Bacteroidota; class Bacteroidia; order Flavobacteriales; family Flavobacteriaceae; genus Sinomicrobium; species Sinomicrobium oceani. Next base: position 60,644 of record NZ_FPJE01000011.1, on the reverse strand, counting down.
GCCTGCTGTTATGGTCGGTAAATTGTAGGGCTAATGAAGTTATAGTTTCCAGCCCGGACGGGCAGGTCAGGGTAAAGCTGACCATAATCGATGGAGAAGCGTTTTACGGGGTTATCTACAAAGATCGGGTATTCCTGGAAAATTCCCCCTTGGGACTGGTAACCAATGAAGGTGATTTTACTTCCGGGTTACGTTATATTTCTTCTGCAACAGGGGAGATAAAAGACACGTACCGGCAGGACAGGATCAAAAAATCGGAGGTGACTTATGAGGCCAATACACTGCGGTTTACCATGCAGAATAAGGCGGGCAGGGAATTGTCTGTGGTTTTCCGGGTGAGTGCCAATGATATAGCTTTTCGCTATGAACTTCCTGCCTGGGAAAGCACCAGGGTCTGTGTGATAGAAAAAGAGACCACAGGCTTCAGGTTTCCTGCGGAGACGACAACCTTTCTGTCATCGATGATGACATCCATGACGGGATTCGGCAGAACAGCCCCGAGCTATGAAAGCGGTTATGCCCCGGATGCTCCGATGGAACAAAATACTTCTGCTACGGGATACGTATTTCCAGGGCTTTTTCGTATGGGCGACCGCGGATGGGCCCTGGTTTCGGAGACCGGGGTACGTAGTCTGTATCCGGCATCACACCTCAGTGCTTACCAGGACGGGGTATACACCGTAGATTATCCTACGTCCGATCAGAACAATGGTTTCGGAAGTACCGGGGCACAGTTAGGACTTCCCGGAGAAACGCCCTGGAGAACCATAACACTCGGAGAAACTCTTAAACCTATCGTGGAGACAACCATACCTTTTGATGTCGTAGAGCCCCTTTACGAGCCTTCCAGAGACTATAAGTACGGGCGGGGCACATGGAGCTGGATAATATGGCAGGATGCCAGCATGAATTACGACGATCAGGTAAAATATATAGATCTTGCCGCCGCTATGAATTTCGAATATATTCTCATCGATGCCTGGTGGGATCGCGATATCGGCTATGACTATATGAAAAAACTCATCAACTATGCCGCATCCAAAGGCGTGGGAGTCTTTTTGTGGTACAATTCCAACGGAACCTTCAACGATGCCCCGCAAACTCCCATGAATAAGATGAATACTTCCATAGCCCGGAAAAAGGAAATGAAGTGGCTGAAAGAAGCCGGGGTGAAAGGGCTTAAAGTAGATTTTTTCGGCGGAGACAAACAAGAGACCATGCGGTTGTACGAAGATATCCTCTCCGATGCCAACGATTACGGACTTATGATCATTTTTCACGGAAGTACCCTTCCCCGGGGTTGGGAGCGGATGTATCCCAATTTCGTAGGTAGCGAAGCCGTACTGGCTTCCGAAATGCTTGTCTTTGTGCAGGACACCCGGGAGAAGGAGGCTTTTTATGCATCCCTTCACCCTTTTATCCGAAACACTGTGGGCAGTATGGAATTTGGGGGTGTGATGCTGAACGATTATCTCAACAGGGGAAATGAAAAGGGACAGAAACGCCTGACTACGGACGGGTTCCAATTGGCTACCAGTGTACTTTTCCAGAACCCGGTACAGATGTTTGCCCTGACACCGGATAATCTTACCGGTGTCCCGGATTTTGAGCTCGATTTTCTGAAAGGTGTACCTGTCACATGGGACGACACGGTTTTTATTGACGGTTATCCCGGGAAATACAGCATCATAGCCCGCCGGCATGATAAAAAATGGTATGTAGCGGGGGTGAATGCCGAAGATAAAGCCAAAAAACTCACCCTGAACCTGCCTATGCTGGCCGGTAAAAAGGTGACCCTCTATAACGATTCCAAAAATCGGGAGACCTACCGTAAAGAAGTTAAAGTTTCCGAAAAAGGCGAATTGCAGGTTACTGTGCAATCCAAAGGTGGCTTTGTAATCGCGTTGTAAAAAACGCGTTTTTTTATGGCTCTGCCATACCGGTCCGGAGCGGAAAACACGTCCTTTGAATACAGATTCTCCGGAATATATCCTGGCCGGATAGTATCCTTTTCCGGTCACGGTTCTTTACATTTATATGTACCTTTTTGCTGTAGAGGTGCAAAAGTTACGCCCGGAGCCATTACCTTTGCGCGGTAAATGTAAGGAAACAGTAATAAACATGACAAGAGTTGTTGTTACGGGACTGGGGGCTGTTACACCTTTGGGAAACACCGTAAAAGAATTTTGGGAAAACAGTATTGCCGGAAAAAGCGGAGCTGCGAAGATCACCCGTTTTGATGCTTCTGCGTTTAAAACACAGATAGCCTGTGAGGTGAAAGAATTTACCCCCGGGAACTACCTGGACAGGAACGAGATTAAGAGGAGCGATCTGTTTACACAATACGGTCTTTACTCGGCGGCACAGGCCTGGGAGGATTCCGGCTTACAGATCGATGCGATGGACCCTTTTGATGTCGGTGTCATCTGGGGAAGCGGACAGGGAGGTATGGAAACCTTTGAAGGTGAAGTGGAAAATTATGTAAAAGGAGACCAGCAACCGCGCTTTAACCCGTTTTTTATCCCGAAATTCCTCGTAAATATGCCTTCCGGAATGATTTCCATGAAGTTTGGGCTTATGGGGATCAGTTATACGCCGGTTTCTGCCTGTGCGACGGGGAATACGGCCATCATGGATGCGTATAATTACATCAGGCTGGGAAAAGCCAAAGCCTTTATTACCGGAGGTTCGGAAGCGGGGATCACCCCGGCATCCATAGGCGGATTTGCAGCTTTAAAAGCCATGTCCAGGCGTAATGATGACCCCAAGAGGGCAAGCCGCCCTTTTGATAAAGACCGTGACGGATTCCTGATGGGAGAAGGAGCAGGGGCCCTGGTACTCGAAGAATATGAACACGCAAAGCAAAGGGGAGCAAAGATCTATGCCGAAGTTGTAGGTACGGCCATGACTGCCGATGCCTATCATATGACATCACCGCATCCGGAAGGTATAGCGGCTGCAAGGTCCATGCAGCTTACCATGAAAGAAGCCGGAATATCGCCGGATGAAGTAGACTATCTCAATGTGCATGCCACATCCACAGGCCTGGGGGATATCGCAGAATTGAGCGCTGTGGAAAAAGCTTTCGGAAACGCAAAAAACCTTCATATCAGTGGTACAAAATCCATGACAGGACATTTGTTGGGAGCCGCCGCCGCCATAGAGGCGATATTGTGTATACAGACGATCAATCACGGTATTATCCCGCCTACGATCAACGTAGAAAACCTGGATGAAGCCATCCCCCCCAATCTCCGGATCGTGACCAATACCGCATTGAAAAAAGAAGTAAAAATAGCGATGAGTAATGCTTTTGGTTTCGGAGGACACAACTCTACCGTGCTGTTCAGAGCATTCAATTCGTAAAAAAATATCCCCGGATATCCCGGGTAAAAAACAGTAAAGGTTGCCCCGTGGGGCGACCTTTTTTGTATAAAAGTTTTTTCATACTTCGGTAAGGTACAATTCATCCGTACATTTATACAATTCGGATATAAGTTTTTTGAAGACCGCATCCGATACCTGAAATTTGCGCATAGATTACAGAGATATCCGGAAAATTGTAATTTTAGTACACGGAGACAGAAACACCAAATAATAACGAATGAAAGCATATTTACGACTGGTAGTTACAGGAGCGCTGATTAGTGCCATACTTTTTTTAATGGATCAGACCTACAGGTTACTGTCCGGCTTCTCTACCGCTTTCCAGGGTAACATGCTGTTGTCATACGGGTATTACGCCCTGTACGGTATACCGCTTACGTTTGTCAATGCCTACCTGGTAAAATACATCAGGGAATACTATGCCAAAAGACAAAAGGGCTATAATTTTTCCGTAGGACTGATCAGTACACTGGTCGTTACGCTGCCTTGCATTTTTATACTACGGGTCATTCACCGGATGTATTTTGACAAGGCCGACCTGAACACTTTTCTGAGGACGGAAAATATGGGGTTTTATTTCGGGGTTACGGTGATTACCTTATTGATATCCCTGTTTTTCCACGCCTTTCATTTTTACCGGACCTCTCAGGAAAAAAGGGTAAAGGAACAGAAAATTCTTGCAGGCACCGCTTCGGCGCAGTTTGATGCGCTCAAAAACCAGCTCGACCCGCATTTTCTGTTTAACAGTCTGAATGTATTGACCAGCCTGATCGATGAAAAACCGGAATCTGCGCAGAAATTCACCACATCGCTTTCCAAGATCTATCGCTATGTACTGGAACAGAAAAACAAGGAACTGGTATCGGTTGATGAAGAACTGCAATTTGCCCGGGTCTATGTGGGGCTGCTGAAAATGAGATTCGAGGAAAGTATAGCGTTTGATATTCCGGAAAAGGCCTCAAATCCGGAAGCAAAGGTCGTACCGTTATCCCTGCAGTTATTGCTGGAAAATGCGGTGAAGCACAATACGGTGACTGCAAAAAATCCGTTGCACATCCGTATTTACGAAGAAGGTGGCGACCTGGTGGTGCGCAATAACATACAGACCAAACAAGTGGTCCGCAAAGGCAGTGGGGTGGGACTGGCCAATATAAGCCAGCGATATGATCTGCTGACCGAACGAAAGGTACGTATTGCCGAGACGGATGTATATTTTGAAGTGAAAATACCGATGTTAACCAAACAAATAGAAATTATGAAAACTGTTAATGAAACGATGGACGACCGGTACCTGGCCGCCAAGAAACGGGTGGACGATCTCAAGGAGTTCTACTGGAACCTGATGTCGTACTGTATTGTGATCCCTTTTCTGATATTTATCAATTACAGAACCTCTTGGGGCTTTCAATGGTTCTGGTTCCCTGCTTTCGGATGGGGGATAGGGCTGGCTTTTCATGCGGCACGGGTCTTCCTGGACCAGGGATTTTTTGGGAGGAGCTGGGAACAACGCAAGATCCGTAAATACATGAGCGAGGACGAAGGAACAACGAAATGGCATTAATCGGTAAATAAGAATAGATCATGCAAAAATCTGATACCGAAGAAGAAAGATATCTCAGGGCCAAGAAACGGCTGGAACGCGAAAAAGAATTCTACAGGCACCTGTTCTTTTATATCCTGGTTAACCTGTTGCTGTTTATTATTAATATCTGGACATCCAGATGGTACCTCTGGTGTTTGTTTCCCGCTATAGGATGGGGCGTAGGGCTGGCTTTCCACGCAGCGGATGTCTTTCTGATCAAAGGTTTTTTCGGGACGCAATGGGAGAAACGGAAAATAGAGGAATATATGCAGGCAGAGGAGGACAAGCAACGCTGGGAATAATATATTAATAACTAATCGGAGCATCGAATTATGGAAACGTATACAAAAGAGGAAAAATACCTCCGGGCGCGGAAGCGGCTGGAGAAGGAAAAAAGTTTTTACAAACATTTGTTCTGGTATGCCGTGGTTAATATCTTCCTGCTGGTTATGATCTGGCTGGAAACCGAAAAGAAAGGAGAGGACTTCTGGAATTTCGGAACATTTTCCACCGCTGTTTTCTGGGGGCTTGGAGTCGTCGTGCATGGGGCTTCCGTATTTATTCCTGATTTATTTTTGGGAAAAGAATGGGAGAAGAGGCAGATAGCACGTTTTATGAGAAAGCAAGAACAGCAGGAGAAACGCTGGGAATAATTATAGAGTATATTCGCAAGACTATAGGGATTTTATGAAAGTAATTATTATAGAAGACGAAAAACCGGCGGCAAGACGTTTGCAGCGTATGGTGGAAAAAGCGGGAATCGCCGTAGATACCATGTTACATTCGGTGGAAGAATCCCTGGACTGGTTTCGTAAAAACGAGCATCCCGATCTGATATTCCTCGATATTCAGCTTTCCGACGGGCTCTCTTTCGAGATTTTCGAAACCATAGAAGTAAAGAGCGCGGTGATTTTTACCACGGCCTATGACGAATATGCCTTGCGGGCTTTTAAGCTCAACAGTATAGACTATCTCCTCAAACCTATAGATGACGAAGAACTGGAGGAGGCCCTTAAAAAATACCGTAAACGTATTCCGTCCGCAGGGTTGCATCTGGATTTCGAAGCCGTCAGGAAAATGCTCGTCAATCCTTTCGAACGATCGTATAAGAAGCGTTTTACGGTGAAGGTGGGACAGCGGCTGAAAATGATACCTGTCGAAGATATAGAGTGTATTTACAGTGAAAACAAAGGGACATACCTCCACACCTGTGAAGGCCGGGATTACCTGTTGGATATTACCCTGGATGCTCTCGAAAACGAACTGGACCCTGACACTTTTTACCGGGTAAGTCGGAAATATTATGTGAATGTAGCGGCGATCCGGGAGATTGTGGCTTATACCAATGCCCGGCTTCAACTAAAACTGCACAAATACAACGGACAGGAGATTATTGTAAGCCGGGAACGGGTAAAGGACTTTAAAAACTGGTTAGGCTAATTCGCGTAACCGCTGTGCCGCACTTTCGGCCGTGATATCGCGTTGTGGCATGGCAAACATTTCGTATCCTACCATAAATTTTTTTACTGTAGCAGAACGGAGCAGGGGTGGATAAAAGCTCATGTGCCAGTGCCAGTGATCGTAATCTTTTCCGTCCGTAGGCGCCTGATGGATGCCTGACGAGTACGGGAAAGAACAGTCAAAGAGTTTATCGTAAGTAGCTGTGATAAACCGTATGGCATCTGCGAAACCTGTTTTTTCTTCGGCTGATAACTGACCGATATGAGCCTGCTGGCGTTTGGGAATGATCATGGTTTCAAAAGGCCATACTGCCCAGAACGGAATGAGCACGACAAAATGCCCGTTTTCGTAGACCAGTCTTTCCTTATTACTCAGTTCCTGGTGAATGTAATCGGACAGGAGGCTCTTCTGGTTGTTTTCGTAATAATCTTTCTGCCGTTTATCTTTCTTGATGACTTCGTTGGGTATGGAACTCTGTGCCCATATCTGTCCGTGCGGGTGGGGGTTACTGCATCCCATAACAGCACCTTTGTTCTCAAAGATCTGTACGTAGCGGATATCTTCACGGCTTCCGAGCTGACGGAATTCTTCCTGCCACAGGTTCACTACGTTTTCGATGCCTGAAGTATCCATGTGGGCCAGGCTTTTGGAATGGTCCGGAGAAAAGCAGATAACACGGCAGGTCCCCAGCTCGCTCTCCGCACGAAGCAATCCGTCGTTGATGATAAACGGATCCGATTTGCTCTGGAGGGCAGCAAAATCGTTCGTAAAAGCATAGGTGTCCGTGTATTGCGGATTGCTATCACCACTGGCACGTTCGTTTCCGGGGCACAGGTAACAGCTTTCATCATAAGAAGGACGTTTATCGCCGGCCTGTTTTTCCTGTTGTCCCTGCCAGGGCCGTTTGGTGCGGTGAGGGGAGACCAGGATCCACTCGCCGGTAAGTATGTTGAATCTTTTGTGAGACTGGTTTTGCAGAATATCTTTTTGAATCATGGTGTATGAACCGTTTTAGTTTGTAGTATTTTGTGTTTTAGGACAAAGAATATTCCCAACAGGATAAAAGGAATGCTCAATACCTGCCCCATATTGATGATCATGGCATCTTCGAACCCGACCTGGTTTTCTTTGAAAAATTCGATGAGAAAACGTGCGGAAAATAAAGTCATCAGGAACAGTCCGAAAATAAAGCCGCCTTGTTGTCTGAGTTTTTTATTGCGGTAGCACAACTCCAGAAGTATAAAAATAGCGATGTATGCCGTGGCTTCGTACAGTTGGGTAGGATGACGGGGTATGAGGTCGTCCCTCATAAAAACCACACCCCAGTTGCTATGGGTAGGTTTGCCGTATATTTCCGAATTCATAAAGTTTCCGAGGCGTATACAGGTACCGGTAAGAGGAATGGCTATAGCGATCCTGTCCAGCAGCCATAACAGCGGAACCTTGTATTTTCGGTGATAGTATATAAGGGCCAGGAGCACACCAATAGCACCACCGTGACTGGCAAGGCCCTGGTATCCGACAAACCGGTAAGAGCCTTCAACTTCCTGTATCGGGAGTACGATTTCGAGGGGATGTTGCAGGTAGTAACCGGGATCGTAAAACAGGCAATGTCCGAGCCGGGCCCCGGCAACGGTACCTATGACTATATAGGTCAGCAGGGTATCGAGCTGTGAGACCGGTACACCTTCTTTACGGTATATACTTCGCACGACCACATAGCCGAGCATAAGTCCGGTTACAAACAGAAGTCCGTAATATTTTAAAGGAAAACTATCGGTTATCCAGAAAATAACCGGATCAAAATTCCAGTATAAAATATGGTCTTTTATCATTGCTATCAATCTTTTTCGGCATCGGGATTTCCTTTATCATCTCCGGGACTATCTCCCGTCAGGCCTGTACATCGGTTCCTTTGGTCAGGGCGAGACTATAGGTATCGGGCTCTTTGTCGAAGGTGCGTACATATTCTTCGCGTAGGGAGTCTACGAAAGCCTCTGCCGCTCCTTTTTTAATGATATTTATCGTACATCCTCCGAAGCCTCCGCCCATCATCCGGCTTCCTTGTATGGCAGGATTTTCGCGTGCCTTTTCTACGAGAAAGTCCAGTTCGGGACAGCTTACCTGGTATTGGCGTTGCAACCCGTTGTGGGAGGCAAAAAGCAGGGCACCCAACTGCCCGATGTTATGCTGAGCAATAGCTTCAATGGCTTGCTGTACCCGGTTGTTTTCCTGGATAACATAGAGGCACTGCGTGTACACTTCTTCCGGGATCTGGTTTTTTATACGGTCGAGATGGTCTTCGGTGGCATCGCGGAGGGCCCTGATTTCCGGAAACACGGTCCGGAGGGCTTTTACCCCGGCTTCACAGGCATTTCTGCGGTCGTTATACGCAGAATCGGCAAGACTGTGCTTTACGTTGGTATTAATAAGCAGGATCTCGTAGTCACCCAGGTCGATCTGTACCGGTCGGAAATCGAGAGTACGGCAATCGAGCAGCAGGACATGATCTTCCTGGCCCTGCATGCTGGCAAACTGGTCCATAATACCACATTGTACCCCTACGAAATTGTGTTCGGCTTTTTGTGAAAGCAACATCATTTCTTTACGTGACATACCGAGCCCGAAAAGGCTGTTCAGGCCAAAGGCAATACTGTTCTCCAAAGCGGCGGAAGACGAAAGCCCGGACCCTTTGGGAATATTGCCCCCGAATACGATATCGAAACCGGAGAGCTGTTCTCCCTTTTTCCGTATTTCGGCAACCACACCCAGGACATAGTTTTTCCAGCTTCCTTTATCCGAAGGTTTTACATCGTGGAGACTGAATGTACAGTCTTCCTCCATATCCGCAGCATAAACGGAACATTGATCTGTGGTGTCATTTTTGGCGATAGCACATATAATATAGCGGTCAATAGCCCCGGGGAGCACAAATCCGTCATTGTAGTCGGTATGTTCCCCGATAATATTAATGCGGCCCGGAGATTGTACCATCAGGGGCGCAGTGCCGTGCTTCTCCCGGAATATGGATTGTATTCTGGTTGTTAATGCTTCTGTTGTCATACGGTTTATCCCGAAGGATAAATTTATAGTTGTTTTTAGCTTTGATTTTCTGTCTTTCTTACCACCACATGGTGTAAATAACCGCAAGTATTCCCATGATGAGGATAGCGGAGATATTGAATACCGGGGAGGTTTTAAAGAGTCCTTTTTCGAAATGAATCGCTTTTTTATCGTCCGATTTGTTTTCCATCAGTGATATTCCGATAATAATGGCCGAAAGAATAAGGAAACACAGCCCCATACGGTTCATAAACGGTATTTCCGGTGTAAAGTATTTCAGGGCAACGGAGAGCGGAATAGACAGGAGTACGACCCAGAAAGCCGCATTGGCAGAAGTCCTTTTCCAGAACATTCCGAAGAGGAAAATAACCACTACACCGGGGCTGATAAACCCGGTGTATTCCTGTATAAACTGGAAGGCCTGGTCGAGATTGCCCAGCAATGGGGCAACGATACCACCTACAATGAGTGATAAGGCGGAGACGATACGCCCTATGGTAACGATCTTTTTATTGCTGGCCGTCTTGTCCATTTGCTTGTATATATCCATGGTAAATATGGTTGATGTACTGTTTACCATAGAGCTCAGGGAAGATCCGATAGCAGAGATCAGGGCGGCAAACGCAAGGCCTTTAAACCCGGTAAGCACGTAATTGTCCAGTATCCACGGATAGGCTTCGTCGGGTTTGGCGATGTCGGCATCGAGGACAAAGGCTGCAATTCCGGGTATAACGACGATAAGCGGTAATAACACTTTCAGGAAAGCTGCAAATGCTGTTCCTTTTTGGGCTTCTTTAAGGCTTTTGGCGCCGAGGGCACGTTGTATGATATACTGGTTGTTACCCCAGTAATACAGGTTGGCAATCCATAAACCACCTACAAGGACGCTGATACCCGGCAGGTTTTTGTATTCTTCATTGGTTTTGTCGAGGATCATATCAAATTTTTCCGGGGCTCTTTCCAGCAATGTGGCAAAACCTTCCCAGGTACTGCCTCCGATAGCATTCAGTACCAGGACACTGGCCAGCAATCCGCCGAAGATCAATACGGCGACCTGGATAACATCGGTCCACACCACTGCTTTCAGTCCGCCGAAAATGGAAAAGGTAGACGAGAAAATAACAAGTCCTATGATACCGTAGACCATATCGATTCCCATAATGGTTTTCAGGGCCAGTGCCCCGAGGTATAATACGGAAGTGATATTGACGAATACAAAAAGGAGTACCCAGAAAATGGCAAGCCCGGTGTGTACACGCTTATCAAAGCGTTCCTCCAGGAACTGGGGCATGGTATAAATTCCTTTTTTGATGAAAATCGGCAGGAAAAACTTGGCTACGATGATCAGGGTCAGTGCTGCCATGAGTTCGTATGAGGCTATGGCCATACCTACCACGTAACCGGAACCTGACATCCCGATAAATTGTTCCGCAGAAATGTTTGAAGCGATAAGAGAGCCTCCTACAGCCCACCATGGGAGCGATTTACTGGCCAGAAAGTAATCTTCGGCTCCTTCCTGTTTATCTTTGAAGGAGAGCCAGAGCCCGATAGCACACAGCACAATCAGGTAGCCGATAAAAATAACGATGTCTACAGTTGAAAAATTCATATTGGGTTAAATTGATTTTATACCAGAAGGACAGAGAATCACCCATATTCATAAGGAGATTGGTAAGAATCCATCCGTAATGTCAATGGCCGTTAAAAGTACATTTTTTTTTGTTTATGAAAGAAAGTTGTAACGAATATAACGAAATCAGCAAAAAAGGGTGTAATGGTTTGTGAATATCAGTAAATACGTGAGTTCCGGGGGGGGTATAACGTTTCAGAATCCCGGTATTACGGTAAAATAAAGGTCATGGAAGGCCCTTTAGGTAGCGAAATGACACATTTTGTGGAAAAGCTGAGAAAAATAACATGTAAACTGCGGAGCGATTTTCGGGAAATCAGTTTATTTTGTTATCGTTAAAAGCGGAAGGAAGCAGTTGCGGAATAAATTTTATGAGCAACGGCAGGAGAATGCCGCCTCCGGGCAACAGAAAAATAGCCAGCGAAGGAATGGTTTTACAGATGTCGAGAAGTTGCACCTTTACTTTTTGTTTCTCCTCTTTGGTAAGTTCTTTTACCGTAGATTTGGATAGTAGCACCAACAGCTCCCGGCTTTGTAATAACTCCTGGATCAGTCGTTTTTTGTTTCGCAGAATAAGATTGCTGACCATTCTGGTGGAGTTGTCGTAAAAATGTTTTACCGGATTGGAAAAATTCAGCAGCAGGATTTCGTCTTTATATATCCGGAAAAACGAACGGACAAGTTCTACGGACTGTTCTACTTCGTTACGGCCGACCTGAAGGTCGCGGCCGAAATCCAGTACAAATTGCTTTTCTTCGGTGTCGATAACCTTGTCATTCCAGATCGTAAGACAAGCCAGGTCTATCAGGTACTTTTTTTCGAGTGGAGTAGAGAATATACGTTTTTCTTCTTCCGGTACGATAACTTCTTTACCTACGGTACCGGCATAGCGTGCGGAAGCTTCGAAGAGCCTGACGAGCTGAATATCAAATTCGTTTTTCCCGGGTTTGATCTCCAGTGCCCGGTACATGGTATCGATAATAAAGGCCTCCAGTTTTGCGGCATACGTGACACAATCTGTATTTCCACCGAGGTATTGTATGTAAGTGAGGACGTCGGTATAGAGCAATACATTCGTGAGGATACGGTTGAAATTCTTGGTGAGGATATTTTCATCGAACTGTATCCGATTGCCGAGGATCTTCTCCAGTTTGGTAGAATTTTTCCTTCCGTTAAGAAACTTTTGGAAAAAGGACACATTGTGCTTCTCAATATGGGCATAAAAACTGATGACAGTATGGATGGCTTCCTCGTAAACCAGGCTTCCGGTATGTGTATAATGGGCACTGAGCAGTGCCATGTAGAGATGGGTTTTGGATAGCTCTTCTTCCGTTAGCCTGTTGTCGATATCCAGCGGGTAGGCCAGGCGAATATTGGTACCATAAATAAATCCGGAGTCCCGGAGCTTATCGTAAAGAACGATAGCATGCACAGGAAAAACCCCGGATTTATCTAAAAGGGTATTCAACTTATCTATCCAACCTGTTGCGGAGGGGTTCATATAAATGTAATATTTGGATAATGTATATATGGCCCCGGGCCGCCCGATAGCTCGTTGTATAGTATACGTGAATGGTTTATTACTGGATAATACCTCCGCAGCTTATTCGTGCACCGGCATCTCCGGAAGGTTGCGAAGTAAAATCGTCTACACCCTGATGTACGATTACCCCTTTGCCCACGATATTCTTGGTGTTGTCATCGCAGTCGATACACCATTCGTCCGTAGAAAAGGTGATAGAACCTTTACCATCTTTATCGGCTTTAAAGTTTCCGATATCTCCTTTGTGATAACCTTCGGCATCTCCCCATTTACCGTGTTTTTCAAATGTAGGGTTCCAGTGTCCTCCTGTAGAAGTACCGTCGGGAGCGGAACAATCTGCTTTTTCGTGCAGGTGGATGGCGTGTTCGCCGGGCTCCATACCTTCGAAGGTAGCTGTCATGGTGACTTTACCGTCTTTCTGAGTGAAAACCGCAGTACCTTTTACTTTGGAATCACTTTTAGGCTCCATGGTCACCGTGAGTTTTTTGGGAGTTTCTTTTTTAGTCTCCATGGGAGCCGGTTCTTTTTCCATGACATTTTCCTTGTCTTTTTTGGCCTTGTCTTTACAGGAAACAGACAGGAACAAAACGGATAATGTTAATAATGCTACTTTTCTCATAATATGAATTTTTAGAGTTTAAAATTACTTAGCCTGATCGGGCCGACCAAATTTATGGCTCGTTTTTCTTTTATTCCAACGTTGTTTTTTATGGAAAAGGATGCTGTTGTCTCAGGAATATTTTAAAAATGAATGCGATATCCCGGAAAATCAGGGAATAGCGGTGATTTCGGTATCTCCGATAACAATTCCTTTTCGTATTTCCGGATTTCCTTTGTATTTAACGGTGGCTTCCCCGTATGAAGTAACTTTAAGCCGTTGGGATACGCTGCATTCGAAATCGCTGTCACCGTAAGCAACGATCCGGGTCGATTTGTTCCGGGCTCCGAGCGTACGGATCTCACTTTCTCCGTAGGTGGTAAATTTTTGTTCGGCAATATCACCTTTACGGATTTCAAAATGGCATGCTCCGTAAATGACGGCCCTGAGGTCTTCCACGGTAGCCTCATTCAGGGAAATTTCGGACGCTCCGTAAATGTGAAGTTTGAGTTTGTCAAGATGCAAAGGACTTTCGAAGACGATTTTTTCGTCGCCCCGCAAAGAGAAGTTATCCGCTTTTTTATAAGTGACAACAGCTTTTACCACTGTACCGTCATAAACCGGTTTTTTAACCTTTCGGCCGTCTTCCTTTACTTTTTCTGTTTTGGTAACCATTCGTGCTCCGTCCAGGTACATGTGAAGCACTTTATTTTTGACTTCCACATGGAGTTTCTCCATAGGTTCGCTTATATACTCCACGACAACCGATTCTTCCGGACCTTCGCGGAAAGTGACTTCTATATGAGGATTGATAATAACCTCGCTAAAAGGGTCTACGGAAATGGACCAGGATTGTGCCGTTACCTCCAACGGGGTTATAAACAGGAATATGAGGGAGAAGAAGATCAAAGAAAATCTGCGCATAACTTCAGGTTTTTAGTGTTTGTTTACGATTTGTATTCACAGTGTGATGGGGCTCCTGAAAAACAGGCGTCTATATCAAAGATAGCAAAAAAAGAGGATTTACCGGAAATCGTACCGAAAGATTAAATTTTGCCGGACTCGGTAGTGTATAATAGAAATTTTTCCCGGTAAAAGAAACAGGTGCCATACGGAAATCCGGTTTATACATGCTTAACCGACGTGCACACAGTCATGCGCTATACCGTAATCGTCCTTCCCTGCCCGTTGCGGATTTTATTGGTATGGTCCAGTGTAAAATCGATACGACCCAGGTTGATTCCGAAACACCCCACCTGGTTTACCATAATTTCTTCGCCTTTGCGGTTGCGATGTATGGCAGGTTTATCCATGAAGGTATGCGTATGTCCGCCTATGATGAGATCGATATTCTCCGTGTTTTCGGCGAGTTTGATATCGCAGACGGTATCCGGATTTTTGTATTTGTACCCGATATGCGAAAGACAGATCACGATATGGCAGCCTTCTTCTTTGCGAAGTGTGGCAGATACATCCTGTGCAATCTCGATGGGATCGAGATACCTGGTTTCTTTGTACAAATTATCGTTGACCAGCCCTTTGAGCCGTATTCCCAAACCGAATACACCGATCTTTACCCCATCTTTGACAAAGACTTTATAGGGCTTGGTATGGGTATCCATAATCGTATTGGAAAAATCGTAATTGGCAGTGAGGAAATCAAATTTGGCATGGGGTAACTGGGCGTAAAGTCCGTCTATACCATTGTCAAAATCATGATTTCCGAGGGTTGCGGCGTCGTAACGCAGCATACTCATCAGCTTAAATTCCAGTTCCCCTCCGTAGTAATTGAAATACGGGGTCCCCTGGAAAATATCTCCGGCATCGAGGAGCAGGGTATTCGGGTTTTCACGGCGTATATGTTCAACCAGGGTAGCTCTTCTGGCTATTCCGCCCTGACCGGGATTACGGGGGTCGTCTTGAGGAAATACGTCGATATGGCTGTGCACATCGTTGGTATGGAGGATGGTAATGTGTTTTCCGGAAGATGCCGTGTCACAGGAAGATAACGATAATCCCCCGAGTGATAAAAGCGCCGATGATGCGGCTGTCTGTTGTATAAAATCCCTTCTTTTCATAGTGTACACTGCTTGTAAGCGTGCCTCAAAGTTAAGGTTTTTTTGGTTGTTTAATCGTTTCGTCGGGGAGTTATTGGATTTTCGGGATCGGGTTTACATGGGGATTAAAGATCATGCCCCACCGATAACGATACGTCCATGAAATTACGATGTCTTAAGGCGCCTGAACTTTTGGCTTTCCGGGCTGCCGGATTTTAGTCGTCCAACAGATCGGGCCGCCGTTCTTTGGTTCGCATATAAGCCTGTTCTTCCCGCCATTTTTCAATTTTCGGGAAATTGCCGCTGAGCAGTATTTCCGGAACTTTCCAGCCTTTGTATTCTGCCGGCCTGGTGTATACGGGAGGGGCGAGGAGGTTGTCCTGGAACGAGTCGGTCAGCGCCGAAGTTTCATCGTTCAGTACACCGGGGATGAGCCTGATGATGGTATCGCAGAGTACCGCAGCCCCGAGTTCTCCCCCCGAAAGGACATAGTCGCCTATAGATATTTCTCGGGTTATAAACTGATCCCGTACCCTTTGGTCCACCCCTTTGTAATGTCCGCAAAGGATGATGATGTTTTCCTTCAGGGACAATTGATTGGCTGTTCTCTGGTTTAATGTCGCCCCGTCCGGTGTCATGTAGATGATCTCTTCATAATCTCTTTCCGACCGGAGTTGCGAAATACATTTATCTATAGGCTCAATCATCATAACCATACCGGCTCCTCCGCCGAACTGGTAGTCGTCTACGGTTTTGTAGTTGTCCGTGGTATAATCTCTGAGGTTGTGGGTGTGTACTTCCACCAGGCCCTTGTCGATCGCTCTTTTGAGAATAGATGCTTCAAAAGGGCTTTTTAGGAGTTCGGGGAGTACGGTTATAATGTCGATACGCATGTTTTCGCTAAATTTTGACTGCAAAGTTAAAGGTTCGGCTCCAATAGTTGTATACCGGGGCCGAACCTTTAGTTATTTTTTGTGCTGCAACCGGTTTTTCCGGGCTATTTGGCTTTGGAGATCTTTTGTTTGTTGATCTCATCCTGGAGTTGTCTTCTCACTTTCTGCTCGCGTTCAAGAGATTTTTTACGATGATCTTCATATTCCTGTTCGAGGTCGGAAAGGGCTTTTTTCGCACTCTGGGTAACTGCGTTACTGTTTTTGAATTTGTATACGAAAAAGAAGAGTACCACGGCGAGCAATCCCACAATGCCCCACATGGTAGCCTTATACGTAGATTTGTCGATAAGTGCTCCGAAGAAAGAGATACTGTCCCGTTCGTTACTGAGTGTAGATACGTGGTCCTTGCTTTCCTGCAATTCACCTTTGAGCGCTTCGATCTCCGTATTCTGGCTTTTCGTGAGGTTAATGGCTTCGGACAATTCTTTGTCTACCCTTGCCATAGAGTCGAGCGTATTTTTTTTGAGTGTATAAAGCCAGTTCTTTTTTACGACTTTGTATTCCTGGTAGTTATTGGAGCGTTGTATAACAAATTCGAACTGGTTGTCGATGTTTCCCTCGGTTAGTGATAGTTTGTTTTCGGGATTCTCCTCTTCTGCGGATTGTTGTGCGTGTATGCTGCCGGTAAAAAGTTGAATAAGGATGAATGTAACACACGTGAAATACACATTTTTCATTTTCATTTCTGACTGTACTTGATATTTAATATAGTTGTTTATGCTTCGTAACGCTCAGATTATTTACTTATTGTGGCCCGGGGATGAAAAAGTAAAGCCTCAGCGGGAAGAGCGAGGCCGCAAATATATAGAATATTATGTGTTTATAAGAAATTGAAAAACAATAATCTACCCTTGCTTCGTTTCGTGTCGTATTGCGAAGCAAGGGTAGGGAGAAATATTCCGTTTCGGGAATAAAATTATACGGCGTCTAATAGTAGGTGTACCTTCTGACTTTGGCGATGTATTTGGCCAGCCTTATCACCTGGTGACTGTAGCCATATTCGTTGTCGTACCAGATATACAGCACGATGTTTTTGCCGTCTGCAGAAACGATAGTGGCGTTACTGTCGTAGATAGAAGGAGCGGAAGAGCCGACAATGTCGGAGGAAACCAGTTCGTTGCTGAGAGCGTATTTGATCTGTTCTACCAGATCTCCTTCGAGGGCGTATTTTTTCATAAGGGTATTGATGGCCTCCCTGGATGTGGTTTTTTCTACCTCGAGGTTGAGCACGACGAGCGAACCGTTGGGTACGGGCACCCGGATGGCATTGGATGTCAGTTTTCCTTCGAGTGCGGGCAGCGCTTTGGCTACAGCGCGTCCGGCACCGGTTTCGGTGATAACCATATTGAGCGCAGCCGCCCGTCCGCGACGGTATTTGCTATGCATATTATCGACCAGGTTCTGATCGTTGGTATAGGCATGTATGGTCTCGAGATGTCCTTTTACGATACCCAGCGTATCTTCTATGACCTTGAGAATGGGGGTGATGGCATTGGTCGTACACGAAGCCGCAGAAAACAGTTGTTCGCTGTCCGGATCGTAGGCTTTGTGATTAACCCCGTGTACGATATTGGGAATTTCTTTTCCGGGGGCGGTGAGTAATACATGGCTTGCCCCTTTCGATCGGAGATGGCGGCTGAGTTGTTCTTTGTCGCGGAACGCCCCGGTATTGTCCAGGATCAGCGCATCTTTAATGCCATAAGCCGTGTAGTCGATATCTTCGGGGGCATTTGCGGAGATCATATGAACGGTCGTGCCATTGATCAGCAATGCCTGGTTCTCGGCGTCGGCAGAAACGGTTCCCGGAAAATCACCGTGAACAGAGTCGTTACGGAGTAGTGAAGCCCTTTTTTCGAGGATTTCGGCATCGGAATTGCCGCGGGTGACAATGGCCCGGAGACGCAACTGGTTGCCTTTCCCGGTTTTGGCCATCAACTCACGGGCCAGGAGACGGCCTATCCGCCCAAAACCGTACAGGACCACATCTTTGGGTTGTATCTCCCGGCTCTGATGGGCATCTCCGAGTTTGTCGTAGATAAATGCGGTGGCATTGGTGTATTTGTCGTCTTCGAGGTGAAATTCGTAGGTGAGCTTGCCGATATCGAGCTTGGCCGGAGGAAGGGTCATTTGTTTAATGGCCTGTGCTATTTCGACCGTATCGAAAATGGATATCGGTTTTTGTACAAATTCTCCCGCATATTCGTGGAGATTAATGATTTCGCTGACGCTCCGGTCTATCAGTTGATTGCGGAAAAGCACGAGTTCGATAGCCTTATCGTACCAAAGATCACTGACGATTTTGCTGAATTCGACAGAAGCTTTTCTGCGATCGGCCTGAAAAGCAAGTTCCTTTTCGTAAGTTTTTGTAAAACTCATTAGTTCTGTGTTTAGTGTAGGACCTCCCTTTTCGAGGGAGGGTATCATTTTAGTGTTCGGGGCAAAATTATGTATTTCAAACGTTTTCGTAAAGGTTTTGGCGCTAAAAATAACATGAAATTCTCCGGGTTTAAAAACGTCCGGAATACACTTGAAAAGGACTTTTGCGGGAAGGATATACGCAACGCTTAAGCGGATAGTACATCTTTCATATAAATGAAAACTTCAAAAAGCAAAATGATGTTTAAACAATCCAAAACAACGATGAAAACTGTTTTAGCTGTATTTCTCCTCGTGTCGGTATTGGGGTGCGGGGAAGATACCGACAGTACCCAGGACGGCTCGGTAACGGGAAGATGGAAAATGACCAGGCAATATATCAGTCCTGGAGATGATACTATCCGCTGGACTTCCGTAAAAGACGGTGATATCTATGAATTCCGGGCAGATAGTACATTCGTATCAAACGGTACGGATTGCCAGGAAGGAAGATACGCTGTTCAGGGAGATTCCCTCCGGCTGGATTTTCAATGTGATTTTGATACCGAACCACATCTTATGAGATTTTATTTCGAAGGTAGCGATCTTGTGCTTTCTCCTTTAAGCCCTACGATGTGTATAGAAGCCTGTTTGTACCGCTACGAAAAAATAGATTAGAAGCTATATGTCCTGAATTTTGTAATACGCAAAGGAGCGGAGGATCTTTTCGTTGTCGGTTCTGACGTCTATAACAGGTGATCCGATGTCTTTGAGCAATACAAAATTGATATTGCCGTGGGAATTCTTCTTGTCGTATTTCAGATACGCTATGATGTGTTCCAGATCTTCCGTTTCGATTTCTACTTTCCGGAAATAGGAGAGGATGACCGAAGTAACCTGTTCCAGTTTTTCGTGGGGAAAGCCTTCGAGTTCCGCCGAGAGAAAAGTTTCCAGGATCATACCTATGGCAATGGCTTCTCCATGGAGCAGGGTTGGTTTATCCGGGTTTTGCAGAAAATACGATTCTATAGCATGCCCCAGTGTATGCCCGAAATTGAGGGTTTTGCGCAGTCCGGCTTCGCGCGGGTCCTGCATAACGATCTTGTTTTTAATGATTATGGAATCCCGGATAAGAGTGTCCAGGTCATCGAGTTGAAAAGCAGAGAGGTCGAGAAAGGCATTCCAGTAATTCTCGTCGTAGATCAGACCGTGTTTCAGCATTTCGGCCAGCCCGCTCCGCATTTGTTCGGGAGGGAGTGTACGCAGCATGTCCGTATCTACGATAAGGATGTCGGGGACATTGATAACGCCCACCTGGTTTTTTAATGCCCCCAGATCCACACCCGTTTTACCGCCTACGGAAGCGTCGACCATGGCGAGAAGTGAAGTGGGGATGTTTACAAAATCTATACCGCGCATAAAGGTAGAAGCCACAAAGCCGCCCAGATCCGTTACCACACCGCCGCCTACGTTGATCAGTACGCTTTTCCGGTCGGCGCCCATTTCGGAAAGAACCTGCCATACCTGGCTGCAGGTCTCTATGTTTTTATGGATCTCACCGGCCTCAATCTCAATGACCTCGGCGGTAAAATCGGCAGGCATATTGGCCATAAAATGCGAAAGGCAGTGTTGATGCGTGTTTTCGTCCGTAAGGATAAAAACTTTGGAATGGTTTTTTTCTTCGAGGTATTCCCGGAGCCGGGTATAACCGTCTTCATTAAAAAATATATCGTAACCGTTGCAGGAAATGGGTTGCAGCATGGGATGTCGTTTTACGTTTTCTTCGGGCGTAAAGGTATTAAAAATGTCAGGAGCGGGAAGTGCTGCCGGCTTCTAAAACACAATATTTTGCCGGTTTGTCAGGATTTTTCGGCACAGGTGGGGGTGCAGGATACTTTTTGAATAAATTAACCCTGCACAAGTTTTTGAAAATCAAAAATATAATTGTACTTTTGCACTCCTTTTTAGCAAAATCCGGAGGAAAAGGTGTAACAAACTAATTATTAATGCTTCTGAATTCCTATTGCTTTATTTCCGGTATGGGTTCGGGATACAAATTTTAAATCAGCAATGGCTGACACTCAAACAAAGACAGAACAGGATGTAAAAAATCCTGAAGAATTTTTAGCGAACTTCGACTGGCACAACTACGAAGAAGGTATTGAAAAAGTTGAAGATGACAAGCTTAAGGAGTTTGAAAAGCTCGTAGAAGAGAACTTCGTAGATACTGCCGATGAGGAAGTAGTAGAAGGAGAAGTAGTACACCTTACAGACAGGGAAGCTATTATCGACATCAACGCTAAGTCCGAAGGAGTGGTTTCTCTGAACGAATTCCGTTACAATCCCAATCTTAAAGTTGGAGATAAAGTAGAGGTACTTATCGACGTTCGCGAAGACAGAACCGGACAACTGGTACTTTCGCACAGAAAGGCCCGTACGATTAAAGCCTGGGATAGGGTTAATGCGGCTTATGATAATGGCGAGATCGTAAACGGTTTTGTAAAATGCAGAACCAAAGGTGGTATGATCGTAGATGTATTCGGTATCGAAGCGTTCTTACCAGGATCACAGATCGATGTAAAACCTATCCGCGATTACGATCAGTACGTAAGCAAAACTATGGAGTTCAAAGTGGTAAAGATCAACCACGAATTCAAGAACGTCGTAGTTTCGCACAAAGCACTTATCGAAGCCGATATCGAAGAACAGAAAAAAGAGATCATCGGGCAGCTTGAAAAAGGTCAGGTACTGGAAGGAGTTGTTAAAAACATTACTTCTTACGGTGTGTTTATCGACCTTGGAGGTGTTGACGGTCTTATCCACATTACCGATCTTTCCTGGAGCAGGATCAACCACCCGAGCGAGGTTGTAGAACTGGATCAGAAACTTAACGTGGTAATTCTTGACTTTGATGATAACAAATCGAGAATCCAGTTGGGTCTGAAACAACTTCAGAAACATCCTTGGGAAGCGCTTAGCGACGAGATCAAAGTAGGAGACAAGGTAAAAGGTAAAGTCGTTGTTATTGCAGATTACGGTGCCTTTATCGAAGTAGCCGAAGGCGTTGAGGGACTTATCCACGTTTCCGAAATGTCCTGGTCTACACACTTGCGTTCCGCTCAGGATTTCGTTTCCGTAGGTGACGAAGTAGAAGCTGTAGTACTTACACTCGACAGAGAAGAGCGCAAAATGTCGCTCGGTATCAAGCAACTTACTCCGGACCCATGGACCGATATTACCAGCAAATACCCTGTAGGTTCCAAGCACGAAGGTATTGTACGTAACTTTACAAACTTCGGTGTATTCGTAGAACTGGAAGAAGGTATCGACGGTCTTATCTATATCTCAGACCTTTCCTGGACCAAGAAGATCAAGCACCCGTCCGAGTTCGTTTCCGTAGGAGATAAACTCGAAGTGGAAGTGCTGGAACTGGACGTAGACGGACGTAAACTGAGCCTCGGTCACAAACAAACTACGGAAAACCCGTGGGATAAGTATGAGAGCGAGTTTGGTGTAGGTACTGTTCACACTACAGAAGTAAGTGAGATCGTAGACAAAGGTGCGACTATCAACCTCAATGAAGATATCGTTGCTTTTGTTCCTTCACGTCACCTGGAAAAAGAAGATGGTAAAAAACTGAAAAAAGGAGAAACAGCTGAATTCAAAGTTATTGAGTTCAACAAAGAATTCAAAAGAGTTGTTGCTTCTCATACCGCTATCTTCAAAGAACAGGAAGAGAAAAACATGAAGTCTGCAAACAACACTAACGTAGAGAAAACTACACTTGGTGACCTTGATGCTCTTGCAGAGCTTAAAGAGAAAATGGATAAAGAAAGCAAATAATTTTTTTGTTCATAATAGAAGAATAAAAACCTGGCAGGTCTTCGGATCTCGCCGGGTTTTTATGTTTTTACACGCTACACACATCAAAGATTTCCCCGACAGTATGCTCCGTACTTTGAGCCATGTCGAAATCTGTTATTTACCTGCTTTCCGGAACTGTCTGTAAATACCCCAAAAATTTTAAGATAAGTATTTAGGCCTTGCTAAAACGTTTTACTAACTTGGAAGGCTAAAAAAATAAACGCAGATTCCGATGAAAACCGATCGGTTTTGATGCGTAAGAATACGCTTTTCGGAGCTCATTCGTACCGATTACAAAAGGAGCTTCGGACACCGTGCTGTAAATTATTAAACTCTAATAACTATTTATCGTGCAAAGACTAAAAAAGCAACACTATTTTTATCTTTTGATCCTGTTGTGCTGTACCCTGAACGGACAAACCGTTCCGGCCTCAGATGAACCGGTAGACTATGTTAACCCGTTGATGGGAACAGATTCTGATTATTCGCTTTCCAGCGGAAACGTATATCCGGCTATAGCCATGCCCTGGGGTATGAATTTCTGGACTCCGCAAACCGGGGAGAACGGGAATGGCTGGACCTATACCTATAATGCCAGGAAGATACGGGGATTTAAACAGACACATCAGCCTTCTCCCTGGATGAACGATTACGGTCAGTTCTCGCTCATGCCGGTCACCGGAAAACTTCGTTTTAAGGAAGAGGAACGGCAAAGCTGGTTCTCTCACAAGGCAGAGCAGGCTACACCGTATTATTACCGGGTGTACCTGGCAGATCATGATGTGACCACGGAAATTACCCCGACGGAACGTGCCGCAAGGTTTCGCTTTACGTTCCCGGAGAACGATTCATATATCGTAATAGATGCTTTCGATCGGGGGTCTTATGTAAAGGTCATTCCGGAAGAACGCAAGGTGATCGGATACACTACAAGAAACAGCGGGGGCGTACCGGAAAATTTTAAAAATTACTTTGTCATAGAATTTGATAAAGCCTTCGAATCGGGGAAGACCTTCAGCGATTCCCTGCTTACGGATAAGCTGGAATCGGAGGCAGACCATGCCGGCGCCGTAATAGCGTTTAAAACAGCTGCGGGAGAACAGATCAATGCCCGTGTAGCCTCGTCATTTATAAGTTTCGAACAGGCCGAGAGAAACCTGGAAGAGACGGCTTCGCTGGATTTCGAAGGTCTCCGGCAAAAAGGGCGGGATACCTGGAACAAGGAATTGGGTAGAATAGCTCTCGAAGGAGGAACGACCGATCAGTACCGGACTTTTTATTCCTGTCTGTACCGCAGTCTGCTTTTTCCGAGATCGTTTTACGAATACGACAAAGACGGTAAGGTTGTGCATTACAGCCCGTACAACGGAGAAGTACGCCCGGGATACATGTTTACCGATACGGGATTCTGGGATACCTTCAGGGCTCTTTTTCCTTTTCTGAACCTCATGTACCCGGAACTCAACGAAAAAATGCAGGAGGGACTCCTCCATGCCTATGAAGAGAGCGGATGGTTACCGGAATGGGCGAGCCCCGGATTGCGTAATATCATGATCGGTAATAATTCCGCTTCTGTGGTTTCCGAAGCCTACCTGAAAAATAAGGACAGTTATTCGTATGACATCGAAACGCTGTATGAAGCGCTCATTCACGGGGCTAATAATGAAGGGCCGATGACTGCAGTGGGGCGTGCCGGAGTGGAATATTACAATGATCTCGGCTATGTTCCTGCCGATGTGGATATCCGCCAGAATGTGTCGAGAACACTGGAATACGCCTACGATGATTTTGCGATATACCAACTGGCCAAGGCACTCAAGCGTCCTAAAAAAGAAATAAAGCGCTATAAAGAACGAAGCCTGAACTATAAAAAAGTTTATGATCCCGAAACCAAATTTATGCGTGGAAAACTCCGTAACGGTGCGTTTGTAAAAGAGTTCGATCCCATCGAATGGGGCAGGGATTTTACTGAAGGGAACAGTATGCACTACACCTGGTCCGTATTTCATGATATACAAGGATTGGCAGACCTCATGGGAGGTAGAGAAGCTTTTATAAAGCAGCTCGACACCGTATTTACTTCGCCATCGACCATCACCCCGAGAAAAGGGGGAGGCATTATCCATGAAATGCGCGAGATGCAGGTAGCCGATATGGGGCAATACGCACATGGTAACCAGCCTATACAGCATATGATCTACCTGTATAATTATGCGGGCGAGCCCTGGAAAACACAATACTGGGTACGTGAAACGATGAACAGGATGTACTGGCCGACCCCGGATGGCTATTGCGGCGATGAGGATAACGGGCAAACATCGGCATGGTACGTGTTTTCTGCCCTGGGCTTTTATCCTGTGGCTCCGGCTACGGACCAGTATGTCATCGGGGCTCCGTTGTTTAAAAAAGCAACACTTCGGCTGGAAAACGGGAACGAGCTGATCCTGAATGCTCCTGACAACTCGGATACGAACCGTTATATCCGTAAAATGCGGGTTAACGGAAAAACCCATACCAAAAACTACCTGAGCCATAAGGAGCTCATGAAGGGTGGTGTTATCGATTTTGACATGGGAGATACCCCCGAAAAAACAAGGGGCACGGACGAAAAGGACTTTCCGTACTCGCTATCGAACGAGAAAGGATTGTAATCTTTGCATTTCCGGATATCGTATAACAGGGAGGCTCAGGTCTCCCTGTTTTTTTATACCCGTATACGGGCCGGAAACAGAGACGGGTTCTATGGATATCCGTAAAGCCGGGGTATGAGAAACTTTTATACAAATGTATGTATGTTTTATACAACAAGACAGGGTGTGGGAAGCAGACTTTGTTGTGTTAAAATGTTGATTATCATGGTTTTTTTAGAAATTTAAATGTTGTGGTGTTTTTGTCACAGTATTTGTTCTGTAAACGACAGTATAAAAAAACGTAATGAGAAGAAAAGCATTTTTATATCCGGTATCCGAAAACCTTTCGAAGGAGAAATTCCGGAATGATATTCCGGTTTTGGGAAATCCTTTGTCTGTGGATCGGTTTTTTGTCGGGTTTCAGCTTCAGCTCAGGTTTTATGGCTGAGGGTCCTTAATGCTAAACGCTTTATCAATTGCCCCATTCCGAAAAAAACAGATATATTTAATTTAAAAGGGAACGGTAAGCCTGTTTCCGAAGCTAAGTTTTGATTATGATTAAGATAAGCCTTCTGGTAGTTTTGGGTTTTTTGATTTTTGTTTTAAGTACGTTAAGTGGCGGAGGAGCCAGTTTACTTTTGATGCCTTTGATCATTTTTGTTGCCGGAGCCAAGTCCGTCGCACCGATTATGACGTTGGGTATAGCAATGAGCAGCAGTTCCAGGGTGTTTTTATTTTTCAAGGAGATAGACTGGAACCTGTTCAAATGGTTGCTTCCTTCCACCATTGTAGGGTCAGTTCTGGGAGCGCGGCTGTTTGCATCGCTGTCTTCCGACTGGATACAGATTATTATCGGGATATTCCTTGTATTTACCGTTTTCCAGTTTTTCCAGAAGCCGGAAGACGTTAAAGTAAAGCGTATAAAAACCTGGCATTTTGTTCCCATAGGGTTTACCATCTCATTTCTGTCCGGTCTTATAGGGGGGGTGGGACCCCTGATGAATTCGGCTTATATGAATTATGGTATGACCAAAGAGGAGCTTATCGGTACCCGGTCTGCAAACGCTGTCGTACTTCATATTTCCAAGCTGGCGAGTTATGCGTATTTCGGATACCTGACCGGTGATGTCCTCAAGTATGGTCTTATTCTGGGGTTCACCGCTATCATAGGTAATTTTTACGGGAAGAAGCTCCTCGGTATGATCTCCGAACTTTTTTTCAGGAAAATTGTCATTACCACTATGGTAGTCAGTGGCGTGCTGATGCTTTACAAACATTGGGACTTTATCCTGGAAACCATACATGGTATTTAAATAAGATATGAAAAAAGTTATTGCCCCGCGGGTACGAACATTCAAGTTATTCTAAGAAAAAAATAAAATATACACATGAAACTAAGTATTGCAGATAATGTACATTTGGTGGAGCCCGGAGATTTCGAACCCTCCGAGCATTGGTATCCGAGGGTACTGAACTCTAATATTCACCCTTTGGTAAGTCATTTTTTACACCTGACCACAGACCAGTTTATTTCCAGATTTTCCCGATTGCATCCGGGAGCGGATGAAGAGAAGCTCCGTGAAGTGCTGGCTTATAAGCCCAAATATTTCCAATGGTCGGGGACGGACATGATGCATATTACCAACCAGGCCGGCATGCGTAAACTGACGATTATCGAAACCAATTCGTGTCCGTCAGGACAAAAATCCATGCCTTTACTGGATCTGAACATTGAAAAGGGAGGATATAAAAAACTTCTGGAGCTTACCTTTAAGCCCCAGGTGGAAAAGCACAACGAGACCGGGGGACTGGCTGTGATCTACGATAAAAACCCGATGGAAAATATCGGTTATGCCTCCACACTTGCCGATGCTTTCGGGGAGGACGTGTACTTGGCCAAATTTTTGAAAGACGATCCCGATCCGCCTGCCAAATTCGTAGATAACAAGTTGTATGTAAAATCCGAAAACGAGGAATGGATACCAATCCGTGCTGCTTTTCGTTATGTTACACAGGAACCCTGGAACAGAATACCCCTCAAATCCAGGACCTTGTTGTTAAACCCCATAGAAGCCTGCCTGGCAGGGGGACGTAACAAAACAGAAGCCTACATGGCCTATCAGAAATTTAATGATAAGTTCCGGGCCTCCGGGTTGGAGATCCATACCCCTCATACGTATCTTGAGGTAGAACATAAGGATCTCTTCCACTATTTCGAGAAGCTCGGAAGGAGTATGGTGATCAAAGTGCCGGACAGTAATGCCGGTCAGGGCGTGTACACCGTTACATCACAGGAAGAAATGGAAACGGTATATGAAACCCTGAAGGCTTATCAGCCCGAGAAGTACCTGATCCAGCAATTGATATACAGCAATTATATCAAAGGCAGTGATAAGGAAAAGGCATGGTATCACGTAGGAACGATCCCGGATAAGAAAAACAGGAGCTATGCTTTCGATCTCAGATTGATGATGCACTACA
Organism: Sinomicrobium oceani; assembly: GCF_900119185.1. Taxonomy (GTDB): domain Bacteria; phylum Bacteroidota; class Bacteroidia; order Flavobacteriales; family Flavobacteriaceae; genus Sinomicrobium; species Sinomicrobium oceani. The sequence goes on along the minus strand of NZ_FPJE01000011.1, from coordinate 33,040 downwards.
CGGAAGAAGGATTAAGACCCCTGGCGATCTATTCCAGGAGAGCACGGTTGCCTCTGAACAAACCTCTGCCCGAAGGAGCGAGTTCGTGGGATCTGTACGGTACCAACCTCTCCGTAAAACAGACCGAAGGATGGTCTTACGACGATGAGCGCCTCATGTTATATGATATCCGTAATTTTGGTAATTTAGGACTCGGAATCGATGAACTGATCCAGGGATTCATACAGAGCGCCATGGCTACCTATGCCATTGATCAGCATGCTATTGAAAAATTTGATAATATTTAAGATATGAGCTTAAAAGTATTAGTTATAGAAGATGATGTCGTATTTTGTCGCTTGCTGACAAAATATCTCAACAACAATCAGATCCTAACCAAAGATGCGCAGTCTGCTGCACAGGCCAGGGAAATACTGGCTGCGGAGCAGTTTGACTTTATCATTACCGACTACAAACTGCCCGACCAGGACGGATTGTCGGTACTGGAAGGTATCAAGGACGGACCGAACAAAAATGCGAAGACCCTATTGATGAGTCGTTTCAAGGAGGACGATATGGTCAGCAGGGCGCGGGAACTGGGTGTACTTGATTTTGTACAAAAACCCATAAAACCCAATGAACTTCTGGTACTCCTGGAAAAACTAAAATAAGGATCCGATGCTGCATGTAAAAGGTAAAACCTTACTGATGTTTGCACTTAGCGCCGTAGCTATTGCGAGCATAGGGTTTTATTTTTATATAAGTTTACAGTCGCTGAGCAATCGGGTGGAAAAAAGTATCAACCCGCAGAAGAGGTCCAATCACCTGAAAAAAATAGCTTTGGACCTCAACAAGCTCAACAATCTGTACCTGATAGATTCTATCAAATTCTCGTCGCGGAAGGTAGATTCGATCATAGCTTCTATAGAAGTAAACCTGGATTCGATAGAACAGGAGCTGAAAAACTCCGATATTCTATCGGAATACAGTCAGCTCGATACGATTCCGAGATTGTTGCGGGAGATCCAGTCCGAATACCTGGTTTTGGAAGATATCAAGCAGAAAAGCCAGGAACGTTTTGTCAATGACCTGGAAAATGTGCTGAAAGAAGAGTTGTCGCGACTCAATCTCAGTGCGCGGGATTCGGTAACCATCATTAAACAGATAACCTCCGAGATCTATGAAAACCCTGTAGTTTCAAATGGCGGGCGGATCATAGACCAGGAAAAAATAGATAAGGACGATAAGGGAAACTTTTTCCGGAGGTTGTTCGGAAGGACGGGCAAAGACGAATCTGCTGCTGAAAAGACAACCTATCCCAAAGAGCTACAGCGCCGTAAACGAAATCGCGATACGATCGTCTCTACTTCGGTAGACACCTTACTCACCCCGGGGCAACCGGAAGAAGCCCCGGAGATGAAAATCATCTCGATTTTCGAGAAGATACAGCAACGGCGAAGCGATATTCTGGAGAATATCGAGAACAGAGAAAAACAGATCTTTCAGAAGAATGCGGAGATCAATAATTATATAGAGGGTATTCTCAACGAGATCCTTTTTGAGGAGCTCAGCGAATTTAACCGGTATATCGATGATTTTTCGAGCGATTCCAGGAAGTATATATACGAAACAGGGATTATCATCCTGATTTTTCTGATACTGGGATTGGTTGCCACCTTTGTTATCTTCAGGGATGTAAACAAGTCGATCTTTTATCATAAAAAACTGGAGCAAAGTGAGCGCAGGGCATTACGGGAGGCCGAAGAAAAGCAACGTTTTCTGTCTACGATGAGTCATGAACTGCGAACACCACTGACCTCCATTATCGGTTATGCCGATATGCTCGATCAGAAGGACGAGAATGTACAGGCCCTGCAGTCGGCATCCAATTATCTTTACCAGATGACCAATGAGATCCTGGATATGGCCAAGATCAAAGCAGGGATCATCGAGATTAAGGAGGAAAATTTCGACCTGCTGGTGGTCATGGAAAAGATCAGAAGCAATTTTGAACCGCTGATCATCAACCGGGGCATACAACCCATATTTATATTGCCTTCGGAGCCGGTATATATTATTTCCGATGAGTACCGTATTCAACAGATTATTTACAACCTGGCTCACAACGCTTTGAAATATACAGAAGAAGGATTTATCAGGGTGGAACTGGAAACCCGGGAACACGAAAAAGATAAGGAGAAACTGGATGTAAGGATTAGTATTGAGGATTCCGGAATAGGGATCAGTGAAGAAGAACAAAAAACGATATTCAAGGACTACCAGCAGGCCGGAACCCATAAAAACAAAATTAAAGGTACGGGACTGGGGCTTGGAATCGTAAAAAGAGTAGTAAAAGAGATGGGAGGAAAACTGAAATTGGAAAGCAAAGAGCAGGAAGGAAGTAAGTTTACCGTGGGGTTCACCTTTGCAAAAGGAGAAAGAAAAGAGGAGGAACACGAAGGAGAATTCCGGATGCCTGCCAACGGTCTTCAGGGTGTACGTATCCTGGCCGTAGATGACGATCCGCTGATTACCCGGCTATATGAGAAACTCGTAGTGCCTTACGGAGCAGATTTTAAGGCCATAAACGATCCGAAAGCAGCGCTGGTGCATTTGCGAACCGAATCGTACGATCTGGTTATCTTTGACATGAAAATGCCGGGCCTTTCCGGTTATGCGCTCAAAAAGGAACTCGAAAAAGAAGGTATTGTACTGCGAAATACGATCATAGCTACGGCCAATGTGATGCTCACCCCGGAAGATGCTTCGAGGATGGAGAGTTTTGACAGGATACTTTTTAAGCCGTTGCGGAAGACCAATGTATTAAAAACCATATCCGATCTGCTCGGACTCGAAAACGTTTCCGAAAAAGGGGATGAGGAAGGGAAGGGCATTTACGATCTTACCGATCTCAAAGCTTATACCGGAGATGATGAAGAGGCATTGCAGGAGATTGTGGAATTGATGATCGGGGAAAATAAAAAGGAACTGGTGGTCTTTAAACAGGCTTTGGATGATCGGGACTATGATGCCCTGGCCAATGTGGTACACAAGATGGCGTCCAGGTTTGCCCAGGTGAGGATAAGCCCGCCTATGCCGGTCAAAGCACTGGAACTTCAGCTCCGAGATGAAAATAAGCAGGCTTACGGACAAGCCAGAGCATTGTATGTGTTCTGGAAAGCTGCAAACCAAAAAATGGAACGGGAGTTTCTTGAAAACGGCTCATAAAGGCAGACAGAAACCCGGAAACAGGGAGGTGTTTTTCCTGTTTTCCGGGTAGGTAACTGTAATATACGACTACATGGAGTAATTCAAGTCTTAGTCTACCGGATCGGCCAGCGTATAATGGCTTGTCGCCGAATGGACTTTGCCGTAGCGGTCAGTGGCCCTGACCGTTATGGTGTGTTTACCCGCTTCAAGATCTGTGGGAATGGTACCGCGCCACAGGTGTGTGCTGATCACAGGGTTGGAAGAACGTCTTCCCGGGAAAAGGGAAGGCGTGGTGTCCCATTCCAAAACATCCCTGACATAGGAAGGATCCGGTTCTTCTACCTGTTTCATGGATTTCCATGAACCGTTATCTATACGGTATTCAACCACATCATCCGCACTTCCCATAAAAAAGTTGACATAAATACCGGCCGGGGTACGGCGTCCCCTGGCAACGACTTCCGGCGAAAAGATATTCATCTGGTAAGTGGCCGGCGCTCCCGCAACTTTGTAATCTACAGCGTAGCGGTTTCCGTCAAAACGGATAAAAGCATAACCTTTCGGGGTGCCATCGCGCATGGTAGATACCGGAATACCTTGGTCGTTGAGCTTCCCCGAATACCAGTCGCCCGACGTAGTCCCTACATTATAGCTGTGATGGGGTCGGGGTCCTTTCCATCCTTCCGCCCGGGTAAAGACATCCTGTTTCTGCAAATGGGTATGAGCTGATAACGACAGGGTATTGGGATAGTTGCTGAGCAGATCGAAAAGCCGTTGACGGTCTTTGTCCCGGAAAGCATCACCGTCCGGTTCGCTGAGCGGAATGTGAAAGGCCAGTACAATAAGATGATCTTCAGGAACGTATTTCAGGTCATTTTCTACAAAATCCAGTTGATCTTTACGGAACCCGCCCCAATACCCTTTACCATCTCTCGGATCGGGGTAGAGAATATCGTCGAGGATGATAAAGTGAACTTTTCCGTAATTGAAAGCATAGTTATTAGGTCCGAAGCGGGATTCGTAAGTTTCGTCGGAATAGCGGTCTTCACCGGCATCGTAATTCATATCGTGATTTCCCATAACGTTATACCACGGAATTCCTATTTTCCGAATGGCATCGGTGTAAGGCCCGAACAGGTCCAGATCGTCTCCGACCAGATCTCCGAGGCTTATTCCGAACGGAATATCGCTGATACCTTCCACTTCGGCGACTATTCCCCGGTAAAAATAATGTATCTCTTCTTTGGTGTATGCCTGCGGATCGCCGAATACCAGGGCAGTGAACGTATCCGGTTCTTCGGAGCGATATAAGGAGAAGTTTGTGTTTTTACGAAGTTTTCCCGTGGGCGATACCCCTTTGTATTTGAGTTTCGGGGAACCACCGGGTTTATGGATATAATAGAACTGAGGCAGATTATCGGCATTAACCGGTAAGGCATAGCCCGATGGTTTTATGACGGCAATAATCTGGTCGTCGTTTTCGGGCAGTTCGTAATACCCCCGGGCATCGGTCTGCACGACATCGACACCGTTGGTCACCGAAACACCGGCTACTCCGGCTTCGGAACGTTCTTTTTTGCCGTTACGGTTATTATCCTCAAAAACATATCCCTTCACCTGGCCCGAAAGTGTAAAGCACAGGCCCAACCCGCCGAGGGTTAAAAGTAATTTTATCATAGCTATCGTATTTACTCCTGTTGTAGGTCCGGCGCATAGTATAGCGGCCGGCTATTAAGGTTTTTACAAAAGAAAAGAAACAAGTTGTCCTGTGTATTAACTTAAAGTAAAATGTATGTGATCTTCCGTAATATGGCCGATCTGATTGTTCAGGGCAATACATGCCGTCTTCCGATTCTGCTGCGGGCGAGGTGTAGAATAAATTCTACGTACTGTTAGAACTTGTTCTATACTTGTTGGTCCGGAATTACAGGGATAGCTGCGTATTTTTCATGCCTCCTGATAAAATACAGCTTCAGATATGCTGTAGCGGGGAAAAAGATACACAAACCTTCATTTTTAAATTTCCTAATTGACCATGAAACACATTTTTATCCCGGTTTTTTGTCTGCTTGCCCTCTGCTTGCAGGCCCAACAGAAAACAACGGAATTTACTATCGGCGCAGGTAATAGCATCAGTGACTACGACGTTACGGAAACAGGGAATCTATTTATCCTCGAAAATGGTAAGGGGGCCGATAAAACCCGGCTTACGGTACTGGATGCCGATTTCCGGAATTTGTATAGCTTTCGCAGCAAGGAAAGGATTGGTGGGGATGATCTACTAACCGGGTCACAAACCTGGGAGAATTTCCTGTTTCAATACGGCGGAATGATGAGAGACAAAAATATATATCGTATATACCGGGATACGCTTTGCCTGTTTTCCGGTAAGAATGATGATGGTACTGAAAATACAAGCCGTTTTCGTATCCGTTCGCACCGAAATGCCAATAAATTATGGTTTTCGAACGACAGCTATTTTGTGTACCTTCTTGAAGAAAACAAAAAGATGTCCGTATATATAGAGAGCCTGTCCGGAACAGAGAACTACAGTGTCCCGTTGAATTATAAGGGCGTACAGCCGGCTTTGCTTCATGTGTCTGAGGAGGATTTTGTTTTAGCTTTTCCTGAATTTTCCGGAGATACGTCAAGGGCATATCGTTGTATGACTTTCGATTATCGGGGCCAGATGAGGCATGATGTAAAACTGGTTATGGAAGTGGAACATCCGGACCGGGAAAAATTTGCTGTGCTCCGTCTCAATCCGCATTCTTTTTCGGCCTATCCTCCGGCTGGTGGTAACGGGCATGACGGACGATTTTCTGATCACAGGATACCGACCGAACACGCCAAAGGAGCGGTGGTTTATGATGCAGTGGAACAGGCTTATTATTGCTATGCGGGTGTACGTCCCGAAAGTGGTGATTCCGGTTTTCTGATCGGTAAGTACGATGATTCCGGTAAGCAGTTATGGCAACAGTACAAGCCGATTGAGGGGATTGATTTCGGTTATGCCAACAGTGCCAACAGGCATCTGACCATAGATATTACTCCGTATTTTATAGGTATTTCGGCTTTTTCCACCCGGGGAAAGTCGTACTGTAACTTTTATATCACGGATAAAAGGGATGGCAGTATCATAAACTCCAGGAATTTCAAAAATTACCGTTTACAGGTAAACCGGAACAGGTATGCCGGTTTCTACGCCCGGTTCGGTTCTTCGGATGCCGGGTACGATCATATCGTATTTGACCGTTTTGTGGTGTATGCTTCGTTGTATAGCCCGGATTTTTCTTCGTTTCGGTCCGGGGTCCGAAAAAACACCCTGCTTCAATGTTATCCTGTCCCCGATGGTGTTAACCTGATCAATATAAGACCCGGAGCTGATACCTTTACCCTTCACAAATTTGTTTTCCGGGACATACAGTGATCAGGCTATAGCCGGCAGTACAAGCGACCACAGAAAAGTGGTAAGGAAAGAAACCAGGATCCCGATTCCGAGAATTTTGTTGGCCAGGGGAGGGTTCAGGTTGTGGTCTATAGCAATGATGGCTCCCGTAACCATTGGTGCCATGGAAGCCTCGAAAACGCTGACCTGCGCCGTAAGCCCGCGAAATGAAAAAAGCAGGCATATCCCGAACAGTAATAAAGGGGCGATCAGAAGTTTATAGGAGAGTGCAAAAGCCATCAGTCCCCGGTCGGTTTTCCAGTCTTTCAGCGGGAGTTGCATACCTACCGAAAACAGCGCCAGAGGTACAAGGGTTACGGCCAGGGCATCGAGTACCGGCAGTGCCGGGTCCAGCGATACAAAATGCGGCAGTACCAGGGCCAGTATAAAAGCGATGAAAGGCGGAAAGGAAAATACTTTCCGAAGGGTAGCCACCGGATGAAACGCTCCGCCGTTGGAAGCCTTTACCGCAGTAAAAATGGCAGCGGTAGCGATCAGGATAAAGGTAGACTGATCATAGAAAACCGCGATCGGAAGTCCTTCATCCCCGAAATAAGCCTGGGTGAGCGGAAAGCCGATAAAAGAGGAATTTCCGAGCCCTGAAGTAAGTAACAATACGGCCCTGGTTTCTTTATGCATCGGATATATCGTGTTGAAAATATAAATGCAGCCATAGGAACCACCCCATACGACCATAGGCATAAAGAGCGGAAGCAATAATTCTTCCGACCATTCCATTTGCGGCAGATATTTGAGGGCTACCGCAGGGAGAGCAATATTGATAAGCCAGGCGTTCACCGATTTAAAACTGTCCTGTGGTAATGCCTTGTAATGCTTTACCAGGATACCGGAGAGTATACATACGGCAATAAGGATAAAATTGGTCATATACCGATTGGTTGTCGTTACTTTAAAAAGCCGTGTGCAAAGATAGGAGGTAAGACCCGAATAACCCGGGGATGAGCGTACCGGAAATTTATGATGTTTTTAAGAGGTGCGGTGGCAGGGTTTATAGGTGAAATCTACGAAGTTTGTGTATTTTAGCCATTGGTCGCTTCATTAAAAATTCCAGCCATGCCTACACCTTTATCGGTTTATCGTGAAAATATCCTTCAATATCAGGAAACTCTGCGCAAAATTAAAAAACAATTGCTGGTATCGAGCATATTCCGGCTGACGGTGTTCCTGGTTTTTGGAGTTCTGATCTACCTGGCCGCAGGAAATACGAAGTTATTGACGGCGTGTATACTGGCCGGGATAGCCTTATTCCTTTTTTTGGTCTCCCGTCACAGCAATCTGCAATGGAAAAAGCGGCAACTGGAAGAACTCATCGCTTTGAATGAAACCGAGATCCGAGTACTGGACCGTTGTTATGGCGATTTGCCGGACGGAGATGAGTTTGCCGATCCCGGACATGCCTTTAGTCAGGATACCGATCTCTTCGGGGACCGTTCGTTTTTTCAATACCTCAATCGTACGGCCCTTTTACCGGGAAGACAAAAACTCGCAGGGTTTCTCACTTCAAACGATACCTCGGCTATACCCCAAAAGCAGGAAGCGGTCCGCGAGCTGGGAGAAAAGCTCAGGTTCCGGCAGGAGTTTACTGCGGTGGCCCGGATGATCAGGACGGAGACGAACCCGGAAACGGTTATAAACTGGCTGCAAGCATATCAGCCTTTTGTTTCCGGTCTGATGCCCTGGATTCACCGTGCTTTTTGGATGGGATCGGTAGTGCTGACCGTTTTGTATTTTACCGATATGGTATCCGGTTATGCCCTGTTTCTTCTTTTTCTCACAGGGTTGGCCATGACGTCCGTCCGGTTGAAAAAAATTAATGCACTGGCTGTGCAGGTCAGTAAAGCTCAGGATACGTTCAGCCAGTATCATCGTTTGCTGGCGCATATCGAGGAAGAAACGTTTTCTTCGGCCATGCTAAGGGAAGCACAGGCCCGTGTGAAGCAGTCTTCGCTACAGGCCTCGGCGACCCTGAAACGTTTTTCGAAGATTATAGATGCCCTGGAGCAGCGGAATAATTTTATTTTCGGTGCACTCGGAAACGGATTTCTGTTATGGGATTTATACCAGTCTTACAGGCTCGAAAAATGGATGATGGCCTACCGGCACCATGTAGAAGACTGGTTTGACGTTATCCATTTTACAGATGCCTTCAACACGCTGGGGAATTTCCGGTTTAATCACCCGGATTATACATTTCCGGTGATCAATTCTGGTGCTTATATACTGAAAACGGTTCGGGGAGCACACCCGCTTATCGATCCTGCGGAGGTGGTAAAAAACGATTATGCCATCCACCGGGAGGAATTTTTTATCGTTACAGGGGCTAATATGGCAGGGAAAAGTACCTTTTTACGCACGGTTTCACTGCAGATCGTTATGGGTAATGCGGGATTACCGGTATGTGCAGAAGCTTGTGAATACAACCCCGTAAAACTCATCACAAGTATGCGCACCGTGGATTCCCTGGCTGACGAAGCTTCCTATTTCTATGCGGAGCTGAGACGGTTAAAATATATTGTGGACGCGATAGGGAAGGAGGAATATTTCATTATACTCGATGAAATATTAAAAGGAACCAACAGCACGGACAAGGCTATTGGTTCCAGGAAGTTTGTCGAAAAACTGGTGGCTTCTGATGCTACGGGTATCATTGCAACTCACGACCTGAGCCTGTGTGAAGTAGCAGATAAGATCCCCCAGGTGAAAAACTATTATTTCGATGCGGAAATCGTAAACGACGAATTGTATTTCGACTATACATTTAAAGAGGGTATCTGTCGGAACATGAACGCTTCTTTTCTGCTTCGGAAAATGAAGATTACGGACGACTGAACCTACAGCTATTCAGGAGTTACATACCACCACTCATCTGGCTGAGCTCCGAAAAACTCACTTCTTTGTATCCTTCGGGTATCGTATAATTAAAATCGGAAGCTTTAACGCCACCTTCCTTGATACTTTTGGCCTCGAAACTAACTTTGGCCTGAGGGGTTTGCATGGAATAGGCCAGAGGAAGCCCGTTTATACCTTTCATATTGATATTACCAAGACCTTCTATGGCTATGGGTTTTATGGCCTCGGTATAATAGATTTCGAGTTCCATGCCCTGCTTTGTCGTGGCTATCGCCTTTTTGCAGGAATAGCCCAGAATATCTTTGGTTTCATTGGTTGGTTCTACTTTTTCGATGTCAAAATCGTTATTGCTTTTTATGAGCTCATCATAATCGTCCGGGGTGACTTTGGCGGCCATTTTCTGCCCGAAAAAGGACATCAGGACCACTCCCGTTCTGTTTTGGGAATTGATCAGGCTCTTTACATCCATCTGCATTCCCATGGCATTCATGCTCATGGATGTCTTGGCTTCTTTTCCAGAAATGTGAAATGTCATGTCGGCGTCCATGCTGATTTCTCCTGCGGTGGGGTCCTGGGCGGTAGTTGTCATTTTATAAGTGACAATTCCGTTATCAAATGTTTTTTGCGCACCTACCGTTGTGATTCCAAGGGCAAAAGTGGCGATAAAGAAAAGTTTTTTCAGTGTTTTGTTCATGTTTTTACCTATTAAAGGTCGTAAATATACGACTTGGATGTACATCACCGAGCCCGGCACTAAAAATATCCCTATTTTTCTTACATTTATAATTGGTAAGGCCATGATACCACCCGGAGGGTAATCCCGCAAGTGTGAATAGCCTGTGGCTAATCACAATGTCATAAAAAGTCTTGCTGTATAGTGCTGTGCTATGGTTATTTGTATAAATGTTACCGTTTGTACTTTTCGAACCACGACAAGACAGCGGCTACTTTTCCGATCAGGTTGCTGGGCCTGGAGGTAATACCGTGTGAGGTTCCGGGGATACGAACCATGGCAGCATCTACTTTACGAAGTTTCAATGCGGTATAGAATTGTTCCGATTCCGGAATAGGGGTCCGGAAATCCGATTCGCCGGTGAGGAGCATCGTTGGCGTAGTTACATGGCCTGCATAACTCAGCGGGGAACGTTTCAGATAAGGCTCCGGGTTGTCCCAGGGAAATTCGCCGAACCAGTATTTTGCAAAATAAGCCGGGTTATCGGCATAGAGGACAAAGCTATACCAGTTGATGACCGGTTTGGCCACTACAGCAGCAGCAAAACGGTCGGTATGTCCTACGATCCATGCGGTCAGGACCCCACCGCCACTTCCGCCGGTGACAAAGAGGTTATCCGTATCTATATATCCTTTTTTAATAACTTCGTCCACACCGCTCATCAGGTCGTCATAATCGTGGTTGGGGTAATCGTGATGAATAAGATTGCCGAATGTCTCTCCATAACTGGTACTGCCCCTGGGATTGGTATATAGCACCACATAGCCCTGTGCGGCATACATCTGGATCTCTGCGGAGAACACCGAGCCGTAACTGGTAAAGGGGCCACCGTGGATCTCGAGGATCAAAGGGTATTTTTTGGCAGGATCAAAGTCGGGGGGCGTAACGATCCACCCCTGGATGTCCTGGCCGTCAAAAGAGGATTTGTACCATATTTCCTCGACGTTTCCCAGTTTCTTATAATCGAAAATATCTTTGTTGACTTCTGTCAATCTCATAGACTTCCTGCCTTTAAAAACCGCAAGATCTGCGGGGTGTGCCGTACCTCCGAGGGTATAGGCTACGGTTCCGTTTTCCGATACCGAATAATCGGCGGCATTATAAGGCCGGCCCAGTGTAAGTCCTCCGGCACCCTCGAGAAGGGTCTTAACCTCTCCCCGGAGATCGATAGTTCCTATTTTGGTATCGCCTTTATCGTCGTACTGGAAGTATAGCAATTTGCTGTCTTTGGCCCACCGGATATTACGGATATCCCGATCAAAGTCTCCGGAGACCAGGGTCTGGGAGGAACCGTCGCTATTCATGGTGTATAGCCGGGTTACCTGGTAGCCCATATACCTTTCGTCATTTCCGAGATAGGCAATGGTTTTACCGTCTGGAGACACCACAGGGTTCCGGTCCGGGCCCTTTCGTGTGGTCAGGGTATCTATAGTCCCGTTACTGACCGATATACGGTATATTTCGCTATTATTAGGTTCGTATTCCCGGTCCCCGTGTAGGTTAGCGGCAAAAAGCAGGTGGCGGCCGTCATGGTCCCATACCGGTGTTCCGTAGCTGAGATCACCGGAAGTAAGTTGTCGCGGTGTTCCGCCTGTTGCGGGCAAGGTAAAAATATGATTGAAGCCTTCCTTGAGATATCCTGCTCCGTCTGCACGATATTTCAGGTCGTCTATGTATTTGGGCGGATCGTTCCATTGGGCCCCTTGTGGCTTTTCGGGAAGCGTAATGGTTGTCTTTTTCTTTCGGGAAGGAATAAACATGGTGAATGCCAGGTAACTGTCGTCAGGAGAGAAACTTACACTTCCGGGAGATGGTACTCCGTTGGTCAGTTTTATTTCCTGCTGATTATCGGGCCAGTGCAGATATAGCTGCATTTTTCCGTCTTTATCCGATTTGTAGGCCAGCATTTTACTGTTGTGAGACCATACGGGCTGCACATCGTGATGATTGCCTGTGGTCAGCGGGCGGTTATTACTTCCGTCGGCATTGATAATCCATAAGTTAGACAGGTTTTTATCAGTCATTATATCCGAAAAATGGCGGGCGTATACAATATGCCTGCCATCGGGCGAAATTACCGGATCCGAGATGTATTCCAGATCAAAAATGTCAATGGGTTCCAGCTTGTCCGAAATCTGGGCAAAAATGGCCTGCGAACACAAAAGCAGGGATACGAAATATTTTTTATTCATAGCATAGTGAATTAAAGGTGTATATGTTGTCTATTGCATACAGGATTCTACCAAGATCTAAACGCATACATATAATGCGTTTCATGGAGATGCTGTTCTATGTGTGTAGTGGTCTCCTTCGGAGTCCACCTGGTGTGCTTTATAACATCTCGCTTCAGTTTTTAAAAAAGTTATGGCTCGACTGGATGGGGTTATTGGGTTGTTGCCTGAATAATTTAAGGACCGGGATAACAGGTGACCAGGACGACGATTTGATCACTTGTCTGTAAACTTCAGGGCTATAACGGGTTACTCTTTTAAGAATCATATAGGATTAGGTAAAAGGATTCGTAATTAATCGGAGTTTCTGTTTTTAGGATTATAAATGGCGACGCCTACCTGGCTATCGGCACATCCGTAGTACAGAAACCATTTGTTTTTAAAGTAGGTAAGCCCCTGGATGAACACCGTGCCATCCGGATACTGACCATTTTTCTCAAAGGGTTCGGTAGGTACGAAGAAGGGTTTGTCCAACCGGCCGATAACCTTCGAAGGATTGTCGAGGTCAAATAGTACCTGTCCTGCGGCATAGGTATTGGCCGTGTAGTTTGGGTCTCTGCCTTCGCCACCTTTATTTTTACCGTTGTATAGAACGAGAATTCCCTTATCGGTCATAATCGCGGGCGGACCGCATTCTGTCATATCGCTATCAAAATAACCTCTACGCGGTGTGACAATGAGATCCAGGTCGCCTTTTTCATTCAGGGTGGGAGTCCAGTGAATCAGATCTTCCGATGTGGCGATATTCATATAGCGCTCTCCCCAGTACATCATGTATTTTCCATTGACTTTGGTGATGACCTGCCTGCCATGTTTTAACTTTGTTACGACAGATCCCGATTTGCAAAACAGGTCTTTAAATTTGCCCTGATGTGCCGTTCGGAAGGCCGGGCCGTGTTTGGTCCAGTTCTTTAAGTCACGGGATGTAGCTACAGCCAGCCGTGCTACTTTGCGGTTCCATTGCGTATAGAGCATCACATATAAACCGTCGGCTGTAACAGCGATACGCGGATCCTCGCAGCCACCGGGCCATTCGTTTTCTTTCTGTTCATCTTCATCCGGATAAAAGACCGGTTTCCCATAGCGCTTCATACGGATACCGTCTTTACTTTCGGCAATCCCGATACGGGAGGTACGCTTGCCGATACCCATACCGGATTTGTCTTCGCCGCGATAAAGGACAAATATGCGATTGTCCTTGACGACGGCCGCGGGATTGAAAACGTCACCCGCTTCCCAGGCAATTTCCTGTGTGCTCATCGGATCAAAAAAGGTATGGTCCGGATCGGGAGAGATAATAGGGTTAGCACCTGCCGGCCTTACGAAGGGACCTAATGCCCAGTTCGGAAGCTCCTCCTGGGCCTGCATACAAAAACCGGCGAAAACAAAGATCGAAAAAAGGTAGATAGACTTTGGTATCATACAAAAAAATATCATTTTACTAAGCGAAGGTAAGTTACAAACAATTTCGCTAATTACGCAGCAATACGGCCGTTCACCAAAAAAACAAGGGGCTGTCCGGACATGAAGGTCTCCGGGATTGCGCGAGGGGCATAGTACCCTTGTTAAGGTACAGATCGTGCCGGCTACCGACAAAACATGATACGAATCGTTTTCCTGCTTCTTTGGAGGGGAGTTCCTTTTGGTAAGCTTTTTTATGACTTCTCTGATGTTAATGAAATGACCGGTCTGTTTCCCGGAAAACCATTATAATATTATGAACTTTAAGGCAAATTCGTAACGATATGTTGTACGTTGTACAAGTGCTTAGCGAATGATACCTGTGTTTTGAAAAAAATCCGTTTCTCTGTAAAGATTAACGGATTTTTAATTTTTCCGAATCATCCAAAACTCTTAAATTGTCCGTATCTTTAAAGGATAAAATTGCTTTTTTAAGATATGGAATACATCGATTATTATAAAGAGCTGGGCCTGGATAAAAATGCCACGCCTGCAGATATTAAAAAAGCCTATCGCAAACTGGCGCGAAAATACCATCCCGATCTGAATCCGAATGATGAAGAGGCGCACCTCAAGTTTCAGAGGATCAATGAGGCCAATGAAGTATTGAGTGATCCGGAGAAACGCAAAAAATACGATCAGTACGGGAAGGACTGGGAACATGCAGAAGCTTTTGAAGAAGCCAGGCGAAAACAAGGCCAATCGCATAATTCGGGAGCTGCCGGTGGCGGATACCGGCAATACACCTATACCGGGGGAGATGCAGAGGATTTCTCGGATTTTTTCGAATCGATGTTCGGCGGAGCTTCCGGCAGGAGAAGCCGGAGAACAGGAGGTTTCCGCGGACAGGATTTCAATGCCGAACTTCATCTCGATCTTCGGGAAGTATATACCACACATAAGCGTACTCTCACGGTCAACGGTAAAAATATACGACTGACCATCCCGGCCGGAGTAGAAAACGGACAGACCATAAAGATAGCCGGACACGGTGGAGAAGGAGCGAACGGCGGACCCCAAGGCGATCTGTACATCACTTTTGTCATTACTAATAACACGGAATTCCGCAGGGAAGGCAATGATCTTTACACCGAGGCCGATCTCGATCTTTATACGGCCATACTCGGGGGGGAGATCACCGTGCCTACTTTTGACGGGAAAGTTAAACTGAAGGTAAAACCGGAAACCGAAAACGGTACTAAGGTCAAGCTCAAAGGGAAAGGATTTCCGGTGTACAAAAAAGAGGGGCATTTCGGAGACCTTTATTTAACGTATACGGTCCGTATCCCGAAAAACCTTACGGAAGAAGAGAAAAAATTGTTTGAAGAACTTCAAAAACACAGAAGATGAGCCAGGAAGAATTAATAGCTGTAACCACCTTTTGTACATCCCACAACATAGAAGTCACTTTTATCCGGGAACTGGCGGCGTACGATCTCGTAGAAATCATTAACCGTGATAAAGAAGAGTTTTTTTGCAGTAGTCACTTACCCGAAGTTGAAAAAATGATGCGGTTGTATTACGATCTGGAGATCAATATGGAAGGATTGAATGCCGTGCATCATTTGCTAAAACGCATCGACGAGCTGCAGCACGAGGTGACGCGTTTGCGGAACAGGCTTCCGTAACCATATGAAACTACGAGAAACCCGTTGTGCCTTTTACGATTACAGATACAGTCTGTATTCCGGTTTCAGAACATACTCAGGGATGAAGCCGGAATATCCGGTTTAGTGTTATGATGAGCCCTTTCGGGGTGAAATACCCTGAATCCGGTACTTTTTTTAAAATCCATTCGGGTATCTTTGCAGCTTAAATCCGTATAGCGGCTATTCGTTTCATGAGAAAATATTTTGCATATTCATGGGTACTTTTTATAATGTACTTCATATTTGTCCATCCTGCCATTATATATTACCATACCGTATCTTACAGTTTTCTGGCACAACGGGATGGTGGCACAGCATTATTTTATGTGGTGCTGAGCGTATTGCTCTGGGCAGTGATATGGTGTGCAGGGTTATACCTTATTTACAAGCATTCCTTTGTGGCCAGGCGGAATATGAGGTACCTGATGCAACACGGAAAGCGGATCGAAGCGGAAATCATTGAAGTCCATAAGCTGAAACCGGCTTATCGTTCTACGGAATATAAAGCACTGGTCCTTGAGGCTCGTAATTTACAGGGAGAACAAATATGGCATAAGATGCAGATCAATGACAGCATGCCGCAGAGGAGGCGTTTTGAGACTGGTAAGCGGGTGTACTTACGCGTAGATCCCCGATTCGAAAAGTATCCTTATATCGTTCAGGAGGGAGCTTACGGTAAGATCAATTACCTGCTTTTTTTGCTTTGGATAGTATTTGGTTTTGGGGTTTTTGCATACTATCTCTATGCTTACACTACAGAGAATAACGGCTATGGCTGGCGGTTCCTGACCCCGGGGCACCCGCTTATCAGTTGTGCAGGTATGATCTTTCTTTTCGCAGGGATAATATACCTCATACGGCGGTTTATATCCCGTAATTCGGGTAAGAACCGGGAAAGTCTCATGGTAAAATTCAACGGGGTTAAAACGATGGCCAGGGTAGTCAAAGTTTCCGGGACCGGGACCTATATAAATAATCAGCCACAGGTTGAATTTAATATAACGTTTACGGACCGTAGCGGGACTATCCGGAATCTGACGATTAAAAAAATTGTGCCATTGGTACAAATGAATACGGTAAATGTAGCGGAAAAGGAAATCTTTTACCTTCCGGGTAATCCCTCCGTTGCTTTTTTTGCCGAAGATATACACGATTTTTAAGAGATGAGAAAACCGTATATTTCCGGACTATTATACCTGTTTCTGCTGGGAAATATCTCCTGCGAGCAGGTAAAGCAATCCGTAAGAGATACACTCCGTGAAGAACCAGAGGTCGCGGAGACTCAAAGTACAGTTTCGGATAGCACAGGGGGAGCCCCTGCCGTGACGGAGGAAGAAGAAGACCTGCCGAATCGGGAAGAGGTAGAGCCACCCCGGATTCCTATGACCGGCAATATAGAAGTTTTGGAGAAGGCGGAGAAAGCATTGCGTAACCTGCCGGAATTCCGGGATAAACCGATTTATGTTTACCGTTCCGTATATTTTTATGATGACGGAAGGATACATCTGCAAATACAGAATGCGGGGCAGCCCCTTCATGTGGACACATACCGTTACAATGAAGGGGCCTGGGCGGAGCCCGAACCCGTCCGTCTGTCCGTCCGTGATGATATTAAAAGAGACCTTATCAATCTTGATGAAATACCCTTTGCGAATGCTTTTAACGTATACCAGGTACTCCGGGAAAAGTATACGGAAACCGGAAGTTCTTCGGAAGACTATACCTTTCGCCTGCGCATACGGAATCGAACCCTGCGGTGGTATGTGCCGGATATCGTAACAGAACGGGAATCGTATGCACTGATATTAAAGCCCGACGGCACGCTAAAATCTATGGTAAAGCTGTAAAAAACGGATCAGAGTTACCTGCTGTCGGTGTTCCGGATTATTTTCGGGTGAAATTCTTCGGATGGCCTGTCTGCCTAACTGATATAATTCCAGATATTCTTATGCTTACTCAATTGCGCGTAAGTATAGCGAATGATCTTATGTTCTTCTGCGGCCAGTGACGGATCTTGTTTCAGCAACTGCTGGGCGTAATAACGGGCGGCTTTCAGGATCTGATTATCTTTGACGATGTCGGCTATTTTCAAATGAAGTACACCGCTTTGCTGGGTGCCCATGATGTCGCCCGGACCCCGAAGTTTCAGGTCGACTTCCGCGATTTCGAAACCATCATTGGTACGGGTCATGGTTTCGAGCCGTGTTTTGGAATCATCAGAGAGTTTATGTCCGGTCATCAGGATACAGTAACTCTGTTCCGCTCCACGTCCCACCCTTCCGCGAAGCTGGTGTAATTGAGATAAGCCGAAACGTTCCGCACTTTCTATGATCATCACCGAAGCATTCGGTACATTGACCCCCACTTCGATTACCGTGGTAGCCACCATGATCTGCGTTTCTCCCCGTACAAAGCGATCCATTTCGTAATCTTTATCAGCCGGTTTCATTTGCCCGTGGACAATGGAAATCTGGTATCCCGGTTTGGGAAATTCCCTTTCTATACTGGCATAACCATCCATAAGGTCCTTGTAATCCATTTTTTCCGATTCCTGGATAAGCGGGTAAACGACATACACCTGTCGTCCTTTGGCGATTTCATCCCTGAGAAAGCGAAATACTTTCAGGCGGTTACTGTCGTACCGGTGTACGGTTTTGACAGGCTTACGCCCGGGAGGAAGTTCGTCGATAACAGAAATGTCCAGGTCACCGTACAGGCTCATGGCCAGGGTACGCGGGATGGGAGTGGCTGTCATGACCAGAATGTGCGGAGGAATGGTGTTTTTATGCCACAATTTGGCGCGTTGTGCTACGCCGAAACGATGTTGTTCATCGATGACGGCGAGGCCGAGATTATGAAATTTCACTTTATCTTCCAGGAGCGCATGTGTGCCCACGAGTATGTGCAATTCCCCACTGCGGAGCTGTTCGTGTATTTCGGTACGAGCTGAAGTTTTTGTTGATCCGGTAAGGAGTTTTATGTTGATTCCTAATGGCTTAACGAGTTCCTGGATGCCGTTGAAATGCTGGGAAGCAAGGATTTCCGTAGGAGCCATAATACAGGCCTGAAATCCGTTATCCAGTGCCAGCAACATCGCCATAAGGGCCACTATGGTCTTCCCGGAACCTACATCGCCCTGGAGAAGACGGTTCATCTGTGCACCGGTTCCCAGGTCATGGCGTATTTCTTTTATAACCCTTTTTTGTGCCCCGGTCAGGGAAAAAGGAAGGTGTTTGTCATAAAAATCATGAAAATGATCACCCACCATATCAAAGACATAGCCTTTGATCTTTTGCTTTCGGACCAGGTTTTTGATGAGCAGTTGTAACTGTATGTAGAAAAGCTCTTCGAATTTCAGGCGGTACTGCGCTTTGGCCAGAAGCTCCTGGTTTTTCGGAAAGTGAATGTTAAACATGGCCGCCGGTTTGGAGATCAGGTTCAGTTCTTCAAGAAGTGATGAAGATAAGGTTTCCATGAACCGGCCGCCGGTCTCCGTAAAGAGCTGTTGCATCAGTTTATTGATCACGCGGTTAGTGATCCCCTTATTCGCCAGTTTTTCCGTAGAGGGATAAACAGGCTGCATGGCGGTGCGGAGACTGCTTTCGTGTTCGGTGAGCAATTCCATTTCCGGATGAGGCATAGAAAACAGGTGGCCTATGCGGTTGCAGCGGCCGAAAATCACGTATGGTGTATTGATCCTGATACTTTCCCGGATCCATTTCTGACCGCGGAACCAGACGAGTTCCATCTCGCCGGTATCATCCACAAAAGTAGCAACCAGTCTCTTTCCGCGTTTCTGTTCTACGGTCTTCAGATGTACGATCTTACCGATAACCTGTACTTCCGAGCTGTTTTCCTGCAATTCCCTGATCTTGTAGTAGCGTGTCCGGTCTATATAACGGTTGGGAAACAGGTTGATCAGGTCCTGGTAGGTATGAATACCCAGTTCGCCACGGAGCAGGTCGGCACGATTGGGCCCCACACCTTTCAGGTAATCGATAGGAGTTTGCAGCACGTTAGGATTCATAAGGGCGAAGATAATTAATAAAGCGCAAATGAGGTATAGCGAATAAATCGTTAATTCTGCCTGAAAAAATTTTAGGGTTACAACCGAATGTGTAATTTAGGACATCGTATGAAATGTTATACTATGAAGTACGTTTTTTTTGTTCTGGTGTCGCTGTACGCCGCAGTGGCGCATGCAGGGCAATCGCAATATCCGGACTTTACACGCGCACAGGGCGATCTGTGTATAGATCCGTACCGGGAAAAAGTGTCGGGTGCAGTTACTTATTTTTTTGATGTCCTGCAGCCCGTGGACTCTTTGTATATCGATGCAAGAAATATGACTTTTTCCGAAGTCCGGCTCAACGGGGAAGAGGTAAGATTCCGGAATGACGGTATGCGTTTATGGATTTTGGCCGAACAGGAAACCACAAGGCAGAACCGGTTGACTTTTTCGTATAGCGCCCATCCCGAAAAAGCTATGTATTTTACAGGTTGGGCTACTGATAGTGACCTGAAACAAATATGGACGCAGGGGCAGGGCAGGTACACCAGTAACTGGTTTCCATCGTTTGACGATACGAATGAGAAAGTGGAATTTGATATTTCGGTAACTTTTGAAAAAGGATATAAAGTGCTTTGTAATGGTGTGTTAGCCAGTGTAGAAGAAACCGACAGTTTAACTACCTGGAGGTATGATATGAAGCATCCTATGAGCAGTTATCTACTGGCACTTGCCATCGGGGAATACGATATGATACGCGATGTTTCGCGAAACGGAGTGGCCATGGAGATGTATTATTATCCCACCGACCGTGACAAGGCAGAACCTACCTATCGCCATACGAAGACCATATTTGATTTTCTGGAAAAGGAAATAGGGGTGACCTATCCGTGGCAGAACTACAAACAGGCTCCTGTGCGTGATTTTCTTCACGCCGGTATGGAAAATACGGGGCTGACCCTTTTTGCAGATACTTTTGTAGTGGATTCCGTAGGGTATAACGATCGTAACTATCTCAATGTAAACGCTCATGAACTGGCGCATCAGTGGTTTGGCAATATGGTAACCGCCAGAGAAAATACACATCACTGGCTACAGGAAGGTTTTGCTACCTATTATGCCTTGCTGGCCGAGCGGGAGGTTTTCGGTGAGGATTACTATTACTGGAAACTGTACCAGTCTGCACTTACACTGATATCGCAATCGGAACAGGGGCAAGGGGAAGCCGTGCTTAATGCAGGCGCCGGGAGCCTTACTTTTTATGAAAAAGGAGCTTTTGTACTGCATCGGCTCCGGGAGATTATCGGAGACCGGGCCTTCCGGAAGGCTGTGACAGATTATCTGGAAGCTCATCAATACGGACATGCGGAAACGAAGGATTTTATGGAAAAAGCAGAGCGGGCCTCCGGAAAAGACCTTACGGATTTTACAGACCGCTGGCTTCGGGATAGTATCTTCCCGGAAGAAGAGGCCATCGTTTCGTTGCGAAAAAATGATTTTATACATACATATACCGATCTTTCCGAAGGGATGTTTAGCAGATCGCAGCAAGATTCCCTGTTGACTTCGGAAGTGTACTACCCGGCAAAAGAAGCTGTCGTATTCCTTCAAAACAGGGATACGCTGAGGGTAAACTGGAATCAGGAACAATTCCGTTCGGGCGATATACATATCCGCCAGGCCCAGGCCATGAGCCTGGATACGATTCCGGTAGCTCTTAAAGAAGATTACGAATCGCTTTTGTCCGATCCCAGTTATGTAACCATAGAAGGAGCCCTGGTGAAGTTATGGATGAATTTCCCGGAAGAGGCACCGGTTTACCTGGAAAAAACAGCGGGAATAACAGGATTTGCAGATAAGAATATCCGGATACTGTGGCTGGCACTGGCACTGTCTTCGCCCGCATATCCCGATGGGACTCCCGATGAGATCGGTCGTAGCAAGGCGGAATGGAAAACCGAACTGACGGGCTATACTTCCGGACGATATGCCTACGAAGTAAGGCGCAATGCTTTCGGAATACTCCGCCAGTTAGGGCTGTTGCATGAAGAAGGAGTCCTGGAAAACCTCGTAAAGGCCTGTGTACATCGCAGCTGGAATTTTGCACAAAGCTCTCGGACATTGTTGAAAAACCTCTTAAAAAACGAAACCTATGTACAGGAGGTCCGGAAATTAATTCCTAAATTGGGAGTGAAAGAAAAGAAATACCTGGAAAATATTATACCAAAACAACAGTAAAACCGGAAAATACGAAGCTAACGGAATAATCATAAAGGATATATATCCGCTTGTAATACCCGATTCATGTTTAGAATAAAAATGACAACACCGGTCCGATGAGAGCATTAGTAATATCCGGTGGAGGAAGCAAAGGCGCTTTCGCCGGGGGAGTGGCACAGTTTCTCATAGAGGACCTCAGAAAAGACTACCAGTTATACCTGGGGACTTCTACCGGAAGCCTGCTCGTTTCCCATCTGGCCTTGAAGAAAGTTGAAAAAATAAAACAGGTTTATACGTCCGTAAATCAATACAGTATATTCAGTCACTGCCCGTTTACGATAAAGCAAAAATACGGGACACAGCAAATCGCTATTAATCATTTTGGTGTATTGCGCAACTTTTTGCGGGGGAGTAAGACTTTCGGAGAGAGTTTTAACCTGCGCGACCTGATACGTAATACCCTTACTCGTGAAGAATTTGACGTACTCCGTGAGCAACGCAAGGATATCATTATTACCGTGTCCAATCTCTCCCTTAACCAGGTGGAATACAAGTCTATCAACGATGTGGATTATGAGGAGTTCTGTGAGTGGATCTGGATATCCTGTAACTACACGCCTTTTATGTCATTGGTGCGTAAGAACGGCTGTGAATATGCCGATGGCGGGTTGTCGACGATGGTCCCCGTAGAGGAGGCCATAAACAGGGGTGCCCGCGAGATAGATGCAATTATTTTACATACCGAAGTGAACTATATGAACCGTATGCCGTCGAGAAATGCTTTTGACCTGTTGACTACGATGTTCAGCTTTATGCTCGACAGGATAGAAAGCCAGAATATCAGGATCGGAAAATTCGTGGCTTCACACCGGGGTGCTATTATTAATTTTTATTATACCCCAACTGTTCTGACCACAAATTCACTTATCTTTAACAAGGAGAAAATGACCAAATGGTGGCAGAACGGCTATGACTATGCAAAAATGAAGAACCGTGAAACTTCGGAGATCTGACCGGAAAATCACGGGTAGGTAAAATAAAAAAGCATAAAAGAAGTGATTCAGCGTTTATTTACAGGAAACCGGGATCAGAAAATCTGAACTTTCGGATAATATCGAACATAAACAAGCAGATACAGATTATGAAAGCCTTAGTGATATCCGGGGGAGGGAGTAAAGGAGCTTTTGCCGGAGGAGTAGCCGAATATCTTATAGAACATCGTAAAAAGCAGTACGATATGTTTGTGGGAACTTCTACGGGGAGCTTGCTTATTCCTCATCTTGCCGATAATAACATTCCCAAGCTCTATGATATTTATACCTCGGTAAATCAGCGGAAAATATTCAGTAATAACCCTTTTGTCGTTCGCAGGAAAGACGACAGGGAGTACGTATCCATCAATTATTTTAACGTGGCATGGCAGCTTATTAAAGGAAAGCGTACCTTCGGGGAGAGTAAGAACCTGAGGAAAAATATCAGGAAGAACTTTACGGAAGAAGAATTTCACCGGATTAAAGAGCAGAACAGGGAAGTTATTGTTACCGTGTCGAACCTGTCCAAGAATAGGGTGGAATATAAGTCTATCCACGAGTTTAATTACCACGACTTTTGCGACTGGATATGGATATCGTGCAATTATGTGCCTTTTATGTCGCTGGCCAAAAAAGACGGTTTTGAGTATGCCGATGGCGGACTGGGTTGTGTGGTGCCTATACGTGAAGCGATAAAACGAGGGGCGACCGAGGTAGATGCCGTTATCCTGGAAGCTGAAAATATGGAATATAATAAGGTACTCGGTAAAAATCCTTTCTCCCTAATGGTCAACCTCTTCGGATTTTTACTGGACCAGGTGGAATTTCACGATATCGTCGAAGGGAAACTATCTGCCATAAACAAGAATGTGAAACTGAACCTGTATTATACCCCGACCAAGCTTACGGAGAACTCATTGGTATTCAATAAAAAACTTATGTCTTCCTGGTGGGATCAGGGGCTGGTATATGCCAAGGAAAGACAGGAAAAACTCGAAGAGCAACTGGCTCAGCAGCAGCAAAAAGAACCGGTGAGCAGGGCGGTGGAATCCGCTTCTCAGATTACGTCGCCGAAAAACGGGGAAGGCAATATTTAGTTATTAAGCCGGTAAGTAAAGTTTTATTGCTACCCCAATAATGGTATGATCCTGATAACGATTGATGGTGTTAAGACATAAAAGGCACTTTCAGGATTAAATAAACATTTGTAATTCAGCGGATTAATCCGTAATTTAGAGAAACAAAACCCCGAAAATTGGCCAAAGTGCCAAAAAACGGGGTTTTTCTATTTTACGTACCCATGAAATTACAAAGAATCTCGGAATTACAACACACATTTTCATTTTTATCTTCTACGGAACAATTAGCAGCCTATCGAGAACGCTTTTTTGAGAGTGACCTGGGGAAAATCTACCAGGCTATCCCCTGGGATGAGTTAGTCAGGGAATTTGGTTCGAAGCCTTGCGGCAAAGGCCCTGGTTTTATGTTCAGTCCCCGAGGGCGGATCGCTTTAATGGTTTTAAAACATCATGCGGGCTGTTCGGATCGAAAACTTATCGAACAACTTAACAGTAATATCGATTACCAATTCTTTTGTGATATCCATTTGGGATTACAGCGGATCACCAACTACAAGATCGTCAGCCAAATCCGCTGTGAACTCTCCCGGGTATTGGAGATCGATGCGTTAGAAAAGGTATTCTATACCCATTGGAAGCCCTATATTGATGAAGCTGAAAAAGCTGTCGTGGATGCCACCTGCTATGAGAGTGAAGTCCGTTACCCGACCAATCAAAAACTGCTCTGGGAAGCTGTAGAGTGGCTTTACAAAGCCCTCAGGCGGCTATGCCGGGCCCTAAAGGTGAAGCTTCCCCGTAGCAAATACCTCAAATGGAAGAAACGCTATATCGGTTACAGCAAGATGCGCAAGAAAACAATCAAGAAACGTCGCTCACTTACCCGGGCACTGCTACGACTCTTGGAGAAGTTCCTGAGTTTTGAAAAGCAGTTGCTCAAAGTGCACTCCGTGGAACTGCCCAAGCGCTACTATAAGACCATGTACACCATCCGGAAGGTCTACCGGCAGCAATGGAACCTGTTCACCACCGGGGAAAAGCCTAAAGGTCGTATTGTGAGTATCGGCAAGGACTACCTGCGTCCCATTGTCCGGGGTAAGGAGATCAAGAAAGTAGAGTTTGGTGCCAAGGTCAACAAGTTACAGATAGACGGGATCAACTTTATAGAACTCATCAGTTTTGATAATTTTAACGAAGGCACCCGGCTGAAGAGTTCCGTGTATAAAGCACAAGGTCTTACCCGAAGAAGACTAAAGGTTCTTGGAGCCGATGCCATCTACGCCACCAATGCCAACCGCAGGTTCGTGACCAGGCATGGGATCAAGACTGATTTTAAACCCAAAGGTCCTAAAGGCAAACACCGTAAACAGCAAGCCCAACTCAAGGGACAAATCACCAAAGAACGGGCTTCCAGGCTGGAAGGCAGTTTTGGTAAGGAAAAGGAACATTATCACTTGAAAAAGATAAAAGCCAAAACCAGGGCTACCGAAATCTTGTGGATCTTCTTCGGCATCCATACGGCTAACTGTCTGGAAATCGGTAGGCGTATGACAGGACAACTCCACCAGCAAGCAGCCTAATATGTTTTTAGAATAAGAGCAAAAACTACAGGACACCTATGTCTTTTTGGTACGACAATCCGGCTAAAACACCTAAAGTATCCTCAAAAAAGAAAAAACTCCGGTGATCCATATAAAATCACCAGAGTTTGTTGTCTATTTTTTTGGAAATTAGCTTACTTCTGAAAGCGCCATAAAAAAGGTCTGTTTTCTTAAAAACAGACCTTTTTTAGATTTATAATGGCTCGGATTATTTTCCGGACATGTCTTTCATGGTGTCTTCGATCATTCCGTAGAACTGATCCAGCTTAGGCAGAACAACGATTCTTGTTCTTCTGTTTCTTGCACGGCCTGAAGCTGTTTCGTTAGAATCGATCGGCACGTAGTAACTTCTACCTGCAGCAGTCATCCTGGCAGGAGCTACGTTAAATTCGTTCTGAAGGATACGTACGACTGCAGTAGCTCTGTGCACACTGAGATCCCAGTTGTCCTCGATTCCGGGTCGCTTGATCGGCATATTATCCGTATGACCTTCTACCATAAATTCGAAGTCAGGTTTGTTGTTTACCACCTTAGCTACTTTTCCGAGAACTTCTTTAGCACGGTCAGTTACCGTGTAGCTTCCGCTACGGAATAACAGCTTGTCGGAGATGGAAACAAATACCACACCTTTTTCTACACTGATCTCGATGTCTTCGTCATTGAGATTACCCAAAACACCTTTCAGGCTGGTAACCAATGCCAGAGTAACAGAATCTTTCTTGTTCATGGCATCTTGCAGACGCTGAATACGAAGATCTTTTTCTCTCAGACTCTCCAGTGATTTTTCCAGGTTCTCAGCACCTTTTTTAGATAAGGTCGTAAGGTTACCCATGTTGTCTATAAGTGCATTCTTTTCCGATCTCAGGCTTTGGTTATCCGCTTCCAGTCTGGATCTGCTTTCCAGACAAGAGTTGAGCTTAACCGTAGCAGAATTCAAGAGATCCTGAGTTTCTTTTTGCTTTGCTTCCAGTTCTGCATATTTCTTTTGTGATACGCATGAAGAGAAGAAAATGGCAATACTTGCCCCTAACAAAACTATTTTTTTCATCTGTCTTAAAATTTATGTCTGCACCTCATATTTATGCAGACCTGTTTCCATGATTGTGTTTATTCGGTTTTTAAAAATGAGTCCTCAAAAGTATTAAAATCTTCTTATTTTACAAGATGTTTTTGTTAATCTTTAACTAATATGGGGTATCTTCTTACACGGATAATATAATATGCCCATACTACTGACTTAATAACGTAATAATGCCCTTTCTTATTACCCTTCCCCCGTTTTTTTATAGTATTTTTTAAATGATAGTAGTAACTCAGGTGTGCTTTTATTATGGCAAAACAGTGTGAAAACCTGAGTTGGAATATAAAGCGCATACCTGCTATACCATCGAGGAGCATCCTTATAAAAACAAGTGGGATGACATAGGAGGACGGTACATTTTTGGTCAGGGAAAAGAGAGAATTCCTGAAGTTCAGGAATGTTTTTTTTGGGTTCATATTATCCAGTGTGGCTCCTCCCACATGGTACACACAGCTTTCGCCGATGTAAAGAATACGGTAACCCGCATTACGGGCCCTCCAGCAGAGGTCTATTTCTTCCTGGTGCGCAAAATAATCTTCGTCAAAACCTCTGAGTGCATCAAAGATTGTTTTCCGGATAAACATACAGGCACCGGTTGCCCAGAATATTTCACGGGTATCGTTGTATTGTCCTTCGTCCTTTTCGAGCGTTTGAAATATACGGCCCCTGCAAAACGGATAGCCGAGCATATCGATATATCCTCCTGCGGCCCCTGCGTATTCGAAGTATTCCCTGTTTCTGTAATCGCGTACTTTAGGTTGCGCAATGGCGAGGGTTTCATCGTGCGTAAAAGCGAGGCGAAACGGACTTAACCATTCCGGCGTAACCTCGATATCCGAATTGAGCAGGCAGAGGAGATCGGCATCTACATATCGAAGTGCTTCGTTATAGCCGCGGGCAAATCCACCGTTATCCTTATTCCGTATAATTTTCACCTCAGGATACGATTGGCGAAGAAAGGCAACGGAATCGTCTGTCGAGGCATTGTCAGCCACGTAAATGTCGGCTCCGGCAGTGTATTTCAGTACCGTGGGAATAAATTGTTCCAGTAGTTGTCTTCCGTTCCAGTTAAGTATTACGACAGCGATTTTCATATGGTATATGCCGGGATTTCATATCATACATCACCGGCTACGGACAACTCCGTAAATATTATAAGGTTAAGTGCACAAATTAACGACTATATGAGGGAATATCCTCCAAAAAAATATATTTTTCTCGGGCATAGTCCAGTTTGCAGAAGTAATGCCGGAAGCCATTGGTGACCATGAGAAAACCGGCTTTGAGGGCCAGGTTGTACCGCGCTACCTGATCGAAAGTTTCCTGGGTGATCCGGACCGAAGGAGCTTTGCATTCAACCACGAGGGTAATTTCGCCCTGTGAGGTGAACACAACAACATCGTAGCGCTTCTTTAACTGATTAACCCTGAGTTCTTTTTCGACATTGATAAGGGATACCGGGTAGTTTTTTTCACGGATAAGAAACTGTACCACATGCTGACGTACCCATTCTTCGGGCTGCAATACAATGAATTTTTTCCGGATCGGATCAAAAATATAGGTTTTATTTTCTCTATTTTTGAAGCGAAAGTCATATGTTGGAAAGTTCAGGACCTGCATGGCGCAAATATAAGAAAAGGACGGAGTCCGTACTACGCGGAAACTGATTCGTATATATAAAAAGGTCATATCGGAGCAGGAGTATAAAATTGGAAAATCGAGGTTTCATGGATGAAGTAAAAAAGATTGTAGCGGATATCAAGAAAGGAGATATAAAACCGGTTTACGTCTTAATGGGGGAAGAGCCATATTATATAGACAGGATTGCGGAATTTATAGAAGATCATGTACTTTCGGAAGAAGAAAAAGGATTCAACCAGGTAGTACTTTACGGTAAAGATGTATCGGTAGGGGATATTGTAGAAAGTGCCAAGCGATATCCGATGATGGCCGAAAGACAGGTAGTGATTGTCAAGGAGGCACAGGAACTGTCCCGAACCATAGAAAACCTTGCGGCGTATGCCGAGAATCCGCAGCCCTCGACGGTATTGGTGCTGTGCTACAAATACAAAACCCTGGATAAGCGGAAAAAGCTGTATAAGGTTGTTAAAAAAGGGGGCGTTCTTTTTGAAAGCAAAAAATTGTACGAAAACCAGGTGGGCGACTGGATACGCCGGGTGCTTTCCGGTAAAAAGTACACTATAGCACCCAAAGCAGCATTGATGCTGGTTGAGTTTCTGGGAACAGATCTCGGTAAAATCAATAATGAGCTGGAGAAACTGCAACTTATCCTGCCTCAGGGTACGGAGATCACACCGCAGCATATCGAGGAGAATATCGGGATAAGTAAGGATTATAATAATTTTGAGTTGCGAAAAGCCATAGGGGAAAAGGACGTGGTGAAAGCAACCCGGATCATCAATTATTTCGGACAAAATCCCAAAGACAATCCCCTGGTGGTTACCGTAGCGCTTCTGTTTAATTTTTTCTCCCAGTTATTGCAATATCACGGGTTGAGTGACCATAGCCCGAAAAGTGTGGCAGGAGCTTTGCGGATCAGTCCGTTTTTTGTGAAAGAATACCAGCTGGCAGCACGGAATTACCCGATGAAAAAAGTAAGTGCGGCCGTAGCCGTACTTCGGGAAATGGATGTGAAGGGAAAAGGAGTGGGTGCGGCAAACGTCCCGCATGCCGACCTTCTCAAAGAGCTCCTCGTTAAGATCATGAGTTGACTCTGCCTTCCGGGATATAGAAACGAAGAAAGATGATGTACGATATAAAAACAGCCACGGATGCGTCGGTATCCGTGGCTGTTTATGTTTAAAGCGTACCGTAAATACGGTGTGTTATCTTATGGAATTCATCCGGCGTAAGGCGATTTTTTTTGCATAGCCCCGTCAAGGCTGAATTTCCCTGCACCTGTGAGTGCAATAGTGGCAAAAACAACAAGGTAAAGTAAGGCCATTTCTTTGCGTCCGATAGGATCGCTGGCATGAATCACAAATGCAGCAACAATCATCGTGATTATGGTAGGGATGACCGCCCAACGGGTTTTAAAGCCTAAGATCACAAATACAGGAGCCACGAACTCGCCTATGACGGCCAGTATCAGTGAAAATTTGGCCCCTACACCAATAGGATCGGCAAATTCTATTTCTCCACCGTTCAATAACATTTGTAGTTTACCGAAACCATGAGTCATCATCAATGCTGAAGCACAAATTCTGAGCAGTGCAAGGCCAAGGCCAGAGGAGTTGTCTTTTTTCATGTTTTATATATTTTGGTTTAAACGTACTAAAATAGGAAATTATATGGTACATAAAATGGTTTTCCGGGCAGAAAACTTGTTTAAGATTGTAAAAACGGTATATGCGGATTGTTTTTATTTTAACCCCGGCGACATGTCGGTATGACGCAGGATGGCATCAGTGTAAAGGAGAAGCCTGCTGCAAAAAAAACGGATTCATGAAATCCGTATAAAGAATCATGAATCCGTCGTTAAAAGGTGTCCGGTTGTACCGGAAAGTTTTTGGTGATATATTATGCTTCCTGCAATTTCGCTAAGGAACTGTTGAGTACCTGTACAGGACGCATAGCTTCCGTTGCAAGTTTTTCATCCGGGATATAATACCCCCCGATATTCACAGGTTTTCCCTGAATGGTATTCAGTTCATTTACGATGTCGTTCTCTTTGCTTTCCAGTTCGGCAGCAAGGGGAGTAAATTCGGCTTGAAGCTCTTTATCTTTGGATTGTTTGGCCAAAGCCTGTGCCCAGTACAATGCCAGATAAAAATGACTGGTCCGGTTGTCCGGTTCATGGACCTTACGGGAAGGTGAACGGTCGTTTTCCAGGTATTTTTCCGTAGCTGCATCGAGTGCTTCGGCAAGGATCAGCGCTTTCGTATTGTTGTATTTATTACCCAGGTGTTCCAGGGAAACTGCCAGGGCCAGAAATTCTCCGAGAGAATCCCATCGCAGGTGATTTTCTTCGAGGAATTGTTCTACGTGTTTCGGAGCGGAACCTCCGGCACCGGTTTCAAAAAGGCCTCCGCCGTTCATCAACGGTACGATCGACAGCATTTTGGCACTGGTTCCTACTTCCAGGATAGGGAAGAGGTCGGTCAGGTAATCCCGCAGTACATTTCCGGTTACGGAAATCGTATCTTCACCGGTTTTTAATCTTTTCAGTGTAAATTCGGTAGCCTCTGCAGGAGCAAGAATACGGATATCGAGTCCTTTGGTATCGTGTTCCGGAAGGTACTTGTTTACTTTTTTGATGAGTTCGGCATCGTGAGCACGATTTTTATCGAGCCAGAATATCGCCGGGGTCTGGGTTGCACGGGCACGGTTTACAGCCAGTTTTACCCAATCCTGAACAGGAGCATCTTTCGTCTGGCACATTCTCCAGATATCTCCCTGGGCTACATGATGCTCCATGATCACTTTGCCTTCGCTGTCCGTAACCTGTACGACACCGTCTGCAGTAATCTCGAAAGTTTTGTCATGAGACCCGTATTCTTCGGCCTTTTGCGCCATAAGACCTACGTTGGGAACAGTTCCCATGGTGGTAGGGTCAAAGGCACCGTGTTCTTTGCAAAATGCAATGGTCGCCTGGTAGACATCTGCATAACTGCTGTCCGGAATGACGGCCTTGGTATCCTGAGCTTTTCCTTCTGCGTTCCACATACGTCCGGAATTGCGGATCATAGCGGGCATAGAAGCATCGATGATCACATCGCTCGGTACATGCAGGTTTGTTATTCCCCTGTCGGAATTTACCATGGCCAGTTGCGGTCCGTTTGCTATACAATCCTTAATTTCCGCTTCTATGGCATTTTTCTGATCTTCCGGGAGCGATTGTACGACGGCGAGAATATCCCCGAGCCCGTTATTGGCATCTGCACCGGCTTTGCTCAGTACATCTCCGTATTTTTCAAATACAGGAGCAAAGAATACTCTTACGGCATGTCCGAAAATGATCGGGTCGGAAACCTTCATCATGGTCGCTTTCATGTGCAGGGAAAACAGTACGCCCTGAGCTTTGGCTTCCTTGACCTGTTCCTGTAAAAAAGCGATCAATGCCTTTTTACTCAGTGTGGTCCCGTCTACGATTTCTCCCCGGAGAACCGGGAGACTTGCTTTAAGAACGGTAGTATGGCCATCATTTTGTTTAAGGCTTATTTTTAAAGTATCGTTTTGTGGTAGGGTATACGATTTTTCATTATGTCGGAAATCCCCGGCTTCCATAGTAGCTACGTGCGATTTGGAGTCGGAAGCCCATGCGCCCATACTGTGCGGATGTTTTTTGGCGTAGTTTTTTACGGCTTTGGGAGCTCTTCTGTCCGAGTTACCTTCCCGCAGTACCGGGTTTACCGCACTTCCCTTGATCTTGTCGTAACGTGCCTTGATTTCCTTGTCTTCCTGGGTGGAAGCATCATCCGGATAATCGGGTATCGCGTACCCTTTACGCTGCAGTTCCTTGATAGCAGCTTCGAGCTGTGGTACGGAAGCACTGATGTTGGGTAGTTTTATGATGTTGGCTTCCGGTGTCTTTGCAAGTTCTCCGAGTTCGGCCAGGGCATCGCCCACGCGTTGTGACTCGGTAAGATAATCCGGAAAATTAGCAAGAATACGTCCGGCGAGAGAAATATCCTTAACTTCTATCGCTATACCGGAAGAGGCTGTGAACGATTGTATGATGGATAATAAAGAACGTGTTGCGAGGGCAGGAGCCTCGTCTGTTTTTGTGTAAACTATCTTGGGTGTTTGTGACATGATTGTAAAAGGTAATTTTTTGAATAAAACTAATGGATTTGATGCAAATTCATGCAAGAGCAAATATACAATTAAATGTGGGAATGAGGGGGTTAGAGTATCCTAAAATTGCCATGAATTAAGGTGAAATTGTTATAATTGTAGAGGAGATAACAAGGGGTAATCACCGGAGCAGCAACTTTTGTCTTTTTTCGGTGCTTTCGACACCGTAGACGAAGCTTTGAATTTATAGATTTTGGGTGATCAATCTCCAAAGTAGTAGTACAACGGGGGATTTTAATAGGGGATACCAGGTGTACGTTTTATAAATTGTGAAGTACGGAAATACGATTTATAAAGGGTTTAAATAACCCGGTATGGTATGTCGCTTTCCGGACCTGGCTTTGTCCGGATTCCGGATTTCAGGTATGAGGGCGGGAGCGTTTTATGAAATCTGCAGCCTTAGCTATAATAATACCCTACCGTATGTTTTGCCGATATATAGGTTTTCGGACGGATACTGGATCAATCTCAAAAGTTGTGGGGAAATTGACGTAAAGGTTCGATCTTTGTAAAAAAAGCACCTTGGAGAATTATCTTGACTTTATAAAAATGGTTTTGCCCTCTTTCCTGGTTGATTACTTTGATTTGATAAAAAGCGAAAAGCATGGTGAAGTCATGCATCT
>NZ_FPJE01000008.1 GCF_900119185.1 Sinomicrobium oceani | reverse complement strand
CACAAGGGCAGGCTCAAAGCTACTTTGTCGATCTTCGGGGGTATCGATATCAAAACTGCCAAAACGGCTTTTAAGCGTCTTTTTCCCCTTGCCATTGCGCTTATTGCCTTTGGTACGCTCCTGATCATCCAGATGGGCATCCATCTCTGCTTCCAGGGCCTTCTCGATCACGTTCTTTAACATCGGGGCTAAGGCGCCGCCTTCCCCGAAGAGGTTCTTCCCCGACATAAACTGTTCAAGGATCTTTTTCTCTAAATCTGATTGTGCTTCGTTGCTCATAATTACTATCTGAATAAAATTAATAATTTAAATCTATTCAGACAGAGTTCAGTTTACACCCTCTATAATAAATATGGGTGCATCTTATCGTTTCTAATCCTTATAAGGAAAAAATAGCGTTAAGACACTGGGGCTTGTTTTCTTTTTTATCCGAAGTTGCAGATTTGGGGTGCAAACGAGCGTCTGGGGAGTAAAATACTTGTTTTGAAAGATATTTGGAGTTTAGTATGTTTTCTTTAGCACCGGAGCCGAGGAGAGGATATTACATTTTAGCTTTTGACGTTATTTCATGTTTTCGGATGTAACCACTTTTATGTGTAGATTCCCTACCATCGAATTGGAAAGTTTTATCTTTAAAAAATTGCCGGTCACTCCCGTAAAATTACCAGAAACCGGAATTCCTCCGGAAAAATTTGTAATTCCTAAATAAAATTCCCTGATATTATAGTTCCTTTTCTATGATATATTACCGCAGCAAACGGAACGACTTTATATTCCATGGTTTATTTTTTAAGATAGGTTAAATTTTGTCTTTTGCATTCCACGACCTATGGAGTACTGTTATGCAAATATGATAAAGAATACGACGGAATAAGTACGGATTCCCGTATTTATATATAAAAAGTGAAACGGTTTAAAGACATAGATAATATTCCCCGCAAAGGGTGCCCGAAGAGCATTATCTTATGATACACTACCCGTACCGATCTTATTCATTTGTATATCCCGATATAAGATTAACGGAGTCTGAATTGCACACAAGAAAACTACACTAAACCACTCTGCACTAAAAGTCCCCTTTACTATTCCAATATAAAATTGGAATTATCACTCGAATCACGCCGGTGATGTTCCAAGTATTCATTGACCATTTTATCGGTAATATTACCCGTACTCCAGACTCCATAACCACTTGCCCAAAAATGTTGTCCCCAATAACGCTCCTTCAATTTTGGAAATTCTTGTTGAAGTTTCCTTGATGTACGACCTTTGAGTTTTTTCAATATGCTACTTACATTCAATTTTGGAGCATATTCGATGTGCATATGAACGTGATCCGAACTAACTACTCCTTTAAGTATTCCTATACCTTCAGCTTCACATATTTGGATTAAAAGTTCACGACAACGAGTTTGAACATCTCCTCGGAGTACCTTGTAACGATATTTTGTAACCCAAACAATATCACACGTCAAATAACTTACCGTATGAGAGCCTTTTCTTTGATAACTCATAATACGAAAATATAGATTTTTTCGCACTACTAAAGTGCTGCAATAAAATTGCAGGGTTTAAATCCCATTTTTGAGACCAATAAAGCTTTTGACAGCTAAAAATACCCTCAGAAGGGTATTTTCTGCTATTTACATATCAGATAATTTTACCCCGGAGAAAAAATCAACTAAATCAACCGAATTATGAACAAACAGTTACTTTTAGGGCTTATGGTCCTTTTTGGTTTATCGATATCGTGTTCTTCCGATGATGATGGCGGAGTCAATAAAGGGGGAGAAGAACCACCGAAAGCCGAAGAACTTCTGGACGGCGGAACCATATATACCGCACAGTTGGTTACGATCGATAAAAAGGGTGTAACGTCACCACGTTATGAAGCTACTTTCAATGACTATACTATAGAAGTGGCCAGCACATCGGACAGTACGCTGGTTTTTCTGGCTTTACCCGATCTGGTGGTAGTCGGTGAGGAAAATGTTCTGAAAATTCCCGATCTCGATCTCTACTTAGGCTATGAAGTAAAGCAAACGGAAATGACGGCTACGGCAGAAGAAGTACTTGCCCCGTTACTCGAAGATATCCGCGCTGTAGATACCGGGGAGATCGAAGAAGATGGTGTAAAAGAATTTTTCGAAGGTTTTGACCATTATTATGCCAGTCTCTCCGGTACCGACAAGCAACTGATGGCCGAAGTATATACAGCCAATTTCACATCGGAGACCAGTGATCTGGCCGGGCGTATCAGCCTGAGTGATATTCTCAATCCATGCCAGACGAACATGCTCCGGATGGGAATCTCTGCCGTAGTAGCCGTATATACGGCAGAGGTTCCTCCGCTTTCCGTACTCTTCAGTGCTATAGCACTGGTGAAATTCAGGGATACGGTGAGGACCTGCCGGGAGATCCTCACCACAAAACTCAAGAATACCTTTCTGAAGTTTAAGGATGCTCTCGAACTCAAGTCACCGGTGATGAGCCAACGGGTGGAAAACGGTAAGATGACCTTTACCGCCGGGGTGGCGGAGCGTTTGACATTCGATGTGGGCATGAGAGGGCTCCAGGCTTCCGATGCCGAAGGTGCTACCGGTGCCATTGCGGCCTGCTTCGAAGCTATAGAAAGTCTGAATGCCTTTGTTACGGATAAACTCAATGTAGCTATAGCTTACTACAATGAGACCATGCCCGATTATTTCAGTGTCTCTCCTTTTGAAGTTCCGGTACCGATACCGGAAGAAAGTATGAGTACGGTCACAGAACTTACCACGGAATTCTACGAAGGGCTTTCATTTACCGTAGCGGATGAGAATGTCATTGTACAGGAAATCAGTTACAGCAATGGTATGGTACAGATGACACTGGGTTATGCAGATCCCGAACTTGCCGAAGGAAATGATATAGAGACATCGTTGCACTATACTTATACTGATGCATACAATAGTACCGAAGGCAGTCTGCCGGTGAAACTACAGTCGCCCTGTTCGGGTTCCGACCTGGCAGTGACCACTACCATTTCCGGTAACACGGTTACGGCTGTAGCTACCGGGGGCATACCCCCATATACCTACCAATGGAGTACGGGAGTCGAAGGAAGCTCGGTAAACGGACTTGTGCCTGGTACCTATACGGTTTTTGTCACTGATAATACCGGGGTTTGCGCTGCAGAGACGGAAGTAACTTTAGAAGAAACTTTTGTTTATGAAGGAACGTGGGTGATTAATATATATGACGATGGAGCTCCGTATTCTACATTGAAATTTACTTTGGACAGTGAGGGTAACAGTATCACCTCACAAGTCATTATATATAGCAACGGAGAGGGGTGGAGCGATTACGATCCGGTTACCATGCAATATTTCAGCAATGCTAATACAGTTGTCGTAGCCGGATTGGCCTTTACCGTAAATGCTGTAAATGATACGATTTTCCAGGAAACACGTTATAATGAAAATAACCTGATTGTCAGGGTGCTGGAAAGGCAATAACTATATAGCTGATCGTAATAAATATTGCTGAATACTCCCGGACCTCTTCACCCGGGAGTATTTTTTTTGGTGGTGGTAACGAAAGTATACGTGGATGGATTAAAGTAGGATTCGCTACGAATAATTAAATGGATTGATATTATAACCGGTGTATTAACAGTGTTTTAACGGAAAATTATGAAGGATGATCACCTGAGGTATGCGTACTTCTGGTTACCTTTAAGTTCATGCTTTCAAATTTTACCATGTCTAATATATCGAGGGTATATTTTTTCCTTTCACTTTGCAGCATCATATCCGGATGTTATGCCCAGGAAAATACTTCTGTCTCCGGTACGATATCCGGAGGAGGAAAAAAACTCGTTCATATTAAAATAACGAATCTCAAAAACGGTAACACCCGCTATTCTGACGAAGACGGAAAGTTTGACATCCGGGTCCAAAAGAATGACAGTTTATTGTTTTCTTCCGGTTTTTTCAAAGAACAGATTATAAAGGTCCGGTCATGGCATTTCAGGGAAGAGTTGAATATCGAAATGACCGAAAAGGTAAACGAACTGGAAGAAGTCATAGTGACGGATACCTATATTGCGCCTGATTTCGACGAAAAAACATATAGCAATGGGCTGCAAAAACAGATTGCCGAGGATATGAAAAACGATCCGCTTAAGTATATGACAAATACCACCGGGAATATAGATTTTGTACTGCTGTTTAAACTTGTACAGGGCCTTTTTAAAAAAAACAAAGTCAAAGAAGCCCCGCCCCAAACAATAGATTTCGAGGATCTCGACCGTTTGTTTACAAATGACACTTTTTTTACGGAACAATTTTTAACCGATGAATTAAAAATCCCCGAAGACCGCAGAGGGCTCTTCCTGGTATATTGCGAAGCACAGGAAATTGATGCGGAATTATTGATGGAAGATCAACGCTTTGAGCTTCTGAATGAACTTATACTCCATAGTCAGGAGTTTTTGTATACTTTGGCAAATACTTCTTCCGGACATTAAACGGAAAACAAGTATATTTTTCCGGAGTGAATTAGAAAGCGGAAATAAATAGAGAATAAATCCGTTATCCGGGATAATGAGGTTATATTTTTTCTACGGGTCAGAGGTATATATCCTGTGTCCGAAAAACAACCCTGAATTTCAGTAAAGAATATGAAAGTAATCCCAAGACCCAGACGGTGGTACGTTCCGCTTACCGGAATGATATTTTTTATTTTGTTAAGTATCCATGTTTCCTGTAGTGATAGGGATGATGATGTCACTACAGATGAAAGTGCCGATCCTCCGTCGGAAACGGGAGCGATCGCGGATTTTGTCTACCAGCTGACCAACTATCCCGATGGCCAACTCGACGAACTTGCCAAAGCTCCGCAGGACCTGGCTATTATCGATTTATCCAGTGACGGTGGAGAACATTATTTTACTTTGGAGGAGATAGCTACCCTGAAGAAGTCGGGAAAGAAAGTCCTCGCTTACTTTTCCATGGGGACCAACGAGACCTATCGTCCGGAATATGAGGCCGTCGTGAAAGCGGGATTGCAGCTCAATCACTGGGAAGACTGGCCCGATGAATACTTTGTAAAATACTGGGAGCCGGCCTGGTGGGAGCTGGCGGTAAAAGGCCGTGTGGATCAGGCCATTGCCGCCGGGTTTGACGGGGTCTATCTCGATATTCCCAACGCCTACGAAGAAATAGACCTCGACCTGGTGCCCGGTGAAAACCGGGAGAGTCTGGCAAAAAAGATGGTGGCACAAATCATAGACATCAGTGAATACGCTAAGGGAAAATCACCCGGGTTCTGGATATTTCCCCAGAATTCCCCGGAGCTTCGACGATATGAGGGGTATACGGAGGCTATAGACGGCCTGGGGGTAGAAGATCTCTTTTTTATGGATACGGACGTACCCTGTACCGAAGACTGGTGTGCGGAGAACCTGGCCAACGTGCTGGCGCTTCAAGAAGCCGGAAAGATCATATTGGCAGTGGATTATGCCGATAAGCCCGAAAACAAGGTATATGCATGCGAACGTTATGCAATGTACGGTTTTGCAGGCTACGTGTCTGTAGTAGCCCTGGACAGGGTGATGCTACCCTGCGGAACATAATCTGAGATAGCTTCGGGAGTCATCAGGATTATATACAAGACTGTTTTTATCGGCAGGTATACGATTTCTTACCGGAATACTTTACAGATATTTCTCCAGCGGCAGTCGTCTTATGCGTTTTCCGCATGCATGAAACACGGCATTGGCCACTGCTGCGGCTGCCGGTCCCTGGGCGGCCTCCCCCGCACCGAGAGGAGGTGTGTCCGGCCGGTCGATAATGGTAACTTCTACTTCCGGCACATCCCCGAACCGGAAAATCGGGTAGGAATTCCAGTCCGTACTGCTGATACCTTCCGGGGTAAAGGTAACTTCTTCTCTTAAGGTCCAGCTTGCAGACTGTATCATACCGCCCTCTGTCTGGTTTTTTAGTCCGTCCGGGTTTATGGTTTCTCCGGCATCGATAACGCTCCACATTTTCTGTAATTGTATCTTACCGTCTTTTACGGCTACTCTCGCGGCAACCGCACAGTAGGCCGCTGTGTTCTTGTATCGGGAGAACGCAATACCTATCCCGGTATCTTCCGGGTGCGAAGCTGTAGAAGTTCGATTCCTCAGTTTTTGCATGACCTCCCGGGCGCGGGGATCGTTGAGATGCATCAGGCGGAACTCATAAGGGTCTTTGGCGGCATGTACCGCAAGTTCGTCCATAAAACACTCCATGGCAAAGAGGTTGGCGTAGGCTCCGAGTGCTCTTAATGCCGAAACCCTCAACGGGCCACGGAAAAAGTGTGCCTTTACATAGCGATTGGGAATCTGATAATACGGTATGGCATTACGGTAACCTCCGCCGGAAAAACCAAAAGAGTTATCCGTAACAGGTTTCCGGAGGTATGAAGCGGGGAGAAGCTTCCCGGCACTTCCCCCGGGGCGTTGACTGTGGGTATCCGACCACAGATCATATTTCCAGTGGGTTATCCGCCCCCGGTCACTGAGTATTGCCCGGTTTCTGAGGATCATCGCACTGCCGTAAGGTTCCCATTGGTGTTCCTCTGTTCTGGACCATTGCAGGCGGATATGTCTGCCGGGAAAAGCGCGGGCGAGAAGGGCAACGTCAGCAGCGACATCATCGGCCCCGTTATGTCCGTAACATCCCGATCCGGGAACGCCCTGAACGTGTATGTGTTCTGCCGGGATATCCAGGAGACCGCTAAGGGCTTCCCGAAGGGGAAAAACTCCCTGACTGTGTGTCCAGATAAATAACCGGTCTTCCTTATACAATCCTAAAGCGCAGGAGGGACCTATGGCTCCATGCATAATATACGGCTTGAAGTAAGAAGATTCAATCCATTCGATATCCGTGTCATTTTCAGGATCAGACCCCTCGTTTTCTACTGTTTCATCAGTAGCAGGTAAGGATAGCAGATATTCCGGAAGCTTTTCGTTTTCGATTTCCGGAATAGGTTTTTCCTGATCCCATTCGGCATTTTTCTTCAGGTATTCCTGTGCTTTGATTACCGTATATTCATCTTCCGAAAGTACGCCGAGAAAACTGCCATCGCGTACAACAGACTCCAGTTTCGGGAATTCCTTTTTCAGAAGGTTTTCTTCCATACGCTTCAATACCGCTCCGTATGAAGGAGGGCGCACTACCCGGGCGTGTACCATGCCCGGAAACCGCATGTTGTGTATAAATACGGGTTCTGCAGCAGCCATATAATAGATGTCTTTACGAGCCACAGGTTTTCCGATAACACGGCGATCAGAACGGGCCTTTAGCTGTACCGGCGGGCGTACCGTATCTGTTATACGGCGTCCGTCAAGTACCGTATCAAAAGAGATGCCACGGGTATCATTCGCTGTACCTATGCGTCCGTTTTCGATCCAGAGCCCGGTAATCGGCACATCCAAATATTCAGCAGCGAGTTCCAGTAGTTTCTGCCGCGCATAGGCTGCAGCATAACGAACGGACATAGCGCTGTTTACTACAGACCCGCTGCCTGCCGTATAGCCCTCGTCGGGAGTGCGGTCGGTATCGGCAATAACAACCTGTATAAGATCCATACTCATAGAAAGCTCTTCTGCTGCCATTTGTGCCACTGCGGTACGGATGCCCTGCCCGAGTTCTATTTTTCCGGTAAAGACGCGCAAGCGGCCGTCCGGCAGTATTTCGAGCCAGGCATTGACAGCCGGATGCCTTCGCAGTCCGCCCGGAAGTTCCTGTACCGGGTGGAGGAGTTCGGGAAAAGCAGACATTCCTGCAAGCGAAAAGCCTATGGTAAGGCAGCCTGTGGTTTTCAAGAAGTTTCGTCGGGTCTGGGGATTCATACGGTTATGTTTAGAATTTGGGATACCGGAAAAAATATGATCGTTGTTCGTGCTGGATCGTAGGGAAATTCCGGGATGTAATTACTTCACTTGCTGTATTGCACGTATCATCCGTGCATGTGCGCCGCAACGGCAAAGCACGCGTTGCATACCCTTGCGTATTTCTTCCTCGGTGGGGTTGGGGCTATGGCGAAGTAACGCTACGGCAGATATAATGGCACCATTGAGACAATAACCGCATTGTGCCGCCTGTTCTTCCGCAAACGCCTGTTGTACCGGATGGAGCGTATCACCTGCTGGAGCGAGCCCTTCGAGTGTGGTAATTTCCGCCTCTCCGACAGCGCGGACAGGGAGACTGCAACTCGGCACCGGTTTGCCGTCTATCAACACCATACAGGCCCCGCACTGGGCCATACCACAGCCAAACCGGGGACCGTTGAGTTCGAGGGTATTGCGCAGAATGTACAGCAGGGGTGTAGCCGGATCAGCTTCGACAATATGGGCATTTCGGTTGACAGATATGCGAAAGGTAGTTGTGTCCATAAGGTAGCATTTTGAAAATAAGGGGCGTATGATCGTATAATCATCTCTAAATATAAAGAAAAGTATGGAAGTACGAAAACCGGATTATTTTTTAACAGGTGTTTCCGGACTGTCTCATCATATATTACGATAATGTCGAAAATATAGACAGGGATAAAGGGGAAAGATGTTCGTGAGTCCTGAAAAATAACTATCTTTCGTGAAAAACCAGATGATGCATTCCAGGGAACTTTTAGAAACCGAATACCATACACGCTATAGTAATTACATTCTCGCTCTTGACGAAACTGAATTGCTCGAAGCTCTGAAAAACACCGAGGCCGAACTCCTTGCCTTTATAGTTGATATCCCGGAAGACCGGTGGATGTACCGGTATGCAGAAGGGAAGTGGACCGTGGCTGAAGTACTTCAGCATATTATAGATACCGAAAGAATTATGGCTTACAGGGCACTGCGGTTTGCCAGGAATGACAAAACCGACATCCCGGGTTTCGAGCAGGATGATTACGTACCGTATTCCGGAGCAAATAACCGAAACAGAAATGAGATCATGGTCGATTTTAAAGCTGCCCGTTTAAATTCGGTTTCGCTATTTCACACTTTTACCAATGAAATGCTGATGCGTAGCGGTACGGTAAGTGGAAACAAACTCTCGGTACGTGCCATTGGCTTTATTATTTCCGGGCACCTTAAGCACCATCTCCGCATCTTAAAAGAAAGGTATATATAGTTTTATGATTGTCCACTATAGGATGAGAACGTAAACAGGTAAAGCGATATATTTTATTTTTATTTCAAAGACATAAGTTATTTCTTTTTATTTATGTAAGATTTTTTGTTATTTTTAACATAGTATTAACCCTTAATCTTACATTTTATGAAAACAAAAACTTTGAAATGGTTTGGGATACTTATGTTATGCCTTGCATTTGGCCTCAACAGTTGTCAGAACGACACCGAAGATTTTCCGGATGAGAATGCCCGGGAGCAACAAGACACGGATGAGCTGAAAAGCGAACTCACCCCGTTGACTACGCCCGATCTGCCGGAAACCGTCAGGGAACAACTTGAACTTACCAGGCAAAACCTTGCGCAGTATTTGCCGGGAGGACTTCAGATCAGTGGGGTAGAACTATTGGGAAGTATTACGACAGACAAAGGAATGCAGTTATCTCATCGTG
Organism: Sinomicrobium oceani; assembly: GCF_900119185.1. Taxonomy (GTDB): domain Bacteria; phylum Bacteroidota; class Bacteroidia; order Flavobacteriales; family Flavobacteriaceae; genus Sinomicrobium; species Sinomicrobium oceani. Next base: position 196,640 of record NZ_FPJE01000008.1, on the reverse strand, counting down.
CCGTTAAGGATAAGGAAAGTGTGATAGCATATGGAAACATCACCGATCCTTCCACCGTACAGGTAGGATATATGGAAGGACTCTATTCCGGTAAGGGGCTCAGTGATACGCAGCAGCGTATAGAAGAAGCAGCCAGGGGAGAGATCAGATCCGGCGATCAGGTGATGGAGATTACCTGGCAAAAAGGTGATGAGGTTTATAAAACCCAATGTTTTTATCGGGAAACAGGAATAGTATGGGACAATATTCTCAGTGGTCTCGTCATGATCGATAAAGAGGGAGAAACGGAGTCCTCAGATGACGATAATGCATTGAAAGGAGACGGGCTTCAGGGAAAAACCTACAGCAGATGGCATAAAAGCTGGTGGACCGCCAAATGGCTTTGGGGTTCCAAGAGGGGAGAGATGGGATATAAGATCACCATTTATTATTCATCGGGACGGGTTTCCAACACGGATGTAAGTGACTGGGGCCATATATCGCTTGGAAAAGCACGTAGTCACAGCAAAGTGACCAAAAATTCGGGAGCCTATGGTAAATGCCGCTATGCGCTCGGAATGTGTACGCCTACAGGGTCGCTGAGTTTCAATTCCAGCAATTTTTCAGTTTCGTTTTCCGGATTGGGAAGTAACGTGGTAGCCAATGGAAATAAATCTTTATATCCATAAAAATTACCACGATCAGTGAACTATGTTGAATTTCAAAACTGCACGGTAAGGCATCCCTTCTGAAATTATGAAAAGTGGTCTTCCGAGTTCATCCGTTTAAAGATTACAAAGTCATGCAGTAGTGCTGAATTCGCGATTCCCTGACTATTACCTAAAGGACCAGGAGATAAAAAATATCAGTATCATTTTTTATCAGCCTGGTTTTTGTTTTTAAAAAGTTTCGGGCTTCCGTAAAATAGTGTAACTTTCCGAAGCACTTTTAATCCTTTTCCTTCGGAAAACAGCCGAAGGCGAAAGAAGAGAAAACACTACACTAAAACTATTGAAATTATGAAAATGAGATTTTTACAAAAACCGATGTTGGTTATGTTATTGCTCCCGGTGGCGTGGAGTTGTGATAAAAAGGAAAAAGCGGATTACGCCATACTATCCGGACAGCTTTCCGGAAAAAAACTACCCGAACAGATACAATTGTTAAAGGGTAGGGATGTCAAGTTTGAGGTTAAACTCGATGATAGCGGAAATTTTGCAGATACTCTGTACATCGATACTCCCGGATATTACGTAATGAAGATCAATGACAATCGTATCCCCGTATATATCGCACAGGGAGATAACCTGGAGATGAAAGCCGATCTGGAGCCTGATGACTTTTATGAAACCTTATCCGTCCGTGGTGATGGTGCGGAGAATATCAGGTATTTACTCCGTCGTGATAGTATACAAAGAAGCCAGAACAAAGATCAGGAAGCATTCTATCTCCTGGAAGAAGATGCTTTTAAAAAAACGGTGAGGCATCAGCAAAAAATTATGGATTCGCTGGTGGCAACCTCAGGCTTACCGGAAGATTTTGCAGCTCTCGAGAAAAAGGGAAATTTTTATAGTTATGCCGGATATCTCCAGCGGTATCCCATGTATCACAAATATTATGCAAAGAAAGACTCGCTCAGTCTGAGTGAAGATTTTGATGCCGAACTTTCGGATATCGATTATGAGAACGAAGAGGACTATAACCATATACCTTCTTACGCAAGTCTTGTTTTTAATAGATTTAATGAGCGGGTAGGTGATGTGTACAAGAAGATGAAGGAAGAAGGTGGAGAAGAGGGACGGGACCTTTACATGCGAGCTTCCCGGGAGGTTATGGATACGTATCCGAAAGGGAGGCTGAAGGATGATATCATTGCCAATCATATATATTATCTTTCTCCATCTACAGATGACCCTGAAGAACTTTATAATTATTTGCTCGCCGGTACGACCTATCCGGATACCAGAGAAAAGATCAACGAGAAATATGACAAAATAAAGACCCTGGTAAAGGGAAAACCTTCCCCCGTATTCGAAGGTTATGAAAATTATGATGGCGGAACAACTTCGCTTGCCGATTTAAAAGGAAAATACGTCTACATAGATGTATGGGCGACCTGGTGCGGACCGTGTAAGGCCGAGATCCCTCACCTGCAAAAGGTAGAAGAAGATTATAAGGATAAGAATATTCATTTTTTAAGCGTGTCCATAGATCGGGAAAAAGATCGTGATGCCTGGAAAACCATGATTGCAGAAAAGGATATGGGAGGTATACAGGTACTGGCCGATAATGCTTTCAATTCGAAATTTGTTCAGGATTACGGGATAGAAGGTATCCCCACCTTTATCCTGATCGATCCGGAGGGTAACATCGTTTCGGCAGATGCTCCGAGACCTTCAGATAAGAATTTACGAAAGCTGTTTGACGAACTTCTGTAAACAACCAACCGGATACTATATTTAAGGTATTGTAAACAGAAAAGCCCCCGAATACGAATTTTCGGGGGCTTTTCTGTTTTAGCATCAATAATCCTGCTCAGGTCTAATTGTCATCATCATCTGAGTCATCCGGAATATCCACGGAGCTGTTGACATCTTCGGAGTCAAAGTCGTCTTCATCTTCATCGAAGTTTTCCATAGTATTAGCCAGCCTGGTACTTACTTTTACCAGGTAAACCGCATCATCGGTACGCACTTCCAGCGCTTCCACGGTTTCGTTATTGGCGTTCTTAAACCTGATAATGTCGTCATCACCATAGCCATCGGGATACTTCTCCACCAGCAAGGTAAGGATCTCATTAGTAAGTTTCTTATAATCAACTATTACTCGTTTCATACAGGGGAATTGTTATTCTGGCCTAAAAATAGATTAAAATAAATATTACAAGCAAATAATTTTATACCTCCTTTTACATATCTAACAAATATGCGAAAATAAGGGGGGCTACTATAGTAGCATCAGATTCTATAATGAATTTCGGAGTGTCGATATCCAGTTTTCCCCAGGTGATCTTCTCATTCGGAACTGCTCCTGAGTACGATCCGTAACTGGTTGTGGAGTCGGATATCTGGCAGAAATAACTCCAGAACGGCACATCGTGCATTTCCATATCCTGGTAGAGCATAGGTACTACACATATCGGGAAATCTCCGGCAATACCTCCGCCTATCTGGAAGAACCCTACCCCTTTATCGGAATTGTTGCTGTACCAGTCTGCAAGGAAAGCCATGTATTCGATACCGCTTTTCATGGTAGAAGCTTTCAGTTCTCCTTTGATAACGTATGACGCAAAGATGTTACCCATGGTACTGTCTTCCCATCCGGGAACCACAATGGGCAGGTTCTTCTCCGCAGCAGCATACATCCACGAATCCTTCAGGTCGATCTCGTAATATTCTTCGAGTGCCCCGGAGAGCAGAAGTTTGTACATATATTCGTGCGGAAAATAGCGCTCGCCGTTATCGTCTGCGTCTTTCCATATCTTATAAATGTGTTTCTGCAGGCGGCGAAATGCTTCTTCCTCAGGAATACAGGTATCGGTAACACGGTTCAGACCTTTTTCGAGAAGTTCCCATTCTTCTTTCGGGGTCAGGTCGCGGTAATTAGGTACCCTTTTGTAATGAGAGTGAGCGACGAGGTTCATCAGATCCTCCTCGAGGTTGGCTCCGGTACAGGAAATGATCTGTACCTTGTCTTTACGGATCATTTCCGCAAAGATTTTGCCCAGTTCGGCCGTACTCATGGCTCCGGCAAGGGTTACCATCATTTTAGATCCGTTTTCCAATTGCTGTTCGTAAGCTTTGGCAGCATCTACGAGTGCAGCAGCATTGAAGTGCAGGTAATATTTTTCTATGAAATCTGAAATTGCTCCCTTCATTATGTTTCTTCTTTTATAATGTTTTAAATCTTCCCCATTACAGGGAATTATAGTTTGTATTGTACGTACTGCAACGTTACTTTTAGGCATGAAGCAGGAATAAAAATATAAAAATATTCTTACAAATAAAACGGGTTAATCCTCTTCTTCCTCTTCTTTTTGTCTGTCTGTGTATTTAAACTTGTAAGCCAGCATCTTGTAATAGAGTTTAGCGGCCAGAAAATCCGAGGATTTTTCGTTTTCGTCCGGGCAAAGTTCCATGATATCAAATCCTACCACATTTTTCTTCTTAAATATCTTCCGGAGAAATTCAAGAGTTTCGTACCACAGCAACCCTCCGGGCTCGGGGGTTCCCGTAGAAGGTAATATGGAAGGGTCGAATGCATCGAGATCTACGGTAATAAATACGTTTTCCGTCATTTGGTGGACCGCATCCGTCATCCAGTCATCGTCGTTGATGATCTCGTGTGCATAATAAACCTGGTTTTCATCCATGTGATCGAGTTCGGTGATGTCCATACTGCGTATTCCTACCTGAATGAGGTTGGTTTGCCGGCTGGCCTCGTACATGGCACAGGCATGGTTGCATGCGGAACCTTCATATTCGGGTCGCAGGTCGGCATGAGCATCGATCTGTACCACGGTAAGATCTTCGAAACATTCGTTGAAAGCCCGTATGGTCCCTATGGAAACCGAATGCTCTCCCCCGAAGATAGTCACGAATTTATCCTGGTTGATATAGTTTTTAGTGGTCCGGTATACGGTCTCCACCATTTTTTCGGGTGAAGCGTTCTCGGTAATAGGAGGGGCGAGGTACACGCCCTTTTTATAAGGCTCGCTTCGGGTTTCTATGTCAAACCATTCCATATTGTCGGAAGCATGTAAAAAGGCTTCCGGTCCTTTATCCGCGCCTTTTTGCCAGGTGCTGGTACCATCGTAGGGAACAGGGATCAACACTACCCTGGCATCGTCTATACGAGTGTATTTTTCGGGTATTCCGGCGTATGTTCTCTTGTTCATCGTATTTGTATTTTTTCCTGATGACGGTAAACGGGATCCGGGGCTTTTTTATCCCGCCGCTTTTCCGGCATCGGTTATCGTTTTTTTTGAGGTTAAAAAATCACTGTTACATAATTCTGCAGCGATCCGAAAAACAGGATTTTCGGAAAACGCTTTCTTTCTTTCCGTATGGATACTTCCCGGAATGGGAGCATACTGTACCGTATCCGTATGAGGCGGTTAGCTGGCATTTCTAATTTTCGTCATATCCCAGAATTTTGAGTAAGTCCTCGGCTCGTTGTTGCTCGGCAAATACCTCGGTAGTAATATTACCGTCCTTGTCTTTGTTAATCAACAGGTGTTTCGGGGTGGGGATGAGGCAGTGCTGTAATCCGCCGAATCCGCCAATGGTCTCCTGGTATGCACCGGTATTGAAAAAGCCGATGTACAGGGGTTTGGTCTTGCTGTATTTGGGCAGGTAAATAGCGTTCATGTTCTGTTCGCTGTTGTAATAGTCATCGCTGTCACAGGTAAGCCCGCCGAGCAGTACGCGCTCATATTCGTCGTTCCACCGGTTGATGGCAAGCATGATAAAGCGCTTGCTTATGGCCCAGGTATCCGGAAGTGTCGTGATAAAAGAAGAATTGATCATATTCCACTTTTCCCGGTCGTTCTGTTGTTTCTGGTAGAGCACTTCGTAGATGGCACCGCCGCTTTCCCCTACGGTAAAGCTACCGAATTCGGTGAAAATATGAGGCACGGGAACTCCGGCCTCATCACAGGCTATCTTAATCTGGTTGATGATCTCATCGACCATGTATTCGTAATCGTAATTAAAAGCCAGGGAACTCTTGGTCGGAAAACCTCCGCCGATATTCAGGCTGTCCACGGTGGGGCATATTTTGCGGAGCTGGATGTAGACTTTGAGACACTTAAGTAGTTCGTTCCAGTAATATGCCGTATCCCGTATCCCGGTATTGATGAAAAAGTGAAGCATTTTCAGCGTAGCTTTTTCGTTATCTGCAATAGCCCGGTTATAAAAAGGAATAATGTTCTTGTAGCCGATACCCAGTCTGCTGGTATAAAACTCAAATTTGGGTTCTTCTTCGGAAGCAATTCGGATACCGATATCAAATTTGCCATCGATAGCCTCGCTGAGCAGGTCGATCTCCTCAAAATTATCGATGATCGGGATGCATTTTTTATGGCCGTTATTGATAAGGTCTGCAATGTTCCGGATGTATTGTTCCCTTTTAAAACCATTACACAAAACATAATGATCCCTGGAAAGCTTGCCCTGTTTCAGCAGGTTGTTTACAATATTAATATCAAATGCAGAAGAGGTTTCGATATGAATGTCATTCCGGAGGGCTTCGGTGAGCACATGCTCGAAATGAGAACTTTTCGTACAGTAACAATAATGATACTTACCATCGTAGTTCCTGTTTTTAATAGCGGTGTCAAACCACTTCTTGGCCTTCTGTATATTGTTTGATATTTGCGGCAGATAGGTGAATTTCAGTGGAGCACCATATTTCTTTACCAGAGCCATCAAATCGATATCATGAAATTTCAGCGTCTCGTTCTGAAGGGTAAATTCTTCCTGCGGAAAATAATAAGTCTGATCGATGAGATCTATGTATTTGGTTTTCATTCTATTGCTTTTGTATTATAAAATTAAGGGTCGTTTTTAAGATAACAATATATAATATAAAAGCAAAAAGATCAAATACGAAGCGATAAAGCATTCGGTACAGCGGCAGCCCCGTTGCTGGAGAGAAGTTTTGTAGTTATAGCGGAAGTAAGCTTAAAAACCCGGTCGTTCCAATTGAGAACGGTGTACGGAAATGACTTCCTCATCGTCGTACACCCGGAGTCATAAACAAGTTTCATTCTTATTTAGCCTAATCGGTTACAAAAATGTATAAAAAAAATAAGCTGCCAAATACAGCGGTACTTTTTTTATAAAAAAAATCACATCTTGTAATATGCTGGCAGCCAGTTCTCTTATATGTCTCGGTTTGTATCCCGGATGTCAAATGACAGAAAATTTCTTTTTCAGACCCGGAAAGTAAAGCCGTCGGATACTTTTTCTTCATACTTTTCCTTGTCAAACTCATAGAGAAAAGATCCCTTCCGGGAAGAGGTCATATCTTTTTCCTTGAGTTTTACCAATACATCCATCTGTTTGATTTTTTTTTGGAAATTTCGTTTATCCAGTTCCTCTCCGAGAATGACTTCATACAATTTTTGTAGTTGCCGCATGGTAAATTTCTTCGGAAGTAACTCAAACCCGACCGGGTTGGTCGATGTTCTCCGGCGCAGTCTTCTGAGTGCCTTATCGATCATCTCACCGTGATCAAAAATGAGCTCGGGCAATTCCGAGACAGAAAACCACTGTGCGGAATTCTCGTCGAGTAATTTGGGATTGTGATCATTGATATTGATCAGGGCGTAATAAGCCATGGATATCGTACGCTCCACCGGGTCACGGTCTACCTTGCTGAACCCGTACAATTGCTCCATATATACATCATTAAGTCCGGTAAGTGTAAACAACACCCGGTTGGCAGCTTCGTCCAGAATTTCGCTCTGGCGCAAAAAACCGCCCATGAGCGACCATTTGCCCTTTTCCGGTTCGAACCCCCTTTTAACAAGGAGCAGTTTCAGATCTTCTTCGTCAAAACCAAATATAATACAGTCTACAGCCACAAGAACCTTGTCTTCCTGATTGTAATTATTATCCATTCGTAGCGATTTGTTAATTCGATAAAATTAAGAACACGATATAAAGGGGGGAGAAACAGTTATATATGCCGATTTGTTGTAAGATATTATTTATTAATGGATAAATATACGTTTAATTTCAGGAAAAAAAAGAAAGCGCCGAAAATATTTTGATTTTGAAGTTGCATCGAAAATACAGATATACCGGATTCACCCTGCCTTTTTTGTCGAAAGAAAAAGTTGATGAGGCTGAAATTGTCAATCACGCAAGCTACCTTCTTATATTCATGAGCTTATTCGTTCACAGGTGGTTTTGTGGTCCGTGCCGTATATGCGGTATTTTTTAAATGTATCATCCCGGAGTGCAAAAGTACCTGACCTGTTACAGGCCTGATCTTCGTGGGTTGATTTTATAGGGAATCTGTCAGGAAAACAGGAGTTTTATAACAACAAGATACTTTTTTTCAGGTTATAATTAGCATTTTAATATTTTTTACCTATTTTTACAAATGTAAAACATACACTTTTAACTTTGAAAACTATGAAAACCCATACGATCTTATTTACCGCAGCTTTTGGTCTTTCGGCACTTTGTTCGGAGGCACAGCAGAAAGTTACCATTCATGACAAGGAAGGGGAGTACACGATAAGTAAACATATATACGGGCATTTTGCGGAACATCTCGGGCGTTGTATATACGACGGCTTTTATGTCGGGGAAGAAAACAAGACCATACCCAATACGGCCGGGGTACGAAATGATATTGTGGAGGCATTAAAGGCATTGAAAGTACCGAATCTTCGCTGGCCCGGAGGCTGTTTTGCCGATACCTATCACTGGAAAGACGGTATAGGTCCCAAGGAAGACCGGCCGACTATTGTAAATCAATGGTGGGGTGGCGTTACGGAAGACAACAGTTTCGGGACGCACGATTTTCTGAATATGTGTGAACTTCTGGAAACAGAACCCTATCTGTCCGGTAATGTGGGGAGCGGCACTGTCCAGGAACTGATAGATTGGGTACAGTACACGAACCACGAGGGGCGAAGTCCTATGGCCGATCTCAGAAAGGAAAACGGGAGAGCCGAACCCTGGAATGTGAAGTACTGGGGGATTGGAAATGAGGCCTGGGGATGCGGCGGGAATATGACTGCCGAATATTATTCCGATGAATACAGGAAATATGCTACATTCCTTAGTGGATGGTCCAACGATTCCGGTATATTCCGTATTGCTTCCGGAGCGTCCAGCTCGGATTACGAATGGACCGAAGTACTAATGAAAAACATAAAGCACAGTCTCATCGAGGGGATGGCACTGCACCATTATGCTGTTATTGACTGGAATGCCAAGAGTTCTGCTTCGGATTTTACGGAGAAGCACTATTTCGAAAGCATGGAAAGTGCCCTGGAGATGGAAGAACTCGTTACGAAGCACAGTGCTATTATGGATAAATACGATCCCGACAACAAAATTGCGCTGGTCGTAGATGAATGGGGAGGATGGTACGACGTAGAACCTGGAACAAATCCCGGATTTCTCTACCAGCAAAATACCATGCGGGACGTTATGATCGCAGGAACCACACTCAACACTTTTAATAATCATGCCCGCAGGGTAAAAATGGCCAATCTGGCACAGACGGTGAATGTACTGCAAGCCGTAATACTGACGGATGAGGAAAAGATGATCCTAACACCGACCTATCACGTGATGAAAATGTACAATGTGCACCAGGATGCTACCTTGTTGCCTGTAGAATTCGACAATGTCGATTACACGTTCAACGGCAAGAGCCTTCCCGCACTTTCTGTTTCCGCTTCCAGGAATAAAGAAGGTGTAGTACACGTTTCGCTGGTAAATATCGATGCTTCCGAATCGCACAAACTTTCTTTGCAGTTCGACGATGTCAATGTCAGGGGAGCTGAAGGAACCATTTTGACTTCGAAGAAACTTCAGGACCACAATACTTTCGAAAACCCAGCGAAAGTCGCTCCCAAAGAATTTAAGGACTTTTCGGTGAAAAAGGGAAATCTCGAAGTAGAGCTCCCGCCGTTTTCCGTGGTGGTTATTGCCTTAAAGTAAAAGTTTGATAAAATTATATAGAACAATATTAATCACATAGTTTAGAAATGAGTAAATATGTAGTAGGGTTAGATTTCGGTACGGATTCCGTAAGAGCCGTTCTGGTCGATACGGCAGACGGAGCTACCCTGGAGAGCGAGGTACACTGGTACCGGAGATGGAAAGAGGGAAAGTATTGCGATGCTCCGAAAAACCGTTTCAGACAGCATCCCCTGGATCATATCGAGGGCATGGAAACAACGATAAAGAAGGTCGTTGAGAAATCGGGTGTACGTCCCGGAGATGTCGTCGGGATATGCATAGATACTACCGGATCATCTCCTGTTCCTGTAGATGAGCGAGGCAAGGCCCTGGCACTGACGCCCGGGTTTGAAGAAAACCCCAATGCCATGATGATACTCTGGAAAGATCACACGGCGATCAGTGAAGCGGCCGAGATCAACACTTTATCCAGAAACTGGGGCGGACTCGATTATACACAGTATATAGGAGGTGTATATTCTTCGGAATGGTTCTGGGCGAAGATACTGCACATCGCCCGGGAAGACGATGCTGTTAAAAAAGCAGCATGGTCCTGGATGGAACATTGCGACCAGATGACGTATATCCTTACCGGAGAAAAGGATCCGGAGTCTTTTAAGCGCAGCAGATGTGCGGCAGGGCATAAGGCTATGTGGCATGAAAGCTGGGGAGGCCTCCCCGAAGAAGGCTTCCTGTCACAACTGGATCCTTATCTCGTAGAAGTAAAAAACAATTTGTATAAAGATACCTATACCTCCGATGTCGTTGCAGGAAACCTGAGCAAGGAATGGAGTGAAAAACTTGGATTGACAGAAAATGCGGTTGTAGCGGTAGGTACTTTCGATGCTCATGCCGGAGCAGTTGGCGCCGGTGCAGAAGCCTTTTCTCTGGTCAGGGTTATGGGGACCTCTACCTGCGATATTATGGTCGCACCCAAGAATGTTATAGGTGATAAGGCTGTTAAAGGGATATGCGGACAGGTAGACGGATCGGTAGTTCCCGGCTGGGTGGGCCTCGAAGCCGGTCAGTCTGCATTCGGAGACCTGCTGGCCTGGTTTAAAGATATCGTAGCCTGGCCCATTCAGAACCTGCTTGCCGAAACCTCACTGGTTTCCGATGAGGTACGTAAACAGCTTGTCGAAGCGATGAACAGCAAAATTATCCCTGTATTGTCGGCACAAGCAGAACAGATTACCACAGAAGAAAGCGTACCCTTGGCACTCGACTGGATCAACGGAAAACGGACACCTTTTGCCGATCAGGCACTGAAAACAGCCATTACCGGTCTTAATCTCGGAACGAGGGCACCTCATATTTTCCGGGCCCTGGTCGAAGCTATTTGTTTCGGGGCCAAAAAGATCGTCGACCGGTTTGAGGAAGAAGGGGTGGAGATCAAATCAGTAGTAGGTATTGGCGGAGTAGCCAAGAAAGCCCCTTTTGTTATGCAAACCCTGGCCGATGTACTCAACAGACCCATCAGAATAGCTGTATCCGATCAGGCACCCGCTTTGGGAGCAGCCATATATGCTGCTGTTGCCGCCGGTGTATATCCGGATGTGGAGAATGCTGTAAAAGCTATGGGAAGTCCAATGGAAAAAACATACGAACCGCAACCGTCTATGGTAGCAAGCTATAAAGAAAAATATGAGCGTTACGAAGCACTTGCCGGTTTTGTAGAAGAAACCACGCATCATAAAAATACCGAAAAAGTTACATCCGATGTCTGAATATCAAGCCATAAAAGAAACCTGTTACCGGGCCAACATGCAATTGCCCGAACTCGGGCTGGTCGTATATACCTTTGGTAACGTAAGTTGCGTAGACCGGGAAAAAAAGGTCTTTGCTATAAAACCCAGCGGGGTGCCTTATGAAGACCTGTCTCCTGAAGATATGGTTATCGTGGATTTTGACAATAACATTATCGAGGGCAATATGAGGCCGTCTTCCGATACCAAAACACATGCGTATCTCTATAAGGTATGGGAGGACATAGGGAGTATAGTGCATACCCATGCCACATATTCCGTGGCCTGGGCGCAGGCCCAGATGGACATCCCGATATTCGGGACCACGCATGCCGATCACCTCACTACGGATATCCCTTGTGCACCCCCGATGAAAGACGAATACATCCGTGGAAATTATGAACACATGACGGGAAAACAGATTACCGACTGCTTCGAGGAAAAAGGACTGTCACATACCGAGGTAGAGATGGTATTGCTCGGTAATCACGGTCCGTTTGCCTGGGGAAAAACGGCCGATAAGGCCGTGTACAACAGTAAAGTACTCGAAGAGCTGGCCAAAATGGCCTATCTCACGCTCCAGATCAATCCGTCTGCACCGAGACTTAAAGATACGCTTATAGAAAAGCATTACAACCGGAAACACGGTAAAGATGCCTATTACGGGCAGTAAATGGGAAAAAGAATAAAATACTAATAAGGAAACGAGAAGAAGAATATGACAAATCTGAACGATCACGAAGTGTGGTTCGTCACCGGAAGCCAGCACTTGTACGGAGAGGAAACGTTGAAGAACGTGGCCAAACACTCCGAAGAAATAGCAAAGCACCTGCACGACAGCAAGGCCGTCCCTGTAGATGTGGTCTTTAAACCTACGGTAACTACCCCGGAACAGGTAACAGCAGTATGCCGCGAAGCCAATGCTACCGACCGTTGTGTCGGAGTAGTCGTATGGATGCATACCTTTTCACCAGCCAAAATGTGGATACAAGGTTTGCAGTTACTGCATAAACCCATGTGCCACCTTCATACGCAGTACAATGCGGAAATCCCGTGGAGTGCCATAGATATGGATTTTATGAACGAGAACCAGTCGGCCCACGGCGGGAGAGAATTTGGTTTTATGGCCAGCAGGTTACGTAAGAACCGTAAGGTGATTACGGGGTACTGGAAAGAGGAAGGCGTGCAGCAAAAACTGGGAGTATGGACACGTGTTGCCGTAGGCTGGCACGTATTCCAGACGGCCAAAATTGCACGGATAGGAGATAATATGAGGCATGTGGCGGTTACCGAAGGTGATAAGGTAGAGGCGCAGATGCGTTTCGGTTTTTCTGTCAACGGTTATGGCATAGGAGATGTGGTAGAATACCTCAATGCCGTTACCGATAAACAGGTGGACGATCTCCTGGCCGTGTACAGGGAACAGTACCGTACCGATCACCCTGCTTTCCATGAAGCATCCGTAAAAGATTCCGCTCGTATCGAACTCGGTCTTCGTGCTTTTCTCGAAGCCGGAGGATTTGGCGGGTATACCAATACTTTTGAAGATCTGCACGGATTCAAACAGCTTCCGGGTATCGCCACACAACGTCTTATGGCCGATGGCTACGGGTACGGTGGCGAAGGAGACTGGAAAACGGCGGCACTGCTTCACACCATGAAGGTTATGACCCAGGGTCTCGAGGGAGGAACTTCGTTTATGGAGGACTATACCTATGACTTCCGCAAAGAAGGTTCGAGGGTATTGGGGTCGCACATGCTGGAAATCTGTCCTTCCATAGCATCAGACAAACCGGGGATCGAAGTACACCCGTTGTCCATAGGAGGTAAAGAGGATCCTGCGCGCCTGGTGTTTAACGTAGGAGCAGGACCGGCCATCAATGTGGCCCTGATGGATATGGGGAACAGATTCCGTTTGGTACTCAACGAAGTACAGACCGTTACACCGGAACACGATCTGCCCAAACTCCCGGTAGCACGTGCATTGTGGAAACCGGAACCGGACCTGGAAACTGCGGCTACTGCATGGATACTTGCGGGTGGTTCGCATCACACGGTGTACAGTAAGGCTGCTACGGCAGAATTTATGGAAGACTTTGCCGAAATGGCAGGAGTTGAGCTACTGACGATTGATAAAGATACCGTCATACGTGATTTTAAAGATAAGTTACGATGGAATGAAGTATATTACCACTTATTTCAAAATAAGATGTAACCAGGAAATGCAGAGCCGGTAAGTTTTTTGGGGAAACTTAAGAACTTACCGCTTCGTGTTCGCTAAAATCAATTCTATGAAAACCCATTATCTCATTGTATTGCTGCTCGTTTTTGCAGCGTGTAATACCAAACCCAAAAAGCAGGATACCCCGAAAGAAGCGCAGCCGGCAGAAAAAGAAATGAAAGCTGTCTCGGTGACCAAAGAACCTTTCGGAACACTTCCCGATGGCGAAGAAGTAGAACGTTACACCCTGACCAATGCCAACGGACTCGAAATGAAGGTGATGACATACGGGGGAATTATTACCTCGTTGCAGACTCCTGATAAGGACGGAAAGAAAGGTGATATCGTTCTCGGTTTCGATACTCTCGAAGGATACCTGCAGGACGTACCTTATTTCGGGGCGTTGATAGGAAGGTATGGTAACCGCATAGCCAACGGGAAATTTGAGCTTGACGGCAAAGAGTATACCCTGGCAAAAAACGATGGCCCTAACCACCTTCACGGCGGAAAAAAAGGTTTCGATAAAGTGTTGTGGACAGCTTCGGAAACCAGATCGGAAGACGGTCCGGCACTGAAACTGCAATATCACAGCAAGGACATGGAAGAAGGATATCCGGGAAATCTCGATGTCACCGTAGTGTATACGCTGACCGACAACGATGAACTCCGGGTAGACTACAGTGCTTCGACCGATAAAAAAACGGTACTTAATCTTACACAGCACACCTATTTCAACCTGTCTCCGGAAAGTGAAACAATTCTCGATGAAGAACTGAAGCTCAATGCCGATACGTTTCTTCCCGTAAATACAACCCTGATCCCTACCGGAAAACCGGAAAAAGTAGAAGGAACACCTTTCGACTTCCGCCAGCCCAAAACTATAGGAAAAGATATCGGTGCGAAAAACAAACAACTGGAATTCGGTAAAGGATATGATCATTGCTGGATACTTAACGGTAAGGACAGGGAGATGAAACCTGCGGCTACCTTGTACGATCCGAATAGTGGAAGGGTTATGGAAATAACCACTACGGAGCCGGCCATCCAATTCTATTCGGGCAACTTTCTGGACGGATCGCTGGTAGGCAAAAGCGACAAGAAATACGTATTCCGTTCCGGGCTGTGCCTCGAAACACAGCATTACCCGGATGCTCCCAATCAACCCGGTTTCCCTTCTACCGTGCTGAACCCCGGTGAGGAGTATCACACTACAACTATTTTTAAATTTACTGTTAAATAAAACATGTAAAAGTCATTGATAATTAACATATTATTTTCAATGAACTTTTGTAAAACCGACCATTAATACATGAAGAGTTTAGACAATTTAGACTGGATATGTATATCCCTTTACTTTCTGGTCCTGTTCGGACTGGCTGTCTGGGTTATATTAAAGAAAACCAATAATACCGAAGACTACTTTCTCGCGGGGAGAAATATCGGTTGGTTTGTCGTAGGGGCATCGATCTTTGCGTCCAACATCGGCTCCGAGCACGTCGTAGGACTTGCCGGTGCCGGAGCGGGTGATAAAATGCCCATGCTTATTTTTGAGATTCAGGCCTGGGTGGTACTTATCCTGGGCTGGGTGTTTTTACCCTTTTATGCCCGGAGCGGGGTCTTTACCATGCCCGAATTTCTCGAACGAAGATTCAGTGCCAAGTCGCGCTGGTTCCTGTCGGTGGTATCGCTGGTAGCTTATATTCTTACCAAGGTGTCCGTTACTATTTATGCCGGTGGAGTAGTGGTATCCGCACTGCTCGGTATCAATTTCTGGGTAGGCGCCATAGCCACTGTAATTCTCACCGGGGCCTATACCATATTCGGGGGTATGCGCGCGGTAGTATATACAGAAACTTTACAGGCTATTGTATTGGTTATAGGAGCAGCTGCCCTGACCTTTATCGGGTTGGACTATGTGGGCGGATGGGAAGAGATGAAAGCGACTCTCGGACCGGAATACTTCAACATGTGGAGACCACCTTCCGATCCCGATTTCCCATGGCCGAGCCTGTTTATCACCAGTACGATTATCGGTATCTGGTACTGGTGTACCGATCAGTATATCGTGCAGCGAACACTTACGGCCAAAAACCTCAAAGAAGGACGTCGCGGTGCGATATGGGGTGCCTTTCTCAAATTACTTCCCGTATTTATATTTCTCATTCCTGGCGTTATAGCCCTCACCCTGAAACAAAAAGGAATGCTGGAGTGGGATACGCCAGATCAGGCTTTTCCGGTTTTGATGAGTAATCTGTTGCCATCCGGGCTACGGGGACTCGTTGCCGCAGGTTTGCTCGCTGCCCTGATGAGTTCCCTGGCTTCCGTATTTAACTCCTGTTCTACATTATTTACAGTAGATATTTATAAGAAACTAAAACCGGATACCCCGGAAATAAAACTGGTACGCATAGGACGTATTGCAACCCTGATCGTAGTGTTCCTCGGAATTATCTGGATTCCTATTATGGCCAATATCTCCGGGGTGCTTTATGAGTACCTGCAATCGGTACAATCCTATATAGCACCTCCTATCACTGCTGTTTTCCTTTTGGGAATATTCAGTAAGCGGATCAATGCTACCGGAGCTTATGTAACACTCGTTACCGGCTTTATCCTCGGTATGGCCAGGATCGTTATCGAGCTGATGAGCGATAATTTCGCAGAAGGCAGTGTGCTTCATACACTGGCTACGGTGAACTTCCTGACGTTCGGAGCGTGGTTCTTCCTTTTTTGTATCGTGTTATTGGTCGCTGTAAGTATGCTCACACCGGCGCAGGATGAGAAGCAACTTGCCGGTCTGACGTTTCAGACTCCTGCTGTTGCAGATAGTAATAAAGAGAAAACATATGGCTGGATCGATATTGCAGCCTCCATCGTTATACTTGCCTTAGTTATTTGGGTTATGATTTCTTTTAACGGTAAGTAGTATGTTTTATATACCTTTTGTAGGCCTTGCGGAAGTTCCCGCAAGGCCTTTTTATTTATGGTAATATAAGTTGGGTATAATTAGCTATAATGAGGGATATTTCTTAAATTTTGATCGTTATTTTTATTAATAATGATAAACTTGGTAATATAGTATTATAATCGGATAATATCTTGTTCAGTACAATGAGCTGAGAGTTTATAATTTTATAACGTGTATTAACTACACTTTACAAACTAACAACTCAGATATTATGAAAACGATTTACCCTTCCGGTCTTTTCCTTTCAAGGAGAAGGAATCCCGTAGATTTCGGGATCAGGGCCAGAACACTTTTTATGGTGCTTTGCCTTTGTTGTTCGCTATCTTCTTTTGCACAAAGAGCAATAACAGGAACAGTTACCGACCAATCCGGTGCGCCTTTGCCGGGAGTTTCCATTACGGAGAAAGGAACAACGACAGGAGCCGTTTCTGATTTTGACGGAAACTTTACGCTCTATGTCGGCGGACAGTCACCTGTTCTGATATTTTCCTATATGGGCTTTGAAACACAGGAAATCACGATGGGCAACCGCTCATCATTACAGGTACAGATGCAGGAAGATGTGACCAGTCTTTCCGAAGTCATTGTCATCGGGTACGGAACTCAGGAAAAAAAGGATGTTACCAGTGCTGTAGCCAGTATAAAATCGGAAGAGTTCCTGGTAGGGAAAATACAGGATGCATCCGAGCTCGTGAAAGGTAAGGTCGCCGGACTTGTCATCACCAAAAGTTCCGGAAGTCCTGACGCTTCATCCAACATTATGCTGCGGGGCGTGACTACGCTGACCGGGAATGTAAATCCGCTGATACTCATAGATGGCGTTCCGGGCGATATCAATACCGTAGCCCCGGAGAATATCGAATCTATCGATGTGCTTAAGGATGCTTCTGCCGCAGCGATATACGGTACCCGTGGAGCTAACGGAGTTATTTTTATCACCACCCGAAGTGGTACGCGCGAAAGACCGGCAACAGTAAATTATGTCGGTTATACCTCGATTTCGGACTTTTACAAAAAGGCAGATTTCATGAATGTTTCAGACATCAGGGCCGGAAAGACCAGCTATAACGATCGCGGGGCTGAAACCGACTGGCTCGATGCCGTTACCCGTACGGGATTTATGCACAATCATTCCCTGAATATCGATGGAGGAACCAAGACTACCGCATATTCGGGTAATGTTTCCTATCGGTATGAAGACGGTACGATCAAGAAGAGTAATAACGACCAGATCCGGGTACAATTGAATCTTTCGCAGTACTTCCTGGATAATATGCTGAAAGTCAATATCAATGTACTCAAAGATTACCGTACGCTTACCCCGAACAATGCTGAGAGCGAGGGCCTTAATAATATATACCGGAAGGCCGTTATCCGGAATCCTACCGCTCCCGTATATACCCAAGATGGTGACTGGGATGAAGAACTGGACAGGTACCAGTATTACAACCCCGTAGCTATCCTTGATGAACTGGTAGGAGAGGACGAAAGGGAAAAGACCAATATGATCGGGAATATCACCTTTAAACCTGTAGACAACTGGGAGACCAACCTGATGTTGTCCAACAATCTGTACAATAAGAAATATGCAACCTATACCACGTCAAGGTATTATACCTCCAAAGTAACGGGGTTTGCTGGTTCTGCCTACATATTCCACGAGGATAGAAAACAGAAAACACTCGAACTGACCTCCAATTATAAGTTTAACCTCGATAAGCACCGTTTTTCGGTATTGGGTGGTTACAGTTATATTTACGAACGCTACAGTAATTTTTCGGTAAGCAATTCCGATTTCCCTACCGATGCCTATAAGTATAACAATATCACTGCGGGAGACCTGTTGAAAGAAGGTAGGGCAGGGATGAACAGCTTTAAGGAAGACAACACCCTGATCGGTTTTTTTGGCCGGGTGAGTTACGGTTTTGATAATAAGTACAACATTCTGGCCAGTATACGGCGTGAAGGTTCGTCTAAATTCGGGGACAACCACAAATGGGGGCTTTTCCCCGCGGTATCCGCCGGATGGACCATAAGCAACGAAGGCTTTATGGAATCGCTTAAGTGGGTGGATAATTTAAAGCTCAGGGCCGGTTATGGTGTTACAGGGCAAAGACCCTTGAACAACTATAGTTCCCTCACCACATTTCAGTTTAACAACAGCGGTACCGGAAACTATTACAACAAAGAAGGAGAATGGATACCGAGTATTCGGGTAGCGCAAAACCCCAATCCCGATCTCAAATGGGAAAAGACGGCAGAGATCAATGTGGGGGTAGATTTTACCTTGTTCGAAGGACGTCTCAGCGGTGCTCTTGATGTGTACAATAAGAAAACGACCGATCTTATATATCAGTACAATGTCCCCGTGCCTCCCAACCTGGCGAATACCACACTGGCCAATGTAGGTTCTATCAGCAACAAAGGTGTCGAGGTCATGATCAATGCGATCCCTGTAAAGAACGATGACTTTCAATGGAATACAACATTGACATTGTCTCACAACCGTAGTAAGCTCCTCAGTATGTCCAACGATCTTTACAAAACCGAAGACTATCGGGACGAAGCATTTGCCGGAGATCCTATTTCGGTACCCACACATCGTGTGGAAGTGGGGCGTGCCATCGGAGACTTCTGGGGTATGAAATCAGTAGGGGTTACCGAAGACGGAATCTGGCTGATCGAAGATCCGCAGACCGGTGAGGCCCTTACGTATTCCACAAGCCTTAACAACAATTCGTACAGACAATACCTTGGCAACGGATTTCCGAAAGTGTATCTGGGATTGAACAATACTTTCCGTTATAAGAATTTCGATCTGAATATGCAGATGAGCGGACAATTTGGTTTCAAGATACTCAACGAGCAGCGGATGTATTATGAGAACAACTCCATCCAGTACAACCGTTTGCGCTCTGCGGCAGATCCGGTGTATGGTATAGCACCGCTTTCGCCCTCACAGGCCCAGGCCTTCGTAAGTTACTATCTCGAAAAGGGGGATTTTCTCAAGTTTGATAATGTCACCCTCGGATACAATGTCAATGTCGGCAAACTGGAGAAATACCTGTCTGTATTGCGTGTGTATTGCTCCGCACAGAATTTCCTGACCATTACGGGGTATAAGGGCATGGACCCGGAACTTGCCAACAGGAATTTTTATGCTGCAGGTAATGATTTTCGAGATAAATATCCAACCATACGTTCCCTGACCCTGGGACTTAATGTAACCTTCAAATAATTTGAATTATGAAACCAATGAATACGATTTTCAGGATTTTAACCTTGGGGTTTGCGTTTGCACTCGTAGCCTGTACCGATCTTTCGGAAACAGTTTACAGCGATGTCAGTGAGGAAAATATCGAGCTCAACGATGCCGATATCGAAAGGATGTCCGGAGCGGTTTATAGCGAGTTGAGAAGTGTGTATTGGGGATGGAACGGTCTTTTTGATATTCAGGAAGAATCTTCGGATCTGATCATGACACCACTTCGTATCGGTGTTGGCTGGGGAGACCTGTATATCGCCATGCACAAACACAACTTCAACCCATACATCGGTCATTTCTGGACGATATGGAACCACTGTTACAACGGGATAGGCTATGCAAACAAAGTACTGGATCAGGAATCCGTACAGCAAAACCCGGAGCTCAAAGCCGAAATGCAGACCATGCGTGCCCTCTACTATTATATCCTTTTCGACTGTTTCCGGAACATAGCCCTGGAGACCACACAAAACGTACCTCCCGGGTATCTGCCGGAGCAGGCGGACCCCAAAGAACTTTTTGACTTTGTGGTTTCCGAGCTCAAAGAGGCCAGGGAAAACCTCGGCACGGAGAAGTTTCACGGGCACCCCAATAAGTATGTGGCTTCCATGATCCTTGCCAAGATGTACCTGAACCACAATGCCTGGTTCAACGATTTTTCCAGCAATGAATATTACGAGCTTGCTCTTTCGGAAGCGGAGTTTGTCATTGAAGAAGGGGGGTATTCGCTATCGGCATCTTATAAAGATAATTTTAAAGCCGATCTCAACGGAAATCCCGAAATTATTTTTGCTATTCCTTATGATATAACCTATGCTTCCGGAAATTACCTGGTCAACAAGGCGCTTATCGGAGTCGGAGCAAGAGCATTCGGATATAGCGGAACCCCGTGGAACGGCAGTTGTGCCATCCCCCAATTTATAGACACCTATCATGAAAATGACGGCAGGTTTGATGATACGTGGGCGCACGGGCAACAATATCATTACACTACCGGGGAGCCGCTGCGTACCAGTGCAGACGATCAGGGTGAGGTAAACCTGGTATATACCAAAGAAGTACATTCTATAGACAACCCCGGTGCCTATATGCTCGAAGGCTATCGTTTTATAAAAAACGAAATAGTCCCCGGAAATAACGGTACATACGGAGATGATGTACCTTTCTTCCGACTTGCAGATGCCATGTTTATCAAGGCCGAATGTCTGCTTCGGCTCGGACGTAACCAGGCCGTTGCTGCCCAGTTGATCACGGAAGTAAGGCAAAGAGCTTTTGCAGATCCTTCCGATGCTACCCGTACCGTAGCCGACCTGACCGGAGGTAGTATCTACGACTACGGGCATAGAGAATGGACCAATAAAGGAGCTACCGTTTATGATCCCAATGCATTGATAGCAACCTATGAAGGAGGTAGTGATGTAGAATTCGGCGGACTGCTGGACGACCTGGCCTGGGAATTTGTCGGGGAACATCATAGGAGACAAGACCTGGTGCGTTTCAGGGTCACCGGAAAAAACATGAATGTATATAACGGGAAATCCTGGTTCTGTAAAGATGCGGAAACCGATCAGGAAAAAGCCGTAGAAAAGAATATTTTTCCCATTTTCCAGGATTTTCTGAATTCCAACCCCAATCTGGATCAGAATCCCGGTTACTTTAATTAAACCGAAATTATTTAAACCGATTAAAACCAACGAATATTATGAACTTAACCATTTCTTATTCCCGAAACTCAAAACACTCGATCCCTTACCGGATCTCATGGTGTATCCTGGCTGTAATCATGGTCTTTATGGCCGGAAGCTGTGCACGTTCGGATACGGACCCTACCGATCCTGATCATATCGGTGACCCTTCCGGGGCATTCGATCCTTCCGTGATAGACACGACCAGGATTTACAGGCCTTCCGAATTTGGCAATATGAACCTTTTCGACAGTACCAGTACCTGGTATTACGGCCGAAGCAGGCAATCAGAGCATTTTATTGTGTTCTGGGGTGCAGACTACGGTAGTGAAGACCCGGCATCGACGGCAATTCCGTCTGCCTATCGCGTGGATATTGATGACCTGCTCAGCAAGGCCGAAAGTTTTTATACATTAAACGTAGAAGAACTCAAATTTGCCGAAACCGGAACCGGAAACTCCAGGCTGGACGATTATAAAATGATGATTTTCCTGTACTATCAGGAGGAGTGGCTCGCTACCGGATCGGGGTACGATGATACCATAGGAGCACTTTGGGTAAGCCCCAATACCTGTCAGCCCGTAGGAGCGACCATAGCACATGAAATCGGACATAGTTTTCAGTACCAGGTACATTGTGACCTTGGGGGCGGTGCAGGGTTTCGCTATGGTTTCGGTGGAAACGGCGGTAACGGATTCTGGGAGCAGACCGCACAGTGGCAAGCTTACCAGAGTTATCCGGAAGAGGCATTTACTTCATATAACTTTGGCGTATACACCGAAAACTATTTCCGTCATATCTGCCATGAGTCGCAACGTTATGCCAGTTATTTTATGCATTATTACTGGGCGGACAAGCACGGCAGGGATATCATCGGCAAACTATGGAGAGTGGCGCAGGAGCCGGAAGATCCGTTACAGGCCTATATGCGGATTACAGGGATCTCCACAGCGCAGCTTCACGAGGAAATATACGATGCCGCTACCCGGTTTGTGACCTGGGATCTGGATGCGCTCCGCGAAAATGGGGAAAACTATATCGGTGCCCATACTTTCAGGAGTAACACGCTCGAAGATGGAAGTTACCAGGTGACCTACGATCGTTGTCCGGGTACAACGGGTTATAATGTTATACGCCTGGCCGTGCCGGCGGCGGGTACCGAAGTGAATACCGAATTTACCGGACTGGTTAATGCCTCGGGGTATAACCAGGTACAAAATCCGGGCAGTGCCGGGTGGCGCTACGGTTATGTAGCTCTTCTTGAAGACGGTACCAGAGTCTATGGCACGATGAACCAGGGAACACAGGGCAATGCTGTCTTTACCGTTCCGCAACATTGCAGTAAACTCTGGTTTGTGGTTACCGGGGCACCCGACAACTACACTCCGCATGCATGGGATGAAGATAATAGTAATGACGACCAATGGCCTTATAAAGTGAAATTCAGTAATACCGATCTCTACGGGACGATTCCTATAGACGATACGCTGCCACCGGCAGATATTACCCTTACATACAACCTCTCCTTTCCCGTAAGTGCCGACAGTTATTCCGGTACGACGGCAGAGGTTGATCTCAATGAACTGGCTCAGGCTTTTGTGTTGCAACCGGGAGAGATTACCAATAACATGGATGAAACGATTACCTTTTATGCCGTTGAAGCCAACGGAGACCTCAACGCCAATACTACGGCCAACGGGTACGGACATTGGTTTGATGCCAACGGTAATGTAATCAATTGGGGAAGTGATGCCCGGATCTATTCCGAATTCGATGCCTCGGCATTCCGCTTTACCATAGGACAATATCCCGGCCAGAATGCATCGGGGAACCAATACACCATAAAGCAAGCCCTGGTTTACGAACATCAGCCGGGACAAACGGTTCGGGCGACATTCGTTTTTAATATTACCTTGCAGTAAAACGGTACTGCCGGGGGAACAGAAAAATTATAAAAAGTACAGCTATGCAATATTCAGGCAAACCGGGGAAATATATCCTTTATATAACTGTCGTATTCGGATTATTCTTCTTCGGCTGTGACCGAGAATCCCCCGGCCAACTGCTGTCGCCGGCAGGAACAGCAAAAGCTTCCGAAGCCGGTTGGGAAAAGGAGTACTACAGCAACCAGGAGAATTATACTGATACGGTTTCGTCCGGATTCGGTTCGCGGGTACTCCGGATTACGGCCGATAGTATGGGCGTTTCGCGCTGGTATAAGAAAATCGATATCAAACCATATACGACGTATAAGGTATCCGGATATATCAAAACAGAAGGAGTCAGGGGAGACGCAGAAGAAGCCGGAGCCGGTTTCCGGCTGGGGAAGTTTCCCATAACAAACGACACGGTCTTTACCGGGAATACGGACTGGACTCATGTAGTTATACAATTTGATTCCGAAGGGGAGGACAGTTTTATGATGGAAGGTCTGCTCGGAAAAAACGGTAAAGCCGGGGGCTCCGTAAGTTTTGCGGATATCAGACTCGAAGAAATCGCTTCCCGCTCACTTCATCCGGAGGTAACAATACATCCCGAACAGGAGAAAGCTCCGATGTCGCCCTATCTTTACGGACAGTTTATAGAGCATATGGGCAAATGTATTTACGGGGGGATCTGGGCGGAAATGCTCGAAGATCGTAAATTCTATGATATCCCCGGAACCAGTAGGTCACCATGGATAACCGATGCGGATACCACGGCCATAATGGTCGATAGCAGCAAAACCTATGCCCGGGGAGATATCCCGAAATACAAGCTCAGTAACGGGCAGTGGCAGCTTTCCCAGAAAAACCTGGCCCTGAAGGCAGGCAAAAAGTATGTCGGGCGTCTGGTGTATCGTGTGGGTAAAAATGTAAAGAAAGTAGAGGTTTCAATAGCTTCCGGAGCAAAAGTGGTACTACAGTCCCCGGAACCCGTAGCTAACGGCTTCATAAAACTCCCTTTTGAGTTTCAGGCAGCTACCGACACGGAAGAAGGAAAGCTTATCATAACCTTTTTCGGCGGTGGAGAGGTTACTTTGGCAGCCGTATCCCTGATGCCAGCCGATAATATCGACGGATTTCGTCCGGATGTACTCGAATTGATGAAAGAACTCGATGCCCCGATATACCGCTGGCCCGGTGGCAATTTTGTTTCCGGTTACGATTGGAAAGACGGTATAGGAGATCCTGATGCTCGCCCCACCAAATTCGAAAGAGCCTGGAACGGACTGGAATACAACGATGTCGGGGTTCACGAATTTATGCGGTTATGCCGCTTATTGGGTGCCGAAGCTAATGTTGCGGTAAATACCGGTTTGGGAACAGCAGCCATGGCCGCAGAAGAAGTACTTTATTTCAACGGTGATGTATCGACAGCCATGGGAAAACTCCGTGCAGAAAACGGGCATGCCGAACCTTATAATGTAAAATTATGGGCTGTGGGTAATGAAATGTTTGGCGACTGGCAACTGGGACATATGCCTGTGGAAGCGTATGTAAAAAAGCACAATGAAGTAACAGAAGCCATGTGGAAAGCAGATCCGGATATAGAACTGATAGCGGTGGGCTTCCCGGGCAAATGGAATGATATGATGTATGAGCATTGCAGTGAAAATATGACCTATATCAGTGAACATTTCTACCGGCAGGACTGGCATGCGGGCGGATTGCTCACCCATGTAAAGCAAATTCCGGATGCTATCCGGGAAATAGCCGAAGAGCACAGGCGTTGCCGAGAGGAGATTCCCGGACTTCGGGACAGGGACATTAAAATAGCCCTGGACGAATGGAATTACTGGTACGGAAAACATGTTTTCGGATTGCTCGGTACCCGTTATTATCTTCGCGATGCCCTGGGGATTGCTGCCGGATTTAACGAATTCTCCAGGCAATCGGATATTTTTTATATGGCCAACTACGCCCAGACTGTTAATGTTATCGGGGCTATCAAGACGACAAAGACCGACTCCTGGATGGAAGGTACCGGGCTTGCCCTAAAGATGTACCGAAAGTACTTTGGCACGCATCCCGTTACCCTGGAAGGTACACCGGAACCCCTTGAGGTTGCCGCAACGTGGTCGGCAGACGGGAAAACACTGAGTATATCTGTTATCAATGCCACACGGCAGGTTTATCCGCTCAAAATAGCCGTGCCTGCTTTGACATTGCCCGACAGTGCAAGGGAAATACGCCTGAGCGGGAGAGGAGATATGGTATATAATACCCAAGAGCAAAAAGACAATATCACGATTAGCGAAAGCGACATTAGGTTAAACAACGGTACTGTAGAAGTTCCGGCGGAAAGTGCGTGTATTTACCTTTTTGCTCTGAACAAAGAGTAGGCCCCGGGCCTTTGATATCCGGTTGAAGATCTCAGCCGGTTTGCAGGGAAAATTAATTTATAAATTACAGATAAGAAAGCAGCATGATCACATTTTTAAAGCAAGGAATTTTCGTATTCTTACTGACACTGGTGGTACAAACCGCGGCAGCGCAGGACTACTGGAGCAGAATTTCCGGCCGCCCTTCCGTACTGGCACTGGAAGAAGGATTAGAGACTATCGATGCCGGACACTTCCGGTTAAAACTCGTTCGCTCTTCACAGACCGTAGCCGGGTTATCTCCGGTATCACACCCCGATTTCGACTTTACCCCGGGAGACCGGTTGAAGGTGAGAGATAAGGATAGCCTTTTTCACCTCGGTGACATCAATCTCAGAGTGCGCATTTCAGGTGGAATATGGAAAGATTATACCACGGCAAGCCACAGGACAGCTGTAAAACCCCTGCAGACTTCCGCGAATATCCTTGCTGCGGCAGACCTAGCTCCCACGCTTCCGGACGATATTCCGCTTTCAGTAAAGCGTTACTACGAACTCCGGCAGGGAGCCCTGGTCATGCGTTTCGAACTTACCAATACTTCCGCATCCGATATAGAGATAGGGGCTTTGGGCGTGCCGATGATTTTCAATAATATCCTCGAAGGCAAATCCCTGGATGAAGCCCATGCACAGAATGTGTTTTTTGATCCCTATATCGGAAAAGACGGAGGCTATCTCGAAGTAAAAAGACTTCATGGCAAGGGACCGAACCTATTGGTCCTTCCGCAGGAACACATGGCTTTCGAAGCTTATCGTCCACTGCTTGAAGACCCGACTCCCCGGAGTATCGTATTCGAAGGGTTTCATGAGTGGATGGCCCATAGCAAAGCCTATGCCGATAAGGAGTGGGAGGGTGTAACCCAATGGAATACACCCACTTCGATTACCCTGCGCCCGGGAGAAGTACGCAACTACGCCATCCGTTTCGTACTTACCGATGCCATCCGGGAAATCCCGGAAGTGCTGAAACAGGAAGAACGTCCCGTGACCATCGGTATTCCGGGTTATGTACTTCCTATGGATGTCGACGGGCAGCTTTTTGTAGATTATCCGGAAGCGATCAGCGATATCCGGATTTCGCCGGCAGGTGCCCTGAGCCTGGAAGCAAAAGGAACAACCGTTTCGGGAGCCGAAATATACAATGTAAAAGGTATGCGCTGGGGAAAAGCCAGAGTGACGATTGTATATGCCGACAGCCTGGAGCAGACCGTGCATTACAACATTATAAAACCGGAAGCCGAAGTGATTCGGGATTTCGGGCATTTCCTGCTTACGGAACAATGGTTTGACGAAAAAGGTGATCCTTTTCATCGGAATCCGTCCGTGATCAGCTATGATTACGAAGAGAAGCGACAGGTTACCCAGGACAGCCGTGCCTGGATTGCCGGGCTGAGCGATGAGGGAGGAGCCGGAAGCTGGCTCGGAGCGATCATGAAACAACTCGTACAGCCGGATAAGGAAGAACTGATTAAACTGCAGCGGTTTGTCGATGAGACGCTGTGGAGCAACATTCAGCATAGCGAAGGTGATCAAAAATACGGGGTAAAGAAAAGCGTGTTCTATTACGAACCCGAAAAGATGCCTGCCGGTACTTACGACAAAGATATCAATTACGGAACCTGGGCCGCCTGGGACAAAAAGGGAGCGGACGATATAGGACGTTCTTATAATTATCCTCACGTAGCAGCCGCGTATTGGGTGATGTACCGCCTGGCCAGATATCGGGAAGGGCTCGTTACCAATCGACCGTGGGAATGGTACCTTGAGCAGGCATACCGGACTTCGGTAGCTATGCAGGAACTCGCCCCGTATTATGCACAGTTCGGACAAATGGAAGGTACCGTTTTCCTGAATATACTCAAAGATCTGAAGCGTGAAGAGTTTAGTACCATGGCAGCAGGTCTGGAACAGATAATGAAAGAACGCGCCTTGCACTGGAAAAGCCTCAATTATCCTTTTGGGAGTGAAATGCCCTGGGATTCCACGGGCCAGGAAGAGGTCTATATGTGGTCCGATTATTTTGGTTTCGACGAGAAAGCACTGATAACACTCGATGCTATACTGGCCTATATGCCCGTAATGCCCCATTGGGCTTACAACGGAAACGCCAGGAGGTACTGGGATTTTCTTTACGGTGGTAAACTGTCGCGCATCGAAAGACAGATACACCATTACGGTTCCGGCCTCAATGCGATCCCGGTGCTTACCCATTACCGTAAAAACCCGGAAGACCTCTACCTGCTCAAAGTAGGATATGGCGGGCTGTTGGGGTCAATCTCCAACATTACCGAAGACGGTTTTGGTCCGGCAGCATTCCATTCCTTTCCTTCCACATTAAAAATAGATGGCCTCTCGGGCGATTACGGTTCCGGCTTTTTCGGCTATGCAGTCAATTCCGCAACCTATATCACGAAGGATACAGACAAGGGATGGCTTGCCTTCGGTGGAAATTGTGAAGTTACCGGAGAGCATGTGCGGGTAAAGCCTACTACGGCAGGAAAAAACAGAATATACCTGGCCCCGGAAAAACTATGGTTGACACTCGATGCGGGAACTTTCGAGCAGCTCGATTACGATCCCCGGTCAGGTGTTGTAGAGATCAGCCTGGCTGCCCGGGACGAATATACCCCTGTAGCTTATCTCAATATCGAAGGAAGAACAAAAAAGCTCCCTTTCAAAAGCGAAAAAGGAGCTTATAAGATACCGTTAAAAAAGAAAACGGTTCGGGTAAAACTGTAGGATCAGCTGTTCCTGATCTTGTCATTGGCCTTTATTTTAATATCAGGCGTGTGGTACACCAGAGAGTTCTCCGGAACCGACTCGGTAAGCCACACGTTTCCTCCTATAATACTGTTGGCGCCTATTACCGTCTTTCCCCCGAGGATAGTGGCATTGGCATAGATGGTGACATTACTTTCCACCGTAGGGTGCCTTTTTACATCCGTCAGGGATTTTTCCACATGCAGTGCTCCGAGGGTAACTCCCTGGTAAATTTTCACGTGATCTTTGATCAGGGTCGTTTCACCGATAACAATACCTGTGGCGTGATCTATAAAAAAGTATTCACCGATCTGCGCCCCCGGGTTGATATCGACTCCCGTCAACCGGTGGGCATATTCTGTCATCAGGCGCGGCACAATGGGAAGTCCGTACAGATAGAGCGGCCTGCTCAGTCTGTAAACGGCAATGGCATAAAAACCGGGATAAGCCAGGCAGACTTCTTCGATGGTCCGCGATGCCGGGTCGTTCTCTACGATCGCTTTGGCATCCAGGTTGAGTTTTCGCAATATTTCGGGGAGTTCGTTGAGATAACTTTCCCAGATCTTCCCGCAGGGTTTGTCGGGAGCCCAGCAGGCCAGGTCCACGATCTTCTGAAAATCTTCTTCCAGCAGGTCGATGTGCGTTGCTACCGAAGTCTGATGATCAAATAACGTATAAAACAGCCGGGAAACAAAAGACTCGGTCTTTTCCTTCAGCTCGAACTTCAGATTGGGATTCTGTTTGTTCTTTATAATGTTTTCTATGATGTTCTCTTTTTTCATGATGTTGTTGCATTAGGGTTGCCGGTAAGGCCAAGGTGAATCTGCAGAAAATCGGGAACATGAATATCCCCGTAATTTCACGGAAATTCAGGTTATAAGGCTCAGTAAACAGGTAATGATAAATAAAGAATTATCGTCCTTAGCAAGTCCTAACAGACCCCTATAAGCGATTTGACTTTCCAGTAGGTGATATATAAATGATGCAGGTAAAACATAAATATAGCATTACGGCTTTAGAAACAAAGTTAAGAAGCTTCGCTTACATATTTGTTAATTTTTATATTTTTAAACAAAAAAGAGTAAATGCTGACAAAAATATTCGGAAGTGCTGTCTTTGGGGTAGAGGCCACCACGATCACCGTAGAGGTGAATGTGGCGGTCGGGGTAGGCTACCACCTGGTAGGGCTTCCCGACAATGCCATCAAAGAGAGCAATTACAGGATTGCTGCTGCATTACAGAACAACGGGTACAAAATTCCCGGAAAAAAGATCACCATAAATATGGCCCCGGCGGACCTCCGTAAAGAAGGATCGGCTTACGACCTTACCCTTGCCGTAGGGATTCTGGCGGCTTCCGGGCAAATAAAAAGCGACAGTATAGCAAACTATATCATTATGGGAGAACTCTCGCTCGACGGTAGCCTGCAACCTATAAAAGGAGCCTTGCCTATAGCGTTCCGGGCCTGCGAGGAAGGGTTTACCAAATTCATTCTCCCCGAACAGAATGCGCGGGAAGCAGCAGTTGTCGAAGGTATCGAAGTTTATGGTGTACGGAACATCAAAGAGGTTATAGCCCATTTCGACGGTAAGGAAGTCCTGCAGCGAACTATTGTAGACCATCAGGAAGAATTTTACAGTAAACTCGACATGCCGGAACACGATTTTGCCGATGTCAAGGGACAGGAAAGCATAAAACGCTGTATGGAGATAGCGGCAGCGGGCGGACACAATATTATTCTTATAGGTCCGCCGGGTTCCGGAAAGACGATGCTTGCCAAGCGGCTGCCCAGCATTCTTCCGCCCATGACACTTAATGAAGCGGTAGAAACCACTAAGATTCACAGTGTGGCAGGGCGTACCGATAATTCGGGTTTAATGGTGCGCAGACCGTTCCGGTCACCACACCATACCATTTCGGATGTCGCCCTTGTAGGTGGCGGTACATATCCGCAACCCGGAGAAATATCCCTTTCGCACAACGGAGTACTTTTTCTCGATGAACTTCCGGAGTTTAAACGGAGTGTACTGGAGGTTATGCGACAACCGCTGGAAGACCGGGAGGTCACCATTTCACGGGCAAAATTCACGGTAACCTATCCTTCTTCCTTTATGCTCGTAGCCAGTATGAACCCCAGTCCGGGCGGTTATTTCAACGATCCGGATGCCCCGGTGACATCTTCTCCCGCAGAAATGCAGCGTTATCTCGGCAAGATATCGGGCCCTTTGCTCGACCGTATAGATATCCATATCGAAGTCACACCCGTTCCGTTCGAGAAATTGTCTGATAGCAGAAGGGGAGAAGGGAGCGCAGAAATTCGGAAGCGCGTTACCGCAGCCCGGGAGCTACAGTCACAAAGGTTCCGGGAAACCAGGAATACCCATTACAATGCGCAGATGAGTACCCGGCAGATCAGGGAGTTCTGCGCCCTGGACGATGCTTCCCTGAATCTTCTTAAAAATGCCATGGAGCGACTCAATCTCTCCGCAAGGGCCTACGACAGAATACTCAAGGTTGCCCGTACCATAGCCGATCTGGACCAGGCCGCAAATATCTCCGGAAATCATATCAGCGAAGCCATTCAGTACCGGAGTCTCGATCGGGATGGCTGGCTGGCATAACAGGGGTCATAAGATCTCCCTTGTTTATCATTATTTATCCTTATATTCGGACCTGTCCGGCATCGAGAGTTGTCGGATCGGTTTCACTAAGCTGTCAAAACACCATATATGAAATTATTCTCCATCGTTATTGCCATTGTGCTTTGTATGTCCTGTTCGGAAGAACAGTCCCGAAAAAAATCAGAAAACCTCGAAACTACTTCACAAACAACGGACTCCGTGGGTATGGTCCGTTTAAAACTTACGCCGGCAGAGGCGGACAGGCTGGCCGCACTGCCGTTGACCTGTATGCAGACCGAATATCCGAATAAACTCAACCAGACTTTGGGGAATGCTACGGACCTGCAATCACCCCAAGCCCTGCATCCGGCATTTTACGGATGTTTCGACTGGCATTCTTCCGTACACGGACACTGGATGCTGGTGAGCCTGCTCCGGCAATTCCCGGATATGGGAAAAGCTACTGAGGCCAGGGCGAAACTAAAGGAAAATATCACACCTGCAAATATCGCCAAAGAAGTGGAATATTTTACCAGGGAACCTTCGTATGAACGGACCTATGGCTGGGCCTGGCTCCTGAAGCTGGCGGAAGAACTCCACAACTGGGACGATCCCCTGGCCCGCGAACTGGAGAAAAATATGCAGCCGCTTACCGATGTAATCGTAAAGAGCTATATGGGTTTCCTACCCAAACTGCATTACCCCATTCGTATCGGAGAACATTCCAACACGGCTTTCGGGCTTACATTTGCTTACGATTATGCGAAGACGGTAAATAATACGGCGCTCTCAGATCTCATCACTTCAAGGGCTAAGGATTTTTATAATGACGATACGGAGTGTCCGATAACCTGGGAACCCGGAGGGTTCGATTTCCTTTCGCCCTGCCTGGAAGAAGCCGATATTATGCTCAGGATATTGCCCACAGAAGAATTCCGCGATTGGCTCCGGAAATTTCTACCGCAACTCGGGGAAGCATCCTTTGGGCTCGAACAGGGAGAGGTATCGGACCGGGAAGACGGGAAGCTGGTACACCTGGACGGGGTAAACTTCAGCCGTGCGTGGTGCTTATACGATATAGCCCGGGCGCTTCCGGAATATACCCATCTCAGAAAGATCGCCGATGAACATATCAGGCATTCGCTACCCCATATTGTCGACGATAATTACGAAGGTACCCACTGGCTGGGCTCTTTTGCGGTATATGCACTCAATACGGCACACTGATGCGTAGTTTTTTTAAAAATATAGGTCCCGGAACTCTGGTGGCAGCTGCCTTTATAGGCCCGGGAACGGTGACCGTATGTACCCTGGCCGGTACGGGCTTCGGTTACACCCTGCTCTGGGCTATGGTATTGTCTGTAGTGGCGACCCTGGTTTTACAGGAAATGGCCGTGCGTATCGGGATTATGACCGGCCTCGGACTGGCTGAAGTGATCAAACAGGAACTGCGCCAGGGTTCGTGGCTCAAATTTCCGGTCATAATACTTATCTTTTCTGCTGTGGTTATCGGTAATGCCGCCTATGAAGCCGGAAACCTCAGTGGTTCCGCGCTTGGTATCGAGGGTGTATTCGGCAAATCTTACGGTGCTTTTTATCCGGCGCTGATCGGGACAATTGCCTGTATACTGCTCTGGATGGGGAATTATAAAATACTGGAACGGGCTATGATCGTCCTGGTCATACTCATGAGTCTCTCCTTTATATGTGCGGCTGTTATGATACGACCCGATTGGGGAGCCGTATGGCACGGTGCATTTGTCCCGGAACTTTCTGGGGATAACCTGCTTACTGTCATAGGACTTATCGGTACTACCGTAGTACCGTATAATTTGTTTCTTCACGCTTCCCTGGTGCGCGAGCGCTGGTCGGGAAAAGAAGATCTGAAAGCAGCCCGTAAAGACACTTTTATTTCTGTAATCCTGGGTGGGCTGGTCTCTATGGCTATCATTATAACTGCTGCGGGGAGTGGACTTACCGATATCCGAAGCGTAATGGACATGGCTACCGGGTTAGAACCCTTGTATGGGCAGTATGCGATTTATTTTATAGGAACGGGACTGTTTGCAGCCGGAATCACTTCCTCGGTAACAGCACCTTTGGCGG
The DNA here is from genome assembly GCF_900119185.1 of Sinomicrobium oceani. GTDB lineage: Bacteria > Bacteroidota > Bacteroidia > Flavobacteriales > Flavobacteriaceae > Sinomicrobium > Sinomicrobium oceani. The sequence continues at coordinate 163,218 of NZ_FPJE01000008.1, read as the reverse complement.
CGGCTTATGTGGCCAACGGATGTTTTGGATGGAATGCGGTACTTACCGACTGGCGTTTCAGAATGGTATGGTTCCTTATTATCGGTACGGGAGTGGTTTTTGCATCCCTTGGTTTTAATCCGGTAGAACTCATCCTGTTTGCCCAGGTCGCCAATGGTATCCTGCTTCCGGTTGTCGCCTTGTTCCTGTGGTGGGTGGTTAATCGTACGGGACTGCTCGGGGCATACCGGAATACCCCGTTACAAAATATTATTTCCGGAATTATTATTGTCATTGCCATTATACTCGGATCCAGGAGTATAGCAAAAGTCTTTGGTTGGTAATGTATTGTTTAATCCGAATAAACTTTAACTGTCATGGCTGTCAGACTGAATTGCGATGTAGGCGAAGGCCTGAACAACGAAGTACTCTTAATGCCTTACATACATTCCTGCAGTATTGCCTGTGGCGGGCATGCGGGCGATACGGATACGATGAAACGTGCTGTGGAACTTGCCATACAATATGAAACGGACATCGGGGCACATCCTTCTTATCCCGATAAAACCAATTTCGGCAGGGAATCTATGAACATGGACGATGAGGCTCTTGTTTTTTCCGTAAGGGAGCAGGTGGAGGCCCTTGAAAAGATCACCCGGCAATATGACATTCTGCTGCATCATATTAAGGCTCATGGGGCTTTGTACAACGATATGGCCGGAAACAGGGAGAAGGCGGAAGTATTCCTTTCGGCTGTAGAAAACTATAAGGGCCGTGTACGGCTCTATGTGCCCTATGGTTCGGAAATTGCAAAATCGGCAGTGTCCCGGGGCTTTAACATCCGGTACGAGGCTTTTGCCGATCGTAACTATAATGATGATCTTTCCCTCGTATCCCGAAAATCTGCCAATGCGATCATCCTCAGGCCCGAAGCAATCAGGCAGCATATACTATATATGGTTCAGGAACAAAAAGTAAGGACGGTAACCGGTAGTGAAAAAACGATCAGGGCCGATACTTTCTGTCTGCACGGAGATCATCCACATGCCGCAGAAGTCCTGCGTTATCTCTCCGAACATACGATCTGATACAGAACCGACATACCCGCGACCATAGTGATGCTACATTTTTCCGGGAACAATTACAGACCGGCATTCAGGACATAGTGCTCCAGGAAACTCCTGGTATCCAGTACACGAATGGAAGCGAAGTAAAAATCCTGTACATTTTCCGTTACAATACACTGGCATTCGGCATGAAGTGCCGTGTAGTATTCCAGTCCGTCTTCAAAGTCTTCCACTGCTTTGTTACCTGCGGCAAGCATTACCGCATTCCTGTCGGTTTTGGCAATGTGCATTCGGGAAATAAGCAGTCGTATTTTCTTTTTAGCCAGGCGTGTACCACTTTTCTTTTCTGCAAAATAAAAGGCTATAGCCAGACACACCGGTGAAGTACACAGCGCAAATTCACGACGATCCGCAAGACTCAGTAACCTCGACGTATAGGTAAATAAAGGGTACTCCCGGTTCAGTACCGAGACCAGGATATTAGCGTCTACAAAGACTTTCATTTTTTGTTTTTCTTCTCGAAAGATTCATTCCTGGCCGCTTTTCTGCTTCGGGGTTTTGTTCTGTATTCGGGTTCGCCTTCTGCAACGCGATCTACCCAGTCGGCAATAGGAAGCTCTTCGAGACTGCGATAATCTCCGCTGATGATCTGGCGGTATAGAAATTCTGTAAGACGGGACAGGCTGATGTTCTGGGATTTTGCATACGCCTTGGCCTTTTTTATGGTGTCTTCGTCAAAAGAAAGTGTGATTTTGGTATCCATGAGCAGATCTTTTGTACGACAAACCTAAAAAAAATATACGTATAATCATAATCTTCCCCGGAAATCGCAATTTAGGCAGGTTTTACTTTTAATACTTACAGTTTTTTTGGTACTTAGCAGTATGGCAGCAACCTTGAATAATTACCGGCTCAACTATAAACCAATGGGGGAGAAAGCCATTCTTGTGGAATGGCCTGAGCGCATAGATGAAACAGTTCTGGAGGACGTTTTGAGATTTCGCCACATCATCCGCGAGAAATACGGTAATGCCTGTGAGCTGGTACCTGCCTATCATTCGTTACTGGTAATTTTCCGGAAGCTTTCCGATACCGATAAAGAGATAAAGATATTGCGAAGTCTGTACCCGGAACGCAAGCACAAATCGTTAAAACGTCGTTTATGGTATATACCGGTGTGTTATGAAGCCGGTTTCGGACTGGATACGGATACGCTGATCTCAGAAAAGGGACTGACAGCCGAAACGCTTATAAGTTTACATACGGGCGCCGAATATACGGTGTACGCCATCGGTTTTCTTCCGGGGTTTATGTACCTGGGCGGACTCGACCCGGGGCTTTATGCTCCGAGGCGGGAAGAACCACGGCTCAAAGTTCCCAAAGGTGCCGTAGGTATCGGTGGAAAACAGACCGGGATCTATCCGCAGGAAAGCCCGGGAGGATGGAATATCATAGGGAATTCTCCCATTCCGCTGTTTGATGTTTCTGCAAAGAAGCCATGCAGGATACGGGTAGGAGACAAAGTAAAGTTTTTTCCGGTCCGAAAAGCGGAGTATGATCTCATTGCGATCGAAACGGCAACAGGGGTATATAAAATCAAGAAAGAGGAGTGGCATGATTAAGATACGTAAACCGGGGTTCTTTACCACGGTTCAGGATACGGGACGAACAGGATACCGGGACAACGGGGTACCTGTTTCCGGGGCAATGGATATGTTTTCTGCAGTGCTGGCCAACCGGCTTCTGGACAATCGGGATAAGGCTGCCGTGCTGGAAATAGCTATGACGGGACCGGTACTGGAATTTTCCGAACCTACGCATATTGTTATGACAGGCGCCGCGATGCACGCAGACGTCAACGGTACGGCCATACCGCATAACCGGGTGGTAAAAATAAAACCGGGAGACATATTGTCGTTCGGTAAGGTCGAAAAAGGTATACGTACCTATATCGGTGTCAAAGGTGGAATAAAGACAAAAAAAGTACTTCACAGCCGTTCGTATTTTGTTCCGGTTACCGAAAGCGGAAGAGTTGCCGTTGAGCAAACCATGGAATACTCTGCTTTTGAAGGTGATATAGAGAATCTCATAGAGATAAAAATCGATAACGATTTCCTGTTCGAACAGGAAGTTAGGGTATATCCGGGACCCGAATTCGGTCTTCTGAGTGCAGAGGACCAGGACCGGCTGGAGCAGGGGAGTTTTACCGTATCTGCACAGAATAACCGTATGGCCTACCAGCTGGAGGAGCGTCTTTCGCCTAATGAATTTGGCATTATTACTTCGGCTACCCTTCCGGGGACGGTACAGTTAACTCCTTCTGGAAAGTTGATCGTACTCATGCGCGACTGCCAGACTACGGGTGGATATCCGCGTATTTTGCAGTTTTCAGAAAGAAGTATATCCGTTCTTGCACAAAAACGTGCCGGAGAGGAGATAAAATTGAATATACTTCGATAGTATCTGATTCCCGATACAACCTGACATCAGAGGTGATTTTCGGTTAACTGGAGTGGGTTTTGTGTGAAAAAAAAGCAATTTTTGTTGGGACTGGGGCCTATGTATGGGTGTATAATATACAGAACCTAAAAGCTTACAGACTATGGTACAGGAACATGCTGTTTTGGAAGAACTCCGCCAACTGGCCCCGGAATATTTCCGGACCCTCAAACACAGCCCCGAAAAGGGCGATTATGTGGTTTCTTTGCACAGAAACGGGTATCAGCACCTTCTGGAAACCATATCCGACTTGCTCAAATTATGCATGGTTGCCACGGAAGAAGGGCTTGAAATAAGCACGGATATTTCCCGACTCAATATCAGTGTACACAATACACTGGGTCTTGTACTCCGGTTGTTACCGGTGCATGAGAGTGAGTTTATGGATATGCTTCGTGACCATCTTCTCGAAGAGTAACTTCAGCTTTTACACGATCTCCCGAGGATATTTATCTTAAATTCTTCCGGTGCCGGCCCGGGAACAGGAGACGTATGACTCGTTTGGAATACACCATTAATCACAACGACAATTATCAGGAACATGGAAGATAAAATGATAAAACAACTGGTGTCGGAAAACGATGCCGAATATATCTACACGACTTTTTGGAATACGGGAAAAGACATCCGGAGACTGGTTCTTTTATTGTATGCCCGGAAGACTTCTGCAGAAGCCGGGGAAGTCCCCCGGATAAACGAAGAAGACAATATGCTTTTTCTGGCCTATCCGTTGCCTTACGCCCGGAAGCAATTGCACGAAGGAAATCTCTTTTTCATGAGGATGTGCAGGAAGATCAATCTGGTTTACAAAAAAGAGGGGCAGCCGGAAGAGCCTCCTTCGGAAACTGTAGATACGGAGCAGGGCCTGCGGAAGGGCAGAAATCATTTTGCACTGACATATACCAAAATGAAGGCTTTGCATGACGGCGTTAACTTTTACAGTGCCAGAAAAGACTATGAGCAGGCGGTCTTTATGCTCTACCAGGCCTTTGATATAGCATTCGGCCTGGCCGGAAGGCTGCTTACAGGGAAAGCGCAGCACGGAATACGTATCGATGAATATCAGCGATATACAGGACGGTTTTATACCGCATTAGGATCGTTGTTCCGCATGGAGAAACCGGAAGACCGGAAGCTGGTAAAATTACTCGACCTGGCCAGACAGGGGATGACTTTTGAAGAGGGCAGTCAGGTCACCGAAACAGACCTTACCAACCTTGAGGAGAAGTATAACAGGCTGCAACTGATGCTCCCCGATATTTTCGATGCGGGAATAAAGGAATGCCAGGATATTTCGGGGCCGATAGCGGGGAATTCCAGGAAAAAACCACTGAAGACACGCGATCTGACCGATGATGAAAAAGACCGGATGAAAGAGAAAATCGAAACACTGATCCGGAAAAAGTTTTACAAGTACAAATACCGTCCCGAAATTTATTACCATAAGGGATTGCGTATGAGTTGTCCTTCCGAAGTACTATTCAGTGTCGCCAGTATCATCAAAGTATGCGTCATGGCCCTGGATTATCCGGAAAACGATGCCTCGGGCTTTGTAGCACAACCTTGCCTGGATATCAAGGTTGCCCTGGAGTTTGCCGTACAGCTTTTACCATATGACGAAATGGAATGTTTTAATGATATCGTGGAAAAATACATGGAAGGTAATATGCCTGTGGCATAAAAAGAAAGCGGGTGTGTCCAGTTAGGAAACACCCGCTTTTATTCTATTATGGTTTTACTGTGGAGTTGCTTACAGGTTAGGAACTTTTACGCTCCCGCCGATCCAGCATCCGAAGCTTATGGTCTTTCCAGCCATTCCGGAACTAAAGATGTCCTGTTTGCTCGGTGCCCTTCCGGCATAACTGGCTGCAGTCTGTGCGGCACGGCTTTTCAGCGATGGGTCAACCTGCGCGGCTTTTCTCGCCATTTCGGCGGCCTTCCAGTAGATTGCCCTTTTCTCAAATGTAGTACTTCCGCATTCGTTGGCACTGTTGGCATATAACGATGCTATAATAAGGTATGGCGTACCGTTTGCCGGGTTGGCATTCAGCGCCTGTTGGGCATAGTTTCTTGCTGCGGATTTCTGACCACTTTTGCTGAGTTTGGAAGCAATACTGGTAAGCTTGGCAGCTTTCTTTACCCCATCGGTCTCCAGGTCTATAGATTGCTTAAAGTATTCCAGAGCTTTACTTTTGTTACCCTGCTCTTCGTAGAGCGATCCCAGGTAATATTTGGAACTTGCCGAAGGCTCGATCTTGTCGAGAGCCTCTACCAATTTCACGAAAAGCGGATCGCTGGTACAGTCTTTCGCATCCATTCTTCCAGCGGCACTTTTCAGCCAGTCAGCATCTCCCTGACGAGCTTCGAAGTTTTTCTGGTACAACGGAATAAGGTTGTCACAGTCAGCCAGTTTACCGAGTTTGCTATCTACGCTACTGCTTATTTTTTCATAGTTTTCCCCATTCTGACGTGCACCTGCCAATATACGTTTTTCTTTGGCTGTAAGCGTTCCTTCGTCTTCTTTGGCTACGTATTTCACAATAGTCTCTGCAAGTTCCTGGTTTTCCTCTGCGATCTTGGCCGTTACATCATCGTAGACATCAAATACCTCCTGGAGGTCTTTCTTACCTTCTCCCTGAAGGTCTACCAATATAGAGAAATAGAGGTAGAGCGCTTTAGGATTTTTAAAGCCATCTTTATCCTTTTTAAAGGCCTGGTCGAGCAGGTCGTAGATTTCTTCCTTATTCCCGGTCTTGTTATCGTTTTTCAACAAAGCAATGTCGATCATGCTTCCCACTTCGGTATATCGTTTCGGGAAATATTTCGGTGCAGCCTGGTAGAGCTCCGTAAGAGTCTTGATATACTGCTCCTTGTTTGCAGGATCTTTTTCGATCTTATCCTTCAATATACGTTCACCGTAATGATATGTTGCCCAGTGAAGGTCAGGACAGTTTTCATAGACCATTTTCCAGGGTTCATAGGCCGACTCATAGTTTTTGTTTTTTGCGTGTTCCGCAAAAATGGAAAGGTTTTGAGGACATTCCGGGTTCTGTTGCCCAAAGCTGAACAATACGGAACCGAATATACCTGCCAATACGGAAATATTCCTTTTCATGATTTATTATTATGATTAACGTAAATAATCGCAAACTTATAAAAACATTATAAATAAATCCATTTAAAGAAGGGATTTCCTGGCTTTAAATATGAAAAAATAAAAATAATGAACAGATTGTTACGGAATTTTAAAATAAAAATAACGCAGAATTAAGATCGTGAAGCAAAGGTTTTTAATTCCATAAAACTTTTACCAGAAAACCCTTTCACGAATCGATGTAAATGACTTTCATCCGTAAAGCCAAACTCAAGAGCGAGCTGTTTCGTACTTCCGTTTCCCTGGGCCAGCCGTTGCTCGAGCAGATTATAACGGTACTGCTGAATGTAGCTTTTGAGTGAAGTACCGATCTTGTCCTTGAACAAGGAACCGATATAATTCGGGGAATAGTGAAAATGTTCGGCAATAGCTTTCTGACGGAGCATTTTCGGATCGTAAATATGCATTTCTATATATTCGAGCAATTCTTCGGTAAGGACGGACCGGGCAGAACGATCGTGCGGTGTGCCGCAACAGTTCCAGTTTCGTCTCAAAATCATCAGAATAGATTTAAACCACTCGAAAACGAGTTTTTTGCTCAAGACCTCATTGCGTTGGTATTCCTTTATAATTAATTCGAATAGAGTAGCTATTGTAATCCGGTCCGGTTCCATCTTCAGCAGGTCACCCTTTTTGCGTTCGGGCCTGTTCAACAGTTCGTCCAGGTCACGTATCCACCTGGCAGCATGGTCGGACGGAAACGCATCGAAATAGAGCTTGGTGAACTTAAAGTAAATGAAACGGGTGTTTTTTTCTATGATAAATTCGTGCTCGTCCTCAGGTCCCAGCAGGTAGAGGTGTCCCGCTTTATAAGGCATGAGCCGCTTGTTCAGGTGATGTATTCCTGCACCGGATGCTATGAATATAATCTCGTAATGGTTGTGATTGTGCAACGGATGCTGCCAGACATCAGCAGTGAAATCGTTAACTATAAGACGGTTGAATTGTTTGTACCGTTTCATCGTGTAAAATTACATAAAAATAGTGGATTTTTACAAGGGTGTTATGCCGCTCATGTCGTTACTTCGTAAAGAAATAGAATGAAGAGGAAATCTTCGTTTTCATGGTAAAAATAAAATAATATGGATTTACAACTGAAAGGAAAAACGGCACTGGTAACCGGTTCTACTGCAGGCATCGGGTATGCCATAGCCAGGGCACTGGCTTCGGAAGGTGCACATACGATCATCAACGGAAGGAAGGCTACTGATGTGGCAGAAAGGATCAAAGCGTTGCGAGAGGCTACCGGAAACGATAACATTAGCGGGATCGCGGCAGATTTTTCAAATAATAAGGATATCGACAACCTGCTTGAGGAGATCCCGGAAGTAGATATTCTTGTGAACAATGTCGGGATCTTCAACCAGGTGAAGTTCGAAGATATTACCGATGCGCAGTGGTTTGAGATGTTCGACATCAATGTCATGAGCGGGGTACGGCTGGCGCGGCATTATTTTCCGCGTATGCTGAAACGCAACACGGGACGTATTATATTTATATCGAGCGAATCCGCCCTGAATATCCCGACAGAAATGGTACATTATGGTTTCAGTAAAACGGCACAGCTCGCCGTATCCCGCGGACTGGCCAGGCTGACTAAAGGTACCCAGGTAACGGTAAACTGTGTCTTGCCAGGACCTACGATGAGCAGAGCTAACCAACGAGACCTGGAAGAACAGGCCAAGGCACAGGAGACGACCGTGGCGGAAATACAAAAAGAGTTCTTCGAGGAACGCAGGCCTACGTCGCTCACTCAGCGTTTTGCCGATCCGGAAGAGGTAGCGAATATGGTCGCCTATGTGGCGAGTCCGTTGTCTTCGGCGACAAACGGGGCGGCCTTAAGAGCAGATGGCGGAGTAGCCAATTATATTATTTAGGAACAAACGATATTTTTCAGCACTTTTAAGAAAAGCGAATTTGGAAAACAGAACATTAAGCCCAGGTTTACTGTTGCTTATGGCAATAACCACGGGCATGGTGGTAGCAAATAACTATTACAACCAACCCCTGCTGGCCGATATGGCCCGTGAATTCGGCGTCTCGGAAGGCGCTATCAGCGATGTGCCGATGCTAACCCAGATAGGATACGCATTGGGATTGTTTCTTATTGTACCTCTGGGCGATATGCTGAAGCGAAAAAGGATGATACTCATAGACTTTGCATTTATCATTGCCGCTCTCATATCGGCCGGATGGGCTCCGACGCCTGCCGCTTTAAAAGTGTCGAGCCTGTTTATCGGTCTGACGTCTGTTATTCCGCAGATCATGGTTCCCATGGCGGCACAGCTGGCGGAAGACCATAATCGTGGCAAGGCCATAGGTACTGTGATGACAGGAATGTTTATAGGTATTCTCGGGTCGCGGACCCTGAGTGGTTTTATAGGGAGTTATCTCGATTGGAGATCTGTGTTTTTTATTGCTTCGGGTATCATGGCCGTGCTATGGCTTTTCCTGAAGTGGAAACTCCCGGAGATCACGCCCGATTTTAAGGGAAGCTACAGACAGTTGCTGTTCTCTATCGTAGACCAGTTCCGGAACAGGCCACGGTTGCGGTTGGCCGCATTACGGGGATCGCTGGTATTTGCCAGTTTCAGCGTCTTCTGGACCACTCTGGTATTTCTGCTCGAAACCCCAAAATTCGGTATGGGAAGCCGGGAAGCAGGTGCCTTCGGGGTGGTCGGAATTGCCGGAGCAGTTATCGCTACCGTGGTGGGTAAACTTAGTGACACGATGAACAAAAATGTTATTATTTCCGTGTCAACCCTTATAGCTATGATATCGTGGATCATACTCGGTTTCGGTTCAGGTAGTATAGTATTGCTCATCATCGGAGCGCTGTTTCTGGACCTCGGTATACAAGCCGTACATATTACTAACCAGACCATTATATTCGAAAACAATCCGCCGGAAAGAAACCGGATCAACACCGTATATATGGTGCTGTATTTTACCGGTGGTGCCCTCGGAACTTTTATAGGAGGCATTGTGTGGCAGCATTTTGGCTGGACAGGCGTGGCTGCTGCAGGTTTCGGTTTCGGGGCACTTACCTTGCTGGTGCATGGGATATGGAGACGTTAGGTAGTTGGGTGGTTAGTTCGTAGTTGGTAGTGGGGGAGTTATTAGGCTAATGGGTATTGAGTTCATGAGTGATGTAAAGCTTTTACTTCCCTGTTTTAAGCTGAGTGCTCCGGCTCCGCCCGGAGCGTACCGAAGCCCCGAATTTAAACAGTTTTTTAATTCGTAGTGGGGGATGTATAACGTAAAAAATCTAATTTTAAATACAATACAATGAAAAAGATAAGTATAGGAAATACCGATTTGCATGTGGCTCCCATTAATCTGGGAGGGAATGTCTTCGGATGGACACTGGACGAAAAAGAGTCCTTTGACATTTTGGATGCTTTTACCGCAGAAGGATTTAACTTTATCGATACGGCCGATATGTATTCGTATTGGGTGGACGGTAAAGGCGGCGGACAATCGGAAACCATTCTCGGAAAATGGATGAAGGCCCGGGGCAACCGCGAGAAGATCGTAATGGCTACCAAAGTGGGAGGGGAGACTGGTCTTCACCCGGTGGATACCAGCAAAAAGCATATCCTGGAAGGCGTGGACAAGTCGTTACAACGGTTACAAACTGATTATATCGACCTGTACTATACCCATTTCGATGATGAAAAGACCCCGGTCGAAGAAACGCTGGAAGCGTACGATGAGATCATCAAGGCCGGAAAAGTACGATATATTGCAGCATCCAATCTTTCCCCGGAACGCCTAAAGGCTTCTTTTGAAGCTTCGGAAAAATACGGACTGCCCAGATACCAGGCTCTGCAACCTCATTATAACCTGGTAGAACGCAGTGGTTACGAACAGCAATACGCCCCGTTGGCGGAGCAGTATAACCTGACCGTCTTTCCGTATTGGTCGCTGGCAGCCGGGTTCCTCACCGGGAAATACCGTTCGGAAGCCGATCTCAGCAAGAGTGTCAGGGGCAATGGTGTTAAAAAATACTTGAATGCCAGGGGTATGGACGTACTGTCGGCCCTTGACAAGGTTGCCGGAAAACACCGGACTTCCCAGGCGACCATTTCACTGGCATGGCTACTGGCACAACCTCATATCGGAGCACCGATAGCAAGCGCTACGAACAAAAAGCAATTGCAAACGTTATTCGATGCGCCGAAATTGAAACTCGACCAGGAAGACTTGGAACTACTGGACCGGGCCAGCCGATAAATAATACGATCATCGGAAACGGAGTCACCGCGACACTTATACTGACATATCTTTTCGTGGCTCCGTTGAAGATGATATAGAGCGGCATTTTTACCTGGCAGTTTTTTGGTGAATAACTACAGACGGAAATAATCAGTTTGGATATTATGTAAAATAAGGCTCTACATGTACTATAGAACATATCAAGAAAGCATTTATTTTTTAATACACTGATAAACAACAACATATAGTCTTGTTGATTTATTTGAACTGTAAGCGCTCATAATTTTGATATTCCGGCCAACGGCCAGGAAATTTTCAAATACGGGAATTATGAACAGGCAGGATTTTAAGGAAAATACAGTGAATACCAATTTTAGTAACCGGATGATGGGTTGTCTATTGTGTACTGGTCGGGAAAGTTATAAAATGATAAGTACTTTTGTGAATTGGAAAGAATGTGGTGTTTTGCAGAGGACTTTGTTATATTGGAATATAAATCAGGAGAGGTGAGTTTTTAAAATACTTTATTTTACATAATATAAATTATAGGACAAAACAATAGAAAGTCGCAAAAACAGCGGTAAATCGTTTGTCAACTATAATTATATTATGTAAAATAGTAGCTCCGTCCTTGGAATATAGCTTTGTAGTTCATTCTCTTGGGAATTTATGACATCGTTTCTATGGAGCCGGAATTTTGTCCTATAATTTGACATTATGTGTAAATAGCCGCACGCCCGCGCTGTGGGTTTTCCGGAACGTTTATGAGTACCTTAAAAGTAACAGGTTAAATAGTAACCAATTCAGATTTACTTTTCAGTCAGTTCCGGAGCTGGAGCCAGATATTCCATTCTGTATTTCTCCATTTCTTCCGGATATAATTCGGACATTAACCCAAGATACTGTTCTATAAGCATTCCTGTATGGTGAAGTCCCATAGATCTTAGTATGATGGTATCTGTCTCTTTCGGATTTGTAATAATAAAAAATGGTTGAGTTGTTTTACTGGTATAATTAATGTCAAAATCTGACATTATCTTCTCCAGATTAAGGGTATCATTTTTCAATGTATATAGATTTTTCGAAAAACGAATGATCGTATCATATTCCTTTACAAATTTTTCTTTTAGCTGTAGATATATGCTATCATTACTTTTCGTGATCTCAATTTGATCAAATTCCTCCTACAAACACATCGATAGATTTACCTTGATATGCAAAGTATCATCGTTTTCCATCTTAAGAGCAAAATCAGTATAATCTTTTACTACGCGGAAATCTGACTTTTTAAGCTCACTTTTTTGCTTACAGCCCCATATAAATACGGAGCTTAGAATTAGTATTTTAAGTTTTTTAGGGTTCATCTACTCGAATTAGTAATAGGAAAAAATGTTCAGCAATGGTAAACTATAGTGTAGGATAACAAAAGTCAGGCCAGGTTTTTATTTCTTAATTATTTGATTATTGAGTTACTGTGTTTACGGTCTTGAAAGATAGTTCCCTATCACACTTCGAACTAACAGGGCCGAGCGCTCCCCTCACGTTAACCTTCACTTTAGGGAACGGAATTTCAAATTCCCCTGCCTTGCAATACGGTTATGCACAGAAGCATATCCTATCGCCTGAAAAGGTAGGAAAATTTCCTGAAATGTTAAAATACCATGCTCCCTGAAAAGGTGTTTAGTCCTTCGGATACGGATGTTCCGGAATAACTAAAAAAAGTCCCGGCAGTGATGATGCCGGGACTACATAATACCTTCTGCCAAGATGGATATCAGCAGATATAAGCGTTTTGTGCGGGGATATAACAGCAAACGACCTCACCGTCGACGATGATATAAGAACCATCCCCTCCGCATTTTCCCGGGACATCACCACCCAGAATGTTTTTTTGCTCTGCTCCGGATAGTTTCCGGACATCTTTTAGGTTTAGAATTACCTTTTTCATGATACATAGTATTTGGGTTATTATAATTTTTCAAATAAACAGTAGTGAAAGTGATCGGAAAACCAGGACTCCTGTACTTATAATGATAGCCAGACCCAAGTCTGGTTCGGGGTATCCGCTTTTAGTAATCCTTGGTTAGCGGTTCTTTCACCAGGTCGTAAACCAGCGTGGAAGAATCTATATGAAACCATTTCCGGAACATTTTGTACGTGCGCTCTTTGGGCCAGAACGACTCCGGATGCCAATGGGATAGTTCTTTGATGAATAATTTATCAAACTTTTTTTCAATCCATTCGTCCGGTTCGTATACAGAGGTATCCAGAAGATAGACATTGCCCTCTACCTCGGCTAACGGGATCTTATCTTCAGAAAAGCTGTTGATCCAGTCTATAAAAGGTTGTTTCGGTTTCAGGGTGACGGCCCTGCGGTTCACATATCCTTCATCAAAATCGGCATCCTCCCCGATATCTTCCGATTCCTGTTCTTCGAGGAACATTTGGAGAAACAATTCCCCGCTTTCGGTCTGTACCTTGAGATTTCCGTTATCGTATTCGAATTCGATAAAAACACGGTCATACGGTTTGTAATGAATCATTTTATAGGACACCATTTTCATCATCAGGTCTGTAGTCCAGCTTACGGGTTCCTGATCCGGATCGATGCGATTTGGACCATCCGGCGACAATCTCAACTGGATATTAGCCGTATTCCAGGTATGCACGGCAAACGCCAGTATCTGTTCATCATCCCAGTCATCCGGAAATTCTTTTTTGAAGAAAGTCATATATTCGGACAGAAGGCCGGCATAGATGGTATCCCGTTCCCGGGGCGCATTACTGTTTTCGAACAGCTTTCTTATTTTGTCATCTTCACTTTCCATAGGTCTGACTTTGAAGGTTAAAAATATCCGTAGGATACTGAAAAGAACGGTACCGAACATGTAAGTAGCTACGGATGACGATGGTATACAAACCAAAGGGCCCTTCTAAGATACAATAAAACGGGCTGAAAAAAAAATAATATGGTCCGGGAGGTATATACCGGGTATCATACCGTACGGATATATACGGTAAAGGCGTGGATAGGTGTAAAAAAGAAGTGGGGATGCCCTACCCTTCCAGGATGTTCAACTGAGCGAGAATCTGTGCTTCGGTAACCGGGTAGGGCTTGTGATGCCTGAGCGTCTGGTATACGGCTTCGAAGATACCGAGGTAGGAAGCCGGTGCTGCAGCGACTTTTTCGGTATGTTTTACATCCCGGTCGTCCAACCAGGTCAGGATACCTTCCCGGTGCTCCTCTTCTACGCCAAACCCCGGATCGCCCGGCTGCATGCCTTCCAGTAGTTGTTTTTCCTGAACGTCCGTACGGTCCTTGACATAAGTGCCGCGGGTACCGTTGATCACAAAGGCAGGTTGTGGACTGAGGACCAGGAGACTCGTTTTGACAAAGACCTGTAATCCGTTTTCGTATTCGAGGTGAATGTGTACATAATCGTCCACTTCCGATCCGGGCCGGTAAGCACCGAGGGTTTTGTGCCAGCGCCGGGGAATACCAAATAGTGAGATCACCCCGTCCAGCAAATGCGACCCCAGGTCGTACTGCAGTCCGCTTCCCGGAATGGCCTCTTCCTTAAAGCGCTTTTCCCCGATAGTGTATTTATAACGTTCGAAGCGAAAATACACCTCTACGGGCTGTCCTGTTTTTTCGCTTTCAAGTACTTTTTTTACAGACAGGAAGTCACTATCATAACGCCGATTGTGGTACGGCAGTACATGACAGTGGTTTTTGGCGGCCTCCCGGAACAGGTGTGCTGCCTCTTCGGAGGTAGAGGTAAAAGGTTTTTCGACCAGTACGTGCTTCTTATTCCGCAAAGCCTGTAATGCAAATTCATAGTGCGTGTTGTTGGGGGTATTGACAATAACGAGGTCGATCTCATCGTCGTTCAGCAACTCCGCTACCGAAGCGTAACTCTTGATGCCCGGATAGTATTCGTGCGCTCTTTTCTGTGTGCGTTCTACGACGGCCACCAGTTCGAATTCCGGATGAGCTTTGACAAAAGGGGCGTGAAAAATTTTGCCGGACATGCCAAAAGACAACAACCCGGTCCTGATCTTGTTTTTCATAATACTTTAGGTTTTGCTTCAAGAGAACAATCACCGGAAATCCGGTGTACTACAAACCTATCGATTTTTATCGGGAATATACCGCTTTGCCGGAAAATTAACGGTCGTTCAGTCCTTTGCCCTGCAATATACCCGGGGTACACTTTTCAATTCGCGATACCCGTGTTGCTGCCTGTTTTGCCCCGGAAAAATGAAGGAGATATCCGCGTTGTCTTCCCGGAGTAAGGGCATAGAAAGCCTTTTTCAGTTCGGGTAGTTCCCCGAACTTCTGTGATAATTCGTCCGGCACCGGGTATTCCGAAGTTTTTTTCATCGGTACCTGTATCCCGGCTTTTTCTATTTCGATGGCTTCGTAAATATAGGTTTTGAGGATATGGGCTGTCCGGGTGATCTCATCGAGATCCGTAAACCGCATCTGCCGGGCGGCCTGTACATTATCGGTCTGCTGTATAAGCACATGGTGCGGGTCTTTGAGCAAGGCTCCTTTGAAAAACAATACGGCACAATATTCCTTAAACCCGTGAATAAGCACCACATTACTATCTCCCAAGGTATAACAAGGATTACGCCATTTGAATGTCTCCGTAAGCTGACAATCCAGCATAATGCCGCGTAAAGCTTCAAATTCCTTCTGCCACTTTCGGGCTTTTTCTATATACGTGTCGACTTTGGTGTTCATGATAGTTCATAGTTTGGGTACTAAGTTACTGATTTGTTGTGTTATTGGGGATGGGTCTGAATAAATAATGTAGTAGTCATTCCTGTCAGACCGAGGGGCTTCTGCACACTCCGGCAGATCCGGAGCACTCAGCCGTCTCTGTTTTTTGCCTAAAACAGGGGATTTAGAGCTGTACATCACTCAATAACCAAATAACCTATTAACTCCCCAACTACCAACTACGAACTAATCAACTCCCCCATAATTATAATTTATACAAGCAATAACATAAACGATACCCCTGCCCTTTCGATCCTGTCTTTTACCTTTGTGAAAAAATATAAAGCGATGGCTTTGAAAGGTATATCGAGAAAGGATTTTATTAAAACTTCAGCCCTTGGAGTTACCGGGTTTATGACTGCTCCTTCCCTGTTGGGATTTAATGGAACGGTAGCCGAAGGAAAATATACAACGACTATGGTATTAAAAAATGTAAGACTGGAAACCGGTTTTATTTACGAAGAAGGAGAAGTAGTCGCGACCCGTACGGGATTGTTTTGTGTGGAGATCAACGATGGGATTATCGGGAAGATCACGCCGTATGATCCCGCTGCCGAAGGTGAAGATGCCGGGGGAATGCTCATGTTACCGGCATTTAAGGATATGCATATTCACCTGGACAAGACCTTTTACGGCGGGCCATGGAAAGCGGTAAGAAAACGACAGGGTGGTGTTAAAGGAATGATTGCGCTGGAACAAGAGCTGTTGCCCGAAATGCTGAAGACGTCCACTCACCGCGCCGAAAAGATCGTGGAACTCCTGCAGTCCCGTGGTACCGCTTTTGCCCGAAGCCATGTAAACATAGAGCCGACCTCCGGCATGAAATCGCTTGAAAATCTGGAAAAGGCACTGCAACACAAAAAAGGCAGTTTCGGGGCGGAACTGGTCGCGTTTCCGCAACACGGTATCTATTATACCGATTCGGCCGGACTGATGGCCGAGGCCGCTGCTATGGACAGCATAGGTTATATAGGAGGGCTCGATCCGTATACGATTGACGGAAATATAGAGAGATCGGTGGATTTTATGGTTCGCCTGGCGCTTGATCATAATAAGGGAATCGATATGCACCTGCACGAAACAGGAGATTCCGGGTTACGAACGGTAACCTATCTCATTGAAAAAGTAAATGAAAACCCGAAGCTGCGCAACAGGACATTCCTGAGTCATTGTTTTGTTTTGGGGAAAATTCCTGCGTCAAAACAGGAGGAAATCGCGGAAAAGCTTGCCCATTCGGGGATAGGGGTGATCTCTACCATTCCGTTCGGCGGACTGGTCATGCCCCTTCCTACCCTGTACAAATACGGGGTCGATGTGGCCACGGGTAACGACAGCATTATCGACCACTGGAACACCTGGGGAAGCGGTAGTGTCCTGGAAAAAGCCAACCTGATGGCACAGTTATACGGTTACCGGACGGAATTCGACCTGTCCCGAAGTCTGAAACTGGCCACGCACAACATATTGCCTCTCGACGATGAGGGTAACCGGCAGTGGCCCAAAGCGGGAGACGAAGCTTCTGTGGTGCTGGTCGATGCGAGTTGCTCTGCCGAAGCCGTATCGCGCATATCTCCCGTACATTCGCTGTTGTACCGGGGACAAGTGGTGTTTTAGCAATTTCGGCTTATATCATTTGCATTATATTTGTTATGGCAAATACACCAAACAACTACGTATGAATCCTGCCTTCGAACATCAGGAAGAAGAACATTTCCCGGTACTGGGTATACAGGAGTTTGACAGTGACAGGCAGGAAGGGTGTAACCTGCTGTACCATGAACTTCGCGGACAGCAGACGATCATGCAGCCGCACAAACACGATTTTTTTGTCTTTATGTTGTTTGAAAGCGGTGGCGGAATACATACTATAGATTTCAGGGATTACGAAATTGCAGCCAACCAGGTGCACCTGCTGTTTCCAGGCCAGGTACACCGGTGGGATATGCAGCCCCATACGGTAGGTTACCAGTTGATGATCGGGCGGGCTCAACTGGAGACCCTACTCCCTTCCCTGCATCTTTCGTACCTGCACTATCGCAACCATCCCGTGGTTGATATCCCCGAAGACGCAGTTCCGCGATTACTATACGAATTTCATGCGATCCGTACGGAACTGAACAGCACAAATCCTTTCCGGCAACTCATCGATACACGTATCCGCCTCCTGGCTCTTATGGTTGGTAAAATCGCAGAGCATATTTTCGGTGATGTTCACAGCTATAGGTCCAACCCGGTACTATCCGCATTCCTGTCGCTTACAGACCGATATTTTCGCGCGGAACGATCGGTATCTTTCTATGATGAAAAACTGAATATTACACCGAATTACTTAAACATTATATGCAAAAAAACACTCGGGGTTTCCGCCTCTTCCTGTATCCAGGACAGAAGCTTGCTCGAGGCCAAAAGACTGCTAAAAACTTCGGATATATATGTTAAGGAAATCGTTTATGAACTCGGTTTTTACGATCATGCCAGTTTTTCAAGGTTTTTTAAACAGCATACAGGGCTGACTCCGCAACAGTTCCGCGAGCAACATTAAACATACCTTAAGAATAGAATTATTGTTTGAAGGTGATTTTAACAGTTAAACATCTTGTTTCAGGCTTATTATAACTAACTTCGTAAGCACAAACACCCGGTACATTCATGTTTTTTTACACGGATCACGAAGAAAAAGCCCATATTTCGGCAACCGAACTGCAAAACCCGATTGTTCCCGGGCATGCCATGACGCTTATTCTTTTTGGTAAAAAAGTAACGACGATACTTTATTCCGTATGGGCAAACAAACCTGTGGGAGAATTTTATGATGCCGTAACCAGGTTACGTATCTCCCGTAAAAACTGGACACCGGAAATGCGGATTTTTTACAAGACCGAGATCCGCAAGGCTGAAAAGGTCAAGGGCGGTTTCAAACTACGGTTTATGGGATATATCTTTATCCTGCTCGTCTGTGCGTTCTTTGCTACGATGATTTTCGGAAAGCTATCCGCGGCGGGTAAGGAAAACGTGGTGGCTGATAATCTTAACGAACGGGTCCGGGCGGGCGACCTCTATTTCGGGAGATTCCAAGAGATAACCCCCCGGGGCAGTATGGTACGCGATGGCTATGCCTGGTTTAAGGTTACGGAAGTCCGCGGGGATACCGTATATATTGTCCTTGGTAAGGAAACTACCGGCAACTCAAAAGGCTCCGGAGAAGTGTCCGACACCGGATTTGCAGACTCCATATATCATACCACGATACGGGAGCAGAAAGATTATACCATAGATTTCCGCACCCCGAACAGTGAAATGATGTTTAATGCTTCCAGGAAGAAAAAGAAGCTTATCCCTGGCTCAGCGCCTTTTCCAGCGGCGTTTTTCCCTGGTTGAACGCAATGATCTTACCGATAGAATCTTTCTGTTTAAGGGCCTGAACGATAACCCCGGCCACATCTTCACGGGACACCCCGTCCTCTTTTTCCGGATAGGTGATATTGATCATCCCCGTTCCGGGTTCGTCCAGTAATCGTCCCGGGCGAAGTATCGTATAATCGAGATCTGTCGTCTTCAATACAAAATCGGCATAGTGCTTGGCTATGTAATAAGGTTCGAGTCCCGAAGCGGCCCAGAGATCTCTGTCGTCGGCATTCAGGGCGCTGACCATGATAAAGCGTTTTACATCGGTCAGCCTGGCGGCCTCCATACTTTTAACGGCCCCGTCCAGGTCTACCGTAAGCGTCTTATCATGCCCCGTATTCCCCCCCGAACCAGCTGTGAAGACCACGGCATCGGTCTCCTTCATGATCTTGGCAATCTCATCCACACTACCTTCGATACTCGCCACATGACGCTCCACCCCGAGATCGTCAAAAAAAGAAGCCTGTTCCGGTTTGCGCAGCATGGCAACCGGTTCAAAGTCAGCTTCGTCCTTTAGTTTCCGGGAGAGTATTTTACCTATTTTTCCATTCGCTCCTATAATGAGAACACGTTTCATAACATTACTTTTTTAGATTTTTACATAAGTTACGAACTTTACATGAAAATCTGAAACATAAGCAGGCGGTGGATTCTTAAAAAAAAGTTATATTTTCCGGAGATACCTGGTTACTGAGTTACTCCCCAAACGACTCACCCAAACCGGGGCTTCGATACACTCCGGCGGAGCCGGAGCATTCAGCCGCCTCGCTCCCTTCCTCTACCAACTACGAACTATCCAACCAAAACCTCCTTTACCCCCCCCCAACAAAAAACCACCCCGCACACATAGCGCAAAGGTGGTCTTAACGATAAAAATATGGAAATTGTTATGCCGAGTTCCTGCTGGCGTTGATATTGCCGAACAAGGAGCGGGTAACCATTTTCTCGTAAATTTCCAGTTGTTTCGGATCGGTTTTACCTTCTCTTCTCAACTCCTGAATTTTACGAAGAGCGAATTGTTGTATCGTCAGCAATGGCAATACGATCTTTTCGCGTATTTCGATAGAGGCTTTACCGGACCTCGTATTCTGCATCAGGGTTTTGTCGCCCGTAACTTTGAGGATCATTGCCTTGCTACGCTCATATTCTTCATAAATAATAGTCCAGAAATCGCCGTAAACCGGGTCATCTTTCATGTACGCTGTTAATTTAAAGAATGATTTGGTAAGGCTCATCATGCTGTTTTCTAACAGTGTCCGGAAGAAAGCAGAGTTTTTGTAGAGCGACTGTACTCTCTCGAATTCCCCACGTTTTTCCAGGGCTTCAATAGCAGTTCCTACTCCGTAAAAACCGGGTACATTCTGTTTGAGCTGGCTCCAGCTTCCTACGAATGGTATGGCCCGGAGGTCGGAGAAATTAAGCTTATCGGATTTTCCTCTTTTGGACGGACGGCTTCCGATATTGGTTTTCGCATAGAACTTCAGCGTGCTCATTTCTTCGAGGTACGGCATGAATTTCGGATGTTGCTTAAACTTCACATAGGCGTCATAACTGATGTCGGCCAGTTCCTGCATCGTACTTTTATCGATATCGTGCAGGATGTTGTCTTCATCGGCAAAAACCTCATTAACAACGCCAGAGCTCACTAACTGCTCCAGGTTATACTGACAGGAATCCAGGGTTCCAAAATTGGAACTGATGGTCTGCCCCTGTACCGTAAGCTGTACTTCTTCATTCTCGATAGTGGGCCCGAGCGAAGCATAGAACTGGTGGGTTTTACCACCACCTCTTGCGGGAGGACCGCCACGGCCATCGAAAAAGACCACTTTAATACCGTGTTTACGCGATA
Source organism: Sinomicrobium oceani (assembly GCF_900119185.1). Lineage (GTDB taxonomy): Bacteria > Bacteroidota > Bacteroidia > Flavobacteriales > Flavobacteriaceae > Sinomicrobium > Sinomicrobium oceani. The sequence goes on along the minus strand of NZ_FPJE01000008.1, from coordinate 142,258 downwards.
CTTCCGTAAGCACTTCCTTAGCTTTATAGATACTCCAGTTAGCCATCAGGTAACCGCCATCCTTGGTACCGTCGGAAAACCCGAGCATAATGGTCTGTTTATTGCCTCGTTTTTTAAGATGTGCACCATACACCTTATCGGTATAAAGCTGCTCCATAACCTTATCGGCCACCTGCAGGTCGTCTACAGTCTCGAACAGCGGAATGACATCGAGTGACGGATTTTTCCAGTCGCACAGACGGATCATGGCAAAAGTTTCCATGACATTCAGGGCACTTCCGTTATTACTGATGATATAGCGGTTAGACCCCAATTCGCCATTGCTTTTCTGGATCTCCTTGATCGCATAGATCGATTCCAGCGTAGACCGGGTTATTTCTTCCTTGAACAGTTCGGGATTGAGTTTCCCGCTCACCTTGCCCAGTATGGCAATCTGTTCGTCTTCGGAAAGTTTTTCGTAATCGTCCGGGAAAATGTCCAGTTCCAGTTGCCGAGATTCCTTTATGATATCGGAGATCACGGTATGATGCACCCTGGAGTCCTGGCGAACGTCGAGCGATGCAAAGTAAAATCCGAAGATCTTGACCTTGTTGATCAGGTCATCGACATCTTCTACGAAAAGGGACTGATGTTCTTTTACCAGAATATCTTTTATTTTATGAAGCTCACTGAGCATACCATGTGCCGAGATCACTGGTTTTTGCGGAGACTCGTATATACTTTCGTAGATTTTTTGTTCGAGGTCGCCTACCAGTTTGTCCACAACTTTAAACGTTACCCTTCGCTTGAGTTTACGCAGATCCCTGTAGTAGTTCTTAAGAATGGTCAGGCGCAGTCTTTCGGCTACTTTGAGGGTAATCTCACTGGTGACAAAAGGGTTTCCGTCACGGTCACCTCCGGGCCAGAACCCGAGATTTACGATCTGGTTGTTCAGCTCGACATCCTCGAAAATATTGTTCTGGATATAGTTGTATATCTTGCTTACGGAATGATAGAATACATTTTCGAGGAACCAGATAAGGCTTACGGCCTCATCGTATGGCGTAGGCTTTTCCTTTTTAAAGAAAGGTGTTTTCCCCAGCTGTGCCAGCAGTTTTTCGATATTACTGAGGTCATTGTCCCGTATAGCCTTGGCCAGATCGGTGATGATCCCCAGTACCGGACCTGGATAAAACTGTGTAGGGTGCGCCGTGAGTACCGGGCGAACCTTAAACCTTTCCAGGAATTCACACAATGCTGCTGTTTTATTTTTCCCTTCGGCTTCTTCCTTAATACTTCGCAGGGTTCCCCGCCCGTCCATGTTATTGATTACGGGAAATGCAGCATCCTCTATGGCATCGAATAATACCACCTGCCGCTCTATGTACTGAATAAAACGAAAGAGCAGATCGTTTTGATCCTTTTCTTCCGGATTGTCATAGAACTTGGTAAAGAATGCTTCGACAATTTCCGAAGGATTCTTATTTTCCTCGTATCCTTTTTCACAAATTTCACTGAACAAAGGCAATAAAACTCCTGTATTGGTAATTTCATCGAAAGGCAATGTCATCAATATACTATTGTATATCTGGTATTTAGACAATACATTTTCGTTGAAACGTTCAATTTTAGGTTTTCTCAACATAAATACTCTTCTTTTTTCTTCCCCGAAGATACAAAAAACCCTCTCCAATTCTGTATCGGAGAGGGTTCTTTATCCCGTTATAAACAAAAATTTTACATTTCGTTAAAAATGGAGTGCATCAGTCGTTTCTTATCATTGATGCTTTCTTCGAGTGATATCATCGTTTCCGTACGGGCTACACCATCGATATCATCGATACGGAAGATAATGTCTTTCGCATGCTTGGTATCTTTAGCCCTTACTTTACAGAATATATTGAATTTCCCCGTGGTCACGTGAGCTACCGTGATGTTAGGTATCTCGTTGAGACGCTCGATAACAAATTTGGTCTGATGCGTTTTTTCCAGGAATATCCCCACATAAGCGATAAAAGAATACCCGAGCTTAACATAGTCCAAGGTAAGAGAAGAACCTTTTATTATACCGGCTTCTTCCATTTTTTTCACCCTCACGTGTACGGTACCTGCAGATATCAACAGTTTTTTCGCGATGTCCGTAAACGGCGTACGGGTATTGTCGATGAGCATATCTAAAATCTGATGATCTACCTCGTCTAATCTAAACTTTGCCATATTAATCTTACTTTACTAAAAAATTTAACTTGCTTGATCCAAACACAATATTAAAATGCAAAAAAATAAAAATTATTCAATATATGCACGTAAAACTTTGGATATTTTGTTAAGAAAGGGTTAATTTAAAGAAATAATTTAAGTAAAGTACTTGTTTCTAAGTTTTTTTCTTCTATGGATGGCAGCGTTTTTTCACTCGCGGAATACGTTTTGTGTCCATAAAAACCCTGCAGGTCTCCTATCTCTTCGATATATGGGGTAAAAACGATTTTGCAATCACGCAGTTCTTCCTTATACAGTATCCCGATATCTTTAAGGACAACCTCTCCGGCTATCGTTATGGGGAATTCCCGGATAAGAATATCAAAGAACTGTTTCCCGTTTTCGGGAATATCAAAATAGGCTTCGTAGCCTTCTCCGCTCACCGGGTGGTCCGCCACATATTGCAAAGCGGCTAATAAGGCACGAAATACATATTGCCTGGTCATATCCCTGTTGTAGTCTTCCGGATAATGCCCGGCTTCGAACAGCAGGGTCGGTACACCGAGCGTCTGAAAAGAATCACCGACACAATTGATATTGAAACTATCATCGTACCGCCCCACCTGTCCCGGGATATGGCGTTGCAATACGGTATTGACCGCTGCGATAACCTCCATACTTTTTTTCCTCGGCGGGGTAATGCTCCGCTCCTTGTTGGTTGCGGGAGACAAAAACGATAAGGTAGCCGGTTTCGGACTGTCACCGGTATTGAATATGGTACGCTGATCGTGCAGGTTAAAACAAAAATCAGGGGCGATCTCATCGAAAACACGCCGCAACGCGAAACTTTCGGGTTGCGAGATATCGGCCGCATCACGGTTCAGGTCAATATTCACGGCATTGACACGGGTATAAGCCCGCGCACCATCCGGATTGAGCATAGGGATAATATATAAAGTGCATTGCTCCAGGATGCGACGCGCTACGGCATTTTCTTCTTTTAAAAATTTGAGAAGGTCCATGACCGCTTTGGTTGTAGTCGATTCGTTTCCGTGCATCTGCGACCACATCAACACCTTTTTCGGGCCTTGCCCGGTACGATACATATATATGGTGTCCTTATTTACGGAGCGACCTATAACAGAAACCTCTCCGTTGTCTTCATATTGCTTAAGAAGAGGTTCGATGTCCTGTAATGTAATATATCTCCCGGAGAGTTTTGCTTCCTGTTGCTCCCGGTGCCATTCTAATAATTCCATAGGTTGATGTTTACGGTTACAAAAGTAAACAATAGAAGTTTCACAATTGTAAACAAATAAAAGTTTCCTCCCTGTTTAGGGATGTGAACAAAATGAAGCGTTAAAGCAGAGGTCTTTTTATGACGTAGCACGCTATTTAGATACATCATATATTTTATATATACATAATTGTTAATCAACACTATAAATGTTATAACTTGAACTTTTAATACTACTAAAATCAACCTTAAATAACTGGTTTGTTGGGAATTTAGCCTTTTTTGTTTACATTTGTAAAAGCAATCATCGTAGAAACACTGTTTACAATGGTAAACATCGAAGAATTCAGTAAAAGGTTACAGGAAGTGCTCGATTTCTATGGGCTCAGCGCTTCTTCATTTGCAGACCGCATTGGTGTGCAACGCTCTTCTATTTCGCATATTCTCTCCGGAAGAAATAAACCGAGTCTCGATTTTATCCTTAAAATTCTCCATGCTTTTCCAGATGTCGAGCTCTACTGGTTACTCAATGGTAAAGGTGTTTTCCCGGCAGATAAAAAAGAATCTCCGAAGAAGGAGGCTCAACCGTCTGTATCTTACGAATCCCCTGACCTGTTTTCCGTATCCAGGACAGAAGACACTCCGCCTGCATTTCCTCCGGGCGCTACGGAAAAGGAAGTGGAGCGTATCGTATTCTTCTACAAAGACGGTACATTCCGGGAATACTGTAACAGGGAATGATTTTTCGGATTTCAATACGTATGCCTTTTTATGAACCATCTCTTAAATTCCCTCATACGTTAAAAGTTCTTCCGGAGCGCCTACGGTTATATTTATATCTTACCTTTGTGTACATGCCATAAATAAAAATTCATCGTGGGAATTACCAAAAAAATTGCCTGCCTGTTTATGCTGATTGCGCTGGCTTCCTGCTACCGGGTAGAACGTGACTGTAAAGATTTCAGAACAGGAACTTTCGAGTTCAGCTATATGCTGGACGGAAAGGAAGTAAAATCGACATTTGTACGTAACGATTCCATTAATATCGACTATATCGGAGAGCATATCGATACGGCTTCGGTAACCTGGGTCAGCGATTGCGAATTTATCATGCGTAAACTGCACCCCACTTCGATGATCGAAAAAAAGGCCGTACAGGTAAAAATACTGATGACGGATGAAGACTCCTATACTTTCGAATATGCGATTGTCGGGGACGAAAAGAACAAAAAACGCGGAACTGCGGTGCGAATAGAATGAAGTCCTGATGTTCGATATATTTTCTACACCGGATGCCTGGGTGGCATTACTGACGCTGACCTTCCTGGAGATCGTTCTCGGAATTGACAACATTGTTTTTATATCGATAACCGCCAATAAACTTCCTGCCCAACAGCAGCGAAAGGCTACCAATATCGGCTTGCTGCTCGCTATGGTACAGCGCATTATCCTGTTGCTTGGGGTTTCCTTTCTCGTGGGGCTCAAAGCGCCTTTTTATCGAATAACCACTTCCTGGATCTCCGCCGGGATAAGCTGGCAGAGCATCATACTGTTTGCCGGGGGGCTTTTTCTCCTGTATAAAAGCACATCGGAAATTCATGAAAAGGTAGATATTCCCGATCATGAAGAAAAGCAGCTCCGGGCTAAAAAGATCACTTCGTTGTCAAGGGCCGTCTTTCAGATCGTCATCATCGATTTTATTTTTTCCATAGATTCGATACTCACGGCGGTAGGTATGACCAACGGTATCGGCGAAAAACACCAGGATGCCCTTATCCTGATGATCATCGCCGTAGTCATCTCCATAATCATCATGATGACGTTTGCCAACCCTATCCGAAAATTCATCAACAATCACCCTTCGGTACAGTTACTGGCGCTCTCTTTTCTTATTCTTATCGGGTTTATGCTTATTGCCGAGGCGGCCCACCTTTCGCATACCCGGGTGTTCGACCAGGAAATCGGTGCTATCCCGAAGGGATATCTCTATTTCGCTATCGCTTTTTCGCTTCTCGTTGAATTCCTGAATATGCGAATGCGGAAGAACATGAGAAAGGATTAAAAAAAAGCGCTGCGAAAACCATAAGATTTTCGCAGCGCCGTGTGTGGTATCGCAACCGCCTGTCAGGAGATCATTTCCATAAAATCATGTTCAGATATAATGGGTACTCCGAGATTTTCCGCTTTTTCCCGTTTGCTGGGGCCCATATTGTCGCCTGCTACGAGATAGCTTGTTTTCGATGAGATGGAGGACGCTACTTTTCCGCCGTTATCTTCGATGTGCTTTTTAAGTTCGTTTCTCGAGAGCGTTTCGAATACCCCGGAAACCACAAAGGTAAGTCCTTTGAGCCTGTCGCTCTGGTTTTGTAATTTGTCGGGGGAGATCTCCATCTGTACTCCGTAAGAGCGTAATCGTTCTATGATCTCCACATTGTTTTCGTTACCAAAGAATTCCACCACACTCTCTGCGATCTTTATCCCGATTTCGTCGATACCAACGAGGTCTTCCGTAGTGGCATTACGGAGGGCATCGATAGAAATATAAGCCTTGGCGAGTTTTTTGGCTACGGTTTCACCGACAAAACGAATACCCAGAGCATACAATACCCGTTCAAACGGAATATTTTTTGACTTTTCGATACCGGCAACCAGGTTTTCGGCACTCTTTTCGGCCATGCGTTCCAGCGGAACAATCTGTTCTTTTTTCAACAAGTACAGGTCGGCATAATTCTCGATAAGCCCTTCTTTGTAGAGCAGTTCCACAGTTTCACTTCCCAGTCCTTCTATATCCATGGCCTTTCGGGAGATATAATGCTGTATACGTCCCGTGATCTGCGGTGGGCAACCATAGTAATTGGGACAATAATGCTGGGCTTCGCCTTCTTTCCGGATGAGTTCGGTATGGCATTCCGGACAGTGAGTGATATAGGCTGTCGGAGTGGAATCCGGATCGCGCATAGTAAAATCCACACGGATGATCTTAGGGATGATCTCCCCGCCTTTTTCTACAAATACGGTATCTCCTTCGCGGACATCGAGTTTTTCGATCTGGTCGGCATTGTGCAGTGAGGCTCTTTTTACGGTAGTTCCGGCCAGTAACACAGGTTCGAGGTTAGCTACCGGGGTTATGGCGCCTGTTCTTCCTACCTGATAGGATATGCTGTTGAGCACGGTCGACGCCTGTTCTGCCTTGAATTTATAGGCCATGGCCCAACGTGGCGATTTGGCCGTGTACCCCAGTTCTTCCTGCTGGGCTATACTGTTTACCTTGATCACAACCCCGTCTGTCTCGTACGGAAGTTCATGACGGTGAACATCCCAGTAATTGACAAATTCCAGGACTTCCTGCGTGCTTCGGCACAATTTGGCTACGGTAGGCACCTTAAAGCCCCAGCTCCTCGCCTTTTCGAGCCCTTCGAACTGCGTGTTGAAATTCAGCCTTTCTCCTGCGATGCTATACAGCAGGCAATCCAGTGGTCGCCTGGCTACCTCCGAGTTGTCCTGTAGCTTCAGGCTTCCCGAGGCCGTGTTCCTCGGGTTCATATACGGGTCCTCCCCGGCTTCTACCCGTTCGCGGTTCATCTTTGCAAATCCTTCATGAGGCAGGATAATCTCCCCACGGATGTGAAATTTATCCGGGTAATCGCCATGCAACCGCAAGGGGACGGAACGAATGGTCTTTACATTATTCGTTACGTCATCGCCCTGAAAACCGTCTCCCCGGGTCACCGCTTTAACCAGTTCGCCGTTTTCGTAAAACAAACTGATAGAAGCTCCGTCATATTTTAGTTCACATACAAATTCTACAGAAGCGTCCCCGAGTATCCGCTGTATCCGCTTTTCCCAGTCTTCCAGTTCCTCCTTAGAATAGGAGTTATCCAGTGAATACATACGGTATTCGTGCACGATGGTCTCGAAATTCTTGGTCACCATCCCTCCTACGCGAACCGTCGGGGAAGAAGGGTCGTACCATTCCGGATGCCTGGCTTCCAGCTCCTGGAGCTCCTTTAGCTTCATGTCGAATTCGTAATCGGGTATGGAAGGTTCGTCCAGTACGTAATACCTGTAGTTATGCGCACTGAGTTCTGCTCTCAGCTCCTGTATCTTCTGTTGATCCGGGTTCATAGTGTGATTTTCGTTTTGTGTATGGATCTCTTTTTTAGTGTATTGCGCTATAACAGCACAAGAATCAATGTGTCTGCAAGATACCGAAGTTGCGGAAAAATATAAATCTGTGCGGGCAAATAATTCCCGAAATCCCGGTTTTTAGTGCTTTGAGGTTGTTATTGAGGTGCTTTCGCCTCCTAAAGCCATGTTGCACGAAGCATGCGATCGTTTCCGGAAAGATCTTTTTTCAGCCGGATATCACGGAAGCCCATATTTTCCATCATCGTTACCATTTCACTACCGAGATACTGATTGATCTCAAAGTACAACCGTCCTCCTTCGGCCAGATGCTCAACAGCCAGTTGGGCAATCTTTTCATAAAATACCAGGGGTTGGATGTCGGAGACGAACAATGCCAGATGGGGCTCATGAAGCAAAACGTTGTCTTTCATTTCTTTTTTTTCCAAATCCCTGACGTATGGTGGATTAGATACGATAACATCAAGTTTGTCTTTACATAGTGTATCCGTAGTAAGGATATCTTTCCTTACAAAATCGACAGTGATCCTATGTGTCTTAGCATTGCGTCGTGCCACCCGGAGCGCCTCTTCGGAAACATCAATAGCAGTGACCCTGGCGCCGGGGATATGTGCAGCCAACGAAATGGCAATACAGCCGCTTCCTGTGCCTATATCTGCAATAGCTACGCTTTTTTCGGTCTCCCGGTAGTCCCGCACGATCCAGTCTACGAGTTCTTCGGTTTCCGGTCGGGGAATAAGCACGTGTTTATCGATATGAAATTCCCGCCCGTAAAAAAGCGTACTCCCGAGGATCTGCTGCAGGGGTTCGTGTTGTTTCAACCGGGAAAGTGCTTCGAAAAGCGGCTGCTCTTCCGTCTTGCTGATGGTAATTCCGGGTTGTAAAGCAAGGCTGAGTTTAGTAATGTTTACATACGCTTCCGTAAGCCGGAAAAAGATAATATCAATCTCTTCCTGTCCGTACAAACTTTGAAGTTCTGATTGAAATATATGTTGTATTTCTTTTATTATCAACTTTGTATGTTTTTTTTATATAAAAATAACTATAATGTTTTGAGCATCCACACCGGGCAGGAGCTATGGCCTGTATTTCCCATGGGCGCATCGAGGTATCGAAAACCGGATTTTAAATACAGTTGCTGCGCGGCTTCCATATAGGGCATGGTTTCGATGTAACAGTGTTCAAACCCGAAATCTCTGGCTTTGTCCAGGCAAAGTTCCATGATTCTTCGCCCCAGTCCCAGTCCCCTGGCCTGCTTCCGGAAATACATTTTCTGAAGTTCACAGACTGTACCGTCACCTCCGGCCAGTGCAGCGATGCCACCACCACCGATAATTGTTCCTTCGTCCGCAATGACAAAATATACGGAACGTTCGGCGCTGTAGGCCTCATACATAAAGTCTACCGACGGGTCCTCGTAAGCCGTGCCTTTTTTCGGGGCGCCCATGTCATGAATAAGGACATCCCGTATGACTTCGGCGATCCCGGCATTATCTCCGGGCTGTATTTCCCTGACAACCATATTGTTTTTCTTTTTTTGCAGTACTGCATTTAGACATTCCCTCCAAAGGGATCGTGCAGGTCATTCTTAAAATCTTATTTTTGTAGCGATAACCTGTTTCGGCATTGAATTTTTAAGCCTGTGAATATACATGAAAAATATATAAACCGTTGCATCCGGCTGGCCGAAAACGGACTGGGCAGTACCTATCCCAACCCGCTGGTAGGAAGTGTGGTGGTACATAAAGACCGGATTATCGGCGAGGGCTGGCACCGGCGGGCAGGCGAACCGCACGCTGAAGTACACGCCATACGATCGGTAAAAGAGCGGGAACTGCTCAGGGCATCGACCATCTATGTGAGCCTGGAGCCTTGCAGTCATCACGGTAAAACACCACCATGCAGTGATCTTATTATAGCATCGGGAATACCGAGGGTTGTGATCGGTACAATCGATCCTTTTGCCGCAGTCTCGGGAAGGGGAATACAAAAACTTCTCGCCGCAGGCTGTGATGTTACGGTAGGTGTGCTGGAAAAGGAATGCCTGGAACTCAACAAGCGTTTTTTCACCTACCACAACAAAAAACGACCTTATATCATACTCAAATGGGCCGAAAGTGCTGATGGTTACCTGAGTCCCGCACATCGTAAAGAAACAGCCCCGGTATGGATAACCCACAAGTATGCCCGCCAGCTCGTACACCGGTGGCGCAGTGAGGAACAGGCCATTCTCACGGGAACCAAAACGGTTATCGCCGATAATCCCCGCCTCGATACGAGGGACTGGTATGGCAAGAGCCCGGTGCGGGTCGTGCTCGACAGAAGTCTTCGCATTCCGCACGATTACCACGTTTGGGACGATAGCGTAAAAACGCTTTTCCTGTCCGAAAAGCAGCCCGGGATGTCCGGGGAGCATACGACCGTAGTTCCGTTTGATTTTTCAGGTGATGTGGCCGGGGAAATCGCTAAACTGCTTTACGAACAGGAACTGCAAAGTGTTATTATAGAAGGCGGACAGCGTACACTACAGACTTTTATCGCTGCCGGACTGTGGGATGAAGCGCGTATTTTCAGGGGCGATGTCATGTTTAACGGCGGTACACCTGCTCCGGAATTACAGGGGTTCCTGTTTGCTAAACAAAACGTGTACGGCAACGAATTACGGATTATAAAAAAAGAAAAAACAGAAGATTGACAGAAAAGGATACGTACAAAACGATTACCGCCCCTTCGAAGGAAGTCCTTTTTAAGGATAAGAACAGTAAGTTTTTCGGATATGCATTTCCGGTAACTTCCGAAGAGGAGATCCGGGAGCATCTCGAAACACTGCGCAAAAAACATCATGCGGCACGGCACTGGTGCTATGCCTGGCAAGTGGGAACGGAAGATATACAGTTCAGGGCTAATGATGACGGAGAACCTAATAATTCCGCAGGTATGCCGATCTACGGACAGCTACAGTCCTTTGAAGTAACCAATATACTGATCGTTGTGGTACGTTATTTCGGCGGGGTAAAACTCGGTGTTGGCGGACTCATCAACGCTTACAGAACAGCAGCACAAATGGCACTGGAAGTTTCCGATATCGAAGAGCGGACCGTTAATGTCGATTACCTGCTGGTGTTTGATTACAAAAACATGAACAAAGTCATGCGGGTGATCAAAGAGAAAAACCTGGATATTACAGACCAGAAACTGGAACTGGATTGCCGGATCACGATTTCCGTACGTAAACGGGATGCCGAAATGGTCTTCGGACTGTTTGCACAGCTTTATGGCGTGGATATCCGGTAATTTTGTTTCCTTATTATTAATGAGACACAAAAAAACTGTGTAGTCTGGCAAGCTCCCGCCAGGTAAGTCTAAGCCTTGAGGGAAACTGACGTGTTTTACTCTTGTAAGACTCGTGGAAGCGTTTTTATCTTTAGTTGTGCCTCCCTTGTTCCTGCTATCAACCATAAAATATCACGAGCCCTTCGATTTGCACAGAAACACATTTCTGTCTTTAAATGACTTTATTTTTCATCTCTTGTTCTCTTCCCTCAATACATGCAACATCTTTCGTCGGGACTCGTCTTTATCTCGCAAACAAGAATTGAATCTGTCTGACGGTAATGCAGGCGGATAATTCTTTTAATAAACTAAATTCAATGAAAAGAGTTATTGCGCTGACCTGTACCGTGATATTTTTGTACGGCCTTTCGTCGAGAGCCCAGGATGAGAAATATTCCGAATGGTATCTACAACGAGAAGATACGGAGATTTTTGTTAAAGAATTTTTGTCGGATAAAAACAAAGACACTGTTATAGTTGTACACGGCGGTTTCGGTGCTAATCACGACTATATGACAGATGCTGTAAGAGGACTGGAGAACGAATTCCATTTCGTGTTTTACGACCAGCGGGGGGCCCTTTTATCTCCCGCAAAACAAAAAGATCTCACCTTTCAGAAAAATGTAGCAGACCTGTATGCTTTGATCAAGGCTATGGATATCCGAAAAGTTAAATTGCTATGCCACTCCATGGGGACTCTTATCGGGATGGAACTCACCCGGCAACATCCCGGACTGGTAACAAACCTGGTACTGACAGGTACTGTATTGCCCAGGTCGGACAGTATTAAAAGTATTTTCTCCGAACGCTATGAAAAACAGGTTAGTATACTGCTAAACAGACCCGAAGTCGTAGCCATGAAGCGGCCGTATATAGAGAAAGGACTGGATACTCTTAAATCTGTTGATGATATCCGGAATTCTCCCTTGTCTCATAAAGATCTGACAACATTCTGGAGAATAAATTTTGCGGCCGTCAATATATATCATATCAAAAAACACCATCTTTTGAAGGGAGGCAGAGCATATTACACCCCAAAAGCTTCGATAATGTCGGAAACAGTAAACTGGAACTATGACTACCGTAAGGTCTTAAATGATCATGCCATTACTACAATAATCAACGGAGCCTATGACTTTTTTGATTTTGGCGGAGAAATGTTACACACACATTTGAAAAGCTATCCGGGAATTGACCTGCATATCATTCCCGGTGCAGGGCATAACAGTTGGGTGGACAATCCTCCTTTATTCCGGGAATACCTGAGAAAAGCACTCCTGAGAACGGCCGGTTCCCGTTAAATTTAATCCCTTCACAAAAGCATTTCATTGTAAATAATTAATTAACTTTGCACCTTTAAATTACGGCACGAAAAGTACAATATAAAACAGGACTAATTCTACACTATGATGATCCTTTTCTTCGGAAACCCGGAAAAGAAAGTCTTTGCGGTTCAGACCGGTAAAGAACTCACCAAGGAAGATAATTTGAAATTAACATGGTTGTTCGGCGGCGAGCCCAACCTGGAAGCGGCGTCTCTTGACGCCTTTTTTGTTGGCCCGCGTGCCGCCATGATCACACCGTGGAGCACCAATGCCGTTGAGATTACCCAGAATATGGGAATCGAAGGCATTGTAAGGATTGAGGAGTTCCTGGCGGTTGCCGGAGACGACCAGGATTTCGACCCTATGCTCTTTCAGCGCTACAAAGGGCTGAACCAGGATATTTTCACTATCGATATCCAGCCCGAACCTATACGGGAGATCGATGATATCGCCGCATACAATCTCCGGGAGGGCCTGGCCCTGAACGAAGAAGAGGTGACCTACCTGGAAAACCTGGCAGAAAAACTCGGCAGAAAGCTTACCGACTCGGAAGTTTTCGGATTTTCGCAGGTGAATTCCGAACATTGCCGCCACAAGATATTCAACGGTACATTTGTGATTGACGGACAGGAGAAGCCCGTATCGCTTTTCAAACTGATCAAGAAAACTTCGGAGGCTCACCCCAACGATATTGTTTCGGCATACAAGGACAACGTAGCGTTTATGAAAGGGCCTAAAGTACAGCAGTTTGCTCCTAAAAGCGCAGATAAGCCCGATTATTACGAGATCAAAGATTACGAGTCGGTCATATCGCTCAAGGCAGAAACCCATAACTTCCCTACTACGGTCGAACCTTTTAACGGTGCGGCTACCGGATCTGGAGGTGAGATCAGGGACCGTCTTGCAGGCGGACAAGGATCGCTTCCGCTGGCGGGGACCGCAGTATATATGACTTCATATTCCAGGCTCGAAGAAGAGCGTCCCTGGGAAAAAGGCATGGCAGAACGCCCCTGGCTTTATCAGACACCCATGGATATTCTGATCAAAGCTTCCAACGGTGCCTCCGATTTCGGAAATAAATTCGGGCAACCACTTATTTCCGGGTCTTTACTGACTTTTGAGCACCAGGAGAAAGATACGGAAGGATCGAGAAAACTCGGTTATGACAAAGTGATCATGCTGGCCGGAGGTATCGGTTATGGCAAGGCGGAACAGGCTAAAAAACAAACTCCCGGAAAGGGAGACAAAATCGTGATTCTCGGTGGGGATAATTACCGCATCGGTATGGGAGGGGCAGCTGTCTCTTCTGCCGACACCGGCGAATTCAGCAGTGGTATAGAACTCAACGCTATTCAGCGTTCCAATCCGGAAATGCAGAAAAGGGCAGCCAATGCCGTAAGGGGCATGGTGGAAAGTGACAAAAACACCATCGTATCCATCCACGATCACGGTGCAGGAGGCCATCTCAACTGTCTGTCGGAACTTGTAGAGGACACGGGAGGAAAAATAGACCTCGACAAACTGCCCGTAGGAGACCCTACCCTTTCGGCCAAGGAAATTATCGGTAATGAATCGCAGGAACGCATGGGACTTGTTATCGGACCGCAGGATGCCGGAACCCTGAAACGCATTGCAGAACGGGAACGTTCTCCTATGTACGAGGTCGGGGATGTTACCGGTGATCATCGCTTTACGTTCGAATCCTCCTCCACCGGTCAAAAACCTATGGACCTGGAGCTCAGCGATATGTTTGGCAGTTCCCCCAAGACCATCATGAAAGACAAGACGGTGGCGGCCCGGTATACCGATCCGCAATACGACACCCGGAATATCGAAACGTACCTGAAACAGGTGTTGCAACTGGAGGCTGTAGCCTGTAAAGACTGGCTGACCAATAAGGTAGACCGTTGCGTAAGCGGACGGGTGGCCAAACAACAATGTGCCGGTCCCTTACAGTTACCACTGAATAACTGTGGTGTTATGGCCCTGGATTATCAGGGTATAGAAGGGATCGCTACTTCCGTGGGCCACTCCCCTGTTTCGGCCCTTATAGACCCGGTAGCAGGAAGCCGCAACAGTATCGGGGAAGCCCTGAGCAATATCGTATGGGCACCGCTGAAAGACGGTTTACAGAGCGTATCGCTTTCTGCAAACTGGATGTGGCCCTGTAAAAACGAAGGTGAAGATGCCCGTCTGTACGAAGCCGTACAGGGATGTTCGGACTTTGCCATTGCTCTGGGCATTAACATTCCCACAGGAAAAGATTCCCTCTCCATGAAACAGAAATATCCGGACGATGAAGTGATCGCCCCGGGTACGGTTATTATTTCCGCAGCGGGGAACTGTAATGATATTACGGCCGTAACGGAACCTGTACTGCAACGCAACGGCGGAAGCATTTACTATATCAATCTTTCCGAAGACCGCTTTAAACTCGGCGGCTCGTCTTTTGCCCAGGTATGTAACAGCATAGGCTCGGAAGCGCCGACCGTTAAGGATGCCGAAACTTTTAAAAACGCTTTCAATGCGATACAACAACTCGTAAAATCAGGCCATATCGCAGCGGGACATGATATAGGCAGTGGCGGACTAATCACTACGCTGCTCGAAATGTGTTTTGCAGATGTCAACCTCGGTGCACAGATAGACCTTACATCGCTTGGAGAAGCGGATTCGGTCAAGGCATTGTTTAACGAAAATATCGGTGTGGTCTTCCAGGCCTCCGAAGAAGCCGAGGACATACTCCGTAAACATCACGTAACATTTTTCCGTATCGGTGAAGTGGTCGAGGGCGACCGTCTGCACCTGAAAAACGGATCGGATAATTTCTCTTTCGGCATCAGCAACCTCAGAGATACCTGGTACAAAACTTCGTACCTGCTCGATCGTAAACAAAGTGGCGAGATCAAGGCCAAAGAACGTTTTGACCATTATAAAAAACAACCGCTTCAGTATAACTTCCCTCCTTCTTTCGACGGCAAACGCCCGGAAATTTCCGGTATGCCCCGCCCGAAAGCAGCGATCCTCAGGGAGAAAGGAAGTAACTCCGAACGCGAAATGGCCAATGCCATGTATATGGCAGGGTTTGACGTTAAGGATGTGCATATGACCGACCTGATATCGGGTCGGGAAACCCTTGAGGATATCCAGTTTATTGGCGCTGTCGGAGGTTTCTCGAATTCCGATGTACTCGGATCGGCCAAGGGCTGGGCAGGAGCTTTCCTCTACAACGAAAAAGCCAGAACCGCCCTGGAAAACTTTTTTAAACGCGAAGATACCCTGTCTCTGGGTGTATGTAACGGATGCCAGCTTTTTGTAGAACTGGGACTGATCAATCCCGGGCATGAAGAAAAACCGAAGATGTTACACAACGATTCGCACAAATTCGAATGTACGTTCTCCGCAGTGGAGATACAGCCCAATCATTCGGTAATGCTCCGATCGCTTGCCGGAACGAAACTGGGGATCTGGTCCGCACACGGCGAAGGGAAATTCCATTTTCCTTACGAAGCTTCCCGATACAATATCGTAGGCAAATATGCCTATGAAGGATACCCCTTTAACCCCAACGGTTCTGACTTTAACACAGCCATGATGGTATCCGATGACGGAAGACACCTGGTGACCATGCCGCACTTTGAGCGCTCTATCTTCCCCTGGAACTGGGCTTATTACCCGGCAGACCGTAAAGATGATAAGGTTTCACCGTGGATCGAAGCTTTTGTCAATGCGAGAAAATGGATTACCGGTTATAATAAGAAGTAAATCACACGAAACGGCTACGGACTTCAGACCCGTAGCCGTTTTGTTTTTGGTTATCCGGATATGCAAAACTACTACATAAACCCGTTCATTATAGTTTGAAAGACGTCATCCTGAGCCCTGTCAAAGGATCTTTACGGACAGCAGGAGATGTTTTGGCTACGCGCAACATGACGTAAACAACGATTTTTATTCATAAAGCACAACGGGTTATATAACTTTTTCCCACAATAAAGCAACCACCTAATAATCGCCCTGCATTTCCCGTTTTAACACCTCTTTCAATTCCGGGGGAGTAACTTTGCCGATCTTTAATGCGGTACAGTTATTGAAATCGGCAAAACGCCGTATCGATTTTATAAAAGGCTTTATCCATAGCGCAATGTCGGTATCCGTATTTTCTATATGGAGATGTATCAATTCAAATTGCTTTTCCTTCCTATGGGCTTTACAGTCTGCCCTGCCTATGAATGTATCCCCGAATAAGACCGGCAGACAAAAGTAACCGTATGTTCTTTTTGCTTTCGGGGTATAACACTCCAGACGAAAATCAAAATCAAAAAGCTGTTTTACACGATCGCGGTGGATAACGGAATTATCAAATGGCGATAACAGCCGGATTTCCGGTCTGGGTTTTCGGATTTTTTTTTCTTCGGACTGCCCTGCCATAAAAACATCAGGCATACCATCGATATTTATCTTTCGGATAACGCCATCCTCCTGCATGGCTGCCAAAACTTCATGGACATTTTTTCGTATCGTATTACCTGCTTTAAGATGTGTAATTTGCTTTACCGTTGTAAATCCGTAGGCCCGGAGATATGTTTTTACCAGGTATTCTGCGAATTCCATCGGGGTAGGCGCTGTAGTGTTGATATTTCCGGGTAGTACCCGCTCCGTAAGATCGAAAAGTTTTTCCATGCCGTTACGCTGATGTATCATCAGGTCTCCCTGCATAAAAAGCCTTTCAAGTGCCATTTTTGCGGGCTTCCAGTTCCACCAGCTTCCTTTCCTTTTGTATTCGCTTTCAAAATCGGTTGCCCTCTTAGGTCCTTCCCCACGGATGACATCGGTCACATACTGCATTATTTTCGGATCGGCACGATAAAGATCCGACCTGTTTTGCCTGATTTCGGACATGCGGGGCAAGGCAAAACGAAAATCTTTCATAGGGAGATAGGACGCCGCGTGAAACCAATATTCAAAAACCTTCCGCTCTTTTACCAATGCGTTCAGATGTTCGGTCTTATAATCGGGGATTCTTGTCCAAAGTGTATGGTGATGGGCGCGTTCTACAACGGACAGTGTGTCGATTTGTATATACCCCAGATGCTCCAGTGCCTGTAGCACCGCATTTTTCCCCTTTCCGAACGGTGAAGTGTGTAAAAGTCCCTGGGCCTTCAATGTTGTTCTCCGGAGTTGTTCTGATGTGATTATTTCTCTCATGCTCTGGCAATGTATCGGTTATTACGTTCATCTGCCCCGGGAAATGCTTTAAAAAGGATACCCGATAGCAAAATTCAGTATAGGGTCCTTAAAGCCAAAGTTCCAACGTTCACCTTCGGGTAACCAGGGTGTGTGCCATGGTGCAGCCAGGTCGAGACGAACAACGAATCCCTGGATATCCACACGTAATCCTGCCCCGCCTCCTATACCGAGTTCTTTCATGAAATTCCCGCTGAATTTTCCCCCGGGTAGTGCCTCGTTATCCGTAGTATTCCATACGTTTCCGGCATCGGCAAACAGGGCGCCCTTAACGTATGAAAAGATCGGGAAACGATATTCCATATTAAATTCGAGCCTGAGGTTACCGGTCTGATCGAAAAACGTCGTCTGGTTGGTGTCGTTTTCGGGGTTGAATGTACCTGGACCGAGCGAGCGGATACGAAACGCCCTGACACTGTATGGCCCCCCGGAAAAGAAGAGTTTGCTGTAGGGCATGATATCCGAATTGCCGTAAGGCACACCGAGTCCAGCAAAAAGTCTTGTGGCCAGTTTTTTGTCCCTGCCGAGACGCAGATGGTATCGGATATCGAGGTCCAGTTTGGCGTACTGGGAATATTCCAGCCCCAGAAAAGTACGGGGACGTTCGTTGCCCGATGCACTGAAAAGGTCGAGGGTGTTTCCCGCAACATCCAGGGTAGAGTTGATAAACAACTGGTGTTTTTTATATTGGTCTACCATACCGTTATAGGTAAAGGAATAGGTGAAACCGGCAATAAACTGCTGGTTAAAACTATTCCTCAGAAACGGGTTCTGATTGAGAATATCTTCGAATGCGGGGGTGGTATTGGCCAGGTTGACATAATTGAGCGAAATGGGGTTGTACTCGTGAGTAATATAACGGTTGGCATCCCATATATACCCGAATGAGGACGATGCCGTTACCAGGCTGTACAGCTCGCTCCGGCGCAGGTAATCGATCCCCATGCTTACCTTGGTTTTCGGTATGGCATATTCGAACCAGTTTTCTTTAATGCGGATGGGCGAAAGAACCCTCGGGAAAATAAGATCGGTCTTCAGGCCGAGTTGTAAACTGTTGAGTCCGGTATTATTACCGCTGGCAAACTGCATCTCATACCCTACACTCGCGGTGATGTTTACAATTTCTCCACCTTTAAAAAGGTTTCGGTTGGTCAATGTGGTCGCCAGGTTAGGCCCGATAAAATTATTGGATTTGGCCACCGCCTGAAGTTCTGCCCGGAGCGATCTTTTGTTCATCGGCGACAGAAAAATACTCGCCGCAAGCGCCCGGGTGGTATCCGTGGCCAGAGAGTCGATCTCATCATACCGGATATTGACAAATTTATAGGTTCCTATGGAGGTAAGTCTCCGACTCGTATTTCGGGAAACTTCCGGGCTGTAATACTGTCCTTTGCCGATCTTGATAAACGGATCGAGTCTTCTTGCCTTGAAGAAATCCTCTCCGGGTTGTACGTAATTCTTATCGTTAAGCACTAAAGTGTCTGAAGCAATAGTATCGCTGGACACCCTGTAGTTGGGATATACCGTAACTTCGCGGATCTGGTAAGGAACCGTAGATTTTTCCGGAACGTCTTTCTTGAGCCTCAGGAAAAGATCGAATTTTTTATTGTCGTACTGATTGGTATCGGCTTCGAAAATAAGGAAATCGGGGCTGAAATTGTAATATCCTTTATTCTTGACCACCCGGTCCAGGCGCTCCCTTTCTGCTTTCATGGCATCGAGATCGAATCGCATACCGGGTTTAATGATCCATTTCCGGATATTCTTTTTGATCTCATCGATCACGGGTACCGAATCATCATCCACAACATACTTCTCCATGGTGTAAGGTTGCGGGATATTGACGGTATAAAAGGCTTCTGCCTTCTTTTTTTTGTCGTGCTCTTCCAGTCTGGAATCTACGTCACTGTAAAAGAACCCACGGTTTTCGAGCCGGTTCCGGATGATATCTTCGGTCCGCGAAATATCTACTTTGGACGTGTAAACAGGCTCTTCCCCTATTTTTTTATTGAGGAAGCGATTGATGAATCCCGGTTTTTCCTTCTGCGCCTTATAATGTGCTCTCAGCCCCCAGTATACGCCGAGAAATTTGCTGTTGGGCTCCGGGCGAAGCACTTCTTCCAGTTCACTGCGAAGGTTACTGAGATCTTTGATCTTATCTTTGAGAGAGTCGGGCACATTGATCTCCAGTTCGGCTCCGGTGTACAGCAATTCGTCTTCGGGGAGATACTTTTTGACGCTACAGGTAGAAAATATGAGCAGGGAAAATGCCGCAAGAAGATTTTTCCCGAAAGTTTTCCGGGGAACTTTATACCTTTCCAATACCTTTTTTCGCATCATATCCAACTAAGTTTAACAAGGTCCGGAACTTACTTCTTCCCGGATTCTTTTTCCGCCTCCTTTTTACCCTCTTCCCGTTTCTTTTCCTTTTCCTGGTTTTCTTTTTCCTGTTCTTTCCTCGCTTTGGCTTCGGCTTCTTCCTGTTTTTCTTTCAGGGTCTTTTTGAAAAGTTCGCCATACTTATTAAATTCCCGGGTAAAGATCAGTGCAATACCATTAACGATAAGCTGTCCGTCTATGATATTCTGGTATTCGTTTTTCCGGAACCCTTTGAGCCTGTACCTGCCATCTTCGGTGAGGAGGTATTCGATACTTACATTACCGATAAGCGGATTTTCCTGCCCGGGCTCCTGGTTCGTTCCCTGGATGTCCACTTCACTCCCCACACTGATAATAACCCGGTCGTCGAACAGTTTTTTACGTGCTGTGATATCCAGTTGTGTCCGGTCCTGCGGACTTGTGCCCTGGTAGTCCGTATAGCTGTCCAGTCCGAAATCCAGTTCCACGCCCGATTCGCCCAGCAGCTTATCGGAAAGCGCATTAAGTTGTCCGGACAAAGCCTGATTCAGGTTGTCCCGGGCTACGGCCACGGCCCCTCCACTACTTCCGTCACTACCCGATTCGGGGAAGAAACGGTTAAATACCAATAATGAAAACACTTGCTTGTTGAGTTCGTCTTCCTGCTGATTGAGCTGTTGCACCCTGCTGTATACCTGCCCTCCGACAGAACCCTGGCTGTCTTCGGGCATATCGAGATTAAAGCTGAGTTCTGGTGTCATCAGTTCCCCGGCAATATTGAGATATACCATAAAAGGTAACTGCTGCCTGAACCTGCTGCTTTCGGAAGAACTCATACTCGTAGTTTGTGAAGCCATCAGTGCGGATGCGGAAGCTTTAATCTCGTACATCGCCTTGATGTCCAGGTCGGCATCCAGCGGGTCACCTGCCCAGGTTACGGTACTTCCCTGTATGATGTTGAATTTTCGTTTGACCAGGTTGTAAAGATTCAATTCGTAATGTCCTTCTTTCAGCGTATATTTCCCGGACAGTGTTGTCCTGCCATTGGGGTAAAGATTGAAATTGAGTTCGGCTCCCCCCGCAACACGCAGGTTGTCGTTGGTCTTTTCGTTGATAATAACATTAAAAACGGCATTGTCGTCCACCGTAATCAGGGAATTGAGCTCGAATCCGGAAACCGTTACCGACTCTTCCCTGGTCTTGGTAAGAATATCATCCGGATCCTCCCGGTTGACAAAAATAACGACACCGTCCCTTTCTACGATATCCAGTTCGGATTCCGGAATAATATAAGTAATATCCGTATCGGAATTGACATGCAGTTTCATATCGATCTTGGGCATACGCAGATTTCCTTTGATGGTAGCATCGATATCAAAGAAGGCCTTACCGTAAAAAAGGTCATTATCCTCTCTTTTGGAGTGTAGCGCCCTGAAATTTTTGGCGTCCAGTTTCAGGTCGAATGAAGGGTTCAGAAGCTTTTCCGTTTTGATGTCACCATCGATGGTAAACTTGTTGTCGTTTTCGTCCGCAATAGTAAAGTTGTCGAGGAAAAGTCCGTCGTTGTCGATGTTGAGCTTCTCTCCGGGCAAGCGAAAAAGAGTATTAAGCATAGCCACGCGGAAACTCACGTCATTAAAAGTGAATGTACCTTCGTAAACAGGATCGGCTACCGTGCCACTGACTTCGACATTACCGGAAACATATCCGCCGGGTTCGGAAATCATATCCTGCGTAAAGGCTTGTACAACGGAAGTCTTTAGCGAATTCAGGTCGAGTTTCAGACCGATGCTTCCGGTTTCTCCGGTCTCGTAATCTCCTGACATATCAAGGTCTACATTCCCACCCTTGAGGGCCAGGTTGAAATCGTAATTTTCCCCCTGCGGCGATTTGGCATCGAGAGACAGGGTGCCGAGAGGAGCTTTCATAACCTCCAGATCTTTCATCTGCAGGTCTGCGAGAAATCCTGGTTTACCGAAAGGATCTTCGGCTACGATATTACCGTTTAGCGTACCGTTGGCCAACGATTCGTCCGGATTCAGGTAGCTTAGAAATGACGATAGTCTGAAATTGTCAAAATCAAGGGCTATATTGTCCTTTCCGTCTTCTCCCCCCGTTTCACTCCGAATTTCCATACGCTGACCGTTACGTGCTATACTGAAATCACGGAACTGCATTCTTTTCGGTGACAGGATGATGGCATTGGACGCAGGAATATCCCAGGGATTCTTGTTGAGTACGAGTTCTTCCGGATCGGTATGCACGATGATGGAGTCTTTATCTCTGGTGATCTGCGTATGAACCGCCACCAGTTTCTCTTCTTCGTGAAAAGCGTTAAAATCGAGATATAATTTTCTGTCGGCTACCCGGCCGTCGAGCGAGGTGTTTTGTATAGCCAGAGGTCCGGCCTTCAGATCCTTAAAACCGAAATGTCCGGTTAATTGTCCGTCACCGGAATCGAGGCGGAGCACCAGGCTGTCTATCTCATTATCGCTGTAATTGATATGCGGCATGTGTATATCGGCTATAAAATAGCGCTCCGCTTCCCGGAAATCGACATCGGCTTTTATCGTGTCAAGTTCCTTGAGTCCCGTAAGGAAAATATCGCTGAGGATCGGAGAACTGGTAATCCTGGCCTTCATTTTCAGTTTGGTATCGGCAAGGGGTGATACAGTTACACGTGTGGTGGTGTCTACCGCAATTCCGCTCGTGTCCGAGCTCCTGGAGATCAGGGTCCGGAAGTGCCGTTGCATCGCCTTTCCGAAACCTTCCGGACTGGTATTGGAATACAGGTCCAGATCGATCATTTTGTTATGCAGTTCCAGGGAAGTAGTATCTTTATCGGCATGGGCATTGAGTGATAAATCGCCGAGCGGGTAAGAATTGTTGTCGTAGACCGCCATACCGTCCTTTATATCCGAAATCAGTGTAAAACGGTCGGCATTTCCCTCAAAATCAGCCTGAAGTTTCAGAGCGCCACGTACGGGTTTGTCCATAAGCCCTAAGGCTTGCAGGTCTGCTCCTTTGAGGTCGAGGTCAACGACAAAACGCGGAGAAACGGAATCCAGCTCGATGTCTGAATCGAGTACGACATCTATATTTTTATCTTTATAAACCGAAGATACACGTCCTTTACCGTTTTTGAGATCTGCCTTCAGCGGAAGGTCTTCAATGATGTAATCTTTCATCTCGAACTTGGTAATACGGGCTTCAAGCACCGCATCCATACGGTACACATCCTTCAGGTTTCCACTTGAAGTAACAGTTAAACTCAATGGTCCCAACTTCGGGTTTTGCAATAGTTTTTCGAGATGAATCCTGTCTGCTTTGACAGCTGCTTTAAAAGGTTTGTCCCCGGTATTGGAAAAGTTACCGTCGAGCTGCACGTTACCGTCTGAAGTCTGCAGGTCCAGAACAGCCTCTGCCGCATCTGTTCCTCCCCGGGCTTTTCCCGTAAGGCTTAGCGTATCGGGAAATACGACACCGGAATCCTGTTCGCTGACAAAGGCAGCAATATCATTTTTAACGGTACGGAACCGTATGGAAGGAAGATCGAACCGCAGACTGTCCGGAGTCATAGTATGCCGTACGGTACCGCGAACGGTAATATCGGTGTTTTTCCCCCATGTGATATGTGTCAGGGGAATATTCAGATTTTTAAGACTGCCATCGGCTTTGATCGTGCCTGTTATCCTGTTTTGGGTCAGGGCTTTTATATATTCGTTATCCCGGAGGTCTGGCTGAAAATAAAAGGCATCTCCACTAACCAGTATAAAATCGGGGAGGTTGAGATCGATGGTCGCGTTTTCGGGTTTTTCGAGCCAGGACTCAAGGCTTTTATAACGAATATCCGCGTCGCCCGTAATACGGTTTTCATTGAGAAGTAACTGCAACCCGGAAAGATTCATTCCGTTGTCATCGGCCCTGACTTTGAAAGTCAATGCTTTGAGGTCTAACCCGGAAGCTTCACGAAATCGGAAAGTCTCCAGGTCTGCTCCTGCCGAGCGGTTTTCCAGGAATATGGATTCGGCCAGAAAATCCAGATCTTTTATAGCAATAGCATCGGCATTGAAAACACCCGGTTGCGGTGATGATTCGTTTACAATATAGCTAAAATCAGTGCTTTCGAGGGCTATTTTTTTCACATTGATCTTCCAGTCCGGCCAGGAGAAACTGCTTGCTGTAGTGTCCTGCTGTAAACTATCGGCAACCGCCGTACTACTTTGCTGCATGCGGATACCGATATCCGAATCTCCGAGTCGCAACTGGTAAACATCGATAAGGTTTCTGGCCAGATCGGCTTCCGGCAGCTTCAGGTTGAACATCCCGATATTAATAAGGGCTTCAAGCCCGTCCGGAGCGGAATTATAAGCGGCAGAAAGGTCCTCTATATCAAAATTGTCCACTGCGATATAGGGCAGAGGACTTTCGTTTTCGGGTTCGTCAGCCGGGTCTTCGGAAAAAGGCAATGTCTGCAGATAGCGGGCTTCCGTCTGACGAATAGCAGCATTTGCTACCTGAAAACGCATGTGTTCCAGGTCGGTTTCTTTCATTTGCAGCAAAAGCTCGCCGAGTTTCAGCTGTGTATCCATCCCGGTAACATCGTCTTTGTAAGTAAGATCGAAATCCCGGAAACGAATATTGTTGAGTTCTACAGCAGGAGGAGCAGATGTGGTGTCCGGGGTCTCTACGGGGGTCGTATCCCCGGATGCAAACGCATCGATGAGAAAATCGAAATTGAAACCGGTTACGGAATCTTTTCGCGACACCCTGGCCTTTAATCCTTCCCAATCCAGGCGGTTAATGACTACATTATTGCGAAAAATCAGCGGACCGAGCGGCACTTCGGCATTCAGGGAACGCGAATAGACAAGCGTATCCCCGGCCTTGTCTTCCAGAAAAAGCCCTTCGAGTGTCACACCACCGGAAAAGGTTATATACAGTTTGTCTATGGCTACCCGGGTATTGGTCTTTTCCGAAACATAAGACACGGCTTTCCCGACGATGATATTCTGCCCCCAGGGACTGCGGATGAAAAGTAGCAGCAGCACGAGAAAAATAAAAATACCCAGCAATATTCTTGCTGTAATCCTTAAAAATTTCCCTTGCTTTTTCTTCTCTTTTTTCAAATCATTCGCAAACTGAATGCCAAATTTAGAGTAAACAATTTGTTTGATAAAGTTTTACCTGTAATTTATTTGCACTTTGACTGTAGGTGGTTTATTACCCCTGTTTACCCGCAAAACTCTTTTTATTCCTCAGGGTCAGGGTGTAAAACAGTGTAACCAGGATTAAAAAGGCTCCGAAGAGCATGATTGCGGGGATCTTTCCCGGAACATTCCCATAATAGGTCCCGGAAAACAGGGCCCCGAGACCTATACCGGCTTCGAGGGCAATATACATGGTTGCCACGGCCTTTCCCCGATGCCCTGTCTTGCTTTGATCTATGGTCCATGCACTTAATGCGGGAGAAAGGACCCCCATGGACATCCCGTATACAAAAGCGGCAGACATCAGAGAGAAAAAGGAGGAGGCAAGCGCTATGAGTACCAGCGCTACAGCCAGTATTCCCAATCCGGTACGAACCACGGGTATCCTGCCGTAGCGATCGGAAAATTTTCCGGCAACGATACGTACCAGCAGGGACGACAAGGTATAGAAAATAAAAAAGCTCCCCGTAGAAGCTATACCCAGATGGATACTCCAGTCGGGGATCAGGGTAAGTATAGCGCCAAACGCACTGTAAGACAGCATTACTACAATGGCTGGAGTTAATACCTCCGGAGCTATAATGTCTTTTCGGGAGATACGAAGTTTGTTAAAACCGAATTTTTCCCTGTGTTCGAGCGTTTCCTTCATTCCCAGAATGACCAGGACAGAAAGCAGTGCGAAGAAGGACGAGGTATAAAACAATATATCGAAAGAATAATACATCCGAAGGTAACTCCCCGTGGCCGGACCCAATGCAAATCCAAGACTGTAACAAAGTCCCTGTAGCCCCATGGCTTCTCCCCATCGGGATGCGGGAATGATATCGGCTACATAGGCCGATTTGGCGGTAGGTGTAAAACCCGTCGAAAAACCATGCACCAGGCGGAGCAATAAAAATCCGGCTACGTTTCCAAGCAGCGGATAAAATAGTCCGCAGACTATACATACCACACTCCCCGTGATCATTACCGGGATTCTGCCTATGGTATCCGTAAGCCTGCCACTGAACGGACGTGATATTCCGGCGGTAAGCGTAAACAGCGATATGATGAGCCCCTTGTACCCCGCTCCGCCCAGGCTGCTCAGGTAGGCCGGGAGCTCAGGGATAAGCATATTGTAACTGGAGGAAAACAACAGCGAACTGAGACATACCAGTCCGAAATGCAGGTTGTACACCGGGTCTTTTCCTGCAATTATTTTATTGTTTTTAAGTATCATATACAACACTATTTAAAGTCGTGTGAAATATTAATAACCGGGATATCTTCTTATAGATACCACCTGTACTCTCATATTTTTATACTACGGATCGGGAACAGGACGGTTTTCTTAGTATTTTTGAAAGCAGCCGCAAAGTAAAGGCTACTTTTTTTGATCCTAAAGGACATTTGTCCCGATATCTCAGAAAAACATGATACGTACCAACACAGCATTACTCGATTATATTTCCGGTATCCGCCGGGACAACAGGGAGGCGATCTCCTGCTATAACTTCCCGGAGGGGACCCGGATTGTCGAACAGCAAAAGCGGTTATCTTTTGTGTATATCGTTAAAAAAGGTGTGGCCAAATGCTTTCTTACCGAGGAAAACGGCAAGGACTTCATACAGGAATTTTTCGGAGAAGGTGAAGTCTTCGGAGAGATCGAAGCCCTGAATGACAAATTGAGTTTCTGTGCGGTAACAGCCCTGACAGACACGGAAGTTTACCAAATACCACGAACGGATTTTTTGAAACTTTTAGATGAAGACAAGGTGTTTAATCGTTTTATTATGAATGCTATTGCAGGAAAAGTACGCTATAAAGCGCTTCGCCACGCCCACAATCAGCTCCATGCTATCGAGGAGAACGTACAACGACTTCAAAAACAATTTCCCCGGCTCCTGGAAGTGATCCCGAAAAAGGATATTGCCAATTACCTCGGTGTAACCCTCAGAAGTCTCAACCGGGTACTATCGGAGTCGGGGAAAGAGAAATTTTAACGGGACGGTTATGTTGTCAGCTTTTCCTTGAAATCGTTGATAATCCCTCCCTTGAGCAATACTCTTATCTGGCGGTCGCTCATGGAATGTTTCACCGGGATGCTGATATTCATGCCGTTTTCCTTTTTGATCTTCAGCATGATTTCTTCCCGGTTTTTAACTTTACCTATCAGATTTTCGAATTGTATGATATCCCCCTGTGCGATGTTATCGTAATCGGAAAGCTCCTGAAATTCGAGCGGGAGAATACCAAAATTCACGAGGTTCTGCCAGGCAATACGGGCATAGCTCTTGGCGACTACGGCGATCTGACCGAGATATTTCGGGGCGATGGCGGCATGTTCCCGACTGGACCCCTGGGCATAGTTGTCTGCGGCGACAACGATATGTCCGCCGTACTGATCTTTGCTTTTCATGGCCCGGTCATAAAATGTCTCATCGATAACTATATAAGAATATTTGCTGATCTCCGGCAGATTACTCCGGAAAGGGAGTACTTCGGCCCCGGCTTTTAATATTTCATCCGTAGAGATGTTATCTCCCATTTTCAGGAGTACGGGCACTTCATAGTGGTCCAGCAGTGGTGCAATATGCGGAAGTGATTTGATATTAGGTCCTTTTTTCAGGCTTATCCCTTCACTGCTTTCGGGTGGGGCTACCAGCATATCGGTATTGATGATCTCTTTTTCAGGAGCCTGAAATACGGGATAGGTCATGCCATATAATTTTTCGAGATCCCTCGGGTCGGTAATTTTCCCGGTAAGTGCAGAGGCTGCGGCTGTTTCGGGACTACACAGATGCACCTGATCATCCTTGGTACCGGAACGATCCGGAAAATTCCGTGGCATGGTACGAAGACTGATGGTTCCGGATGCCGGGGCCTGTCCCATTCCGATACAGCCCATACATCCGGACTGGTGAAACCGTGCGCCGGCCTTGATCAGATTCGCAAAGGCCCGGTTATCGATCATGTTTTCTATAGTTTGCCGGGACGTGGGGTTGATATCGAACGATACCTCTTCGCTGACAAATTTATCTTTGACGATCTCTGCTGCAATCCAGAAATCACGTAATCCGGGATTGGCAGACGATCCTATGACTACCTGGCTAATGGGCTTCCCTGCTACTTCCCGTACCGGAACCACATTACCCGGGCTGGTGGGTAACGCCATTAAAGGAACCAGCTCATCCAGGACAATTTCATCATGCAGATCGTATGTAGCACTTTCATCAGCAACCAGCAGTGTCCAGTCTTCTTCCCTGCCCTGGGATTTAAGAAAACGTTTGGTTTCTTCGTCGCTTGGAAAAACCGTCGTTGTCGCTCCGAGTTCCGCTCCCATATTGGCTATGACATGACGATCCATGGCCCCAAGGTGCTTCAATCCTTCTCCGTAGTACTCTATGACCTTGCCCACACCACCCTTGACGTCGTGTCTGCGCAGCATTTCGAGGATCACATCTTTGGCACTCACCCAGGGTGGCAGTTCCCCGGTGAGCTTCACGCCCATAACTTTTGGCATCTTTACATAATACGGTTGTCCTGCTATAGCAGCGGCAACATCCAGTCCGCCCGTACCTATCGCGAGCATCCCCAGCGATCCGCCTGCACAGGTATGACTGTCGGACCCCACCAGGGTCTTCCCCGGTTTTCCGAAGCGTTCCATGTGTACGGGATGGCTAACACCATTACCGGGACGGCTGAACCACAAACCGAATTTCTGTGCCGCGGAGTGCAGAAAAAGATGATCATCTGCATTCTTGAAATCGGTTTGTAACAGGTTGTGGTCTACATATTGCACAGCTACCTCGGTGCGGGCACGATCCAGCTTCATCGCCTCCAGTTCCAGTTGTACAAGGGTCCCCGTTGCATCCTGCATCAGTGCCTGATCTATCTTCAAACCGATCTCGGTTCCCGGAATAAGTTTCCCGTCGATAAGGTGTGACTGAATTAGCTTTTGCGTAACATTAAGTGCTGACATATACTATGTAATTTGGTTTTCTGATTATAGTAACGGGAGCTGAAAAACAATACGGCCGGCTGCGCCGCGATCAGGTAAGAAAGCCCCTGTTCTCTCAAATTTAAGAAAATCAGGGGGCTTTTAAAAATATATCGGGGAGTATTAACCCCTATTTAACACGACACCGGTGTCAGGCTTCGATAAGCAAAGGTTCGTAATTGTAATAGGTGTAAGCTATGTCATCGGAAGAACCCGGAATACCACGGTTTGCAACATTTCCGAAAACAGAAGGTATAGCATGTAACAGGCTTTCGGTAAGCAGGATATATGTTTTACTTCGGATCGAATTTTTAAGCAATTGATGGGCTTGTACGACGGCCTTTCCGTAAAGTTTCCGGAACCGTCCGATATTGTATTCGGAAACCTGGCCGTAATGCGCTACGAGTTTGAGGGAAAGATTTATTTTATGCCCTATAAAAGCTTCCAGTTGCGCGAGCTTACGGTTGAAATTCTGCAACATAATCTCGTATTGTTCCACAACAGATTGTAGGTTTGCCGGAATACCGTAACCGTAAAACAACACGGCATCCCCTTCTATTTCGGAAATTTTCAGGTTAAGCACATTGCTGTCCACAATGGCCGATAATAATTCCCGGGTGATGTATTTTCCGGTATCGGCATCGGTCTCATGCACAAAGGAGGTAAAACCGCTTATATCCGGGATAATAATGGTCCCTTCCCCTACTACCGGCGTATTGCGAGGGCTATGGATTGGTCTGACGGCATAACGGGCCGGAGTTGTACTTTTCATCGCTTTTCTTTTTTGTGATCGAAGGCTATGTCTCTTTTCGGGACGATCCTATCCTTATACTATAGCAGTCGGACAAGCGGGAAAAATATTTTACGGAATGCTGTTTTTATTCATAAATTATCGGAATCCCCGTACTTTTATGGAAAATAATATCGTTTTCTCCGACTGTATAGCGATGAAAACACAGGTGGTAAGCAAAAAAATTACCCGGACTTCGGGAGGGGTGTGACGGGGATTACGGCTTTTCAAACATTGATGCCCACTGCGTTGCCCAGGGTTCCAACGGCTTCAGTATTTCCAGGATGTCTTTTCCCTGCGTAGTAAGGGCGTAACCTTCGGGGATTTTTTCGATCAGGCAGCCCTGGATCAGTTCCTTGAGTCGCTTGTCGAGTGTTGTCGGAGATACCGGACTGCAATGATCCCGGAGTTTACGGAATGTTCTGGTACCGGACGAAAGATACCACAGGATGTCTACGGCCCTGCTGCGTCCGAGCAGGTCGAAAAGTACCGATACGGGCTTGACATTCGTTTTTTCGGAAGTTTCCCGTGTTGAAAATGGCATCATGGTTTTGTTATAATTTCGGAGCGAAACTATACAATAAGAACCGCTAAAACAAAATTTTCATAGCGAATAGGATATAAAAACCATGTATATGCTCCCGCTAAGGAGTCTCGTCAAGATCCATGCGCATGGTTGTCATGTGCCGCCGGAACCCGGCCTGTTCGTAAGCCTTGATTGCAGAGACATTGCCATCGTACACATGGAGACGTATTTCACAGATTCCCCGAGTCCGGATCCATCGGGTCAGCGAGGCAATGATTTTTCCGTTTATGCCCTGTCCGCGGAATTCAGGGGAGACATACATAAACCCCAGGTAGGCGTATTTTTTGTGTTTCAGGAATTTCTCTGCAGCCCTGATCCGAGCATATCCCGACCCGATAAGTTTTCCGTTGTGTTCCGCAACCACCACTTCGGTATCGACATCCCTGATAAATGCGCTGAGGTCATAGTAGTGTATATTTCCTTCCTTCAGGGTCGGATCAAAAGGGCGTTCGGCTTCTATAATCCCCTGTTCAAACCGCAACAGGAATTTCAGGTCTTCTTCAACGGCTTTTCTAAGCATTATACTATCCATTTGACAACTATTAAAACACCCTGTCCTTCCGTTTGTCGCGGATAGACAGGGTGTTGTTAGGCCCTGGTTACCCGGTATTATTTGAGCGTATTTTTATGCAGAACAAGCAACGGGGTTGTCGCGTGATAGCTCATATCCTTTACGGGGGATTTTCCGAGCAGGTTATCCATAAAGTTACGTTTTTCCGCAGCCATGCATAACAGATCGATTTCCCTGCTCTCTACAAAAAGGCGCGTTGCTGTACTCAGCGGGGCATCGGTAAGCAGATAGAAGGATGCATCATATCCTTCACAGGCTTTTTTGATCTCCTTCCGGATTTTTTCCTTTTCATCATTCCACTCGTCCCTTCCCTCTTCGACATGATAGAAGCGAATATGCGAAGAGAATTTTTCTGCGATGCGAAAGATGGGCTCAAGGCCTTTACGGCTGTAGACAAAAGAATAATCGGTAGCAAAACCTATTTCATTTACAGGTTCAAATTCGAGATCTTTAGGGATGGCCAGTATAGGGCATTGAATATGACCGATAAGGTTGGAAGTACTGCTGCCTATAAAAAATTCCCTCACTCCTCCTGCTCCGTGCGACCCCATAACCACAACATCAATGTTTTTGTCTTCTGCAATATGCGCTACGGCATCGGTAAAGAGATCGAATTTCACCAAGATCTCGGTCTTTTCATTTCCCGAGGTGACTTCCGATATCAGGGTCTTGAGCTGCTCGCGTGTTTTGGCCTCCGCTTCACCGAGCATTTCATTGGTCACACTCGTAGGTACGGTACGGCGTTCGCCCAGTGTTGGTGGCAGTACATGGAGAAAGTAAAATATACAGTCGCTGTCCGCAAAGAGTTTTAAAGCATAGGAGATAGCATTTCTGGCATTTTCGGAGAAATCGGTAGGCAGAAGAATTTTTTGCATGAGTAATCTACTTTTTTTACCGGTAATTATCACCGGTTTTTATTTGTAATTGTGATTTAAAAATAGTTATCTGTAATCCTTACCCGGCATCATTCTGCAGGATAAGCAAGGGAATATCGATATGATAGCACATGTCTTTGGTGTGACTGAGCCCGAAGAGGTGATGTAAAAAACTATGTTTTTTTGCCACCATACAGAGCATATCTATGTTCCGGCTCTGCACGAAAACCCTGGTAGCCGTACTCAGCGAGGTCTCGGAAAGAAGATAAAACTCCCCGCGATGTCCGGCAAACCGTTCTTCCATTTTCGCTTTGGCCGCTTTGTGCGACTCCGACAGCTCTTCTTTTTTCTGCATGACGTGATATACCTGAATACCGGCGTCGAACTTGTCGGCGAGATGAAAAAAAACCTGCAGGTTCTTTTCCCGGTATTCCGTACCGTAATCTGTGGCAAACGCGATGTTTTCGGGCACTCTGAATTTCACATCTTCCGGAATAGCGAGCAGCGGAACCTTGATTTTCCCGATCAGGCTGGCCGTATTACTTCCTATAAGTGCCTCCTTGAGTCCGCTGGCGCCCATGGTCCCCATAACAACCATATCTATCTTTTCTTCTTCGCAGACATCGACAACTGCATTGACAAAGTAATCAAACCTCGAAACCGCCCTGAAAGCATGCCCCGGATCGGGCCGAGCCGCCATGATCTCTTCGATAGATTTGTCCAGCCCTTCCAGCGAAGCCGATTTTACGGCATCGAAAAGGGTCTTGGTCGCCGCAGAAGAAGCCATAACTTCTCCGGGGCTGATCGTATTGGGAGAATATGAATTGAGCAGGTAAAAAATAGTTTCTTCGCCTTTGTAAAGGGATGTGGCATAATGTATGGCATTCCATGCATTATCCGAGAAATCTGTGGGTATCAGTACACGATACATAGTCGTATGAAGTTTTACAGTTACACTATCAAAAGGTACGAAAAAAATGGAAACCCCCGTTATCCGTATCGTTAAAACAATCAAAAAAACACCCGGGTAAAGTGCACTACCACATCACTATAAAAATGACTGCTATTACGGGGAGAAAAACGGACAAAATAAAAAAGAGACTGCCTCATTGGGACAGCCTCTTTTCCTGTGATCATAGTTTTCGGGAAGTGTTCTCAAAAAGACGTCTACTCCCAAAAAGCAATGTTATTATTGCGCTTGTTTACGCGCTTCTTCTTTTAATTGTTCGTCTGCAACAATAGCAATTTCCACACGTCGGTTTTTAGCTCTTCCTTCTGCGGTACTATTATCGTACTTCGGTTGAGTCTCTCCGAACCATTTGGTCGTAAACCTGCCGGAAGAAATCCCCTGTCCCACCAGATAATTGGTTACGGATTCTGCCCTGCGCTGTGAAAGCCCCATATTGTATTCGGCGCTACCGGTATTATCGGTATGTCCTTCTACAAGTACGAGGGTGTTGGGATATTCTTTGAAGATACCTGCCAGCTTATGGAGCGTTGCGGAAGATTCCGAGTTGATATTATATTTGTTGGTAGCAAAATATACGCCGCTGCTTTCATCGAAAGTCACGTTGATCCCTTCTCCTACCCTGGTGACTTCAGCACCCGGGATCTCTTCTTCAATACGTTCGGCCTGGCGGTCCATACGGTCCCCGATATAGGTACCGGCCGCACCTCCGACAACACCTCCTATAATAGCGCCAAGAGCGGAGTTCTTCTTATTACCGACATTATTGCCGATGACACCCCCGATGACAGCACCACTGGCTGCACCGATAACGGCACCTTTTTCTTTGTTTCCGGCATTCTTGATGGTATCACACCCTGTAGTAAAAAGAGCCAGGGCTATCAGACCTGCTCCTAATGTATTTAATGAATATCTGAACATAACAGTTTTCTGTTTTTTATGATTTTTAATAAGATCTTGAAAAATTGTACACCACGGTAATAGGCTCGCCTTCTACCGATGTATTGGTCTGCAATGTCATTTGCTGCTCGTTGAGGGTGACAATATCGAGTCTGTACCCGTATCCGCCGCTGACATCATTTCTCTTTTCATCGATAAATTTAAACTGAAGCTGGTTTACACCATCTCCTTTTTCATTAACAGACCATCGGATGTTCCGCGTTCCTTCCATACATTCTCCACCGGGATTAATGGTATAAGAACCGGTACTGTTACTGTTTCTGAAAAACCATTGACTGCCCTTGAAGCAGGCATCGGTAACATCGTTGAAAAGTACGGATTTGAAATTACCGCTGTTCCCTTTATAGGTTACATCGTTCAAAATCCAGTTACCGACAATAGCTCCACGATATCCTTTATTCGCTTTCGAAAGCGAACAGGAAGAGGCTAATAAGACAATCAATAAGATGAGGGTTACACGATTTTTTGTCATAATTTATGTATTTTGTATGTTTAAAAATACGTAAAAAAATTAAATTTATTATAATTCACACGTCATTTTGTAAGTATAAACGTATTAATCGATATCAGTATGCTAATAATCGGTGTATGGCAAGTTTGAACCGTTCAATCGGTAAAAAACCGTTTTCGAGGTCCGGCGCAAAAGGCACAGGAGTGTCCAGACTTCCTACCCGTTGTACGGGACCGTCAAGGTATTCGAAACAGTGTTCAATGATCAGTGCCGAAATGTCACTGGCCACACCGCCAAACAGGGTGTCTTCCTGCAAGATAATTGCTTTTCCTGTTTTTCGTACGGACCGGAATATGGTTTCGGTGTCCAGGGGCTGTAAGGTGCGCAGATCGATGATATCTGCGGAGAGTTCTGTTTCCCTGCCGAGCAGGTCAAGAGCCCAGTGAACACCCATACCATAGGTTATTATGGTAATATCTTCACCTTCCGATAGCAGTGCGGCTTTTCCGAACGGGAGGTTGTAGTAACCTTCGGGTACATCCCCGTACACACTTCTGTACAACCCTTTGTGTTCAAAAAACAGGACGGGGTTAGGGTCTTCGATGGCCGTGACCAGCAAGCCCTTGGCATCGTACGGAAATGCGGGATAAACGACTTTCAGTCCCGGGGTTTTGGTAAACCAGGCTTCGTTGGTCTGGGAGTGGAAAGGCCCGGCCCCGACCCCGCCGCCGCAAGGCATCCGGATAACCACATCGGCATGCTGTCCCCAGCGGTAATGTACTTTGGCCAGGTAGTTGACCACGGGATTGAAACCACTGGAAATAAAATCGGAAAACTGCATTTCCACAACGGCTTTCATATTGTTGATCGCGAGCCCCATGGCCGCCGAGATCACCCCGGACTCACATATCGGGGTATTACGGATCCTGTCGGTACCATAACGTATAGCAAAACCTTCGGTAACTTTAAACACTCCGCCATAAGCAGCGATATCCTGTCCCATGACAATAAGGTTGTCAAACCGGTCCATAGCATGTTGCAGACCGTCGGAAACGGCATCGACGAAACGGATATGCCTGCTGTGCTCTTCCGGAGGCACCGCTGTAAACGAAAAATCCTTATACACATCCGCAAGCTCCCGCTCCACATGGAAAGTAACGGAAGGTTCGGCAAATGCGGTCTGCAGTCCTTGCTGTATCTGTGATGTAATTTGCCGTCGGATGGTCATATCTTCGCTTTCACCGAGCACCCCTCTCCGATGCAGAAAGTCCCTGTAATTGGCCAGAGGGTCCCGAAGTTCCCACAACGCCAACAGGTCTTCCGGAACGTATTTGGTGCCGCTCGCTTCTTCATGCCCGCGCATACGAAAGGTCATAAACTCTACCAATACAGGACGCGGGTTTTCTCTCATACTCTCCGTGAGTTCGGATATTTTTAAGTAAACCTCAAGGATGTTATTGCCGTCTATCCTGTGAGCTTCCATACCATAACCGATTCCACGATCCGAAAGGTGGTCACAGCGATACTGTTCGGATACGGGGGTGGACAATCCGTAACCGTTGTTCTCTATACAGAACAATACGGGGAGGTCCCATACGGATGCTATATTCAGGGCTTCGTGAAAATCGCCCTCGCTGGTCCCCCCTTCTCCGGTAAATACTGCGGTAACTTTCTTTTCGCCGCGGATCTTGTGAGCAAGCGCAATGCCGTCGGCAACCCCCAGTTGCGGCCCGAGATGCGATATCATCCCCACCAGGTGAAATTCCTGCGAACCGAAATGAAAACTGCGGTCACGTCCTTTGGTAAAACCTCCTGCCTTTCCCTGCCATTGAGAAAACAGGCGGTGAAGCGGGATATTCCTGGAGGTAAAGACCCCGAGATTACGGTGCATGGGCAAGATGTATTCGTCCTTTCTCAAGGCCATGGTCACTCCTACCGAAATGGCTTCCTGCCCGATACCGCTAAACCATTTGGAGATTTTCCCCTGCCGTAATAGTACCAGCATCTTTTCCTCGATCATTCGCGGAAGTACCAGATTTTTATACAACAAAAGGAGTTCTTCATGGGTCAGATGTTTGGTGTCGAACTCCATGGCTTCTCTTCGGGATGTAGCTGAATGCATAAGCGAAAAACTTTTATTCGTACAATCAAAAGTAGGGAAAAATAACAGGAGGCACGACACCTGTGATATTTTTTACCATTGTTAACAACTATCTTTTTTATTTCGGTGGTTAATTGTCTAACTTTGTTTAAGAAAGCGAAAAACACTCCGTAACATTCACGGGGTCAAATCATGAGAACAGATGAATACAATACCCAGTGTGGACCTCAGGGAATTTCTTTCGGAGGATCACGGTAAAAAGAAGAAATTTATACGCGAAATCGGGGATGCCTACGAGGAGATAGGCTTTGTAGCCCTGAAAGGGCATTTCCTGTCCGAGCAGCTGGTAGAAGACCTCTATGCGGAAATCAAGAAATTTTTTGCCCTTCCGGAAGCCGTAAAGAAAAAGTATGAGATCGAAGGTATAGGCGGACAACGGGGATATACTTCGTTCGGAAAAGAGCACGCCAAAGGCCGTAAAGAGGGTGATCTCAAAGAATTCTGGCATTTTGGCCAGTATGTAGAGGACAATCCGGTATTAGAGGCTCAATATCCGCCGAATGTTATGGTGGAAGAGCTTCCCCGTTTTAATGAAGTGGGCAAGGAAACGTATAGGATGCTCGAAAAAACCGCTCGTTATGTACTACGCGCACTGGCCCTTCATCTGGAACTGGAGGAGCAGTATTTCGACAAGTGGATCAAAAACGGAAATTCTATATTAAGGCCTATCCACTATCCACCTATTACGAGCGAACCGGAAAATGCGATCCGTGCGGCAGCGCACGGGGATATCAACCTTATTACCCTGTTGATGGGAGCACACGGTAAAGGACTACAGGTGCAAAATCATAAAGGAGAATGGATCGATGCCATAGCACAACCGGACGAATTGATGATCAATGTCGGTGATATGCTTTCGCGGCATACCAATAACCGTCTGAAATCTACCATACATCAAGTGGTTAACCCGCCGAGAGAACTTTGGGGAACGTCCAGATATTCCATACCGTTCTTTATGCACCCGGTAAGCGAAATGCCCCTGGACTGCCTGGAGAACTGTATCGACGAGAAGCATCCGAAACTATACGAAGACATTACCGCAGGTGAGTTTCTTCATGAGCGTCTCATAGAACTGGGACTTATAAAAGCATAAAAACATCGGCAACTCCGCGTAAGCCTGCTACAAAACCGTAAGCTTAAAGTACCTGAAAAAGGGAAAAGAAACCTTGGTTTTGTCGCAGTCTAAATAATTAATGTTAAAGTATATACGTAAATTTATTTTTATACGTTTACATTAAAATAGAGTTGTCAAAAAAAAGGGAGAAAAATGGGCAACAATAAATTAAGCAGCCTTGAAGATCTTGGAAGTTTTGTCTTTTCAACCGGGAAAGAACCAACATTCGAAACGGAGGAAACACCACAGCTTTCGCCAGGTGAGCAATACCTTGAAGCTCATTTCAGCAATAAAGGCCGGGGCGGAAAAACCGTAACGGTTATCAAAGGGTTTGAAGGGCCGGAAGAAGACCTGAGGGAACTCGGTAAATTTCTGAAAACAAAATGCGGCGTGGGCGGTTCTGTCAAAGACGGGGAGATCATCATACAGGGCAATTACAGGGATAAGATCATGAAACTCTTACAGGAAGAAGGATACAACGTAAAACGTGTCGGAGGATAATACGGTCCTGCTGCGTTATGGCATGTTGTTATACATCATATCAAAGGTTAAAAAATAGCGAAAGGCAGTCGTTATTCTCAAGAATACAAAAGTGGTTTTAGACAGCTTATTGAAAATATTTTTGGCAAACAAAAACAAACCTTAAAATGACTACAACCTTACACATTACCAACGGGGATGGCTTTACTTCGGTACTTAAGAACTTAAAGCTGGAAGGAGAGATTATTACCTGGCGGGAAATGCTCTGCGAAGGAAAGACGACCACCGAAGTGGGAAGTGAGTCTTTCTGGAAAACCCGCTTTGAATTTCTGAATAAGAATTACAAGGTCAGTAAGACCAACTTTATAGAGGCAACACTCAAAGAATACAGGCGCCTTTGTAACCAGAAAACACAGGAAGAGATCGTGCTCTGGTTCGACGAGGACCTGTTCTGCCAGATCAATATGATCGCGGTGATCAGCTGGCTTAAAAAGCACCGTAAGGAAGCACAGGTTTCCCTGGTATGTAAAAAACAGAAAAAGGACAAGCCTTTTATACTCACCCGCTTAAGTGAAGAACAAATCCTGAAACTATACGGGTCCCGGGTAAACCTCAAACAGGACGATATAGAATATGCAGATTACATCTGGCAGTTGTACTGTAGTGACACCCCCCTGCGCCTCGAGACTTTTTCTAAATTCAACGCTTCCCAGTTTCCTTACCTCACCGACGCCATAGCCCTTCACCTCCACCGCTTTCCTACCGTGAAGAACGGATTGAACCAACTCGAAAACGAAGTCCTTGCCCTGGCTAACAGCAAAAGAATCAATTCCAAGGAAAAGCTGGTGGAAGCCCTTATCAAAAAAGAAAGCGATTACGGTTTCGGCGATCTTCAGTATTACAGGCTCATTGATACAATGAAACCCCTTTTCCATTCGTTTCATCCGGTAAAACTAAGTGCAACCGGAAAAGAAGTCCTTGATAAGGTAAAAAACTACTACCCTTTTATAAAACAGGATGATATTTTCCTCGGGGGAACACGCAAATACAGTTTTCTATATCACGAGGATAGCGGAAAGCTTTTGAAGCTGTAACTTCCCATAAAGCAGATAGCGTTTCGTGACATGCGCACGGAAGCGGTAAAGAAAACACTACAAATATCATGTAGTGTGCTAAAACAGAGAGAAGGGCCTTGTCGTCCTTCTTTTTGTTTTCTATCTTTATACCATGAGCAAGCGCATAGCAGAATCCGAACTTATACTCAACCCGGATGGTAGTGTATATCACCTGAACCTCAAACCCGAACATATCGCGGATACCGTTATATTCGTAGGTGACCAGGACCGGGTGGAAAAAATAACAAGGCATTTTGATACCGTAGAGTTTACGACTCAGAAAAGAGAGTTCAAGACCCAGACCGGTACATATCGCGGAAAACGACTCACGGTTATGTCTACCGGGATAGGGCCGGATAATATAGATATTGTACTCAACGAGCTCGATGCCCTTGTTAATATAGACCTGGAAACACGTATGATAAAGGAAAATCTTCGATCGCTCCGGATCATCCGGGTGGGCACCTCGGGTTCTCTCCAGACCGGTATTCCCGTAGGATCATTCCTGGCCAGTGCGTATGGGCTGGATCTCAACGGCATGCTGCATGCTTACCGTATCGATAGTATAGTCCATCCGGAAATCCAGGAAGCCTTTATAGAGCATACGGGATGGAGTATTTACAAATCGCAGCCTCTGGTTATCGCAGCAGATAAAAAATTGCTGGAACACTTCGGCGGAAATGATATGCACAGAGGTTTTACGGCCACAGCCGGTGGGTTCTATGGGCCTCAGGGCAGGGTATTGCGGCTGTCACTACAGGATCCTAAGCTGAATATGAAGATAGACAGTTTCAGTCACCTCGGCCTGAAGGTGACCAACCTGGAAATGGAGACTTCTGCTATATATGGCCTTTGCGGGCTGCTCGGGCACCAGGCCGTATCGCTCAATGCCATAATAGCCAACAGGGCCAACGGTACTTTTGCTAAAGATCCCAAAAAACTTGTGGAAGACCTCATCAGGTACACGCTCGAACGCATAACGAAACTCTGAGTGCCGTTTTTTTTACAGTATTTCGTCCAGCTGCCCTTTTCCCTGTCGTACGACTTCGGGTTCCGGACCGGTAAGGTCGACGACCGTAGAAGCTATGTTGTCCCCGTAACCGCCATCAATGACAATATCCACGAGGTTTTCCCATTTTTCATAAATGAGTTCGGGGTCTGTGGTGTATTCCAGTAATTCGTCTTCATCGTGTATGGATGTCGATACGATAGGGTTGCCAAGCTCCCGGACCAGGGCCTGGGCAATATTATTTCCCGGTACCCGGATACCCACGGTTTTCTTTTTCTTAAAATCCTTGGGAAGACTGTTGTTACCCGAAAGAATAAAGGTAAAAGGTCCGGGTAAGGCTCTTTTCAGTAGTTTAAAGGTGCTGTTATCAATCTGTTTTACGTAGTCCGACAAATTGCTGAGATCCGCACATATAAAAGAAAAGTTAGCTTTTTCCAGTTTAACACCTTTAATCCGCGCAATGCGTTCCAGGGCTTTGGAGTTTGTTATATCACAGCCAAGGCCGTAAACAGTATCGGTAGGATAAATAATCAGCCCCCCTTGCCTGAGTACCTTCACTACTTTCTGTATTTCCCTGGCATTGGGATTTTCTTCATAAATTCGTATAAGCTCGGCCATGATTGTCGGTTTTTGAAGATGAACAGCATATAAAAATGCTTTACAAATTTACGTAAAAAAGCGGGAACCAATGGATGTGTATTTCTCTCCTGTGTTACCAAATTGGGAATACTCCGAATATCCAAAGACATATTTTCTTATATTTGCTGTAACCATCTGCTCTTATTATGTTGACGAAATCGGAAAGAACTTCAAGATTTATCATTGCTACGACTGCACCTATTTTTAACCGGAACGGCTATGCCGCTACGAGTATGACTACCATCACCGGGGCAACAGGACTTACCAAGGGTGCTATTTACGGTAATTTCAAAAACAAGGAAGAATTAGCCATAGAAGCATTTCGATTTAATGTAAAACACGTATTACGGCAGATCAAAGATCATCAGGACCAGGGGGATACTCCGTTGCAGAAGCTTTTGCTTATCGTGGACTTTTACAGCAGGTATTCCGATTTTTCAAAGAATATGGGAGGCTGTCCGATACTGAGCATCGGTGTGGATGCCAACCACCAGAATGAAAAATTGCTGTTGCGGGTACGCGGGATCATCACCAAAATAGAAAAAAGCCTTATCGATATTCTCGATGAAGGTAAAAACAACGGTGAACTCAGAAAGAGCCTGGACTCCGCGAAAAGCGCACGCCAGATGTTCAGTATGATAGAGGGTGCCATTTTTATGAGCCTGACTATGGACGACAATATGTATATCCGGGATACGATGGAGATCCTTAAACATATTATACAAACCAAGTGGGCTGCGTAACCATACAGGCAGCTCTTTATTTTTATTTTATAATATACCGTTTGGTATAAAAAATAATAATTATG
The DNA here is from genome assembly GCF_900119185.1 of Sinomicrobium oceani. Taxonomy (GTDB): domain Bacteria; phylum Bacteroidota; class Bacteroidia; order Flavobacteriales; family Flavobacteriaceae; genus Sinomicrobium; species Sinomicrobium oceani. Next base: position 100,719 of record NZ_FPJE01000008.1, on the reverse strand, counting down.
GAAACAAAACCACGTATTTTAGAAAGCAGGACCAAAATAAGGTTTCAGGACTGTGACCCTTTTAATCACCTCAATAATGCGAGGTATATGGATTACTTTATCAACGCCCGGGAAGATCACCTGCTGGAGTACTACGGGTTTGACATATTCCGTATAATCCGCGAGCAGGGACTCAGCTGGGTGGTAAGCAGCAGTCAGGTGGCCTACCTCCGCCCGGCTATGACCATGGAAGAAGTGGTTATAGAAACACAGCTCCTCCACTATTCGGACAGGCAGCTGTTAGTGGAAGTGCGGATGTGGAACAGTGACAAGACGCATTTGAAGGCCTTTGCATGGCTGAGTTTTGTTCATTACAACCTTCGTACAGGCCATGCGGAAAAACACGGAGAAACATTCCTCGAACTTTTCAGAGCGATCGTTCTACCATTAAAAAACACTACCTTTGAAGAACGGCATTCCGAGTTACGCCCGCGCAGCGTAAAGGGCTACGGAACTCCGTAATCATGTCAACGAGATCCTAAACTGTATATATGCTCATAAATCAGTATATAGATCATACCCTGCTCAGGCCTACGGCGACATACAGGGATATAGAGAAACTTTGTAAGGAGGCGCTGGAATACCGGTTTTTCTCCGTTTGTCTAAATAGTTGTCACGTTCTTCGTGCCAAAGAATTGCTTATGGAAGCCCCGGATATCCGGGTATGTTCGGTGGTAGGGTTTCCGTTGGGAGCCATGAGCAGTAAAGCCAAATGCTACGAAGCCGAACATGCTGTTGTCGATGGCGCCGACGAAATTGATATGGTGATCAATCTCGGATGGCTGAAATCCGGTGATACCGGAAAGGTTCTTCAGGATATCCATGCCATAAAAAAGGCCATAGGTACCCGGGTTCTCAAAGTGATTATTGAAACCTGCTATCTCCATGACGACGAGAAAATACTGGCCAGTACCCTGGCTGCAGACGCGGGGGCTGATTATGTAAAAACTTCTACGGGCTTCGGCAACGGCGGGGCTACGTTTCACGATATCGAACTGATGTCCCGTGCCGTAAACGGAAGGGCGCGTCTCAAGGCCTCCGGAGGTATAAAAAGTTTTGAAGTTGCAAAAAAATATATAGATTTGGGCGTAACCCGTATAGGAACCTCCAGTGGTATCGCCATTGTAGAAGGTTATACGTCCAACGAATCTTACTGATATGAGTGTACACATACAAGCACAGCAAGGCGATATTGCCGAAACGGTACTGCTTCCGGGCGATCCGTTGAGAGCACGCTGGATTGCCGAAAATTTTCTGGACAATGCCGTGCAATACAATAATGTTCGCGGCATGTACGGTTTTACCGGTACGTACAAAGGAACACCGATCTCCGTACAGGGTACGGGAATGGGAGTACCTTCCATAAGCATTTACGCCCATGAACTGATCAACGATTACGGTGTAAAACAACTGATCCGTGTGGGCAGCGCAGGAGCGTACCAAAAGGACATTAAAGTCCGGGATATCGTACTGGCCATGGCAGCATCCACCAACAGCAATATAAACCGGATACATTTTAACCAGGACAGCTTTGCTCCTGTAGCTGATTTCGAACTTTTTACCCGGGCCGTAAGTAAAGCCGGATTGCTGGATATTCCGCTGAAAGCAGGGAACGTTCTGACCAGTGATATATTTTATGACGCGGATCCGGACTATTATAAAAGGTGGGCGGAATACGGTGTGCTTTGTGTAGAAATGGAAGCTGCTGCGCTATATACCATTGCAGCGCGTTTCGGGGTACGTGCACTGGCTATACTTACCATTACCGATCATGTGGTTACGGGGGAAAGTATAGATGCTGTCGCCCGGGAAAAATCATTAAAAAACATGGTGAACCTGGCCCTGGAAACCGCGATAAACCGGTAAAGGGTGCCTTCACCCCGTTGAATTATAAAATAGTTAGTACTTTTGCAATCCTTATGCAAAAAAAGATCAACATACAGAATAAACGTGCGCGTTTCGAATTTGAACTGCTCGACAAATACGTAGCGGGAATCGTACTTACGGGAACGGAGATAAAGTCTATCCGTCTGAGCAAAGCTTCTATTGCCGAGAGTTTTTGCGAATTTAACGAACGGGGAGAATTATTCGTTATCAATATGTATATCGAAGAATATGCGCACGGTACGCATTACAACCATAAACCCCGTAGCGAACGTAAGCTTCTGCTGAACAAAAACGAGCTTCGCAAACTGAACAAGGAGGTGAAAAACGTAGGGCTTACCATCGTTCCGTTGCGTCTGTTTATCAATGACCGGGGACTGGCCAAAATGGAAATTGCCCTGGCCAAGGGTAAAAAGATGTATGACAAACGGGAAACGATCAAGGACCGGGATAACAAACGAAACCTGGACCGGATCAAGAAAGCTTACAAATAAGAATCAGATCTCTATCAGTTTATTTTTTATTGCATAGAGTACCAGTCCTATACGGCTTTTGACGTCCAGTTTTTCAAAAAGGACCTCCCGGTAACCATCAATGGTTTTCGGCGACAGGAACATATCTTCTGCGATTTCTTTGTATGTCCTTTCGGTACAGGCCAGTTTCAGGAATTCCACTTCTCTTTCTTTGAGGCACATTCCTGCGGATATTTCTTTTTTATCTATGGACTCGAGGATGGTATTGGTGATCCGATCCGAAAAGTAAAACCCTTTGGAAAGGGTATCGTCCAAAGCCTTTTCGAAACCATCGGGATGAATATCCTTTAACAGGTATCCCCTGGCCCCCAATCGGAGCATTCGGATAATGGTTTCTTCCCTGTCATCCATAGAAAGCGCAAGAACTTTCAGACCCGGAGCGTGTTCCCGGATCCAGCTCATCGTTTCCAGTCCGTCCATGACCGGCATATTGATATCCAGTAAAACGAGATCCGGAGCATTTGCAATACGTTGCATCTGTACTATGAAGTCCTGCCCGTTATAGGCGTGAAAAAGCACATCGTATTTATCCAGTGCAACAATCAGGGAAGTAAGTGATTGCGCAAAAAGCAAATGATCATCAACTATAGCAATGCTACTGCGTTTCATCGTGGTATTTGGTTGGTTTCAAGGGATATGTCAAAGTTATGGAAACTCCCGCATTTTTTTGCGCTTCCAATTGTATTTTCGCTCCTATCATGGCCGCCCTGCGGTTTATATTGATCATTCCGACTCCTTTCCGTACCTTTTCGGGGATGAATCCAATTCCGTTGTCCCGTACACAAATTATGATCTCCCGGGGCGTATAGCGGATACATACCGATAAAAAGGTTGCCCTGGAGTGTTTGATACAATTGGCAAAGCACTCCTGCAGGATCCGGAAAATGATCACTTCGTCTTTTTTCTCCATACAAACCGGAGTACCTTCGGTGTGGAATTCCGTTTCCAGAAAATTAAGACGTTCGAAACGGCTTACTTCTGCCCTCAAAGCTTCTTCGAGACCCACGTTCAGAATGAAATCTGCATTGAGAGAATGCGATAACTGCCGTATTTCACGAACTCCTTTTCCGAGAATATCGGTAGCTTCTCTGAACTGGGACTTCTGCTGCTCCCCCACCACACGTTCGAGCATATTGAGCTGCATTTTGGCTACGGAAAGCAACTGTCCGATATTATCGTGAAGTTCCCAACTGACATTTTTGAGGGTTTGTTCCTGGATTTCGGTCTGGGCCTTCGCCAGCTCTTCCTCAAAACGTTTTTTGTCTTCGGCTTTCTGCATAAGCAGTTTGGTTTTTCTCCGGTAGAAAACAGAGAAAATAGAAACTACGGCTACCAGCAATAAAAGCAGGACCACCGAAGAAGCCAGAATCAGTAATTGTATCTCTTCCTGCTCCATAAAACTCCTGTGATAAAACAACTGTGCATGACCACGTTGAGTATAAAGATAACCAAAGAATACAAATCTCCTCCGTAATGAAAAAACTCGGATGCGATCATAAACGGAAGGAACGGTATAAAAAACAATAATATTCCGAGGCTGAACCAGAAATAGACAGATCGTTGAAAATGTAATATAAAATCGTCCTTAAAGACTTCTACGAAATAAAGGTAAATGGTAATAATTACAAAGATCGTCCCGATAATATAGGTATAGGTCTGTCTTTCATAAATAAAATCCTGTAGCCCTAAACTATTGTAAATGCCAAAAGCAAGGAATAAGGTGGCCATAAACAGTATCCTGTTCCTGTACGTTATGCTCGTAATCAATGACCTGTACCACAGGAAATAAAAAAGAAACTGTATAACAGTATAGGTGTTTACGATAAAATGTATGGGATACCTGGCATCGAGTACCTGGTAATACACGATCTTATAGGAAAACTCAGTGATTGCCGTAAACCAGATGGAATACACAAAATACCTGCCCTTTCCCTGGCGATAGCGTCCGTAGGCCAGTGTAGCTATGATGGCAGACAAGAGTGCGATATACCGTATGCTTATGGTCAGTGTTTCCAAATACCTGTTACCGTTTTATCATGTTCGAAAATCTGTATGCTCCAAAGGGAAATCGGGTTATGGAGTACCGGAATATCAAGCGCTGATTTCCTCCGGTTAACCCGATAACCCGATACAAATATCCTAATAAGAAGCTTTAGGCGGGTCTCCAGCGCCACCGTAGTTGTACGGGTCGATATCCATTATTTTATCGGGGACATCATTATACATCAAAGGCATGTTTACGAATGCACTTTCCTGTTTACGTGCTTTTTTCCCTGCCGGCGAAATAAACAGGGTCATGACATTTTGTTTTTCTCCTGATTCTTCTGTTTCCGGATAAACCCCGAAATAAAAACGGAAGCCTTCAAGCGTATAACCTTTTGCCTTAGCCTCCTGTTTTGCCCATGCAAAATAATGCTCAAGCTCATCCAGACTGTAATAGGTATGGCTCGTATACTCGAAAGCGGGCTGGTGTACGGGTATAAATCCTTTTGCAGTATCCTGTCGCATTTTTACGCCCTGCATCAGGTTGTCGAGTTCCTTTACAAACCTGCTGCTGAGTTTTGAAGCTCGTTTTACATCTATGGTATTTTTGGGCTTATTGACTTTTTCAGGCTGGTGTTCCGTACAAGACAGACAAAGCAGGACAAGAATAAGCATTACGGCTGAAATAGCCTTTCCGGTAAAGTTAGTTTTCATAATATGTGGTTTAATGGTTTGGATAAAAGTATAGATAAAAAGCTTAAAACCGGACAACACGATGAGCAAAAGGGGAAAAATCCCCTTTCATCCCGGGGTAAACACCCCTGGAAATCAAGGAAAAAGCCCCTTGTGCCGGTTTCCTCATCCGGATACCTTTGACCAAAACAAATACGGAGCCCCCGGGAAGCTCCGGCACCACTACAAACTTTAATCCTTATCTATTATGAAAACTTTACTTCAAATCGCAATGCAGGAACTCGGCGTTAAGGAAGTTCCGGGAAAAGAAGCCAACCCGCAAATATTGCACTATGCCAAAGAAGCGGGTTTCCCCGGCTATACATCAGACGAATCGGCCTGGTGTAGTTTGTTCATGAACTGGGTAGCCCAGGAAGCCGGGTTGGAAAAATCGGGAAGCCTTGCCGCCAGATCCTGGCTGAACAAGGGATTTTCCGTCAGTATTCCCGAACCTGGAGATGTTGTAGTCTTCTGGCGGGTAAGCAGGGAGTCCTGGGAAGGACATGTAGGCATTTTTCTGGGATTTTCTTCGGATGGCAAAAGAATTTACTGCCTCGGCGGAAACCAGGGAAACCAGGTTTCCATCAGCGGAAGGAGTACCGAATACCTGCTCGGTTTCCGAAGATTGAGAGCGGCAGGAAAAACGATCTTCTCCGGAAAAACCCTCAAAAAGGGACATACCGGCACCGAAGTGGTAAGTCTTCAGGATGCTTTAAAACAGCTGGGCTATAACCCCGGAACCTCCGATGGTATTTTCGGACCGAAAACAGAGCAGGCATTAAAAGATTTCCAGGCTTCGGATCTCACCTTAGCTATTAACGGAGTCTTTGACAAACCGACAAGAGAACTGCTTACCAAACTTTTAAACCAATAAAACAAGTATTAATCTTAAATCAACGATCATGGCAAAAGAAGTATTACCGGAACAATTAATGAATTCTGTTTTGGGTAAGTTATACGACGTACTTACCAACGGAGATGATGTGGTCCCTAAATCGGATGACAACTACCTCGCCTGGCTTTCTGTAGGCATGCCCTACCCCAAAGACGAACTGGAATTTTTGTCTACAGGGCTTACCGGTGTAATCCGCCAGCCGGAAAACAGCAACGGTGAAAAACCTGTGGAAAAAACACCGGAAGAAATCAACCAGCTCCTGGCTCAGGACGTCAGCAGGAAGTATATGCAGGCAGAAAACCTCGCAAGACTTTGCGATATGATCCCGGATACCAGCGGGGTTACCGGCGATGTTACCATGAATGTATGGAATCCGGAAAACACGCTTTCGCAGGCGTACAATCATATTCTGAAATTCAGCCAGGTAGCCAATTTCGAACCGGATGAGAAAACCAAGGCCAAAATTGCGAGGCTGCGGGGATTACTTCAGGAAAAAAAGATCAAAAAGAATATCGTTACCGAAGAGGAAGAAGAAGTATTACAGGAAACACCGCTTGTAAAACTATACAACGAAAAGATGCAGCAATACATGAGTGCTGCGCTGGAATACAATACCCACAGGGTAAACGCACTTTCCGGCAAAGATCCTGCGGCTATCCATTTCTGGGCGATGAATGCCGGTATACTCCGGAATAAGGTCATGGCTGCAAAAAACGACTGGATCACAAACGGCTATAAAGAAGAATATGATCAGATTGCCGCATTTATAGCCCAGGTTGAAGGAAGGAGCATGCTGACACTGAAACAGCAGTATATCGACGACATGGAGAAAGCCCGGCTTACCGGCCTGTCTTCCGGTTCCGATTTTTACTATACTTCACTGCTCCCCGGCGGTTTTGCGGAAAGCGATAGCGGGTGGACCGAATTCACCTTCCGGAGCTCCGATTATCAGTCCAACTATAAGTTCGACTCCAAAAAAGGCGGCGGCGGCGGCGGACTTTCCCTTGGGTTCTTTAATGTCGGTGGAAAAGGTAGTTATGAAAAGACCAAAAGTACGCGAAAAATAGATGCCTCACAGTTCCGTCTCAGTTTTAAGATATGCCAGGCGCCCATATCGAGGAGCTGGTGCAATTTTAATTTTCTCACCAGTAAATACTGGAGGTTTGACCAGAACAACGGTGAATTCAAAGATAATATGGTTTCGGACGGGCAGGTACCACCCTCCGGGATGATCCCGGCCTATACCACAACAGCCATCTTTGTCAAAGACCTCAATCTCTACTTCGGGAAACAGCATGCAGAAATCACCAGCGAAATGACCAAGGCAAGTGGTGGCGGATTTGTGTCCTGGGGACCGTTTCACGCCGGGGGAAAATACGAATCGAACAGCCAGGAACGCGATATGAGCTCGAGCAGTGACTCTCAGGGTATAAAAATACAGGGAATGCAGCTCATCGGTTTTAAATGTCATATGCTCCCGAAATCTCCGGATGCCAAACCGGATGTTAAGGAGTGGGTATAACCACATAGAGAAGTTAAGAACCTCGCGGGAGTACCGCGAGGCTTAACTTAAATAGTTCTTTAACTCTCGGTTACCGAGTAAAAACGATTATAATCATGTCACAATTAGCCACGATTTTCAGGAAGATAAAAGATGACTTTGTAAATAATCACCTGGCTGAAGAGGACAAGGAAAAATACAGGTTGCTGTTTTCTCCGTTCTCCACCGGTTTCGATTATGAAGATTTTCTCTTTCTGGATACCAATAAAGCCGCAGAAGAAGCCCATAAATATTACGATGAGCTCTATGAGTTTTCCCAGATGGCCAATACGATTTGTCGCGGAGGTAACTTCTGGAGTGTATCCGGCGATCGCAAAGACTATCTTTACAGTGCTTACGGAGAGATCCTCCGGGGACTGAAACTTATGGACCCCGACACGCTGACCATAAAAATGATTTCCGGACACCCTGTTTTTCTCAAAGTGCTTAATCTTCTCCAGGGTGATGATTTTGACGAATATCGTTCTTATGACTCCCTGATAAAAAAACTGGGTAATGAAATTACAGCACTTACCGAAAATGCCCCGGATAACGTGTTGGAAATAGATTTGAAAAAAGAAAGTCTCGAAAAACTGGAAACGACATGGGAAGCTTCCGGAAACCGACAGAAGGTGGAAGCTGTTATTCTTAATGTGGTTAAAGACGAATTCAAACGTTTTATGCGGAGGTTTATAGCGACCAAAGGTGCTTTTGAAAGTGCCGTGCGGACCCATGTGGAAGATACTTTTTATTATACCAGTTGTACCCCCAATAACCTGTATAAAGGAAATAGTGCGGAATGGAAAAAAATAGAGATCCGGAAACCGGAACTGGACACGCTTTCCGGCCTGGTCCGGGAAGAGGAATACGGCAGTATTTTCGGCAACTCTGACATGGCTGATATCGATATCGAAAAAATTGAGTTCGAACTGCTCTTTGCCAAAATTACCCGTCCGTGGTTTGACGAATCCCTGCTTCGTTCTCCTTTCTGGAACATGTATGTCCTCAACCGGGAGGATATTGATATTCCGGAAGTGACTACCGAATTTATTTTTGTACGTAACGTACGTATAGAACTACCCGAACACTCCGATAAAAACAAAAAACTCCTCCGAACCGACCAGATTCAGAATCTCGGTCCTTTTATCATCAATACGGCACAATTGCGTACCGGTCAGAAACTCAACCTCAACTCGGTAAATACCGCACTGAATATTAACCGGAAAACTATTCTGAACGTATCTTCCGGACTGGAGAAAAAAAACAAGCAGGATGTCCAGAGTATGCGTACGCTCATCAGTAAAAAACAACAGCAATTCGTAACGCTGGCACCGCGCTTACAAACGGATACCGTCACCGTGAAAAAGGTAAACAAAGCCCGTGTAACTCCCCGTATCGCCATGGAACCTAAAATGAAGTTTACTAAAATGTCTCCTCATATCAAATTTCTTCTGAATGTCAAGGGAATATTTTCTTTTAAGGATCGGGATAATCAGGCTGCCGTTGCGGTTTTGCCGCAGCATCTTCTCTTCACCACGGAGGGCAAACCTGCAAATATTACACTGATCAATACTTCTGGACATATATTAGAGGGGAGTTTTAACAGGAATGCCGAATTGGTCATGGAGGTTAAAGTTCCCGGATACGTATCACAACGTATAACGTTTACACCCGCATCACTTCTGACCGGACAGGTATTTACAAAAAATGTATTTTTGCAAAAAGAAGTAAAGCCCACGGCAACAGTGGCGTCAAAAGGGTTTCAACTGATAGGTGTAGTCACCAGGATCACGGATAATTTCCCTACTCCTATCCGCGGTGCCGACTATCTCTGAACACCGTACACGCCGGTTTTGAAAATTCCGGTCAGCCCGTATATTCATGCCTGTTTTCAGAGCTACTTTCTGTGAACAGGCTTGTTTTACAAGGAGAAAATAATTTTCACTATATTTTAACATTCCATGACGTAATTAGTTTTACATTCGCAATACAATACAGGATCATCCGATCCAGAACATTCAAAAGCTTTTCATCTTCATGGCCCACATCCCGGATTCAGTACTGGTAAAACGACTCTCCGAGAGCGATGAAAAAGCATTTACGGCACTGTATTACAGGTATACAGACAAGATCAGGAATTTTTTAGCAAAACTTCGTCTGGATTTTCATACGGACGATATTATCCAGGAGACATTTATTACCGTCTGGAGAAAAAGGAAAGAGATCGACGCTTCTCTAAACTTCAGCGCATACCTTTTTACGATCTCCCGCAATCTCGCCCTGAAATCTTTAAAGCAGGAGCTTTACACTTCCATTTCAGAGAGTGATATCTCCTTTGATACGGAGGATGAGGAAAGTTTCAGGATACGGGAAACTTTTTACCGTGCACTGGAGGCGTCTATAGAGAAGCTGCCGGAACGTCCCAGACAAGTACTTATTCTCAAAAGGATCAAGGGACGTTCTACAGAAGAGATAGCCCTGGAACTGGGTATTAGCAAAAGTACGGTAGAAAACCACATGAACCGTGCCCTGGCTGTGCTCAAAGAAGAACTCTCCGGATTTTCTGCCGTTGGTGTGCTTTTACTCGAAATCTGCTTTTCCTGAACCTTTAACATTATTTAACATTTTTTGCTTAGGTGTTTTTGTGTTTTTCCGGATATACCGGTTAACAAACACAAAGAAGCCCGCTATTTATGGAACCTTTGAATACATTATGGCAAAAATACCTGCAGGGGACCCTTACACCCCGGGGAAAATTACAATTACTCCAGGCTCTGGAGAAGGATGAGAATCGTTTTCTGACCGAGCGCCTGCTCGAAATGGAGTGGAACGATGCCCCGGCGGCAATGTCCGGATCGCATGAAAATAAAAAACTACTTCGGAAAATAAGGAAGGAACTCGGCTTCCGGCAAGACCCTCCTGCCCCGCGACGTTACAGGTTCCGCTATGCTGTTGCTGCCGCTGTTTTACTGTTGTTTACACTGGGAATATGGATGGCAACAGTAATGCCGGGAGACGAACGTTATATAACGCTTAAAGTTACTGCCGGAGAACCTGCGCGCAATTTTATGCTTCCCGACAGCACGGTAGTTTGGCTCAATTCGGCTACGGTACTTTCTTACCATCCCGATTTTAAAAATGACAGGGACGTCCGGCTCAACGGAGAAGCATACTTTGAGGTGGCCCACGACAAACAGCATCCGTTCCGGGTGTCTTTCGGCAATAACCACCTGCTGGTAACGGGAACACGTTTTGGTATCAAATCGTACGAGGATGAAATGACGTCTACGGTAGGCGTTAAAGATGGAAGTGTAAAGGTATTCTACCCGTCGGACAGTGTCAGCCTTGTAAAAGACAATAATCTTATAATCGACAACCGAACCGGGATTGCTGTGCTTAATGATCAGATCAATGTAGACTCCTGGCGCGGGGATTCGCTCCGGTTTAATAATATTCCGTTCGGAGAAGCACTTCGTATGCTGGAAGACCGCTATGACGTCACTGTTCATGCCGATGCTTTACCCGATGCTATCACACGGAAAAGGATAACTATAACCTATCCTGCCGGGACTTCCTTTGAAGACGTTATCGAAGGTCTGGCTATACTCCTGGACCTGAAATATGTATTTCCGGATACTCATACGGTAATACTTAAACACTAATATCATCCCACTTAAATATTAATATTAAAACAGATCTGTTTATGAATCTGATTTCCAGACAAGTCATTTACTTTTTGATCATGGCCTGCTGTGGTATAAACCTTCTGACAGCCCAGCATTCCACCCGTTTCCCGGATACGAAAATAACGTTATCTCCGGGGAGCCTAAAAGCCGTACTTCAACAGGTACAGGAACAAACATCGTATTCGTTTGCGTATAATAACGACGATATCGATCATATCCGGCAAACCGGTATAACCCAGGGAGAATATACGCTTTCGGGTTTACTAAGATTACTTCAGAAGAAACACCATCTTTATTTTCAGGACAAAAACGGTGTTATTTATGTCCGTAAACAACAGAAACGGGATACGCTGCCTGAAATCCGCGGACAGGTACTCGATGAAAACGGCGATCCCCTGCCACAGGCCAACATTATCGAAAAAGGGACAAACAATGGAGTTGTAAGTGATTTCGATGGTTATTTTACGCTGATACCTTCCCGGCCGGATGCCGTTATTTCGGTGTCTTATCTCGGTTATATTACCCGTAATATCCTGGCAGACGGAAGTGTTTTGTCCGTAACCCTCGATCCCAACACGGCATTACTCGATGAGGTTGTCGTTACCCGAAACAGGAATATTGCGGAAATCAAAAAACCACAGATGAGTGTCAGTCGCCTGAGTTCCGAAGAGATAAAACGTATTCCCGTAGTACTCGGTGAAAGCGATCCGCTGAAATCGCTTATGCAGCTCCCCGGTATTACCAATGCCGGAGAAGCCTCTTCGGGCTTTAATGTAAGAGGTGGGGCTGCCGATCAGAACCTTATCCTGCTCGATGGTTCTCCTGTATTCGGGGATTCCCATCTTTTTGGTTTCTTCTCTGTTTTTAATCCCGATGTCGTACAGGATATGGAATTGTACAAGGGCGGTATTCCCGCCAGGTTCGGTGGCAGGGTATCGTCCGTTCTCGACGTACATCAAAAAACCGGTAATTCCGAAGAATTTCACATGAACGGAGGCATCGGGGCTATTTCGAGCCGCCTGATGGCCGAAGGGCCTTTTGCCAACGGAAAAGGGTCTTTTATCGTAGCAGGAAGAAGTTCGTATGCCCATTTGTTCCTCAAGCTGTCCGACAATGATAACTCCGGATATTTTTATGATCTGAATACCAAAATCAGCTATCGCCTCAACGATAATAATTCCATTTTCCTGTCCGGGTATTTCGGCCGGGATGTCTTTGATATCAGCAACAGCTTTTCCAGTTCGTATGGCAATGCCATGTTCAATCTGCGGTGGAACCATCGGTTTTCGGAAAACCTCCTTTCCGACCTGTCGGTCATATACAGCGATTATCGTTTTGGTCTGGACCTGTCTTTCTTTGACTTCGAATGGAACAGTAATATTGAAACCTACAGCCTTAAATACGATATGAAATATTATGTTTCCGACCGTTTTACCCTGCAATACGGGGCCAATGCCATATATTACGACTTTAACCCGGGAACACTGAGCCCTAATGCGGAAAGCTCCAGTTTCAACTACAGGCAACTGGACAGAAAATATGCCATAGAGCCTTCTTTTTATATCGACGCAGAACATACATTATCAGATAAACTGGCACTTACTTACGGATTGCGTTACAGTATGTTCCAGCGTTATGGCAAGGAAGAAATCAGTATATATGAAAACGGGCTGCCGTTGGTCTACAATCCCGATTTCGGTATTTATGAAGAAGGAAAACAAACAGGAAGCAGGACCTATGGCAGTGGTGATAAAATTTCGGGCTTTGACAATTTGGAGCCCCGGGCAGGGCTTTCTTACGCTATTAATGATAATAGCTCGGTGAAAGCGAGCTACAACAGGATGTCGCAGTACCTGCACCTGTTGTCCAACACCCAGTCCCCTACACCGGTTAATGTATGGACTCCGAGCGGACCTTATATCAAGCCGCAGATACTGGACCAGGTAGCCCTGGGATATTTCCGGAACTTTAAAGACAACGCCTATACCATCGAAACAGAAGTTTTCTATAAAAAAGTAAAAAACCGTATTGATTATATCGATAATGCCGATCTTATCGGAAACAATAATATCGAAAGGGAAATACTCAATGGAAAGGCCCGCTCTTACGGGCTTGAATTCCTCCTCCGGAAAAATACCGGAAAACTTACAGGGTGGATAGCTTACACCCTTTCGCGGGCCGAACAGCAAACGCCGGGCAGGACCCCGGAAGAAACGGGGATCAATAACGGAGACTGGTACCTTTCTGCCTATGATAAACTGCATAACCTCACCATAACCGGGGGCTATGAACTGAACAAAAAATGGTCTTTCGGAGCCAATTTCACCTATCAGACCGGGCAGCCTGTAACCTTTCCCAAAGGGCGATATGAAATAGACGGTATCAGTGTCCCGAATTACGTCTCCCGTAATGAAGACCGGTTACCGGCTTATCACCACCTCGATGTTTCAGCTACATACGTCCCTAAGCCCTATAAGAAAAAAGGATGGCAGGGCGAATGGGTATTTGGTATCTATAACCTCTACAGCCGTAAAAACGCCGCGTCTATCAGTTTCAGAAGCAATGAAGATACGGGAGCAAATGAAGCGATCAGACTTTCTATTTTCGGCATTATTCCCAGTGTAACTTATAATTTTAAATTTTAAGAAGATGAAACGTTTTTTATTTTCCATACTTATAATTTCCATACTGTTAATGTCTTGCGAAGACACGATCAAGGCCGATCTCGACACGGCAGATCCCCGATTGGTCATAGATGCCGGGATAACATGGGTAAAAGGAACTTCGGGTAGTGAACAGGTTATAAAACTCAGCACGACCACCGGTTATTACGATACGGAAATTCCTGTGGTATCAGGTGCTACGGTATATATGACCAACGGGGAAGAACAGGTTTTTGATTTTGTAGAAACTCCAGGCACGGGAAATTATGTCTGCAACAACTTTATTCCCGTAATAGGTGAAGAGTACAGACTTACCGTTATTGCAGACGGAATAACGTACGAGGCCACTGAACGTATGATAAGTGTTCCGGAGATATCTTCCGTAGAGCAGAATGAAGAAGGTGGTTTTCTGGGAGACGAAAAGGAGGTGAAATTCTACTACCAGGACGATCCCGAAGCAGATAATTATTACCTGACCCGGTTTGATGTCAGTTTTCTCGCTACTTCGGAATATGATGTAAGTGATGACTCTTTTACACAGGGAAACCGGATGTTCGAAAATTTCAGTCATGAAGACATGAAAACCGGCGATGTGGTAAACATCAGGTTTTCCGGAATATCCGAACGTTTTTATAATTATATGTCCCTGGTTATTGACGCTTCGGATGGCAATTCGTTTTCCGTGCCCGCAGCCAATATCAGGGGGAATATCCGTAACCAGGCAGACGAACAGGATTATCCTTACGGATTTTTTCGGCTGTCACAGGCAGAAATCATATCCGTGACCATAGAATGACAAGGTATGACAACACCATAAACCCCATGATTCCGAATAGTAGTTTTTCATCGCATGTAGAAATCTTCCGGACCGATATCACCAATACCGTACCTGCGGATATTTGTGTACTGGTGCTGTCTGAGTATTTCCCGAATGCATCTATCAATTTCGACCTGGAAGACCAGGACCGTATCCTCCGTATCGAAGCCCGGGATGTAGATGTGCTCAAAATTACCGAAATAGTAAAAGATCTCGGGATATATTGTGAGTTGCTGGAAGGTTAACCCAATTAAAAATCCCCCGGAATCATAAAGATACGGGGGATTTTTAATACATTTCACACTAAAGTATTTGTTTAGAAAAACACCTGTATTATGTTTAAAATTATGACTTTATCTCAACCAATTCAAGATCAAAAGTAAGATCCTGTCCTGCGAGCGGATGATTTCCGTCGAGTACGACATGATCATCTTCTACTTGGGCTACACGAAGCTGGTATTCGGAGCCGTCAGGATTTTTAGCAACGAGTCCCATCCCTACTTCAGGAGTAATATTCGGAGGAAGTTCTTCCTTCTTTATAGCATGAAAAAGTTCTTCACGTACTTCGCCATAAGCTTCTTCCTTGGGAATAGTCACTGTTTTCTTCTCGCTCACTTCCATATCTATCAGGCCTTTCTCAAAACCGGGAATAAGACTACCCTGACCGAGTTCTACTTCGAGGGGTTCCCGCTCCAGAGAGCTGTCGAATACCTGTCCGTCGTTCAGTTTTCCCGTGTAATGCACTCGTACCGTGTCGTTTGCTTTTACTTTACTCATAAATAAAATATATCTGATTTATAATCATTTAACTACAAAGGTAATATTTCTGAAGTTTCTCCAAGGGAAAATCCCCGATAATTTCCTGATTTTGATCATATTTCACCTCCGGGAAATGATTTTGGAAAAATCAGACCGTTATACGACGTTTCCTGGCTGTGATTTCCCATACCTCCGTTTTTTCCCCTTCCTCCGTGACAGTGATTTCATCATACAGGTTTATGGTAGGGCATATATGATAAGGCACCCCGTATAATACATCTCCTATTTGGAGCCTCTCCGGATCGTCGACACGCAATACCCCGTGTTCTTCACTTTGTGAAAGCAATTCGTAACGGTCCAGGTTCAGGAATTTTATCCGTTGGTCTACGGGATTTTCCGAAGCCACTGCTTTATGACCGAGATCTATGGTGACCAGACCTTTTGCAGGCTTGGAAATGACCCGGGTGACCAGGAGTACGGCATGTTTGAATTTTTGTTCCGGCAGTTTTTCGCCGTATCCCCAATCCCAGAACACACAGGTTCCCGGACTGCATACCCGGTCTTTATGAAGTGCATGTGTGGTAAAAGCCGGAGTTCCTCCGGAAATGATTTCGAGTTGCGGGCAATCTTTCTTCAGTGTATGGATAGTTGCTTCAAGCGGGGAAAACCCGGCTTCGAGTTTCTTCTTTCGCCGCTCGTAATCCGCATCACGGTGGTGCCCGTCATAGACATGCAACCCTTTTAATTCCAATACTCCCGACTGTAACACTTTCCGGGCCAATAACTCCAGTTCCGGGCCGGGCTCTATACCGGAACGATTCATGCCGTTATTGACATCGATATATACTGCGATATTACTTCGGTTTCTCACGGCCTCCTGTTCCCACAGCCGTAAGGTATGTTCGTTATCGATAATCGTATAAAACGACGTTTCCGGAAAACGGGAAGACAACGCGGAGAAGCGAGCGATTTTAGGTCCCGTAAGCTGATGGGCAATCAGGACACTTCCCGCACCCGAGGCCGCCGCCATTTCGGCCTCGGCTATGGTCGACGTTTTAAAATTGCTGAGCCCCTTCCCTATCATTCTCTTTACGACCCCGGGCATTTTGTTTGTTTTGAGATGAGGACGTAATCTACGCACATCACCCCCGACCATTCGGATCATTTCCTCGAGATTATGCTCCATCCGATCGGTATACAATACAACACCCGGAGAGTCTATGTGATCGATACCGGCTACGGAGTACCAGTCTGCTTGCATACAATACCGTTTTAGAATCCCAAATTTACTGAAAAAGATCCGGTCTGAGAATTAGCCTTCAGTAATCTGGAAACAGGGTGTTATAAAGTTGATAATGATCCGTACTTTTTTTTAGCAACCTCATTGATTTATATCGACAATTTTCCTATTTTGCATTCATTATGTCTATAATTTTATTTATTTTTAAGATAAGACGGGACACTAAAACCACAGAAGATGACAGATGTTAAACGTATATTTGATATACCGTATTACCAACTTGAGAAATACAACCTCAAAGATGCCCTGGTTACCAAGCAGGACGGAGTCTGGCAGGAAACGTCAAGTAAGACATATGTAGACCGGGCCAATGCCATAAGCAGGGGATTATTGCGTTCGGGAATTCAGATCAATGACAAAGTAGCTATTATATCCTCATCCAACAGAACAGAATGGCATATCATGGATATCGGCGTTTTACAGACCGGTGCACAGACCGTTCCGATATATCCTACGATTTCAGAGGAAGATTATGAGTATGTGCTTAATCACTCCGAATCCAGGTACTGTTTTGTATCGGATGCGGAAGTCCTGGCCAAAGTCAACGCCATAAAAGCCAAAGTCCCGTCATTGGTCGAAATATATTCCTTTGACCGGCTCGAAGGGGTAAAACACTGGACAGAAATTCTCGAAGCCGGAAAAGACCAGACCAATCAGCAGGAAGTAGACCGTAGGAAACAGGCCATAAAAGCAGATGATCTTGCTACACTGATTTATACCTCCGGAACCACAGGCAGACCTAAAGGGGTGATGCTATCCCATCATAATATCGTATCGAACGTATTGGGAAGCGCAGAACGTGTTCCGCTGAATGCAGGCGACTCCAGGGCACTGAGCTTTCTGCCCATTTGCCATATCTTCGAAAGAATGGTCGTTTACCTCTATCAATATTATGGAATATCCATCTTTTTTGCAGAGTCTATCGATAAGATGAGTGATAACCTGAAAGAGGTAAAACCGAATGTTATGACCGTGGTGCCCAGACTCCTTGAAAAGGTTTATGATAAGATTTACGCCAAAGGAGCTGAACTCACGGGGATCAAGAAAAAACTGTTCTTCTGGGCCCTGGAGCTCGGTGAAAAATTCGAACCCTACGGAGCCAACGGCTGGTGGTATGAATTTCAGCTCGGTATGGCCCGAAAACTAATATTCAGTAAATGGCAGGAAGGTCTTGGCGGACAACTGAATGTTATGGTATCCGGAAGTGCAGCCCTACAGCCCCGCCTGAGCCGTATATTCGCAGCAGCGGATATTCCGGTAATGGAAGGCTACGGACTCACCGAAACATCACCCGTTATTGCGGTGAATTGTCAGAAAAACCGGGGGTGGAAAATTGGCACGGTAGGTAAAATGATCCCGGGGGTGGAAGTTAAAATAGCCGGAGATGGTGAAATTCTTTGCAAAGGTCCCAATGTAATGATCGGATACTACAAAGACCCGGAAAAAACAGAAGCAACTATGACCGACGGATATTTTCATACCGGAGATATCGGAGAGGTCGACGCAGAAGGTTTCCTGAAGATTACCGACCGCAAAAAGGAAATGTTCAAAACGTCCGGCGGAAAATACATTGCTCCCCAGATTATTGAAAATGAAATGAAGCAGTCGCGTTTTATAGAACACATTATGGTCATCGGAGAAGGTGAAAAACTCCCTGCCGCGCTTATCCAGCCCAATTTCGATTTTGTCAGGGAATGGGCTTCCAGAAAACGACTGAACATTGGCAAAACCAATGAGGAGATCACAGGTAATCCGGATGTTATAGCGAGATTTAAAGAAGAAATTGCAGGATATAACGAAAAATTCGGTCACTGGGAACAGATCAAAAAATTCGAACTGACACCCGATGAATGGTCTATAGAAGGTGGTGAATTAACACCTACTCTCAAACTGAAAAGAAAGATTATTAAAGAAAAATACAAGGCGCTGTACGATAAGATCTACCGCCAGCAGGACAGTGAAAAATAAAAGTCTGTCTTCCAAAAAAGAAAGTCCTTAAAAATTTGAAATGCTATTTGCCCAGCCGGAAACAGGAGGGTGTTATGTTCCTGATATAAGTGTTGTTTTTTCGTAATCAAAATCACCCCCTGGCACCGAAACCGGAGATAGTTGTCAAAAGTTTTAAGGACTTTTGTTTTATATACCTCACTCCTGCTCTGCGGATCCGTCCTCTTTTTTATCGGGTTGAGGACCGTACTTGTTAAACAACTCCAGGGGACTGTCGAGTGTTACTTTCAAAACGGTCATATACACATCCGTCAATGCTTCCGGAAGATTGATATAGGTTATTCCCGGGTAATGTGCCCAGTCAATAGCCCCTTTGGTGTGATATTCCAGCTCCTCCCCGCTCCCTGCTATGGTAATACGATCTATCTTGTTCTTGATACCTTTGAGCACGATATCTTGTTGT
This sequence comes from Sinomicrobium oceani, assembly GCF_900119185.1. Lineage (GTDB taxonomy): Bacteria > Bacteroidota > Bacteroidia > Flavobacteriales > Flavobacteriaceae > Sinomicrobium > Sinomicrobium oceani. Next base: position 81,478 of record NZ_FPJE01000008.1, on the reverse strand, counting down.
GATTGGCCCGGTACGAAAAGAAAAATAGTTTTACGATCCTTTGACAAGGTTGTAGGCCCATAGAAATAATGCAGATCTATTCCTTTTCGCGTACCGTAAATGGCTTCACCGTATTTATGTGTCCACCTCCCCAGTTCTTTGAGGATATGAACCTGCTCTTCCGGAATTTCCCCGTTGGCTTTCGGGCCGATATCCAGCAGAAGATTTCCTCCCATACTGATCATATCCGAAAAAATACGGATCACCTCGTATGGTGTTTTATATGTAGTGTCGAGGGGTTGATAGCCCCAGCTACCGTTCATCGTAAGGCATAACTCCCAGTAGGTAGCCGGAGGGCCGAATACGGGAACTCCCTGTTCCGGAGTGCTGTAATCGCCATACCCCTGTAAACGGGAATTGATGATCGTCTCCGGATTTTTGTTCAACAACATCTTTCGGATTCCGGGGGCATCCCACTCCTCTGCAGCGTGTTCCCAGTCACCGTCAAACCACCAGAGATCCGGGTTATAAGAAGCCGCGAGTTCTTCGATCTGTCCGTCCATGTAGTTCAGGTAACGTTTCCAACGCTCCGGTTGCTCCTTCAGTGTATAGCGTTTCTCTTCCCTGGTAAATTCGTTATAATCCGGATGCGACCAGTTAGAGAGCGAATAGTATATACCTACCTTCAGAGCCTCTTTACGGAGTGCTTGTACAAAAGGAGTGATCAGGTCTCTACGGGCAGGAGTGTCCTTAACCGTTGTATACCCTCCCTGCCGGGTATCCCATAGGGCTATCCCATCGTGATGCCTGGAAGTGATTACCGCGTATTGAGCACCGCTCTCCCTGATCAGTCCGGCCCAGTATTCTGGATCGTACTTTTGAGCGGTAAAGCCCCGCAGCTGATCCATATAATCTTTATGGCTTATTTTACCATTATAGAAAGACCAGGATTCGTCTACACCGTTTACGGCATATATCCCCCAATGAATGAAAATTCCGAGTTTTGCATCGGCAAACCACTCCATTTTTTGCGCATCAACTTCTTCGGCTAACTTCTCGTTGCCTTGCGCAGGAGAAGATACGATACAGAACAGCACCGATAACCCGAATAAACCATATTTTGTCATACTGAAATTTCATTAACGTGTTCGATAACAAATATACATATTCTGTGAAATAACAGGTGTATTGCTTACACCATAGCTATAATCAGGGCCAGTTGTTGTTTTCCCCAGCTTTTAGGCATCCCATAGTACATCCGGTCAGATCGATCATCGAAACCATTAAATTATGGTTAAAACCCTATCCCAATTTTAGGTTTTATTAAAGAATTGTCATAAATTAAAGCTTGGTTTTGAACATCATAAAAATTAACACCTATTTACTATGCGTGCATAGTAAATTTTTGTATATTTGGTTTTCAGACCGATTCAGATGAAAGACAAAACCATAGATTACGCATTGCGAGCTACCTGGCAGGCTATTGCGAGGATGTACAATGAAGAAGCCGGAAAATACGACACTACTATGGCAACAGGATTTACTTTATTGAGTATAGATAAAGAAAAGGGTACACCTTCCACTTCACTTGGCCCTAAAATGGGTATGGAAGCCACCAGTTTATCCCGCATTCTCAAAAACATGCAGGCAAAGGGCCTGATCGAAAGGAAACCCAATCCCGATGACGGCAGGAGTGTCCTGATTTGCCTTACCGAGCTCGGACGGGAAAAAAGGGAACTTTCCAAGGCTGTTGTCTTACGATTCAATGAAGTCATTAAAGACCAGGTATCCGAAGAAAAGCTTAAATCATTTTTTGAGGTTGTTGAGATTATAAACAATCTCATCGTCGAAAAGAAAATATATAAATCATAATACGCCCGTTTTTACGGTGCTATCACCATAACGAAAAACCACAACAAAACACATGAAACGAAACATTAAGAAAGTAGCAGTTATCGGCTCCGGAATTATGGGAAGTGGCATTGCCTGTCATTTTGCCAATATCGGCGTAGAAGTACTGCTTCTCGATATCGTTCCCCGGGAGCTTACCGATAAAGAACAGCAAAAGGGACTGAGCCTGAATGATAAGGTGGTCCGAAATCGTATCGCCAACGACAACCTGACTGCGGCATTGAAGTCGAACCCCTCTCCTATCTATCACAAAAAATTTGCGGACCGCATTACGACGGGAAATCTCGAGGATGACCTCAGTAAGATTTCCGGGGTAGACTGGGTGATCGAAGTCGTCGTGGAAAGACTCGACATCAAGAAAAAGGTTTTCGAGCAGATAGAACAATACCGCACTCCCGGCACGCTGATTACTTCGAATACTTCCGGAATTCCGATTCATTTTATGAGCGAAGGCCGCAGCGAAGATTTCCAGAGGCACTTTTGCGGCACACACTTCTTCAATCCCGCACGATATCTCAAGCTTTTTGAAATTATTCCCGGACCGAAGACTTCGGAAGAAGTTCTCGGTTTTCTGAATGTTTACGGTGATAAATTCCTCGGAAAAACATCGGTAGTTGCTAAAGACACTCCTGCTTTTATCGGGAACCGCGTAGGGATTTTCGGGATTATGAGCCTTTTTCACCAGGTGAAAGAAATGGGACTGACCATAGAAGAAGTAGACAAACTCACCGGCCCGGTCATCGGGCGCCCGAAATCGGCTACCTTCCGTACCGTAGATGTGGTGGGGCTCGATACCCTGGTACATGTGGCTAACGGGCTTTATGAAAATTGTCCGGAAGACGAAGCCCATGAACTCTTTAAACTGCCGGGCTTCATCAATACCATGATGGAAAACAAATGGCTGGGTAGTAAAACAGGGCAAGGGTTCTATAAAAAGGTTAAGAACGATGACGGAAAGAGTGAAATACTTTCCCTCGATCTGGATACTCTGGAATACCGCCCCGGTAAAAAAGCATCTTTTGCCACGCTCGAGCTCACCAAAACCATAGATCGTCCTATCGACCGTTTTAAAGTACTGGTCGGCGGAAAAGATAAAGCTGGCGACTTCTACAGAAAGAATTTTGCTGCCATGTTTGCCTATGTTTCACATCGTATTTCCGAAATCACCGATGATCTTTATAAAATAGACGATGCCATGAAAGCGGGATTCGGATGGGAGAACGGACCGTTTGAAATATGGGATGCGATAGGCATAAAAGACGGACTTGAGATTATGAAAGCCGAGGGTGAAAAACCTGCCGCCTGGGTAGAGGAAATGCTCGGTTCCGGAAACGATTCTTTTTATACCATCAAGGATGGAAATACCTATTATTACGATGTTTCTTCCCGTTCCCAGGTGAAGGTCCCGGGACAGGACGCCTTTATCATCCTCAACAATATCCGTGAAAGTAAAAAAGTCTGGAGCAATAGCGACACCATCGTTGAAGATCTGGGAGACGGTATCCTCAATGTAGAATTCCGCTCCAAAATGAACACGATAGGCGGAGAAGTATTACAGGGGATCAATAAGGCGATAGATATCGCCGAAAAGGAGTATGACGGACTGGTTATCGGTAACCAGGCTGCCAATTTTTCGGTCGGAGCGAATATAGGGATGATCTTTATGATGGCTGTGGAACAGGAATACGACGAACTTAATATGGCCATAAAGATGTTCCAGGATACCATGATGCGGGTGCGATACTCTTCTATTCCGGTAGTTGTAGCTCCTCACGGAATGACACTCGGAGGCGGGTGTGAAATGAGCATGCACGCCGACAAGGTAGTGGCCGCAGCCGAAACCTATATCGGCCTGGTTGAATTCGGTGTCGGGGTAATCCCGGGAGGGGGAGGCTCCAAAGAAATGACACTGAGGGCATCGGATACCTTTAAAAAAGACGATGTGGAGTTGAATGCGCTAAGAGAATACTTCCTCACTATAGGAACGGCAAAAGTATCTACATCTGCCTATGAAGCCTATGACCTCGGTATTCTGCAAAAAGGCAAGGATATCATTGTGGTTAACAAGGACCGCCAGATCGCCGAAGCCAAAAAGCATGCGGTATTACTGGCCGATGCCGGATACACCCAACCGGTAAAGAGAAAAGATATCAAAGTACTGGGAAAACAGGCCCTCGGCGCCTTCCTCGTTGGTACGGACAGCATGTATGCGGGTAAATATATATCCGAACACGATAAGAAAATAGCCAACAAACTGGCTTATGTCATGGCAGGCGGAGATCTTTCCGAAGCCTCCCATGTCAGCGAACAGTACCTGCTGGATCTCGAACGGGAAGCGTTCCTCTCCTTATGCACTGAACGCAAAACGCTCGAAAGGATACAACACATGTTGAAGACGGGGAAACCGTTGAGGAATTAATAAAGCATGGAGTAATGAGATTTTAGAATTTAGATTTTTATAACATGTATAAAGCAGAGGATTTAATTGTTTGGAAAAAATCGATACCATGAGCCAAAGAAATTTATATACGCTATTCTAAAATCCCGGATAATGAGAAATTCGGAATTAGTTCTCAAATCAAGAGAAGTTCTGTTTCCGTTCCTTCCAATATAGCGGAAGAAGCAGGAAGAAATTCAGAAGATGTTTTATTCGTTCAAATCAAAAATCTAACATCTCAATACTAACATCTAACATCTAAAAAATGAAAACAGCATATATAGTAAAAGCATACCGTACTGCCGTAGGCAAAGCCCCGAGAGGCACCTTCCGGTTTAAAAGACCGGATGAGCTCGCGGCAGAAACAATACAGCATATCATCAAAGAACTCCCGCAACTCGATAAAAAACGGATCGACGATGTGATGGTGGGTAATGCCATGCCCGAAGCCGAACAGGGATTGAATATGGCAAGGCTCATCTCCCTGATGGGACTCGATATCGTCGATGTCCCCGGAGTTACGGTCAATCGGTACTGCGCTTCCGGTATAGAGACCATAGGTATGGCCACTGCAAAAATACAATCTGGAATGGCCGGTTGTATCATCGCGGGTGGTGCGGAAAGTATGAGTTATATTCCCATGGGAGGCTACAAGCCTGTACCCGATTATGCTCTGGCCAAGGCAGGCCATGAAAATTATTACTGGGGTATGGGACTCACTGCAGAAGCCGTGGCCGAAAAATTCAAGGTCACAAGAGAAGATCAGGACGAATTTGCTTTCAACTCACATCAAAAAGCCCTAAAAGCCCAGGCGGAAGGAAAATTCGACCGGCAGATCATTCCTATTCCCATAGAACAGACTTATGTGGATAGTTCAGGAAAAAAAGCAACAAAAAATTATACCGTAAGCAAAGACGAAGGCCCTCGTGCCGATACTTCCCTTGAAGTGCTTGCCAAATTACGCCCCGTCTTTGCCAATAACGGAAGTGTTACTGCCGGAAACTCTTCGCAGATGAGTGACGGAGCCGCTTTTGTTATGGTGATGAGTGAAGAGATGGTTAAAGAACTCAACCTGGAACCCATAGCGCGGTTGGTCAGCTATGCCGCCGCCGGTGTCGAGCCCAGGATTATGGGGATCGGCCCTGTAAAAGCGATCCCGAAGGCTTTGCAACAAGCCGGAATGCAATTGAAAGATATCGAGCTTGTAGAGCTCAACGAAGCCTTTGCCTCGCAATCTCTTGCTGTGATCCGGGAACTCGGTATGAATCCCGATATCGTCAATGTCAATGGCGGAGCGATTGCTTTGGGGCATCCCCTGGGATGCACCGGGGCCAAACTCTCCGTACAATTGTTTGATGAAATGAAACGGCGCGGAAATAAATACGGAATGGTAACCATGTGTGTGGGTACCGGACAAGGTGCAGCCGGTATATACGAATTGTTATAAGACACTGAGAAAACAAAATAATAAAAAGGGTTATGGAAACACAAGCAGAACAAGACAATATACTCCGTGGCGGACAGTTTCTCATTAAGGAAACCGCATGCGAGGATATTTTTACTCCTGAAGATTTTTCGGAAGAACAGAAAATGATGCGGGACACGGTAAAAGATTTTATAGACCGTGAAGTATGGCCGAATAAAGAAAAGTTTGAGAAGAAGGATTACGCCTTTACCGAGGAGATCATGCGCAAGGCAGGAGAGCTCGGTCTTCTCAGTATAGCGGTACCGGAGGAATTGGGCGGTATGGGAATGGGTTTTGTGTCCACCATGCTGGTTTGTGACTATATCTCCGGGGCAACAGGTTCGCTGGCTACCGCTTTCGGTGCACATACCGGTATCGGTACCATGCCTATACTCCTTTACGGAACCGAAGAACAAAAGAAGAAATACGTACCTCGCCTGGCATCGGGAGAATGGTTTGGTTCGTACTGCCTTACCGAACCGGGAGCCGGGAGCGATGCCAACAGTGGTAAAACAAAAGCTGTACTCAGTGAAGATGGGAAACACTACCTGATCTCCGGTCAGAAAATGTGGATATCCAATGCGGGGTTCTGCAACCTGATGATTGTTTTTGCCCGGATAGAAGACGATAAATATATCACCGGCTTTATCGTAGAGTACGATCCGGATAACGGTATTACGCTCGGTGAAGAAGAGCATAAACTGGGGATCAGGGCCTCCTCTACCCGGCAGGTATTCTTTAACGATACCAAAGTTCCGGTGGAGAACGTGCTTTCCGAAAGAGGTGATGGTTTCAAGATTGCCATGAATGCCCTCAATATAGGCCGTATAAAGCTCGCTGCGGCATGTCTCGATGCTCAGCGAAGGGTAATTACCAATTCGGTAAAATACGCCAATGAGCGTGTACAGTTTAAAACTCCTATTGCACAGTTCGGAGCTATTAAATCCAAACTCGCAGAAATGGCTGCAACGATGTATGCCGGAGAGTCTGCATCGTACAGGGCTGCCAAAAACATAGAAGACCGTATTGCCATAAGACAGTCACAGGGTAATACGCACCAGGAAGCCGAACTGAAAGGCGTAGAAGAATACGCTATCGAATGTTCTATACTCAAAGTAGCTGTTTCCGAAGATATCCAGCATTGTACGGATGAAGGAATTCAGATTTTCGGAGGTATGGGGTTCTCGGAAGACACCCCTATGGAAGCCGCATGGAGAGATGCGAGAATATCCCGTATCTACGAAGGAACAAACGAAATAAACCGTATGCTTACGGTAGGCATGCTGGTTAAAAAAGCCATGAAAGGACATGTAGACCTGCTCACCCCTGCCAAAAATGTAGCGGATGAACTGATGGGTATTCCTTCTTTTGATACTCCCGATTATTCCCAGCTCTTCTCCGAAGAAAAGGAAATGATCGGTAAATTGAAAAAGGTATTTCTCATGGTTGCGGGGTCTGCCGTACAAAAATACGGACCTGCCCTCGAAGAACATCAGCAGTTGCTTATGGCAGCCGCAGATATACTTATCGAGATCTATATGGCCGAATCTGTTATCCTGAGAACCGAAAAACTCGCTAAGAGAGATGGAGAAGATAAAGCCGACACTCAGATCGCCATGGCCAGACTATATCTTTATAATGCTGTGGATATTATTACACAAAAAGGAAAAGAAGGTATTGCTTCCTTTGCCGAAGGCGACGAACAACGCATGATGCTCATGGGACTTAAACGCTTCACAAAATATACAAATCTGCCGAATGTCGTTGCGCTCCGAGAGAAAATTGCAGACAAGGTTATTGCAGAAAACGAATATTGTTTCTAATTCCCGGCGTTACAACATCGGGAAGGTTTTGGTTGGTTATAAAAACGTTCTGCACGCGCAGGGCGTTTTTTGTTTTTACGGAAATCAGTTCTAAGCCACGTCTTCTTAATATCTTTTACATTCAAAACCGCTGCCAAAAAGCAGAAGTCTTCTGCCCGAAAGGCAAATAGATCATATAATTTTCCGGTCTCCTTTTCCTTTGTCCCGGCTCCAAACAAACCGCAATTTTAAAAGCCGCCAACAGTTCCGGCTACCCTTATAGGAAACGGTACTACCATACCTGCTATTCCCAGCTATAGACCGCTTGCTTTTCAAAGGTTCAAATACTTCTGCCTTTCTGTTATTATCCGTCATTGGTCATAAACGGCACATGCCGCTTTACAAGGCGAAACAGGAGTGAATGTATATCAGATAACATCATTTGTATAATATGCATCAGGACCTCACCATATAATTTTGCAGTATCAATAAAAGAGAGGGGTATCCCGAAATTATAGATTGAGAATATGAGACAAGATAATACTACAATAAAAAATTTAAAGATCATATTAGCAGAAAATGAAGCTGTGCTGTCGCATATGGAAGGGCGTTCCGTAGCATTGCTGGAAGACCGTATAAAAAGTGTAAAACGAATATTCTTCGCAGGAGCCGGTCGTACCGGATTAGCGTTAAAAATGGCCGCCATGCGCTTTATGCATCTCGGTTACAACGTCCATATAATGGGCGAAACCACAACCCCTGCAATTTTGGAAGGAGATATGTTAATCGTAGGCTCTGGCTCAGGAACAACGACTACACTGGTATCCGCTGTAGAAAAAGCAAAAAGACAAAAGGCAACCGTGGTAGCTATCACTACGGCAAAAGACAGCCCCATTGCGAGAATATCGGACCATATACTGATCATTAAAGCCGCCGTAAAAACCGATTTCGGAGAATCTGCTTCAGAACAATATGCCGGAAGCTTGTTCGAACAGTCCGTCTTAATAATGCTGGACGCTGTATTTATGAAGTTGTGGAAAGATTCCGGACTCACAAAAGAGGATCTCTGGACAAAACACGCCAATCTTGAATAATTATTACGAAATAAATAAACATTAATTTTTTGTATTATGGCTAAGTTACAAGTAGCAATCGATTTATTAACAACTGAAGCAGCATTGGAATTGGCTGCAAAAGTTTCTCCTTATGTAGATATTATCGAATTAGGGACTCCTTTAATCAAGGCAGAAGGCCTTAACGTAATCAAGGAAATGAAATCTGCACATCCGGACAAACTCGTTTTTGCAGATATGAAGACCGCTGACACAGGTGCTTTGGAAGCAGAAATGGCATTCAATGCCGGAGCTGATCTGGTTACGGTTATGGGGGCAGTAGATGACGCAACGATCAAAGGTGCTGTAGAAGCTGCCCATAAATTGGAAAAAAAAGTAGTGGTAGATACCATAGGAGTTCAAAACCGTGTACAACGTGCCAAGGAAGTCTCTGCATTCGGTGTAGCATTTGTAGAGCTCCATGCCGGACTGGACGAGCAGGCGCTGCCGGGCTACAGTATACAAAAATTAATTACTGAAGGGATCGAAGCTCAGGTGCCGTTTTCAGTTGCAGGCGGAGTCAACATCGACAACGTAAAAGACGTTGTTGCAGCCGGTGCCACTGTTGTCGTTGCCGGGGGAAGTATCTACGGAGCAAAAGATCCGGCAGCCGCTGCAAAAGCTTTGCAAGAAGCCATCGGTGCATAGGTCTTTAGGGAAGCATCGCATCATCAAGGTTTTCTTAATTCATTACGGAAGACCTTGATGTTATGAAAATCCAATATGTTTCTATTCATAAACTATTATTTTCGGATATTAGCAAATTAAAATTCACAAAAGGAATATTCATAAATATTAGAAAATGATTCATTACAATTTTGGAATAGTGGGTTTAGGAGTAATGGGTAGAAACTTATTACTTAATATGGCCGATCATGGATATGCCGTAGCGGGTTTGGATCTGGATGCAGAAAAAGTCGCTTCTTTACAGTCTGAAGCCCGGCATCATCATAAAATTCTGGCAACTACCCAGGTGGAGGAATTTGTACGATCTCTTGAAAAACCCACGGCCATAATGCTACTTGTTCCTGCCGGGAACCCGGTAGATAGTGCAATTAAAAGCCTATTACCCTTTTTAAATAAAGGAGATATCCTGATAGATGGAGGAAACACCTATTTTACAGATACAGAGAGAAGATACAAAGAATTATCAGATGTAGGCATACATTTCTTTGGCATGGGCATATCAGGTGGAGAAAACGGAGCCAGAAGAGGACCAAGCATGATGCCCGGTGGGGACAAAGTGGCTTATGAACGTTTACGACCTGTTTTCGAAGCCATAGCTGCAAAAGTAGGTACAGAACCCTGTGTGGAATTTCTGGGTAACGGATCTGCAGGTAATTACGTAAAAATGGTTCATAATGGTATAGAGTATGGTATTATGCAGCTTATTGCAGAGACCTGTGATATGATGAAAAAAGTATATCATCTGGATACCGAAACGATTCAAAAAACATTTGAGCAATGGAATAAAGAAGAGTTAAACTCATTTCTCATCGAGATCACTGCGCAAATTCTCCGGAAAAAAGAAGGTGATATTCACTTGGTTGATCTCATATCAGATTGGGCAAAATCTAAAGGTACGGGGAAATGGACATCACAGAATGCCATGGACCTGCAAGTCCCTATACCGGTTATTGATGCCGCGGTATCCATGAGAGATATCTCCAAATTTAAGCCGGAAAGAATCGAAGCTTCGCAGTTATTGCACTGGAATAATGATCAGGAACACTCCGAACCGGATGTAGATCAATTAAAAAACGGGCTCTATTTTGCAATGATTGTAACTTATGCGCAGGGTTTGGCACAACTCAAAGTAGCATCAGACACGTATCATTACGATCTCCAATTAGAAACCGTTTGTAAAATATGGCGGGGAGGATGTATTATTCGTGCCGAACTGCTGGAAAACTTCAGAAAAGCATTTTCAGTCAATCCCGGATTATCAAATATAATGCTTGATCAGGAAATAGCCCATAAATTAAACGCTTCGCAAAGCAGCATTCGCACAATAATAAAAGAAGCCATTCAAAATGGTGTGCCGGCAGCAGCATGGATGAATGCACTGGCTTATTTCGATGCATACCGCGCTAAAGAGTTGCCCACGAATATAATACAGGCACAAAGAGACTTTTTTGGTGCACATACCTATGAAAGAATTGACAAAGAAGGGATTTTTCACACCAAATGGGATTGAAAAAAATAGCTGACAAGATGAAATCACATAAGCAAACACCAACATCAATCGTAGTTTTCGGAGCTACCGGTGATCTGGCGAAGCGAAAATTATTCCCTGCATTTTTCAATTTATTCTTAGAAGGATGGATGCCGGAAGATTTTACCATTTTTTCTTTGGGAAGAAAAGAGCATACCGATGAAACATTCGGTGAATATATTTTAGAAAACATCCATAATTTCTCAAGAAATCATGACTTCTCCGAGGCCCAATGGAGCCAATTCCGGGAGAAGATAAGATATGTGCCATTCGATATTAAAAATGACCAATCTTTTTATTCCTTAAAAAAGGAACTCGATGAATATGATTCGGAGATCGCTCACAGGACCGATAGAATTTTTTATTTATCAATAGCTCCGAATTTTATCGAGAATGTATCTAATAACCTGAAAAAATACGAGCTGGTAAAGGACCGCATAAAAGACAGGATAATTATCGAGAAACCTTTTGGATATGACAAAGCATCTGCTATACATCTCAATAATTTATTGTCCAATAACTTCGAGGAAAATCAGATTTATAGAATCGATCATTATCTGGGGAAAGAGACGGTCCAGAACATCCTGGCGTTTCGCTTTGCGAATATAATGTTCGAACCTTTGTGGAACAACAAATATATCGATTCGATACAAATTACAGTCGCTGAAAAAGTTGGTGTAGAAGAGCGTGGAAGTTATTATGACGGAGCAGGTGCATTACGCGATATGATACAGAATCATCTCATGCAAATTCTATGTATGGTTGCCATGGAGCCCCCCTCAGTTTTCAAATCTTCCGAAATAAGAAATAAGAAAGCCGACGTATTAAAAAGCGTCAGAAGAATACATGTGGAAGATATTGAGCACTATACGGTAAGAGCACAATATACACAGGGCCGTATAGACGGTCATGATAAGGTCGGGTACCTTGAGGAGCCCGGTGTAAACCCGGGTTCAAAAACAGAAACATTTGTCGCCATGAAATTTTATATCGATAACGAGCGCTGGAATGGCGTTCCTTTCTATATGCGCACCGGAAAAAGTATGGCTGCAAAACAATCTTCGGTCGTCATCAGTTTCAAAGAAGTTCCTGATGATACTTTTCGTAATAATAAAAGCATGTTATCTCCAAACAAATTAACGATCAACATACAGCCGGAAATGGATATAAAGTTGTCATTTATGGCCAAAAAACCTGGTCTGAATATGAAACTTAAGCCTGTAGATATGGTATTCGATTTCTTCGAGTGTTCACCCAATACCCCCGAAGCATACGAAACACTCCTGCTTGACGTCCTGGAAGGTGATCCTACATTGTTTATGCGATCTGATCAGGTAGAGGAAGCATGGGATGTTATTTCAAATATACAAGAAGCATGGGAACGTTTTGATATAGCAAAGATGCAGACCTACCCTGCAGGAAGTTGGGGACCGGAAGCTTCGGACGAACTTCTCAAAAGACAGGGACATTACTGGATTTCAAACTCCGAAATAAACTAAAAAAGAACGATATGCTAAAGATATTTCCTTCACAAGAAGAGATTTTAAGAAAAGCTGCCGAAATTTTCAGTCAATCTGCCAAGGACGCGATAAAAGAAAAGGGATACTTCTCGGTCTCATTAACCGGAGGGTCATCACCGAAAGGTCTTTATCAATTATTAGCGACTGATGAATATAAAAAACAAATAGATTGGAGTAAAATTCTGGTTTTTTGGGGAGATGAGAGATGGGTTCCTTTGGATCATGAATTGAGTAACACCAAAATGGCGTATGAAATTCTTTTGAACCACGTCCCTATCCCACAAGAAAACATATTTCCCATGTACAAGGAGGGTGTAAAGCCGGAAGTCTACGCCGCAGCGTATGAAACTCAATTAAAAGAAAAACTGGGCGACGATGCTACCATAGATTTAATGCTGCTGGGCATGGGAGACGACGGACATACGGCATCATTATTTCCGCAGACAGAGGTTTTGAATGAAGAGAAAGCGTGGGTTTCGGCATACTACCTGAATAGTCAGGAAATGTACAGGATAACACTCACAGCTCCATTTATAAATCGTGCTAAAAACATCGTTGTAATCACTTTTGGAGATGCCAAAGCCCCGGCATTAAAACAGGTATTAAAAGGCGAGTACGATCCGGCAACATATCCCTCGCAATTATTAGATCCGGTAAATGGAGAACTTCTGTACCTGGTCGATCAAAAAGCTGCAAAATTTTTATAAATAGCAGTTGTCGTAAATAAACCGCTATGATCACACATCGTTTAAAAGATATACAGAGTAGTACGGAAAGGGCTATTACGCCCTTTCATATTTTTCAGATGGACAAAGAAGGACTGAAACCATATAAAAACCCGCACTCTAAAGATCATTTTTGTTTCATTTTTGTGCAACAGGGAACAATGCATATGCAAGTGGAAGATCGTCGGTATGTTGTTGGAGAAGGAAATATCTGTCTGATATTTCCGGAACAATTATCTTCGAAAGAAAAGATCAGCAAGGACTTTCATGGGTACATGGTGCTCTTTGACGAGGTATTGTTCTGTTCGGATATTCTCAAAAATGAATTGAAAATATACAACTATAATTTATCGGAAAAGCTCAACCACCTGGAACTCCCCGAAACCGAAAGAGACGACATAAAGATGCTTTTGGGCCAGGTAGAAAAGCTGTACCACGATCTTACATCGGTCAAAAAAGAACAGGCCCGATTTTATATCAAAATATTATTGCTGAAATTGGTTGAATATGCTCACAAAAAATGGGATGAAAGCCTTCCTGTAAATGATAAATCGAAAATCTATGCAAGATTTCTCGAACTGCTTGAAAGAAATTATAAGACGGAGCGATCTGTAAGTTGGTATGCGGAAAAGCTTAACATATCTCCCAAAAAACTCAATGAGATCACAAAGAAACTTGCGGGGCTGACTTCAATAGAAACTATTCATACCCGGATAATGAACGAGATTAAACAATTGCTCTTACTCTCCAATTATTCCCATAAAGAGATCGCTTTTGAATTGGGGTTTAATTCACCTGCTGCACTTAATAAATTTGTAAAAGCTAAGTTGGATGAAACACCTACCGATTTACAGCAACAATTGGCTCAGATGTATACTACTTAAAACCAGATTAGTAATAAACCTCCCAAAAAGACCGGGGAACATGTTTGAAAACTCATTGATTATCACAGGCTTTTCTTGCTCCTCAAACGAGATTTCAATTGGTCGTCTTCGAAGTAGGAAATGAAATGTTTTTGATCAGAATAGATAAGTCAGGCTCCCTCCCCACCCTCAACGTTTATCCTTATATATACTTTCTCAGGCTTCCTCGAGAAGCTCCCTTAGCCGTTGTGCCGAAATGTTACCGTGAGATTCGTGATACACCACTTTTGCGTCCTTCAAAAGGAGTAGTTGCGGACTTTCGTGAGCCACTCCCAACCGGGATGCCACGGCATTAGAGACCTCCCGGTACGACAACAGATCGAGATAGTAAAACCGTACCTCAATCCCATTCGCATTCATGTCGTTCTCAAAATTCCTGTAAGCCATACGGCTGATGCCACAGCGTGTACTGTGCTTGAAAATCACCACGGGTACACTATGGCTCTCCCGCACAACATCTTCGAGCTGTTCTACAGTCATAAGCGGTTCCCATGCCCATGCTTTTTTTTCATTCCCTTCCTTTTCTTCGGAATTTGATCCCTTTTTACCGAAAATAGTATCAAAAAAACCCATAACTTTATATCTGTTATTTTAGTACGCGTTCACTGCAAAGGTAAATGATACTTCCCATTTATCCGAGGGCCTGATGAAGTTATCATGACCATCACCTAAGCGACATTTTGTCTGCTCGAATCGAAAAATAACAGACAAAATGTCTGCAATATCATCATGGAATAAGAATTGACTGTACATGCCTGAACCTATTAGTCATAGTTAAAACAATACAGATGAACCTTAACAATTTTACCATAAAATCACAGGAGGCCATACAGCAGGCGCAACAGATCGCCCAGGGATATGGTCATCAGCAAATTGAAAACGAACATCTCTTCAAAGCCATTTTTGAAGTAGATGAAAACGTGCTCCCCTTCCTGCTGAAAAAGCTACAGGTCAATGTGCCGCTGCTCAGGCAGATCCTGGACAATACCCTGCAAAGCTTTTCTAAAGTAGAAGGCGGACAGTTAATGCTTTCGCGCGAAGCCGGAACAACGTTGAACGAAGCCGGTATCATCGCCAAAAAAATGAATGATGAATACGTATCTGTAGAACATCTCATCCTTGCTATTTTCAAATCCAAAAGCAAGATAGCCCAGATACTCAAAGATCAGGGAGTCACGGAAAAAGGGCTTCAGGCAGCGATCGATGAACTCCGCAAAGGAGAAAGAGTAACATCTGCCGGAGCAGAAGAAACCTACAATGCCCTGAACAAATATGCGAAAAACCTGAATCAGCTTGCCAACGACGGCAAACTGGATCCCGTTATAGGTCGCGATGAGGAAATACGCAGGGTCTTACAGATCCTTTCCCGGCGCACCAAGAACAACCCGATGCTCGTCGGGGAGCCCGGCGTGGGTAAAACGGCTATTGCTGAAGGCATTGCACACCGGATCATACAGGGGGACATCCCGGAGAACCTCAAAGACAAAGAGATCTACTCCCTGGATATGGGTGCCCTGATCGCAGGAGCGAAATATAAAGGAGAATTCGAAGAAAGACTGAAATCCGTCATTAAAGAAGTTACGTCTTCCGATGGTAATATCGTAATGTTTATCGATGAGATCCATACCCTGGTAGGTGCCGGTGGCGGTGAAGGTGCCATGGATGCGGCAAATATACTGAAACCCGCATTGGCCAGAGGTGAACTCAGGGCCATCGGAGCCACTACACTCGACGAGTATCAGAAATACTTCGAAAAGGACAAAGCACTCGAAAGGCGTTTCCAAAAAGTTATGGTTGATGAACCGGACACAGAAAGTGCTATATCCATACTTCGGGGTATCAAGGAAAAGTATGAAACTCACCACAAGGTAAGGATCAAGGACGAGGCCATTATTGCCGCAGTAGAGCTGTCACAGCGTTATATTACCAACAGGTTTTTACCCGATAAGGCGATTGACCTTATGGACGAAGCAGCTTCCAAACTCCGTATGGAAATCAATTCCAAACCCGAGGAACTGGACGTGCTGGATCGTAAAATTATGCAACTCGAAATTGAAATTGAGGCTATTAAACGCGAAAATGATGAGGATAAGCTGAAATCGCTCAATGCCGATCTCGCAAACCTCAAAGAAGACAGGAATGAGATCTATGCAAAATGGCAAAGTGAAAAAGAAGTTGTGGATAGCATCCAGAATACCAAGGAGGAAATCGAGAATTTCAAGCTCGAAGCAGAACGGGCAGAACGCGACGGTGATTACGGAAAAGTAGCCGAAATACGTTATGGAAAGATCAAGGAAGCCCAGGAACGACTGGATACATTGCAGGAGCAGATGGACCAGCAGCAATCCAAAGGCAGTTCGTTGATCAAGGAAGAAGTTACCAATGAAGACATCGCCGAGGTGGTGGCCAAGTGGACAGGAATCCCGGTAACCAAAATGTTGCAGAGCGACCGTGAAAAACTGCTCAGGCTCGAAGAAGAACTTCACCGCAGAGTTGTCGGTCAGGAAGAAGCCATACAGGCGGTATCCGATGCTATTCGCAGAAGCCGTGCCGGTTTACAGGATGAAAAAAGACCTATTGGTTCGTTCCTCTTCCTCGGAACTACCGGGGTAGGAAAAACAGAATTGGCCAAAGCCCTGGCCGAATACCTGTTCGACGACGAGTCGGCCATAACCCGGATCGATATGAGTGAATATCAGGAGCGTCATTCCGTGAGCAGGCTGGTAGGAGCACCTCCCGGGTATGTAGGCTACGATGAAGGCGGGCAACTCACCGAAGCAGTCCGTCGTAAACCCTATTCTGTGGTTTTGCTGGACGAGATCGAAAAAGCACACCCCGACACCTTTAATATTCTCTTACAGGTATTGGACGAAGGACGTCTCACGGATAATAAAGGACGCCTGGCCGATTTTAAGAATACGATCATTATCATGACCAGTAACCTCGGAAGCCACATCATCCAGGAAAAATTCGAAGCGACAAAAGATATAACAAGCGCTACCGAATCTGCCAGGATAGAGATTTTAGGATTGTTAAAACAAACGGTCAGGCCGGAGTTTCTTAACAGGATAGACGATATCATCATGTTTACACCACTCACGGCAGCGAATATCAGGGAGATTGTTCAGTTACAACTCAAAAATGTAACCAAGATGATAGCCAGGCAGCATATTGTCATGGATGCCACGGAAGAAGCGATCGCTTACCTGGCCAAAAAAGGATACGATCCGCAATTCGGGGCAAGACCGGTGAAAAGAATTATCCAGCGCGAAGTGCTCAACGAGCTCTCCAAAGAAATTCTCAGCGGTAAAGTATCTACCGACAGCATAGTACTCCTGGATGAATTCGACGATAAGCTCGTATTCAGGAATCAGGAGACACCTGCCGGAGAATAACGCTATAACTCATGCATTCTATGGAAGCAGGCCGTTACAGGCCTGCTTCTTATTTACAGGAAAATTAAATAAACCATTTACACATAAAAAAAGCGGGAATCAGTCAGATTCCCGCTTTTTGCATGTTATCTATGATGTACGACAAACTCTTATTGCATCGTTTCGAGCTTGCTTTTCATTTCACTGTATTTGGCGTCTTCACCTATAGAACCATAGATATTCATCAAAGTTTTGGTTGCTTCGACACTTTCGGGGTTCAGTTCCAGGATTTTTTCCAGGTAAGGTATCGCATCTTTGTAAAGCCCTTCCCTCTTGGCCTTCAATTCGTCATAACGCTTGTTGTCGGCTTTTGAAGTTCCCAGGCTGTTCATTTCATCAACTATAGCTACTTCCTCTCCGAGGATAAGTGAAGCCATGTTCATATAACTTGCCTCGTATGTAGGATCGAGCTCGATAGCTTTTTCGTAATATTTACGGGCTTGTTCTTTATTGCCTTGCTCTCCCGTAATAACTCCGAGGTTGTAGTACAGCATCGGGTTATTGGGATCTTTCTGGATAGCCTGCTCCATAACCTCTTTAAACTTATCTTTTTGTCCGAGTTTGATATAGAGGTTGGCCTCGGTCATCAAAAGATTTACATCTTCCGGATCTACTTTCCGTGCTTCCTGTACGGCTTCAATCGCCTTCTCGCTATCACCTTTTTGCGAGTAGATCAGAGCGATATTCTTTACGATTTCAGGAAATCTGGATTCTGTCTTTTCTTCTTCCGGTTTTTCGTGAGTTCCGGCCTTTACCATAAGATCTCTCTGTTCTTTGGAAAGTTCTTCACGCTCACCGCTTTCTTTATTTGTCGCGTAGTACTTCACCGCTTCACCGGTGTATCCGAGTTCTTTGAGTTCTTCGTAATACTTCAGTGCCGTGTCGTAATCTTCTCCGTTTACCGCACTGGAAGCTGCATAATACAGATAATCCTGATTATTGGTATCGAGCTGGTATGCCATATAAAGCTTTTTCGCTGCTGCAGCATAGTCCTGATTCTGGTTGTCTTCGACCGCCGAATTTACCAGGTCGGCAGAAATAGTCTGTATAAGCTGGGAAGCTTCACCCGTGTATTTCTCACTACCGCTTTCTTTTTCAACTTCGATAAGCTGTTTGAATGCCTCTACGGCTTTCTGGTAAGACTCATCGGCATCCCCGCCTTTTTTAGCCTGCTCGTAGTTCAGTTTTCCTTCCAGGAAATAATACTGAGCTTGGTATTTTTCATCAGCGGAGTCAATGGAATTCTCCACGCTTTGCAATGCAGTCCTGGCATCTGCTATACTTCCCTTTTTCAACGCTTTCTCCGCATCCCTCAACTCTTTCTTCTGTGCTATGGATAAAGAAGAAATTAACAACGCAGAAAAAATAAAAATCTTTTTCTTCATGGGTCTTGAATTAAAATAGTTTTCTTTTTAATTATATCCGTTAAAACGGCTCAAGATTAGGTTTTATTTTTTGATTTACGGTAAACTTAATATAATTTTTTAACAAAATTACACATCGGCCTCCGTAATATCCGTATCGGTTCCGTCAAGTTCCAGATCTTCGGCTTCTTCTTCACGCATGACTTTAGCTACCGCAGCAATAGAATCCTTACCTTTGATACTGATAAGTCTCACTCCCTGGGTGGCACGGCCCATAACGCGCAGATCACTCACTTTCAAACGAATAGCGATGCCCGATTTATTTATAATCATCAGGTCGTCCGTGTCCGATACGCTTTTTATGGCTACTAATTTACCGGTTTTTTCCGTAATAGAAATGGTTTTTACACCTTTTCCTCCACGATTTGTAATTCGGTATATAGGGCTGCCGTCTTCAGGGTCATCGATAAAGGTTCGTTTTCCGTAACCATTCTCCGAAACCACAAGAACACTTTCCTCCTGCGGGTTATCAATGGTGATCATCCCGACCACTTCATCCGAATCATCGGCGAGGGTAATCCCCCGTACTCCCGAAGCGTTTCGTCCCATGGGTCTGGTCTTTTCTTCCTCAAAACGTACTGCTTTACCCGATTGTACGGCGAGCATCACCTGGCTGGTACCCGTGGTGAGTTTCGCTTCCAGCAATTCATCGTCTTCACGGATGGTTATGGCATTGATACCATTTTGTCTCGGACGGGAATACTGCTCCAGGGAAGTCTTTTTAACGATTCCTTTCTTGGTGGCCATAATCACATAGTGATTATTGATGTACGCTTCATCTTTAAGGTCTTTCGTGCAGATAAAAGCTTTCACCTTATCATCCTGTTCGATATTGATCAGGTTCTGTATCGCACGGCCCTTGGAAGTCCTTGTGCCCTCCGGTATTTCATAAACACGGAGCCAGAAACATTTTCCTTTCTGTGTAAAGAAGATCATGTACTGGTGATTGGTTCCTACAAAAAGATGCTCGAGGAAATCTTCGTTACGCGTATTGGATGCCTTTTGCCCCACTCCACCCCTGTTCTGGGTTTTGTATTCGGACAGGGAAGTTCTCTTGATATATCCCGCATGCGAAATGGTTATAACAACCTGCTCATCCGGAATCATATCTTCTATGCTCAGGTCACCTCCGGCATATTCTATCGTAGATCTTCTCGGGTCGCCGTATTTATCCCGGACCTCCTGAAGTTCTTCTTTGATGATCTCCATTCTGCGTTCCTTACGGGCCAGGATATCCTTTAATTCTTCGATCAGTTGTTTGATCTCTTCATATTCCGCACGCAGTTTGTCCTGCTCCAGTCCTGTAAGTTGTCTCAATCGCATTTCTACGATCGCTCTGGCCTGAACTTCCGAAAGTGAGAACCTCTCCATGAGTTTTCCCCGGGCTTCTTCCGCATTGCTGGACCCTCGTATAATAGCGATAACCTCGTCTATATTATCCGAAGCGATGATGAGTCCTTCCAGGATATGAGCCCGCTCTTCGGCCTTCTTCAGTTCATATTCCGTACGGCGAACAACAACCTCATGCCTGTGTTCTACGAAATGATGGATCATTTCCTTGAGGTTCAGCAATTGCGGACGTCCTTTTACAAGTGCGATATTATTCACACTGAACGAAGATTGCAGTGCGGTATACTTATATAAGGTATTCAGAACGATATTGGGTATCGCATCTCTTTTGAGTACATATACGATACGCATACCGTTACGATCCGATTCGTCACGGATATTGGAAATACCTTCCAGTTTCTTTTCATTGACCAGGTCTGCGGTTTTCTTGATCATTTCCGCCTTGTTTACCTGGTACGGAATCTCGGTAACAATTATACATTCGCGTCCCTGTACCTCTTCGATGACCGCTTTGGCACGGATAACGACTCTTCCTTTACCGGTTTTAAAAGCCTCCCGTACGCCGTCATATCCGTAGATAATTCCTCCGGTTGGAAAATCCGGTGCTTTGATATGCTGTATCAGTTCGTCGATCTCTATATCGTGATTGTCGATATAGGCTATCGTACCGTCCACAACTTCCGCCAGGTTATGGGGAGGCATATTGGTCGCCATACCTACGGCAATTCCGGAAGCGCCGTTAACAAGGAGATTGGGTACCCTGGTAGGCAGTACTGTCGGTTCTTTCAGCGTATCGTCAAAGTTCAGGGAGTGGTCCACTGTCTCTTTGTCTATATCTGCCAACATGTCTTCCGAGATCTTACGCATCCGTGCCTCGGTATATCGCATCGCAGCAGGCGGATCACCGTCTACCGAACCGAAGTTACCTTGTCCGTCAACCAGCATGTAACGAAGGCTCCATTCCTGGGCCATCCTTACCATGGTATCATATACGGAGCTATCCCCGTGCGGGTGGTACTTCCCCAGAACCTCTCCAACTATCCTCGCCGATTTTTTATAAGGTCGATTGCTGAGTACGCCCAGTTCATACATTCCGAACAGAACCCTTCTGTGTACCGGCTTCAATCCGTCCCTTACGTCCGGAAGCGCACGTGACACAATGACCGACATCGAATAATCGATGTAAGCCGACTTCATCTCATCTTCAATGTTAATAGGGATCAGCTTTTCTCCTTCTGCCATATTAAAAAAATTAATTATACAGGTTTAATTTCAAATCGAGCCAATATACGGATTTTATTCACTTTCCTCCGGCAAAAGACCTTCCTTTTTTAAGTATTTTATCAACAGTAAATGCAGGTATACGGCATGTGATCAGACCCCTGTGACTACCAATATATTATGGTCTCAGCGCTTTTACCCGAAGTACACTCCCCGGTAGCCAGGACAGGCCGTTTGGGGAAGCTACAGACTATCGCTCCGCTTCCGAAGGACCGTTTTTTCTCCCGGTTTTTGTGAAAAAGACAGGAATCCGAAAAGTAAGATGTCCCGCATCCCGCCCGTACCCTCAAAAACCGTTAATAAAATACGGCTTAAAAATTTTTGTTTTTCATAGATTTTTCGTCTATTAGCAGTACGTTCCACTTCAAAGGGTATGGTTTTTGTAATACTGTTATGGATTTTTATTATTTTTAAACCTGTTCCCCGTAACCCATACCTTGATTTTGATTCCGGGGAAAATCGAAAGGAGATAAAATTATGGATGACAATTTTTCACCGAGAGTAAAAGATGTTATTGCTTATAGCAAGGAGGAGGCTTTACGTCTCGGACATGACTTTATAGGCACGGAACACCTTATGCTTGGACTGCTGCGTGACGGTAGTGGCAAAGCAATTAATATACTTCATGCAATGGATGTGGATTTGGATGTGCTACGGAGAAAAGTGGAAATACTGAGTCCGGCAAATTCCGGTACTGCCTTTGTTGCAAGCGATAAAAAAAACCTGCATCTGACCAGGCAGGCGGAGCGCGCTCTGAAAACAACATTTCTGGAAGCAAAACTCTTTCAGAGTTCCTCCATAAACACAGCGCATCTTTTATTGTGCATATTGAGAAACGAAAACGACCCCACGACCAAACTGCTTAATAAACTTAAAGTAGATTACGACGGGGTAAAAGAACAATTTAAGTTTATGAGTGCAAGTGAAGACGAATATATAGACCTGCCTTCCGCCGAGTCCTATTCGGACGAACCGGGAACACCGGAAGAGCCATCGCGGGACAACCCGTTCAACAACCCTTCGGGAGGTAAATCGACCAAAAAATCCAAAACTCCGGTGCTGGATAATTTCGGACGGGATCTTACCCAACTGGCCGAAGAAGGTAAACTGGACCCCGTAGTGGGAAGAGAAAAGGAAATAGAACGGGTATCACAGATACTCAGCCGTAGAAAGAAAAACAATCCGTTACTGGTGGGAGAACCCGGTGTAGGTAAAAGTGCCATCGCCGAGGGGCTTGCCCTGAGGATCGTCAAGAAGAAGGTGTCCCGTATCCTCTACAACAAACGTGTAGTGACACTCGACCTGGCCTCTCTTGTTGCCGGTACCAAGTACCGGGGACAGTTCGAGGAACGGATGAAGGCTGTGATGAACGAATTGGAAAAGAACGATGACATCATCCTCTTTATAGACGAGATCCACACTATCGTAGGTGCCGGTGGAGCAACGGGAAGCCTGGATGCTTCCAACATGTTCAAACCTGCACTGGCCAGAGGAGAAATTCAATGTGTAGGAGCTACCACACTGGACGAGTACCGTCAGTATATCGAGAAAGACGGCGCCCTCGAGCGACGTTTCCAGAAAGTGATCGTGGAACCTACAAGCATTGAAGAAACCATTGAGATTCTTCACAATATCAAAGAAAAATACGAGGAGCATCACAACGTAAACTATACGGAAGAAGCTATCGAGGCCTGTGTGAAGCTCACCAGTCGTTATATGACCGATCGCTACCTTCCGGACAAGGCTATTGACGCTCTGGACGAAGCCGGATCACGGGTACATATTACCAATATGGAAGTTCCCAAACAAATCCTCGAACTGGAAAAACAGCTCGAAGATGTGCGTGTACTGAAAAATTCGGTAGTTAAAAAACAGAAATACGAAGAAGCTGCAAAGCTTCGTGACGATGAAAAGCGACTGGAGAAAGACCTTGCCTCCGCCCAGGAAAAATGGGAAGAAGAAAGCAAACTTCACCGGGAAACCGTTACCGAAGACAACGTTGCTGATGTGGTATCCATGATGAGCGGAGTTCCTGTAAACCGTATAGCGCAGGCAGAAAGCAGCAAACTTGCCAAACTTCCCGAACTCATCAAAGGGAAAGTTATCGGACAGGATGAAGCTGTTAATAAAGTCGTGAAAGCCATACAGCGAAACCGCGCCGGACTCAAAGATCCGAACAAGCCGATAGGCTCCTTTATATTCCTCGGGCAAACCGGTGTAGGTAAAACCCAGCTGGCCAAAGTACTGGCCAGGGAACTTTTCGATTCGGAAGATTCGCTGGTCCGTATAGACATGAGCGAATACATGGAGAAATTCGCCATATCAAGGCTTATCGGAGCACCTCCCGGGTACGTAGGTTATGAAGAAGGCGGGCAACTCACCGAAAAAGTCCGTAGAAAACCCTATGCGGTCATTCTTCTCGACGAGGTCGAAAAGGCGCATCCGGATGTATTCAATATGCTTTTACAGGTGCTTGACGACGGTTACCTGACAGACAGTCTCGGACGAAAAGTAGATTTTCGAAATACGATCATTATCATGACTTCGAATATCGGAGCCAGACAGATCAAGGATTTCGGACAGGGAGTCGGATTCGGCACCACAGCCAAAAAAGCTCAGGAAGGCGAATATCAGAAAAGCGTTATCGAAAATGCCCTGAAAAAAGCCTTTGCTCCCGAATTTCTTAACCGGATCGATGATGTCGTTGTGTTTAATCCGCTCGAGAGAGAAGATATTCACAAAATCATCGATATCGAACTGGAAAGATTGTATTTGCGGATCAAAGATCTCGGCTACAATCTTAAGCTCAGCGGTAAGGCCAAAGATTACATCGCGGAGAAAGGGTTCGATAAGCAGTATGGTGCCCGTCCGCTGAAAAGGGCCATACAAAAATATATCGAAGACGCCCTCGCCGAAGAGATCATCACTTCGAAACTGGGTGAAGGAGACAGTATTTTTATGGACCTGGACAAGGATAGGGACGAATTGACCATCGCTATAAAAAAAGCAGAAGAACCAACAAACAGTTAATGTTCAGATAACAATAAAAATTGGCCGAAGCCGTACTTTATCATGATAAAGTGCGGCTTCTTTTTTTACATCGTCTCACGACGAATACCCGTATAAAAGATAACGTTATATTTACACTTTTTTCTTTTATACTTTTCGTGAATTGTAGTTTATTTGCCGCGTTTTAAAAACAACCATTTACATACACAAAACATACCATGATAGAAAACAAGACCATCGTCGGAAGTGAAGAGTGGGTCAGCCTCCCCCAGCTTCATATTCCCGCCATAAAAGTACGTGTAGACAGCGGTGCCAAGACCTCTGCCCTGCATGCCGTTAATATCAACCCTTTTCTCCGTAATAATGAGACCTGGGTAACTTTCGATGTGTTCCCGATTCAGAATAATGGCAAAAAACTGATTCATTGCGAAGCCCTGGTTATAGATAAAAGAGTCATCAAGAGTTCTACCGGAAACCGGGAAAATCGTTATGTCATCCGTACTTCCCTACATATTAGCGGATCGGCCTGGGACATCGAACTCACCCTGACCAACAGGGATACTATGGGGTATAGAATGCTCCTCGGGAGAGAGGCCATGATGGGCCGTATGCTCGTCGATCCGGAAAGCAGCTTTCTGCTCGGGGCCATGTCTGATGATGATGTCGAAAGCAAATACAATCTTAAAGTAGAAAGCCTGAACGGACTCAAGATCGGGCTGCTGGCCAGCAACCCGGATCTGTACAGTAACCGCAGGATCATAGAGGCCGGGGAACGGAGAGGTCATGATGTTCAGTTCTTCAACATCCGGCAATGTTATATGAAGCTCGATGCCAAGACTCCCGAAATTCATTACCGGGGGGGAAAGATGCTCAATGATCTCGACGCGGTGATCCCTCGTATTCGCCCTTCCATGACCTTTTACGGGTGTGCTCTGACCAGGCAATTCGAATCTCAGAAGATTTTCTGCCTCAACAGTGCGGCGGCCATCAGCCAGTCCAGGGATAAGCTCTTTTCCCTTCAGCTATTACTCAATAATGGCATCGATATTCCTACAACCGGTTTTGCAAATTCTCCGCTCGACACCAACGACCTCATTAAAATGGTCGGAGGATCTCCGCTTATCATCAAATTGCTCGAAGGCACCCAGGGTAAAGGCGTAGTACTGGCGGAAACCAAAAAAGCAGCAGAAAGTGTTATCAATGCTTTTAAGAGTTTGAATGCCAATATTCTGGTACAGGAATTCATCAAGGAAGCCAACGGTAAGGATATACGCTGTTTTGTTATAGACGGTAAGGTTGTAGCCGCGATGCAAAGAGAAGCGCCTCCCGGAGAGTTCAGGGCCAATATGCACCTCGGAGGAACGGCCTCACTGATCAAGGTCACCTCGGAAGAAAAGAAAATTGCGGTAAAAGCGGCAAAAGCCATGGGACTTCAGGTGGCCGGAGTAGATATTATCAGGTCTTCCAAGGGACCGCTCCTGCTCGAAGTGAATTCTTCTCCCGGACTGGAAGGTATAGAAACCGCAACCGAAAAGGACATTGCTTCCCTGATGATAGGGGCCATAGAAAAATATCTGAAATATAACCCGAAACACTAAGCCTTAAATACAGTTGTAATACATTGGGGTATACCCTATACCAAATTAATTTACGGAACCCTCTGTGGGTTCCGTTTTCTATTATTTATTCTTGAAGAATGACATCCCCTCCTGTTTAACGGGATGTTCTTCGGATATATATGCTTTTCATCTATTTTTTTTCTATCCCCTTCATCCACAGTGTACTTTTACCGTATCCTTTCTAAACAACCCGGTCACCTTAATAATAGTTATTTTAATTGGATTTGTCCTTTATATTATGCCGAAAAAAATTAAGCTGGACTTCGGATATCTGGAATTTTATGAAAATTACGTTATTTCAGAAATTAACGAAGGGGTACATATGGTCATTGAACAACAGGATTTGTTACTTTCGCTTTGTAAAGAAAATTTTCAGGACAGACCATTCGGTTATATTTCCCATAGGATATATTCGTATTCCGTCGATCCTTTTACGTATCTTGAACTCGAAAAAATAGATAATTTTATAGCGATTGCTGTGGTAGTAAGTACTACGGCACAACGGCTGAGCTCCAGGATCGAAGAACTGTTCTGTAAAAAGCCCTTTCAATTCTTTTACAACCTGGAAAATGCGAGGTCCTGGATCGACAGCACTATCCGCACAGCAGATATCCCTAAAAACTAATGCCGCTATTTTTTAATGAATATCCCTTAATCAGCGAGCATCTCCTCCCCTATCTCCAAATTATCCAGAAATGAAATTGCCGCCATAATATCGTTGTGCAGAATCCTGTCCTGACTGATAAAAGGTACCTTTTCCCGGAAAGCGTTGAGAAAACGTTCCAGGACAGGTGATGTTTTCGCCGGCTCTCTGAAAACCAGTGCCTGTGAAGCATTGAGCAGTTCGATAGCAAGTATCCGCTCCACATTGTCCAGCAGACGCAGACACTTGGTCGCTGCATTAGCCCCCATACTCACATGATCTTCCTGTCCGTTAGAGGACACAATGCTATCTGTACTCGCGGGGACAGCCAGTTGTTTATTCTGACTTACGATACTGGCAGCCGTATACTGCGGAATCATCAGTCCGGAATTAAGTCCGGGGTCGTTGACCAGAAATGCAGGCAACCCCCGCAGGCCGGAAACCAACTGATACGTCCTGCGCTCCGAGATATTACCGAGTTCGGCCATTGCTATGGAAAGATAATCCAGGGCAAGCGCAAGTGTCTGGCCGTGAAAATTACCGCCCGACAGTATCTTATCCTCCTCCAGGAAAATATTAGGATTGTCCGTCACGGAATTTATCTCCGTTTTGAATGTTTTCCGCACAAAATGGAGCGTGTCTTTCGTGGCCCCGTGCACCTGCGGCATACAACGGAAGGAATACGGATCTTGCACATGTTTCTTTTTTCGCCCGATCAGCTCACTACCTTCCAGAAAACCCGATATCCTTTCCGCAGTTTTCACCTGTCCGCGATGCGGACGTATGAGGTGAATAGACGCATCAAAAGGCTCTATTCTCCCGTCATAAGCTTCGAGCGACACACTCCCTATAAGATCGGCCAGGTAAGAAAGCTTATAAGATTTTATGACCAGTGAAACCCCGTAAGCCCCCATAAACTGAGTGCCATTCAGCAATGCAAGACCTTCCTTGGACTGCAGTTGCACCGGTTCCCACCCCATAATTTTCAGTATCTCGGTTGCTGAGATGACATCTCCGCGGTAATACACTTCTCCTTTGCCTATCAACGGCAAAGCAAGGTGTGCAAGAGGAGCAAGATCTCCGGAGGCTCCCAGCGATCCCTGAGTGTAAACCACAGGGATAACATCATTGTTATAAAAATCCACAAGACGTTGCGCCGTAGATAACTGCACACCACTATATCCGTAAGAAAGTGACTGTATCTTCAGCAAAAGCATAAGCTTTACAATATCGACAGGTGCTTTTTCCCCTGTCCCGCAGGCATGAGACATAACCAGATTTTCCTGCAATTTGTTCAGATGCTCTCCGGATATCTTTACATGGTATAACGACCCGAAGCCGGTATTGATCCCATAGATAGGATCTTTTTGATTTTTAAGCTTTTCATCCAGGAATTCCCTGCACTTCCTGATATTGACCTTAGCCTCTTCGGATAGCGCGATCTTCTTTTTATTCCGGACAATATCGAGTATTTGTTCCAGGTTCAGTATATCCGTGCATATATAATGTGTATCCTTCATTCCTGTAATCATTGTAAAATCGGTCAAAATTCCATATTCAAACCAGAAAATCCAAGTTTTTATTGCTAATTATTTAATATGAAAAGCAAAAACCGGAAATCTATGATTTCCGGGACCTATTTACTGTTTTCCTGTGCAGTTTCCTGCTGAACTTCCGGGCGGGCAAAGAGATCGAGAAAGGCATCGCCCAAGGCTGTTATGATACTTCCTGCCCTCAGCGCTTCATATCCCGTACGAACCGCTGCCAGATCTCCCGCTTTTCCGTGGAGATACACTCCGAGTACAGCTGCGTGCAGACTGGGATATCCCTGCCCGATCAGACCGGTGATGATCCCGGTCAGTACATCACCGCTACCTCCCGTTGCCATACCCGGATTTCCGGTGCTGTTTACATACAGCTTATCATCGTGCAAAACCATGGTATGCGCATCCTTTATCACCAATACGACCCCATGGGTTTTGGAAAACGTTCTGGCCTTATCAAGCTTTTCCCTGTCGTTATCCCAGGGACCAATAAGTCTCTCGAGCTCTTTCGGATGCGGGGTCAGCACGGCGTTTTGCGGAATGTCTTTCAGCAATTCTTTGTTTTCGGATAATATATTCAGTGCATCCGCATCGATAACCAGCGGAATGTCCGTATTCCTGAGAAATGCCCGAAAGGCATCGACCGTGGCAGGGTGTTTTCCCATGCCTATACCTATACCTATGGCTTGGGGCTTTATATCAAAGCTTATCTCCGAAATATGGGTTTCATTAGTATCCGTAAGTACCATAATTTCCGGTAAAGAGGTTTGCAATACCTGATAGGCACATTGTGGAATATAGGCGGTAACCAGTCCGGCTCCGGCAACAAGGCACGCTTCCGAAGCAAGCCGGGCAGCACCTGCTTTTCCGTAACTTCCTCCTATCACAAGAGCATGACCATACGTTCCTTTATGAGAAAACCGCGTCCGCGGCCTGTACAGGCTCAGAGCCTCACTTTTCCCTACCAGTATGGCTTCGGGCTCGGTCTGCTGAAGGAAATCCCGGTCGAGGCCTATATCCAGCACTTCCCAGGAAGTCGTGAAGCTTCCTGTTTCCGGGAGGAAAAATATCAGCTTAGGTATCTGGAAGGTCAGTGTATGTGTCGCCTGAACAACGGCGCTTCCCTTTGTGGTGGCTTTTTCCATAAAAATTCCCGAAGGAATGTCTATGGAGAGCACAAAAGCTCCCGCTGCATTAATATGCCGGATGATCTGTGCTACCCAATCGGAAGGCGGCCGGTTGAGCCCGATACCGAAAATCGCATCGACAACGACATCTTTAGGCCAGATAACAGGTAACACCTCTCCGCTATCTCCGTTGAAATGCTCCGGCCAGTGCTTCATACTCTTTATCCTGTCGAGATTCAGGAGAAAATCGGGTGATCTTTTAGATCCGAAATCCACGACATAGGCCTTGACATGATATCCGCTTTCGAGTAGTTTCCGGGCCACAACCAGGCCGTCGCCACCGTTATTACCGATACCACAAAAAATATGGATTTGTACCGGATTGCCCTGTAACCTGTGATCCAGCCATTCGAAAACCCGATCCCCCGCCCTTTCCATGAGGGCATTACCCGATATATTCTGATTTAATATTGTTAATCTGTCAGCTTCACGTATTTGTTCCTGAGAAAAAATATTCATTATGCTACGTTTTTATTTTTTCATTAATAATTTCGCAAAACTTCAAAAAATGTTTGCTCCTATTGACAAAAGTACTACATTTGAACTGTTAATAATTCAATTAAGTGTCAAAAGCTTCTAACATATCACCCGTTACTTCAAAAGGATGTATTTCTACATCCGGGATGATTTCTTTTGGCATTATTTCTACCGGTATTATTACCCCCTTTGGGGTATAATTTCTTTCATATAATCCATATTAATTTTCTGTTTGAACCAAACTTCAAACCCTTAATACATATAATCAACTCAAGATTTTTTCACACATGAAAGTTTTAAAATTCGGAGGTTCGTCCGTTGCCAATGCTGAACGTATAAAATTGGTAAAAAATAGTATAGAAAGCAATGCCAGAGACCACAAACAAATTGTTGTTGTTTCTGCTTTGGGCGGCGTAACCGATCTTCTTCTGAAAGCTGCCGAGCAGGCTGCCGAACGCAATGAAGCCTATACGCAGATCATTGAAGAAATAGAAAAGCGACATCTCGATACGGCCCGGGAACTACTTCCGGTCTCTTCGCAAAGCAAAGCGCTCAGTGCGATAAAAAGAGAACTGAATACGCTCGAAACACTACTCGAAGGAGCCTTTCTGATCGGGGAAACAACTCCGAAACTGCTGGACAGGATACTGGGATACGGAGAGTTACTTTCTTCGTATATCATAGGGGAATACTTTGTATCAGCGGGTATGGATGCCATCCATAAAGACAGCAGATCGCTTATAAAAACCGATGAAAGTTACGGAAAGGCTGCTGTAGACTTTACAACCACCAATCACCTATGTGAAACTTATTTCGGCACGGTAACTTACAGAACAATCGTACTTCCGGGCTTTATAGCTTCTTCGGTTCATGGAAATTCCACAACGCTCGGCAGAGGTGGTTCGGATTATACCGCTGCGATCATAGCAGGGGCCGTACACGCTTCGGTACTGGAAATATGGACCGATGTCAGCGGTATGTACACCGCCAATCCCAAACTGGTAAAACAGGCATTTGCCATCCCGGATATTTCTTATGAAGAAGCTATGGAACTCTCGCATTTCGGGGCCAAAGTACTCTATCCGCCTACCATACAACCCGTCTTACTCCGGGGTATTCCCATACATATCCGGAATACTTTTGCCCCGGAAGAAAAAGGGACTTTTATACGCAAAAACACCAATGGTTCATCACGGCCCGTACGGGGAATAAGCCATATCGAAAATATAGCGCTCCTTTCACTCGAAGGAAGTGGCATGGTAGGAATATCCGGAATTTCCAAACGTTTCTTTGAAGTATTATCCCTCCATAATATCAACGTGGCACTCATAACACAGGCGTCTTCCGAGCACTCCATCTGTATAGGGATAGCCGAAAAGGACATGGAAAAGGCAGGGAAAGCCATCAATGAAGCTTTCGAATATGAGATCGCTACCAAAAAACTAAATCCTGTTGTCGTAGAAAGCGAACTGGCCATCATAGCCCTCGTCGGCGATAACATGAAGAGTCACCAGGGACTCAGCGGTAAGATGTTCAGTGCATTGGGACAAAACAATGTTAATATCCGCGCTATAGCACAGGGAGCTTCGGAACGCAACATCTCCGCAGTGATTCATAAATCCGATGTTAAAAAAGCGCTCAACACCTTGCACGAACGCTTTTTTGAAGACCATGTAAAGCAGCTCAATATCTTTGTGATGGGTGTGGGAAATGTGGGAGAGAAATTCCTGAACCAGATCGATCGCCAGAAGAAATACCTCAAGGAAAAGCTGAAACTCAATGTCAGGGTGGTAGCGCTTTCCAATTCCAGAAAAATGTATTTCGAAGACAACGGCATCGAACTCGAAAACTGGAAAGAATGTCTCGACAACGGAGAAACCGCAAGCAAGGAAAGATTCTTTGAAAAAGTAAAGGAACTCAACCTGAGGAACAGCATTTTTGTGGATAATACGGCCAGCGATATCGTTGCCGCGACCTATGCGGATTATCTCAAAAACAGCATTGCCGTGGTTACCTGTAATAAAATAGCCTGTTCATCGGACTTTGAGCATTACTCGCTGTTGAAGGATCTGTCCAGGAAGTACAATGCCCCTTTCCTGTTCGAAACCAATGTGGGTGCCGGGTTACCGATCATCGATACACTGAAAAATCTCGTGGCTTCCGGCGATAAAGTCAATAAGATACAGGCCGTACTTTCGGGAAGCCTTAACTTTGTTTTCAATAATTTTGATAGTAACAGTGCTTTTCATGATGTGGTAAAACAGGCCCAGGAAGAAGGTTATACCGAACCGGACCCGAAGATCGACCTGAGTGGTATCGATGTCATGCGAAAAATACTTATCCTTGCCAGGGAAAGCGGTTATCAACTGGAAATCAGCGACATCGAAAACGAATCATTCCTCCCTCAGGAAAGCCTGGATACCGTAACAGTCGATGACTTCTACAAATCGCTGGTTACACACAAATCGCATTTCGAAAAAATATATACCGATGCTGCTTCCGAGGGATGCCGGCTGAAATATGTGGCCCAGTTCGAAAACGGGAAAGCTAAGGTAGGCCTGCAGCACATCCCCAAGGACCACCCGTTCTACAATCTCGAAGGAAAAGACAATATCGTATTGTTCTTTACCGAGAGATACAGCGAACAGCCCTTACTGGTCAAAGGAGCCGGTGCAGGTGCCGATGTAACGGCCTCAGGGATCTTTGCAGATATCATAAGAGCAGGAAATATGTAAAACGAGCGTATTTTAAGGATGTTTATTTAATCCTTTTACAACGGTAATAAACATCCTTAAAACTCCAATAACAACACCATGAACGAATTACGAATATTTTGTCCGGCTACTATAGCCAATGTCACCTGCGGATTTGACGTCCTTGGGCTGTGTCTGGACAACGTTGGGGACGAGATGGTCATCCGGAAAACCGATAAGGGCGAAGTGTCCATTACCCGCATCGAAGGTCAGGACCTGCCGCTGGAGGCCGAAAAAAACGTAGCCGGTGTATCCGCTATGGCTATGCTGAAGGCATTGGGCAGCAAGCAAGGCTTTGAGATCGAAATTTACAAAAAGATCAAACCCGGAAGCGGTATTGGAAGCAGTGCTGCGAGTGCGGCAGGCGCTGTTTTCGGGATCAACAAGTTACTCGGAGAGCCTTTTACGGCAAAAGAGCTCCTTCCGTTTGCCATGGAAGGAGAAAAGCTCGCAAGTGGTGCTCTTCATGCCGATAATGTAGCCCCTGCCCTTCTCGGTGGTTTCTCGCTTGTACGCAGTTATGAACCCCTCGATGTGATAAAGCTTCATACTCCCGGAGCACTTTTTGCCGCTGTTATCCATCCGCAGATCGAAGTCAAAACGGCTGATGCCCGCTCGGTACTCAAACATTCCGTTCCCTTGAAGAAAGCGATCCAGCAATGGGGAAATATGGGCGGACTGGTCAGCGGACTCTATACGGAGGATTACGAGCTTATAGCACGCTCGCTTCACGATGTGATTATCGAGCCTTTGCGAAGCCTGCTTATTCCCAAATTCGACGACGTGAAACGAGCTGCATTGGAAGCCGGGGCCCTCGGAGGCGGAATATCCGGATCGGGGCCTTCTATTTTTGCACTTTGCAAAGGACAGGCCAATGCTGCTGAAGTTGCGGAAAGCATGGCGGGAATTTACGCCGATGCCGGTATTGACTTTGATGTACATGTGTCGGGGATCAATCCTGTTGGAATGCGTATTATTTCCTGAAAAGATTGCTATGCTTCAACAGGATTTACACGAAGAAAACAGTTTTTATGTCTTTACGGGAGGACCGGGAGTAGGGAAAACAACTACATTAAAAGCCCTCAACCGTTCCGGTATACGCTATGTGCCGGAAGTGGCACGCGATATCATCCGCGACCAAACAGCACATAACGGCGATGCACTACCCTGGAAAAACAAGGAAAAGTACAGGGATCTCATGCTGTATAATTCCATAGATTCCTATCGTACAGCCGCCGGAAACAAGACAGAAGACATCCTGTTTTTCGACAGAGGGATACCCGATACTATCGCCTATTCCCGTCTCGAGAACATCCCGTTGTCCGAAGCACAGAACGAAGAAGCGGCAAGATACCGTTACAATACTAAAGTATTTCTATTTCCGGCCTGGGAAAAGATATACCATACGGATAATGAGCGAAAACAGGATTTTGAAGAAGCTCTGAAAACCTATGAAATTATGGGTGAGACCTATACCGCAATGCATTACCATATCGTGGAACTCCCGAAAACAGATGTGGAGAGCCGCGTAAAATTTATACTGAACCATCTCAACTTGAAGAAATAATGAATTATTACAGTTTAAACCGAAACAGTGAAAAGACTTCTTTCCGGAATGCCGTCATACAAGGTCTGGCTCCCGACAAAGGCTTGTATTTTCCCGAAACCGTAGAACCGTTGGATCCGACCTTTATAAAAGACCTGGAAAACATTTCCAATCCGGAGATCGCATATATGGCTATAAAGCAATTCGTGGGAGATGATATTCCCGAAGCCGAATTACAAAATATTGTTACCGAAACACTCTCCTTTGATTTTCCCCTGGAGAAAGTAGAAGATGACATTTATGCCCTCGAACTGTTCCACGGGCCTACCATGGCTTTTAAAGATGTAGGCGCGAGGTTTATGGCCCGTTGCCTGGGATACTTTAACCGTAACAGGAAACAGGACGCCGGGAAAGTCACAGTGCTGGTCGCTACTTCCGGAGATACCGGAGGTGCCGTAGCCAGCGGATTTCTGGGTGTAGAAGGTGTGGATGTGGTGATATTATACCCTTCCGGGAAAGTCAGCGATATCCAGGAAAGACAACTTACCACCCTCGGAAAAAATATCCGGGCGCTGGAAGTCGATGGCACTTTCGACGATTGTCAGGACATGGTTAAAACGGCATTTCTCGATAAAAGCCTTGGCGAAAAAAATCTGACCTCCGCCAATTCTATCAACGTAGCCCGCTGGTTACCCCAGATGTTCTATTTCTTTTTTGCTTACAAGCAATTGCAACATAAAGAAAAGGATGTCATATTTGCCGTTCCCAGCGGAAATTTCGGAAATATATGTGCCGGGATCATGGCCGGTAAACTGGGCCTTCCCGTAGATCATTTTGTAGCGGCTACCAATATCAACGATACCGTCCCCCAATACCTGAAAAACGGCACGTACAGCCCGAAACCTTCCAAACAGACCATATCCAATGCTATGGATGTAGGAAATCCGAGCAATTTTGTCAGGATACAGCAATTTTTCGACCAGGATATCGAAGCCCTGAAAGCGAAATTTTCATCGTATAGTTTCTCCGATGACCAAACGCGAAAAGTCATGGCTAACATATACACGGCATCCGGATATGTGGCCGATCCTCATGGAGCCGTCGGGTACCTGGGCTTAAAGAAATACCTGGGGCAAAATCCGGGAAAAACCGGGATATTCCTCGAGACCGCACACCCCGTAAAATTCCTCGATATCGTCGAAGACACCCTCGGAGTACAAGTAGAGATCCCGGAACAGATCCGGGCCGTTATGGATAAGGAAAAAATCAAGCGAAGTATCAGTTCGTATGAAGAACTGAAACGTTTTCTGCTCGATAGCAAATAGTACCTTTTCGTATAGGAGACCAAACGTGGGCTTCGCGATGTAGAAGTCCACGTTTATACCGTATTAAGATACCCGCACAACCTAAATAATCGCTCACTACAACATCCCACAAACCAAACAACTCACCCAAACCGGGGCTTCGATACATTCCGGCCAGGCCGGAACACTCAGCCGCCTCTATGTAGCCTAAAGCCGTACACCACTCATTAACTCAATAACCTATTACCAAATAACTCCCCCCTAACCAACTACGAACTAACCAACTAAATACTCCCTCTCCATCCGCAAAGCTTCCCGCAATACCGTAACAGGATGTTTAGCCCGGATTCCCGTACCATCGAGAATCTGGTGCCTGCAACTGGTACCGTTGGCTGCAATAACAGTACCTTCTTCCGAACGGCGCACTGCAGGAAATAACCGCAGTTCCCCTACCTTCATACTTACCTTGTAATGTTCTTTTTCATACCCGAAAGATCCTGCCATGCCACAACATCCGCTGTTTATGATCGTCACTTTATAATTTTCAGGCAGGTTGAGGACATCGAAGGTCACTTTCTGATCGGACAATGCCTTTTGATGACAGTGGTTATGTATTTTCACCTGCCTGGCTTCCGATGTAAACTGCGAGGCGCTAATATGACCTTTTTGGATTTCCCTGGCGAGAAATTCCTCGATGAGCAATGTGCGTTTGGCCAGTAACCGGGCTGCTTCTTTATCTTTAGCCATTTTGATATATTCATCCCGGAACGAAAGCACTGCAGATGGTTCGAGGCCAACAAGCACGGATTCCTCCGTGACCATCCCCTTTAAATCTTTTATATTCTTATCGGCTATTTCCGCGGCCTGTTCCAGGAATCCCCTGGAAATAAAAGTACGGCCGCTTTCTCCCTTAAATAAAGTTACCGTATACCCAAGACCTTCGAGGAGCTCCACGGCATCCTTTCCGACGTTCCCGTCCAGATACCGCGTAAATTCGTCAATAAAAAGAATAACCGGAGCATGTGTCTTCACACTTGATGCAGTTCCGTTTCCTGCGGTTTTTTTCTTAAAAGGCTTCAATGGAGGAAAACTGCGTTCGGGAGCAATCCCTACAATCCTTTTCAACATGCCCGAAGTCAGGACGTTTCTGTAGACCCCATTGATCAGCCAGGGGAAAACAGCAGTGATACTGTTGAGTTTTGTCGTATAGGCAAAAGCCTTGTCGCGGATACTCGTGCCGTTTGCTTTCTGGTACTGATAGAGCGATTCCGCTTTGAGGGTGGCCATATCCACATTACTCGGGCATTCGCTGCTACAGGCTTTACAACTCAGGCAAAGATCCAGTACTTCTTTAATTTCGCCATGATCAAAACGATTCTCCTTTGGAGACTGCGTCAGAAACTCCCGCAACGTATTGGCACGTGCCCGGGTCGTATCCTTTTCATCTTTGGTCGCATGATAGCTTGGGCACATCGCCCCGGCAGACCAATGCGTTTTCCGACAATCTCCGCTACCATTACACTGTTCTGTAGCACGTAGAATACCTTCCGTATCCGAAAAATCGAGAAACGTATTAATTTCCGGCTCCTTACGGTCCTTTTCATAACGCAGCGAAGTATCCATCGGGGCCGGGTTTACGATCTTTCCGGGGTTGAAAATACCTTCCGGATCGAAAAGCGATTTAACCTTAACCAATAACCGGTAATTGTCTTCGCCCAGCATCAGCCGTATAAATTCGGATCGGACCATACCGTCACCGTGTTCCCCGCTGAGCGAGCCGTTATACTTCTTTACCAGGTGTGCTACATCTGTCGTTATCTGCCGGAACATCGCTACATCTTCCGAACTTTTCAGGTTGAGAATGGGGCGTAAATGAAGTTCGCCTGCTCCTGCATGAGCATAATAAACCGCACGCTGATCGTACTTTTTCATCAGAGCGGAAAATTCGCCGATATAGGATGCGAGATCTTCCAGGGCCACGGCAGTGTCTTCTATACAAGCCACAGCTTTTTTATCACCTACGATATTACCCAGCAATCCCAATCCTGCTTTGCGGAGTTCCAGGGCTTTCTGGATGTCGTCCCCGTATAATACCGGGTAAGCATACCCCAGTCCGCTCCGGAGCAAAACCGATACCAAGCTGTTCTTTCTTTCCTCCAGCATCTCCTCATCGTCCGATCGCAATTCGAGCATGAGGATTGCCATCGGGTCGCCTTCGATAAAAAACCGGTTTGCTGCCTGCCCCTTGTTATTGCGGGTACAATCCAGTATCACCTTGTCCATCATCTCGCAGGTAAAAAGATCGTGTTCCATGACCGGAACTACCGCACGCAGACATTCGGCTATACTTTCAAAATGCGCGGCAATCATTACACTGTGTTTCGGCGGGAGATCTTCCAGCCTCAGCTTTATCCGGGTTATAAAAGCCAGCGTCCCTTCACTACCGCATATCAGTTTACACAAATTGAGGTTTTCTCCTTCCGGCTCAAAAGGCTTCAGGCGGATAATCTCATCCAGGGCATACCCGTTGTTTCTCCGGTGAATCACCGGTTTTGGATAAGCCTCCCGTATTTGTTGCCTTATATCTTCCGGCTCCAACATGTCGCATAACTCCCTGTATATCTTACCTTCAAGATCATCCTGTTGAAGTTTTAACTGAAGTTCTTCTGCATTCAGGGATTTAAAAACAACCTCCGAACCGTCGGACAGTATTGCTTCCATCTCCAGAACCTTATCCCGCGTTACGCCATATTGAATAGAGGTGGTTCCGCTCGAATTATTGCCGACCATCCCCCCGATCATACAACGGTTGGACGTCGAGGTATTAGGCCCGAAAAAAAGATCGTAAAGGTGCAGATGCGTATTCAGTTCGTCACGGATAACTCCCGGTTCCACGTCTACAGTTTTCTCTTCCTTATTAACCTGTATGATCCTGGTGAAATAACGCGATACGTCCATTACGATCCCTTCCCCTACACATTGTCCTGCAAGCGAAGTCCCCGCCGTACGCGGAATCAGGGACACGCCCTCTTTTCCGGCATAGGCTATCAGCTTTTTTATATCCTCTTTTGTTCGCGGATAAGCCACCGCAAGCGGAAGTTTTCGGTAAACGGAAGCGTCTGTGGCATAGATATTTCGATAAAGATCGTCGAAAATGATCTTACCTTCCAGCTTTAAATCGTCAGATTTTAACATGACATTAATAAGATTTGTGTAAAAATAGCGTTGTATTGTCACTAAACAAAGTTAAAACAGACTATATGAGAAAATTATTCTTGTTTTTAATTGTCGTATTCGGAGCAGCTTCCGTTGCACAGGCACAGCGAATTTCTCCCAACGCACTCGGATTGCGTATCGGTGACAGTGATGGTTTTGGTGCTGAAGTATCTTACCAGAGATTACTTCAAAGCAATACCCGTCTCGAACTCGACCTGGGATGGCGGAATTCTCACCATGTTGATGCCGTCAAACTTACAGCGCTTCACCAATGGGTGTGGAGGCTCGACGGTAATTTCAACTGGTTTGCCGGTGCAGGTGGCGGAATAGGTAGTTTTGATAATGACAGGCTCGACAGAAGCGGAACTTTCGTGTTTCTTGCTGGGGATATAGGTCTGGAATACAATTTTGATATTCCCCTTGTAATTTCGCTGGATATGCGCCCCGAATTCGGGTTTAATGACCATTACAGGGACGATCTCGATCTCGATATTGCCCTGGGTGTACGTTTCCAGTTCTAACAACTTGAATGAAAGAAGTTTTCAGGATTTATCTTCTTATTTTGACAACATATTCGCAAATAATAATAGTAAAAAGGTTATAAATGTTAAAAAAAATCCCTACCTTCCATTATAAATATTGTTAAATTAATAATATCTGTTTATGAAAAATTTCGTTTTTTTAGCCGTTTTATTCTTTGGGTTTATGGCAACATCCCAGGCACAGGAAATCGCTCCTAACGCTCTTGGTCTGCGTCTCGGAGACAGTAAAGGTTTTGGTGCGGAAATCTCTTATCAAAGAGCTTTAGGATCCAATAACCGACTGGAACTCGACCTGGGCTGGAGAGACTCTGACCACGTCGATGCCTTTAAACTCACCGGCTTATACCAATGGGTATGGAGCCTGGAAGGTAACTTCAACTGGTACGCAGGTGCCGGTGGAGGTCTTGGTAGCTACGACAACAACGATCTGGACGACAGTGGAGCCTTCTTTTTCGTAGCAGGTGATGTGGGTATCGAATACAATTTCAACATCCCGCTGATTTTGTCCCTCGATTTCCGTCCGGAATTAGGTTTTACGGATGCATACAGGGACGGTCTTGACCTGGATATCGCCCTCGGTATCCGTTATCAGTTTTAGAAAAATGCAATAGCATCATAGCAGAACTCCCGGGAACCATGGTTTCCGGGAGTTTTTTTATGTCCCTGCACTTCCCTGCCTCTTACGGCCCCACCCTTTAATTTCTTTAGCTGCCGAAACTATATAAACCGCCCGTTTTTCCGTTAATTAGTATCTTTAATGCCTAATTCTGTAAAAATGCACCGGAACGCCCTTCGTACATACGGTTTATATCTCGTGATCACCTCCCTGATACTTTCCTGCGGTTCCCCTAAAAAGGAACCGGAAAAACAAGAGCCTGTTCTAAAAGGCACTCATCGTAAAGTACCGGATACCATTACTTCCTGTGAAACAGGACTTCCGGAAAGGTTTCCTGCGCGTTCCGGAACTGCCACCACCGAAATCACAGAAGGACAGGTATCACATCAGGGAATGGTATGGATTCCTGCCGGAACGTTTCAGATGGGAGCATCGGACAATGAAGGCCGGCCCGATGAATATCCTACCCATCTGGTAAGGATAGATGGCTTCTGGATGGATGAAACGGAAGTGACCAACGCCCAGTTCCGGGAATTTACAGAAGCGACGGGCTATATAACGACAGCCGAAAAGGCCCCGAAATGGGAAGATCTCAAAGCTCAGCTCCCTCCGGGTACTCCAAAACCTCATGACAGTCTTTTTGTCGCTGCTTCCCTGGTATTCAATCCTCCTTCCTATCCTGTGCCGCTAAATGATGCTTCGCAATGGTGGAGCTGGGTCAAAGGTGCAAACTGGAAACATCCCGAAGGACCGGACAGTTCTATTACGGGAAAAGACCATTATCCTGTAGTACATATTTCCTGGGACGATGCCAATGCGTATGCCCGATGGGCCGGGAAGCGACTTCCCACGGAAGCCGAGTGGGAATATGCCTCCCGCGGAGGACTCGATGACGGTAAATATCCGTGGGGTAATGAAGATATAGAACAAGGCAGTCCCAAAGCCAA
Organism: Sinomicrobium oceani; assembly: GCF_900119185.1. Taxonomy (GTDB): domain Bacteria; phylum Bacteroidota; class Bacteroidia; order Flavobacteriales; family Flavobacteriaceae; genus Sinomicrobium; species Sinomicrobium oceani. The sequence continues at coordinate 40,497 of NZ_FPJE01000008.1, read as the reverse complement.
TACCTGGCAGGGAAATTTTCCGGACCGGAATACCGGTTGGGATAGCTACTCCCTGGCCGCACCGGTAAAATCTTTTGCACCTAACGGATACGGATTATACGATATGGCAGGAAATGTATGGGAATGGTGTGCAGACTGGTACCGGGGCGATTACTACGAACATATCGGAAAAGGTATTGTAGAAAATCCTGCAGGCCCGAAGGACAGCTACGATCCTATGGAACCGGGCATCCCGAAAAAGGTAATCCGGGGAGGTTCTTTTTTGTGTAATGCTTCCTACTGCAAAGGATACCGTGTGACTTCACGGATGAAATCATCACCCGATACGGGTATGCAGCATACCGGATTTCGCTGCGTGTCTTCCGTACGCTGACCTTTTTTGAATTTAATAATAGCGCAATAAAACATCATTTTCAATGAAAACCATAAAAATAACCGGCGTACCGGAACACTTTAATCTCCCCTGGCATTTTGCCATCGAGGAAGATGCTTTCAGAGAACGGGGTATCGATCTCCAATGGACAGATACCCCGGAAGGTACCGGTAAAATGTCCGGTATGCTCCGGGATGGGGAAACCGATATCGCTATCATCCTTACCGAAGGTATCGTCAAGGATATTACGGCAGGAAATCCTTCCCGTATTGTTCAGACCTATATAGCTACTCCCCTGATCTGGGGTATCCATGTGGCTGCCGATGCTCCGTACAGGGAAATAAGTGACCTGCAAAATACAAAAGCGGCAATAAGCCGCCTGGGGTCGGGATCGCATTTGATGTCATACGTCAATGCCCGTCGTGAAGGATGGAATACCGAAGCCCTTACTTTTGAGACCGTAAATACCATGGACGGCGCTGTGGAAGCGCTGCGTTCGGGAAAGGCCGATTATTTTATGTGGGAACGCTTTATGACCAAACCTCTCGTGGATCGTGGCGTATTTCGCCGCGTGGGTGACTGTCCTACGCCCTGGCCGTGCTTTGTCATCGCCGTACGCAATGAGGTCCTGGAGAAAGAAGGCCATGTCATTAAGCACATCCTCGATGTGATCAATACCTACACAGAAGATTTTAAACAGATCCCGAGTATAGACAGGACCCTGGCCAATCGTTTCGACCAGAAGCCCGAAGATATCAGGGAATGGCTTTCCCTAACCAGGTGGAGCCAGTCTCCTATGGATGCCAAAACTCTCGAAACCGTACAGGAACAACTCCTGGAACTCGGCCTGATCCCTGAAAGACTTCCTTTCGACAGGATCGTAAAATCATACTAAAAAACCCGGTCTGCCCCTGCTCGTTTAAGGGAACAGACCGGGATTTCTCATTTTTTATTCCTACCACGCTATGGGTTCTTGTCCTTGTCGTTCCAGGTAGGCATTGGTCTTACTGAAATGTTTGTTCCCAAACCACAGTCCTCGGTTTGCGCTTAAAGGCGAAGGATGCCCCGTTTCGAGTACACAGTGTTTACTGCGATCTATTTTACTCCCTTTCCGTTTGGCATAACCGCCCCATAACAGGAAGACTACATGCTCTTTCTCTTCCGACACTTTACGGATCACTTCGTCCGTAAAAATTTCCCAACCTTTGTTCTGATGACTTCCGGCCTGGTGCGCCCTTACCGTGAGGGTGGCATTGAGCAATAACACACCCTGGTCGGCCCAACGTTCGAGATTACCGCTTTTGGGATAAGGTTTGTTAAGATCGGTTTCGATCTCCCTGAAAATATTGATCAGGGAAGGAGGATGAGGAATCCCGTCATTCACCGAAAAACAAAGTCCGTTGGCCTGACCGGGACCGTGATAAGGATCCTGCCCGATGATGACCACATTGACATCGTCGAAACTACAATGATCGAAAGCCGAAAATATTTCACTCCCTTTCGGGTAACAGGTATATTGGCTGTATTCGTTCTTCACAAAATGTACCAGCGACTTAAAATACGCTTTTTCAAATTCGGGCTCCAGCCTGTCCTTCCAGCTGGCGTCTATATTTACGTTCATGATTTCAGGTTTGTCCGTGTCAAAAATAATGAATCCGGAAAGCCTGACAAAAACGATCTGCCTGCTTTCCGGAATCCTTATGGCTTTAATGTTCTTACGGGCATTAAAACTTCACCTGTCCGCCTTCCGAAGCCACTTTATATATGGCTTCTACGATGCGTATATCCCGGAGTCCTTCTTCTCCCGGCACCTGCATAGGCCTGTTTTCCATAATAGCCAGCGCGTCATCGTCCATTTGTTTAATCTGTTGCCAGGGCTGTTTGTATTCGTAACGGATCGCTCCCAAAGGACTCTCCCCTTTTAATCCCTCGTATTCCGAATAGGGTGCAAACTTTATGGTTCCTTTCTCACAGGTAATATCCAGAAAATTTACATATTCCCCGAAACTGGTTTTGATATCGGCAAATACGCCGCCGGGAAATTCGAGCCGGGCTACGGCCGTTTCGTCAAGGCCGTTCGTATATATCTCCGGTCTTGTCGTGGATATATCGGCAGCGACCAGCACCACAGGTTCCATTCCCGATCCGAGACGGGCTCCCTGTATAGCATATACGCCCATATCGTACAGAGCACCTCCCCCCATCTCTTTCTTCTGTTTCCAGTGGTCCGTACGGTTATCCCGGTATCCGGCTCCGCAATTGACTTGCTTTACTTTTCCGAGGAGTTCTTCCTTGACGATCCGCCTGTACTCCTGTGTGTGCGGTTCATGCTGTAAGCGATAGCCAATAGCCAGCGATTGTTTGTTTTTGCGGCAGGAATCGATCATGTCACTGCACTCCTGCACGGTTAAGGCCATAGGCTTTTCGCACCATACGTGCTTTCCCGCTTCTGCAGCACGAATAACGTATTCCTTGTGCATGGATGGTGGTAAAACCACATAAACCACGTCAATATCAGGATTATCCGCTATGGTGTCAAAGTTGTCATAGTTATAGATATTCTGCTCCGGAATGTTATATTTTTTACTCCATATTTCTGCTTTGGAAGGTGTTCCCGTAACAATCCCCGCGAGATAGCAGTTGCGCGTTTGCTGTAAGGCCGGAGCGAGTAAATCCGTACTGTAGTATCCCAGTCCTACCAGGGCCACCCCCAACCGCTTTTCCCGGTTTTTCGCCCCGAACATCAGTTGAGGAGAAACGGCAAGGGCCCCGCTGCCAAGTGCTATGGTCTTTAGCGCTGTTCTTCTTGAAAAGGAATTCATGGTATGTAGGTTTTTAATATTGCTTGTTTAAGTTAATCTATTTCCCGGATTTCATCAAAAATATTTTGGGTTCCGCATTTTTTCCTCCCGGTAACGAACCGGAAATCCGGGCTGACCTCCTGGTCTTTGCCTTTAAAGCCCGGCAAACGTCGCTAAGACACCGCAACAAATTCTGTTATCTCAGGTTGTTGTCCCACAAACTTCGAACCAAAAAACGAAACGACTAAATCCCTCCGGCTATGGTACCGACAATCAATTGCTGATCTCAAACTGCACCTTTCCTCTGTATGGATCGGTTTTAAGCCGGAATTTGCCCTCATCCTCAGCGACCTTTATATCATGAATACGAGTATCTCCCGGCCTGTGTATAATTCCCGAAGCTTTTCCCGTCGTACTGAACACATTGAGTTTTATCCGGCTCCAATCCATATCCTTTGTAGATTGGGCCAGAGCTATATGTGGCAAAACAGTCTCATCCCTCACCAATACGACAATCGGAACTGCCCCCGGTGCTATACGGTGCCAACCGCCTTCGTAAACCTGTCGGGTCTGGTAATCGATCCATTTCCCGGGCGGGAGGTAAACATTTCGCGCTGTGAGATCCTCGAATAACGGGGCAACGAGCAGCGATGATCCGAAAAGATACTGATCGTCTATCAGCCATGAGCCCGGGTCGTCCGGGAATTCGACAAACATCGCACGCAGCATGGGCAATCCATTCTCTGAGCTGTGTCTGGCCTGGGCATAGATGTAAGGCATAAGTCGGTAACGCATATTATCGGCAGCCCTGAAGTCATCGAGAAACTCTTTACTGTATTCCCACGGTTCCGTAGGAGGCTCACCGTGACTCCGCACATGTGAGGTAAGCATTCCGAAAGGGGTCCACCTGCGGTACAGGTCTTCCGGTGACTTCGTTACAAATCCGCCCACATCATGGCTCCAGAAGGTAAATCCGCTCAAACCCAGCGAAAGCCCACCCCGCAATGTCGCGGCCATAGCCGTATTGGTCGTTGCGGCATCCCCGCCCCAGTGCAGCGGATAACGCTGGCTTCCGGCCCAGGTGCTCCGGGCCCATATCAGGCTATATCCTTTTTCTTTTTTTGTAATTTCAGCAACGGCCTTATTGTATCGCAACGGGTAAAGATTGTGCTCGTAAAACCCTGTTCTTCCGGAATGGTATAACCCCGATGCCGGGGCAGCCTCTCCAAAATCCACTTTGATAACACCTACCCCTTGACGGAGGAGTCCTGCTATTTTGTCCTGGTACCAGCGTACCGTTTCCGGATTCGAAAAATCCAGAACCGCATCTTCATAAGGGATATTTCCCTTGCGGTCTTTTACGGCCAGGCCCTGTTCCACGATCTCGGGAAACAATGTATTCTGTGGGGTAAAATAAGGAAGCTGCCAAAGACATACCTGAAAGCCGTCTTTTTGCATATCGGCAATCATTTTTCCGGCATTGTCAAAACGATCCCGGGCAAATTGATAATTATTTCGCCAGTCCACATCAAACCACCCGGTATCGAAGTGGATGACATCACTGGGTATTTTATGTTTTCGCAGGTTTTTGGCCACCGCCCTTCCTTCCTTTTCTGAAAAATAGGTTATGCGGCTCATCCAGAAACCAAAAGACCACAACGGAGGCATTTCTGCCTTACCGGTCAGTGCAGTGTATTCACCGAGAATAGCTTTGGGGTCCCCTATAAAAAGAAAAAGATCAGCTTCATCATCTCCGATCATCATCGCATTGGCGGCATTAAAGTATTTACCGAAGTCCACCGTTATCGGTGTGGAGTGGTGCATAAAAATACCATAACCCCTGCTGCTCATATAAAACGGAACGGGCTTGTACATGGTCTCGTTTTGTACGCCGTTGGCATCGTCTGTCCACAGGATCACTTTTTGTCCTCTTTTATTGAATTGAGTGAATGACTCTCCGCAACCGAATATTTTTTCGTCGGGCGATAAGGAGAATACGGCAGCCATACTCCGGGAATAATCTTCTGCCCGGCGTATAAACGAAAATGGCGTAACGGGAGTGTACGTATTTTTTACATCCCTGGAGTGCAAGGTCGAAGTGAGTAATTTTCCGGAAGCATCATAAACGCCTACATGCCAGGGATTTTCCATAATTTCCACCTTCCCGAACCTGCTCGTATAACGATGTCCGCCGGTTATCGCCGTATAGTTCCAGGACTTTCTATCGGACGGTGCCGTACCGTCTACAAGCATGAGTGATGGCTCTTCGTCACGAAACTGCGGTCCCGAACTCATCCGTATACGGATAGTACGTTCCGAAACAAACTGAATACGGAAAGGCAGCTCGGGCGAAACAGCATACTCCGTAGTCGGGAATTCATTGGCTTCGGCCTTCACCAATCTCGATAACATATTGTTGAATGCCTGCCGGGTGGCGAGGTTATGGCGGTTATACTTTACGGTCCCGGTAGCTGTAACAGGATCAAAAGAAGCCAGTTCGTCGGCTAAATAAAAGGTATTCCGGTAGTCTTCGAAATCCTTGCTAATATCAGGTGGTTCATTGAGTATGCCGTTATGCTGTAACTGTGCCGTAGCAGAAAAACTCAGTACTGTCATGAAGATAAACAGGATACTCCGGTGTAGATTTTTCATTGGTCCTTTTGATTGGGTTGATGCAGAATAAAACATTAAATAGCACAGTATAACATGCCTATGGGATCATTGTAACTTTTCCCCCGATAACAAAACCGTTAAATTAAGAGACTGAAGTCCAATATAATATCCCGGAATACAATTATAGTGCAAATGACTACAAGAATACTCAACTATTCTGAATACTGCAATATTTTTTAATATAATTTTTGTAATTACCAAAAAAATGAGATATTTATGCTCTATTGATAATTGTCTTCCTCCCTCTTTACTCTTATCAGGAAAAACATGAACTTTACGGCCTGTTTGGTTCGGGCGTACAGCTTAATTAAAATAAAAAGGTTATAAATGAATAAAAAGACCATTGACTCCGTATCTATAAAAGAGGTAGGCAGTGAAGATGTTGTGAATGCCGTAACGATTGATTGCACTATATTCGGATTTAATGAAGGTACTCTCGAAGTGCTGTTGGTTCAGCATGCCGATGGTATCAGTAAAGGAAAATGGGGACTTCCCGGCGGATGGATAAAAAAGGATGAAAGTATCGACGACGCTGCATACCGTCTGCTGAGAGAGCTTACAGGAATAGACAACATTTATCTCGAACAGCTGAAAGCATTCGGTAGTCCGGAGCGGTTCCCGCTAAGCCGGGTTATAACCATAGGATACTATGCACTGATCAAAAAGGAAGATTACAGGCTGACCCCGGGTTTCACGGCTTCTGCGGTAAAATGGTATAAGGTCAAAGAAGTTCCCGAACTCATATACGATCATGCCGACATCCTCGAAATCAGTCTCAAACGGCTGAAAAGAAGAGTACGCCAGGCCCCGGTCGGGTTCAACCTTCTTCCTGAGAAGTTTACCTTACTTCAACTCATGCATCTTTATGAAGAGATCCTGGAAGTGGAAATGGATAAACCCAATTTTCGCCGGAAATTTTTACGCATGAAACTCCTGGTGCCTTTAGACGAGAAAGAAACGGATGTATCGCACAGAGCGGCTCAACTCTATAAGTTTGATCCGGGCATTTATGAAAAACTTACCGATAAAGGATTTAATTTCGAATTCTGAGACCGGTTACCCATAGCATAAAGGATTGCACAGTTATGCAATCCTTTTTTATGAACAGCACTTACCGGTGTCTCTGCCTTATAAACTGTGATCAGTAAGACTCGAAGCATTCCGGTACGGCTTATACGGGCAAGTCACACTTTCCGTTTCACATTCTTCCTTACTTTCTTTTACTACTCCCCATTTTTTGAATATTTTAGCAGCGTTTTTCGGGAAAACCGTGCTGTAAACCCGACTGACCGCAAATACATTTGAAAAAATCAGTTTACACTAACACTATTATATATTGTTCGATACTATGAAAAATACTGCACTTACCGATGTACATATTGACCTTGGAGCCAAGATGGTTCCTTTTGCCGGTTATAACATGCCCGTTCAATACGAAGGTGTGAATGCCGAGCACGAAACTGTACGAAATGCTGTAGGCGTCTTTGATGTCAGTCACATGGGAGAATTTTTTCTTCGTGGAGAAAAGGCACTCGACCTTATCCAGAAAGTAACTACCAACGATGCTTCGAAACTCACCATCGGGAAAGCACAGTACAGCTGTATGCCCAATGAAAAAGGCGGTATTATTGATGACCTGATCATTTATAAAATGGCGGAAAACGAATATCTTCTGGTCGTGAATGCTTCCAATATCGAGAAGGACTGGGAATGGATATCGTCTCAGAATATCTTCGGTGTGGATATGGAAAATGTATCGGACAATTATTCGCTGCTTGCCATTCAGGGACCAAAGGCTGTCGAGGCTATGCAATCGCTGACCGATACCGACCTGTCTGCCATTCCTTTTTACAGTTTTGAGACCGGCACCTTCGCGGGGGTAAACGACATTATTATTTCCGCTACGGGATATACCGGCAGTGGTGGTTTTGAGATCTATTGCAAAAATGAAGATGCCGGGAAGGTATGGGATAAGGTTTTTGAAGCCGGTGCCGATTTTGGTATCAAGCCTATAGGACTGGCGGCAAGAGACACATTGCGATTGGAAATGGGATACTGTCTTTACGGTAATGATATCGACGACAGCACATCGCCCATTGAAGCCGGACTGGGGTGGATCACCAAATTCACCAAAGATTTTGTCAATGCCGAGGCGCTTAAAGAACAAAAAGAAAATGGCGTATCCCGTAAACTCGTCGCTTTTGAACTCACCGAGAAAGGTATTCCGAGACAAGGTTATCTCATCGCAGATGAAACCGGTAAAACCATAGGGAATGTAACCAGTGGTACCATGTCTCCTTCCCTCGGTAAAGGTATCGGGATGGGCTATGTACCTGTAGCACTGGCCTCACCGGGAAGTACCGTACACATACAGATCAGGAAAAAGGCCGTCCCGGCAACCGTGGTCAAATTGCCTTTTTACAAAAAGTAAAACTCCCGGAAAGCCTGAAAATGGTACAAATACATTTTCGGTTCAGGGGTAGAATCTGCATTAAAATAATGCTGCAATACTGAAAAAGAAAATGGAATATCAGAACATCCTGGAAGAAATTCACGACGCGTTAAAAAACGTGCCGGACAAAGGTACCGTCCCCTCTTACATCCCCGAACTTGAAAAGATAAGTCCGGATCGTCTGGGATTGTACCTCCTAACCTGGAACAAGGAAGAATACGGTACGGGAGATTTTGATATTCCGTTTTCCATACAGAGTATTTCCAAAGTATTGTCTTTGGCCAAAGCCCTTAATTTTACGGGTGCTGATCTCTGGAAACGCGTAGATGTGGAACCTTCGGGGAACCCTTTCAACTTTTTGTCTTTACTCGAACTCGAAAAAGGGATTCCGCGAAACCCGTTTATCAATGCGGGTGCTATCGTAGTAAGCGATATACTCCTTTCACATCTCGAAGATCCGAAGAGAGATTTTCTGAATTATATCCGCGAACTTGCAGAAGACGATTCCATTACGTATAATGAGTCCGTAGCCCGTTCCGAAAAAGCCACGGGATTTCGCAATGCAGCCGCCGCCAACCTGTTGAAATCTTTCGGGAATATGAATAACAAGGTGGATGACGTCCTTGATTTTTACTATTATCAATGTTCGCTCTCCATGACGTGCAAGCAACTGGCACGCACCTTTTACATGTTTACCAATTCCGGGAAAAACGCAACAGGAAAAACATTCCTGACCCCCAGTCAGGCCAAAAGAATTAATGCTATTATGCTTACCTGCGGGTTTTATGACGAAGCCGGGGAATTCGCTTTCGAGGTAGGACTCCCCGGAAAAAGCGGCGTAGGAGGAGGAATCGTTGCCATACATCCCGAAAAGTACTGTATGGTCACCTGGTCGCCCGGTCTTAACGAAAAGGGAAATTCACTATTGGGCATGAAGGCGCTGGAAATGTTTACCACCAAAACCGGATTGTCTATATTTTAAGGGATAAAGAAGTTACCGTGAAGAAGCGAATATTAATATTAGGTGCCAGCGGGTTCCTCGGAGGTCATATCTACAGGGAACTTTGCCCGTATTATGACACCTATGGGACCTACTTCACCAATACTTCGTTTGCAGACAACCAGCATTTCTGTTACTTTAACGTAGACACCGACCCCATAGAATCGATTATCCAGGCTGTAAAACCCAGCTGTATCATATCGGCTATCCGTGGAAATTTTCAGGAGCAGATCGAACTTCACCAGGAGATCATGACCATAATTACCAAAAGAGATATCAGGGTGATCTTTCTCTCCTCGGCCAACGTATTTGATGCCTTCAGTAATTTTCCATCATACGAATACGACAAAACCTTATCGGAAAGCATATACGGACGTTTTAAAATAAAAATAGAGAATATGTTATTGCGCCTGCCGGTATGGCAATACGTCATCGTGCGCCTGCCCATGGTCTTTGGCAATAATTCCCCGAGACTGAACGAACTGAAACAGTTTCTTCAGCATCATGAGGCCTACGAAGTTTTTCCGGACCTGGTGATGAATGTTACTGCTGCAGATCTCGTAGCACGACAAATCCACTACTTGCTGAACAGGTACAAATCGGGGATTTACCATCCGGGAAGCAATGACCTCATTCACCACGACGAATTTATTCGTGAAATTACCGAAGAACTCGGTTATGAAAAACCATTGTTCAAGAATGTTTATACCAGGAATACCGACAGGTTTCTGGCCGTATTACCCAAAGACAATAAATTGCCGGAGCAATACCAGGTCGCCGTAGCGGATGTAATAAAAAGTTCTGTCCTTCGCTGATCGTTCGGAGTTGTCGGAGGTCCTAAAGCCATACTCCGGACAGGCATTGAGTCGAATCGTATGCTTACAATCATCAAATTAATTGGACAATATCGGCGAACTTTATATTTTTGTAATATACAACAAAGTAGATAACTTAAAATAACGTATTATATTTATGGGAAGAGCTTTTGAGTTCAGAAAAGCACGGAAGTTAAAAAGGTGGGGCGCTATGGCCAAAACCTTTACCCGTATTGGTAAAGATATCGTAATAGCTGTTAAAGAGGGCGGCCCCAGTCCGGAGACCAATGCACGCCTTCGCGCCATCATACAGAATGCCAAGACGGCCAACATGCCGAAAGACAATATCGAGCGTGCCATTAAAAGAGCTTCCGATAAGAATACGGAAAATTTTAAGGAAGTACTTTTCGAAGGATATGGCCCCCATGGTATAGCCGTTCTCGTAGAAGCGGCTACGGACAATAACAACCGGACTGTTGCCAATATCCGGAGCTATTTCAATAAATGTAACGGCAGTCTCGGTACCAGTGGCTCCGTAGAATTTATGTTCGATCACACCTGTAACTTCCGCATCAACGCCGAAGGCATAGAAATAGAGGAACTGGAACTGGAAATGATCGATTTCGGCGCTGAAGAAGTCTTTATGGATGAAGACGGTATCCTCATTTACGCACCTTTCGAAAGTTTCGGAGCTATCCAGAAGGAGCTGGAAGGACGTCATATCGAGATCCTGTCTTCGGGGTTCGAGAGAATTCCGCAGGTCACCAAAAAACTCGATGAGGAACAGGTAGCCGATATTGAGAAATTGCTTGAAAAAATCGAAGATGACGATGATGTACAGAACGTATATCACACCATGGAAGAATAAAAAATAATCATCCGTAGAATTAATTAAACAGAAAGCTCCGGTCAGAAGATACGGGGCTTTCTGTTTTTTTAGTATTACTCTTTCCCTGTTTCCGTCAACATCGTTACACCAAAAGATCACAATCCATCACAAAATCGTCCATAACGTACCCCCCTCCTATCCGGATCACTTCTTCGGCGGTTTTCCGGAATCCCAGGTGCTCATAGAACATAATGGCCCGGTTGTATTTATTGACATTGAGCGACAATTGACGATCGTCTTCGGTCAGGGCCACTTCCCTGCACTTTGCGATCAAACGTTTTCCTACACCCTTCCCCTGCGCCTCCGGAAGAATATATATCTTGTGTATTTTCGTTTTGGGAGTGTTCTTATATCCCGTTTCACAAGAACAGAAGCCGAGATCGACTCCGTTTTCCGAAACCAGGAAGAAGCGATGTCCGCTGCCTAATTGCCCGGTAAGGGCCTCGGTACTATACATCATTTCCAGCATATAAGCGATCTGGGCTTCCGTAAGGATGTCCTTAAATGTTTCGGGCCACGTAGCATACGCTATTTCCTGTATAACGGGAATATCTCCTGCAAAAGCTTCACGGATATCTGTCATGTCTTACCTCTTATAATCTTTTAATGTCTCTGTAGGGCTAACGGACCAGTTTTTTAGCTTTCTCCTGTATAATGATCCCCACCGGTTTGTTCTCGATCTTACTTTCCAGCCAGGAAATAATATCCAGATACAGGAAGGCCCTTCTTTCATAGGGATCGTTGTCGAGTTCTTTAAAACGCGAATGGAGTTTTTTAAATTCCTTTTTCAGCTCGTGAGGGTAAATGTTGCCGAGGTTTCGCAGGAATTTGATCATCTCCTTTTGCACCTCATGCAGATCGTTCATCTTCAACAGGAACTTGTATGTACTTTTCAATTGTACATCGAGATGATAATCCATACCGGCTTCATAGTGCGCTACCAGACTTAACACTCTTGAAAAACACATGAGGTCTTCCCGCATGGTGAGGTTCTTATTGTCTATAATCTTTTTCAGGTAACTGATGCACATCCTGTTGTCCCCGTTACCGAAATACATACAGGCGATCTTATAATAAAAGACCATAACGTGATGTTCGTCTATGGTGTCCCGGTGAGCCTTTAACTCCTTCAGAATATCATCGACCAGAGAAAGCCCCTCCTCGAATGTTCCTCCTACGAAATGCAGGTTGAGTTTGTTGATGTATATATATAAAAAACAAAGTGAGGAAACATTTTCATTTTTCGGAAAGGGCTCCGAAGCTATTGTTTTTTCCAGGCGTTCGAGTACGGCCTTGAACTGCGTCTTATATTTGAGCATAAACAGCGATTCGAGCAGGTAATTGTTCCCTTTCAGGTAATATACCGGGTTCAGGTAGATCATCTGTTCGTTCTCATAGAAAAGATCGGTCAGCTTACTGGCATATTTATAACACGACAAAAAATCCTGGGTGAGGAAGCTGTACCACAAATGCGCTTTATACAGCCATAATTTCTCCCGGAAACCGAGGTCTTCCAGCTTACATTTAGGCAAACGGGAATAAAAGTACTCCGTGATCCGCTGGTTTTCCTCATCGCTTTTTACATAACCCGATTTCAGCAAAATACCGTAAAGCTGCAGAGAGAGGTTCGACAGCCTGCTCGTAATGACATTCTGCATACTCAGTTCCTTGGCCTGCACGGCCAGTTCGTCTGCACGGCCACTCATACTTCGCGTGATATACTGGGTTTCGATAATTTTCTCGAACTCCACGATTTCATAAGCGATGTTCTTCTCCTCGTTCTCTATAGCCAGTTGCTTCGCTTTTTCCAGGATTTTAAGGCTTTGCCGGTATAATCCCTTGTGATATAAAATGGTGGCGAAATCCATTTGTTCGCGTATTTGTATCCTGATGTTCTGGTTTACCGGGTTCAGACGGAGACTCACCAGGACCTGCTTATACAAATGCGCTTTGAGATTGGACAGTTGTTGCTTTTTTACTATCCCGCTCTTGAGTATTTCCTTTTCATTGTAATCATGCATTTTATCGAAAAGGTTAAACAATGCCAGAAATTTGGCATCTGCATTCACTCCTAACCGATTCACATACAGTTTGAATTGTCTCTTTTCTGACTTGGAAAGGGATTTTATCAAAACAAACAACGAATCTTTTTGTGCATTTGTCATTGTAATAAAACTGATATTAAAAACCTAATTATCAAAATGTTAAGTTTTATATTTTTTGGTTAAGCATTGTAAAGCACCACAATCGAAATCCTTTGTTTGAATTTGCAAAATATAAATTCGTATTGAAAAATAAAATTAAGATTAATAATTTGACATGAGTAAAGAAAAAGTACAAATCTTCGACACCACTCTCAGAGATGGCGAACAAGTGCCCGGATGCAAGCTGAATACCAAGCAGAAACTGGTAATCGCGGAACGTCTGGACGAACTTGGGGTGGATGTCATAGAGGCCGGATTCCCTATCTCGAGCCCCGGAGATTTTACATCGGTCGTCGAGATAGCAAAAATAGTGAAAAATGCTACGGTATGCGGACTCACCAGGGCAGTAAAAAAAGATATAGAAGTTGCTGCGGAAGCCCTGAAATTTGCTAAAAGACCACGTATTCATACGGGAATAGGTACTTCGGATTCTCACATCACCCATAAATTCAAGGCTACACGTGAAGAAATTATAGAAAGAGCAGTTACTGCCGTGGCCTACGCCAAAACCTTCGTGGACGATGTAGAATTTTATGCCGAAGACGCCGGACGTACCGACAACGACTTCCTTGCACAGGTCTGTGAAGCTGTTATTGCAGCGGGTGCCACTGTACTCAACATTCCCGATACGACCGGATATTGCTTACCGGAAGAATATGGTGCCAAGATAAAATACCTCAAAGACCATGTAAAAGGTATCGAGAATGCCATCCTTTCCTGCCACTGTCATAACGACCTCGGACTGGCTACCGCCAACTCTATTTCGGGGGTTATCAACGGGGCCAGACAAATAGAATGTACCATTAACGGTATTGGCGAGCGGGCCGGGAACACTTCGCTGGAAGAAGTCGTAATGATCCTCCGCCAGCACCCTACCCTCGACCTGGACACCAATATCAATTCCAGATTATTGTACAGTACCAGCCGTATGGTATCGGAAAGTATGGGAATGCCCGTACAACCCAATAAAGCTATCATAGGTGCCAATGCTTTTGCACACAGTTCCGGAATTCACCAGGACGGGGTGATCAAGAACAGGGAGACTTATGAAATTATAGACCCGGCCGATGTGGGAGTTACCGAATCGGCCATAGTACTTACAGCGAGAAGCGGACGTGCAGCACTGGCATACCGGGCCAAGAAGGTAGGCTATGAGCTTACCAAACTTCAACTGGATGATGTATACCAGGAATTCCTGAAATTTGCTGACAGGAAAAAAGAGATCCTGGACCAGGATATCCACGAGATTATGCACGTTTGCAAAATAGCAGAAGCCAGAGCCGTCTAAGGGAAATCAAAAACTAAAAAACTAACGATATCTTTGTAAAGCACACCATCCTGATTTTCCGGGCTTTTAAAGGCCCTGACGCATGTAACTAAAGTAAAAAACGAATGAAGAAGACATTATTTGATAAAGTTTGGGATAGCCATGTGGTCGATTCTGTAGAGAATGGACCACAAATATTATATATAGATAAGCACCTTATACACGAAGTAACAAGTCCGCAGGCTTTTGCGGAACTCGAACAACGGAATATCCCGCTTTTCAGACCGGATCAGGTCGTGGCTACGGCGGACCATAACGTCCCCACACTGGATCAGCACCTGCCTATAAAAGACGCGCTGTCGAGAAACCAGGTGCAGCAGTTAACCGAAAACTGTGAAAAACACGGGGTAACCCTCTATGGTCTCGGACACAAATACCAGGGTATCGTACACGTAATGGCCCCCGAACTCGGAATAACCCAGCCCGGAATGACCATGGTCTGCGGAGATAGCCATACTTCCACCCACGGTGCTTTCGGCACCATTGCCTTCGGGATAGGAACCAGCCAGGTTGCCCAGGTTTTTGCCAGTCAGTGTCTGCTGCTCAGCAAGCCGAAAAAAATGCGGATCAATGTCAACGGTAAACTCCGTAAGGGAGTGCTTCCAAAGGATGTGATCCTTTATGTCATTGCCAAGCTCGGAACCAATTCGGGTACCGGGTACTTCGCCGAATACGCCGGAGATGTTTTTGAGAACATGAGTATGGAAGGGCGGATGACGGTATGTAATATGAGTATAGAAATGGGGGCCCGCGGCGGAATGATCGCCCCGGACGAGACCACGTTTGCTTATGTGAAAGGTAAAGAATTTGCTCCGAAGGGTGAAGAGTTCGAGAAAAAAGTAGCCTACTGGAAAACGCTGAAAACCGATGAAGGTGCGGCGTTTGACCAGGAATATTCTTTTGATGCCGAAGATATCGAACCTATGGTTACCTACGGTACCAATCCGGGTATGGGGATCAAGATCAACGGGCAGATCCCGGAACTGGATGATATCTCTTTCGAAAAATCACTTCAATATATGGGCTTCCGTAAAGGAGAGAGCCTTTTGGGTAAACCGATCAATTACGTCTTTATCGGAAGTTGTACCAATTCCCGGATCGAAGATTTCCGGGTAGCTGCAGATTATATCAAAGGCAAACAAAAAGCGGCCAATGTCAATGCCCTTATTGTCCCCGGTTCACAGCAGGTAGCCAGGCAGATTGAAGAAGAAGGTCTCAGGCAGGTTTTTGAAGAAGCCGGCTTTGTATTGCGGCAGCCCGGATGTTCTGCATGTCTCGCGATGAACGACGATAAAATTCCGGAAGGAGAATACTGTGTCTCTACGTCCAACAGGAATTTCGAAGGACGTCAGGGACAGGGAGCCCGTACCATACTGGCCAGCCCGCTTATCGCAGCCGCAACGGCCGTAAAAGGTGCTATTGCCACCCCTTATGAAGAAGAAGTAGCAGAACTTGTCTGATTCGGAAAGTACATCGCTAACAGCAGAACCGGCGTTTCGGGCCGATTACCGGAAGCCCCGGATGTTAAACAAAAAATTATAACATTAAGATTGGCCATCACGGCATCAACAGCGAAAACCATTGCCCTTGCAAGAGTGCATTTTTCGCAAAAGGGCCAGGAGCCCATATAAAAGTAGACATGGAAAAATTCAGGACACATACATCAAAGGCTATTCCTCTGCCCATTGAAAATATCGATACCGACCAGATCATCCCGGCCCGCTTCCTGAAAGCGACCAACAAGGCTGGTTTCGGGGAAAACCTCTTTCGTGACTGGAGGTATAACAAAGACGGTTCTCTCAATTCGTCTTTTGCCCTTAACGACCCCAAATACAGCGGGAGCATCCTCATTGCAGGAAATAATTTCGGCTGCGGATCGAGTCGTGAACATGCGGCGTGGTCACTTGCAGATTATGGGCTGAAAGTGATCGTATCGAGCTATTTTGCCGATATTTTCAAGGGAAATGCACTCAACAACGGCTTATTACCCGTACAGGTTTCTCCCGAATATCTGAAAACCCTTATCGATGCGGTACAATCCGATCCGGAAACACAGATACTGGTAAACCTCGAAGAACAGTTTATCACTCTTAAAGGTTCGGACAAAAAAGAATCCTTTGAGATCGATGCATACAAGAAGTTGTGCCTGCTCAACGGGTATGACGACATTGACTTCCTGATCAGCAAAAAAGATAAGATCGAAGAATTTGAAAAAGAATTAAATACGCAGATATGAAATTGAACATCGCACTTTTACCGGGAGACGGCATAGGTCCTGACGTGGTCGTCCAGGCCGTGAAATCTTTGCAGGCAGTTGCCGATGCTTTTGGCCATACGTTTCATTTTGAAGAAGCCCTGGTCGGAGCTATTGCCATAGATAAAACCGGAGACCCCTTGCCCGAAGAAACCTTAGCCGTATGCAAAAAATCCGATGCCGTACTTTTCGGTGCCATCGGAGATCCCAAATACGACAACGATCCCAAGGCTAAAGTACGTCCCGAACAGGGATTGTTAAAACTGCGAAAATCTCTGGGCCTTTTTACTAACATCCGACCTATTAAAGCCTACCCTACCCTCATCGAAAAATCTCCGCTAAAAAAAGATATTATTTCCGGAACAGATTTCACTATCTATCGCGAACTCACCGGGGGGATCTATTTCGGAGAGAAAAAAATCAGTGAAGACGGTACTATCGCTTCCGACCTTTGCGAGTATTCCGAAGCGGAGATCGAGCGTATAGCCCATCTCGCGTTTAAAGCTACACGCAGCAGAAAAAACAAACTGACACTCGTGGATAAAGCCAATGTCCTGGAGACTTCCAGGTTATGGCGAAGAGTAGTAACTACCATAGGAAAAAGCTACCCTGATGTAGAACTCGACTTCCTTTTTGTAGACAATGCTGCCATGCAGATCATCCTCAATCCGAGCCAGTTTGATGTTATTCTTACAGAAAATATGTTCGGTGACATTATTTCCGATGAAGGAAGTGTCATCGGAGGTTCCATAGGGTTACTGGCATCTGCTTCCGTAGGAAGTGATATTGCCATGTTCGAACCCATACACGGGTCTTATCCGCAGGCCAAAGGCAAAGATATTGCCAACCCGGTAGCGTCTATCCTTTCCGCTGCCATGCTCCTGGAGCATTTTAACCTGAAAGAGGAAGCAGAAACCATACAGTACGCTGTGGAAAAATCCCTGGAAAAAGGTGTAGTTACACCCGATCTGGATAAAAACAGCACGTATGGCACTAACAAAGTGGGTGATTTTATTGCCGATTTTATTCTTCATGCGGAAGATACAACTCAGGTAAATAAGGAAAACATAGAATTTGGGCAGTCTACTATTATATAAGATTTGATTTAGCTAACCAAAATCTTTCCCAAAGAGAAACCCGGATAATGTATCCGGGTTTTGTTTTTATATCCCCGGGACATTTGTAAAACCCGGGGATTTTTTATGATATAAAAGATATACACGCTCCGATTTATCAGAGTATATAATCGGTATTGACGAAGTTAGAAGCTTTGCTGTCCAGCAGCTCCGTGAGGATGGCACGGTTATACTCGTTATCCTTGGAAGCGACGAAAGTACGAACAGAGAACGAGCGCAATGCATCGTGCACACTTAGTGTACTGACCGCAGAATCCTTTCTTCCGGTAAACGGATAAACATCCGGTCCGCGCTGGCAGGAACTGTTCAGGTTCACCCGGCAAACAAGATTGACCAGGGTATCGATCAGCGGCGCCAGGGTTTTTATATTCTGACCGAACAGGCTTACCTGTTGCCCGTAGTTGGATTCTGCCATGTCGTTGAGCGGTTCCTCGATGCTTTTAAAAGACAATATGGGGATCAGCGGACCGAACTGTTCTTCCTGGTATGCCCTGGCATCTTTACTGACGGGGTACAATACGGGAGGGAAAATATAATTTTCACTTTGCTCTCCGCCTCTTTTATTGATCACTTTTGCTCCTTTGGCTACGGCATCGTCCATAAGCGCTCTGATGTAATCAGGCTTACCCGGTTCCGGTAGCGGTGTAAGCATAACACCGGGTTCCCAGGGATTCCCGAATTTCAATGCATCCACGCGGTCGGCAAACCGCTTATTAAACTCTTCGACCACATCTTCATGTACATACAATACTTTCAGCGCCGTACATCGTTGTCCGTTGAACGACAGGGTTCCGGAAATACACTCTTCTATAGCCAGATCCAGATCGGCATCGGGTAATACGATCGCCGGGTTCTTGGCTTCCAGACCGAGTACAAGCCTCAACCGGTTTTTGTTCGGATGCTGATCCTGTAGTGCTATGGCAGATTTGCTGTTACCGATAAGCGCCAGTACATCTACACGACCGGTCTTCATAATCGGTGCTGCAACCACTCTTCCCCTTCCGTAGATAATATTGACCACTCCCTTGGGAAAGCTGCTTCTGAAGGCTTCCAGTAAGGGAGAAATCAGGAGTACACCGTGCTTGGCCGGTTTAAAGACTACAGTATTCCCCATGATCAGTGCCGGGATGAGCAACGCAAATGTTTCGTTCAGCGGATAGTTATACGGTCCCATGCAAAGTACCACTCCGAGAGGGCCTCGGCGTATGTGCGCATAAACACCGCCGTGTTTTGCAAAACGGGCACTGTCCCTGTCCAGTTGTTTGTAATCTTCGATAGTATCGTAGATATACTCTACCGTACGATCGAATTCTTTTTCGGAATCCGGCAGGTTTTTTCCTATTTCCCACATCAGGAGTTTAACGACTTCTTCCCTTCGGGTCTTCATCTGCCGTACAAACTTTTCCATACACGCTATACGGTCTACTACCTTCATAGTGGGCCATGCTCCCTGTCCTTTGTCGTAAGCATCACAGGCAGCCTGTAAAGTGCTCAGGGCAGAGGACTCGTCCATGTCCGGAACAGTTCCCAGCAATGTAGGCCCATATACTCCTTCGTCGTTGTGCGTATGTATAGAAGAATACACATCGGCATAATTTCCTTCCCATTTTTTGAGCTCTCCATTGGCCAGATACGTATCCTGGTGTATTGTTTTCTTCAGTTTGAATTCTTCTTGAACGCTTTGCATCAGTATAGTATGGTTTTGTGGTTAAATTGGATATATTTCGGTTAACGCCCTTACACCAGAAACTGGAACAGATCCGGTTTGTTGTTGAGATAATCTCCGTAGAAATGACGGGCTTTCATCCGCTCTATCAAAGGTAGTAAATCCTTTTCACTTTTGAGCTCGATCCCGACGACAGCAGGAGCATTTTCCCGGCTGTGTTTTTTGGTGTATTGAAAATGTGTAATATCGTCGTTAGGCCCGAGTATTTCTGCCACGAATTCTTTGAGTGCCCCGGCACGTTGCGGAAAACGCACAATAAAATAATGCTTGAGATTAGCGTACAAAAGTGCCCTTTCCTTGATCTCGGCCGTACGCGTAATATCATTGTTGCTTCCGCTCACCACGCAAACGACATTTTTCCCTTTGATCTCGTCCCTGTACTGGTCGAGCGCTGAAATAGTCAGTGCTCCTGCCGGTTCGACCACTATAGCATCCCGATTGTACAAATCTAAAATGGTCTGACATACTTTTCCTTCCGGAACCGTTATCATATCGTCAAGAAATTGTTTACAGATGTCAAAAGTCTTGTCTCCGACCCGCTGAACAGCAGCCCCGTCGACAAATTTTTCGATCTCACCGAGCTCCGTATTTTTATTATGCTGGAGAGACGTACTCATAGACGGAGCACCCTGCGGTTCCACCCCTATAATTTTGGTCTCCGGAGACAGTACCCGGAACACGGAAGAAACTCCGGAAGCGAGACCTCCTCCCCCTACGGGAACAAAAAGATAATCTATCGGCACTTCAGCCTGTTCGAGTATTTCCAGTCCAACCGTAGCCTGACCTTCAATTACTTTTTCATCGTCGAAAGGATGTACAAAAGTTTTTCCGAGCCTTTTGCATTCGGTGATTGCCGCTTTGTTGGAATCGTCGAAAGTATCCCCTTCCAGTACGATCTCGATCTGGTCTCCGCCGAACATTTTTACCTGGCTGATCTTCTGTTTCGGGGTGGGTACGGGCATGTAAATGGTACCTTTGATCCCCAGCCTGTTACACGACATCGCCACGCCCTGCGCATGATTCCCCGCACTGGCACAAACGATTCCCCTCGCCTTCTCTTGGTCAGACAGCGAACGGATCTTGTTATAAGCCCCGCGGATCTTATACGACCTCACAATCTGCAGATCTTCCCTTTTCAGTAATATATTGGCATCGAATACCCTCGAATACGTAAGACTTTCTCCCAGGGGGGTAAGTACTGCCACGCCTTTCAGGGTTTCTGCGGCTTCCTTAACCTGTTCCAGCTTTGGTATGTAGTTTGTTGTCACGTTCATAAATCCTCAATAATAGGGTTGTTCAGTACGGATATCGTACATCAGTTATCCTCACTGTTTTTATTTAATAGCTCCGAAAGCTGCGAAGCAACTGTTCTTATGTAGTATTTCCACGGTTCCGAACCCTGTTTTTCTCAGGAGTTCTACCTGATAGGTTACCGATCGCGGACTGTCTTCTTTCTCGATATAGGCAAAGACCTTATCCCGGTAATCTTTTCCGCCGAGCCGCTCCAGGTAATTTCCGTATTCTGCCCAGAACATCGTATGCAATGCCGGTGAATCGTGCGATACCATATCCGATATCCAGAAACTACCTCCGGGTTTCAGGGCCCGGAATATTTTGGCAAAGACGTATTCCCAGTCCTCATCTTCACGCAAATGATGGAGCACTGCACCGGCCAGTACGATATCGAAGTGTCCTTCGGGCAGATCTACCGTACGGATATCCCCCTGCAAAGTCACTGTACGTCCGCCATTAATAACGTTTACACGCTCTTCGGCTCTCCTGAGCATAGGTCCCGAAAGATCGACAAGCGTACAATGGAGCCCGGGTAATTTGGACAGCATTTTCAGGCTGTAGTTTCCTGCCCCGCAACCTATATCCAGCAGGTATCCCGCTTCCGGGTTTACATAACGGGCGGCTTCCGTGATCCATTCCAAAGTTACCGGTGCATCGATAGTGGACTGTTGCCCCGTATCGATATTGGAAAAACGTTCCACGTCATTATCAAACCGTGCTCTTATTTCTTCATTGGTAGATTTATGTGAATAATCCGTTTTCAAAATAAAGGATTTTAAAATTTGTACTTAACTATACATACCAAAAGAAGCGATGCCTGAAAACCACGATTCCGGAATACAGCCGGGGCATATCAGATAAACCCCGGCATCATCCGGTATGTTAAAACGGTTGTCCGACAGGCTGTTCCCGGCCTGCTTAAACGATTTTTTTCATCTCGGTCATCGAAGAACGCAGGTAAGCCCCTACTTTCTCTACAGGGTGATTCCTGATCTCCGAATTGACCTTAATGAGTTCCTGGTTATCTACCGCATTACCCCCGGCAAAAGATTTACCGATAACATTGGTTTCGATCTTCTTCATAAAATCGGATAACAGCGGTTTACACGCATGATCGAAAAGGTAACATCCGTACTCCGCAGTATCGGAGATCACACGGTTCATTTCGAATAGTTTTTTACGGGCTATCGTATTTGCGATCAGAGGTGTCTCATGCAGCGACTCATAATAAGCCGACTCGGCTATGATTCCTGCTTCCGTCATGGTTTCGAAAGCGAGTTCCACTCCCGATTTTACAAAAGCAACCATAAGTACCCCGTTGTCAAAATACTCCTGCTCACTGATAGGTGCGGAAGTCACTTCGGTTTTTTCGAATGCGGTTTCCCCGGTCGCCTTTCTCCAGGTAAGCAGGTTGACATCATCATTGGCCCAGTCTTCCATCATAGTCTTGGAGAAGTGCCCGCTCATGATATCATCCATGTGCTTCTGGAACAACGGTCGCATAATCTGCTTCAGTTCTTCGGACAAACGGAATGCTTCTATCTTGGCAGGGTTGGATAACCTGTCCATCATATTGGTGATTCCACCGTGCTTCAGGGCCTCCGTAATAGTCTCCCATCCGTATTGTACGAGCTTGGCGGCATACCCGGGCTCTACACCCTTTTCTACCATTTTGTCAAAGCTCAGTATGGATCCGGTTTGCAACAATCCGCAAAGAATAGTTTGTTCTCCCATAAGATCGGACTTTACTTCCGCAACGAAAGAAGAACGAAGCACACCTGCACGGTCTCCACCGGTTGCCGCAGCATAGGCCTTGGCCTGCTCCAGTCCTTTTCCTTCAGGGTCGTTTTCCGGGTGGACAGCGATCAATGTCGGTACCCCGAATCCTCTTTTGTATTCTTCTCTTACCTCAGATCCCGGGCATTTGGGCGCTACCATGATCACGGTAATGTCCTTTCTGATCTGCATACCTTCTTCCACGATGTTAAATCCGTGTGAGTACGACAGCGTAGAGCCTTCCTTCATCAGGGGCATAACAGCCTTGATTACGGCAGTATGCTGCTTATCCGGAGTGAGATTACATACCACATCGGCAGTCGGGATAAGTTCTTCATAGGTACCTACGGTAAACCCGTTTTCTGTAGCGTTTTTATAAGATTGTCTTTGTTCTTTGATGGCAGCTTCACGCAATGCGTAAGAAATATCCAGTCCGGAATCTCTCATGTTCAGTCCCTGGTTAAGCCCCTGGGCACCGCATCCTACAATTACAATTTTTTTACCAAGAAGTTTTTTTACACCTTCACTGAATTCGGATCTGTCCATAAATTCACATACTCCTAATTGCTGTAATTGAAGCCTCAACGGAAGCGTGTTAAAGTAATTTGCCATTTTTATTGCTTATTTTTAATTTTAGATTTATTCTGTTTTCAACAAACAGACGCACCACAGTGCGTCCGTATTTTACTATGATAATTTATGCATTCTGAAATTCGCGAAGCAACGCCGATATATTCATTTCCGTTTTCGAAACTGCAATTCTCCCCGAACGTACGAACTGCATGATACCAAACGGTACGAGTTCGTCGTACAACGCATCGGTTTCGTGCCTTCTTCCGGTCTTTTCGATCACGAAGAATTCACGGGCTACGGTTACGATATTCGCATTACTTTGTTTGATGATGTTCTGTATCTGCCTTTCGTCAAACAATAAACTCGACTTTATCTTGAACAAAGCGGTCTCCTGGTAGATCGTTTCTTCGTCGGTGTGATAGTAGGCTTTGATCACTTCGATCTGTTTTTCGAGCTGCCCTACGATCTTACGTACCTGGTCTTCGTCCATAGCGGCCACAATAACAAACCGGCTCACATTTTCGATTTCCGATTCCGAAACGGTAAGGCTTTCTATATTGATATGCCGTTTGAGAAATATGGCCGAAATACGGTTAAGCAACCCTATGTTATTTTCCGAGTATACGGAAATGGTATATGTATTATTCATTTCTTTTTTAATATTATTTCATTGATCACTCCACTCCGTAACTACTCCAGCCTGCAATCGGTTACTGAAGCGCCGGTAGGGATCATAGGGAATACATTGTCTTCTTTTTCCACACAAACTTCAAGGAAGTAAGCTTCTTCCGAGGCTATCAGTTCATCGATGGCTTCGTCCAGATCTGCCCTTTCGGTGACCCGGCGTGCCGGAATATGGTAGCCTTTGGCAATGGTAACGAAATCGGGATTGATAAGTTCTGTCGAAGCATAGCGCCGGTCAAAAAACAATTGTTGCCACTGCCTTACCATCCCCAGAAAGTCATTGTTGAGCACAACGATCTTCACCGGAACACGGGTCTGGAAAATTGTTCCCAGCTCCTGAATGGTCATCTGGTATCCGCCGTCACCGATAATAGCCACAACTTCCCGTTCCGGTGCTCCCATTTTGGCCCCGATCGCAGCAGGAAGCGCAAACCCCATGGTTCCCAGTCCGCCGGAAGTAACATTACTTTTGGTCTGGTTGAATTTGGCATAACGGCACGCGATCATCTGGTGCTGACCTACATCCGAAACCACGATGGCATCACCACCGGTACGCTTATTGATCTTTTCGATAACCTCTCCCATCGTCAATTTTTGCTTCTCGGGGAAAAGGTCATTTTTTATAACTTTATCAAACTCTATAGCCCGTTTGTCCTTAAACTCCTGGTGCCATGTTTCGTGTTTCTTTTCATCGATCAGCGGCAGTATTCCGGACAAGGTTTCCTTTACATCTCCGAGAACGGCGATCTCTGTTTTGACATTCTTGTCGACTTCGGCAGGGTCTATTTCAAAATGTATTACTTTGGCCTGTTTGGCATACCTGCTCAGGTCGCCTGTTACCCGGTCGTCAAAACGCATTCCGAGTGCTATAAGCACATCACATTCATTAGTCATCAGGTTCGGCGCATAATTTCCATGCATACCTACCATCCCGGTATAAAGGGGATGATCGGTTTCCAGAGCAGACAATCCGAGTACCGTACTCGCTGCAGGAATACCAGCCTTTTCGATAAAGGCTTTTAATTCCGCTTCGGCTTTTCCCAGAATAATACCCTGTCCGAAAACGATAAAGGGCTTTTTAGCACTATTGATAATTGCAGCCGCTTCCCCGATTTTCGTCGGGTTGATTTCGGGTTTGGGTTTATAGCTACGTATTGCCGTACATTTTTTATAAGAGAAATCAAACTCTTCTACCTGGGCATTTTTGGTGATATCGATCAATACGGGTCCCGGACGACCGGAACGGGCTATATAAAATGCCTTGGCCAGTGCTACGGGAATATCCGCTGCTTTGGTGACCTGATAACTCCATTTGGTTACCGGTGTGGAAATACCGATAATATCGGTTTCCTGAAAAGCGTCCGTACCCAGCAAATGCCTGGCTACCTGGCCGGTTATACACACCATGGGGGTAGAATCTATCTGCGCATCGGCAATCCCCGTAACCAGATTGGTTGCTCCTGGTCCGGAAGTAGCCATGGCCACACCTACTTTTCCACTGACCCGGGCATAGCCCTGGGCAGCATGGGTCGCTCCCTGTTCGTGACGGGTGAGCACGTGGTGCAATTTATCCTGAAACTTATACAAGGCATCGTATACCGGCATGATAGCCCCACCGGGATATCCGTACATAAGGTCTACCCCTTCGGCCAGCAGGCAGTGGATCACAGCTTCTGCTCCGCTGATCCTGATGGTTGTACTGGTTTCTGTTTCTACTAATTTTTCTTTCAATGTTTCCATACTCTTCTTTATTGCTACACCAAACTATGTATTGTTTATACACATCACAGGGTATTTTCACGGAAGCGCATACCATGTTATTGTGTATCCCTAAAATTCGTCGGTAACGCATCCTTCTGATGCGGATGAAACTGTTTTGGCGTATTTGTACAATATTCCTTTTTTCTCTTTTAAAGGGGGTTGAACCCACCTGGACTTTCGATCTTTCAATTCCTGATCGGAAATTTCCACATCAATAGTATTGTTTTCCGCGTCTATGGTAATAATATCACCGTCCTCCACAAGTGCTATGGCCCCGCCATCCTGTGCTTCCGGAGAGACGTGTCCGACGACAAAACCGTGTGATCCGCCGGAAAATCTACCATCTGTGATCAGGGCTACGTCTTTTCCGAGTCCTGCCCCCATAATTGCAGAGGTTGGCTTCAGCATTTCCGGCATTCCGGGACCACCTTTCGGGCCTTCGTAACGTATGATAACCACATCTCCTTTCGACACTTTACCTTCTTTAATACCGGTATTGGCATCGGATTCTCCGTTAAACACCTTTGCTTTCCCGGTAAACCTCAGACCTTCTTTGCCGGTAATCTTGGCTACCGCTCCTTTTTCGGCCAGATTTCCGTACAGGATACGGATATGCCCGGTACTTTTTATAGGGTTGTCTACGGCACGGATAATCTCCTGTCCTTCTTCCAGATCCGGAACTTCGGCAAGGTTCTCTGCCAGTGTTTTCCCGGTTACCGTAATACAGTCTCCGTGCAACATGCCCTGTTTGAGCATATATTTTAATACCGCGGGAACACCACCGATACGGTGCAGGTCTTCCATCACATATTTGCCACTCGGTTTCAGGTCGGCCAGCAGCGGTGTGTTATCGCTGATACGCTTAAAATCATCCAGCGTAAAATCTACTTCAGCTGCTTTGGCTATGGCCATAAAATGGAGCACGGCATTCGTGGAACCTCCGAGTACCGTAACCACGCGAAAAGCATTTTCGAGAGACTTTCTCGTTACGATATCCCTTGGTTTTATATCTTTTTCCAACAGGAGGCGCAGGGCCTTTCCGGCGGCAATACAATCTTCTTTCTTTCCGTCATTCACCGCCGGTATGGAAGAGTTAAAAGGTATCGACATCCCCAGCGTTTCTATGGCAGAGGCCATGGTATTAGCTGTGTACATGCCCCCGCACGCACCCGCACCCGGACACGCCTTATGGATAACTTCTTTATAATCATCTTCCGAAATTTTTCCGGCAACTTTACTTCCCCAGGCTTCAAAAGCCGAAATAATGTCGAGTTTTTGTCCCTTGTGACAGCCCGGAGCAATAGTTCCTCCGTAAACCAGGACTGCAGGACGGTTGAGGCGCAGCAGCGCCATAAGCGCTCCCGGCATGTTCTTATCGCATCCCACCACGGTGACGACACCATCATAACTCATCCCCTGGACGACTGTTTCTATAGAGTCTGCTATAATATCTCGTGAAGGAAGAGAATATCGCATGCCCTGCGTCCCGTTAGAGATACCATCGCTCACCCCTATGGTATTAAAAATCAATCCGACCAGGCCGGCTTCTTCCGTACCTTTTTTCACATACTCGGATAAACCGTTAAGATGCATGTTACAGGGATTTCCTTCATATCCTGTGCTCGCTATACCTATGAGTGGCTTTTTCAAATCGTCATCACTAAGGCCTATGGCATGCAACATTGCCTGTGCGGCAGGTAGTGTAGGATCTTGAGTAACTTGTTTACTATACGTGTTTAACATTATTTAATAAAAATTTATTTTCTCTATTATACTTTATGATCAGCTAAATTATTTTATATAAAATCTCCAGTATTTTAACATTAATTCTGTTTTTTAGACTCAATTGTACGCGCATGTATTTACCATTCTGAAAAACAACATCTTATACCACTTCATACTATCATATCCAACAGTAAATAAAAACTGAAAAAGAAAAGGCCCGTATCATTCTTCGGATTGATACAGGCCCTGTTTTACAGCATATCCTTATCGTATCAACCCGAAAACGAGTTCATAATGACGACAAGAATAATGACTATGTGTGACAATCTTTTCATCCGTAAAAAATCCAGGTACTAAAAAAGCCTTCCGTTTTCGGGAAGGCTGTGTTTAAAAATTATATTTTCTAACATACCATTCCCGGTCAAGGTGAAATAACCACAATGACGATGACCGCAATGATATGAATCAGGTTTGTTTTCATTTATAACACAATATTAATGCCTTTTTTTATAACATGAAACAGCTACATGAAATTTTTGTCACTTTTATTCTAAAACCGATTAAAATATATAATATTATCATTTATTCAATCCTTTTTTATCGAT
Organism: Sinomicrobium oceani; assembly: GCF_900119185.1. GTDB lineage: Bacteria > Bacteroidota > Bacteroidia > Flavobacteriales > Flavobacteriaceae > Sinomicrobium > Sinomicrobium oceani. The sequence continues at coordinate 12,430 of NZ_FPJE01000008.1, read as the reverse complement.
CCTACACTTTCGAACCCGGTGTGCATTACAAAAAGCTCTCACTACGCTATGATATGTGCTCGAAAACATATACATTTATACGGATTAATCCGAATACCATTTATGAAACATCCAACCAGAATTCAGGTTTGCACTGTCTTTATCCTTCTACTGTTATCCTGTAAAAAGTCCGGCCAGGAAGAAAAAACAGGAACAAATACGGACCAATCCCGCCATCCCAATATTGTTCTTATTTATTCGGATGATCTCGGCTACGGAGATATAAGTTGCTATGGTGGCAGTATAGCCACGCCACATATAGATAAACTCGCCGACGAAGGCCTGAAATTCACCAATGCCTATACTACAGCGGCAACCTGTACCCCATCCCGCTATTCTCTGCTTACGGGAGAATATGCATGGCGTACCAGAGGGAGAGGAGTTGCCCCCGGAGACGCCTCAAGTCTTATAAAACCGGGCACGGAAACCCTTCCGGGTATCTTGCGGAAAAGCGGTTATAAAACAGCCGTTGTGGGCAAATGGCACCTGGGCCTTGGCGATGAAAACGGCCCGGACTGGAATGGAAAGATCAGCCCGGGGCCCCTGGAGATCGGATTTGATTACTCCTTCATCATTCCTGCTACCGGCGACAGGGTTCCATGTGTTTTTGTTGAAAATCACCACGTGGTAAACCTGAAAGCGGACGACCCCATCCGCGTAAGCTACAAAGAAAAAACAGGCGATTGGCCTACGGGGAAAGAAAACCCGGAGCTCCTTACCACCAAATGGTCTCATGGCCATGATATGACCATCGTTAACGGTATAAGCCGTATCGGGTATATGACCGGAGGAAAAGCGGCATTGTGGCGGGATGAGGATATTGCGGACAAGCTGGTGGAAAAATCTACAGCATTCATTCGGAAAAACAAAGAAAAACCGTTTTTTCTGTACCTGGCCACGCACGATATTCATGTACCCAGAATAGCCCATGAAAGATTTCAGGGAAAAACAGACCGGGGTCCCAGGGGAGATGTTATTGCACAGCTAGACTGGGCAGTAGGAGAAATTACCAGACTATTGGAAGAGCTGGATCTGGAAGATAATACCCTAATTATATTCAGTAGTGACAACGGTCCTGTTCTGGATGACGGCTACCGGGACCGGGCCAGGGAGTTACTGGGAAATCATCGTCCTTCGGGAATTCTAAGAGGAGGAAAATACAGTGCCCTGGAAGCGGGTACACGGGTACCAATGCTCGTAAAATGGACAGGGCATATACCTCCGGGAGCCGAATCGGCCGCCCTGTTCAGCCAGGTAGATATCCTCGGTTCGTTTGCAGCCGGTACCGGACAATCCATCACTACCGGACAGGCTCCCGACACTCAGGATCAATGGGAAGCCCTTACCGGGAAAGACCGGCAAGGCCGGGATGGCCTGGTACAGGAGGCTATCGGTAGCGTTCTCTCTTATGTCAAAGGAGATTACAAATTTATTCCTCCGAATCCGGGAAATGCCAGGATCACCTGGGGACCGGATATCGAAACCGGGTTCTCCGGGGAAGAGCAGCTCTACGATCTTCGGAATGATCCTTCCGAAAAGAAAAATATTGCATTACAAAACCCCGGACTTCTCCAAAAAATGAAGAAAGAATTGGATTCCATTATACATTCAGGAAAATGACATGGCAAAATAAAAAGGCCCCTATTCTGGAAACTGTTTTAATTTTTATCCTCCAGCAGCGGAACAAAACGAAACTCTCCGAATTCTTTCTTCTCAAATTCCATGGCCGATTTCCTGGTAAACATGGTCATCGTCTGGGTAGCCCCACCTACGGGGATCACCAGTCTGCCTCCTACTTTCAGTTGGGCGAGCAGGGGCCTGGGAACTTCCGGAGCGCCTGCGGTAACGATGATACCGTCAAAAGGAGCTTCTTCGGGCAATCCTTTATACCCGTCGCCGAAGATGAGTTTCTTGGGGCGATACCCCAGTTTGGGTAAAAACAGGCTGGTACGCTTAAAAAGTTCCAGCTGACGTTCTATAGAATAGACCCGGGCTTTCATCTCGAGCAAAACAGCAGTCTGATAGCCACTACCCGTTCCTATTTCGAGGATGTTATCCCCCGGCGAGACCTCGAGTAACTGGGTTTGAAAAGCAACGGTAAAAGGCTGCGAAATGGTTTGTCCGGCCGCTATAGGAAAGGCCTTGTCCTGGTAAGCATGATCTTCGAAACTACTATCCATAAAAAGGTGTCTCGGTACACTTCGGATAGCATCCAGGACTTTAGGATCGGTAATTCCTTTTTCCGCCACGGTTTCGGCGAGCCTGTTTCTCTTTCCTTTATGTCTTAAGGTATCTTTCAAGGTTGTGATGTGTTAGCGCAGGTAAAGTTACAACGAAAAATAAATTGAACAAATCAAAGCGTTTTTATAACGGGCGAAAAACCGGGAATCAGGGCCCCTCTCCTGCCACCGCTTTGCAGTGTCTCCTTCAGTTACACCTTTTTACCAATTTTTGTAATTCTGTGACTTCGCATACAATTTTATCTATAATCCGGAGATATTATTGGTCTTATTCCCCGAATAACCTTATTTTTGTTCAAAACATCTATTTTATGCTTAAAGCCGGAGTTCTGGGTGCGGGGCACCTGGGAAAAATTCACCTTCGTTTACTCAACCAGTCCGACAAATACGAATTGGCCGGTTTCTACGACCCCAATCAGAAAAACGCGCAGAAAGTATCCAAAGAATTCGGATACAAATCGTTTGCCTCGGTAGATGAACTGATCGATGCGGTTGATGTCGTCGATATCGTAACACCCACCCTCTCTCATTTCGAGTGTGCTAAAAAAGCCCTGGAGAAAGGAAAACATATATTTATAGAAAAACCCATAGCCAACACCGTAGAAGAGGCCGAAGAGATCATTGCTCTGGCCGAACAGTATGGTGTAAAAGGCCAGGTGGGACATGTCGAGCGCTTTAACCCCGCTTTTACAGCGGTTAAGGATAAGATCAGCAATCCCATGTTTATAGAGACCCACAGACTGGCAGAATTCAATCCCCGGGGTACGGACGTACCGGTGGTACTCGACCTGATGATCCATGATATCGATATTATCCTCAGCCTGGTACAATCTCCCGTAAAACACATCAATGCCAGTGGTGTTTCGGTTATCAGCAATTCGCCGGACATCGCCAATGCCCGTATTGAGTTTGAAAACGGCTGTGTGGCCAACCTGACCGCGAGCAGAATATCTCTGAAAAATATGCGGAAATCAAGGTTCTTTCAGAAGGATGCTTACATCTCCGTAGACTTCCTGGAGAAACAGGTAGAAGTAGTGAAGATGAAAGATGCGCCTAAAAAATTCGATGAATTTGCCCTGATCCTTCAGAATGCGGAAGGACTCAAAAAACAGATTTATTTCGAGAATCCGAAAATACTGGCCAACAATGCCATTCTGGACGAACTGGAAACATTTGCATCGGCCATTACCGAACATACTACACCGATCGTCACCCTTACCCAGGGTAAGGAAGCCCTTAAAGTAGCCATGCAGATCATTGCAAGCTTCTGATACGGTAACGGTATCACCCCAAGAGTACGCTTACACACACAAACAAACACATAAAAACGGAATATGAAAAACATCGCAGTTATCGGTGCAGGGACTATGGGAAATGGTATTGCCCATACATTTGCACAATACGGTTTTCATGTCATGCTCATTGACATCTCCGAAAAAGCATTACAATCCGGCCTGGCAACTATAGCCCGGAACCTTGACCGGATGGTCGAAAAGGGCACCCTGACAGAAGACCGGAAACAACAGACCCTGGACAACATCAGCACTCATACGGACCTGCAAAAAGGTACCGGGGGTGCGGGACTTGTTGTGGAAGCAGCTACCGAAAACCTGGAACTGAAACTCGATATTTTCAAAAAGCTCGATAAGCTGTGTGCTCCGCAAACCATTCTGGCCACCAATACTTCGTCTATATCTATTACCAAAATAGCTTCGGCGACCCGCCGTCCCGGTCAGGTTATAGGCATGCATTTTATGAACCCCGTTCCTATCATGAAACTGGTGGAGATCATCCGGGGTTACAGCACCTCTGACGAAACGACGAAAACGGTCGTTGCCCTGGCCGAAAAACTCGATAAGATCCCTGTGGAAGTCAATGACTACCCGGGTTTTGTGGCCAACAGGATACTCATGCCCATGATCAACGAATCTATTGAGACCCTGTACAATGGCGTTGCCGGGGTAAAAGCTATTGACACGGTAATGAAACTGGGAATGGCACATCCGATGGGACCGCTGCAACTTGCAGATTTCATCGGGCTCGACGTATGCCTTTCGATACTCCATGTGATGTACGACGGTTTTAAAAACCCCAAATATGCCCCGTGCCCTTTACTGGTCAATATGGTTACCGCAGGTAAACTGGGTATAAAATCGGGAGAAGGTTTTTACGACTACACAACCGGTAAAAAAGCCGAGAAAGTAGCCGAAATGTTTTCCTGAAAGGACCCGAAATATAGTAAGGCTAAGCCCGAACCCAATGTCGGAGCACTGTACGTAAACTTAAATACCTGTATTGCTTCGCAAATTTTATTTGTTATTATCTATGGCGATAATTCAACCTTTCCGGGCAGTTCGCCCGACAAAAGACAAGGTAGGACTGGTCGCTTCCAGGTCTTATGAAAGCTATTCCAGAAAAGAGCGCGAGGCCCGGTTGCAGTTCAATCCTTATTGTTTTATGCACATCATTAATCCCGGTTATAAATATCACCGGGAAGTTTCCGGAGAAAACCGTTTCAAACTTGTGCGCAACAGGTATCTCGAATTTCGGGAAGATCATATTTTCATACAGGACGAGATACCTTCGCTCTATATTTATAAACAAAAGACGAGAAAACATACCTTCTGCGGCATCCTGGGAGGAGCCAGTGTCGAAGATTACAAAAATAACCGTATAAAGAAACACGAAGCGACCATTCAGGCCCGCGAAGAGCTGTTCATGGAGTACCTCAAAACAGTAGGGTTTAACACCGAGCCCGTACTGCTTACGTATCCGGACAGAGAATTGATAGACAACATTATAGAGCGTATCACTGCTACTATTCCCGAATACGAATTTACCACTACGGATCGTATTACACATTACCTGTGGAAGATATCCGATCCGGAAACCATTACTGCTATCCGTAACGAATTTGAAAATATAGGTGATATTTATATCGCCGACGGACATCATCGCTCTTCCTCTTCCTGTCTTCTTGCCGAAAACCTGAAAAAAGACAATCCGGACCATACGGGAGATGAGGCATATAACTTTTTTATGAGTTATTTTATACCGGAATCCAACCTCAGAATATATGAGTTCAACAGGATGATAAAAGGGCTCAACGGGTTAAGCAAGGAAGATTTTCTCATTCGGCTCGATGAGTCGTATCGTATCGAAAACCGCGGAACGGAATTGTACAGGCCTTCTAAAAAACATCATTTTACGATGTACCTGGATGGTGAATTCTATTCGCTTTACCTCAGAAAAACCCGCTACAACTTTACTGACCCGTTGCGTACACTGGACACGCAACTGCTATACGACACCATTCTTTACCCCATACTGGGCATCAAGGATCTGCGCAACGACGATCGTATAGCGTACGGATATGGCCGGGACAATGTGGTGGAGATGAAATCGCTTATCGACAAGGGCAAATACACCGTCGGATTCGGAATGCTTCCCGCAACCATGGAGGAAATCAGGAAAATAGCGGACGAAGGCTTACAAATGCCGCCAAAAAGTACTTTTATAGAACCTAAACTTCGCAGTGGCTTGACTATCTACGAATTTTAAATACCACATTAAAACCGAACTTTGCACAATGAGCATAGCAGACAACCTGACACAACTGAAAAAAGAACTCCCGGAACACGTTACCCTGGTAGCCGTCTCCAAAACCAAACCGGTAAGTGATCTTATGGAAGCTTATCATGCAGGACAACGGATTTTCGGAGAGAATAAGATTCAGGAAATGACCGAGAAGTACGAGCAGATGCCCGATGATATCGAATGGCACATGATAGGGCACGTACAGCGGAACAAGGTAAAGTACATGGCCGGATACGTATCCCTGATCCATGGTGTGGACAGTCTTAAACTCCTCAGGGAAATCGACAAACAGGCCTCAAAACACCACAGGGTTATTTCCTGCCTGCTACAGGTACACATCGCCGAGGAGGAAACAAAATTCGGGCTGGATGAAAATGAGGTTATGACACTGCTGAACTCCGAAGAAGTTCGCAATATGCAGCATGTAAAAATAACCGGACTTATGGGAATGGCCACCTTTACCGACAACGAAGCTCAGATCCGCAAAGAGTTCGATACATTAAGTGATCTGTTCCGCCGGATAGCACAGGACAACGCCGGAATAAAGACCTTATCCATGGGGATGAGCGGAGATTATAAAACCGCGATTGCAGCAGGAAGTACGATGGTTAGAATAGGAAGTAGTATCTTTGGAGCAAGAAATTACAGTATACAAAAATAAATCGGACGATAAAACAGGGTATGCCCCGACCCGGAACAGGTATAGATGTACGCCATATTAGACATAGAAACCACAGGAGGACAGTATAACGAAGAAGGTATTACGGAAATTGCCATTTACCGGTATAACGGGCATGAAATCACAGATCGCTTTATCAGCCTGATCAACCCGGAACGGGACATACAACCTTTTGTTGTGAACCTTACCGGTATTAACAACGCCATGCTCAGGTCAGCACCGAAATTTTACGAAGTGGCCAAACGTATCGTCGAGATCACGGAAGACTGCATCCTTGTAGCTCATAATGCACAATTTGACTATCGCATCCTTCGGACGGAGTTTCAACGCCTGGGGTTTGATTATCGCAGACGCACAATCTGTACGGTCGAACTATCCCAGAAACTTATTCCCGATGCCGGGTCTTACAGTCTCGGTAAACTCGTCCGTTCTCTGGGAATTCCCGTAAGTGACCGCCACCGGGCCAACGGCGATGCTCAGGCCACGGTAAAACTCTTTAAGTTACTCCTGGCCAAAGATCAGTCGAAAGAGATTGTCCGCGAAAGTATCAAGTCCGAAAATACGGGAACCCTCTCCCCTAAACTGCTTCATATCGTCGAACAGCTTCCGGAAAAGGTCGGTGTGTATTACATCCATAGAGACAATGGAAACATCATCTATATCGGCAAAAGCCGTAACATCCGGAAACGGGTAAACCAGCACTTCACCAGAACCGCAAAAAAGGCAAGGCTCATCCAAAAGGAAGTTGTCGCCGTTACCTACGAAGAGACCGGAAACGAACTTATTGCTCTGCTTAAAGAGAATGAGGAAATAAAGAAAAACCAGCCTAAGTACAACAGGGCGCGGAAGCAGCGGTTATTTACTTTCGGGATGTTCTGCCGGGAAAATGAAAACGGCTACCTGGAATTGTTCGTGAAAAAGCTGTCAGGAAGGTCTTCCCGGGAACGCCCCGTCACCACCTTTGCAACCATACACGAAGCAAAAAATACATTATACCGGTTGACCGAAGCGTTTATGCTGTGCAATAAGCTCAACGGACTCTCCGATGCCAAAAAGCATTGCTTTAATTACACCATACACCAATGTAAGGGCGCCTGCATAGGTGAAGAACCCGTGGACCGCTATAACGAAAGGGTTAACGAAGCGCTTCGGAAATACAGTTATCCATACCCCGACATGCTGATCATCGATAAAGGAAGAGCCACCGGAGAGCACAGCGTTATAATGATAGAAGATTCTGTTTTTAAAGGTATTGCATTCTACGACTTAAACTACCAGATCAATAACATTCACATCCTGCAAAAGGTATTGACTCCCATGCAGGATAATGCCGATGCAAGACATATTATTCAAACTTACCTCAGGAAAAACAACGGGTATAAAATTATAGAGTTCTCATCCAAATAACAGCCATGGGGTCATGACCAATCAATCACTTTACACCACCGTTTTAGTAATGCTGTCTTTTTTAGTTTTTTCGAACGCACAGCAAAATGCTTCACCTGCTTTTGATTTCGGGAAAGTATCCCCCGAAGATATCTCCATGTTGCATTACGATAAAGATACCGTAGCCAATGCTCTTGTGCTATACGAAAAAGGCGTTTCCAAAATTGAAAAAAACAGTTATGGGTTTGTCGTACTGTCTACCGAAGTAACCCGCCGTATAAAGATACTGAAACCGGAAGGAGTGCATGAAGCAACGGTAGAGATACCGCTACATAAATCTACGGATAACAAGAGGAAAGAGAAGTTTATAAAAGCAGAGGCTATTTCGTTTAACGATGCCCGCCCGGGGACATGGCTTCATAAAAAAGATATCTTCACAGAACACGTCAATGAGAATTACGACCTGGTTAAGTTTACTATTCCGGATGTAAAAGAGGGCACTGTAATTGACTACCGGTACAAGACCGAATCGCCTTTTTTATTCAATTTCAACACCTGGAGGTTCCAGTCGGATCTTCCCAAACTGTACAGTGAATACCACACGTCTATTCCTGCGAATTACAAATACAATATTAAACTTACCGGATTTCAGCCGTTACACCACAAGGAGTCGGTATTAAAGAAAGATTGTTTTTATTTTCAGGGAGTGGGTACTGCGGATTGTGTTGTGAGCAACTATATCATGAAAGATATCCCGGCCTTCAAAGAAGAGGATTATATGATATCCCGGCACAATTACCTCTCCGCCATAGATTACGAACTGGAAACATTCGAGGGCTTTGACGGGATGAAAAAAAAGTACACCAAGAGCTGGAAAGATGTAGACAAGGAAATAAAATACGGTGAAGAAATCGGAAAACAGGCCCGGAAGGAAAATTATTTTTCCAGGCTCATACCCTCCGAAATTTCCGAAATGACCACAGGGCTCGAAAAAGCCAAGAAAATATACTACAGTCTACAAAAAGAGCTGTTCTGGAACAACGCCAACTACATATTTACCCGGGTGGATGTAAAAGAGGCGTTCGACAGAAAATCCGGAAGCCATGCGGAACTGAATCTCATCCTGCTCAATTTTCTCAAAGCCGAAGGTTTCAAGGCCGATTTTATGCTGTTGTCCACAAGAGATCAAAGCCTGCCTACCAAACTTTACCCGGTGATCTCCGAATTTAATTACCTCGTGGTTAAACTCGATATCGAAGATCAAAGTTATTTACTCGATATTTCGGATAAAAACGTGCTGTTCGGTATGCTTCCTTTCAAAGCGCTCAATAGTTACGGCAGGGTTATGGATATGGAAAACGGGAGCTACTGGTATGACATTACACCTCTCAAAGGCAATAAAACAATGATATCCACACAGATATCCCTATCGGATAGCAGACCTGCAACTATAGCGATACAAACCACGAGTTCCGGGTATCATGCACTCTCCAAAAGAAATAAGCTCCGAAGTAAATCTCAGGAAGAATATGAAGAATCGCTTCAAGATGAGTTTGACAAACAAGGGCTGTACGAACTGGAAAAATATACCGTAGACCATCTGGAAAGCCCGGAAGATCAGCTTGCGGAGCATTACTCTTTGGTTATGGAAAACGATACGGATGCTCCTATGATTGTACTCTACCCCTTTATTGCAGAGCGTATCACGAAAAATCCGTTTACCTTAGAGGAACGCACATACCCCGTAGATTTCGGATATCCCTTTTCATTCATTTATATCACGGCGATCGACCTGGGAGAACACTATGAGATCAAAGAGTTACCGGGCGACAAAATTATGAAACTCGAAGACGGTTCGGCAAAACTGACATATCATACCTCCAGAAACGGGAATGTCATCTACATCAACAGTAACCTTAAGTTTTCAAGACCGATATTTACGGCTACGGAATACGGGGCCTTGAAAAAGTTATATACAGAACTCATATCTTTACAAAATAAACAACCCGTTATCTTAGAGAAAAAGCTGTGAAGGAGAAGATAAAGAGTAAATACGAAATATGGAAACAGCAGACCCATATTATCATATATGGGGTAAACACGCCTGCCGGAAGGTTATTTGATATTATAATCCTCGTACTTATCATCCTCAGTATTTTCGTGGTGATGTTCGAAAGTGTCGCGGAGATCGACATTAAATATCATAAGCTCCTGATGATATCGGAATGGGTGATCACAATCCTTTTTACGATAGAGTATATCCTGCGTATTATTACCATTAGAAAACCTTGGAGTTATATACGCAGTTTTTACGGGATCATAGATCTCATAGCCATACTTCCCATGTACCTTTCCTTTTTCTTTATCAATACCCATGTTCTGGCTACGATCCGGTCGCTTCGCCTGCTCCGGCTGTTCAGAATCCTGCAATTAATGCGTTTTATAGGAGAAGCTTCACAGCTTCAGGATGCGTTAAAAGCCAGCCGTGCAAAGATCGTCGTATTTCTATACACGGTACTTATCATATCGGTGGTTATAGGGTCCCTGATGTTTATTATAGAACAGGGGCATAACAGCGGCTTTACCAGTGTCCCCAGGAGTATTTACTGGACTATCGTAACACTCACTACCGTAGGCTACGGGGATATTGCCCCGCAAACGGAACTGGGACAGTTCATAGCTGTTCTTATAATGATCCTCGGTTACGGAATCATCGCTGTACCTACCGGAATTGTCACTGTAGAATATGCCAAATCCCAGAGAGAAAAAGTCAATAGTGGTGGTTCCGAGACTCCGGCATTGCTTTGCCCGCAATGTAACACCAGTAATACGGTGCGGGGAGCCAACTTCTGCTATCACTGCGGCACCCCCCTCCCTACGCCACCGGCAGATTTACCGGAAAATAAAACTGATACATAACCTGAAACCACCTGTTTGGAACCTTTAAAAAACAAATACCTCATTACCGTTGTCGGTCCTACGGCGATCGGGAAAACCGCGTTGGCCATACGGATTGCACAGTATTTCCGTACCCGGGTAATCTCGTCTGATTCCAGGCAGTTCTACAAGGAGATGAGTATCGGCACAGCGGTTCCTTCTCTGGAAGAACTGGCTGCCGTTCCCCACGATTTCATTCAGCATAAAAGTATTTTCGACGAGTATTCCGTCGGAGATTTTGAGCGTGAAGCCATAGCTCTGCTCGAACAGCATTTTAAAAATACGGATGTCGTTGTTATGGCCGGAGGCAGTGGATTGTATGTCAATGCCGTACTCTACGGGCTTGACTATTTTCCGGATATCGATCCGGCTATCCGCAAAAAATTGAATATCCGCCTGGAACAAGAGGGGCTCCGGGATCTTGCTTCCGAATTACAACAACTCGATCCCGTTTACTACAAACAGGTGGATGCGGAAAACCCCCACCGCGTTGTCCGCGCCCTGGAAGTTTGCCTGGGTACAGGACAACCCTATTCTTCCTTTTTATCGGGAACATCAAGGAAAAGAGATTTTATTCCGATCACTATAGGCCTCACTGCCGACCGCAATATGATCTACGATCGTATAAACCGCCGCGTAGATATCATGATCCGGAACGGGCTGCTCGAGGAAGTCCGGTCACTATTTCCGTATCGCGAGAAGAATGCCCTGCAAACCGTAGGATATAAAGAGTTGTTCCGCTATATGGAAGAGCAATGTACCCTGGATTCTGCCATAGTTGAAATCAAAAAAAATACCCGTCGCTTTGCTAAACGTCAACTGACCTGGTTCCGGAAACAGGAAGATATAAACTGGTTTGATTGTAGTGATGACACCGCGCTGATCCTGGAGTATATTTCCTCACAAATACACAGTAAATAGGCCATATATCTTATTTTTTAATATTTTTTTCGGGCAAACGGTTTTCATAATCAAACAGTTGTATCGCGATACCGCAAGTTCTGTAATTTTTCTCTTGTACAATCGTAAAACAACGCTATATTTGCACCGTTCATTTACAAAGGCATAACCGCCGGATATGTAAAAGCTCGGGGAGATACTCAAGCGGCCAACGAGGACAGACTGTAAATCTGTTGGTTTTTACCTTCGCAGGTTCGAATCCTGCTCTCCCCACCAAAATCTTATGATAGTACCCATAAAGCTTTCCCTCAACGGAAAGCTTTTTTATTTTTTGCTCATCTCTGAAATAAGAGACGAAAGTGAAAACGGATCATTCCCATTTGTTGTGGACTACGCAAAAATTCTGGATAATCTAAATAGGAAAAACTCAGTATTCTTCACCTCTCTAAGTTGTGCTCTAAAGGCTTTTATTTTGGCATTAAAGGATTCTGCTGAGGCATTGGTACTTCTGTTTACAAAGTAGTTTAGGATGGACCGGTAATTCAAGCTGATGCTGTTGGCTACGGTTTGGAAGCTTTTAAACCCGGATTCTTCAACTTGCTTATACCAATGTGCTAATTTGGTATAGGCTATTTTTATATCTGTATTCTGG
>NZ_FPJE01000019.1 GCF_900119185.1 Sinomicrobium oceani | reverse complement strand
GAAAAATTATATGAAGAACGATATGCCATTGAGAGAACAAACGCATGGATGGATAGCTATCGATCTCTGCTCAACAGGTTCGATACTACCACAACAAGCTGGAAGGGATTTAATTATCTCGCTTTTATGGCTATTGCACTAAAAAAATTCTATAAACCTAAAAAGTTTAGATGACCTCATTTAGGATTTTACCCACGATTTTAAGAGGAGTAGGATGATAAGAAAGAAAATAAAGCCTATTAGTATTTTTATGCTTCCTCCGTATTGCCTGGCATGCAGTCTTTTATCTTTTTTGTAGCTGAAATAGATAATAGTGACAAAGGCAATGATAAAAAAAATGGTAAATACGAGTTGTCCTGTTGTGAACATATATTTATTTTTAGGCAAAAATAACCATTTTTTATAGCCGGGGCACGCTTATTTTCAGAAGATATCATGTATTATCGGGGATAAGATCAAGGCGCGGGCACACAATTATAAAAATTAAACATAAGAATAATGAAAAGAAAACTCGAAGCAGTAGCCGAATTTCACGAAGCGTTCGGGCTGGGGGTAGCCGAAAATCCACGGGCAGACATAGGGAGCCGGAAGATCGACCTGAGATTTAACCTGATGGCCGAAGAAAATGAAGAATATCTGGAAGCTGCTAAAAATAATGATCTTGTAGAAGTTGCTGATGCATTGGGAGATATGCTATACATCCTTTGCGGGACAATACTGGAGCACGGAATGCAGCATAAGATCGAAGAGGTATTCGAAGAGATACAGCGGAGCAATATGAGTAAGCTCGGAACGGATGGCAAACCGATATACCGGGAAGACGGTAAAGTTATGAAAGGTCCGGATTATTTTAAGCCGGACATTGCCAAAATACTGGAGCAATAAAAAAACAGGTTGCGATATCCAAAGATTTTGTCGCAACCTGTATGATATTTTGTGTCGAAAAAGAGGTTCTTATCTAACCTCATAACGCCATCCGAAAGGATCTTCGGCGCGGTTATACTGAATATCAATAATGGCCTTTTTTATCATGGAAGCATAGGAATCGGAAGATTTTGGAAGTTCAAATTTATCTTCTTTATATCCGAATCCTGCTACGGGATTGATAACCGCAGCGGTACCACTACCGAATATTTCTTTTAGTGTTCCCGATTTTGCAGCAGCTACGATCTCTTCTACTTTTACCGGTCTTACTTCTACCGTAATGCCATTGGCTTCTGCCACAGCGATAACACTTTTACGGGTTACACCATCCAGTATCCTGTCGCTGGTAGGGGCAGTTAGCAGTTTGTCGCCGATACGAAAGAAAACATTCATAGTACCTGCCTCTTCCAGGTATTCATGCGTATTGGAGTCTGTCCATATTACTTGCTGATACCCTTCTTTATTGGCCAGGTTCGTAGGATAAAACTGGGCACCGTAGTTGGCAGCAGCTTTTGCGGCTCCTATTCCCCCTGATGCGGACCGGCTGTAATGGTCAGCTATTTTTACGCGTACCTCACCTCCGTAATAGGATTGTGCGGGAGAGCAGATGATAACAAATTTATATTGTCCTGAAGGAGATGCCATAACACTGGGTTCGGTGGCAATGACAAACGGACGGATATAGAGTGAATTTCCTTCTCCTTTTCGAATCCATTTTTCATCGAGCTTCAGGAGTGTTTTTAAACCTTCGAAGAAGTAATCTTCCGGAAATTCGGGCATGGCCATACGTACGGAAGATTTGTTGATCCTGTTGAAATTTTCATCGGGGCGAAAAAGCCAGATGCCGTCCTTGTCATCCCTGTAGGCTTTCATACCTTCAAAAACGGCCTGAGCGTAGTGAAACACACGGGCAGAAGGATCGAGGACAAGAGGCTGGTAGGGAATAATTTCTGGAGTTCCCCAGCTGCCGTTTACATAATCACACACAAACATATGATCGGTGAAAACACTTCCGAAAGTAAGGTGATCAAAATCTACTTTTTCTATTTTCGAACTGTCCGCTTTTTTAATTTTAATAGGAGTAACTTCTTCTGTCTTCATGGTCAAATAAATTTTATAGCTAAAGTAATTAAATAAATACGTATTCGGAATTAAAAAAACACATAAAATTCATTTATTTTGTTAGCGTGAAACCGCATTCGTAATAAAAAAACAAAAAAACAGAAATATGAAATCAACCGTCGTTAATTTTCTGGCTATCCTGTTCCTTTTGGTTACGGGAAGCTGCAAAAAAGAGGTGCGTAGAGAAGCCGCAGAACCGGAGGCATATACTTCTTACGGAGATTCCGTAACTCTTGCCGGGTACTGGAGTACAGAGCAAATGAATCGTAAGTTCACCCGTATGGATAAGACCGATACCATTCCGGTGAAGTTTACGGCTACGATCCTGGAAGTGTGTCCTAAAAAAGGATGCTGGATGAAAGTGAAACTCGATGAAGATCGTCAGGCGATGGTCCGCTTTAAGGATTACGGTTTTTTTGTGCCTAAGGATGCCACCGGAGAAGTTGTGATCGAAGGAAAGGCTTATGTGGAAGAGATGCCGGTAAAAGATGCTCGTCACTATGCGGAAGATGCAGGAAAAACCGAAGAAGAAATAGCGATGATTACCGAGCCGGAGCTTACCTATGCTATAGAAGCTACGGGTGTACTTATCAGGGAATAATTTTCCGGATCTAAACTTATAAAGTCGTTTTGAAAAGAAAGATCGTAAAAACCGCGGACGGTTCTACTACCATACATCTGGAGGAGTGGGACGAGCACTATCATTCGGTACACGGAGCTATTCAGGAAGCCTACCATGTTTTTATAAAAAACGGACTGGACCTGGTCGGTGAAGACCGGGCTTCCGTCCTGGAAATAGGTTTTGGTACGGGACTCAATGCTTTTATAACCTATATCGAAGCTTCCGGCCGGGGGGGGAAACTGGAGTACACTGGTGTAGAAGCCTATCCGGTTTCGGCAGAAGAACTGGAGCAGCTCAATTATGTCCGGGAGCTCGGTGCGGAGACACAGACTGCCGTGTTCGAAAAAATGCATCGGGTACCCTGGGGTGGGTTTCACGAAATAGCTGAGGGGTTCTCACTTCGAAAAAGACAGCAGTCTTTCGCGGAAATAGATGATCAAAATGACTTTGATCTTATTTATTTCGATGCTTTCGGCCCGAGGGTACAACCCGAGCTATGGACCGAGGAGATTTTTGCAAAGATGTACGATGCCTTGAAACAAGGAGGTGTGCTGGTCACGTATTCGGCCAAAGGTAGTGTCCGGAGGGCTATGCAGGCCGTAGGTTTCGAGGTCGAACGTCTGCCCGGTCCTCCGGGAAAAAGAGAAATGTTACGTGCCCGTAAGCTGTAAGCGGAAGCATTACAACGCAAAAAACATAGTGGTTACCCCAAAATAGATCAGCAATCCGGTAATGTCCACAATGGTTGTGATAGCCGGACTTGCGGCAACAGCCGGATCTCCTCCCAGCCTTTTAACGAGTATGGGAAGCCCTGCACCTATAATCGTAGCGGTGATGACCTGGATAGACAAAGCCAGGGCAATGGCAAAAGCAATCCTGCTCAGGCTGTACAGGGCGGGGATAGGAGTTTCCCAGCTCAGAAAGAGCACTTTTGCGAAGGCGAGTACCCCCAGGCAAATGGCCAGTAATAAAGAAATCTTGGCCTCTTTCCACAAGATCTTTAACCAATCTTTTGCCGAGATCTGTCCGAGGGCCATAGCACGTACCACAACAGTGGCTGCCTGGCTTCCGGAGTTTCCCCCGGTATCGGCAACCATGGGCATATACAGGGCGAGAATAATAAAATTCTCGAGGGTGCTTTCGTAACCGTGTATGATAAGTCCTGAAAGGATACCTAATGCAGCGAGGGTAATAATCCACACTGCCCGTTTTTTAAAATGTTTCCAGCTGGATGTAGCCATATAATCGAGTTCATCCTTGTCCGGCATTATCCCCATGAATTTTTCCATATCTTCGGTCTGTTCCGCCCTGATGATTTCAAGGGCTTCATCGTGGGTGACAATTCCGGCCAGTTGGTGGTCTGCATTGAGCACAGGAAGGGCAACCAGGTCATATTTTTCTATTTTCTGAGCAACGCTCTCCCGGTCCTCCTCGGCATACACAAAGATGAATTCGCGGTGTACCACCTCGCTCACTTTAACTGAGGGTTCTGCCATGATCAGGTCTTTAAGTGTAATAAAACCTTGCATGGTCTGATTATCGTTGACAACATAGATGTAATATACTGTTCTTTTGGAAGGTGCATCACTTCTTACTTTTTCCATGGCCTGGGCACAGGTCATATTTTGTTGTACCGTAGCAAAATCCGTACTCATGATGCCGCCGGCGGTTTCCGGCGGATATGCACTTAGTTGTATTACATCTTCCCGTACCGTCTTGGATAAAAAAGGGAGTATTGCGGTTTGTTCCTGCGGTTCGAAATGCGGAAAAAGATCGGCTCGGTTCTCAGAGGGCATATTTTCGAAAATCAGCGCAAATCTTCTTGTTTTTGAAGCGTGGAACAGTGCCATCTGACTCTGGATCGGGAAGTCCGATACAATAGCGCCCTGTTGTTTGGGAGAGAAGCAGGAAAGTATCCGGAGTTGTTGATGTTCATCGATGAGTAAGAGTAGTTCGCTTACTTCAATGACAGGCATTTTTTTCAGTTCAGGAGTTACGGCGATGAGTTGGTCGATGTGTCGGAACTCCCGGAAGAGCTTTGGAAGCTGTGAGGTCATCATACTTTTTCGTATTGTGTACCATATTGCTGCAGCACACGATACCGAAAAAGCAGTACATGGCTAAGGCAGGAAAACGATACGGTTTAAATGTTCGGGACCGGCGTCCATGTTTGCTATTATTTTTAATTCGGTTGCAAAAGTAATTGCTTTTTCCGTATAAAAAGTAAAATAGAACCTTATAAAAAGATTAAATTTCAGGGAGATTTTTCACTCCGCAGATATCGGGGGCAATTCCGGGGTGCCTTTCATTAAGATTGCTTCCCTTTTTCGTACATTTGGGTAAACCGAAAACGATACAGATATGACTCCGGTATATGAAAGCAACCCCGTGCTGGATAAACTTCCCGCACATCTGAAGCAATTTATAAAACCGCAGAATTATGCGGATTATTCTGCCATCAATCAGGCGGTCTGGCGCTATGTGATGCGGAAAAATGTAGATTATCTCAGTAGGGTGGCTCATTCATCTTACCTGGACGGATTGAAACAAACCGGAATATCCATAGAGAGTATCCCTAATATGTACGGGATGAATCGTATTCTGCAGGAAATAGGCTGGGCTGCGGTAGCGGTCGATGGTTTTATTCCTCCAGCTGCTTTTATGGAGTTTCAGGCATACAACGTATTGGTCATCGCATCGGACATCCGCCAGCTCGAGCATATAGAATATACCCCGGCCCCTGATATCATTCACGAAGGAGCCGGCCATGCCCCCATCATCGCCAATCCGGAATATGCCGAATATCTGAGAAGGTTCGGGGAAATAGGATGTAAAGCCATATCGAGCGCGAAAGATTATGAAATGTACGAGGCCATCAGGCACTTATCTATTATAAAGGAAGCTCCGGGGACACCTGCTCAGGAAATCGAGGAGGCCGAGCACCGGGTAGAGGAGTTACAGCAGTCCATGGGAGTGCCCAGCGAAATGGCCCTGATACGAAACCTGCATTGGTGGACGGTCGAATACGGGCTTATCGGTACGGTAGAACACCCGAGGATTTACGGAGCGGGCCTTCTGTCGTCTATAGGAGAAAGTGCCTGGTGTATGACCGATAAAGTAGAAAAGCTTCCCTATACCATAGAAGCCGCCTACCGTGAGTTTGATATTACCAAACCGCAGCCTCAACTGTATGTAACCCCCGATTTTGCCCATCTTAGCCAGGTGCTTGAAGAATTTGCAAATACTATGGGACTCCGTAAAGGCGGGCTCGAAAGTGTGGAAAAACTGATCACTTCCGGGGCATTGGGGACTGTAGAACTGAGTACAGGGATACAGATATCCGGAATCTTTACCGAGGTCAAATCTCATGACGGAAAACCCGTATACCTGAAGACCACAGGACAGACGGCACTGGCATACCGGGAAAAAGAACTGGTGGGGCATGGGGAGCGGTATCATGCCGAAGGTTTCGGAAGCCCGGTGGGGAAATTAAAAGGGATTAACCTGGCTATAGAAGACATGAGTCCTCGTGATCTCAAAGCTTATAACATTTATGAAGACAAAACCGTAACCCTGGAATTCGAGGGCGGGGTCAGGGTAACCGGAGAGATCATTACCGGAACCCGGAACCTGCAGGGGAAAATTATACTGATCAGCTTCAGGAACTGTACGGTAACCTATGAAGGCGAGGTACTCTTTAAACCTGCATGGGGAATTTACGATATGGCCGTTGGGAAGAAGGTTGTTTCGGCTTTTTCCGGTCCGGCAGATGTCAAAAGTTTCGATCTCATTACTCATGTTCCTTCCGAACAGACGATCCGGGTGAAGAAAACAGAAGAAGAACGTGCCCTGGAAGCTTTGTATCAGAAGGTGAGAGATATCCGGAACGGTAAGGAGATCACTACCGTGATCCCCGCTATTTTTGAAAGTCTCAAAAAAAATTACCCCAACGATTGGTTGCTTGCTGTGGAATTATACGAACTTGTCCAGGATACGGGCGATGATACCCTGGCCGCAGAAATTAGGACATACCTTGAGGCCCTGGGATCACATCTGCCCGGGGTGGCACATCTTATCGATGGCGGTATCGGTCTGGTTGATGATAATCTGGTCCGGTAACGCCGCGTTACAACGGAATATTTCCATGTTTTCGTCTGGGTTGTTCCACCAGTTTGTTTTCCAGAATAGCAAAACTTTTCAGGAGTTTTCGCCTGGTTTCCTGAGGAAGGATAACTTCATCGATAAAACCTCGCTGGGCGGCTATATAAGGATTGGCAAATAGCCTGGAATATTCGGTCTCTTTCTCCTTGAGTTTGGCGTCCGGATCTGTAGCGGAAGCGATCTCTTTTTTAAATATGATCTCTGCGGCCCCTTTAGCACCCATAACTGCTATTTCGGCACTGGGCCAGGCAAAATTCATATCCGCACCGATGTGCTTGGAATTCATCACGTCGTATGCTCCTCCGTAAGCCTTCCGGGTAATTACCGTAATCCGTGGAACCGTGGCTTCGCTAAAAGCGTAAAGCAGTTTGGCACCATTAGATATAATCCCGTTCCATTCCTGATCAGTTCCGGGCAGAAAACCGGGAACATCCACGAGAACGAGTAAAGGGATGTTAAAACTGTCGCAGAAACGTACAAAACGAGCGGCTTTTTTAGAGCTGTTCACATCCAGTACTCCCGCCAGTACCATCGGCTGGTTGGCGACAATACCGATACTTCGTCCGCCGAGTCGTGCAAATCCGGTGATGATGTTGTCCGCATAATCTTTATGGATCTCAAAAAAGGAATCCGTGTCTATAATGCCGCTGATAACCCGATGCATGTCGTAGGGTTTATTGGTGTGATCCGGAATAACGGAAAGCAGGCTTTCGCGTATCTCATCGCCGGGTTCAAAAGGTAACGAATGCGGTTTTTCCCGATGATTCTGCGGAAGATAACCCAGGAGTTTTTTCAGATCTTCAAGACATTCCGCATCGTTATGGGAAGTTACATGGGCAACCCCCGATTTGGTAGCGTGGGTGCCTGCTCCGCCGAGTTCTTCGGAAGTTACGTTTTCGTTGGTCACGGTCTTTACGACATTAGGCCCGGTGACAAACATATAACTGGTGTCTTTTACCATAATCGTAAAGTCTGTCATGGCCGGGGAATACACGGCTCCCCCGGCGCAAGGTCCCATGATGGCCGATAGTTGAGGAATTACCCCCGAAGCACGTACATTCCGGTAAAAGATGTCTGCATATCCTCCGAGCGAACGTACCCCCTCCTGTATCCGCGCACCTCCGGAGTCGTTAAGTCCTATGACAGGTATGCCCGAACTGACGGCCAGATCCATGACCTTACATATTTTTTCGGCATGTGTTTCGGAGAGTGCTCCGCCGAATACGGTAAAGTCCTGGGCAAAAATATATACGGGACGCCGGTTTATAGTGCCGTACCCGGTAACCACCCCGTCACCGTAATACTGCTGGTTTTCCATCCCGAAATCTTTGGTGCGATGTAAGACCAGCGCACCTATTTCTTCAAAGGAACCGTTGTCCAGGAGATATGCTATTCGCTCCCTCGCGGTAAGTTTCTTTTTTTTATGTTGCTTTGCTATTCGTTCCCGGCCGCCTCCCTGCAGAGCCTGAGCCAGTTTCTCGTTGAGATCTTTTATTTCCAAATCCATAGTATAAACATAATTTAGCCGGTGATTATACACCGGGGAGACGTAATTTTTTAAGGTCTTCAGCGTATAGCTGTACAGCGACCAGTGCAGCGATCTCCGCAGCATCTTCCTGTTCCGTACGAAGGGTGTCAGGCGTATAGTGTTTCTGAATGAAATGGGTGTCGAAATTTCCGGAGCGGAATGCCGGGTGTCTACAGACAAATTTGCCGAAGGGTAACGTGGTTTCTACACCTTCTACGATATAATGATCGATAGCGGCAATCATGTGCTGGAGAGCTTCTTCCCTTGTTTGACCATGCGTGATCAGCTTGGCAAGCATGGGGTCGTAATAAATAGGCACATCCATTCCGGCTTCGAAGCCATTGTCTACGCGGATATGTATGCCCCGGGGCAGTTCGTACCGTTGCAGGTGTCCTACACTGGGCAGAAAGTTGTTCAGCGGATCTTCGGCATATACCCGAAGTTCGAGTGCATGACCGTTGATGGAGAGTTCTTTTTGCCGGACAGGAAGTTCTTCACCTCTGGCTACGCGGATCTGAAGTTCTACCAGGTCGGTACCGGTGATCCATTCCGTTACCGGATGTTCTACCTGTAAACGGGTATTCATTTCCAGGAAATAGAAGTTGTGATTTTCGTCGAGCAGGAATTCCACCGTTCCTGCTCCATAATAATTACAGGCTTCCGCTACTTTCAGCGCGGCTTCTCCCATTTTGGTGCGAAGAGTTTCGTTCAGTACGGAAGAAGGTGCTTCTTCGATGACTTTCTGATGTCTTCGCTGTATGCTGCATTCCCTTTCGAAGAGGTGGATACGGTTTCCATGTTGGTCTGCCATAATCTGGATCTCGATATGCCTCGGGGATGCGATATATTTTTCGATAAAGACGGCACCGTCACCAAAAGCGGAACTGGCCTCACTGATGGCACGTTTGATCTGAGGTTCGAGTTCTTTTTCCGTTTTGACCACCCGCATGCCTTTGCCACCTCCGCCTGCCGAAGCCTTAATGAGTATCGGATAGCCGATACCGGCCGCAACTTTTGCCGCTTCTTTCGGGTCTTTCAGTGCGTGATCCGTACCGGGGACCATAGGGATGCCGTAAGCTTTTACAGCTTCCTTGGCGGCCAGTTTGCTTCCCATCATACGTATGGCTGCCGGTGAAGGGCCTATAAAAATAATTCCTGCAGCTTCCGTTTTTTCGGCAAAAGCGGCATTTTCACTTAAAAATCCATATCCCGGATGTATGGCATCCGCCTTGGTTTGTCTTGCCGCATCGAGGATCCGGTCTATGGAAAGGTAAGATTTTTCGGGAGGCGCTTCCCCGATATATACGGCTTCGTCTGCATATTTCACATGTGGTGCATTACGGTCTGCGTCCGAATAGACGGCAACAGTAGAAAGTCCCATGTTTTTTACCGTACGCATGACGCGAAGTGCAATTTCTCCACGGTTGGCGATCAATATTTTCTTCACTTCCTGATTTTTTTTGATTGTACTTGATATGAACGAGATTTCCGGGTATTCCCTGGCGGAGATTATTCGTATTCGAGTAGCAATTGTCCTTTATCTACCGGGCTTCCCTGCTGCACGGCTACGGATTTTATAATCCCGTCGCGAGGGGAGAGGATTACATTTTCCATTTTCATCGCTTCCAGGACGATCAAGGTGTCGTTCTCTTTGACGGGATCTCCTGCTTTGACCTGGATATCGAGTACCAACCCGGGCATCGGTGCGTTGATCTCTGAAATATGATCGCCTTCACTGCCCGAAAAGCCCATCTCTTCGATAAGACGGTCGATAGCGTCCGATATCTTTACGATATGAATGATGCCATTTACCTGGATCGTGTAGGTTTTTTGTAAAAAATCGCGATGCAGAACTTTTATCTGTGCCGGCTTGTGATCTTTGAGAAAGTGAAAGGTGTCCGGTCCGGTAACCGCCAGATCGGGGAATGTTGCAGTCAGGTCAACGTCAAAGGAGAAGGTGTTATTGACCTTTGCATGATACGTTTTGTTCATAGGCTTTATGATGTTTGTACGGTACCTGTTCCCGATGAAAAAATCGTATTTTTTTATTGCTCTTCGGGAAAAATCCTGAATTTATAAGCTATAAAGATAATAATTCTTTGTGTTTATAACCGGAATTGTGAATTGTCCTGATGCTTTTTTATCACCTTTCGCGATAAAAAAATGCCGATTGCCAGCGATACGAACGCTCCGACCCACGTACCTGGAATGAAGTTTATAAAAAGGAAGAAGTCATAAGCGCCGTGAAACAATACAGCCAGAAAAAGCCCGCAGAAGTTCAGGAGTTTTCGGTTTGGCGAAAATTTGGCCCTGCCCATGAAATATCCCATGAGCACACCAAAAGTGGCGTGTGCCGGCACGGCTGTAAAAGCACGGACCAGAGCTACCTGGTATCCCCCGCCGAGCACATAGATTATATTTTCCGTTGCGGCAAAACCCATAGAAACCATAACCGCATAAACGATACCGTCAAACGGCTCGTTAAAATCCTTTTTGGGCTGGGCAAAATAGCGAACGATGACGTATTTGCTGAATTCCTCGGTCAGGGCAACCACCAGAAATGCCCGGACAAATTCCTGAATAATATTATCGCTGTAGTAGAGCGGGAGTGCCTGCTCGTATAAAGCGGATATGATCATGGTAATGATAACGCTGACAACAGCCCCGAAAACAAAACACAGAAGCAGTAACCACAGTGGCTCCTTTTCGTACTTGTCTTTGACATAGATGTAAAGAATTACCGCTACGACCGGTGCAAGAGCAAAAACTATAAGATTATTCATAGGTGAAAAATACATAAAATATCTGTTATTTCCGTAGGTTGTCAACGGGTATAGTTTTTGTATTAACCTTCTTTTTATTAGGATTTTCCATGTGTTTTGTGATGTGCGATATAAAAAAATCCGGTAATTCTATAGTTTATACGGAATTATCCTTTACATTTGCATTATAAACCTATAAATCTATCGATTAAATAGACTAATAGAAATGCAGAGCTTTAGAACAGAAATAGAGAATCCCGTAGTCGAAAAAGACATTATAGAACTGGAACGAAAGATCCGTTTGTTCCGGGAAGGCAAAGTAGATGAGGAACGTTTCCGCAGCTTGCGTCTGGCACGCGGAGTGTACGGACAGCGACAGCCCGGTGTGCAGATGGTGCGTATTAAGTTGCCTTACGGAAAAGTTACCGGAGAGCAGTTGCATCGTATTGCAGATGTTTCGGATGAGTATTCGACGGGTCGTCTTCATATTACCACCCGTCAGGATATCCAGATCCATTATGTGAGTTTGGAACGTACCCCCGAGTTGTGGGCGCAACTGGAAAAAGACGATGTGACCATCAGGGAGGCCTGTGGGAATACGGTACGTAATATCACGGCAAGCGAAACTGCCGGGGTCGATGTAAATGAACCTTTTGATGTGACCCCCCATGCGCATGCCGCTTTTGCCTATATGCTCAGAAATCCGGTAGGCCAGGAAATGGGACGTAAGTTCAAGATTTCCTTTTCGTCTTCCGATGAGGATACGGCTTTGAGCTATATGCATGATCTCGGTTTTGTTCCGAAGATAAAAGACGGAAAGAAAGGTTTTAAAGTACTCCTCGGAGGAGGACTGGGATCACAGCCCAGACATGCCGATGTGATATATGATTTTCTCGAAGAAGACAGGATTATACCGCTTATCGAAGGTGTGGTACGTGTTTTCGACCGCTATGGAGAACGGGCAAAAAGAATGAAAGCCAGGATGAAGTTTCTGCTGAAAGAGATGGGGGCAGAAGAATTTATCCGTTTGGTCAAAGAAGAGCAAAAAGCGCTTCCGTACCAGAGCTATCCTATAGATATCGAAGGTTTCGACGCCCATGCCATAGCGCTGAAAAACCTGAAAGATAAGCAGGTGCCTCAGGTAGACATAGAAGATAAGGAAGCTTATGAGCAGTGGAAAAGAACCAATGTAATACCGCAGAAGCAGGAGGGTTTTGTGTCGATCGGGATCAAGGTGTTACTTGGAGATTTTTATACGGATAAGGCCCGGCCGCTCGCAGACCTGGTCAGAGCGTATGCCGGTAATGAGTTGAGGTTCTCCCTGAGACAGAATATTCTGCTCCGGCATGTCCGCGAAGACCTGTTGCCATTCTTTTATACCGAATTGAGTAAACTCGGGTTTACCCAGACCGGCTATAACAGTACGGCGGATATCACGGCCTGTCCGGGTACGGATACCTGCAACCTCGGTATCGCAAACAGTACCGGAATTGCCGAAGTGCTCGAAGGTGTGTTGCGTGAAGAATACCCGGAGTACCTTCATAATACCAATGTAGCCATCAAGATCAGTGGGTGTATGAATGCCTGCGGACAACACATGATGGCCCATATCGGGTTCCAGGGAATGTCCATTCGTTCCGGTAAACTTGTAGCTCCGGCTTTGCAGGTATTACTTGGTGGAGGAGTTCTCGGAGATGGTAACGGAAGGTTTTCCGATAAAGTAGTAAAGATACCGAGTAAGCGAGGGCCTCAGGCTTTAAGAACAATTCTCGATGATTATAAGGCGAATGGTGCGGAAGGAGAGAATTTTCTGGATTATTACGACAGACAGGGGAAAACCTATTTCTATGATATTCTTAAGGCCTTGTCTGATACTGAGAACCTCACCGAAGATGATTTTAAAGACTGGGGACATGCGGATACTTACAAACAGGAAGTAGGAGTCGGGGAATGTGCAGGAGTGGTTATCGACCTGGTGGCTACCTTGCTGTTCGAAAGCGAAGAGAAAATAGACAGTGCCAGAACGGCGCTGGAAGAAGGGAAATGGGCGGACAGTATTTACTATTCCTACGCAGCATTGGTTAATACTGCAAAAGCATTGCTGTTGTCCGAGAATAAAAAGACCAATACCCATGCAGGGATTATTGCCCAGTTCCAGGAAGTCTTTGTAGATGAAGGAAAGATCAGTATCGATACCGATGCCGGAAATACTTTTGCTGCACTGACCTATCAGATCAATAAAAACGAACCGTCCGAAGCGTTTGCCGGAAAATATCTGAAAGATTCCCGGGTATTTCTGGAGCAGATCCGTATATACAGGGATCAGGAGCTGGTGACGGGTTAAGAACATAAATTTCCGGTAGCATCCGGTATGCAATAGAGACGTTACGTGAAGAAACCAAAATTAATAGTAGTAGGAGCAGGTCCCGGAGATGCCGACCTTATTACCCTGAAGGGGGTAAAAGCATTGCAGGCTGCAGATGTGGTATTGTACGATGCCCTTATCAATAGGGATATCCTGGTGCACGCCCCTGATGCCAAAAAAATCTTCGTCGGAAAGCGCAAGGGATTTCATGCGCATTCCCAGGATGAGATCAATGCGCTTATCGTGGAACATGCTTTTGCGTCCGGTACGGTAGTACGGCTGAAAGGAGGGGACCCTTTTATTTTCGGAAGAGGAACGGAAGAGATCGACTATGCGGATAGTTTTGGAGTGGAGACCGAGGTTGTGCCCGGAATCACATCATCCGTAGCCGTTCCTGCCTATCAGGGGATCTCGCTGACCAAGCGCCATGTGGCCGAAAGCTTTTGGGTCGTTACCGGGACGACATCCGCAGGAAAACTGTCCGAAGATATCGGACTGGCTGCACGGTCATCCGCAACAGTAGTGATCCTGATGGGAATGAGTAAGATCGATGCTGTTATGGAGTTGTTCCGAGATGCCGGTAAAGGCGAAGTTCCCGTGGCTGTTATCCAGAATGGTACCACGGTCAACGAACGTCTCGGATGTGGTACGGTGAATACCATTGAGGACATCGTAAAAGATAAAAAACTCAGTTCTCCCGCTATTATCGTAGTGGGGGAAGTGGTCCGGGAAAGTGTAAAACTCAAAGGGCTTTACGAAGAAGTAAATGCGTTGCCCCCAGCCGAATACCGCAAACTGCAAAAAATACAATTGTTTAAACGATAAAGTGCCCTTGTGGTATATGATTATGGAAAAGAACGAACTCTATCCCGTATTTCTCAAAGTGCATGAACTCAATGTACTGTTGGTTGGCGCCGGGCAGGTCGGACATGAAAAACTGTCTTTTCTGCTCAAATCGAGTCCCAATGCCAAAGTCATTGTCGTAGCACCGGATTTTAGTGATGAAGTCCGTACCCTGGCAGAGAAACATCATATTCCTATGTTGTACCGCCCGTATTCTACCAATGTACTTCACAAAAAGCATCTGGTAATAGCGGCCACCAACGACCCAGAGGTTAACCGGCAGATCTGTGAAGATGCCCGGGCCCGGAATATACTGGTCAACGTAGCCGATACTCCGGATTTATGTGATTTTTACCTGGGTGGGATCGTCACCAAGGGAAATGTAAAGATCGCGATTTCTACCAATGGAAAATCCCCGACGATGGCCAAAAGGCTTCGCCAGCTTTTCGAAGAAATCATACCCGATGACATCAATGAGCTTGTGGAGAACCTTAACCGTTACAGGAGTACGCTCAGAGAGAGCTTCGAAGAGAAGGTGGAAAAGCTGAATCATGTGACCCGTTCCTTTATTCAAAAGAGTTAAAGAAATCCCGGGACAGAAAAAGAAAAAAATTAACACTACATATATAATTAGAAACTGAAGAAGATGATCAAGACGGATATTTTAATAATCGGTGCAGGCCCTACAGGGCTGTTCACGGTATTTGAGGCCGGGTTGTTAAAGTTAAAAACGCATTTGATAGACGCTTTGCCACAGCCCGGAGGGCAGTGTTCCGAGCTTTATCCGAAGAAACCTATATATGATATTCCCGGTTTTCCCGAGGTTAAAGCCGGTGATCTCGTGGATAACCTTATGGAACAGATAAAACCGTTCAGTCCCGGATTTACACTGGGAGAAAGAGCGGAAACCATAGAAAAACTCGAAGACGGTACGTTTATCGTAACTACTAATAAAGGTACGAAGCACCACGCCCCGATTATAGCTATTGCCGGAGGACTGGGATCTTTTGAGCCCAAAAAACCGCTTATAGATAATATTGCGGATTACGAAGATCATGGAGTAGCCTATATGATCAAGGACCCGGAAGTCTATCGCAACAAAAATGTGGTTATTGCGGGGGGAGGAGACTCAGCCCTGGATTGGTCTATTTTCCTGGCTGATGTAGCATCAGAAGTGACCCTGGTGCACCGTCGAAATGAATTTCGGGGAGCCCTGGATTCCGTGGAAAAGGTAGGGGAACTTGCCAAACTCGGTAAGATCAATCTCGTTACCCGTGCCGAAGTCACAGGCTTGCTCGGAGAAGGTCATCTGAATGGCGTAGTGATCAATCATGCCGATGAAGGAGAGTTTGTCAAAGAAACCGACTATTTTATCCCGTTGTTCGGTTTGTCACCCAAATTAGGTCCTATAGCCGATTGGGGACTCGAGATCGAGAAGAATGCTATAAAAGTGGATAACTCCTATGATTATGCCACGAATATTCCGGGGATATATGCCATCGGAGATGTGAATACCTATAAGGGTAAACTAAAGCTTATTCTTTCCGGGTTTCACGAAGCAGCTATCATGTGTCAGAGCGCTTATCAGCGGATCTTCCCCGATAAACGATACGTAATGAAGTACACGACCGTAGGTGGAATACAAGGTTTTGACGGTACCAAAAAAGAAGCCAAGAAAGAAGTGATCAAAGCGATAGAAGTATAATCGTTCGGTTACGGTTAGGGTGTCTTTGAAGGATGCCGCGATACAACATACACAGCCCTGAAGGTTTAGGCCTTTCAGGGCTGTGTATCAATAAAAATCAACAATTCATTTGCAAAAGAAAAAGGTATTACATTTCTTTGCATTCTGAATTTATTGAAGTTATCAAGAAAGGCAGAGGGAATAGACCCGGTGAAGCCTTAGCAACCCTCCGTGCCTGAAGCGGAGAAGGTGCTAAATTCTACCCCTGTGGCGACATGGGGACAGATGACGCAAATACTTCCCGTATTTCTCCCTGTTTTCTGATAACGCATACAGTATAAAAGTTTTCTGTTTCGGGTTCGGTAATCCGTTACAAGAGACAAAACAACAGATCTTATGAGTGCTATACAAACAGAGCTTCAGAAAAGAATATTGGTACTGGACGGGGCCATGGGGACCATGTTACAGCAATACGATTTTACGGAAGAAGATTTCCGGGGAGAGCGTTTTAAGGATTATGCCCATCCGTTGAAAGGCAATAATGACCTGCTCTCTATCACACAACCCGAAGCCATAGCCGAAATACACGTCAAGTATTTTGAAGCCGGTGCCGATATTGTCGAAACCAATACATTTTCGGGCACCACGATAGCTATGGCCGATTATCACATGGAAGATCTGGTCTATGAACTCAATTACGAGTCTGCACGTATAGCCAGGGAAGTCGCTGACAGGTTCACTGCTGAGCATCCGCAAAAACCGAGATTCGTCGCCGGAGCAATCGGTCCGACCAACAGAACGGCGAGTATGTCGCCCGATGTCAACGATCCCGGGTACAGGGCTATTACATTCGATCAATTACGTATAGCCTACAAACTGCAGGTAGAAGCGCTTATAGACGGAGGAGTGGATATACTGCTGGTCGAAACCATTTTCGATACCCTGAATGCCAAGGCTGCACTGTTTGCCATAGAAGAGGTGAAAGAAGAGCGGGGGCTGGATACCCCGGTCATGGTCAGTGGAACCATCACCGATGCTTCGGGAAGGACATTGTCCGGACAGACCGTAGAAGCTTTTCTTATCTCCATATCGCATATTTCCCTGCTTAGTGTAGGCTTCAATTGTGCACTTGGCGCAGACCAGTTAAAACCCTATCTCAAAAGACTCGGACAAAATACCGATCTGAATATATCGGCGCATCCCAATGCGGGGTTACCCAATGCGTTCGGCGAATACGACGAAACGCCGGAAGAGATGCAGGCCCAGATCAGGGAATATCTCGAGGATAACCTGGTGAATATTATAGGGGGATGCTGCGGGACTACCCCGGCCCATATCCGGCTCGTAGCAGAAGTAGCAGCTCTTTACAAACCCAGGAAACTGGGAATGTCCGCATAGGCCGAAATCCAAGCGACAGCATGCGTACACAAAACAGTATTTGGCCGTACAGACGGCAAAACCAAGGTCGGAGGCGACCCATTTAATACCGAGATCCGTGGGAAAAGGAAATACAGAAGAACAACGATATAACGATCCGTTACCGGAAGACAGACCTCCCCGTCCGTTAAAACTTTCCGGACTGGAGCCTTTGATTATTACGCCCGAGAGTAATTTTATCAATATCGGGGAGCGGACCAATGTCACCGGTTCCCGAAGATTTCTTCGTCTGGTCAAAGAAGAAAAATATCAGGAAGCCCTCGATGTGGCCAGAGCTCAGGTGGAGGGAGGAGCACAGATCATCGATATAAACATGGATGAAGGGATGATCGATGGTGTGCAGGCGATGACCACCTTTCTGAACCTCATTGCTTCTGAACCCGATATAGCCCGGGTCCCCGTGGTGATCGACAGTTCCAAATGGGAAATTATCGAAGCCGGGCTCAAAGTCGTGCAGGGAAAGTGTATCGTAAACTCCATCAGTTTAAAGGAAGGCGAAGCACTCTTTATAAAACATGCCAGGACCATAAGACGCTACGGTGCGGCAGTTATCGTGATGGCTTTTGACGAAGTGGGACAGGCTGATACATACGAACGCCGGATAGCGATCTGTAAACGATCGTATGACATTCTTGTCAATAAAGTAAGTTTTGCTCCCGAAGATATTATTTTCGATCCCAATATTTTCCCGGTAGGGACCGGGATGGACGAACACCGCAAGAACGCTATAGACTTTTTCCGGGCGACAAAATGGATCAGGGAGAACCTGCCCTATGCCAATGTCAGTGGAGGGGTCAGCAACGTATCGTTCTCGTTCCGTGGGAATAATGTGGTCCGTGAAGCGATGAACGCTGCTTTCCTGTATCATGCCGTACAGCACGGTATGAACATGGGTATTGTAAACCCCGAAATGCTGGAGGTGTACGATGAGATATCCAAAGAGTTACTGGTACACATAGAAGACGTACTGCTCGATCGCAGGGATGACGCTACCGAACGTCTGCTCGATTACGCCGAACAGGTAAAGGACAGTGGAAAGACTTCCGAGAAAAAACTACAGGAATGGCGTAACGAAGGGTTGCAGGAGCGGATAACCCATGCCCTGGTAAAGGGTGTGGACGAATTTATAGAAACCGATGTGGAAGAGGCCCGTACACAGGTAGACCGTCCTATAGAAGTGATAGAGACTTACCTGATGAACGGGATGAATGTAGTGGGAGACCTTTTCGGAAGCGGTAAGATGTTTTTGCCTCAGGTGGTAAAGTCGGCGCGGGTGATGAAGCGTGCCGTAGCCTACCTGTTGCCTTTTATAGAAGAGGAAAAGAAAAACCTTCCGGCAGGTGAAGGCGGATCGAGAGCCGTAGGTAAAATATTAATGGCAACCGTTAAGGGGGATGTTCACGATATCGGAAAAAATATCGTGAGCGTGGTACTGGGTTGTAACAATTATGAAGTTGTAGACCTCGGGGTGATGGTTCCGCCCGAAAAGATCATTCAGACAGCCATCGATGAAAATGTAGATATTATAGGGTTAAGTGGACTCATAACGCCTTCGCTGGACGAGATGGTGTACCTGGCTAAAGAACTGGATAAACTCAGTATACGCATTCCGGTACTTATCGGTGGGGCAACGACCTCCCGTGCGCATACGGCTGTAAAGATCGCCCCTGCATACCGGGAGACCGTGGTGCATGTTAACGATGCGTCCAGAGCCGTAACTGTGGCCAGTAACCTGCTCAATGAGAAAACAAAGGTTGCATACTGCCGCTCCATCAGGGAAGAATACGACAAACTCAGGGAAGGATTCCTCAATCGCTCCAAAGTAAAAGAGTATCTGGATATCGAAGAGGCAAGGAAAAACAAGCTCCTGCTCGATTGGGATAATTACCGTCCCGTGGTGCCTCGAAAGACCGGGGTATATAAGATAGAAGCCTCGCTCGAAGAGCTGCTGGATTACATAGACTGGACCCCGTTTTTCAGGACCTGGGATCTGCATGGTAAATACCCCGAAATACTCACCGATCCGGTAGTTGGGGAGCAGGCGAGATCGCTTTATGACGATGCGAAAAAAATGCTGGAGGTCCTGGTGCGTGAACGATGGTTGCAAACCAAAGGAGTTTACGGATTGTTCCCGGCCAACCAGGTAAACGATGACGATATCGCTATATATGACGAAAACGGTAAGCACACCGAAACCCTGCTGACATTGCGGCAGCAGTCGAAAAAGAATAAAAGGGCAGCCAATATAGCATTGGCAGATTTTGTGGCTCCCGAAACTTCAGGTGTACGCGACTATGTAGGTGCGTTTTGTGTAACCACAGGTTTCGGAGTGGAAGAAAAAGCTGCAGCCTTTGAAAAGGAATACGATGATTATAATTCCATTATGGTAAAAGCCCTGGCCGACCGGTTTGCCGAAGCTTTTGCGGAGTACCTGCACAAAAAAGTAAGGACCGAATTCTGGGGATACGATTCCGGTGAAGATCTTACCAATGAAGAACTGATCAGAGAATCCTATAAAGGTATCCGTCCGGCTCCCGGTTATCCGGCCTGCCCGGATCACCTGGAGAAAAATACGCTCTGGCGTTTGCTTCATGCCGAAGAAAACACAGGAGTCCGGCTAACCGAAAGCCTGGCCATGTGGCCGGCATCTTCGGTCTCCGGATACTATTTCGGCCATCCGGAAAGTAAGTATTTTGGCCTCGGGAAGATCAAAGACGACCAGGTTGCCGATTATGCGGTAAGACGGGGTATCTCTGTTGATGAGGCCAGGAAATGGCTCAACCCGAATATTGCAGATTAATACAGCGGTGCCGTTGACAACCATAACGGATACCCGACATGCCGTTGGGACCTAAACGGCCAAAAGCATATAAAAAAGTTAAACCCAAATTCCGGTGACAGCCGGAAAATAAAACATGAAAGTAACAGAACACATAGAACAGGCCAAGGGAAACACCCTGTTTTCGTTTGAAGTGGTGCCACCGCCCAAAGGAGGGAATATACAGGAATTATACAATAATATCGATCCCCTGATGGAGTTTAAGCCACCGTTTATAGACGTGACGACTTCCAGAGAGGAATATATCTATATAGAACGGGAAGGACTGCTCGACCGTAAGATCGTGCGGATGCGACCCGGAACCGTGGGGATATGCGCGTCTATTAAACACAAGTACCAGGTAGATACCGTGCCCCATGTACTCTGTGGTGGATTTACATGTGAAGAGACAGAGTATATGCTGGTAGATTGCCATTATCTGGGGATAGACAATGTGATGGCGCTCCGCGGCGATGCGATGAAGCATCAACGTTATTTCGAACCGACAAGAGGGGGACATACCTACGCCAACGAACTCGTAAGCCAGATCAAGAATATCACCCGGGGGAAATATCTGCACGATGTGGTAGAATCCAATAACATGCCCGATTTTTGTATCGGTGTGGCCGGATACCCGGAAAAACACCTGGAAGCTCCTTCGCTGGACTATGACCTGAAAAAATTGCAGGAGAAGATCGATGCCGGAGCAGATTATATCGTAACCCAGATGTTTTTTGACAACAGTAAGTTCTTTGAGTTTGTCGAAAAAGCGAAAAGTATGGGAATTACAGTTCCGATTATTCCCGGGATCAAACCCATTGCAGTGAAACGCCATCTGCAACTGTTACCGCAGGTATTCAAAATAGACCTTCCGGAAGAGCTTATCCGTGCCATAGAGCAATGTAAGGATAATAAAGAAGTCCGACAGGTAGGGATAGAATGGTGTATTCAGCAGTCTAAAGAACTGAAAGCAGCCGGGGTGCCGGTTTTACATTACTATTCTATGGGAAAATCTGACAATATCAAGGCAGTGGCTTCATCGGTTTTTTAAAAATAAAACATACTTTTGTGCCTAATCGGGCAGCATGAGAAAATTATTTTTTGCCTTCGTGGTATTTTGGGGAGTGTTTGTTTCCGGCCAGGAAAAAAAGGACGGAAGCAAACACTCTTCCTATATAGATATCAATTATTTCTACGGTAATATCGTTCAGCATAATACCGATATTCAGCATCTCATTTCCGGCCATCCCACCGGCCTTATACTAAGCTGGAACCACAAGACTCATGGGAAGGAAGACTGGGAACAGCTTTATAATTATCCCGATTACGGCATCTCTTTTGGTTATCAGGATTTCAGGAACAGAACCCTCGGTGAAAATTACGGGTTTTATGCGCATTACAATTTTTATTTCCTGAAACGAAACCTCGTGCTTCGTATCGGGCAGGGCCTGGCCTACACGACTAACCCTTACGACAAAGAAAATAATTTCCGCAATGTTGCTTTCGGTTCACATATCCTGAGCAGTACCTATCTCATGCTGAATTACAAAAAAGAACGGATTTTCGATCGCTGGGGGATTCAGGCCGGTTTTTCTTTTATTCATTATTCCAATGCCAATGTCCGTGCTCCTAATACAAGTGTAAACAGCCTGGCATTTAACATCGGGGTGAATTACCAACTGGAACCCGGGGAACCGGAATATCACCGTAATATGTTTATTGATAAGTTTACAGAGCCCGTCCGGTATAATATGGTATTCCGCAGCGGGATAAATGAGAGTGATGTTATAGGAAGCGGGCAATATCCGTTCTATATATTCTCCTTTTATGCAGACAAAAGGATCAGTAGAAAAAGCGCTATTCAGTTGGGCAGTGATGTCTTCTATTCCAATTTTCTGAAAGAATATATACGCTACAGGGGGATAGCCTATCCCGAAGATGATATATCCGGTGATGAGGATTATAAGAGGGCCGGAGTTTTTATAGGACATGAACTGTTTATAAACCGATTGTCTTTTATCGCCCAGTTGGGATATTACGTCTATTATCCTGTAGAATTCGAAGGGCGTTTTTATCAGCGGCTCGGTATCAAAAGGTATTTCGGTGAGAAGATCTTTGCGGCGCTTACACTCAAAACACATGCAGCCAAAGCAGAGGCGGTCGAAGCCGGTATCGGGATCAGGCTTTAACGGATTTTTAAAAACCTTAGGCAATGAAGAAATTAGTGGTCGTGGCAGTATTACTCCTGTTTTCCTGTAACAGTGAAGATGCCGGGGATTGTTTCCGGACTGCAGGGGAGAAGATCCGCAGAGAGGTTGAGGTCGGGGAGTTTTCAAGAATTCTTGTCAATGAGAATATCCGGTTGGTCATCAGGGAAGGTACGGAATATCATGTAACCGTGGAAACTGGTAAAAACCTCGTCAATGATATCCGGGTAAGAGTGCAGGAAAGGCAGTTGGTACTTTCCGGCGACATCAGCTGTAATCTTTTCAGGGATTATGATGAGACCACGGTCTATGTGACGGCACCGGACATTTCGGAGATACGTAATTCCTCCCAGTGGGATGTACGTTCAGACGGGGTACTGACCTATCCGGAATTGCGTATAGTCTCTGAAGATTATCAGAACGATTACCAGAATACGGGCGATTTTTACCTCGAACTGGATACTAACAGCTTCAGTATGGTGTTCAATAACCTGTCGAACTGTTTTGTAAAAGGAAAAACGCAAACCCTGAGTATCTACCTGGCAGCGGGAAATTCAAGAGTGGACGCCTCCGGTCTCGAAGCCGGGGACGTCAGTATTTATCACCGGAGCTCCAATGACATCATCGTAAACCCGATACAGCGTCTCTCGGGAGATATCTACAGCACAGGGGATCTTATTTCCGTAAACCGCCCGCCGGAAACAACGGTGACCCGACACTATAAGGGAGCCTTGATTTTCAGGTATTAAGACGGTATTTGATTCGGAAATCACGCCCGGGTAAGTTCGTGAAAAAGACTTTCCAGGTTGCGGTTTTTTCGATGCAGTTGCAAGGTTTTCAATCCGTTGTCGTGTGCGAAATCGAAAACGGAAGGTCGCATATCCTGTGAAGTGTTAAAGTGAAGTTCGTAGACAAAGTCATAAATGTTATTGACCGTTTTTATATGCGGGAGATTTTCCAGTAATACGGGTTCTACCCGGTAATCAAATTCTACTTCGATAATCTGTTCGGTCATTGCCTGCAAACTCTCCAGTGTTTTATCGGCTACGATATTGCCTTGGTTAATGATAATAACCCGGTCACAGATGGCCTCTACCTCCTGCATGATATGGGTAGAGAGCAGTATGGTTTTTTCCTTTCCCACATCCCGGATCAGTTGCCTGATCTCCACGAGCTGGTTAGGGTCGAGTCCTGTGGTGGGTTCGTCCAGGATAAGTACTTCCGGATCGTGGAGCATGGCAGCGGCAAGACCCGTACGCTGGCGGTATCCTTTGGAGAGTCCCCCGATTTTCTTATGCGCTTCCGGGGTAAGCCCGGTGAGGGAAATCATGTTGTCTATGTGATGCCGATCTATCTTTTTTCCGGCAGCGCGGTATATCGAGGCACTGAATTCGAGATATTCCCTGACATACATTTCCAGGTACAGCGGGTTGTGTTCCGGGAGATAACCGATACTTCTGGCCGCTTCCTTTCTTTGGGAATTCACGTGAAATCCGTTTACTTTCGCCCTTCCCGAATCTGCAGAAATATACCCGGTAAGTATTTTCATCATGGTGGATTTTCCGGCACCGTTAGGCCCCAGGAACCCTACGACCTCTCCTTTGTTCAGCGAAAAAGAAACGGAACGAAGTGCCTGCTGCTCCCCGTAGTTTTTGGATATATCGATAACTTCTATAGACATAAATGCATATTGACGGATTATAACCGGTCTCAAAAATACATAAACGTTCGGGAAGGATAAGTGTTTTGCTATACTTCTTTACCTCCCGGATACTTTTTGTAAACGGCCATAAAAGCCGGGTACTTATGATAATAAACAGCGAGTCATATTTCGGAATTGTTATTTTTTGTGTGTTTTTTCAGAAAAAATGAGAAAAATATATTCTCGCTCTTGTATGTTTCAAATTTATAATTACTTTAGCAGCGTCAAATAGAATAAACAAATGACTCAGACTGCTTATAACTGGAACTTTTATTTTTTCTTCTTTTATTTCTTTAGAGGGAGATCGGGACGGTTATAGCGTGTTTTGAGTGAAAAAATATATGACTGGTCCCGGATTTTCCGGGACTTTTTTTTGGTCTTAAAAATCGTAATAACAAAAAATATGCAGGTAATTGCAGCATGAACAAGATAGTAGCCATACAGGGAATCAAAGGGTCTTTTCACCACCAGGTGGCCAGGGAATATTTCAGTAACGATACCGATATCCTGGAATGCCTTTCGTTTGACATTTTAGTAGACAGCCTTCTGGACAAGACCGCTAATACTGCGGTGATGGCCATAGAAAATTCGATAGCGGGCTCTATCATTCCCAATTATGCCCTGATAGACAATAATCAATTGCATATTATCGGGGAACATTATGTGAATATACATCACAACCTTATGGCTTTGCCGGGACAGGGACTGGACAATATCCGGGAAGTGTATTCTCATCCGATGGCCTTGTTACAGTGCAAGAAGTTTTTCAAACAGTATCCGCATATCAAGCTTGTCGAAGATGCCGATACGGCGGAGACAGCAAGACGTATTCGCCAGCAGGAATTGCAAGGTATAGGAGCTATTGCCAGCCGGACAGCTGCCGAACTCTTCGATATGCAGATCCTGGCCGATAACATACAGACTATCGAGGATAATTCTACCCGGTTTGTCATCGTACAGACCGAAAATTCGGTATTGCCCGAAGAAGAGATCAACAAGGCATCCATAAAATTCAAAGCAGATCACAAGAGAGGTAGCCTCGCTACCGTACTCAATGTAATGAGTGACTGCAGGTTGAACCTCACCAAGATCCAATCGCTCCCGGTAATCGAAACTCCGTGGAAATATTCATTTTTCGTCGATGTGACATTCGAAAAGTACGAAGACTTTAAGAAGGCTAAATCCCTTCTGGAGATCATGACGGAAGACTTTAAAATACTTGGCGAATATAAAAATGCAAAATTATGATTGAAGTAGCCAAAAGGTTAAGCACCGTAGAAGAATACTACTTCTCAAGAAAACTTCGTGAAGTAAGGCAACTGATGGCCGAAGGAAAACCCGTCATCAATATGGGGATAGGGAGTCCCGACCTGCACCCGGCTCCGGAGGTGATCAAAGCACTTCGGGATGCCGTTGAAGATACAATGGCACATCAGTACCAGAGTTACCAGGGATTGCCCGAATTGCGGGAAGGAGTCCGGGATTTTTACCGGGACAAATTCGGAGTAGCCCTCGACAGGGATACCGAAATCCTTCCGCTTATGGGGTCTAAAGAAGGGATCATGCATATTTCTATGGCCTTTCTCAATGAAGGTGATGAGGTATTGATCCCCGATCCGGGATACCCAACCTATACTTCCGTAACGCGGTTGCTCGGTGCCGTACCCAGGTATTACGACCTTACCGGAGATAATGGCTGGCTGCCCGATCTGGAAGCCCTCGAAAAACAGGATCTTTCCGCAGTGAAGCTGATGTGGCTGAACTATCCGCACATGCCCACCGGAACAAACGGAACTACTGCTTTGTACGAAGCACTGGTAGCTTTTGCCCGGCGTAATAATATTCTCCTGATCAATGACAATCCGTATAGCTTTGTTCTCAACGATAGCCCGGCGAGTATTTTGCGGGTAGAAGGGGCCAAAGAAGTAGCATTGGAACTCAATTCACTGAGTAAAACCTTTAACATGGCCGGGTGGCGCGTAGGAATGGTCATGGGAGATGCCCGGAATATCAATGCCGTACTCAAAGTAAAAAGCAACATGGATAGCGGTATGTTCTACGGAATACAGAAGGGAGCCGTCGCGGCACTCCGTTGCTCGGATGACTGGTATAAAGACGTAAACAGCGTATACAGGGAGCGGAGAGTGTTGATGTACCGGCTTATCGAAGAACTCGGGTGTACATACGACCCGGATAGCGTAGGCATGTTTGTCTGGGCTAAACTTCCGGAAGAAGTTACATCTGCCGAGGGTTT
This sequence comes from Sinomicrobium oceani, assembly GCF_900119185.1. Classification (GTDB taxonomy): domain Bacteria; phylum Bacteroidota; class Bacteroidia; order Flavobacteriales; family Flavobacteriaceae; genus Sinomicrobium; species Sinomicrobium oceani. The sequence continues at coordinate 66,145 of NZ_FPJE01000019.1, read as the reverse complement.
TATCGATGATATTCTCTATAGCAAAAGCATATTTATAACTCCCGGCACCATTTTCGGGAAAAACGGTGAAGGTTATATACGCTTTTCACTGTGTACACCTAAAGAAAAAATACAGGAGGCTATAGATCGTCTCTGAACAAGAAGGAAACAGTCTTCCGTAAAAAAAACATAATATGACAAACGTATTCGTAATAGGACTCGGACTGATAGGGGGATCTTTTGCACTCGATATCAAATCGGTTTACGGGGAAGCAAAGATCTACGGGATAGATACCAATGAAGATCACCTTAACCAGGCCGTAAAGCTCGGTCTTATCGACAGCAAGGCCGCTATGGAAGATCTGTCGGATGCCGAAGTAGTTATTGTAGCCGTTCCGGTAAATACAAGCCTGAAACTGCTTCCCGAAGTACTGGACCTGGTTGGGGACGATGCTGTGGTTTTCGATGCGGGCTCTACCAAATCCCTTATTTGCGAAGCTGTAGCCACACATCCCAAACGGCGTAATTTCCTGGCTGCACATCCTATAGCCGGTACGGAATTTTCCGGTCCGTCGGCAGCCCTCGAAGGATTATACCGGAATAAGGTGAATATTATTTGTGAAGTGGAGAAAACAGCTTTCAAACTTCAGGAAAAAGTCCTGAAACTGTTTACCGATATCGGGATGCGTATCCGGTACATGGACCCCGGAGCACACGACAGACATATAGCCTATGTGTCTCATTTGTCACACATCAGTTCTTTTATGTTGGGAAAGACAGTTATTGAAAAAGAAAAGAACGAACGCGATATTTTTGACATGGCGGGAAGCGGATTTGAGAGTACCGTGCGCCTGGCCAAGAGTTCGCCGGCCATGTGGGCTCCCATTTTCGAGCAGAACAGGGCGAATGTCACGGAGACACTCGAAGAGTACATCGCCAATTTACAGCAGTTCCTCGATCTGATGAAGAAAGGAGAGTTTGATGCCATTTATCACGAAATGGAAAATACAAACAGGATCAGGGAAATATTAAAAGGGATCAATGTCCCCGCATCATAAGTTTTTCAGCATACGATATAAAACGAAAATAAAGAACCAAAACTGGAATTTACAAATTAAAAAAGATCATGGAAAATTCGAAAGAGATGAGAGGATGGTTGGACAACCTGGGACTGGATCACCCTCTGGTAATTGCCGGCCCCTGTAGTGCCGAAACCGAAGAGCAGGTGCTTAAAATTGCACACGACCTCAAAGATACTGATGTTACGTATCTGCGTGCCGGAATATGGAAGCCGCGGACGCGTCCCGGTAACTTTGAAGGAGTAGGGGCACTCGGTCTCAAATGGTTACAGAAAGCCAAGGAAGAAACCGGAATGCTTACCGCTACGGAAGTAGCTAATGCCGCCCACGTAAAACTGGCTCTGGAACACGATATCGACTTGTTGTGGATAGGGGCAAGGTCTACCGTAAGCCCTTTTATCGTTCAGGAGATTGCCGATGCCCTTAAAGGTACCGACAAAGTGGTCCTGGTGAAAAACCCGGTCAACCCCGACCTTTCCTTGTGGCTCGGAGGTATAGAGCGTCTGTATTCGTCCGATATTAAAAAACTCGGAGTTATTCACAGAGGATTCTCTACTTACGAAAAAACCAAGTACAGAAACATCCCCGAATGGCAGCTCGCTATCGAATTGCAAAACAAATTCCCTGATCTGCCCCTGATCTGCGATCCTTCGCATATCACCGGGAAAAGAGATATGATCTTTGATGTAGCCCAGACTGCCCTCGACCTGAATTTTGACGGATTGATGATCGAAACACACAACGATCCCGATAATGCCTGGAGTGATGCTGCTCAGCAGGTTACCCCCGATACGCTTGTGCAGATTATGAAAGATCTGAAAATACGTAAAGAAAGCGATGCCGAAGCCGAATACAACAATAAACTCGGAATGCTTCGTGCTCAGATCGACATTATAGATAACGGTCTGATCGATACCCTCGGGAAGCGGATGAAAATCTCCGATGAGATAGGAACGTTGAAAAAACAGAAAAACGTTGCCGTATTACAGAGTAAACGCTGGAATGAGATCCTCGGAAGAATGATCCTCGAAGGCCAGGAAAAAGGACTGAGCGAAGAGTTTATCCTGAAAATGTTCAAGGCTATTCACCAGGAGTCTATAAATCACCAGGAAAAGATATTAAAAGCGTAAATTTGTAGACCGTACAAATTTTCGTAATTAATAGTACAGCGATGTCCGGAAATTCGAATGGGTATTTTTTATGGTCTACGGACAATGAAAAATGTAATAAGATTTTCGGACATCGCTTTTTATAGCCTATGACAGGAACAGTCTACAAATCTACCGGAAGCTGGTACACCGTAAAAACGGAAGAAGGGCAGTTGTTTGATTGCCGTATCAAGGGAAAATTCCGTATCAAGGGAATTAAAAGCACCAATCCTGTTGCGGTGGGGGATATCGTGGATTTCGAGCCCGAGCCGGACGGAGCTGCCGCAACCGGTGTAATTACCCATATACACGACCGCAGGAATTATATTGTCAGGAAATCGGTAAATCTTTCCAAGCAGAAACATATTATTGCGGCCAATATAGATACCGCTTATTTATTGGTTACTCTGAAAAATCCGCTGACACTCACCACTTTTATCGATCGTTTTCTGGTAACGGCTGAGGCGTATGACATCGAAGCCGTCTTACTTTTCAACAAGTCCGACCAGTATGACGAAGAAGAGCTGCTGGAAGTAAAATATCTTGCCGCCATGTACAGGCATGTAGGTTATGAGTGTATTGGAGTATCGGCTGTAACCGGAAAAAATATAGACAAGGTCAAAGCGCAGATGCAGGGCAAGGTGAGTATGTTCTCCGGCCATTCCGGTGTAGGCAAATCGACATTGGTCAATGCCATAGCTCCGGGGCTTAGTCTCCGTACTGCCGAGATCTCCGGGCAGCACAAACAAGGACAGCACACCACGACATTTGCCGAAATGTTCGATCTGGATTTCGATGCCAGGATTATCGATACTCCGGGGATCAAAGGATTTGGTATCGTGGATATGGAAAAGGAGGAAATCGGCGATTACTTTCCTGAGTTTTTTGCGAGAAAAGGAGAGTGCCGGTTTAACAATTGTCTGCACGTAGACGAACCGCATTGTGCTATTAAACAAGCCCTCGAAGACGGAGAAATTCCGTGGAGCAGGTACAAAAGTTACCTCCAGATTCTCGAAGGTGAAGATGAAAATTACCGTACGGATATTTACAGCGAAGAATAAGTAGGAATTTTAATACATAACAGTAAAACAACCGATATGCGTGTAGTTATACAGCGGGTCCGGGAAGCAAGCGTTGCTATAGACGGAGTGGTAAAATCGTCCGCAAAGAAGGGGTTGCTTATCCTGGTCGGTATGGAAGATGCGGATACGGAAGAAGATATCGTATGGCTATCGCGCAAAGTAGCCAACCTTCGTATTTTTAATGATGAAGAAGGTGTCATGAACAAATCTGTCCTTGATATCGATGGCGATATTATTGTAGTGAGTCAGTTTACCCTGCATGCTTCTACCAAAAAGGGTAATCGCCCTTCTTATATCAAAGCGGCACGACCCGAAGTAGCTATTCCGCTTTATGAGGCTTTCGTGAGTCAACTTCAAAAAGATACCGGAAAGAACGTAGGAACCGGGGAATTCGGTGCCGACATGCAGGTTGCCCTGCTCAACGACGGACCGGTGACGATTACGATCGATACCAGAAATAAGGAGTAAAAGAAGCGTATCGGAAGCTTTGGCCTGGTCATTTGTCGGAAGGAATGGATTTTTACGGAAAAACGTAGTGATTACGTGGCTGATTTTCCTACTTTTAGCAAAAATTTAATGCCAACCGGATTCTAATCAAAATGTATTTCAAAAAAATTACGCTTCTCTGTCTTCTGTTGTATTGTCTTACCGTAAATGCCCAGGAAGCCGGGTATCAGTCTTTAAGCCTCGATAAAGAGCTTGTTAAAAATGCAAATGCCGTAGTCCGCCTGGAAGAATGCCGGGTAGAGGTCAAATCACCCAAAGATATGCGTATCAGGCGTAAACGGGTAGTGACCGTACTCAATAAAAAAGGAGGGCAGTATGTGCATGCGATGGAAGGGTATGACAACAGCCGTAAAATAAAAAGTATAGAAGCCCGTGTCTTTGATGTTTTCGGAAAAGAGATCGGGAAGTTCCGTAAAAAGGACTTTAAAGATGTCAGTGCCGTGCCACAGGGAACTCTCTACACGGATAACCGGGTGTTATATCTCGAATACATCCCTACAACATACCCCTACACCGTAGAGTTTATCAGTGAAGTACAGACACCGAATACGGGAGGGATACCGTCCTGCTACTTCTTGGACGGATACAATGTCAGCACCGAAGAGAGTCGTTATATACTGGAGTACGACAAGGATCTTTTTCATCCCCGCTTCAAAGAGAAACACCTGGAAGAATACGGTATTCAAAGAAAGGAAACGCTGACGGGTGTCGAATTCTACGGGAAATCCATAAAAGCACTAAAAGCAGAAAGCCTGAGTCCGGCATTTAAAGAGTTTGCTCCGAAATTGCTGGTAGCCATAGACAGGTTCCATCTCGATGGCCATGACGGTAAAGCCGAAAACTGGGAAGAACTGGGCCTGTGGATGTATAATGATCTGCTCGACGGACGGGCTAAGATTCCGGAAGGGACAGCTTTGAAAATAAAAAACCTGGTTCATGGAATAGAGGACCCTATGGAAAAGGCGCGGAAAGTGTATGAATTTGTTCAGCAAAATACCCGCTACATCAGTGTCCAGGTGGGGATCGGAGGTTTACAGCCTATTACTGCGGCAGAAGTCGATAAGGTGAAATACGGAGATTGTAAGGGGCTGTCCAATTATATGATGGGGCTGTTGGATATCGCAGGTGTTCCATCGTATTACACGCATGTCCAGTCCGGAAATGATAAGATAGACTTCGAACCCGATTTTGCTTCCCTGGCGCAGGGAGACCACGTCATTCTCGCCATTCCGGATGGGGATCATTATGTATGGGTAGATTGTACAAGCCAGGTAAATCCTTTCGGATTTATCGGGGATTTTACCGATGACAGAAGTGTACTCATTATGAAACCCGGGGGAGGAGAACTGGCAAAGACCACTTCGTATCTCAACGAACAGAATTACCAGCATACCACCGCAACCTGTGAAATTGATCCCGAAGGGGCGTTAAACGGATCGGTGCGTATCGTCACCGGAGGAATACAATACGATCAGAGAACATATCTCGAGAGGCGAACAGATGAGGATATCGTCAAGCGGTACAAAAATTACTGGAATACCATAAACAATCTCCGTATCGATAACTATGCATTTATCAATGATAAAGACAGTATCAGGTTTACCGAAACGGTGAAGGTGAAGGCACCGGGGTATGCATCGAGGAGCGGAGACAGGTTGCTTTTTGTAGTCAATGCCTTTAATGGCAATGATTTTGTCCCTGATCGTTACCGGGACAGGCAACTGCCTTTTGAGATCAGCCGTGGTTTTGCCGATAGCGACGAATTTACAATTAACCTCCCCGAAGGGTATATCGTAGAAGCCCTTCCCGAAAAATTTTCCTTGTCCAACGCATTCGGAGAATACCATACGGAGGTGGAACAAACCGATGACAGGATGCTTACTTACCGCAGAACACTAAAAATCCGCAGCGGATACTATCCCAGAGAAGACTATGATGATTACCGGAACTTCAGGAGAGAAGTCTCCAGGCACGACCGGTCGAAAGTCGTACTGCTCAAGAAATAACCTTCAAATCAATTAAGTATACAGATATGAAAAGAACTTTACTTTGTTTTATCCTGATCGGATTTTTTCAGATAGATCAGGGGCTTGCCCAAAACTATAAATTCGGAAAAGTTTCCGAAGAAGAACTGGAAGAAACCGTAAACCCACAGGATTCTTCGGCCCATGCCTCCATACTGTACAAGAAGGTGAGAGTGCATTACCGTTATAATCCCAATGATGGTTTCGAGTTGATCACGGATGTACAGGAACGGGTAAAAATCTATACCCGGGAAGGGTTTGATTATGCGACCAGGCAAATATCATATTACAGCCCGGGGTCGGGAGGAGAAGAAAAAGTAACAGGACTGAAAGCCTATACCTACAACCTGAAAAACGGGAAGATCGAAGAAGAGAAACTGAGTAAAAGCGAAATTTTCGACGAGGAAAAATCAAAATACTGGGGAGTAGTGAAGTTCACGATGCCCGATATCCGTCCGGGGTCTGTTATAGAGTACAGCTACAGCATCAACTCTCCTTTTCTCGGAAATATAGAAGAGATCGACCTGCAGTACGATATTCCTGTAAAGAAAATAGAAGTACAGGTGGAAAGCCCGGAGTATTTTGTGTTTAAGCCGTTGATGAAAGGATATTATCCTTTTCAGATCATCTCTGACTCCAAGCGGGAGTCTATTAACTTTACCAATAAAAGCAGGACGTCGGGAATCAGTGGAAAAACCAGCTATAGCAGTAGCCGTGTCGATTATACAACCAATATCTCCAAAATAGATCTCGAAAATGTCCCGGCCTTAAAGGAAGAGCCTTATGTGAATAATATCAACAACTACAGGTCTGCCATAAGATATGAATTGCAGTACGTACAATTTCCGCAGACACCCATAAAATATTATTCCTCGAGCTGGACCGATGTGGCCAAAACCATTTATGACAATTCCTCCTTTGGTAATGAGCTCAAGAAGACCGGCTATTTTGAAGATGAGATTAACGGGCTTTTACAGGGGGTCAACAGTCCGTCCGAGAAGATCGCGGTAATATTTCAGTATGTGAAAAACCGGATGAACTGGAACGGTTATTTCGGGTATTACTGTGACGAAGGGGTGCGCAGGGCATACAAGGATAAAGTAGGTAACGTCGCGGAGATCAACCTGATGCTTACGGCGATGCTGCGTTATGCAGGCCTGGATGCCAATCCTGTACTGGTTAGTACGAGATCTCACGGTATCCCGTTGTTTCCCACCCGCGAAGGGTTCAATTATGTTATCAGTGCCGTATCTATGGACGAAGGCTATGTCCTGCTGGATGGTACGGCCAAATTCAGCGTTCCGGGAATGCTGCCGCCGAGAGCACATAACTGGAACGGCAGGTTGATCAAAAAAGAGGGAGCTTCCGAGGAGATCAGTCTTACACCCAGGGCTATGTCCAAAGAGATGATCTCCGTTACATACAAGTTAACGGAAGACGGTGCGGCCGAAGGAAAGATCCGCAAACAATTTACCGATCATCATGCATTGTCTTTCCGACAGAAATATTTTACGGTCGATGAGGAACAGTATATCCAGGATCTCGAAAACAAATACAGCGGCATGGAGATTTCCGAATATACCCTCCAGAACAAGGAGGATATTTCCCAGCCCGTTATAGAAACGTTTAGTTTTTTCAAGGAAAATGCTTGCGATCTTATAGCCGATAAAGTGTATCTTTCGCCTATGTTGTTTTTTGCCATGGAGGAGAATCCTTTTAAACTGGAGAAAAGGGAGTATCCCATAGATTTCTCCTATCCCTGGGCAGACAAATACATTATTAATATCGGTATCCCCGAAGGGTATAAAGCCGAAATCCTTCCGGAACCCTCCAGGGTAACACTTCCGGAAGATCTGGGCTCCTTCCTGTTTAATATCAATGAGTCCGGGGCGATGATACAGGTTATGGTACAGACCGAGATGACCTCGGCCATATTGCCTGCGGTATATTATGATACGGTACGGGAATTTTTTAAACAACTCGTGGCAAAAGAAACTGAAAAAATCGTTTTAACTAAAATTTAGACATGGACATTAAAAATGCTCAGCAAGACGTCGACACCTGGATCAGGGAACACGGAGTACGTTATTTTAACGAACTGACCAATATGGCACAACTCACCGAGGAAGTAGGTGAAGTGGCCCGTATTATTGCCAGGAGATACGGGGAGCAGAGTGAGAAAGAAAGCGATAAGGACAAGGACCTGGGGGAAGAGCTTGCCGATGTCGTCTTTGTGGTTTTGTGCCTGGCCAATCAGACCGGTATAGACCTTCAGGCGGCTTTCGATAAAAAAATGGAGAAGAAAACCCGGAGAGACCACGATCGCCATCACAATAATGAAAAATTAAAATAAGCAGGGAGAACCGAGGAAAAGTGCCCGGGAATACTTAATTTTCGGGCATAAAACAAAAACTGCAGACGGGACTGTTTTTACGTTGTGAAAAACAGGGACTATGATGCGGACGTATGGTAATAAATACGACCAGAACAATACCTCATGAATATAAAAATTTCCAATTCAGAAAAAAAGATCAAAGGAAATATCAGGATCACCGGGTCAAAAAGCGAATCCAACCGTTTATTACTGTTACAGGCCCTGTATCCGCAGATCACTATCGCTAACCTTTCCAATTCCGACGATTCGGATGTCATGCAGAAGGCGCTCAGCTCAAAGGAAGCGGTGGCAGACATTCACCATGCAGGTACGGCTATGCGTTTTCTTACTGCGTTTTTTGCGACCCGTGAAGGGCGCGATGTCGTACTTACCGGATCGAAGAGAATGACCGAAAGGCCTATAAAAATACTCGTAGACGCGCTCAGACAACTTGGCGCCGGGATCACCTATACCGCTGCCGAAGGGTATCCGCCTTTACATATCAAAGGAAAGAAACTGGAAAAAAACAAGGTGTCCATGCAGGCCAATGTGAGCAGTCAGTATATTTCGGCACTGTTGCTTATAGCGCCTAAACTGGAAAACGGACTGGAGCTGACCCTCGAAGGAAAGATCACCTCCGTTCCCTATATAAAAATGACGTTGGCCTTGCTGGGTGAGATCGGGGTAGTATCTTCGTTCGAAGGAAATGTCATTCGGGTATCACCCAAACCGGAGATCGATCCTGTGACCCTGACCGTAGAGTCCGACTGGAGTTCGGCTTCCTATTTTTACAGTATAGCAGCACTTTGTGATGAAGGTACCGAAATAAAGCTTAGTGCCTATAAAGCATCGAGTTTGCAGGGCGATAGTGTTTTGGCGGAGTTATACCGGGCCTTCGGTGTACATACAGGTTTTGAGGATAATACGATTACCCTGACCAAAACTCATGCTGCTCCGGAGCGCACCATCAGTTTCGACCTGTCTAATGCTCCCGATATAGCTCAGACCATAGCTGTAACCTGCTTCGGCATGGGTGTAGGATGTCATTTAACAGGCCTGCATACCCTGAAAATAAAAGAGACCGACAGACTGGAAGCACTCTATACCGAGTTGCATAAACTCGGTGCTGACATTCGCGTGACGGATGCCGAATTGTTTTTGGAGCCTTCCGAAACCATACATGAGAATGTTGCCATACCCACCTATAACGATCACCGCATGGCCATGGCTTTCGCTCCTCTGGGACTGAAAGTACCGCTAATCATAGAAGAAGCGGAGGTGGTCAGCAAATCGTACCCGGACTTCTGGAAAGATATGGAGAAGCTGCATTTTCAGGTAACGCCGGTGTAATCCGGCTATCATACACAGGCTGTATCGATCTGCCTTAAAGAACGACGGATAATGGATGAGAACCTGGTACATACACTACAACACGTTCTTCGGACGGTTATAAAAAATACCATACCGCTTTCCGGCGGAGATATCAACGAGGTGTATCTTCTGGAAACCGGTGCGGGAAAGTTTGTCCTTAAAAAAAACAGCAGTTCGCGTTATCCCGGAATGTTTTCCGCCGAAGCCGAAGGCCTCAACCTTCTCGCCGCATCCGGAGCCATACATATTCCTTCGGTTATAACCCGGGGAGAGGTGGGGGACGATGCCTACCTCGTACTGGAATATATAGAAAGCGGATCACCTGCTTCCGATTTCTGGCAGGTTTTCGGAAGACAACTGGCTACCTTGCACGGTAATACCGCAGTTGCTTTTGGTCTCGAAGAGGCCAATTATATCGGGAGTCTTCCGCAGTATAACGAACGTCGTATGCAAGCGGTAGAATTTTATGTAACACAGCGGCTGCAACCCCAGTTCCGTATGGCGTATAACCAGGGATACCGGTTTGCCTGCGACAAATTGTATAAAAATCTGGACAATATAATTCCATCCGAAGCACCTGCCCTGGTGCACGGTGACCTGTGGAACGGAAATTATCTCGTAGGCGCCGACGGACACCCCTGTCTTATAGATCCTGCCGTTGCCTACAATCACAGGGAAACCGATATGGCTATGATGGCTCTTTTCGGAGGGTTTCCCGGGGAAGTGACCGATGCCTATAACGAAGTATTTCCCCTTTATGAGGGGTGGAAAGATCGTATGGATGTCTGGCAGTTGTACTATTTGCTGGTTCATCTCAATCTTTTCGGTTCCGGATATCACCTTGGCGTAAAACGGATCGTAGAAAAATATTCCTGATCTCCCCTGTCCGTTTGCGGAAGGGAAGTGCCTGTCATCCAAATAAATTTGATGATTTCCTTGACAACCCCTGTTCGGGGATTGTATATTTGCAGCTTCGTAAAAAAGAACAAACGAATCCCGGGCAAGGCGGGAGGAGAGCGTATCGGTAATACCGGTACAAAAAAATCAAGCACATGAAATTATCTCATTTTAATTTTGATCTTCCGAAAGAATTACTGGCAGAATACCCTTCGGAAAACAGGGATGAAGCCAGACTGATGGTCGTTCACCGTAAAGACGGTACCATAGAACACAAAATGTTTAAGGACCTTATCGACTATTTCGAAGAAGGAGACGTCATGGTACTGAACAACACCAAAGTATTTCCTGCCCGTTTGTATGGCAATAAGGAAAAGACCGGTGCCAGGATCGAGGTATTCCTGCTTCGCGAACTCAACGAAGAACAACGTTTGTGGGATGTTCTGGTAGACCCTGCGAGAAAGATCCGGATCGGGAACAAGCTCTACTTCGGAGATGACGAAAGCCTGGTGGCAGAAGTTATAGACAATACGACTTCCAGAGGGCGTACACTACGTTTTCTCTACGACGGGTCTTACGAAGATTTCAGAAGAAAACTCAAAGAACTCGGAGAAACCCCGCTTCCGAAATATATCAAAAGAGAAGTAGAACCGGAAGACGAAGAGCGTTACCAGACTATTTATGCCAAGTACGAAGGAGCCGTAGCGGCCCCGACAGCCGGTCTCCACTTTTCCAAGCACCTTCTGAAGCGCCTGGAGATCAAAGGAACCAAGTTTGCCGAAGTAACCCTGCACGTAGGTCTGGGAACCTTTAACCCGGTAGAGGTAGAAGACCTCTCCAAACATAAAATGGACAGTGAAGAATTGCTGATACCGGAGTCAGCTACCCGGGTGGTCAACGAAGCCAAGCGCAACAAGAAAAAGGTTTGTGCTATCGGGACTACCGTAATGCGTGCACTGGAGAGTTCGGTGTCTTCAGAAAGACTCCTGAACTCTTACGAAGGATGGACCAATAAGTTTATTTTCCCTCCTTATGATTTTAGTATTGCAGACAGTATGGTTACGAACTTCCATACACCGAAATCAACACTGCTGATGATGGTTTCCGCTTTTGCCGGTCATGATCTGATCAAGAAAGCTTATGAAGAAGCCGTGAAGGAGAAATACAAATTTTACTCTTACGGAGACGCGATGCTTATCCTGTAAGCATTTCCGATAATAATACATAGAATCCCGGAACCCGGAACACGTATGATGTCCGGGACCGGGATTTGTAATTTGGAGGCGGTACGGCACGAAAGTACGGCTGCCTTATTTATACTTGATATAGTTCATTACCTTTGTAAGTGATATGCAGGCAGCAAAAAGAGATATTAGGACCCTGAGTAAGGAAGAGTTGCGAGACTTCTTTGTAGAGCGTGGCGATAAGGCTTTTCGTGGCAACCAGGTTTACGAATGGCTATGGGGAAAAGGCGTACACTCCTTCGGGGGGATGACCAACTTGTCTATAGATACGAGAAAAACACTTGAGGAGCACTTCGTTATCAACCATATCGAAGTAGATAAAATGCAGCGCAGCAATGACGGTACCATTAAAAATGCCGTACGCCTGCATGACGGACTTATCGTAGAGTCCGTGCTCATACCTACTGATACCCGTACGACAGCATGCGTATCGAGCCAGGTAGGGTGTAGCCTGGATTGTAAATTCTGTGCAACCGCCCGCCTGAAGCGGATGCGCAATCTCAACCCGGACGAAATTTATGACCAGGTCGTGGCTATCGATAACGAGAGCCGCCTGTACTTCGGACGTCCGCTGAGTAATATCGTGTTTATGGGGATGGGAGAACCCCTGATGAACTATAACAATGTGATCAAGGCTATTGAGAAGATCACCTCTCCCGAAGGGCTGGGAATGTCTCCGAGGCGTATTACCGTATCCACTTCGGGGGTGCCCAAAATGATCAGGAAACTGGCCGATGATGAGGTGAAATTCAAACTCGCCGTATCCCTGCATTCGGCGATCGATGATGTACGGACATCGATCATGCCTTTTAACGAGCATTTCCCGCTGCATGAACTCCGGGAAGCACTCGAATACTGGTACCAGAAAACGAAAAGTAGGATCACCTACGAATACGTGGTCTGGAAGGGCATAAACGATCAGCGGAAAGATGCCGAAGCACTCGCGCGTTTTTGTCGTTTTGCCCCGTCCAAAGTAAATATTATAGAGTATAACCCCATCGGCGATGAACATTTTGCCCAGGCCAATCCCCATGCGCTCGAATTGTACCGTCAGGTGCTCGAAGACAAGGATATTACCGTTACTATCCGGCGTTCACGGGGTAAAGATATCGATGCCGCCTGCGGACAGTTGGCGAATAAGTCCTGATGGAGTTTATCAGATGTTGTCCGGATATTTCCGGGCATCCAGGATGCACTTGCCGAGATTGGCGATGAATTCCCTGGTGTATTCTGCCGATGGATCCAGGTCCGGATCGAGGATGGTAATTTCTAAACCGACAGCTTTTTCGTTGACCAATAGTTTTTCCAGGATGTGATTGAGTTCTGCATAGGTCAGTCCGTCATTGGCACGGCTGTCTACTGCTGGCATTATAATATCGTCCAGGACATCCGCATCGACATGTATAAAGAAACCGTCCAGTTCTTTTTCGTGGACCATACTCAGAAACTCATTGGTACATTGTTCCGTTCCTTTGTCCTGAAGATCGTCCAGATCGTAATAATGAATGTTCGATTCCAGTATGGGAGCCACATAATCTACCGAGTACTCCCGGTTTCCCACAGACCATACGTTCTCCTCTTTAAAGTAAGGTTTCAGCCTGTTGATGTTGGTGAGTTTGTCGTGTCCGTGTCCCGTAACCACGGCAAGGTCCATTCCGGCAAGTCCTCCGGTGCGCGACAGTTCGGGGAGCATAAAATCCGTATGGCCGTCCAGGTAAAACAGGGCGTAATTCCCCTTTTTCTTCAGGGCCATGGCACTACCCATGATAATACTGCAATCTCCGCCTATAATAACCGGAAAAGGAGATTCCTCAAACACTTTCCCGAGCAACTTTGCCTGCTCTTTGGCATATCCGATAATAGCTTCACTGTTCCTTACCCCGGTGTCTTCGTCCATTTTCATGGTGTATGAAGGGGGGGTAAGTGTATACACCTGTTGAGGATTAAGCAAATCGTAAAAACCGTTTTCCCTGAGCCAGTCCGGAAGGTTCCGGACCCCGGGTTCGACACCGGGTTCGGCTTCTTTCAGTCCGAGGTTCGAAGGAAATTCCACTATGTTAATATTGTTATTCATGGTGAGAAAATATATGTTGAATATCGATAAATATACAGAATATATAGGGAACATCCATAAGATTCGGGGACTTATCCGAGACAGTTCATTGTATGCCGATGTAAGTCAGTTTTTTATATTTTTTCGCAGGAGCGGGCACTAAAAGTAATAGACTTCCCGTTAATGTAGTGTGAATTATGAGTATATTTACGTTGTTTAACACAAAAAACCATTAGTAATGAAAAAGATCATTTTAGTAATTATGGCCGTTGTAGGTGTTTCTGTTTATAGTAACGCTCAATCTCTTCACTTCGGAGCCAAAGGTGGTGTCAACTTTGCCAGCCTCAGTGGAGATGATGCAGACGGAGCAGACGGACGTACAGGGTTCCATATTGGTTTGTTAGCAGAATTAGGACTGACAGATAAGTTTTCGATACAGCCCGAGGTGCTCTATTCCGCACAGGGGGCAAAAATATCGGATGCCGACCTGAACCTGGATTATGTAAATATTCCGGTATTGGCAAAGTATTATCTGACAGACGGGCTGAGCATACAGGCCGGTCCCCAGTTTGGCCTTAATGTGAAGGATGACTGGGAAGGTTTCGACACCAACGCCAAAAGTTTTGAAATGAGTGGTGCGGTAGGCCTGGAATACAAAATAGGAAGCTTTTTCGCCCAGGGACGATACAACTTCGGACTTAGCGATGTAACTGATCAAAATGTGAAAAACTCGGTATTTCAGTTGTCCGTAGGGTTCCTTTTCTTTTAAAAATAAAGACATAAAAAACATTTGCGGAAGCCATTTTTGGCTTCCGTTTTTTTTGTGCTTTACTCAAAAAAGTCCTGTTCTCCGATTAGCTTTTAGTCTGCCTCCAGATAAGTCAGGTACAGGCTTATTTATAATCTTCTTTTTCCTAAAACGGGCTTACCGGGTTTATCCGCTTGGTACTTTATTGTGGTTCTCTCTTCTGCCAATAGGTTTGCGCTTTGCATGGCAGAGGATAATAATCTGGATAGGGAATGGAGTAGTGCTATAAAATTTTTAAAAGATTTGTTTTCTTTTATCGCAGGGTAGTATGTCTTGCTGTAGTTTTTTAGTTAGTATATGTAAGAAATTACGATTGTTGTAATGTCGTCTTATACGGGAGTTCTGATTTTGAGATATTGCAGTGCAGTCGTTTATGCTTTATGAGTTGTTAGTACTTTATTTTTTGAACTATGAATGAATCGCGGATAGAGAGATAAAATGATATGAAGAAGTTGATAATTTTACCTTACGATGATTGAAAATATCCCTTATATTCGCCGGATAAATCATAAATCTATTAAGATGAAAAAATTAGTACTTCTTGCCGTAATGGCTTTTGGTTTTGTATGCAGTTCCTCTGCCCAGGATGTAACTTTCGGGATTAAAGGTGGTCTGAATTTTTCCACGGTTAAATTTGATAGTGATATGGGAGGGGCTTCTCCCGATGGTAAAACCGGTTTTTATATCGGAGGATTGGCAGACTTCGGTATTTCCGAAAAATTCCATATTCAGCCGGAAGCTATATTTTCTTTTGAAGGGGCTGATGATTATGATATGACTTATTTGAATATTCCCGTATTGGCCAAGTTTTACGTGGTAGAAGGATTTAATATCCAGGCAGGGCCACAGTTCGGATTTTTGCTGGACTCCGATGAGGATAGCGAATTTCTGAAGACGATGAACTTCGGTCTTAGTTTCGGTGCAGGATATGAATTGCCTGCCGGAGTATTTTTCGATGCCAGGTATAATCTCGGTCTGTCTGACGTTCTTGACGTAGACGTAGCAGATGCTGTCGGAGCCGAATTGAAGACCCGTGGTTTTATGGTAGGTCTCGGATACAGGTTCTAAAAAAAAATTAAAAGACCTAAAACGGGGAGCCCATCGCTCCCCGTTTTTTTTTAATGAACGAGACAAAATATTTGTTTACAATCTGTATGTTAATGATATGTTAATATGACAGGTAGTATTCTGCCGTTTTTACAGGTTTATGCAGATATGGCGGGGTTCGAAGAAACCCTATAAATTCTCCCGTATTTGTTAAAAAAACGATTCAGGCACAAATAATACATTGTTTTTTAGTTGTTTATGTGTTTTTGTTTTTAGTGTTTTTAGTGTTTTTCGGTCTTTCTGCCAAAATTCAGCACGTTACTTGCATTACTACAATCAAATTTTAATAGTAACTATAAAACATTAAACATGAAAGTTCTAGTAATTGGCGCCGGGAACATGGGGCTAACGTATGCTCAGGGAATGGCCCAATCAGACTTATTAAAGAAAAAAGATCTCATGATTCTGGACAGTGTGCGGGAGAAGACCGATGCACTGCGCAAAAACGACGAATTTGACGTTTACGAAAAGATAGAAGATTGTCTTCCGTATGCGGATATCGTGTTCATTGCCGTAAAGCCTTATAACAGTGATGCACTATTCGAAGCGATCCGTGCGCATAAAAAGCCGGGACAAATCTTTATCTCTATAATGGCAGGTGTAACCATCAAGACCATGCAGGAAGCTATGGATATTAAAAAGGTGGTCAGAGCGATGCCTAATCTTGCGGCAAAGGTAGGACACGGATTTACATCCTTTACCGCATCCAAGCAGGTTTCCAGGCTGGAATTGCTCACCGTAGAAAGCCTTATCGACACTACGGGAAGATCCATACTCCTGGCTACCGAAATGGAAATAGACAAATCTACCGGGATATCCGGATCGGGTCCCGCGTACATATTTTATTTCATGCAGTCCATGATGGAAGCTGCGATGAAAATGGGATTTTCCCAGAAAGATGCCCGCCTTATGGTGGCCCAGACCTTCCAGGGAGCCGTGGAATTGTTTAACAGTTCCGATCTCGATCCTACTGCGTGGATGGACAGGGTGGCTTCTAAAGGAGGAACTACCCGTGCAGCCCTGGATTCTATGGAAGAAAACAATGTAAAGGAGCTTATCAAGGATGCAGCCCATGCCGCCTTTGAGAGAGCAGTGCAGCTGGGTAAAGAAAATAATAAGGAATATGTATAAGAAGAGAATAGTAGTAAAGGTCGGTACCAATGTTATGATTAATAAAGATAATCGCATTGTACAGCCTATTCTGAAAAAACTGGTAGACCAGATCGCCGAATTGTACGAACAGGATATTATGACCGTATTGGTGAGTTCCGGTTCAGCAAATGCAGGTCGGGAGATACTGGGAGATAGTGAAATCAAGAACAAATCTATTCGACGACAGGTGTATTCCGCTATCGGACAGCCGAGGATGATGCGCTATTATTACAGCCTTTTCCACGACTACGGTATGCGATGTGCCCAGGTGCTGGCCACAAAACGGGACTTCAATCCCGGGGAGCACCGTAAGAATATGATCAACTGTTACGAAGGCCTGATGTCCGAAGGGGTTATACCCATAGCCAATGAGGATGACGCCGTTTCCGTAACACACTCCATGTTCTCCGATAACGATGAACTGGCGAGTCTTATCGCAGAGCTTATCCATGCGGATATGCTGATCATCCTTACCGATATCGACGGTTTTTATACCGGACATCCCGATAAGGACGATTCCGAACTGATCCCGGAGGTCAGGGTAGATCAAAAGGTAGAGCAGTTTATCGAAGAGAAAGACAAGGGAGAAACTTCCGGTCGCGGAGGAATGGGATCAAAACTGAAGATCGCCAAACATACCGCGTCCAAAAGTATCCCCACCTATATTGCCAACGGTAAGAAAGACCGTATCATTCTCGATATTGTAGAAGGTAAGGATGTTGGTACCCGTATCGTGGAATAGCACCCGTAACGGGTCGTTTATAATGAAGAAGAATAATGAGGAAATAAGGTAAAACCGTCGTTCCGGGAACTCCCGGAGTAACCGGGGCAACAGTTTTACTTTATGGATAAAAAAACATAACAATGAAACTATTAGCAAAAGATATAAAAAACAACGTGCTGAAGTCCATGGAGAGTATCCTGGATGAGGAACGGGAAGCTCTTATAGCGGCAAATAAAAAAGACCTGGATGCTTTCGATAGCTCAGACCGCGCCATGTATGACAGGCTGGTGGTCAACCAGGCTAAAGTAGACGGTATGATCCAGGCCGTTAAGGAAGTCCGAGAGCAGGATGATCCGGTGGGTAAACTGAAATCGTCCAGGGAGCTCGACAATGGGTTGAAGATACTCAACCGTACGGCACCCTTCGGAACCATAATGATTATTTATGAGTCCCGTCCGGATGTTACCATCGAAGCTGCCGTGCTGGCCTTCAAAGCCAATAATAAAATACTGCTGAAGGGAGGTAAAGAAGCCTGGAACAGTAATAAAAAACTGGAAGAATTCTGGCATAAGGCCCTTAAAGAAAACGGACTGGAGCCGGAAGCGTGGATTCAATTGTTACAGATGAACCGCCAGGAAACCCGGGAATTTCTTAAAAACCCCCCGGAAAAACTCGATCTTATCGTGCCCAGGGGAGGCGAACGTCTTATCCAGTTTGTGAAGGATTACGCCAAATGTGCAGTCCTCGTCAGCGGGCGTGGAAATAATTTTCTTTACGTGCACAAAAATGCCGACTGGGATAAGGCCATGCAAGTCATTATCAATGCCAAAACCCATAAGATTTCCGCGTGTAATGCACTCGACAAGGTGTTGTTCGACAGAAATATCCCCGGATATGAAGCCAAGGTAAAAGAACTTGCTGCGGAGCTGAAGAAAAATTCCGTCGAACTCCTTGCCGACGAAGAGATAAGGAACATACTTCCGGATGCCGCTCCTATAGAAGCAGAATCCGTCTGGCATGAAGAGTTTCTTGCACTTAAAGCACTGATCGGTGCCGTAGATAACGTGGAAGAAGCTATTTCTCGTATCAACACCTATTCCGGCGGGCATTCCGCCTGTATCATTACGGAAGATAACGATACGGCCCGCGCCTTTATGGAGCAGGTGGACAGTGCTGCTGTTTACCAGAATGCGTCCACCCGTTTTACCGATGGCGGGCAAATGGGTGTCGGCGCCGAACTGGCCATTAGTACAGATAAGCTGCACCACAGGGGCCCCCTGGGGTTGGAACAGTTAGTTACCAATAAATACTACGTGTTTGGCGATGGCCAGGTGCGTGTATAGGTAATGTTTTATAGTGAAGTCAACCCCGAAAGGTATGTCGCCTTTCGGGGTTGTTTTTTTGACAGGTATTCGTTTTTTTATCCCCCGAAAATAAATACTTTTACCTTCTTCCGGTCCAAAAGCGTAAATCATCGCTTATTGGTAAATGATAAAATATGAAGAAGCCGGAAATCGGGATGACTATTAAACCTAAAACTAACAAATTTATAAACCAGACCATGAAGCTTATTATTATCAACGGACCCAATCTCAATCTTCTCGGTAAAAGAGAGCCCGAAATCTATGGTTCCGAAACGTTTACGGACTACCTGGAGCAATTAAAGGAAAAATTCCCGGATATTATCCTGGAATATTATCAGTCGAATATAGAAGGGGAGTTGATTGATAAACTTCATGAAACAGGTTTTGATTATGACGGGATCGTTCTTAATGCCGGGGCTTATACCCATACTTCCATAGGGATCGGCGATGCGATAAAGGGAATCACCACCCCGGTGGTCGAAGTGCATATATCCAATACGTTCGGGCGGGAGTCGTTCCGGCATCAATCGTATATCTCAGCCCATGCCAAAGGTGTTATCCTCGGTTTCGGACTGCAAAGTTATGTACTGGCTATCCGGAGTTTTATGGAATAGTCGGATAAAGCATATAAAAAAGGCCCCTATTTCATCCGGAAAAGGGGCCTTTTTGTTTGGTTGCCGGGGTTTACCGGGTCTCCGGCGAAACCGGGGTTATCCAGTAACTATAGATGTACGAAGCATAAGGCAGGCGGTATTCCGCTAAGGGAAGACTATACCAGCTGTCTATCCCTGCCACACCCGATTGCATTCCGTCTATATTGACAAATGTTTTCTTTTGGGGTACCAGTTCACCCGAATGCATTTGTGCCTTTTCGGAGCCACCGTCCAGGTCTTCCATGCGGTAATGCAACGCGGAAAAATGTATGGGCTTGTCTCCGGTAATACGCAGGGAAAAATCATCGTTATTGCGCAATACGGCATAGCGGACATCCGTTTTGTTTCCGCTGTCCTGTGGCCGGACATAAGGGTGGTATTGTGCTGATACGGTGCCGGAATACAATCCTATTTCGGTTGCGGTTTTTCTGTCGCTGTACGATTCGAAAGGCCCGCGTCCGTACCAGGACAGGTTTTCAAAACCCTCCGGAAGTACCATGATATTCCCGAATTTGAACAGGTCGGTATGTTCTCCTTTTTCCGCAACGAACGTATTGGATATATGTATTTTCCCATCGGGATATACCGTGTAGGTTTGTTTAAATTTTGCATCCCCTTCGAGTACGGATCTCTCAAACGTAATCGCTACCGCATTTTCCTTTTTTAGACGGGTGACCGTATGTGTCACCTTCCCGGATTTTCCGGCATCTTTCCACGCGATATATTTTTTCTGGGTCCCGGCGCCATAGTCGTTGTCTACGGGAGCCCTCCAGAAATTTACCTGTCCGGCTTCTTCGATCAGTGTATGGCCATCCAGGTTGTATCCCGATATGACCCCGCGTTCCGCATCAAAATCTATGGAAAACGAAGTGCCTGTAACCTGCAATACTCCTTTTTTATCCACCGTACGAACAACTCCCGTGGCACTTTTATCCACGGAGAAATCGCCGGTTTGTAATATAAACTGGTCATGGGCAATTTCATAACCTGCAGGTATAAAAGGTTCTTCCTCCCGGAGTGTAACAGAAAAATTGAGCAGGTATTCTTTTCCGGAGGTAAAAGTGTGTTTTGGTGCTATGCGGATTTCTTTTTCTTCCTGTGCAGCCAGATTGAAATTATCGAGGGTGCCGTTTTCTACCGGATTTCCGTTTTCCAGGAGTTCCCAGGCTATCCGGTAATTGGAAATGTCTCTGAAGAAATACCAGTTTTTTATGGCAAAGCTTCGGTTTAGCGTATCTTTCAGTGAAAATTTTACATTCTGATGTACCCGTTTCACTTCATACAGGTGCGGATTGGGAGTACGGTCGGGCATCACCAGTCCGTTGATCAGGAAATTACCGTCGCTGGGTGTGCCTTCCGGACCAAAATCGCCCCCGTAGGCATAGATTTTCCTGCCGTTTTTTTCGGTAAGAATCCCCTGATCTATAAAATCCCAGATAAAACCTCCCTGTAAAATATCGTATTTTTCGATCACTTCCCAGTACTCTTTGAAATTTCCCATACTGTTCCCCATGGCATGAGCGTATTCGCTCATGATCATCGGGCGATCGAATCCTTTTTTTGCAAAATTTTCCATGGATGCCGGCGAAGGATACTGCGGAACAATAATATCCGTATTCCATTCGTGCTGGGCACGCTCATACTGTACGGGGCGGGTAGTATCCCGTTCTTTGATCCAGTTGTAGGCGTTGTAAAAATTCCATCCGTTTCCGGCTTCGTTCCCCAAAGACCAGGTGATGATGGAGGGATGATTCTTGTCGCGTTCCACCATACGGCGTATACGTTCGAGATGTGCCTTGAGCCATTTGGGGTTGTTTCCCAGCGTGTGGTCCAGGTCATAATACATCCCGTGCGATTCTATATTGGCCTCGTCCACGACGTAAATACCGTACCGATCGCAGAGGTCGTAGAAGTAAGGATCGTTGGGATAGTGAGCCATCCGGACGGCATTGATATTGTATTGTTTGAGGATTTCAATATCCTTCTCCATGGTCGCTCTGGAGATCACATGGCCGGTTACCGGGTCGTGCTCATGGCGATTGACCCCTTTGATAAAGATCGGTTTGCCGTTGAGGAAATACTGGTTGCCCTTAACTTCTGTAGTGCGAAACCCTATATGGCAAGATACGACTTCCTGTTCCTGTCCTTTTTCCGACAGAACGACTTCGAGACGATAGCGGTTAGGAAATTCGGCAGACCACGATTTTACATCCGGAAAGGTTTCGGAAAAAACGGTGATGCTGTCCCCGGCTTTCCGGGTAGCTTCATAAACGGTCTGATTTCCATCGGTAAGACGTACGGAAAGATCGAACCTGTTTTTTTTCTCCGGCAGGTTGGCCACTTTGATCCCGAGGTTAAAGATGCCGTCCCGGTAATTATTTTGGAGTGAAGCGGTGATATCAATATCGGCAATATGTGTTATGGGTGTACTGTAGAGATAGACATCCCGTTCGATACCCGAAATTCTCCAGAAATCCTGACATTCCAGAAAACTCCCGTCGCTCCACCGGTACACTTCGAGAGCTACCTGGTTTGTTCCGGATTTTACGTAAGGTGTAATGTCAAATTCCGCAGGGAGTTTCGATCCCTGGCTGTAACCCACTTTCTGTCCGTTGACCCAGATATAGAAGGCCGATTTTACAGCGCCGAAGTGAATATATACTTTTTGCCCTTTCCAGATTTCCGGAAGTGTAAAACTTCGTTTGTACGACCCTACCGGATTATAACCGTCCGGGATATCGGGTGGCTCAGGATTTTTGGTTTTGAATTCGTACGGGTGGTTCACATAAATAGGAATACCGTATCCCTGCAATTCCCAGTTGCCCGGCACCGCGATATCATCCCAGCCCGAAGTGTCAAAATCTTCTTTGAAAAAACCGGTCGGCCGATCTGCTACATCACGTACCCAGTTGAATTTCCAGGTCCCGTTGAGCGACAGAAATCTTTCGGAATTTTCTTCTTTGCCATCTGCGGCAAGCGCCGTATTTTCGTAAGCAAAGAAAGAAGCCCGTGGAGGGAGCTTGTCGATCTCCGTAATATCCGGGTTTTCCCAAACGGAGTCTAAAGTTTGTGATATGGCGGTGACTGAAATAAAAAGAGAAACAAAGGTAATGATGAATCTTTTCATGGAGGTTAGAATTGTGTTCGAACACAAATATATGAAAACTACCGGATTATAAATACTTTTTTGATGCCAAATCCTTCCCGGAAAACATATTTCAACTGGAGTAGCGGTAAAGATTCTGCGCTTGCGCTTTACCGGCTGCGACAGGAGGGGATATATGATATCCGTACCCTTGTCACTACAGTAAATAAAAGTCTCGAAAGGGTGTCTATGCATGGGCTTCGGGAGGCACTGCTCGACCTTCAGGCCAGGAGTCTGGGATTTCCCCTGTATAAAATATATCTTCCGGATACTGCAACGATGTCGGTATATGACGAGGTCATGGATAAGGCGGTACGTGAGCTTAAAGCAGAGGGCCATGACTATGCGGCCTTTGGCGACATTTTCCTGGAAGATCTTCGGCAATACCGTGAAGAAAAGCTCTCCGGAATAGGGGTGCAGGCCGTTTTCCCGTTATGGAAAAACAATAGCAGGGAATTGATGGAAGAATTTATCAGCTCAGGATTTAAGGCGATTACGGTGTGTGTAAATGCCCGCATACTGGGGGAGGGATTTTGCGGACGCGAAGTGGACCGTGATTTTCTCGATGCATTGCCTGCACATGTAGATCCCTGTGGCGAAAACGGAGAATTTCACACCTTCGTGTACGACGGCCCGTTATTCCGTACTCCTGTACGTTTCGACATCGGTGAAAATGTACGAAGAACATACGGAGATGCACAGGACGGATCATCGGCCTGGGACAATGCTTTCTGGTACTGCGATCTGAAACCCCTTTGAGAACTTTTCTTTTTTTGGTGTACCACACCCATACCTTAATTTACTACAACATTACGTTAAACCTTTTGTAAATAGTTATGTCGCTTCTGGAATATGCCGTATCTTTAAAAAGACCAAGAACTAAAAAAATGCGAATTTTAATTACCGGGGCAACGGGCCTGATAGGCAGCGAGATCATGCGTTTGTGTGAAGAGAAGGGCGTTGAGGTGCATTATCTTACGACGAACCGTTCCAAGATCAGGCAAACGGGAACACAAAAAGGATTTTACTGGAATCCTAAAGAAGGCGAAATAGACCGGAAGTGCCTGGAGGGAGTAGATGCCATCATCAATCTCGCAGGGGAGAGCATTGCACAGCGCTGGACTGCTGCGAGCAAAAAACGTATTCTGGACAGCCGAATGTCTACCTTACATTTGTTGCATCGTACATTGGCCTGTGAGGAAAAACACCGGGTAAAAATGCTGTTGTCAGCATCTGCTATCGGGTATTATCCCGATTCTGAGGTCCACTATTACGAGGAAGACGAACCCGAAGCGGACGATTCCTTTCCGGGGAGAGTGATCAGGGAATGGGAGACGGCTGCCGATTCTGTAGAGCGCCTTGGTATCCAAGTGGCCAAGATACGTATTGGACTGGTTCTTTCCGATAAAGGAGGAGCTTTGCCACGTATGGCCAAACCCGTAAAGTTTTTTGTCGGCGCACCGCTCGGCGACGGAAAACAATGGCAATCCTGGATACACATCGAAGACCTGGCAGCGATATTTATGTTTGTAGTGGAAAAAAAGATTCCGGGAGTATTTAACGGTGTGGCCCCGAACCCTGTGACCAATGAAAAACTGACCAGGGAAATGGCTCACGTTCTCCATAAACCGCTTTTTATGCCCAATGTTCCGCGTTTTGTGATGAAGTTATTGTTCGGCGAAATGGCTTACATCCTGTGCAGTAGTCAGCGGGTGAGTTCGAGGAAAATAACCGATATGGGGTTTATGTTTAAATATTCGAGTATAAAACCGGCTCTGGAAGACCTGCTTAGCCCGGGAAAGAAGAATAGCGAAACAGACGAAGCATAAGCTAAGGTACCACAGGTAAAGAAGGGCCAAAAAGTATCGTGTATAAAAAAATAAACGGGAAGCGATCATAATTGCTTCCCGTTTTAGGTGGTACAGAAATCGTGTTAAGCGATCTTATAACGCTTACGGTCGTTTTCTGTCAGGTATATTTTGCGCAGACGCAGACTCTTCGGAGTTACCTCTACGTACTCATCTTTCTGAATGTATTCCAGCGCTTCTTCCAGGGAGAATTTGATAGCAGGAACAATTCTTGCTTTTTCATCAGCTCCCGAAGAACGAACGTTGGAAAGTTTCTTGGTCTTGGTGACATTGACGGTCATATCATCACTTCTGGAATTTTCACCGATAACCTGTCCCTCGTAAATATCCTCGTTCGGATCAACGAAAAACTTCCCTCTGTCCTGAAGTTTGTCTATGGAGTAAGGAATGGCTTTTCCGTTTTCCATGGAAATCAGTGAACCGTTATTTCGTCCTGGAATTTCTCCTTTATAGGGTTGATACGCTATAAAGCGGTGAGACATAATAGCTTCTCCGGCAGTAGCGGTGAGCAGCTGGTTACGCAGCCCTATAATTCCCCTTGAAGGGATCTGGAATACGCAGATCATACGTTCACCTCTCGGTTCCATACTCAGCATTTCTCCTTTGCGAAGACTGACAAATTCAACGGCTTTTCCGGAAAGGTTCTCCGGAAGGTCGATGGTCAGTTCTTCTACGGGTTCGCATTTTACCCCGTCAATTTCCTTAATGATAACCTGAGGCTGCCCGATCTGAAGTTCATATCCTTCACGTCTCATAGTCTCTATAAGTACCGAAAGGTGCAGTACCCCACGGCCGAACACCATAAATTTATCCGCACTGTCCGTTTCATGTACACGAAGCGCGAGGTTCTTTTCCAGTTCTTTGTTCAGCCTGTCTTTGATGTGACGGGAAGTTACGTATTTACCTTCTTTACCGAAAAACGGAGAGTCGTTGATGGTAAAGAGCATGCTCATGGTAGGTTCGTCGATAGCGATGGATTTTAGAGCTTCCGGGTTTTCCGCATCAGCTACCGTATCACCGATCTCAAAACCTTCCAGTCCTACGATGGCACAAATATCACCGGCATGTACTTCCGAAACTTTCTTACGGCCCAGCCCTTCGAAAGTATGCAGTTCTTTTATACGTGCTTTCAGCGTCTTTCCGTCCCTTTTTACCAGGGCTATCGGCATGTTTTCGGTAAGGGTACCCCTTTGAAGCCTTCCGATGGCTATACGTCCGGTAAAGCTGGAGAAGTCCAGGGAAGTAATAAGCATTTGTGGTGTACCTTCAGAAACTTTCGGCTCCGGAATATGCTCGAGGACCATATCGAGAAGAGGTTCGATATTCTCGGTAACATTTTTCCAGTCGTCGGACATCCAGTTGTTTTTGGCAGATCCGTAAACCGTCGGGAAGTCAAGCTGCCATTCTTCGGCACCGAGTTCGAACATCAGGTCAAAGACTTTTTCGTGTACTTCTTCCGGTGTACAGTTTTCTTTATCCACCTTATTGATCACCACGCACGGTTTCAGTTTCAGGTCGATAGCTTTTTGCAGTACAAAACGGGTCTGGGGCATAGGCCCTTCAAAAGCATCAACGAGCAGTAATACTCCGTCTGCCATGTTCAGTACACGCTCTACTTCACCACCGAAATCGGCGTGACCGGGAGTGTCGATAATGTTGATCTTCGTGTTTTTGTAGGTCACCGAAACGTTTTTGGACGTAATGGTAATACCTCTTTCCCGTTCCAGGTCATTATTGTCAAGGATCAGGTCGCCCGTATTTTCATTCTCACGGAATAATTGACAATGGTACATAATTTTGTCTACCAACGTGGTTTTACCGTGGTCTACGTGCGCAATGATCGCAATATTTCTGATGTCCGCCATAAATTTTGACTTGTTTTTTAACAGTATGTGGTTATTCTGCTGCCGGGTGTTTAAACACGGCCCCGAAAATAAGGGCGCAAATATAAATCATATTCCTGGGATATGAGTATTAAATTATTGTTTTTTAAGGAGTACGGTATTTGTTACAGACTTTTTACAAAGCTGAGGAAAGGGTTTGAAGCGGTATTTTATCCGGAAAAAAATGTATCGTATATAATTTACATGTGCTCCGGAGTTCCCGATATAAGCAACTTTTCCCGAAAACCGGGATACGGCATAGTATTCCGGTAGGCAAATACATGGAGCACTACCTCCGGTTTTAGCCTCCGGAACAAATAAATTTTCTGATTTTTCCCTCTTTAGAGGTGATTTCAATATCTTTGGAATCTACTACGAGTAAACTAACATACCAAATATGAGTAATTTGCTGGAGGTAAGCAATGTCTCCAAGAAATACGGACAGTACACAGCGTTGGACGACGTATCGCTGCACGTGCCCAAAGGGAGTATTTTTGGCCTGCTGGGGCCTAACGGGGCGGGGAAGACGACCCTGATACGTATCGTCAACCAGATCACCTATCCGGATAAAGGTACCGTAATGTTCAACGGAAAACCTTTGCAACCCGAACATATCGCGAAAATCGGATATCTTCCGGAAGAACGCGGACTGTATAAAAGTATGAAGGTGGGAGAACAGGCCCTCTACCTCGCACAACTTAAAGGGTTATCTAAAAAGGAAGCCAAAGAACGACTACAGTACTGGTTCGACCGTCTCGGGATCGGAGACTGGTGGAATAAAAAAATCCAGGAGCTATCCAAGGGGATGGCCCAGAAAATACAGTTTGTCGTTACCGTGCTGCACAAACCGGATCTGCTTATTTTTGATGAGCCTTTCAGTGGTTTCGACCCCATCAATGCCAATATCATAAAAGACGAAATACTGCACCTGAGAGACCAGGGAGCAACCGTTATTTTTTCTACACACCGTATGGAATCGGTAGAAGAACTTTGCGATGATATTGCACTCATTCATAAATCGAGAAAGATGCTCGACGGAAAACTGGTGGATATCAAAAGACAGCACAGGAGCAATACTTTTGAGGTAGGGCTCGATACGACGAACCACCAGGCTTTGAGAACTGCACTGGAAGAACGGTATGCCGTGTCCGATGCCGGGTTCAAATCACTTTCGGACGAACTCAAGTTGCGCATACGATTACAGCCCGGACATTCGCCGAATGATCTGTTGCACGACCTGATGTCGCAGGCGACCGTAACGCATTTCGTAGAGCTGATCCCGAGTGTAAATGATATATTTATTCAAACCGTAAAAGACAGTGATCATGAGTAAACTGCCTTTAATCATAAAAAGAGAGTATCTGGCCAAGGTCCGGAACAAGTCTTTTATAGTGATGACCATTCTGAGTCCGTTACTGGTCGTAGGAATGGCAGCCCTGGTATTTTATCTGACCAAGGCTAATAACGAAGAGAAAAAAGTAATAGGAATTCTCAATGAAGGAAACTTTTTCAGAGCGCAGTTCAAAGATGATGCTTCCCTGTCTTTTATACCGTTCCGGGATATATCCCTGGAAAAAGCCAAAGATTCGGCCCAGCACCAGGCGTATTACGGATTGCTTTACATACCGCAGGGAGATCACATAGAGGATGTGGCAGAACATATTGCGTTTTTCTCTAAGGAATCGCCCGGTCTCAGCACATTATCTTCCCTCGAGAGTGTCGTCCGTAACCAGGTCCGGGAAGTGAAACTCAGGAATTTCGGGGTCCCTGATGAGGTACTCCGCGATATGGGTAAGAATTATGAGATTAACGTATCCAATTTTACCGGTGAAAAAAAACTCCGGGGGATCAACGAGATCAAAGCTATCATCGGCGGTGCTTTCGGTTATCTGATCATGATGTTTATCATTATATACGGAGCATTTGTCATGCGGAGTGTTATCGAAGAGAAAACCAGTCGTATCATCGAAGTGATTATTTCTTCGGTAAAACCGTTTCAGCTTATGCTCGGTAAGATTATAGGTACTTCGCTTGCGGGGATTACCCAGTTTCTTATCTGGATCGTTTCCGCAGGTTTTCTGCTGTTCCTTCTGGCTACTTTTCTCGGGGTGAGTATGGGGGAACTCGGAGGATCACAGATCCCACCCGATGCCTTAGACACCGTTAACAACATGTCCGGAGGGGCCCAGGAAAAAGTACAGTTGTACCTTATGGAACTGTTGAATATTTCCTGGGGGATACTATTGTTGTCTTTTGTGATCTATTTTATACTGGGATATCTTATTTACAGCTCTATCTATGCCGCTATCGGAGCGGCCGTAGACAACGAAACCGATACGCAACAGTTTATGTTCCCGGTAATCATGCCGCTTATGCTTGCGATCTATGTCGGGTTCTTTTCCGTGTTTAATAACCCGCACGGACCTATTGCCGTGGCTTTTTCGTTATTTCCGCTGACGTCACCGATCGTTATGCTGATGCGTTTACCCGGGGGAATAGGGGCCGGGGGGGTCCCCGTATGGCAGTTTGCGGCCTCCATAGCTTTGCTTGTTGTTACATTCCTGGGCATCGTTTGGGTGGCGGCCAAGATATACCGGGTGGGGATATTGATGTATGGCAAGAAACCCACCTATAAGGAGATGTACAGATGGTTGAAATACAGTTGATATTGTAAAGATCAAAAACGATGAACGAAATTGTAAATACGATAAATGATATTCTGGCCGTCAAGATCTATTCGCCCAAGGACAGCCCGGTAGATATTACCATCGGTGTCCTTGTAGCGGTCATCATAGCTTTGCTGGTCACCAATCTTGTACTCAAACTCATCCGTAAATTAATAACGAGAAAGTACACCACTGCAGATAAGAACAAGTTTTTCAGTATATTCCAGTTTGTCAAATATATTGTCTACGTCCTGGTCATCATCTTTACGCTGGATACCTCGGGGGTAAACATTACGGTACTGTTAACACCACTTGCCGCACTGGCCGTAGGTTTGGGGTTTGCCCTGCAGCAATTGTTTCAGGATATCATGTCCGGTATCCTTATTATTACCGACAAGTCTCTTCATGTCGGCGATATTATCGAAGTAGATGACAAGATCGGAAGGGTCGTAAGTATTAATCTCCGTACGACACGGGTAGAGACCCGGGGCGGGCGAATGCTTATCGTCCCCAATCACAAATTTATGTCCGATCCGCTGTTCAACTGGACCCAGAACGGTAATACCATACGGGATGATGTGAAGGTAGGAGTAGCTTACGGCTCTGATGTGAAACTGGTGGAAAAGCTGCTTTTGCAATGTGCATACGAGCATTCTAATATCCTGGAATTTCCCGAGCCTTTTGTACTTTTTGAGAATTTCGGGGATTCCTCCCTTGATTTCGGAGTGTATTTTTATATACCCGACGGATTCCCCGCACCGAGAGTGAGAAGCGAGGTGCGTTTTGAGATTGATAAAAAATTCCGTCAGAACAATATTTCCATACCGTTCCCGCAGCGGGATTTACATATTATTCCCGGGGAAAAACAGGAATAATCTGTTATTGATTGTGTAGAACCGAAAAAAAAGAGTCATGCCCAGAATTTTAGTCATAGAAGATGAAGTAGCCATACGGCGGGTATTAGTAAAAATACTTACGGAAGAGAACAAAGAATATGAAGTAGATGAGGCGGAAGACGGTCTTGCAGGGATTGACAAGATCAAGAAAGAAGAGTACGACCTTGTACTTTGCGATATCAAAATGCCGAAAATGGACGGAGTAGAGGTGCTGGAAGCTGCCGCTGCTATAAAACCGGACATTCCGTTTGTGATGATTTCCGGCCACGGAGATCTCGATACTGCTGTACAGACTATGAGACTCGGTGCTTACGATTATATTTCCAAACCGCCGGACCTGAACCGGCTCCTGAATACGGTACGTAATGCACTCGATAAAAAAGAACTCGTAAAAGAGAACAAACGACTGAAGAAAAAGGTCGGTAAGCACTATGAAATGATCGGGGAGAGCGATGGTATTTCCCGGATCAAGGAAATGATCGAAAAAGTGGCACCTACCGATGCAAGGGTACTGGTAACAGGCGCTAACGGAACGGGAAAAGAACTGGTGGCACACTGGCTGCACGAAAAGAGCGAACGCTCCAAAGAACCGATGATAGAAGTGAATTGCGCCGCCATTCCGGGAGAACTCATAGAAAGTGAGCTCTTCGGGCATGTTAAAGGGGCTTTTACCTCAGCGGTAAAGGACCGCGCAGGAAAATTCGAAGCAGCGAACAAAGGCACGATTTTTCTCGATGAGATCGGAGATATGAGCCTGTCCGCACAAGCCAAGGTGTTACGTGCTTTACAGGAAAACAAGATCTCACGTGTGGGTAGCGATAAGGACATAAAAGTGGATGTACGTGTTATAGCGGCAACCAATAAAGACCTGAAGCAGGAAATCGAAAAAGGTAAATTCAGGGAGGACCTGTATCACAGGCTGGCCGTTATCATTATTCACGTTCCGTCACTGAACGACAGGAGGGGAGACATTCCGGAACTGATATCTTATTTTTCGGCTAAGGTAGCTGCGGAACAGGGTATGCAGCCCAAAGCTTTTTCCGAAAAAGCTGTGAAACTGCTGCAGGAATACGACTGGACCGGCAATATCCGGGAGCTTCGCAATGTCGTGGAACGGCTTATTATTCTCGGAGGTGATGAGGTGAGTGAAAGCGATGTCGAACTCTTTGCCAGTAAGTAAGACAAATATCCGGGCAGGATATAGATAATGTCAATACCACGATCGGAAAGAACGTGGAGACAGGCTGTACTTTAACCTGTTTTTCCCGTAAATTTGAAGTAAACAAGAGAATTTATGAAAATCGTCATATCACCGGCAAAGTCACTCGATTACGAATCGGACCTGCCTACCAAAAAATATTCCGAACCTTCATTTTCAAAAGAAGCGGAACGCCTGCATAAAATACTGAAAAAGAAATCTCCGAAACAATTGTCGGAACTTATGAGTATATCGGATAAACTTGCCGAACTCAACTGGAAAAGAAACCAGAAATGGTCCCTGCCCTTTACCCCGGATAACGCAAGACCCGCTGTCTTTGCTTTTAACGGAGATGTGTATGAAGGACTGGATGCATATACCATTCCGGAAGACAAACTGGATGGATTACAGGATAAACTCCGGATTCTCTCCGGGTTGTACGGTTTACTGAAGCCCCTGGACCTCATACAGCCTTACCGGCTGGAAATGGGAACCTCGCTTAAGGTAGGTACCAAAGAAAATCTCTATGCGTATTGGAGAAGTACGATTACCCGGACGTTGAATAAGGAGCTTGAAAAAGATGAACTTTTTATCAACCTGGCCAGTAATGAGTATTTCAAGGCTGTAGATACCAAGGCCCTTAAAGTTCCTGTGGTGACTCCGCAGTTTAAAGACTGGAAAAATGATCAGTTGAAAATTATAAGTTTCTATGCCAAAAAAGCAAGAGGACTTATGGTGCGTTATATCATCGATACCGGAGCAAAAACCATGGAAGATCTCAAAGGGTTCGACTATGAAGGATATTCTTATAGCGAAGAGCACTCTGCAAAGAAAAACGAACTGGTTTTTATACGGTAGCTTTAAATTAAGGTCCGCCCTGTTTGTCGTTGTACACCACATAACACGGTGGTATTTTCGTAAAATAAAAAACGTTGTTCATACATCAGCATCCATATCCGCCTTTTATTCCCGAAGGAGCGACAAAGCTCATCGTAGGGACATTACCCCCTCCACGTTTCTCTACGGGAGACCTGAGGGAAGGCGATGTAGATTTCTGTTATGGCAGTATCGACGGACAGTTGTGGGTTATTCTGGACAGGTTGTTTGATCTGAATCTGAAATTCGAAACCACGTCCGAAGCTATTGCACAACGCAAGGCATTTTTGAAAGCGCAGAAAATAGGGATCTGCGATATCGTGGAAAATTGCAAACGTGAAAAAATAGATGCTTCCGACCTGGGCATGCAACAGGTAGCGTACAGGGATGTGCTCGGATATCTCAGAAAGTTTCCTACCGTACGCACATTGTTATTCACCGGAGGGAACAGTAAGAACGGGCCGGAGTATTTCTTCCGGAGGCATTTACGGGAGCACGGGATGAAACTTGAGGTATTGTCCGGTGAAGTCCCCCGGATACATCGTTTTTCCCTCACCGGTGCGGATGGGAACAAACGGGAAATCCGGACCGTTTCGCTGACTGCACCTTCGGGTTCGGCCAATCGTGCCGTAGGAGGAATACCTTTGTATAAGGAACTTAAAAAGGAAGACCCCGGTTTTACGACTATTGATTTTCGTATAAGACAGTACCGGGACTTTTTTCTCGAGTAATACGCTTTTAAACCATTTAAAAAAAATGTATTGAAAAAAATCCTGCTCATAGAAGATGATCCCGCTCTTAATGCCAATATAAAAGAAGCCCTCTCGGCAGAAAACCTGGAGGTAGATACGGTATTCGACGGGGAACTGGCCGGGCGGATTTTACGCAAAACCGCTTTTGACTGTGTTATTCTCGATATTAACCTCCCGGGCAAGAACGGTTACGAAGTGTGCAGGAGTTTCCGGGAATACGATACCTCGACCCCGGTGTTGATGCTCACGGCTTTCGGAGAACTCGAAGATAAAGTACAGGGGTACGATTGCGGAGCTGATGACTACCTGACCAAGCCTTTTTATATGCGGGAGTTATTGCTACGTGTGAATTCCCTGATCAAAAGGAGTGAGAATACCCGGGCAGACAGGCAGGGCAAAGAAGTGCTTACGGTAGATGATCTCGTTATTTACCAGGCACAGAGAAGGGTGACCAGGCAAGGGAAAGAGGTGCTGTTAACACCGAGAGAATATCAGATACTGGTAAAGCTCATTGCCGGACGCGGAGAAGTATTATCCAAAAAAGAGCTGGTACGGGAGATATGGGGCAATGCCTTTGACGGAAACACCAATACCATTGAGGTGTACATC
This sequence comes from Sinomicrobium oceani, assembly GCF_900119185.1. Classification (GTDB taxonomy): domain Bacteria; phylum Bacteroidota; class Bacteroidia; order Flavobacteriales; family Flavobacteriaceae; genus Sinomicrobium; species Sinomicrobium oceani. The sequence goes on along the minus strand of NZ_FPJE01000019.1, from coordinate 32,686 downwards.
AACTTTCTTCGCAATAAAATAGATAAACCCTTTGGAAAGGAATCCATCAGGACCCGGGTCGGATATGGATATTATTTCGAGGATTAGGCCTTAAAAATACAGGGATAGCAGTGACAATTCGAAAAAAAATACTGGTGTATTTTACGGCGGCGGTCATACCGCTCCTGGGCTTGTCGCTATTCCTGATCTATACGTTGTTTTACGAGTACAGGGAAGAAGAGTTCCAGCAGAGCCAGAAGCAGAAAATAACCGCAACGCTACAATATCTTGCCGAGGTACAGAAGGTGGACAATGAGATCCTGTTATCGTACGACCGAAAGACCATAGACTCTATGTACGATGAAAAACTGCTCATCTACAACAGCAATAAAAAACGGATATACGCGAGCCTTGACGATACGATGATTCCTTATGCCGAAACCATCCTTAACGATCTTTCGCCCAACACACAATGGATAGAGACCAAGGACGGAACTTATGATGTGGTGGGGATTTATTTCGAATCCGGAAGGAAGTCCTACTACGGGATCAGTAAGGCATACGATGCGCTCGGCTATTCCAAGCTCGGCTTTCTGCGGAATACACTTATTCTTATTTTTGTGATCATTGCCCTGGTGCTGATATTGATATCCTATTATCTTTCCCGTAAGATCTCTGGTCCTATCATGGAAATTACCCGTAAGATCACCCGTTACGATCTGGAGAGCGAAGACAAGCCCATTACGGTTCAGGGCGGGGAGAAAGAGATCGTATTGCTGACCAACAGGTTTAACCAGCTGATACATCGTATCCGTGAAGCCTTTGCGTTTCAGAAGTATGCCATTCATCATATTTCGCATGAACTGAAGACCCCGATAGCCGTGCTGGTTTCCAATTTTGAAAAACTGGAAAGAGAAACAGATCCGCAAGTGATACAAAAACAGATCCGCAGGCAAAAGGAAGATACCAAGAACCTCGGAGAGATTATAAACGTATTGCTGGAGATCGCAAAGGCAGAATCTGCCGATGGGGTTATTGTGACCAAAATGCGTGTAGACGAACTTATATTTGATCTTGTGGAAGAGTTGAACCTCCTGTTTCCGGATCATGGGTTTCATGTCACCTATGCTGCGATACCCGAAGATGATAGTGTATTGACGGTAAGTGCCAACGAGAGACTCCTTCGTGCCGCTTTTTCCAATCTAATGCTCAACAGTATTCACTATGGGAGCAATCACCGTACGCAGATACGTATCACGACATTCCGGGGAACGGTAAAAGTTGACATCATCAATACGGGTAAAGTTATTGCGGAAACCGAAAAGCAATACCTGTTCCGGCATTTCTTCCGGGGCGATAACAGCAGGGGAAAACCCGGTTTCGGACTGGGGCTGGTGTTTATTCACAAAATCATGCAGCTTCACCGCGGAAGCATCGCCTATAATTCCGAGAACGGGGATACCAATATCTTCACTGTTATTCTTCCTTTAAGTTAAATTTTATCCGTTTTAAGCTTTTTTTAAGCTCCTTATAAAGTCCTTTGCATCGCTAAAAACAGGGATGTAATGAGATCTTTCATACAATGTATAGTTATATGTTTAATGGGGTGTATTCAGACCGTGGCACAGGATACGCTGGTCCTTAACAGAAAGCAGTGCGAAGCGATCTTCCTGAAAAATAACCTGGAGCTTCTTGCCGGACGATTAAAGATCGATGAGGCCGAAGCCCGTCTTCTTCAGGCGAAATTATGGCCGAACCCCACACTTTCGGTAGATGAAGTAAACCTGTGGACTACGGGTAAAGGAACCAATAATCTCAATTATTTCGGTGACGGATTGCCCCCGCTTTCCGGAAATGACTGGAAAAATCAGCAGATCAGCGTAGAACTGGAACAATTGGTCCGAACTGCGGGCAAACGGAAAAAAATGATGGCGATGGAAGAGGTCTCCGTAGCTATGGCAGCAGAATACCTCGAAGACTTATTGAGAAACCTGAAAAGGGAGTTTCGTAATAATCTTACCGAATTGCAATATCTGCAGATGTACAGGGAAGTCTATGAAAAGGAAGCTTCCTCGGTAGCCAAACTGGTAATGGCTTATGGCCGGCAGGTTGAGCAGGGAAATATAGGTAAGGGAGAGTATATAAGACTCAAGGCACTCGGACTGGAGATAGCAGGAGAGATCAACCGGCTGGAGCGCGAATCCAACAAAGTTCAAAAGGAGCTGAAAGTACTGATGAGATTACCCGTACAGATTTCCCTTGTATTGGATGACGATGACTTCGTTCCCGAAATAAAAAAATTGAAGGAGATACATCCGGAGTACGTTCTCGACATGGCTTCGGGGCACCAGCCCGAACTCAAACTGGCTAAACTGGATAAGACGTATTCTGATAGAAACTATGCCTATGAGCATGCGATGCGGGTTCCGGACATCACATTCAAGGCCGGGTATGACCGTGGAGGGAACTTTATGCTCGATTTTGTAGGCTTCGGCTTTTCCATGGACCTGCCCGTATTTGACCGTAACCAGGGTAATATCAAAGCTGCACGGGTAGGACAGGAACAAGCCGGCTTACTGTTGCAGCAGAAAGAACTCGAAGTAAGATCGGGTGTCATGCTGGCTTATAACGATCTGGTGTCCGCAGTATCTTTTCTCGAAGATATAGACCCGGCTTACGGGGATGAACTGGAAGCTTTGCTGGAGAGTTATACCCGTAATTTCAGGGAACGGAACATCAGCATGCTGGAGTACCTGGATTTCCTGGAAACCTATCTTCAGAACCGGAATATTATCCTGGAATCCATAAAGACCACCAATGAAAAACTGGAAGACCTTCAGTTTGAAATAGGTAAAGACATAGACTAAAATAAAGCGGAGAATACGATGAAACTATTACACGATTATTATTATCTAAGGTATACTATCAGGCGATCCGGTATAGGGGTGATCGCATTACTTACCGTTTTTTCCCTTTTTATATCCTGTAAGGAACCCGTGGAAGAAGCGACAAAGACAGAGCGGTATTGTCTTGACGACTCGTTCCGGAAAAAAGTGACACTCGAACCGGCCCGTTTGCAGCCGGTACGCGAGAATATCACCCTGACAGGGATCGTACAGAGCAATCCGGATAAGGTCGTCCCGTTTACCAGCCTGGTAGGAGGAGTCGTTTCCAGGACCTGGTTTTCGCTTGGGGATGTAGTGACCAAGGGCGAGGTGCTGGCCGAGATACAGAGTTCGGAACTAAACAACCTGCAATCCGAACGGAAAAGCCTGGAAGGAGAGATCGCTGTTGCGGAACGGGAGCTGAGTGCTGTAAAATCGATGTATGAGGACGGGATCGCCTCGCAGAAAAATTATCTCACGGCACAAAGCGAACTGAAAACAAAACAGGCTGCCCTGGAAAATGTTACCGCTACCCTGGGATTGTACGGCAGCAGTAAGGGGACGGCCGGGTTCCAGGTCAAAGCACCGATGTCCGGGGTTATTACAGAAAAAAATATAACGGCCGGAATGCAGATATCGGCAGAAGGTAATACGCTGTTTACCGTAGCCGATCTGAGTGAAGTATGGGTGATACTCAATATCTATGCCGGAAATGTCACCAAGCTCCATGCCGGACAGTATGTTGAGATTCGTACCCTGTCTTACCCGGACAAAGTATTCGAAGGGAAAATAACCTCGATCTCCCAGGTGTTCGACAACGAAGAAAGAGTACTGAAAGCCTGGGTCGTAATCCCTAATGAAGATCAGGAACTGAAACCCGGGATGTCTGCGGATATTACGGCAAAAAGAGAACAGGGGGAAGAAGCGGTGAGTATCCCTACGGGAGCACTGATTTTCAATAACGATCAGAATTTTGTCGTGGTGTACAAAGACGATTGTACGATGGAAGTGCGGCATGTACGACTGCTCGGAAAAAACAGCGGAACGGCCTATGTTGCAGAAGGCCTTGAGGCAGGTGAACAGGTGGTGTCGACCAATCAGTTGCTTATTTACGAAAGAATAAAAGATAATAATTAGGCGCTTTTCAGCCCGCTTCGGGAAGCGGCTCTGATGCTTCCCGGCTTATAATATACAGGCGAGATGACTAAATTTGTTCAAAATATCGTTGCTTTTTCCCTGAAGAATCCGGTGATCGTATTTTTCTTTACGATCCTTTTACTGGTGGCCGGGGTCGTGAGTTATATACATACCCCGATCGAGGCGTTTCCGGATGTGACCAATACCCGGGCGCGTATTATTACTCAATGGCCCGGAAGGAGTGCGGAAGAAGTGGAGAAGTTTGTCACGCTTCCGGTCATGAAAGAGATGAATACCATCCCGGGAAAGACCGAAGTACGTTCCATATCGCTTTTCGGATTGTCTGTCGTAACGGTTTTGTTCAATGACAAGGCCGATGACTTTTTTGCGCAGCAATATGCATCAAACCGTTTGCAGAGTGTAGACCTCCCGACCGGAGCGGAAGCTGAGATAGAACCGCCTTCCGGAGCGACCGGGGAGATCTTTCGTTACGTCGTAAAAAGTGACAGGCCGATAAAAGAAATTACTGCTATCCACGACTGGGTGATCGAGCGGGAGCTGGTGGCAGTACCCGGCGTTGCGGATATTGTGAGCTTTGGCGGGGAGGAAAAGATATATGAAATACAGATACACCCCACAGAACTTATCAACTACGGGCTCTCGCCCCTGGATGTTTTCGAAGCGGTCTCCAAAAGTAATATCAATGTGGGCGGAGATATTATTGAGCAGGGAAGCCAGGCTTACGTGGTCCGTGGGGTAGGGCTGCTGGAAAGCGTAGAGGATATCGAAAATATACTTATCGAGGTCAAAGGGTCTACTCCTGTTACCGTAAAGCATGTGGCCGAAGTAAAGATCGCGGCCAAGCCCCGTCTGGGACAGGTCGGACTCCAGGATGAAGATGACCTGGTGGAAGGTATTGTTATCATGCTTCGCGGAGAAAATCCCGGAGAGGTCATTACCAGTCTGAAAGACAAGATCCGGGACCTGAACGAGCGCATACTCCCCAAAGATGTGAGGATCGAGCCATTTATAGACCGGACCGAACTGGTGGATGTCACGGTAAATACCGTCACCAAAAACCTTATTGAAGGTATTATTTTGGTGTCTCTTATTGTGTTTATATTTCTTTACAACTGGCGGATGACCCTTATCGTGGCCTCCGTGATCCCGCTCGCCTTTCTTTTTGCCATAACCATGCTGCGGATCATGGGTATGCCGGCCAACCTGATCTCTATGGGAGCCCTCGACTTCGGGTTGTTACTGGAAGGAGCCCTCGTTATTGCCGAACGGGTTTTTGTGGGACTGGAGCACAAGGCTAAGGAACTGGGCATGGAGCGTTTTAACAGGATGTCCAAAGCCGGGATCATTAAAAAGAGTGCCAAAGAAGTGGCCTCCTATATATTCTTTGCCCTGTTTATCCTCATCGTAGCCTTGCTGCCGATCTTTTCTTTTCAGAAAGTCGAAGGAAAAATGTTCTCCCCGTTGGCTTATACGCTTGGTTTTGCCCTGCTGGGATCGCTGATCCTGAGCCTTACCTACGTGCCGGCGATGTGCAAACTGCTCCTTACCAAAAATATCGTTGAAAAAGATAATATGATAACCCGATTTTTCCGTGACGGCCTGTACAAGTGGTTCCTGTGGACTACACGACACAAAAAGGCGACAATAGGTGTATTTTGCGGATTGCTTGCCGTAACGGTTTTCGGGTTCCTCAGCCACGGTTCGGAATTTTTGCCGAAGCTCAATGAAGGAGCGGTATATGTGCGGGCAACCCTGCCTAATAGTGTCAACCTGGAAGAGGCGGTGAAGCTTACGAAGGAAATGAAGAACAAGCTTCGCGAATACGAAGAAGTAAAGTTTATTCTTACCCAGACCGGAAGACCTAATGACGGTACGGACCCCACAGGCTTTTTTAACATAGAGTTTCACATACAGCTCTTCCCGGAAAACGAGTGGAAGCGTTCCCTGAATAAGACAGAACTGGTGGAGGAGATGCGGGCAACCCTGCAGACCTATCCGGGTGTTGTTTTCGGGTTCAGTCAGCCCATACAGGATAATGTAGAGGAATATGTGGCCGGGGTGAAGAGCTCACTCGTGGTTAAGATATTCGGGGATGACCTTTTTGAACTTGAGGATTACGCCGATCAGGTGGCCGGAGCGCTCCGGGATGTAAGAGGGATAGAAGACCTCAATGTGTACCGGAATATCGGGCTGCCGGAATTGCGTATACAATTGCACGACCACAAGATGGCCCGATATGCCGTGGATATGTCGGACGCACAGGCCGTGGTGGAAATGGCTATCGGCGGACAGGCGGCTACCACGTTCTATGAAAATGAAAGAATGTTCGATGTACGTCTCCGGTTTGCCAAAGGATACAGAGATACGGATGAAAAGATCGGAGAAATACTGATCCCGACCAAAGACGGAAAACGCGTGCCGCTCAAAGAGATCGCCACCATCGATTTTCATACCGGTCCGGCATTTATCTATCGCGAAGGGAGCAGTCGTTATATAGGAGTAGGCTTTAGTATAGAGAACCGCGACCTCGGGAGCACCATAGAAGAGGCCAGGGAAGTGGTAGGAGCACAGGTGGAATTTCCGGAGCATATCAAAACCGAATGGGCCGGAGAATTCGAATCAAAAGAACGGGCCACCAAACGGCTATACACCATAGTCCCCGTTTGTCTGATACTCATTATCTTCCTGTTGTGGATGAACTTCGAGGGTAACCTTAAAGATACGCTCATCTCGTGTATTGTGATTCCTTTTGCCTTTATCGGGGGATATTTGTCGCTCTGGATTACAGGAACTACCTTTGGTATTTCGGCAGGTATAGGTTTTATTATCCTGTTCGGGGTAGCCACTATAGACGGTATTGTGCTTATCGGGAATATCCGGCAGCAATTGAAAAAACACAAGCCTCTGAAAGAGGCAATATCCGATGCGGTATATGGCCGTATCCGGCCCGTATTAATGATCGCTATGATGGGGTCCATGGGACTCCTGCCGGCTGCACTTTCCACCGGCATGGGATCGGAAATACAAAAACCACTTGCCATAATGATTGTCGGAGGACTCATCGTTTGTATGATTCTCTCCATTACGGTCCTGCCACAGGTGTTTTATTTTGCCTATAAAGGAAAGAAGGAAGATGAAGGAGTATAAAATAAGGTTTTGGTTAGCTGCTTTTTAAAATGGTGTTATGCAAAGTAGTTGCCGTGGTGTGGATCTTTTAGATATTAAAAAAACGGTTTTTATGGTTGAGCTGGCGGTACGGATACGGCTTTTTTATGACATGACCTGGCTGCCTGTTTAAAATGTGTTGATGATGGAATCAAAGTTGGTTTTCGGAAGGATATCGGAGCATATTCATGTTCAGTTATTCCTTTCTTTTCTGAAAGTGGGTTTTTTTATGTTCGGTGGGGGGTATGCTATGATACCACTCCTGGAGCGGGAGTTGATCGAGAAGAAAAAATGGATAGACAAGGGAGAATTGTTGGAGATCATTTCTTTTTCGCAAATGACCCCGGGAACCATAGCAATCAATGCGGCTACGCATATTGGTAACACCAAAGGAAAGGCGCTCGGAGGTGTGGTAGCTTCACTGGGCATTATTGTGCCGTCCCTTCTTATTATTACGATACTGTATTATGTGGCCGGAAACCATTTTGAAAGCGATATCGTACAAAAAGCTTTTACAGGTATCAGAGCGTGTCTGGTAGTTATGATTTGTAGATCGGTATATACGCTTTTCAGGTCGGGGATGAGAGGCAGCATTTCTTATGTATTTTTTTTACTGGCCCTGCTTGCCCTGTTTTGTGGAGCCCACCCGATACTTGTTATTGTGACGGGTGGAATTTCGGGCTTTGTCATCTGGAAATGGTTTGGTCACCGCACTAAAAAGGCATCGATATGATCATGGATTTATTGACACTTATCTGGGTGTTCTTTAAGATAGGGCTGTTCAGTTTCGGAGGAGGGTTAACCATGGTTCCCCTGTTTATCATAGAATTCGAGAAGCACGGCTGGATGACCAGCGACCGGTTTATGGATGTATTGTCCCTGGCCCAGATGACTCCCGGCGCCATAGCCATGAATTCGGCTACCTATGTCGGGAACAGCGTGGCAGGGGTAACCGGGGGTGTCGTAGCCACCGGAGCCCTTGCGGCACCATCGGTCATTATCATGCTCCTGATGTCCCGTTTCCTTATGAAGGTTAAAGAACACCCGATAAAAGAAGCGGTTTTCGGAAGCCTGAAGCCGGTGACCATTGCCCTTATTATGTTTGCCGGGTTGCAAATCGGTGAAAATACCTTTTTCGGCGACACTTTTACCAATATCCGATGGAAGGTGATTGGGATAGCGCTTTTTATAGCGGTCTGCCAGTACGGATTAAAAAAGATCAATCCGATCTTTCTGATCGTATTATCGGCCATAGCGGGTGTCCTGGTGTTGTAGCACAGAACCTCACGGTTAGAAGTTAAAGACACCAGGAAAACTAAAACAGGCCGGTGTGGGTAAGTTGATAGCGTTCGGGGAATTTTTGTATGGTAATTTGAGATTTTATGCTACCTTTGTAGCCCGTAAAACCTGTTGGGGATGCGTAAAAACGAAGTTTGAATTTTTTTTTGAAAAAATAAGAAAAAATTTGCCTTAGGTATTGCTTCGTATAAAAATAGTTGTATTTTTGCATCCGCAATTTGAAATAAAAAACGGTCCGTTCGTCTAGGGGTTAGGACGCCAGGTTTTCATCCTGGTAACAGGGGTTCGATTCCCCTACGGACTACAAGTTCTTTGGAGCGTGAATATGTACTGAGAAATAAAGGTGGCACAGTGAGGTCCTCTTTGTTGGAATGGTAATATTCATTTTAAAAATGGTCCGTTCGTCTAGGGGTTAGGACGCCAGGTTTTCATCCTGGTAACAGGGGTTCGATTCCCCTACGGACTACAAAATTTGAGGAGGTGTGATTTTATCCACAACCGTTTAACGGGAATAAACAACCCGTACGAAGATTTTAATTATTTAGATTAACAGCTAAGGAAAGACAACATGGCAAATCATAAGTCGGCATTAAAGAGAATAAGAAGGAATGAAGCGGTTCGCCTGAGAAACAGGTACCAGCATAAGACTACCCGTAATGCTATCAAAAAATTACGTGGTACTGAGGATAAGAAAGAAGCTGAGACTTTATTTCCGTCTGTAGTATCTATGATCGACAAATTGGCTAAGAAAAACGTTATTCACGCAAACAAAGCAGCTAATTTGAAATCAAGCCTTGCTAAGCATATAGCTACATTGGCATAAGCCTCGTAGATGATATAAAATTAAAAAGGCTGTCCGGGAACGGACAGCCTTTTTGTTTGTAGATAGATTAGCGAAATCTACAAGTGGATCAAACAACCAATCCGGGGTATATGATGACCCGGATTTTTTTTTGGAGGCTTATTACGCAATGTCTAAGTACAACTGTTTTCGGGCGTTTTTATACCCTGTAAAGTAGCCTCGTGCTTAATGTCATCGGAAAGAAGAATAAGATCGTGTGGTGGTGACATGGAACACCCCCGCCCTGACAGCGGGAGTGATCTCTGTCGGAAATAATCCAAGAACCAACCAAGTAACTGACTTCTGATTTAACAATAGAGAACAAAACTATAATTCATATTCAGTCGTCAGTAATTTTTAGATCCGGGCAGGTCCCGGGATTTGAATATTCAGGCTTATTGTAAAGCCGGATATTTTTTCTGGTCTCCACCTGCAAAATTTTGTTTTGAGGCGGTTTAACGTCCGCTATGAACGTTTTCCGGCATAGGCCGGATATGCTGTTCGGGAATAACCGGAGTTTTACACCGGGAGCTTCGCTTTCTCCTGTTCCAGACCATTTTTCTTATTTTTATCTTGTAATATTCGTAGCAGATGATGACGCCTATCACCAAAGAAGCGATATAGAAAACCATAAAGCCTATCTGCTGGTACACAACACCTGCAAAGATCCCCCCGGTAACATAAGAAGTTGCGATAGCAAAAAGGACCCGTGCTCTCGCACGCAGACTTTTATCTTCCCTGTATTCTCTTTTAGTGAACATGGAGGTAAGCAGGCCGACGTCTGTAGTAAGCCCGGTTAAGTGTGTGGTCTTTACAGAGAAATTGGATATGCTTGCGGTGAGCCCGTTTTGTATCCCCATGGCGAAGAGCATAAGCGCAACCATAATTTCTGTTTCGTTAAGTGTTTCGCGGTAAAAAAACTGACCGTACGTGCCCACTGCAAGCAGACAGGCTATCTCGATCATCAGGGGGGCGGAATGCGCGGCATAGGTGTTCTTCTGATTAAAATTGATAACGATAAGGTTGGAACAGAAGTTGCCGGCGAAAAACATAAAAATCCATGCAAAGACAACTGCCGCCTGGTACCAGTTGCCTTTGGATATTTCTTCAGCCAGTATGGCGTAATGTCCGGTTACATTAGATGTAAAGGCGAAGAAGATAATAACCGATGTTACGTTAACCATACCAGCTGAAAAGGCAGTCAATGAGCCTAACTGAATGTTGTCTCGTATTGTTCTGCTATTATTGAATTTTCTGAGCATAATCTTTCTGGTGAATTTTTTTGAACTTCATCTTGGCAATCCCTTTGGCCTGTAAATCCGTATTGAAATACAGGACCATTTCATTTTCATTTAATGCCTGAAGATTATAGTGTTCCGGGGACGTTTCCCAGTGGTCGAGTTTCAGGATGTTTCCGCGGGATTTTAATGTCCATTGCAAGGGGACAGACTTCGCGTCGGTATGTAGCAATAGTTTGCCGTCCGGAAGAAATTCCCAGGTTTCGGCCTGGTGAATAACCAGTTCACGTGTAATCTCGTTTCTGAGTGTGTTGTTTATATGTTTACCCAGGGCAGCCGTATGAGCGTCCGGAAGTTTTTCGTATTCCCATGAAACTTCCTGCCATTTCCCGAGAATCGTGGTGTTCGGGGACGGAGAAGATACCGACATAATAATGAATAGCGCGAGACATGTTCCGAATGCCAGGGCATATATCAGTTTTATTTTGAGGTGATGTGTTTTCTTTTTCATAGCAATTCTAAGGTATAAGTAGCTTCGCCAGCGTTTCTTCGACAGTAACCGGTGTTTGGTTGCTGTATGCCACTTCGTGGAGGTCGAGAGCAGATCTTTTCAGATAAGGCATCAGGTCAAATCCTTTTTTGAGTGCAGGATGCAGGGATTTGGAATCTTCCGGTATATATGCGCTGTCTATGGAACTCCCCTGTATGAAATTATTGAAAGCACCCTGGCTTCCCCCGTAAAAGATATCCGTGCGTAGGGTGTTGATCCTGGAGAAATAGCGGTTTTTCAGTATCCCTTTAGCTTCTATAAAGCTTTTGCTTTCCAGAGCGGTTATAAGCCTGCCTTTTGAAAAAAATACCAGTTCGGATATCGATCCGGGTAGCGATTTTCCATATACCAGGATAAAATTTGCCTTTTCTTCCTCCCGCTCTATGGCCTTTTTGAGGAGAATAAGGGAATCCACGGTGAAATCGGTGGGAACAAGGATATTTTTCATAGCTATAACTTTTATACCTTACTAAGCAAAGCTATGTTTACCGTTTTAGAACGGCCTTAGAACCAAATTAAAATCCGATTAGAATCTATCGGTGAAAGTGATAGGAAGAAAGCGCATTCTAAGGAAGACGGTTTACTGATTTACGGGAAGTTTTATTTCTACCGTAGTTCCTTCGTTTTCCTTGGAAAACACAGAAAGCACTCCTTTGTGCATCTGTATCACATTCCGGGTCAGCGGTAACCCGATGCCGTAACCATGATAATTTCCGGTGTTTGAAGCCCGGAAAAACGGATCGTAAATATAGGGCATTTCCTGTTCGGGAATTCCGATACCCTGATCTTTGATGATGATAACAACGTGATCGTTGGAAACGCCCAGAGCTACTTTTACCTCTTGGTTGTCAGAATATTTACAGGCATTCAGCAATATATTGGATACCGCGAGAAGGAGAAGTTCTTTATTCCCGCTAACGTTAAGTTTATCCGATGTTTCGGGAAGCAGTTCAAAATCGATATGTATCTGGCAATTGGGATAGATTTTCTGTACGGTTTGTTCTGCGTCCATGATAAGCTGATCTATACGGACGAGTTCGAATTTCTGGACCTTACCGTTAAAACCGGTATGAGCGAGTAATAACAAGGCTTCGGTTTTTTTGCTGAGTCTTTCTGCATCTTCGAGAATGTTACCAAGGGCATTTTTATATTCCTCTGTATTGCGTTCCTTGGCCAGGGTTACATCGGCTTCTCCGATAATAGAGGTAAGCGGGGTGTTGAGTTCGTGCGAAGCATTGCTGATAAAATTCTTTTGGGTTTCAAACGAAGTCTCGAGACGGTTGAGCATGTCATTAAAAGTCAACGTCAGGCTACGCAGTTCTTCGTTGTTTTTAGGGACTTCCAGTCGTAAATGCATATTTTCGGTGCTGATCTCCCTCATTTTTTCGATAATATTTTGCACGGGGCGAAAGATGAGTTTGGAAAACAGGTAGGCAAAAGAGGCGATAATAAGGATAGAGATGAGCAGGGCAATGATGAGCAGGTTTTTGAGGTATGCATTATGGTGTGTACTGTAATAGTTCTGTGCCGATACGGTAACGAGATAATCTTTTCCATGGGTTTGATAGCGTATGCCGGAAAAGTAAGTATTTTGCTTGTTATAAAAGCCTTTACCGTTGCGGAGCACTTCTTCTATAAAATAGACCGGAACCCCGAGTTTTTTGGCTTTAGCTTGCGTGTTAACTCCCGAGATATCCGCAATATTTATTTTTTCATTGGGTAATTTTTCAAGGAATTCCTGGCGTATTTCCCTAAGGACATCACTGTCCTGCTGATGCTCAAGCTCTATTTTGGCAGCGGTAATGGCACGGATCTCCAGTCTCTTGTAGAAATCGATATAGGAGTAGTTCTCTATGGAGAAATAGATGAACCCACTGAATATCAGGATGTATCCCAGCGTTAAGGCAGTGAGTGAAAGTATGATCTTATTTCGTGTGTTCATCGCTTTCCTTTAGTACATAACCCATGCCTATAACGGTGTGTATGACACGGGGATTTTGGTTTCTTTCGAGTTTCTTTCGGAGGTAATTGACGTAAACATCAACCACATTGGTGCCTATATCAAAGTTGACACCCCACACATGTTCCAGGATGTCTGTTCTGGAGAGCACGCGGTAAGGGTTTTTCAGGAACATCAATAGCAGCCTGTATTCGGTTGAGGTCAGGCTGATCTCTTCGTTGTTCCTGCTTACGGTCTTGGTCGTATCGTTGACCTGCAGATCGGAAAAACGATATATGGCTTCTTCCTTTACAAACCTGTTCTCGAAGTTTTCGGAACGCCGGAGAAGGCTTTTAATACGGGCTACGAGCTCTATGAATTTAAATGGCTTTACCAGGTAGTCATCAGCCCCGCTGTCCAGTCCGAGGGCAATGTTTTCCGCGCTGCCCAATGCAGTGAGGAAAAGTATAGGAATATGCTGGTTGTTCTGTCTTACGGCCTTACAGATATCCAGCCCGTTGATATCGGGAAGCATGATATCCAGAATCAGCAGATCGAAGATCGTGGATGAAGCCCATTCCATACCTTGTTTCCCGGTCATGGCAACCGTCATTTCGAAGCCTTCTTCGGTAAGGCCGCGGTTGATAAAAGAACAGACTTTACTGTCGTCTTCTACCAGCAGTATTTTCTTGGAAAGCGACTTCATGTTTTTGGTGTGTTACAGCTACAATATACGCAAAATATTGCGCGATATTTTTGAGGTGTCGGATAGCAGGGACTCTCCGGCATAAAAATAAAGTATTCCGGCCAAAATAAAAACAGGATATCCGTTAGGGAGCCGGGGTATTCCAGTCCCAGAGTACGATGTCCCACTGTCTGTCATCAGGGTCTGAATAGCGGTGCAGTATGCCGAATCCTACACGTTGATGGGCGCTTATCGATCTCCGGTTGGCGGACAGTATTTCGGTAATAATGCAGGGGTGCGAGTCTTTGTAGTATTCGCGGTACTGATGATAGAGACCGTCAAAAATACCTTGTCCGCGATAAGCCTTATCTACACATACCTGTCCGGAAACAATATAGTCGATATCCCTCAGGGGCTCATCGTTGAAAGACAGGTCGTCGATAATATCGAACATAGGGACGAGTACGGGGATGTCATTTTTAAAACTCTTGGGCATAGCCAGGCAGTATCCTGCTATGTGGTCTTTGTCCTTTGCTATGATAGCCGGTGCTTCGGAGTGCATACGCTGCAAAAGGCTCAGTTCGTGACGAACTGTTACATAGCCCTGACTGACTGCTTCTTCCGGAGAGACTGTGTCTGCAAAATTTTTCTGTTGGAGCTCGAGAATTCCCCGAAGATCCGCTTCGGACCGGGTGATGTCGTACTGTATCATCGGTATGGTTTTTTAACGGCCGCTAAGATATCTTAAAAATAAAATCCCAAAGATCAATATCGGATATTTAACCTTTGGGATTTTCGGTATGGATGAAGTAACTCCTGTTATTGATTCATGGTTAACAGGAACTCTTCGTTATTTGTAGTTCGCTTAATACGGCTATCCATAAATTCCATGGCTTCTACCGGGTTCATATCTGCAAGATATTTTCGCATGATCCACATACGTTGTATGGTATTTTCATCCAGAAGAAGGTCATCCCTTCTGGTACTGGAGGAGATAAGATCGATAGCAGGGAATATTCTCCTGTTGGCTATACGTCTGTCCAGTTGAAGTTCCATATTACCCGTACCTTTAAATTCTTCAAAGATCACTTCGTCCATTTTAGAGCCTGTTTCGGTCAGCGCCGTTGCAATAATGGAAAGGGAACCACCACCTTCGATATTCCTTGCAGCTCCGAAGAACCTTTTGGGTTTGTGTAACGCATTGGCATCTACACCTCCGCTGAGTACCTTACCGCTGGCAGGTTGTACGGTGTTGTATGCTCTTGCAAGACGTGTAATGGAGTCGAGAAGGATAACAACATCATGTCCGCATTCCACAAGCCTTTTGGCTTTTTCGAGAACGATGTTGGCAACTTTTACGTGACGGTCGGCCGGTTCATCAAATGTAGAAGCGACGACTTCGCCGTGTACACTACGCTGCATATCGGTAACTTCTTCCGGACGCTCATCGATGAGCAGTACCAGGAGATATACTTCGGGGTGATTGGCGGCGATAGCGTTTGCGATATCTTTTAAGAGCATGGTTTTACCGGTTTTCGGCTGGGAAACGATCATTCCCCTTTGTCCTTTCCCGATAGGGGAGAAAAGGTCGACGATCCGTGTGGATACCGTGCTTTGTTTTTCGGCAAGTTTGAATTTTTCGTTCGGGAATAACGGAGTGAGATGCTCAAAAGATACCCGATCCCTTACCACCTGTGGTGCGAGTCCGTTTATCTTTGTGACCCGTATAAGCGGAAAGTATTTCTCTCCTTCCTTCGGAGGGCGTATAGTTCCCAATACGGTATCTCCGGTTTTCAGTCCGAACAGTCGTATCTGGGATTGGGAAACGTAAATATCATCGGGAGATGACAGGTAATTGTAGTCCGAAGAACGTAAAAAGCCATAACCATCCTGCATGATGTCGAGAACACCTTCGCTTTCTACGATGCCGTCAAATTCGAAATCAGGATCTTTATACCTGTTCTTTTTCTCCTTGTCGAAATTTTCCTTGTTATACGAGGAGTGGTTATTGTTGTTACCGTTGTTCCCTTTTTTCTGGTGCTGTTGACCTTTGGGAGTGTTATATTCTTTTTTCTTGTCCTTGGCCTGGTGCTGTGGAGTAGTGTTTTCGGGCTCTTCCTGTTTCTCTTCGCGTTGTTTTTTTGCGGCAGGGGGTGGGGTGCTTGCCTTTTGGGGAGCGGGTTCGGCGGTTGTTTTTTCTTTAACGTCGCTCTTTTCCTGGTTTACTTTGGCCTTGGGCGGTTGTTCTGCAGGAGTTTTTTTTATTCGTGCTCTACGTGTTTTTCTTTCTTTTGGGGCTGGAGTTTCTCCGGTATTGGAAGAAGGGGAGGTTTTTTGCTCTGTAACAGTCTTGGGATTTGCAGCCTGTACATCCAAAATCTGATAGATCAGGTCCATCTTCTTGAGTGTCCTGAACTTAGGAATGCTCAAACCCTTGGCAATTTCCTGTAATTCAGTTAATTTCTTTTCTTTTAAATCTGAAATGTCAAACATTGAAGTGTTAAATAAGTTAATTAATTCTTTTGAAGTGCTCTTGTTAAGTCCGAATTTGAATATCTTGGGATGAGCATCAAAGTGAAAAAAATCGAAGTCAAACGAACCTTGTTTTGAGTCGGTTACGAATGGATACCGCAATATTACAAATTTATTTTTATAAACCGAATGTATTTTTTAAAAAGAACTCTTATTTTTGCCCATATTTCAAACAGCAGATGTTACAGAGAGTTCAGAGTATATATTTATTAATTGTGTTTTTGGTGAATGCAGCTCTGCCTTTTGTCGTATCTTTGTGGAAAGATGAAACAGGTAGCCCTTTGTATGCGACAGGAGAATTGTGGATACAGGGCGCTTTCATCATCATAGCATTACTGGCATTTGTGTCGGTGCTGACGTTCAGAAACAGGCAAAATCAATTTGTGATCAACAGATTGAACATGATATTAAACTTAATTTTACTAGGAGTATTTGCCTATCGGTCGCTAAACTTATCCGGAGAAAGTAACATTTCAGAGAAGGGTATTGGGATGTTTATTCCTGTGGTTTCTATCGTTTTTTTAGTGTTGGCCAATAAGGCTATTAAAAAGGATGAAGATCTCGTAAAATCGGTAGATCGGTTGCGATAAACCTGAAATCTTAGTAGTATTAGTGCGTTAAAAACCCGCCGGTATATGCCAGGCGGGTTTTTTTGTGGACCGGATTCATTTGAGGGAATCCCGGAATTCCAAAGTTTTTTTTGCTTATTTTTTGCCCAGTTCTATGATTTCCAGTTCCTTGATCTGGTCTTTTTCGATCTGGAAACGGAGCATGGTCCTCACCTGGTGAAACCCGTATTTTCCTGCAGCTCCCGGATTCATGTGCAGGAGTTGTAATTTTTTATCATACATAACTTTGAGAATGTGTGAGTGTCCGCAAATAAAGAGCCTGGGCGGGTTTTTCTGTATGATCTCCCGTATATTACGGTCATATCTGCCTGGGTAACCGCCAATATGGGTTATCCATACTTCGACATCTTCGCAGTAAAAACGGTTGTTTTCCAGAAACTCTTTTCGGGCTTCGGCATCATCTATATTTCCGTAAACCGCACGCAGCGGGGCAATCTCTTTTAAAGTATCAGTCACTTTCAGATTGCCTATATCTCCCGCATGCCAGATCTCATCGGCCTGGCGGGCATACTTTATGATGGTGTTGTCTATATGGCTGTGCGTGTCGGACAGCAGGAGTATTCTGGTCATATTTCCGTTATTGTCAATGGCCCGGAGGCGTTTTTATAAAGGGATATGATTTTAATTACCCCGAAGGCCTGTGTAAAAATTTTATGGTAATATTTTAAATCGCGATACCTGTATAGGTGCCTGGTGCTTTTACAAGGTTTCTTCTTCCGCCATGAATTGTACTTCATAAAGGTTTTTGTAATATCCCCCGTCTTTTTTGAGGAGTTCCCGGTGTGTCCCGGATTCTACCACTTCACCCGAATCCATAACCAGTATTTTGTCTGCTTTCTTGATCGTAGCCAGGCGGTGTGCTATCACTATAGAGGTGCGTCCTTCGGTTATTTTTTCCGTAGCGTTCTGGATAAGTTTTTCCGAATGGGAATCTACGGAAGAAGTTGCTTCGTCGAGAACAAGAATGTCCGGGTTACTTACATACGCACGCAGAAAAGCAATGAGTTGTCTTTGTCCGCTGGA
Source organism: Sinomicrobium oceani (assembly GCF_900119185.1). Lineage (GTDB taxonomy): Bacteria > Bacteroidota > Bacteroidia > Flavobacteriales > Flavobacteriaceae > Sinomicrobium > Sinomicrobium oceani. Next base: position 14,763 of record NZ_FPJE01000019.1, on the reverse strand, counting down.
AAGCATGGTTCCCCTTTCCTTAACATTGTATTGATATCCACCCGGAAGACTCATGATAAAGTCGTGTATCCCGATAGCTTTAGCTGCTTCATGGACCTGTGCTTCCGTAATCTCCGGATTTTTCAGGGTGATGTTGTGATAGATGGTGTCGGCAAAGAGAAATACGTCCTGGAGAACAACGGCTATACGACTGCGAAGAGAGCTCAGTGTGTACTCTTTTATACTGGTACCGTCGATAAGGATATCTCCCGAATTGATTTCGTAAAACCGGTTCAAAAGGTTGACAATTGTCGATTTGCCTGCTCCTGTAGCTCCTACGATGGCTATGGTCTGACCGGATTTTACGTCAAACGATATGTCGTGAAGTACTTCTTCGCCGGCGAGATAACCGAAGCTTACGTCGCGGAAGCTGATATTTCCCTGCAGGTCTTCGGCAGCAACAGTGCCTTTGTCTTCTATGGAACTCTCGGTATCGAGTATGCCGTACACCCGATGTGCGGCGACCATTCCCATTTGCAGCGTATTGAATTTATCTGCGATCTGGCGTAGCGGGCGAAAGAGCATTTGTGACATTTCTATAAACATAAAGATGCTCCCGAGTTCGATTTCGTCTCCTGCAATGGTTCTCAATCCTCCGTACCAGACCACAAGACCTATGGTTACGGATGATGCCAGTTCTGCTATGGGGAAAAATATGGAGTTGTACCAAACCGTCTTCAGCCAGGCTTTTTTGTGTTTTTGATTGATTTCGGTGAATTTCTCATACTCTGTTTCTTCACGGGTGTAAAGCTGTACGATTTTCATTCCGGATATACGTTCCTGTACAAAGGAGTTCAGGTTGGCTACCTGTGCCCGTACATCGGTAAAGGCAATTTTCATGGCTTTCTGGAAAAGCCGGGTGGCATAAAGAATAACCGGAAGTACGGAAAATACAATCAGAGAAAGTTTCCAGCTTGTTATAAGCATAACAGTCGCCACGACAACCATTTGAAGCAGATCGCTGACAATCATAAAAAGCCCCTGACTGAAAATTTCTCCGATACGCTGCATATCGCTTACGGCTCGGGTAACCAGTATTCCGATCGACGAATTGTCGTAATACTTCATTTTGAACTGAAGCATGTGCCGGAATAGTTGTATCCTGATATCTTTTATGATAGACTGCCCGAGCCAGTTGGCGTAATAGATAAAGGCCAGCTGACTGATAACCCCACAGATAAGAACCACCAGCATGAGTACGACAAAAAAGAGCAGGCCGTTATAATCCTTATGAGTGATATAGTCGTCTACCGTGATTTTGAGCATATAGGGCCTGGCCACTGCAAACAGGGATACCAGAATGGCAGCGAGTGCGACACCATAGAAAGTGGTCTTGTACCGATGGGCGTGTTTCATGAGTCGTTTAAAAAGACTCAGGTCGAAAGCGGATCCTTTAGTGTTGCTCATAGTTTTTTGCCTGTTGTTTCTACTTCCGGGGTTCCGGGGTTGTTCGGCACCGTAACCGGGAAGAAAGACGTAAGAATTACGTCCGGATTATTCTTCCTTTATATAAGGATATTCAATCCGGGTTAAATATAATCCATGTGCGGGGACTGACACCCCGGCTTTGCTTCTATTTTTACTTTTCAGGATATTTTTAACGTTTTCTTCAGAGCTTTTTTCCTGTCCTGCGTCCAGTAGTGTGCCTACAATGGCACGTACCATATTTCTCAGAAAACGATCTGCCGTAATGGTAAAGACAAGTTTGTCCCCGCAGCGCTCCCAAACCGCATTTTTGATGTCACAAAAATAAGTTTTGACATCGGTTTTGGATTTGGAAAAGCATTGAAAGTCCTGATAGCCAAGTAATAATTGCGCCACTTCATTCATTTTTTCTACATTCAGAGGATTCCTGTTATAATAGGACAATCCTTCGAGAAACGGATTCTTTACCGGGTTTATCCAGTACTCATAGGTTCTGGATGTTGCATCGAAACGGGCGTGGGCATCTTCGGCAACAGGAATAATCCTGTACACAGCGATATCTTCCGGTAAGAAGGCATTAAGCCTGTAGATCAGGTTCTCGCGGTCTATGGTACTGTCGCTGTCGAAATGGGCATACATCTGTTTTGCATGCACCCCCGTATCTGTTCTTCCTGCACCTGTAATATGTATCGGAGTGCGTAATACCATGGAGAATGCTCTCTCCAGACTTTCCTGAACTGTGATTGCATTGGGTTGTCGTTGCCAGCCGTGATAACGCTTTCCGTGGTATGATAACTCTATAAAATATCGCAAGGGGAGCATTTTTATGAAGTTACAAAGATAAGAACTTATTTCTTTAGAATTTCACGAATAGCTATATACAAGGGAAGGTGCGTAGCCCGGCCTTAGCTAAGGTCTTCTTTGATAAGGCTGATGAGTTCTTCGTTGTTGTTATACAGGGTAAACTGCCCGTCTTTAATATAGGATATCTGTCCGGTTTCTTCACTGACTACCAGAACGATAGCGTCAGTTTTGTCTGTGATACCTATAGCTGCACGGTGCCGGAGTCCGAAACGAAGCGGAATACTTCTTTCATTAGAGACAGGGAGCACGACGCGGGTGGCCACGATATAGTTACCCTCTATGATCACTGCGCCGTCGTGTAAGGGGCTGTTTTTGTAGAAAATACTCTCTATAATGGGAATGGTTATTTTGATATACATACTGTCGCCGGTGTTTTTGACAAAATCAAGCGGGGTGTTACGTTGAATAACCAGTAATCCTCCGGTACGGGTACTCCCCAGTTTTTCGCATGCTGCGACAAGTGCTTCTACATTGGTTTTTACGTCAAAAGTGTCGTCACGGAAAAATTTGAAATATTTCTTCAGGTTTTTCCGGTTTGCAAGGTTTGTAGAGCCAATGGTAAGCAGAAATTTACGTATTTCCTGTTGAAACAGGACAATGAGCGCAAAGAAACCGACACTCATAAAGCTGCCGAAAATACTGCTCATCATGTGCATTTGCAGTTCCTTGGTAATTCTCCATATCAGGTATATAATCCCGAAACCTATAAATATATTGACGGCAACCGTACCTTTAACTAATTTGTATATATAGTATAAGAGAAAGGCGACCAGGACAATGTCTATGACGTCTATGATTTTAAAGTCGAGAAAATCGAATATTTTCAAAGTATCGCTTTTAGTGTAAATTTAGCAAAAAAATATACGAGGGGAAAAGAGAAAACCGAAAAGTAGTCAGCTCCTCTATGATTATACCCCCGTAGGAAGAAGAGCGATAAGAATCATATATTGCGAATATGAGGGCGAGGACGCGTGTTATTTATTTTTCGGAAAGAGAATATTTTAATATGAATGATTTTTCAAAAAAAACGCAATAGTTCCGTTTTAAGAAAGTTTTAGGGCAGGAGTTAAGTGTAGGGGTCGCTGTTGTAAAAAATAGCTTTAAAGGTCATTTGTGAGGCTCGTTTTTTTAATCATAATAGTTTATTTTGATACATAATCCAGTGACTATTGTTGAAATCTATTTTGGTGATAATGGTGAGAATGACTGTGGTGAGGAGTGAGCCTTAACAAGTCGCAATATGCCCTTTCTTAAAAAAGACCTGTAAGGCTTGTCGATTATACGACTGCTTACAGGTCTTTCTTTATTCTTGTATGGGGTTAAATAACAGGTTCCTCGATAAAGGAATAACTCAGTTTAGCTTTTACCTCCCAGGTTTCTGCGATTTCATTGACGTGGATCTTGATTTCCTGAGGTATCATTTTGTTATCGTTAATAAGTAATAGTTCGTCGGGAGAATCGAACAGCGTTTGAACCCTGTTGATGAATATTCCCCGGATTTTACTTACGATGACGTAATTTTTATTGTCCGAAATACTCTTGTATTCGTCTAATTTTCTGGCTATTACTATAGAATTGTCTTCCAGTGTGGGGTGCATCATATTTCCGGTGACCTGAAAGGCTCTCATGTTTTCTCCGCTGATAAACGGAAAATTATATTTGGGGATCTGGCTCATAAAAGTGTCTTCCCCAAGATGGTTAACATACTGGTACTGAAACTCTCTTGTGACGACACTGATATTCTGATTGTAATTGTTCTTCTCCACTTCTACCACCGTACTGTCGTCATAAAACACCTCGTTGAGATCGATACCGTGTTTTTCGCAAACAGACACGATGAGTTCGTAATCCATGCTGTTCCGCTTTTTCCATGTGGATATAGTATTGGGTTTTACATTCAGGATATTCGCAAGATCGATATTTGTCCTGATTTGTAAGTGTTTTTTTAACCTTTCCAGTACTAAAATCGCATTAGGAGATTTTTTTTCTTGTGTATTCGCGTAATGATAGCTATATTTGGAAGTGTTTAACATTTGTTTATGATTTTTTGTGCTCATTCTGAGAATACATTCTTATGTGGTTCTCAATGAGAGGGTTCGACAAAAAATAAAATAGAGGTTGGTTGGTTGTTGATCGTAGGGTTTTAAGTTGTTTAAGATTGAATAAGGCGTTTGTGATGTTTAAAATTCTCTATTTGTGATATTAATAACTGCATTTTTTGAAAAAAATTGTGCAGAATGACCACAAATAACCGATTAATATTAAAGCAGGAGAAAAAAAATCGTTGAAAATATTTAAATAGTCGTTTTTCTGCTTATAAGTGTTTAATAAAAAGAATGCTAAATGTAAATATTACCGGGGTTTCAGAATGATTGGAGTTATAGGAGGAACTTCTGGCCTGGGATAAAATAAATTAAGATCTATGGGGGAAAATTACATCTTCAATAATTATCGGTTGATGACAAGAAAGGGAATAAGTTCATTATTTGTAGGCCCGGTATCCTTTTCTGTTTTCCTTCTTGCGTACTCTGTAAAAGAAATCTACCCGATTTTTCATATTATAAATGTAGGGAATATTGTTTTTGGTGAAGCACCCCAGCAGTAATTATCTGTTTACAACAGCATGATAATCAAAATTAAACATCAAAGCGTATTCATTTTTTTAACATTGTTTCATTTGTGTCCAAAACAACTTAGTGATTACCAGATTTTTATTTCGACTTATTAATGTAAATAATAATGTGATATAATTACTTAAGATTATGAAAATTAATGGTTTGATGAGAATGTGCGGAAAAACTTTATCCGGGGCATTCTCAGCTTCATTTTTGTTTATTGGACAAGAAAAATCGGTAACGGCATCTCCGTACTGTTTTTTTGTGATGATGTATGTTTTTCTTCTAAATATAACTTTTCTTTTATGAAATCACTTTACTACGTTGTGCAAAAAATAAAGCTTAGACTCGTGCCGATACTGGTGTTGTGGAGCCTAAGTGTCCTTTCTTTTGATTCGGCCTACGGGCAGGATATGGTCAGGAATTACGCTTCCGCTCAACAGTCGGGTTCTGGCGGATTAGGTGTGGCTTCCGTGTCTAACCCCTCCAATGCGGTGGACGGAGACCCTTTTACCTATTCGGTATTAAATCCGGTTTTGTTGAGTTCGGCCTGGCAACAACTTTCTTATGGAACTACAAAGGTTGCGGGGACTAATTCTTATATAAAAATAGGTTTTGGAGATGATCTTTTGAGTTTGTTGGGCGATATAAATATACAGGCCTACAACAATGGATCTCCGGTCGGAACATCAGTAACGCTGGGAAGTTTATTAACCTTGGTGAGTGGTAGTGGTTCCGAAGAGATTGTTTTTCAGCCTGTTAATTCTGGTGGCACTCCGGTGGCTTATGACGCGGTAAGGATTACGTCTTCAGCTGTTTTGAGTGCAGATACCGGGTTGCGTGTTTATCATACCTATGTGATGGAAGATGCGGGCGTTTCGTTGGCTTGTGAAGAAAAGAATTCGGCTGTTGACGTTCTGTCAGGGGTAACCGGAGCGGTCCTCTCGGGATTGGTTACGGTGACAAACCCTTCAAATGCAATAGGAGATCCCGATGTATACAGTACGATGTCTGTAGCAGTAGGTGCTCTGAACACTGCTTACCTTACAACAATTTTCCAATCTCCCTCCGAAGCTAACCAGGTGGTGAGAATTGTACTGGAACAACCTGGATCGTTATTGGAACTCGGACTTTTGTCCGGTTTTACAATTCAGCCCTATCTGGGTAGTACGGCAGTGGGAAGCCCGATCGTCGGAGACTCCAATCTTATTACGGCAAGATTACTCGGCGGGAGTGATAAATATGAATTAGTATTGCCTGTAACAGGTTCGTTTGACCGTGTTCAAATAGAGTTAAGTAATACGGTGACTGCCTTAACAGATATAAGAATATACGAAGTAAGCCGGCTCCCCAGAGTGGATTTGCTGGATGAACCCGAGCTTTCGGATGTTCTGGAAGCCTGTGGGCAGGTAGCGCTTTCTTCGGCTGTAGGAAACTATGAACCCGATTATTACGATTATTTTTACTACACTTCGTCAACCGGAGGTACTGCTTTGGCTACTTCGTCAGTGACGACTTCCGGGACTTATTATATAGAGGCGGTAGATAAAGTTACAGGATGTATTTCGGATCGTGTTGCTGTGAATGCAGTGGTGAATCCTTTTCCTGAAATCAGTTTTAACGGCGATATATCCTTTAGTATCACCCCCGGTGAAAGTGTTACATTTCCTACGGCTTCAGCGCCGGGAGCCAATATACAATGGTATGATTACAACGGGAATGCGATGGCTGCGGCCCCCACTACCGTCACCTTTGAAAATGAAGGTATTTATACCTATAGGGTAGAGGCTGTGACTCCGGCCGGGTGTACAACAAGTACACAGGTAAGTGTTATTGTATCGGCAGACTGTTCTCCTGTTTATGCCAGAGCATACAATACGGCTCAGGATTTTGAATTATCCCAGATCCCGATACTGGGAGGCAATCTGGGACAGATCAGTAATCCCGGAAATGCTTCGGACGGTGATATTTCTACGTATAGTGAGTTGACCGAACCTATCAATTTACTGGGGCTTCTCGGAGAAACTTCTCAGACCCTCAGTTGGGGATCGACAATAAATGCCGGAAGAAGGATCACGGTAAAACTGGGTCGTTCTTATGGTCTTGCTTCTGTAGCAGGAGGTGTTTATGTCGTACCTGTTGACAGCGGAGGAAATGAATTGGGGCCACGACGTCTTGCAGACCCCAATCTTGCAGCCCTGGCTAACGGGTTGAATGTTTATGAATATTCTTTCATACCTACGGATAACAGTGGAGTGGCTATCCCCTTTGACGGTATCAAGATTGTCGTGGATGCTGTAGCCAATGTTATCCAGACTGCCCGGATTTATGGGGCATATTATCATAATGCAGAACAGAGTTTTACGTGCTCGGGAGAGGATAGTATAGATGTTTACGGAGGATATGAGACCCTGTTGCTGAATGCAAATCTCGCTACGGCTCTTGTGACCGTTTCCAATGAGGAAAATGCCATTGATGGTGATCTGTCTACGTTTGCAAGTTTGAATAATACAGCAGCATTAAATGCTTACAACAAGCTCGTTGTTGCTTTCGAAACTCCCTCTGTTCCCGGAGATACTCTTGATATAGTATTCGGTCATTCGGGCTCCCTGCTCGATTTGAACCTTCTCAGTGCACTGAGAATTCAGAGGTACTTAGGCGGTATTCCCGTGGAAGAGCCTCTCACTGTAAATAGTGCACTTATCGGCCTTCGTTTACTTTCCGGCGGAAATGTAGCGGTGGCTTCTGTCCCTGCTGATGTGGCTTATGACGGGGTAAAAATAACTTACGGCGGAGTCGCAAGTGCTCTGGAGCAATTCAATATCTATGAAGTGAGACGTCGTGCTGCGACACAATTTGCTGATGGAGAAGGCGCTTTGAATGAGGTAGCACTATGCAGTGGAGAAGCTATAACATTTGACGACCTTCCTACCGATTGTGGTACTTCATATGTGCTGTATGATGCGGAAAACGGGGGGAGTCAGGTTCCGCTCAGTGATATTCCCAATCTTGGAGCCGGGCAATATTCTTATTGGATACAGCCGGTTCGCTACGGATGCGAATCTTTGGCGCGTGGAATATTAACGCTTAATATCAATGATGTACCCGAAGCACCTTCGGTGACACCGGAGAATGCCTGGGCTGCTCCCGGAGGTGCTGTCACTCTTGAAGTGCAGGACCCGGATGAAAATATAACATACAATTGGTATGATGCTGCGACGGATGGTACATTGGTTTTTACCGGCGATACTTTTGAAGTAACCGGTGTTACTACAGATATATCTTACTATGTAGAAGCTGTGGCTGGAGAAAGCTGTATCAGTGCCGCCCGTACCGAAGTAACCATAACCGTATTAATGCCTCCGACCATCGATCCTGTCGGGGCGACAATTACACAGGGAGAAACCGTTCCCTTCGAAGGTCTTTCTCCTGACGGTACCGAAGTAGTCTGGTATGATCCTGACGGAAACGAAGTAGCGACGGGACCTGAGTATACCATCCCGGATAATTTACTGCCCGGAGATTATGTGTACACGGCAACTACAAGAGACCCGGTATCAGGCGCGGAGTCTGAACCGGTAGAAATTCCTGTAACCGTACAGCCCCTGGTGTTAAATGCGCCGACGGTGACACCACCTTCCGCTGTGATAGACGAAGGAGATTCACAAACGTTTACAGCTACCCATGATATGGCGGGTGTAACCTTCACCTGGTACGATCCGGATGGAAACATAGTGGCAACAACACCCGAATATACAACCCCGGCAAATCTTCCGGTAGGCGACTATACCTATACGGTGACGGCTACTGATCCTTCTACAGGCGTAGTTTCACCTCCTGCTGAAGTGCCCGTAAGCGTTCAGGCTATGGGCGGAGGATTGGTACCTCCTACGGTAACCCCGCCTACTGCTGTTATCGGTGAAGGAGATACCCAGCTCTTTACGGCAAGTCATGATACGCCGGGTGTAACCTATATCTGGTATGACCCCGATGGCAACCAGGTGGCTACAACACCGGAATTCACAACTCCGGCCAACCTTGCAGTAGGAGATTATACCTATACGGTAACAGCAACCGATCCGGATAGCGGAGAAGTTTCCGATCCGGCCCAGGTACAGCTTACCGTAGAGCCGGCCGGAACCTTACTGCCCCCGGCAGTGGATCCTGCCTCGGCTACAATCGAGGAAGGAGAAACCGCAAGCTTTACAGCCAGTCACGACAATCCGGATGTGACCTTTACCTGGTACGATCCGGATGGAAATGTCGTAGCGACAACACCCGAATATACAACCCCGGCAAATCTTCCGGTAGGAGACCATATCTATACGGTAACCGTAACCGATCCGGACAGCGGGGAAGAATCGGAACCCACCGAAGTGGTGGTCACCGTAGAGCCGGCTTCCGGAGGTACATTACTTCCGCCGACGGTAACGCCACCTTCCGCAACTGTAATGGTCGGGGATACCGAAACGTTTACGGCCAGTCATGACAATCCGGATGTAACCTTTACATGGTATGATAATGATGATAATGTCGTAGCAACTACCCCGGAATACACCATACCGGATGATCTTGCGATAGGAGACTATACCTATAAAGTAACCGTAACTGATCCGGATAGCGGTGAAGAATCGGCACCTACCGAAGTTCCGGTAAGCGTGGTACCTGTAGACAGTTTGTTACCTCCTACGGTAACTCCGGCTTCTGCTACTATAGAGGAAGGAGAAACCGAGACCTTTACAGCCAGTCATGACAATCCGGATGTGACCTTTACCTGGTACGATCCGGATGGAAATGTCGTAGCGACAACACCCGAATATACAACCCCGGATAATCTTCCGGTAGGCGACCATATCTATACGGTAACCGTAACCGATCCGGACAGCGGGGAAGAATCGGAACCCACTGAAGTGGTGGTGACCGTAACCCCGGCGGCGGCCGAATTGCTGCCTCCTTCCGTAGACCCTTTACAGGCAACCATTGATGAGGGGGAAACCGCAATGTTTACGGCTTCTACCGACTATCCGAACGGTGTTATCGTCTGGTATGATGCCGATGGAAATGAAGTAAATATAGGTGAAGAATTTATCGCCGGAGTAGGTCTGCCTGCAGGAACATATACCTATAATGTTGTAGTCAGAGATCCGGATACGAATGAAGAATCAACACCGGTACAGGTTACGTTGAATATCCTTAGCGTAACACCTCCTTTAGAGTGTTTACCGGCTTATGAGAGAGTTTATGCAGGCAGTCAGTCAGCTTCTGCTGCAGGTGTACAAAATAATGCCAATGCCATAGACGGCAATCTGGATACACATAGTACGATCATTGCACCTTCCTTAGGAATGACGTATTATCAGCAGATGAATTTCGGGCAATCGTTCAGTACGGGGGCCGGAGATGAACTTCATGTACGTATAGGTACTCAGGTAGGACTTTCCGTAGGTAGTGTTACGGTAACCGTAAGAGCCTATAACGGAACGACAGCGGTAGGAACACCTGTTCAGCTTTCGTCAGGAGTATTGCTCAACCTGCTGTCCGGAGAGAACGAGGCAGATGTAGTGATCCCCGATCCGGGAACATCGTTTAATGCTGTTCGTGTAAGTGTGACAGGCGGACTTATTTCCGCGGGAGATATCGATATCTATGCCGCCTATGTAAACAGGGCAGTAGAAACCCTTGCCGAATGTGTACCCGTAGAAGATATACTGGTGGGAAGTACTTCCGGAGTATTGGGAGACTTAAATAAAGTAACCAATGAAGGTAATGTTGCGGACGGAGATCTGAATACGGCTGCAAATCTGCGTCAGAATGTCGGAGTTGCAGGTTATGTACACCTTACTACACTGTATAGTGCTCCTTCGGTAGCCGGAGACTCCATCAGGATAGTTCTTGCTGATCAGAATGCAGGGTTACTGGACCTGGGACTGTTAAGTGCTATTAAAGTTATAGCTTATAAAGGAAATACGCCTGTACACGAAGCTACGGTAGATGACGGGTTATTAAGCCTTAAATTACTGGGAGGAGCCAATCAGTATGAAGTGGCTACCCAGGTAGATCAGCCTTTTGACAGGATATCGATACAGTTCGATGCGCTCGTGTCCGCGCTGACCGGTGTAGATATATTTGAGATCGAAAGGGTACCTGTTATTCAGGTGGATGGCAATGATCCCGGAGATCGTGCCGTAGAAGCCTGTCAGGGCGGAACAGTAAGCTTAGCTGCTCCGACCGATGATTGTACCACGTATGTGTGGTATGATGAAAGAAACGGGGGAAATCTCATAGGTGAAGGAAACCTGGAATTTGAGATTCCGGCGGACTGGACTCCGGGAGAGCATATTGTGTATGTACAGCCTGTGCGTTACGGTTGCGAAGAGTCCGGCCGTACGGCAGTAACCATAGAAGTAAAAGAAGCTCCCGGAGCAGATGATATCGTTGTAGAAACAGATCAGCCCGATTATTGTGAAAATGAAGAGGTTGTTATTACAGCAACGGCAGATGCGCTTACCACTCCGGTATTCGCATGGTATACCGATGCCGATAAAGAAAACCCGGTAGCCGATGCCAATGGGGTAACGTATACCATAGTTAACGGAGAATTGTCTGTAACCGGATTGGAAGCAGGTACATATACCTATTATGTAAGTGTAAAAGATGGTGAAGACGGTTGTGAGAGCCTGGCCGGTGATCTTGCGGAAGTATCCGTAGTGATCAAGCCCGGCGCAACTGCCGCAGACATTCAGACAACCGATCAGGTCATTTGTATGGGAGAAACTGCGGTATTGGAGGCTTCCAGTACTACAATTTCCGATCCTGTATTTAACTGGTATGACAATGAAGACCTTACGGGTGATGCGGTCTTTACCGGTCCTGTTTTTGAACAGAACGGACTGGCAGCCGGATTGTACACGTATTATATTACGGTTCAGAATGATGATACTTGCGAAAGTACGGCGGAGGAAGCTGTTGCCGTTACCATAGCAGTACAACATCAGATCACTTCCGATGATATTGTTCTTCCGGGCGATCTCAGTCAGTGTCTCGGTTCGCCTGTAGCACTGTCTGCTGGAATCAACACGGCTATTACCGTGGAAAACCCGGTATTTGCCTGGTATTTCGATGCTGCGGGAACCCAACAGATCACCGATGGTATTGTCATGGATGGTGCAACGTATACCGTTAACGGCGCTGACCTGACCGTAGAAGGACTGGCAGAAGGAACGGTAATTAATTATTATGTAAGTCTGGAAGGGGATAACGTATGCGGAAGCCTTGATGGCGATCTTGCGACGGTTCAGGTGACTATAGGCAATGAACTTGAGGCACCGGAAGTATCCGAAACAGATGTGAGCGTTTGTGAGGGGGATGATGCCGTGCTGTCTGTTCTGAATCCGCAGAGTAACCTTCAATATAACTGGTACGAAACAGAAACCGGCGGAACTGCGGTGTTTACAGGAATAGAGTTTACGCTTACTGCAGTAACACAGGATGCTGTTTATTATGTGGAAGCACAGGGAGACGGAGATTGTGCAAGCCTTACGAGAACTGAAGTAACAGTGACTGTAAAAGATTACGCCACCGCTGCTGATATTACTATTGACGGAGTTACCGAAATATGTGAATACGATGATCTCGTGCTGACCCCTTCTACGGGAATAGCTGCCCCGGTATTCCGCTGGTATGCCAATGCGGATAAGACCGGTGAGATCACTGATGGTGTTTCTGCAGACGGAGTACTTACGCTTTCGGGACTTACCGAAGGTACGTATACCTACTACGTCAGTGTGGCATCCGATGAACTTTGCGAGAACCAGGCAGGAGATCTGGCCGAGGTGGAAGTATCCGTGGGATCACCCCAGGCAGCGCCTGTAGTCTCACCACCGGAACAATTTGTAGTAGTCGGAGAAACTGCTGCAGCATTTGAGGTGTCCGGAGTTACATCGGGAGAAGTTGTTTGGTATAACGACGAACAACTCCAGACCGAAGTATTCAGGGGAACGTCGTACGTACCTTCCGCAGGAGTAGTAGGTAACTACACTTATTATGTTGTCATTGAAGAAGGAGCATGTGTGTCTGAGGTTACGCAGGTTATACTTCATGTCACGGATCTGCCGACACCTCCTGAAGAATGTTATATAGCCGATGCACAGGAAAACGGTACTACGTTCGGATGTGTATTGTGCTCTGTTCAGAATCCGACAAATGCTATCGATGACGATACAGATAATTTTACAAGGCTGAGTATCCCGGCCGGACTTGGTTCCGGGTCGGTTTATCAGACACTTATATTCTCCCATACCGGAAAAGCCGGAGATAGCGTATTGGTAGATATTGCGACTCCTGTAGGACTTGGAGATATCAATATCCTTGGCGGAATAACGGTAACGCTGTTTAACGGAACAACACAGGTAGATCAGTATAGCCTGGAGAACCCGTTGCTGGAGATCCGTTTACTCACCGGCGGACAGCGAGGACAGGTACTGATACCTGCAAGCGGAGCTTACGACAGGGTAGAGATCCGGAATACTGCCGGAGTAGCAACACTGCTCCAAAGTGTTGATATTTACGGAGCACAGATCATACAGGCTGCTCCTGAGCTCGATATCCCTGATCCTGTAGAACTTTGTGAAGGAGAAGAATATATAGTTAGTGCAACTCCGGCAGCAGGTACGGTGCTGAGATGGTATAACAGTGATGACGAACTGTTGTTTACCGGAAGTAACTTTGAAATACCTTCGGATGTTGCAGGATCATTCACATATTTTATAGAAGTAGTAGACCAGGCGTCCGGATGTCCGAGCCCGGACAGGATCGCCTTTGATGTCATTGTCAATGACAGTCCCGGTGCAGATGATATTGCAGTAACCGGTAATGAAGATCCGGTTTGTGCCGATGATGATGTTGTGCTCACACCTTCGAGTGCATCAGGTACCGTATTCCGTTGGTATATGGATGCCGATAAGATGGAGCCGATAGCCGACGGTGACAGTGACGGGGATGTTTCTTATGCCATTGCTGCCAACGGAGTACTTACTATAAGCGGGCTGGACAGTAATCAGAGTCCGTATACCTATTATGTAAGTGTAGAAGGGACCAATGGTTGTGAAAACCCGGCCGGTGATCTGGCTGTGGTTAATGTTGAAATCACACCTACGGTGCCCGAAGACAATATTGCCGGAATTGAAATAGAAACTACAAACGGGGATGGGGAAGTATGCCTCAATGTAACCCCTGATGTAGTGATCATAGCGACCCTGACTCCCGGAAGTACAGTGACCAATCCTGTTTTCTACTGGTATGATGAAACGGGAAATATGGTAGCCGGAGGAGAAAACGGAACGTTGACACTTACCGGTCTTACCCCCGGAACATACACATATAGTGTAGGCGTTAGTGGAGACGGTTTCTGTGAAACCGCAGAGGGTGACCGTAAGAATATAACTTTTGTAGCACGAGACGATTGCCAGTTGATCAATGCAGTCGATGATATCGCAAGCACACCTGTAGACATTCCGGTAACTATCGATGTCCTGGCTAACGATGTTGCGGGTGAGTCTCCGATCGATCCTGCTACGGTAATGATAATAACAGCACCAGGAAATGGTATGGTAGCGGTAGATCCGGTTACCGGGATGGTCACTTATGCCCCCGCATCCGGTTATGAAGGTAACGACATATTTACCTATACTGTTAAAGACGAAGATGGTTTCGAATCAAATGAAGCTACGGTTACCGTAACAGTCGGTGGCGACAACGGCGGCCTGCTCGCCGTAGATGACAGTGCTGCCACACCTGAGGATATTGCTGTGGATATCGATGT
>NZ_FPJE01000034.1 GCF_900119185.1 Sinomicrobium oceani | reverse complement strand
CCATCCAGAGAAACCATGAGCTAATACGGTTAAAGGCCAAGGCCAAAGCACTGTTGCTCTCAGAACAGGGCATTGCCCACCGAAAAAGGAGGTGCTGGGAGGTGGAGGCTGTCTTTGGGAATATAAAGCAGAATATGGGCTTCAAGCGCTTTATGCTCAGAGGACTGGATAAAGTGGAAACCGAAATAGGGCTTGTGGCTATGGCACACAATCTTAAAAAGGTTGGGTTAAGGGCGTAATCCCACAACTTCTATTAACTCATTAACTTTTTAACACGCAACTCTTGCTCCTTGTAGGTTGAAAGCAAGAAAATAGCCTAAATATAAAAAGACCGCCTAAAACTTTTTAGACGGCCTCTTTTTTTGAGGTTAAAATTCAACTATGTATGTGCCCGGGAACTTTCTGATCACTGATTGTATAGTTTACCTGAAGCTGGGAAGTACATAGTAAACAGACGCTGTATAGGAAGTTACATCGTTTTTTAGCCCCTATATTTTTAATATTCGGCAGATATCATTAATATCGCAAAACGAACTTCGGAACATTTAAACACAAATAAATACAAAACTTATGAATTCCAGGGAAGAGAACCTGAAAGCGATGGACAGGCTGCTTACGATAATGGATGAACTTCGCGAACAATGTCCATGGGACAGGAAGCAAACACTCGAGAGCCTGCGTCACCTGACCATTGAAGAGGTCTATGAGCTGGGAGATGCCATTCTGGACAGCGACCTGGAAGAAGTAAAAAAAGAGCTTGGAGACGTTTTGTTGCATATCGTTTTTTATGCGAAGATCGGAAGTGAAACCTCTGCTTTTGATATCGGCGATATTGCCAACGCCATTTGTGATAAACTCATTGCACGGCATCCGCATATATATGGCGATGTGAAAGTAGCTGATGAAGAAGATGTAAAACGTAACTGGGAAAACCTCAAATTGAAGGAAGGCAAAAAAAGTGTGCTCGAAGGAGTTCCCCGGAGCCTTCCGGCCTTGGTAAAAGCTAACAGGATACAGGATAAAGTAGCCGGAGTGGGGTTTGATTGGGAGGAGCCTTCGCAAGTATGGGAAAAACTGCAGGAAGAACTCCGTGAATTCTACGAAGAGGTAAAACGAGGAGATAGTGATAAAATGGAAGCCGAATTCGGAGATGTACTTTTCAGTATGATCAACTATGCCCGTTTTCTGAAAATAAATCCGGAAAATGCCTTGGAGCGAACCAATAAGAAGTTCATAAACCGTTTCCGGTATCTCGAAGAGAAAGCAGCGGCCTCCCAAAGAGCACTCCGGGATATGTCGCTGGAGGAAATGGACGTATACTGGAATGAGGCTAAAGAATTCTTCCGGTAGTAAATTCGGAAGGATATGGCTGTAGTCCTGTGTTTTAATTGTCTTCTGAACAGTTTTTTCAATAGAAATAAGGAGACGAAGGCTTTCTTTTAAAAGAATATTAATTGTGATATTCCCGGGATTTTACCGGTATCAAATTTCTATCTTTGCCCCTCAATTCGGAGTCATGCTTTCACAATACGCCAGGGAATTTTCCTATAATCTGAAATTGTCATTTCCGGTAATGCTGGGGATGCTGGGACATACTTTCGTAGCTTTTGCCGACAACGTTATGGTCGGGCAGCTCGGTACGGCAGAACTGGCTGCAGTATCATTGGGAAACAGTTTTGTTTTTGTAGCGATGTCGCTTGGAATCGGTTTTTCCACGGCGATTACACCTCTTGTAGCCGAGGCGGACGGAGAAGGAAATGTAGCAAGAGGTAAAGCAGCTTTAAAACACGGTCTTTTACTGTGTACGAGCCTTGGTCTTATGCTTTTTACGATCCTGCTGTTCGCCAAACCGCTGATGCATATAATGGATCAACCGGCAGAGGTGGTAGAATATGCCATGCCCTACCTGGATCTGGTGGCATTTTCATTAGTGCCTCTTATTATGTTCCAGGCATTAAAACAATTTTCGGACGGGCTTTCCGAGACCAAATACCCTATGTATGCTACGGTAGTGGCCAATATTATAAACATCCTCCTTAACTACCTCCTGATCTTCGGTAATTTCGGCTTTCCTGAAATGGGGATTATAGGTGCGGCTATTGGGACCCTGGTTTCGCGGATAGGTATGGTGATCTTTCTGTGGTATATGTTTCGGCGTAATACCAAATTTCATGCTTATATTACCGGGTTTAAGCTTCGGGAGTACAGCAAGTCTATGTTTTCCAAAATAATAAATCTCGGTTTTCCTTCTGCATTACAGATGCTTTTTGAGGTCGGGATATTTACCTCTGCTATATGGCTCAGCGGAGTGCTTGGTAAAAACCCTCAGGCTGCAAATCAGATTGCTTTAAACCTGTCCAGTATGACCTTTATGGTAGCTACCGGTCTCAGCGTGGCGGCGATGATACGGGTAGGAAACCAGAAAGGACTGCGTAATTTTCACGAATTGCGACGAATTGCTTTTTCCGTATTTGTCCTGACCATTATTCTCGATGTTATATTTGCTCTTTGTTTCTGGGTGTTCAGAGATTGGTTGCCGACCATGTACCTCGATCAGCACGATATCGCCAACAGGGCTGATATTACAGAAGTAATGACAACAGCATCCGGCCTGCTTATGGTGGCTGCCGTATTCCAGATTTCCGATGGAGTACAGGTGGCTGTGCTTGGGGCACTGAGAGGATTACAGGATGTAAAGATCCCTACTTTTATTACTTTTGTAGCCTATTGGATCGTAGGTTTCCCGGTTTCTTACTACCTTGGTCTGCATACCGAATGGGAAAGCGCAGGGATCTGGATGGGATTACTGGCCGGACTCTCGGTTTCGGCCGTACTGCTTTTTATCAGGTTTAACAACCTGACGAGGAAACTTATACGCGATAGTGCATAAAACGGATTACAACACACGATTTTTTTGATATAACATATTTGATATTATGGAACTTCCTAAATTCTTATTGGGGGATAACACCGATTATCCGGATGCGATATTTATAATTCATACGGATTATCCCCGTTTTATTATAAACCTGGAAAATGATGAGGTGGAATGGCTGGAAGACTTTGATCCGTCCGATGAACAAGAGCTCGAAACCGAAGCCGGTAACCTCATACAGCAGGCTAACGATTTCTACGATCGCGAGATAAGCAGGTACGAATAATATTTACCGTTCTTAAACCTCATTTCGTATGCTGGATAGAATTGTAGAGTACGACCACGAATTGTTTCTCTTTCTCAATAACCTTGGCTCCGAAGGATGGGACGGTTTCTGGTTGATTATTACGAATAAGTTTACATCTGTACCGCTTTACCTGGTGCTCTTGTTTTTTTGTGTAAAAAAACTCGGATGGAGGATGACCTTACTGGTATTGGCAGCTACGGGCCTGATGATCGCTTTTACCGATCAGGTAGCCAACGTTTTTAAATATGGTTTTGAACGTTTGCGCCCTTGTCACGATCCGTTGCTTCAGGGGAAGATGCGTATAGTAAAATGCGGGGGTAAATTTGGATATTTTTCGGCCCATGCGGGCAGTACTTTTGCCGTAGCCACTTTTTTCTCACTCCTGCTCGGGAGATATTACCGATCTCTCACTGCGATACTGGTGTTATGGGCTTTGGTGGTTTCTTATAGCCGTATATACCTGGGCGTACATTTTCCGACCGATGTCCTTACCGGTATGGTTGTGGGTGTGTCAGCAGGATTCCTGTTCCTCGTATTGCTGCGTTGGACGAGCAAGAAGGTTTTTTTTAAGTCAATGGAAAAACCTTCTGCTCGGTAAACGTTTATAACTACTGTTCTGCAGCGTCGTTTTTCTGGAAAATATGTCTGTTGAGCGGATTCAGGAAGATCAGGAAAAATATAATTCCGAAAGCGAGCTCATAAACTTCCCATTTTCTGTCTGCCGGAATGATGCTTACCAATATGGTACATACGATAAATGCTATGGTATGACGCCATTCTACGATAGGTACGGCAAAGGTGTCTGCGAGGTTTTTTATGGCCCGGACCTTCCTGTACAGCACGGGTACGAAAACCAGGTATAAAACCATTACTATCATAAGTATCTGGCTGAATATAAGTTTGTTTATTTTGGTGTCTCCGACAACCATATTATGAAGGTTTGTTTCTCCCTGTGCATTGTTCTGCAGGAAAAACTCGCTCGACTCCACGCCGAATATTCTTTGTCCCCATGAGATCTCTTCCCCTGCGGCAAAGAAAAACAGAATGGCAAAAATGAGGGTGCCGACTTTCCATAGCGGTTTTTTAAATTTCCATAACTTAATAAGGTGATAAACACTCAGGACAGATACTAAGAGCAGCATCAGTGCGGTTTCGTTCTCCACGAGACCATCTTCCTGCGCATAATGCTCGTTAAAAAGTGAGGCGTCGGTAAAACCGAAATAAAGGCTGTTCACAAAAGTAATAATGAGGAACATATACCCGAAAACTTCTATTCTGCTTAAATTTTTCATTGAAATTTCTGTTAATCCTTTCCCTTATACGGTACCCGGTGGGATACTGGAGAAGGTAAATTGATGTCTGTCTTACAATTTTTTTGTTACGATATAATACCGGCTTACCAATCGTTGCTTATAGTCTTTTTCATCTTTCCCGGCGGTGTAGTTGATGTCAAAGACATCTTCGAGACGAAGATCAAAGCCGGAAGCAAAGATACGGTTAAATTCGGTTTCGTCAGCAGGGGCTACCAAAACCCCGAAACTCGTTTCTTCGGGGTACTTCAACGTGTGGAAAGCATCCAGACGCGGAGCAACCTTGCCGTATTCCCAAACCGTCTCAGGTGCGATCTCTCCGAAGGAGTACACTTTTATGCCGTGTTGAGCTGCCTTATCCGCAAGCTGGTCGATATTGTGAAAATCTTTATTGTCATTACTAAAGGTGTTTTCCAGCGGTAACCCAATTCCTATAATAATAAGGATAAACGCTATGGTAAGGAAAAAAACATTACGTATGTTTTTCCTGAAAAGGTTACGGTACATCAATAATCCCGTGGTACACAACAGTATAGATGTAAGCAGGAAAGCCAGCATGAAACCTTCCAGTTCTTTTCCGAAAAAGAAATATCCCGCAACCGGAAATATCGTACCGATAAGCGCGATGAGTCCGAAATTGAAATACACCGGGAAGGTCTCTTTTTTGTCTTTGATTACACCAAATTTATTAATGAGGTACTCGATGTAAAAAGAGGTATTCATAGCCAATGGCAATAATACGGGAAGCAGGTAGCGCGATTTTTTCTCTGGAATGAGAGAGAGTAACACTACAGCGCTCAACGTCCAGAGCAGTGAAAAGAGATATGCTTTCTTGTTGCTGACCCTGTCTTTCAGGTACGGATACAATAAACCTATAAAGGCGGGAATGGTCCATATACCACTCTGTGTAAAGAAACTCCAGTAGTAGTAAAAGGGACGTATGTTGTAGCTCCCCCAGTTGGCCGCCTCTTCCGAAGCTATGGCTATAAAGGCTTCCGGATCGGCTATGCGGACATAGACAAACCACCAGAGACCTGTGACAACCATGATCAGCAGGAAGAAGATTAGCGGCAGAAGACGTTTCCGAAAACCACCGAATTTATAGACGATACCATAAGCTATTATAAAAGGAAGCAGTAAGGTATAAAGCGAAACCGGGCCTTTGCTCAGAAAAGAAGCTCCGGCGAACAGCCCTGCAAACAATGCATTTTTCCATAAGTGCTCCCCGCGAAATAGGTTGTAGAGGAAATAAATGGCGGTGAGCATAAACGCGTGAGTAAATATGTCCCATTGTCCGTTTCGTCCCGAAAAAATAACGTAAAAAGACGTAGCCAGGATCAGTCCGGAATACAGGCTTAGCCGGGGGTTCAGATGTAGTTTAAGAGTAAACCTGTACATCATCATTACCATCAGTGTGGCAGCCAGTGCTGCGGGAAGCCTCAGGGCAAAAAGGCTCTTCATCCCGAATGTTGCTGCTGAGATCGCGGTAAGCCAGGTGGGCAGAGGAGGTTTTTCATAACGGGGAAGCCCGTTAAGCGTGGTGAGTAACCAGTTGTTCTCCGAAAGTATTTCGCGTGCCGTAATAAAGTTCCGCGCTTCCATGATATTGACGTATAATTCGTCCAGATTACAGAAAAAAATAATGAGGCATACCAGTAAAAGTGTGATTACCGGATATCTTTCCAGGTTTTTAACCATGTTGTTTTCTTAAGATCATCAGGTTTCTGAAATAAATGATACTTCCAAACAGGTGGCCTATTAGTAATACGGGGTCCTTTCGTAATACGGCATACACCAGTATCAGTAATGCCCCGATAAGACTGAGCAGCCAAAACCCTGCCGGCAAAACAGATTCTTTTTTGCGTTCCGAATATATCCATTGATAGATAAAGCGGAACGTAAAAATAATCTGGGCAATGCTCCCTAATGCTAACAACCATAACGGAATGTTTTCATTTCGGAACAGGTTCTGTATATCAAATGTATTGTTATTATAATAGTAAGCTACAATGATCAGCGGAAAAATCCATAAAAAAACCCGGAAAACTTTTGGGAATTTAATCCAATCTCCCTGGATTTGAATATTTCGGATGTAAATAAAATACGTTAGTGTCTGCCCCAGCATGATCGCAAAATCATGTCTCAGGTATCCGTAGATAAAGAGCAGGAACGAAGCGAGCAGGCTGAGTTGCCAGAACAGTCGTGGAGTGAGAACAACCTTGTTTTTTTCAGAGACGATCCATTGTAGCAGCAGTCGGCTGGAAAACAGGATCTGGGCGAAAAAACCGATAGCGTAAATGATCCACTCTTGCATTTATCCCTTATTGGCTATGGTGTAGTTGATGTATTTCTTTTTCATCCAGAGGTAGGCAAAACAGTCTACCAAAGGTCCGAATAGTCTGTTCCACAACCCGAATTTAGCTTGTCCGGCCGTTCGGGGAAAGTGGCGGACGGGTATCTGGATAATCTTACCGTTCTGAAGCAGTATCATGGCAGGCAGAAAACGATGGAGTCCTTTGAACATGGGAATTCTTTTGGCATAATCTGTCTTGATGACTTTTAACGGACATCCGGTGTCGTCCATACCGTCGTGCGTAAATGTCCTTCGGATCTTGTTGGCAATGAGAGAGGACATATTTTTAACAAAAGAATCTTTCCGGTCTGCCCGCACACCGGTAACCAGGTCATAAGCGCCGATATGTTCGAGCAGAAGATCAAAATCTTCCGGAGAAGTTTGCAGGTCAGAATCCATATAACCCAGTAAAGGGGTGTCTACATGATCGAAGCCCGCTTTAATGGCAGCGCTTAATCCCCTGTTCTCTGCAAATTGTAAAAAGTGAAAAGCTTCGTTGCGCTGACATATTGCTTCGATAAGTACCTGGCTCCGGTCTTTGGAGCCGTCATTCACAAGAAGTATACGAGTAGCGGTTTGTGTATTGGAAATATACCTGGAAAGTTCTTTTTCTAAACGCTCGAGGTTATCTTCTTCGTTGTAGATAGGAACTATAATGGTAAACTGGTAATTCATTCTCCGATTAATAATAGCAGAAATCCTGTACGGATTATTCTGGCTGCTTTTAACACGCAAAGATGAAAAAAAAATATGTGATATCCGTTGTAAATATCCCGATTAGGAACATTTATGTATTTATTTTTATGGCTGGTCCGCATTTTCGGCGTTCCATATATGCAGTAGTCTGCGTGCAGCAGCAAAGGGAGTGGTTTCATTGCGTTCCAGGGCTGAAAGCTCTTTGACAAGCTGTTTTTTTATCTTTTTGTCCTGGTAAAAAAGGGTTTTAAGTCTGTCTTCGATGGTTTGTATCAGCCAGTATTTATTCTGTTCTGTTCGTTTCTGTTCAAAATAATGATGTTTTCGGGCTTCGTTAATATAGGAGCAGATAAGCCTCCATATTTCGGGAATACCCCGGTTTTCGAGTGCCGAAGCTGTCAATACCTCTGGAATCCATCCGTTTTCTTTGGGCGGATACAGGTGCAAGGCTCTCGCAAACTCCGTTTTTGCCTGGTCTGCGGCTTTATGGTTATCGCCGTCAGCTTTATTGATGACGATGGCATCTGCCATCTCCATGATTCCGCGCTTGATACCCTGCAATTCATCGCCTGCCCCGGCCAGTTTCAATAAAAGAAAGAAATCGACCATACTGTGTACGGCGGTTTCTCCCTGGCCTACCCCCACGGTTTCTACTATAATAGTATCAAACCCACAGGCTTCGCACAACAGGATGGTTTCCCTGGTTTTTCGTGCGACGCCTCCCGGAGAGTTTCCGGAAGGAGAAGGGCGTATAAAAGCATTCGGGTCTTTAACCAGTTCTTCCATACGGGTTTTATCGCCGAGTATACTCCCCCTGCTGATCGTACTACTGGGATCTACCGCCAGTACGGCAACCTTTTTGTGCGAAGCCGTCAGGAATTTACCGAAAGTTTCTATAAACGTACTTTTTCCTGCACCGGGAACCCCGGTAATACCTATGCGGACGGATTTGTTGGCATACGGCAGACACATCTCCGTTATTTTCGAGGCATCCTCGGCGTGGTCCGGATGGGTGCTTTCTATTAGTGTTATAGCGCGGCTAAGGGCGACGATGTCCCCAGAAATAATGTTTTCAGCTAATTTTTCGGGAACGATCCGGACGTGTTTCAACCTTCGTTGCAGATGGGGTGTAACCGATCGGGCCGGAGAAGAATGCTCCGGTCCTTGTCGTAACGCTTTATGATGTTCTTGTTCTGCTGCCAAAATCCCGTCCTTTGAATGCTTAATATTTTGGGTTTGTGGAATAAACCCCTTTTGTTCCCGATAAGTTATTGTTGTAAAAATACAATTTCCCGGTCTTTTTTCACCGTGAATTCAAAAACTCCTCTGTTCAAACAGGTGAAAACGGTATTATCGAATACCGAATTGTAATATCGTTTTGTTGTGATAGGTTTCTCCGGGTTGCAGTACGGCAGACGGGAAATTGGGTTGATTAGGAGCATCCGGAAAAGTCTGTGCCTCAAAACAAATCGAAGAATAATTTCCGTACTTAACTCCATTCACAAAATTCCGGTCACCGAGATCCGTGGGTGTAAACACAACCGTAGCTCTTTGGTCGGTATTTACCACCATTTCAATACCTGTAACGGGCGAATATAATATAGCAGCCGGCTCATCCTCATGAAGTACAAAAACATCGTCTATTCCGGAAAATCCGGGTTTATCCCCGATAATCTCCGGTTCCAGAAAGTCATACGGACTGTCTTTTACGGGCAAAAAATCTCCCGTGGGTAAAAGTTTGCTGTCGAGTTCTACAAAGGCTTCACTGTGTAACGTAAGTTCATGGTTCAGGATAGAATGCTTCCCTTCCAGGTTAAAATAGGCATGATTGGTAAGATTGATTACCGTCGTTTTATCGGTTGTTGCCTGGTAAGTAATTTTCAGGCCATTCCCGACGAGTCGGTATGTAACGCTCACTTTTAGTGTTCCGGGATATCCTTCTTCCAGATGCGGACTGGTCAGGGTATACGTGATGTAAGGATGGTTGTGATTCGTATCGATATGTTCTACAGTCCAGTCTTTTTTATCGAATCCGTTTTTGCCACCATGAAGGTGGACACCGTTGTCCTGGTACAATGTATAGTGTTCCCCGTCGAGTGCAAAACCTCCTTTACTTATTCTTCCGGCATAGCGTCCGATAGACGCCCCGATATAAAAGGGATTGTCTTTATAGTCATCTTCGGTTTCGAAGCCAAGCACGACATTAATGTCATTCTCATATTTGTCTTTTACGAGAAGTTGCTGGATGGTAGCGCCGTAAGTCAAGGTTGTTAAGCTGATATGGGCATTCTTAATGGTATGTTTCACTGGGAATATATTTTTAGGATACGACATCCTTTCGGGAAATCGTAAATCGTTTTTGCAAGGGGCTAAAATACAAAAACCCGGTATTCACAGGCTTTGTGTGTTTCAAATAAAACAAATTTACGGACTGTATGCCACAGCCGGGGTATTCCGGTGTTGCCATCGTCGTACACCGATATTGAAAATATGACATTCTATGGATTACGGAACCTTTGTCCTTTGGCTTTAGCCGTAATAACTTTCTGGTAGGAGAAAAGTACGGCTTAGCTATCTTGTTTTCAGTTTTTTATGGGGGAATAGTTTTTGAGGTAGAAATTTTTATTCGCAAAAAAATACGAATATTTGCAACACCTGTTTTTTTGTGTCGTCTATACTATTGAAAGCTATAGCGATCTCAGGAACCGTAATTTTATAAATTAAGAACAAACCGGCTGGAATGTTTCAGACAGATCTCATTGAAAAATGCAGAAATAATGACCGTAAGGCACAATGGGTGCTTTACAGGAAGTATTGCGATGCTATGTTTTGCGTGGCTAAGCGTTATCTGCCTAATAGAGAGGATGCCGAAGATGCCGTACAGGAATCTTTTATACGAGTGTTCCGGAAACTACACCAATACCGGGAAGAAGTAGCTTTCGGAGCCTGGCTGAAACGGATAGTGATCAACTATTGTCTGGACAAGATAAAGCTGGAAAAGGAAAAACTGCTGTCGCTGGACGAGATCTACCCGCAACCGGTGGAAGATGATCCGGGTGGCTGGATGGTAGACGACCATGTACGACCGAAAATGGTGATCCGGGCTATGGAGCAGCTTCCGGACAGTTGCAGGTACGTTGTGATGCTGTTCTTGCTCGAAGGTTATGATCATGAGGAGATTGCGCAGATCATGGGAATAACCGAAGTAAACTCGAGGACATTACTGTTCCGGGGAAAGAAAAAATTAAAGGAATTATTGACAGCGAAAACGGTTTAATGTAAAAATGAAGGTTGTATGAAAGATATCAGGGAACTGTTAGAGAAAGGATATAAGGAGACAGACCACATGCCGGAGGGGCATGAAGAGCGGTTTCTGGACAGGCTTGATCGCGAGATACCACCGGCTAAACAGCGTAAGCAAAAGGAAACCGGGAAAGTGTGGAAAATTGCTGCCTCATTCCTGCTCCTGGGAGGTGTAGCCGCCGTTCTTTTTTACGGCCTGCAACACGACAAAGATATCCCTGATACCCGCCAGGTAGCCGGTGGTAAGGACAAGACGGAGGAATATGCCCGTAAGATTTCGTTAGGCGATCTTTCCCCCGACCTCAAAAAAGTAGAAGAATACTATGTTACGGCAATAAACTGGGAATTGTCTCAGGTAGAAGTGGACAGCGAAAACAAACAGCTTTTCGACGAATATATGGCCAGACTTGGCGAACTCAATAAAGAATATCAGGCTTTGAACCGGGAACTGAACGATATAGGGCCCAACGAACAGACGGTTGTTGCTTTGATAGATAATTTGAAACTGAGGTTAGAATTGCTCTACCGGTTGAAAAACAAATTACAGGAATTAAAAAGCAAAAATGATGAAAAATTTTCTGATGTACAGGTGTAGTGTCTTACTGGCCGGGTTTTGTGCCCTGTCTTTACAGGCCCAAAAAGAAACAAAAACATTCCGGGAAAGCTTTCCGGTGGCTAAAGACGTAACCGTGGAGGTGAATACCAGTCACTCCGATATACAATTTGAGACCTGGAATAAAAATAAAGTAGAAATCGTAGCGACCATAGAAACGGAAGGACTCTCCGCAGAGGAGGCGAGCAGGTATTTCGAACGTTGGGACTTCCGTGCAGAGGGAGACAAAAGCCTGGTTAAAATATCCACGCATCCGGGGAATGTGTTTGTATTTCCCGGCATCCCCGAAGTTCCGGATGTTCCGAAGACTATTGAGGTCCTTCCACCTCTGCCTCCCATACCTCCTCAAATGCCGGATATGTCCGCACTCAGTTTCGATTACGAAGCCTATCAGAAAGATGGGGAAGCTTATATGGAGGAATGGAAAGAGAAAATCAAGGGGACTTTCAATGAGGATTTCAAGAAAAGTATGGCGGAATGGAATAAGGAGATGGAAAAACGGTCGAAAGAGATCCGGACACAGGCAGAAAAAATAGGAAAGGAGGCTGCTAAGAAATATGCCAACATGAAAGTTATTTACCTGTCCGGTGAAAACGGTCCGGAAGAGGTCCGTATCGAAGGAGGTGACTCCGGAAGAAAACACATAAAAATAAAAAAGCGCATCCTGATCCGGATTCCCGAGAAGGCAAAACTGAAAATGAATGTACGCCATGGTGAAGTAAAGCTCGCAGAAAATTCGGAGAATATACGGGCTACTTTGTCTCATGCCAGTTTACTGGCCGCCCGTGTAGACGGACAAGAGACTTCCATAGAAACTTCTTATGCTCCCGTTCTTGTTAAAAACTGGAACGGGGGTACTCTGAAAGTGAATTATGTAGACCATGTTAACCTGGGCAATGTAAGTCGCCTTGACCTGATATCCAATACATCCGATGTCCGGGTAGGCCACTTATCGGGCACCGGGTATATCCGCGGTACATTTAGTAATCTCACCGTGGATACTATCGGGACCGACTTTCACAAACTCGAGGTCATACTGGATAATACCAATGCATTGATCGTACTGCCGGAATCGGATTTCCGGCTTTTGGTCCACGGAGATAATTCTTCGGTTAAAACCCCCCGAAGTCTCAAGGTTTCCTCTTCCGGGGATTCGCAGAAAAAAGTCATTAAAGGATATCGTAAAAAAAGTGATTCCTCCCGGGAAATTACCGTACAGGCGAGGTACAGCGAATTGAAATTTCAATAATCTCCCCGATTATTCCGGGTTGAATACCTTCAGCATACGGGTGTATTCATAACCGATCTGAAACATTTTTTCGGCTTTCGAAGCATCGAGTATAGGATAATTGTATAATTCCGGAGGTTCTATATAAATGTCACATTCTTCCTTTTTTCGTATCGAGGTCGATTCCACACTGAGATGAAAAGTCCTTGTTGCTATATCTATGAGATTGTTAAGTTTGTCCGCTTTGTGAGACGGACTGATATTGATGGCAATAATGTTGTCGCACCTTCCTCTTAACGGAGCAATGGGAATATTGTCAAAAATCCCACCGTCTACATACTTTTTACCATTAATTCTCACCGGCGAAAACAATACGGGTATGGACGACGATGCCTGCACGATCTTTCCCAGGTCGCCCTTATCGAAGTATTCTATAATGCCATCGTTCAGATTGGAGGCTGCCGCATAAAAAGGAACAGGAAGATCTTCGATATTCTTTGCCGGAATATACCTGGCAATAGTGTGTTGCAGCTTGTCGAAATTAAGCAACCCGTCCCTTGGGAATTGTATGCTGGTAAAATTTCCCAGCCGGTTTTCTTTCATGATTCCAAAGACCTCTTCGGGTGAGAAACCGCCTGCAATAAAGGCTCCTACGATAGCTCCTGCACTTACGCCCGAAATGATATCGGGTTTGATGCCCAGCTCTTCCAGTGCTTTAAGAACCCCGAGATGGGCAAACCCTCTTGCACCACCTCCGCCGAGTGCTATGCCGTAACGGTATGGGGCAGGTGTTTTACCGGGGAATATGGAACTTAACATGTCGGCATAGGATTTGAAATTAATATTTGGCCGGAGTGTTTTTTCCGGGCAGGGAGTTCCTTATAAATTCACGGATGTGTTCATTCGCGGTTTTCAGGTCCTCCTTACGCAGGTACATCATGTGGCCGCTGTGATAAGCCTCGAACCGCATACGGTCTTTCATTTTTCCTGCCGGGTCCATTTGCCACATGGTATATTTTGCGTTAAAATAAGTACAGGCCCCGTCAAAATAGCCCGACTGTACCATGACTTTCAGATACGGATTTTGCGCCATAGCCTGTCTGAGGTTTTCACCTGTATTATCTTTAGACCGGTCCCAGGGATGTACAGGCCCGAACATGTTGTATTTAACATCTGTTTTAAAATTGAGGTGTTCGCGAACGTAATAATTCATGGCGGGAGTAAAGGAATGTAACCAGGAGGTGAGTTCGGCATTGTAATCGGGAGCATCTCCGGCGTCTTCGCGATCTATTCCGAGATAACGCGAATCGAGCCGACCTATGGTGTACCCTTTGTCCCGGAGCAACTCTTTCCAGAAAAACCAATACGATACATCGAGATTATGTTGTAGTAATACTTTTTCGGATAAACCGGAATACCTGGCCATTTTGGCGGCTACCGCTTTTTTCTTTCCCTGGTCGAGATGTCCGCCCAGGGCAATAGCTGGAAGGAGCTCGTTGAGGGTGTAATCTTCTACTTCCGGTAAAACTTCTTCCAGCTTTTTCTGCTGCAGATCGGATGGCAACATGTTGTGATACCAGGCTGCCGCTGCGAAATAAGGAAGGCGGTTGGCTGTTTCTACAGGACCGTCTCTCTTGATGCCGAGTTCGGTAGGAGAAACGAGGATAACCCCGTTGAGGTACATCCATTGTTGGTTTTGCAATGCCAGGGCGAGTCCGGAAACCCTTGTTGTTCCATAGCTTTCACCGATGAGGTATTTGGGCGATTGCCATCTGCCGGAGCGTGTGACAAAGGTGTTCAGCCATTCCGCAAGGTATTTGATATCGGCATTGACCCCGAAGAAGTCTGATTTTTCCGCTTTTTTTTCTTCAGTTTCGATAAGACGGGAATATCCTGTATTCACAGGATTTACATAGACGATATCCGCAACATCAAGTATGGAATACGGGTTTTCTTTGATGCCATAAGGTTGTACCGGATAACCTTCATCGTCGATGTTGAGCAACCGCGGACCGGTATAGGCAATATGCATCCATACCGAAGCCGATCCGGGGCCACCGTTGAAGGATATGACGAGTGGCCTTGCGGCCCTGTCTTTGATATCCTGCCGTTCGTAATAGGTGTAGTATAGTGTCGCGACCGGATCACCGCTTTCATTCCATACCGGTTGGGTCCCGGTAGTGGCTGCGTATGAAAAACGTTTTCCGTCGACTGTTACCTGATGTGTCGTGGTTACGGTAGTGTCTGCAGGAATAGTGCGTTTCTGGGCAAACAATGCCGAACAGCATAAAAAAGCAAAGAGTAAAAATGTATTTTTCTTTTTCATCGAGATTATTTGTTGGGTTAGGATATGTTTTATTGTACAGTTAAAGATATGGGTTTTGATACGGATATACGAAATTTACAAGGCCGGATATTATCTTTTTTACAAGGCGATGTACTTCAGTCTATAGGTGTAGTATTTTTTGAATTGGCATAAATGATCAGAACTTTTCAAAAGCCCCGAGTCCAAATAGTGCAAAATCGTATTTAACCGGGTCGTCGGGGTCGAGTTTCCTCAGGCTGGTATCGAGTTCGGCAAGGGCTTTGGCATCGTTTTGTTTACGGTGTAGCAATCCCAGTTTTCGTGCTACGTTCCCCGAGTGTACGTCGAGCGGGCAGGAAAGCTGTGCCGGAGATAATTTCTTCCATATACCAAAATCCACACCGGTATTGTCATTACGGACCATCCACCGGAGGTACATATTTATGCGTTTGGCGGAAGAACCTTTCAGCGGGTCCGATACGTGTTTTTCCGTACGTTGCAGGTGCGGGATCTCAAAAAAGTGTTTTTTGAAGTGATGAATGGCTTCCTGGAGAGATCCCTCCCGGGCATGTCGGGCAAAAACGGCTTCCGGTCCTCCGTGAGCCGTATAAAGATGGCGAAGAGACCTTACAAAACCCTGAAGATCCGATCCGTTGAAGGTACGATGTACGAAAGTGGTTAATTTTTCGAGTTGCTCAGCGGTATGGGCCATGACAAACTCATAGGGAGCATTTCCCATGAGTTCCATGATCTTCCGGCTGTTACTTATAATACTTTTCCGGTTACCCCAGGCGATGGTTGCAGCCAGGAACCCGGCAATTTCGATATCTTCTTTACGGGAAAACGCATGGGGTACCTGTATGGGATCTGTCGCTATAAAATCGGTAGTGTTATATGTTGCTGCCTTGATATCCAGAAACTCCTTCAGTTCGGGTCCGGGCAGTGCCATTGTATTGTTACTAAGTTCCAAATCGTATGGTGTTTCGGGTTTTTAACGATAGAGATTTCCATTAGGTTATGTCGTGCAAAATAAATAATTTTAGGGGATAAACATAATACCTTTACTATGAGATTTCACACCCGTAAATGGGTTAAGCCCGAAGACCTGAATCCAAACGGTACATTGTTCGGAGGACGTCTTTTACAATGGATAGACGAAGAAGCGGCTCTTTATGCCATTATTCAACTCGAAAATAAAAAAGTGGTTACCAAATTTATGTCCGATATCAATTTTGTGGATTCGGCGAGGGAGGGTGATATTATAGAGATCGGGATCGATGTCGTGAATTTCGGAAAAAGTTCCCTCAGTCTGCGGTGCGAAGTTCGTAATAAAATGACCCGGCTGACCATTATATCGATAGAGCGTATTGTGATGGTAAACCTGGGCGAGGACGGTAAGCCGATGCCTCATGGTAAAACGCAGATAGAGTATGTTAAAGATCGTCTTGAGAAATAAAGGAAAAGGGAATCATCCGGAAGTTCAGTACGTAAGGTTTGGGAATTATAAGTTTCATGCATTTGCAAATCAGTTAATTAGTAAATATTTAACGATTGGCTAAAATAATCGATAACAAAAAATCGTTATATTTGGTGTAATTAAGATCTGGCCTATGGCCGGTAACTAACCCTAAAAAACGTTCATAATTATGGCTAGAGCTATGTATGAGTATACCCAAGTCGTACTCCAGAAAGTGAGCTTTGACTCCGCTCTCTTCTGCAAAGAAGTAGAAAAAGCGGTTCACCGATTATTACCATATGAACTGGAAGAATTAAAAATCTGGCTTGACCAGTTTATAACGGGGAAACCCGAACTTTCACAGTGTCTGATTCACCTGAAATCATAAAAAATCAAATCCCGCAATTGCGGGATTTTTTGTTCTCAGGGCACAAATACCCGTTGTGTTTTAACCGGTCTCCACAGTCCGTTTTTTTATTTCTTACCGATCGGACTTATGATCTGAACATTCTGAAAAGCGATAGCCCCCCGGATAACTCCGGATATAACTTCTCTAAGGGCTTCGGTGATGTGTAGTTTTAGTTCGCTCTTGTGGTAGATAAGGCTGACCTCACGAGCCGGACTTGGATCATTAAAAAAATGAAGGTGTTTCTTTTCTTTTTCGTTTAGTCCCAACGTATGGAGATAGGGGAGTAGTGTCATACCCATGCCTTCGTCTGCCAGTCTTATCATCGTTTCAAAACTGCCGCTTTCCAGTTGAAAACGATCGTCTTTAAAATCTTTTTCAGCATGGCAGAGGTTGATGACTCCGTCACGGAAACAATGCCCGTCTTCCAAAAGCAGGACATCTTCTATCTTAAGGTCGGAAGTATCTATCTTCATATTGGAGTGAAGACGATGGTTTTCGGGAATGTAAGCCACAAAGGGTTCGTAATACAATACCCGTTCCCTGATATTCTCATTTTCGAGTGGTGTTGCTGCTATAGCGGCATCGAGATGTCCGTCCGTAAGTTTCTGGATGAGTGTAGCCGTGTTTTGCTCTTCGATCCTGATCTGTACTTTGGGATATTTGTTGATAAAGTTCCTCAGAAACATGGGGAGAAGTGTCGGCATGACCGTAGGGATGATCCCCAGCCTGAATTCTCCGCCGATATAACCCTTTTCCTGGTGAACGATGTCTTTTATCCTGCCGGATTCGCTGACGATATTCCGGGCCTGTGCCACGATCTTCTTACCGACCTCCGTAAGCTGAATGGGTTTCTTGCTCCGGTCGAAAATAATAATATCGAGTTCGTCTTCCAGTTTTTGTATCTGCATACTCAAGGTCGGTTGCGTTACAAAACTTTTTTCGGCAGCAAGGGTGAAATTCTGGTACTCGGCTACGGCCAGTACATATTGCAATTGCGTGATGGTCATTGTCGTATGATCTAAACTTAAGGGAGACGGATGCAAACCGGTTTCTACATCCTACCCTCCCGGTATTTTTTATAGTTTTATTCGATAAAAATATAAAAACTATTGATAAATGTTATGCCTCTGCCCCCTTAAATAATCCGTAAATTTGTTGTAAATTGATTAGGAACTTAAAAATATAAAATTATGCAATTAAACAGCTTAGGACTGGACGTTAAAAAAACCGAGAACCTGGTGAAAGACCTCAATAATCTGCTGGCTAATTTTCAATTATATTATCAGAATTTAAGAGGAATTCACTGGAATATTCGAGGGAAACGCTTTTTTGATCTCCACCCGAAATTCGAGGAACTGTACAATGACAGTCAGGAAAAAATAGATCTCATAGCAGAGCGTGTACTGACACTCGGAGGCACTCCGCTGCATACGTTCGAAGATTATATCAAGGCCGGTAAGGTGCCGGTAGGTAAAAATGTACATCAGGATGAGGCGGCAGTAACCCTGGTTGTGGATTCGTTGACGGAATTGCTCAAGATAGAACGTGTTATACTCGATGAGTCTGCCGATGCAGGTGATGAAGGTACAAATGCAATGATGAGTGATTTTATTACGGAACAGGAAAAGACCGTATGGATGATGAAAGCATGGCTGGACGAAAAGATATAACGTTCCGGTAATGTGGTATAAAGATATAAGGGGTGGTTGTACTACCCCTTATTTTTTTGCTCCTGATGGGGTAAGGTAACTCATGTATGCTTCGGTAGCTATGCCCTCGCTGTGTGTCGTTCTGTGTAATCTTCAGGTTTTGCATATCCAGTCCGGGATCCGGAGGTTACGTAAACCGAACTTGTTTTCTTTATAAAAGCCCCCTGGCCTTGATTTCCAGGTATTTGTTTATAGTATCTATAGTGAGGTTCTCCGGGGTGGTCAGAATCGAATATATACCGTACTTCCGGAGCTCGTTGACGATAAGACGTTTTTCAAAAGCGAATTTCTCTGCGATGACCTTGTCATAGACCTCCTGAATGGTTTCTGCACGGTTGTCTATGAGGTCGTTAAGTTCGGTGTTTTTGAAAAATACAACTACCAGCAAATGATTTTTGGCAATACCTTTTAAGTAAGGAAGTTGACGATGAAGGCCATCGAGTGTCTCAAAATTGGTATAGAGCATAATCAGGCTCCGATTGGTGATGTTACGCTTTATATCTGCGTACAACCTGCCGAAATCCGATTCGAAAAAATCGGTCTCTATGTTGTATAGTGTTTCCAGAATAAGTCCCATTTGTGAAGACCTGCGTTCTGCGACTACGATGTTTTCCACCTTCCTGGAAAAGGTAAACATCCCTGCTTTATCCTGTTTTTTAAGGACGACATTGCTGATGACAAGGGTCGCATTAATGGCATAATCGAGCAGGCTCAGTCCGTTAAAGGGCATTTTCATGACACGTCCCTTGTCAATTACGGAATAGACGGGTTGGGATTTCTCATCCTGAAACTGATTGACCATCAACTGGTTTTTTTTCGCCGTGGCTTTCCAGTTGAGCGTACGGAGATCATCGCCCTGCACATATTCTTTGATCTGTTCGAACTCCATGGTATGACCTATACGGCGTATTTTCTTGATACCGTATTGAAGCAGGCGATGCGAAAATGCCATCAGGTCGTATTTTCTAAGTTGCAGAAATGAGGGATAGGTGGGCACCATGGCATGGTCACAGAAGATATAACGCCTGGAAATAAGCCCCAGTGCCGATGATATAAAGATATTCAGTTTACCAAAATGGTATTCCCCTCTTTCGGTTGGTCTCAGATCATATTCCAGGGTATGGACATCCGAAGCTTTTATTTTTCGGTCTATACGGAAATTCCTTACCTGAAACTGTTCCGGGATCTCGTCTATGACCCGCGCGTAGACCGGGAAGGTATGATAGTTGTGTATCTTTATTTGTACCGGATTTTCATCTCCGTTCGACAGCTTCTCCGGGAGTATTCTTTCCGCATCGATACCTGTACGGGTAAAGAAGAGGATCAGTGCATCCAGAGCGGTAAAGGCCATAAAAACAACCAGTGCCAGTTGTGCCATAAAGAACATCCTGTCAAATATAAAGCTGACAATAAAAAGGATAATTACCGCTATGCAGCAGTAAAAAAAACGGTTTGGCAGGTATAAGGGTCTGAAAATTTTCAATCGCTTCTTGTTCTGGATTAATACTAAGGGTTATCTCGGGATCTCTACAGCCTGTATGATCTGTTGAATAACCTGTTTTCCGGTAACGCCCTCCATCTCTCTTTCCGGTGTAATGATGATGCGGTGCTGTAATACGGGAACCGCCACTTGTTTGATGTCTTCGGGTGTTACAAAATCCCTTCCGTTAATGGCCGCATAGGCTTTGGAGGCCTTGAGTATGGCTATAGATGCCCTGGGGGAAGCCCCGAGATAAAGGAAAGGGTTGCTCCGGGTATTCACGATGAGTTCGGCTATATATCGGAGCAGGTGCGGTTCTACCAGGATCTCATTGACCAGTTGCTGATAGGTGTGTACCTGTTCCCGACTGAGAAAAGCGGTTATCTTTTCTGTCTTTTTAGTTTCTTTAAGCAGGTGCTCGCGCGATATGATCTCTACTTCTTCTTCCAGTGAAGGGTACGCTACCTCTACCTTGAACAGGAAGCGGTCGAGTTGCGCTTCCGGAAGGCGGTAGGTTCCTTCCTGTTCTACCGGGTTTTGTGTGGCCAGGACGATAAAAGGAGGTTCGAGGACATAACGATGACCATCCATGGTGATCTGTCTTTCTTCCATCACCTCAAACAGGGCGGCCTGGGTTTTTGCAGGAGCTCTGTTGATCTCATCGATAAGCAGCATATTGGCAAAAACCGGCCCTTTTTTGAACTCGAATTCCGATTTTTTCAGATCAAATACCGATGTTCCGAGAATATCCGATGGCATGAGGTCCGGGGTAAACTGTATACGGCTGAAATCTACCGTCAGCGCTTTGGCAAGCAATTTGGCGGTGATGGTCTTTGCCACACCCGGCACTCCCTCGATCAGTACGTGTCCGTCCGCCAGGAGAGCGGTGATGAGCATATCGATCATGTGTTTTTGACCGACGATAACTTTCGAAAGTTCTCCCCGTATCTGCTCTATTGCAGTCTGGAGTCCGGAAAGGTCTATGCGGGATCGGAATTCAAGGGTATCGGGATCTGCCGGTGCCGTACCTGTTTCCTGCTGTTTTCCGGGAACTTCTGTGTTTTCCGGTACGGAATTCGGATTTTGCTCATGGGTTTCTTCCGGTGTATATTCTTGTTCACTCATAGTTTACTGTTCTTTTCTGATAGTGTTTGTCATATAAAATTGTTCGATAGCCCGGTTCAGTTCCAGCAGGTCTTCTTCCGTAGCATGTGTTTTGGATTGAAGACGCACGATCAGGCTCACGAGTTTTTTAACCGTATCTTTATTCTTCCCGGTCTTGGCAGCGAGGTAACGGATAAACCGGTCATCGAGCTCATTGGTGTCCAGCAGGTATTCACTTCGTATTTTTTCGAGGAAATAGGTGATTTTTTTATCTACAAGATTGGTGTGGTCCCGGGTTTCGTAGTAGAGATTCCCTATGGTTTTTGTAAAGGCCACCGTAGTGTTTTCCTCAGGGGGGATTACTTTGATGATACGCTGTTTGCGTTTGGCATTAAAGATCATAAATACGAGTAAGCTGGCCAGCGCTATATACCACGCCCACCGAAGGGCAGGTTGCGAAAGGATATACCGCAAAGGCGAATTTCCGAGTTCTTCATGCACCCGGTCACGACAATCAAAATAAACAGTGTCTCCCGGGATATAAGAAAGCACATCGGCAACATACCTGTAATTTTTATCCTTCAGCACATAGTAGTTGGTAAAAGCATACGGGTACGAGTGGAGGAGAAAATATCCTTTACCGTAAGCAATTTTCACAAAGTTGATTCTTTTCGTGCCGAAATCCTGATACCCCAGTACGGTGGTATTGACCGAATCGAGTGTAGTGAAGTAGCTGCCTGTCATGCCTTCTTCCAGGGAAACGGAGTCTTTTTTGAGGGTTCTATTGGCCAGATAGAGACTTCCTTTTCTTTTTATACCGAAGTCGTACTCCGTAGTGAAATCAAGGGAATCGGTGAGTTCCTGCGGCATACTTTCGGAAGCGATAAAAACGGTATTTCCCGATGACACATAGTTAAGGAGCTCATGGGTAGATGTAACATCGGGCACATATATCCTGTTGATGTATATGTAGCTGTTCTCTGAGGAATATACGGAGTCCCATGGCTGGTACAGGGGGCGGAGATGTTCGTATGGTGTGACTTTGACATCTTCGATACCCCCCGGGAACAGTTCCGGGAGTTCGGAGTAAAGAACTTTCAGTGCATAAGGCCTGCTCTGCTGTTCATTGAAGGTCGGTGTCCAGTTTACAGGATCGGGTCCCGACAGTTCGAATACGGCTACCACAATAAAAAGCAGCACTAACAGTCCGATGTAGATCTTTATGCTGTTTTTCATTGGTCTATAGAATTAATAAGTGCCGAGAAGGTCCGGGCGGCATTGTCATATTGTTGTTTGTCTATCGAGAACTCCCCGTACCAGATATAATTATACAGGTAAGATGCGTAACGGAATTCCTGTTGTAATCCGTGATGTTCAAGTTCGCGGAGGTAATCGGAATTGGTTTTTTCCACATCGTAATCGATCAGTTCTTTTTCCGAGAGTCTTTGGAGAAGCCATAGGTAATAATACCGTACTGCTTCGCGATACCTGCCCGCGGTTACGGCATGACTCACAAGCTCATGGAAGTCCGTACCATGTATATTGTTTTCGATATCCCGGGCCGTAATGATTTTGCGGTCGGATGGTTTGCGAAAGATCCACTGGCCTTCCTTGTTCATAATAGCCCTGACAATAAAATATACGACAGCGATGAAAATTAGTACATAAAAGATCTTGAGAAAAATATCTGCGATATTCTGTGCTTCATGGCGAGATCCCAGCCGGAACAGGTCTAAGATAAACTGGATAAAGGCTTCTTTGAGACGGGTGAACCACCCTGTGGAATTTGTGGTGTCGTACTGGTATTCTGTACCGGAGTAACGTTCTTTAAAATCCCGTGCAAAACTTCGTTGTTCCGGCATGCTTTGGTCTGTACGGAGACTGTCCCGTACATTTTCCCGGGCGAAAGAAAAGGTACCGACGATACTATATATAAAAAGTAAAATAAATTTCTTCAACACGCTGGTTTTTAATGCTGTGACTGGCCTATCTGATCGATGACAGAAGTAGTGTTTATATTTTCGGTCTCTTCCTTCAGGGTAAAGTAAATAATCCCCTGGTTGATCTGAATAATCGTATTGCCCAGTAAACTTATCAGGAAGGCAAGCATGTACACAAACATCATGATCGTAAAAATCAGGGCTACGCTTTCTTCGGTATTGTTTTCCAGGGCAGAGGGATTTATGAGTATAGAGAAGATGCCCGCGATATACGGAATAATGATAATAGCTCCCTGTACTACCTGAACCATAAGATAAAACAGGGCTACGCAGCCTACCGAAGTCCATAAGTTCTTGAATATGAGTTGAAAACCGTAGCTGAAACACTCAAAAACGCCTTTGCGCGAATTCAGGTATTCCATGAGTGCATTGTTGTACATTAATGTGATGGCAGCAATAATTACAGGGATGAAAAAGATACCTATAAACGTAATCATCAAAATAAACATGGCTATGCCTGCTCCTAAAAACACTGCCATAGACAATACTACGGAAGCGAGGATAAAGACGATCAGTTTTCCTGTCTTCCCGGTCATTTCTTTGATGATATCTCTTGTGCCGAACGCATTGGAAGAATGCCGCGCGCAGAGCAGCATGTAGATCGGAGTGTACATATAGGTAATAAAACCGACAAAGACCGCAATAGCCAGGAACAGACAGAAAAAAAGAAAGACGAGGATGGCATTGTCATTGAGATAGTTTTCAATAGCATGGTCGGGAGCTCCGCCGCCGGGTGTTAGCGAAGAGGTCATTAAAGCACTGTACACTTTGACAAATACATACATTATGGCCATCAGAATGAGTATAAACGCACCGTTGATGAGAAAGTAGTTTTTGAAAAAATGCCCACCGTTCTGACGAATAAAGGCAAACGTATCGGAAAACAGTTCTCCGAAATCTCTTTTTTTATAAAGCTGTATCATAAATGTGGGTTGCTTTTTCGGGTGACCATAAAGGGATAGACCAGGTAATAAAAGCTTATAAAAGCCAGGGTACTGAGAATAATGGTTATTGACAACGCATCGGGCATGGCATTGGAATACCGTGTGACAAAGCCTTCGAGGAAACCTGCGGCGACAAAGAAAGGAAAAGTGCTGAGTAAAATTTTCATTCCGTCTTTAAAAGCCATTTTAAAAGAGGTTTTTCTCGAGTAGGTCCCCGGAAACAGTATTCCGGCCCCCAGAATAAAACCTGCCGCACCCGTGACAACGATGGCGAAAATTTCCATGGCACCGTGTATCCATATTCCCCGGACGCTCTCCCATAATACACCTTCTGTGTGGAACATATACTGGAAAGCTCCCAGCATAATACCGTTTTGTAATAAAATCCATCCGGTTCCCAATCCTCCGAAGACACCATAGACAAAAGCCCTTATGCCTACATAGATATTATTCAGTGTGATCCCGATGAAACTTCCCCAGTTACTTCCGCTTTTATATACGGCAACAGGGTCTCCGTTCCGTATATTTTCCATGGTCATATTTACATAATTATCCCCGAGGATAAGACGTACGAAAGTGTCGTCATACGCTGCGGAAACTGCACCTATGGCTGCAAATGAGAAAAACAGGATAAAAGCATAAGCGAAGTACCTTCGATATTGATAGACTACCATAGGAACTTCGATCTGGAAGAAATAAAGAAAGCGATTGGTTTCCTGCCTTTTGGTCTTGTATATTCGTTGAAATGCACGTGCTGCAAGCTGATTCAGATAAGTAATGACCTTGCTTTTCGGATAGTAGGTCTTTGCATAAGACAAGTCATTGATAAGATGTATATACAAAGTTGCCAGTTCATCCGGGTTTTTAAACCGTTGATTAAAAATAGCTTTTTCAAAATTGAGCCATTTTTCTTTATTTTGTTTTATAAAGGCTACTTCTCTCATAGTCCTGTAAATGGTCGTAATTTAGCTTGGAACCGCGGTTTGCTCCCGTGACCGGTAAGACGGGTCGAAAGTGTAAAGTTAAAATAAAACTGATACTTTTACACCGGGCTGCGGGTTATTTTGTCTAAATATACCGGTTTTAAGGGATGGACAGGATTACTGCGGGTACAGTACTTTGGAGACATCATAACACGGAGTGACCGGAAATATTTTTACCGGGATTCGCCGTTTATATAAAACACGAATGGCAGAATTGCAAATCAATACGACACAGAATGTTAATATCAGTTTTACCGCGGCTTCCATAGGAGAACGTATTCTTGCCTATGCTGTGGATATGCTGATCAAGATCGCTTATCTCGTGGTCATGTATCAGATCCTTTTCCGGCTTTTTCAAATGGATCTTATCCTGAACGGAATGGATCAATGGTCTCAGATAGCTGTGGTCCTTATCTTCTTGCTCCCCTTTATTTTTTACACCCTGTTGTTTGAATCTATGCTCGAAGGGCAGACCCCCGGGAAAAGACTTCTGAAGATCAAAGTTGTAAAAATAGACGGATACCAGGCTTCTTTACCGGATTATCTGATCCGGTGGTTTCTGCGGATCGTGGATATCGATATGATGAGCGGGGTTATAGCCATTATCAGTATAGTGGCCAGCCAGAAAAGCCAGCGACTGGGAGACATGACTGCCGGAACATCTGTCATAAGTCTTAAAAA
Source organism: Sinomicrobium oceani (assembly GCF_900119185.1). Classification (GTDB taxonomy): domain Bacteria; phylum Bacteroidota; class Bacteroidia; order Flavobacteriales; family Flavobacteriaceae; genus Sinomicrobium; species Sinomicrobium oceani. The sequence continues at coordinate 16,927 of NZ_FPJE01000034.1, read as the reverse complement.
TAAAGTCACTATAGATCATACGATCCTCGAGGATATCGGAGAAGAATACCAGCCTGTATATCCATCTGTTATCAGGCTTTCCGACAATGATGCGAGGATTATTAAAGAGACATTTATGTCGGCAAAAAAATCCAGAGATTACAAGGTTATGCTCAAGCTGAAAACGAAGATAGAAGATGTGATCCAGGTTAAGGCGACTGAGCCCGATGTTCATGCTTTTATAGACAGGGTACTGAAGGATTATAATTATTTCACTCAGAAAATGTAACTACGGATTTATTAGCGACAAAACTAAAAATGCGAATTCATGTATTACCTTATTATAGATCTTCTCGGGGTGGTTTCTTTTGCGATATCCGGTGTGCTGGCTGCATTACAGAAGCGGCTTGATATTTTTGGGGTTTTTATTATTGCTTTTGTCACTGCGGTAGGAGGCGGGACCATACGGGATATCCTCATTGGGATAGAGCCTGTAACCTGGTTACAGGACAATATATATATGTACACTATTATTGTTACCGTTATTTTTGCATTGATCTTCAAAGAAAAACTCAAATACCTGCGAACTTCACTTTTTCTTTTCGATACTATCGGTATCGGGCTTTACACACTCGTCGGTGTGGAAAAAGGTATGGTGGCAGAGCTCAGTGCGGTAATGTGTATAGCACTTGGTACTATTACGGCCTGTTTCGGTGGAGTAGTGCGTGACATTTTGTGCAATGATATCCCGGTGATTTTTCACAGGGAAATTTACGCTACGGCCTGTGTAGCCGGGGCGACATCTTACTTCCTGATGCGGTTACTTCCTGTGCCCGACGATGTTGTTTTTATCATTTCTGTGGTCATTGTGATTACCATCCGGTTACTTGCCGTGAAATTTAAGCTGGCACTTCCGAGCATTTACGGAAAAAACGAACAGTAGGGGAAGGGCATGTATATTCTACCCTGATCCGGCTGGGAAAGTGCTATAGTTTTGATGTTTTTTAATGCTTTTGTGACACTCCTTTTTTACCTTTACACCAAGAAAAAAAAACTGGAATGCGTATACATTGTATAGGAATCGGGGAAGACAGATTGTATACCCTGGCCCGGGCTTTGAGAAAGGACGGGCATGTCATTAGCGGTAGTGGAGAAAAGGTTGCTGCCGATCGCAGATTGGAGATGGAAGAGAACGGATGGTATGCCGGGCAAATTACAGCAGATATCGAGGCTGTAATTACAGGAGCTGAAATATCTTCTGATAACCTGTTGCTACAGGCTGCGACAGATATGGGAATCAGTACATACACCATTCCCGAATTTTTATATGAATTTTCCCGTTATAAAACCAGGGTAGTAGCAGGAGGGCTTCCGGACAGTGCTTATATAGTATCCGTGATATTACATATACTGGAGTATCACAACAGGCCGACCGACTACCTGGTATCCGGAGATTCGGGAGATATGGCTTCCCTCACCGGAGAAAATGATTTTATACTGCTCACAGGAAGTCACCGGCCGTCTTCGATACAGGATGCCACTCCGGAATTTCATTGGTATAAGCCAAATATAGCATTGCTCACCGGAATTTCAGGAGGTTCAGAAGCCGAATCGGATTATAAGATATTTGTCGACAGTATCGTCAAAGGCGGAATTATCGTATATAATGAAGAGGATGAAGTGCTGAAAACTATAGTAGAAGCTTCGGAGAATCCCATAAGAAAGCATCCTTACAGGCAACCCGAATACGAAAGAGACGGGGATGATTTTGTCCTGGAAACATCCGAAGGGCCGATGCCGGTAGCACTGCCCGATACAGAGGTGGTAAGGCATTTGATCGGCGCCCAGTGGATCTGTCAGCATATGGGGATAGATGAAGATGATTTTTACGAGGCACTTGCGGCGTATGAACATAAAGGTTAATGAAGGATTATCGGGGGTGGGAAATTTTTAAAAATCCCATCAAAAACTATATCTTTATGCAAAATACGATCGCATGGAGAAAACGGAGTCCTTTTCCATAAAAAAGTGGAAAGAAGATGACAGGCCCAGGGAGAAACTATCCCGGAAAGGGAGAGAGGTCCTTACCGATGCCGAGCTTATTGCCATTCTGCTCGGAAGTGGAAACAGGGATGAGAGTGCCGTAGGTCTTTCCAAGCGAATATTATCTGCCGCCAATAACAATCTCAATGAATTGGGGAAATTTTCCCTGGCACAACTTACCCAATTTAAAGGTATAGGAGATGCCAAAGCAATAACAATTGCCGCTGCACTGGAGCTCGGAAGAAGGCGCAGGCTGGAGCAGGCTCTGGAAAGAGTGAAAATCTCGAACAGCAAATCGGTTTTTGAGCTGATGCAGCCTGTTATCGGCGAACTTCCCCATGAAGAATTCTGGATAATATACCTGAACAATTCGCATAAAGTACTTCAATATACTCAATTGAGTAAAGGTGGGATTACCGGCACCCTGGTCGATGTGCGCCTGGTTATGAAAAGGGCATTAGAGCTCGGGGCAACCGCTATCGTACTGGTGCATAACCACCCTTCCGGGACCCTGTTGCCAAGTGATGCCGATAAACAATTGACAAAAAAGCTGAAAACAGCGTCGGAAAGCCTTGATATTCATGTGCTCGATCATCTGATCATTACGGAGGAAAGCTATTTCAGTTTTGCAGATCAAAGAATACTCTGATGATATACAGGACTTCGGTGTGTATGGAAATACAATGCCACAAGGTCCTTTTTTTTGTACTTTTTCCGGAAAACGTACTATGTAAAAAGTAATCATGCTGTTAGTTTACACACATAAAATTACACCGAGAGTAACCTATGTCATGAAGCATATCTTTAAAAATATGCTTCAGATTGAAGTAGGGATTACAGCTAAGGTGGAAGATTTTATTGCTCATACCGGGCCTAAGATTACATATACGAAAAATCCTTTGCAGAACGAATTTTTCGTGCGTAGTCATGATATTCTTTTCGAGCAGGGGATTACCACACTGGAGATCAATGTACAGATGTGGGATGATGTTCCCTGTTTTTTCGGAATAGGTGACAAAGGAAGTATTCCCTTCGATATTTTTGCCGCCACCTTCTATTTGCTGAGCCGGTATGAAGAATATCTTCCGCATGTAAAAGACGAACATGGCAGGTACCCCGCAAGGGAAAGTATGGGCATGGAGCACGGTTTTCTCGAGATCCCGGTAGTCGATTATTGGGTCCGGAAACTGGCGGTGGCACTCGGTAAACGGTTCCCCGAAGAAAAATTTACGAAGAAAAAGACCGGTTATATTTCGGTCATGGATATAGCAGCGGCTTATGCCTATCGCAAAAAAGGGATTATCCGTACACTCGCAGGAACTATTGTAGACGGTTTAGCCCTGAAGCTGTATAAGATCCCGGAGAGATACCTGGTTCTTCTCGGACTTAAAAAAGATCCCTATGATCATTTTGAAGAATTGATAGCAGCACATAAGCACCTGGGTACCGAAGCTATCTTCTTTTTTTTGCTTGGGGATTATTCGGCTTTCGACAAAAATATACCTTATAATAAGGCTTCTTTTCGTACCCTGATCAAGTCGGTGGCGGATTATCACATCGTGTCATTGATGACGTCCTATTACGCCGTGAATGATACGGTACGGCTAAAGAAAGAAAGAGAACGTCTGATTAATATCATAAACAGGCCGGTAAAAAGGGCCCGGGCACGATATAACCGGCTTCATATCCCTGATACTTACAAAGCTGCCGTAGAGGCCGGGTTCAATGAAGACTACACCATGGGATATTCGAATGACGTGGGATTCCGGGCCGGGACATGTACGCCGTTCTATTTTTATGATATTAGTTATGAGATACAATTACCCTTGAAGGTAAACCCGTTTTGTGTGCAGGATTCTGCTTTGATGCTATTGGAAAACGAGCGCGAAGCCCTGGATAAAATGAAAGTGCTGTACGATCGCGTAAAACAGGTCGGGGGAAATTTTATTACAGTATTTTCCAATGAACGGTGGACAGAAGAGAGCCGTGTGGATCTGAAAAAAGTCTATATGGACTGGATCGCTTATGCAGCGGACAATTAGTGAGATATGAACCATTGCGGTATGCAATGATGTAAATAAAATTTTCAATGTACATAAAAAAGGAATGGAAAGGAACTGATAGTGTAACGGATGTCTTCTTTGATCTGGATCATACCTTATGGGATTTTGAAAAGAATTCCGCTCTTACTTTCGGCAGAATACTGGAGAAGAACAGTGTGGGGATTTCCCTGGATGATTTTCTGGAAATATATATTCCGGTAAATCGCAAATGCTGGGAAGATTACAGGGAGGGACGTATTGACCAGGAAGCGTTGCGTTTCGGAAGGCTGCACCAGACTTTTTGCAGGCTCGGAAGGGAGCTGGACAAGGAGTTCGTCGACCGGATGTCCGAGGATTATATAGAATACCTGACAGAACACAATCATCTTTTTGAGCATACCGTAGAAATTCTCTCCTACCTGAAACAGGGGTATAAGCTCCACATTATAACCAATGGTTTTGATCAGGTACAGGACAAAAAACTCCTGAATTCCGGTATTCATTCCTACTTTACCCATGTGGTGAATTCGGAGATTGCAGGGGTGAAAAAACCGCACCCGGGCATTTTTCAGCATGCACTGGAGAAGGCACAGGCCGCTCCGGAAAATGCCGTTATGATCGGCGATGATCTCGAAGCTGATATTCACGGAGCCCTGAAAGCAGGAATGCATGCCATTCATTACAATACCCGGAATGAAAAGCAGGGAGATGGTGTTATTACCATTCACAGCCTTCTCGAAATCAAATCCTACCTGTAATGCGTTTTCAAGGCATATATAGAGTGTTGCTGCTATGGGTATGCGGTTTCCTGGTGTCTTGCCTGAACGATGTCGATTTTGACCAGGTCAATGATTTTGAAATGGAGCCGGTGGTAGAGAACAGTCTGGTTTATCTGGAATATCCCGTTCCGGTCGTGATGGACAGTATTCCATTAGGATTGATGATATCCGATACTACCGGTATCGAATTGTTCTCCAATTCGTTTACGGTAGATAACCTAAAGAAAGCAGTGCTTTATTTTGAAACGCTGAGTACTGTAGGACAGCCTTTATCCCTCGAAATACAGTTGATGGATGACAATTTTGTGGTATTGCAGGAAGTCGCCATGTCTTTACCTCCCTCTGACGGACAAACGGAACAAGTTTCGGCAGAAGAACTCATTTACACAGAAGAAAATGTCGAACAACTCACATACGTGACCCATGTAGCCTTCAGCGTGGATATTCCGTATATCTCCAACCGTAATGAGAATGCTTATGTGAAATTAAAATCGAAAGGAACCTTTTATCTGCATATTGAGTAATGAAGAAGTGGATTGTATTTATATGCTGGGTTTTTCTTTCTGTTTTTGTGCATGGGCAAAATAACCCTGTCTTATATGATTTTACCGGAATTCCCCAGTCATTGCTGCTGAACCCTGCTGCCGAGGTTGATAATCGCTGGTATGCGGGCATACCGTTGTTGTCCGGTATTCGTGCAGGGGCAGGGAGCAACGGATTTTCTGTTTATGACCTCTTTGCAGATAATGAAGTGAGTTTTAGCGATAAGGTCAGGGACCTGGTGTTTCGCCTGTCGTCTCGGGATGTGGTGATGGTAAACCAGCAACTGGAACTATTTAATATCGGGTTTAAAAATAACTGGAAGGGGAAGTATTATTACTCCTTCGGGATGTACCAGGAGACGGATGCCCTGATGTACTGGCCCAGGGACCTGGCTGTTCTGGCTTACGAAGGCAACAGGGATTATCTCGGGAAACGTTTTGATTTCGGACATCTCAGCGGTTCTGCCGAAATGCTTACCGTGCTGCATTTCGGAGTCCGGAAAAAGATTAATGATCGTTTGTTTGTAGGGGCAAGAGCCAAGCTGTATTCGGGAATGATCAATTTTAGCAGTACCGGTAACTCCGGTTATTTTGTTACCGAGACCGGAGTAGAAAACTTTTACAGGCATCGCGTAGTATCAGATGTGGTTATACATACTTCCGGATATACTTCGCTGCGCGATATAGAAAATGATGGGAATCAGGTAAAAAATGGCTGGAAGGAACTCCGCAGCCGTGCTTTCTTCGGAGGAAATATGGGAGTGGGCCTCGATCTCGGGTTTACATATCATCCGCACAAACAATGGACTGTCACAGGAAGCCTGCAGGATCTCGGGTTCATAAAATATAAGGAAAATGTAGAATCCTATAGCCTTAAAGGGGCTTATGAACTGGAAGGGATTGAATTGGTGCTGCCTTCTATACTGGATGATTCGGGGGCGGTGAGGGATTCCTGGGAAGAACTCCGGGAGGAGATCGAAGCACAGTTACCTTATAAGAGACTACACGATGGGTATACCGTAATACGTCCGTGGAAACTAAATGCTTCCGTGCAACATGCTTTTGGTATCCGTCGGAATAAGAAGCGTTATTATCTTACCGATTATGAACATCATATCAATACCATGGGGGCCCAGTTTTTCATGGTCAATCGTCCTCATGGACCTTTACCGGCTATTACGGGGTTTTTCAGCAGGGAGTTGAGTCCGTCAATAACGGCCAAGATTACCTATACGGCGGATAAGTTTTCAAAAACGAATATTGGGGCAGGGCTTTCGGCTTATATAAAAAATATACATTTTTACGTAATTGCAGATAATATTCCGGGTCTATTCAACCTGGCCAAAACCCATTATGCGGCTTTACAGCTCGGATTCAATTATGTTTTTCCACATTTCGGAGACCCTTACTGATCGTTTCTCTTACTTCCGCTCGAAAATCATGTAATCGCCGGTTTCCAGCCCCCATTTACGGGCCAGTCCGGCATTGATTTCAAGAACGTATTGTGCAGGTTTTCCGGAAGGGATCGATTCTTCATTCAGGGGCTCTGCATTTGCGCTGATACTTACAATTTTTTTGGAAGCATCGAAGTAAATAAGGTCAAGAGGGATATTGGTGTTCTTCATATAGAAATAACGGGGCTCCTCGTTCTCAAAAATAAAAAGCATACCTCGGTTTTCTTTCATGGCAGTACGGTACATCAGGCCTGTCTGAATTTTATACTCGTCGTCAGCAATCTCTATGTCCAGTTTTTTTACCAGGCTATTGTCCGGTTTGTATAATTGAAGTTCCCCTTCTTTGGTAAAGGAAATCTCTGCCTTTTTCACCTCGTTGTTCCCCGAACCGGTATCCTTACAGGATAAAAACAGGAACAGGGCGGACAAAACGAGAAATACAGGTGCTTTAAACATGATGATTTTACGGTTATGCGCTTTTGACAGTTTTATTTTTACTTCGGTATATCAGGTAAAATCCGATAAGGATAAAAGGGATACTCAGCCATTGCCCCATATTCAGGGAAAGCTGGTCTTCGAAAGCAACCTGGTTTTCCTTGAAGAACTCAACGATAAACCGTACGGCCCACAGGAGTACAAGAAACAATCCGAATATATACCCGAGATTATTCCTTTTGTCTGTTTTCCAGTAGATGTACCAAAGGATCAGAAAGACAATGACGTATCCTCCCGCTTCATATAATTGCGAAGGGTGTCGCGGAAATGTTTCTCCGAGTTTCCGGAATATGATACCGTAATCACTGTTTGTAGGCTTACCGATAATCTCAGAGTTCATGAAATTACCGAGGCGGACAAATACACCGCCAATGGAAACGGGGATGACGACGCGGTCGAGTATCCAGAGTATGGGTTTGTGTATGATCTTTTTGCTGTAATAGTACATGGCTATGATAATCCCTATGGCAGCACCATGACTGGCGAGTCCGCGGAAACCGACAATACGGAACTTGGGACTGAACTCTACAGGAAGAAATATATGTAACGGATCTTTGATGAACATCTCGGGCTCGTAAAAGAGAAAATGTCCCAGTCGTGCCCCGATCAGGGTAGCCAGTACGGTGTATATAAAAAGAGAGTCGAGTTCCTTAACAGTGAGCCCTTCACGCAGATAGATCTTTTTCATCAGGAACCAGCCGAGAACAAAAGCTACGACAAACATCAGACTGTAGAATCTCAACATAAAAAAACCGAGGTCCAGACCTTCGCTCGGATTCCAGTTTATACTTAAAAAGTGCATGTTTTTCTATTATCAGGTTACGGTTGCAAAGACGGTTGTAACAGGCAAGTCGATTAGAAACAGGCTGTAAAATCCCGCGCTTTTCGTTTATTGGTGTAAATATAGGCAAACCGGATTGAAATGAGTACAAACGAAAAACTAAATTAAAAGTATTATTTTAACACTATTGGGGTCACGTTCGAGATGTGATTATTGTCTTGTATGATTAAAACCATGCAGACTTTTTTAACGTAACGGATATGCGTAAAATTAGATTAAGATGATTAAAGACAGTTTAAGACCTTTGTTAGAGACTTATGCCTACAATATACTGGGGTCTTATGAAGATGCCAGAGATGTGGTTCAAGATGTATGGTTGAAGCAGTTGGAGCATCCGGTTGACGGAGTAGCCAATGTGAAGGCTTACCTGATACGTTCCGTTATTAACCATGCTATTAACGTAAGGAAAAGGCAGGATAAGTTTAGAAAAGAATATCCCGGACATTGGCTTCCGGAACCGATAGCTACGGATCGTGCTGATATTTTTCTGGAACGGACCGAGATATTGTCTTATGCCCTGATGATATTACTTGAAAAACTTACCCCCAGGGAACGTGCTGTTTTTATCCTTAAGGAGGGGTATAACTATACACATTCCGAAATTGCCGAGACACTGGAAATAACGGTAGATAATTCCAGGCAGCTCTTCAGTAGGGGGAAGGGGAGACTCGGGAGAGAAATGAATCCTTCGAAGGATGGGAGAGGGCATGAGGAAGGTCTCTTTACGCTGTTGAACGTCATAAAGGCTGGTGAGATGAGTAGCCTGGAATCCCTTTTGCACGATGATGTTCATGCTACTTCCGACGGAGGTGGGAAGGTTTCGGCGGCAGTAAATATGGTGAAAGGAAAAACAGATGTATCCCGGTTGCTTATGGGAATTTTCAGGAAATTCTACATGAATACTCCCGGTATGCATTTTGAGATTGAAAGGGTGAATCATTATCCTGCCGTTTTTTGTTATATCGGTGAGGAATTGATCAGTTGTATGCCTGTTGATATTCGGGAGGGAAAGATTAGAAATGTTTATTTTGTCCGTAACCCAGATAAGCTAAAAAATCTTCACAAAAACCGTTAAAGGTGTCACGTTTTTTATAGTTGGTTTGTCTTAGATGCATATAACTTAAAAAGATAAGCTATTATGGAAAGAATACGTTACGGGGACCTTCCCAAAGGTATGTATGAGGTTATGGCCGGGGTGGAAAACTATCTTCATCAAAGTGGTATAGACCTCCATCTGGTAGAGTTGCTGAAGTATAGGATATCTCAGCTGAACCACTGTGCATACTGTCTTGATATGCATTACAAAGAGGCGTTAAATATGGGAGAAGAGCCTCTTCGACTGTATTCGGTTTCGGCCTGGAGAGAATGTCCGTATTACTCCGAAAAAGAGCAGGTGGCGCTGGAGCTGGCTGAAGCTCTTACCGACCTGCCTCGTCATCATATCGAAGAAACTCTTTTTGAAAAGTTGAAGCAATTTTTTAATGTGCAGGAGATAGCATTGCTCACATTGGCTATAGCTCAGATCAATTCTTGGAATCGTCTTCAGCAGGTCATGAGATCCAGGCCCGGGGAATATAAGGTTAAAGTTTAAGGATACCGGGGCATCGAGTTAATATATATATGCTGCCGGAAGACTGTAAGAAGTTTTTCGGTAGTATATGTGCCAGATTGTTTTTTTAGGGGTCTCATCCGGAGTCAAACCTATGTACTTTACTGTATTTCGCTTTGGTTTCTAAAAAAGTTATGATACGATTGGATTGAGTTAATACGCTATTGGGGTATTAGGTTGTTGCCTGAATAGCTTAATGATGAGTGACCGGGACAGTAATTTCATGATTTGTATAAACTTATGATCCTTAGGTCTATAGTGGTTTAATGGTAAAGGAAGAAGGCTTTTTTGTTATTTACAGGGTCTATCACTATTTTTCCTTTTCAGGAACCGGATCATAACCGGAACCTCCCCAGGGATGGCAACTGAAAATTCTTTTCACGGCAAGTTTTCCTCCTCTGAAAAGTCCGTGTTTTTGCAGGGCTTCTACCGTATAATGAGAACAGGTGGGCGTGTATCTGCAAGTTGCCGGGGTTAGAGGAGATATGAGATGCTGGTATATTTTTACCAAAAATATAAACGGGTACGTGAGTATTTTCAGTAAGAGTTTCATCGCATAGCGGTTTCAAAAATGATCCGGATATCAGGAAACAGAAAAGGTAGTGCCTTCTTTTCCATCCTTAAGCTGAATGCCCATCTCAGCCAATTCGTCCCTGATTTTGTCGGATGTAGCAAAATCTTTATTGGCCCTGGCTTCTGCACGCAAACGGATAAGCAATTCTACCACACCGGACAGTTTATCGGTACTGTCTTCCTGTGAAGCTGATACATCTACCAGTCCGAGCACATCAAAAACAAAAGCGTGGATAGTATCTTTGACCAGGGTGAGGTCGGCTTCGGAGATCGATGCTTTACCTTCTTTGACCTGATTGATATATTTTACCATATCAAACAGATGAGCGATGAGAACGGGACTGTTGAAATCATCATTCATCGCATCATAGCATTTTTGTCTCCAGGATGCTGTATCGGTTCCTGATGTTTGTGGGGAGACGCGAAGTTCATCCAGCAGGTGAATAGCTTCCATAAGCCTGTTGAATCCCTTTTCCGAGGCAAGTAACGCGTCATTACTGAAATCCAGCACGCTGCGGTAGTGGGCCTGAAGGATAAAAAACCGTACTACAGCCGGAGAAAACGGCTTGCTGAGGATATCGTTGTCTCCGGTGAATATTTCGTTGGGAAGAATATTGTTTCCCGTGGATTTTGCCATTTTCTTACCGTTGAGGGTAAGCATGTTGGCATGCATCCAATAGTTTACGGGTGTATGCCCGTTGCAGGCTTCGGCCTGAGCGATCTCGCATTCGTGATGCGGGAATTTCAGATCCATTCCACCGCCGTGAATATCAAATTTTTCCCCGAGGTATTTGGTGCTCATCGCCGTGCATTCCAGGTGCCATCCTGGAAAACCGTCACTCCAGGGCGAAGGCCACCTCATAATGTGCTGGGGTTCGGCTTTTTTCCATAAGGCAAAATCCTGTGGATTTTTTTTATCGGTTTGTCCGTCGAGCTCCCGGGTATTGTGAATGAGGTCTTCTATATTACGACCGCTCAGCTTTCCGTATTTTGTGGTCGTGTTGAACTTAATGACATCAAAATATACCGAACCGTTGATCTCATAGGCAAATCCTTTATCGAGGATATCTTTGATAATATCGATCTGTTCGATGATATGTCCTGTTGCCGTAGGCTCAATGCTTGGTGGAAGATTATTAAAACGTGCCAGGGTGTTATGGAAGTCAACCGTATACCGCTGTACTACTTCCATGGGTTCTATCTGTTCCAGTCTTGCTTTTTTGGCGATACGATCTTCTCCTGCGTCTGCATCGTTTTCGAGATGTCCCGCATCGGTAATATTGCGGACGTATCTTACTTTATAACCGAGGTGCTTCAGGTACCGGAACACGAGATCGAAAGAAATAAAGGTCCTGCAATTCCCCAGGTGCACGTAGTTGTACACTGTGGGGCCACAAACATACATGCCTACGTAGCCTTCGTTGATGGGTTCAAACAGTTCCTTGTTTCCTGTAATCGAGTTATAGAGCTTTAGTTTCTGGTTCTGGTACAGTTGCATTCTCGGTGAGTTGAATATCGGGGTGTTATTAAAATTCGGTTTCTAACTTGATGTAATCCAGGAATTCTCTTCGTACTGCGGGATCCTTGAATTTTCCTCCGAACTCTGCAGTAACGGTGCTGCTTTCGATATCCCGTATTCCCCTGGAATTTACACAAAGGTGTTTGGCATCTATTACACAAGCAACGTCTTTGGTTCCCAGTGCCTGTTGGAGCTCCTGAACGATCTGCATGGTCATTCGTTCCTGAACCTGAGGGCGTTTGGCAAAATAATCTACGATACGGTTCATTTTGGAAAGTCCGATGACATTTCCTTTGGAGATATAAGCTACATGGGCACGTCCTACGATAGGCAGCAGGTGATGTTCGCAGGTAGAATAAACCGTAATGTTCTTTTCTACGAGCATTTCGCCATACTTGTATTTATTCTGGAATGTGGAGGCTTTGGGTTTGCGTTCCGGATGCAGGCCGGCAAAGATCTCCTTTACAAACATTTTGGCTACCCTTCTCGGAGTTCCCCGGAGGCTGTCATCGGTAAGATCGAGACCCAGAGTTTCCATGATATTGTAGACATCCTGCTGAATTTTTTCTATTTTTTCATCGTCAGACAATTCAAAAGCATCCTCCCTCAAAGGGGTGTCTGCAGATGATGAAACGTGGTCATCACCAATCTCTTCAAAGTGTTCTTCCAAGGCTTTGTCTATTTTCATCGTTTCGGAATTTATAATTTCCTGAAAACAAACGAGAGTTCCATTTTTTAATCTCGCTTGTCTTTTGCTACAAGGTTGCAAATATAGCTATTTTCTAAAGGACATTCCCGGCAATACCGAAGGAAAATAACCTTTCAGAAAAACACTTTTGGCATCTCGGGCAAAAGGAATGGCAAAGATAAGTATTTATATAGGACAATTGTTTTTTTGAAGTATAGATAATGACAATGCTCTTATAACTTTAATCTACTTCTGTCCGTAAAATGGTATAACTTTCATACGGACAGAAGCTGATATTTTTACAGGTTGAATGTAAGGGAAAGGGTGACGTTGGTGTTACGGCTGTCTATATCTGCCGTTGAAGTTAATCCTGTTTCGTACAGTTGCGATTTATAGTCACGCATAAACTGATTGAAGGCCGCGTCGAGTCTTGCCGATCCGAAATCATACCCGAGACCGAAAGAATATCCATTGAGGTCTCCTATCATATCATTATCGTATGGGCTTTGTTCGTAACGATAACCTGCGCGAAGACTGAATCGCTGAATTCGGTATTCGCCGCCTACCCGAACGGTGGATACAGCTTTCAAAACATCACTGATATAATCGTTCTCTGCTGAAAAATCCGGATTGGATTCGGGTTTCAGTTTGGCATTACTCATATCCTGATAGCTATAGTCGACACTTAAAAGTCCTTGTTTTCCGAAGACGACGGCCATACTACCGGTATATTTGGAAGGGATCTGTATTTTGTGATCGGGGAAGACATTCACCTGGTTAAAGTTTATATATCCTACTCTGTTGTCTTCCAGTCCTGATCCTATCCTCTGGGATAGTTCGTCCGTAAGGCGGTACCAGGTTGGGGACTGGTAGGTGAGACCTACCCGTACCATTTCACCTACACGTGCAATACCACCCAGGGAGAACGAAAATCCGTTACCGTCCGTACGGAGAAGGTTGTCAAAATTCACATAGTCAAGATTGTTCCCGGAACCATAACCATCCTCATCGAGCTGTGTATATTTTTCGTATTGCACATCGTGGAAATTCAGGGATGCTCCTACATAAAAATCTTCGAGGTATTGTCCTGCAAAATTGACTGTAAACTTATTATTGTATCCTGAGGTGCTTTGAAGAAACCTGTGGTTTACGGTGCCGTTACTTCCCATATTCACATTCGATACGTAATCGCTATTGTTGTCGCCGCTGGATAGCGGATCGATAACTCCTCCGTAATATCCGAGAAAAGCCTGTTGTGTTCCGAAACCATATGAAGAACCGATGTTTAGATATGCGTCTTCTATATTTTCGTCGGAGAATATGGCGAGATCTCCAAGGGGGACGCCCTGGGCAAAATTGAGAAAATACTGGTCTATCGAGGTGTTACCCCGGCCTGCAGCTAAAAATTCGTTTTCGAAATTATTTGCCCTTTCAAAATTAAAAGCAAGCGAGAACTTTTGCCACCCCGCATTTCTATTGGTGTTGTGGAAAACCAGTACTCCACCGAGCTGGTTGAGATCAAAATCGGAAATATCCGTAGATGTCTGTGTTCCGAAATAATTGGTCTTGTTTTTAGTGTTGTAACTGGTTCCGGAAATCGTAAGGCTTCCATTGGTAAAGACAGCCGATCCGGCCGGATTGGTATTCAGTGCAGAAAGGTCTCCGCCCAAAGCACCGAATGCACCGCTCATCGACTGATATCTTGCCGTTCCCTGTAAATTTTCCGATCCGTACCGCAGTACGTCGTTGATAGTCTGCGCCTGAGATTGCGCAGCAGCACCGAAAATTATAAGTATAACCAGGATTTTTTTCATAAGTATAAGATTTATAAAAAAGGAAGATGTGATATTAAGGTAAAAAATAATCATGATAGCTGATATCACGATTATTTTTTACCATTGTTGCAATGATCAATACGCTTGTTTGTTCAACATTATATTTTAGCCTCTGCCGCGTCCGCCACCTCTCGACGAAGAACGTGTGGCTCCTCCACCGGAGGATCTGGAAGGAGAAGAGGAACGCATGGAAGAACCGCTGCTCGACCTGGTGGGCGTACTGTAGGATCTTCGTGTTGTGGAAGATGAACGCGTAGCCCTGGACGGGGTAGAACTGTTACGGCTGTTGTATGAAGAATTACTGTTGTATGTTCTTCTGCTCGTACTGTTTCGGTTTGCATTTACATCAGAACTGTTCCTGTATGTTCTTCTGCTTGTGCTATTCCTGTCGGTTCCTACATTGGCACTGTTTCTGTACGTTCTTCTGCTGGTGCTACTTCTGTCGGTTCCGACATTGGAACTGTTGCGGTAAGACCTTCTGGACGTCGAAGAGTTCCTGTAAGCGGAAGCATTTCTTCTGTCTGTAGAACGAGTAATGTTATTCCTGTTGTAATATCTTCTGGAGTTGGTATAGGCATAGCTCCTTCTGGGGTTGTTATAATAATACGGACGGTTGTAGTAGTACCCGGGGTATCCGCCCCAGTAGCTCCATCCAAGTCCCCAGCCGGCGCCATAATACCAGTTGTTCCAGCCCCAACCCATACCCATATTCCAGTAAGGGTCGTACCAGCCCATTCCGGGGCCGTAAAAACCTCCCCAGCCCATTCCTGGACCATACCAGCCACCCCATCCGGCGCCATACCAGCCACCCATGCCCCAGGAATTGTTGTATATGTTTACCGAGGTGGATTGCGGGTTGTCGCCCCATCCGGCATAACCGTTCTGATAATCATAAGCATAATTATCCGCAACGACATCCGTAGAGTCGTTTACCTGGTTGCTGGAATAAGAATCGATATCCGTAAAGATGTAGTCGTTACTCGTCATTTGTTCCAATTGTTCTGACTGTCTTGCAAAATAAGACTGGTATGTGTTGGAAGACGATGACGATGGTGTAGTCCTGGTACGCTGTTGCGGAGCTTCGGCGTAACCGTAGTCTGTGGTATTTCCGTAAATACCGTCCGAGTCATAATACGAGGCCTGCTGATAGGACCCGCAGGATACGAGAAAAATTCCGGATACTGTACCAGCCAGTAGAAAACGGAACTTTTTAATATTTTTTAAAGTATTCATCATTGCAAAATTTTATTGTTGAACATAACAAAAATAGTTAGTTTTGCCAAACTATTCTCTACTTTAACAGAAGCGCAATATTTGTGCCAAACTACTGATAATGGGTAAGAACTTAACGAAACGAAGCGAAGATTATTCGAAATGGTATAACGAACTGGTTATTAAAGCAGACCTTGCTGAAAACTCGGGTGTCCGGGGATGTATGGTGATTAAGCCTTATGGTTATGCGATCTGGGAAAAAATGCAGGCCGAACTGGACCGCATGTTTAAGGAAACAGGACATGAGAATGCCTATTTTCCACTGTTCATCCCGAAATCTTATTTGAGTAAGGAAGCCGACCATGTGGAAGGTTTTGCCAAGGAGTGTGCAGTAGTTACACACTACCGTCTCAAAAATGCAGAAGATGGCAGCGGTGTTATTGTAGATCCGGACGCCAAGCTGGAGGAAGAACTTATTGTTCGTCCTACTTCAGAAACTATAATATGGGATACCTACCGGAAGTGGGTACAATCGTACCGGGATCTTCCGCTACTTATTAATCAGTGGGCCAATGTGGTACGCTGGGAAATGAGAACCCGATTATTTTTACGTACTGCAGAGTTTTTATGGCAGGAAGGGCATACGGCCCACGCGACCAAAGAGGAAGCTATAGCGGAAGCCGAACAAATGATGCATGTCTACGCGGATTTCGCCGAGAATTTTATGGCCGTACCGGTTATTAAAGGGGTGAAATCGGAAAGCGAGCGTTTTGCCGGGGCTGTGGAGACCTATTGTATCGAAGCCCTTATGCAGGACGGTAAGGCCTTACAGGCCGGAACATCCCATTTTCTGGGGCAGAATTTTGCAAAGGCCTTTGATGTAAAATTTGCCAATAAGGAAGGAAAACAGGATTATGTATGGGCTACGTCGTGGGGAGTGTCTACCCGTTTGATGGGCGCACTGATTATGACGCATAGTGATGATAATGGCCTGGTATTACCTCCGAAACTGTCGCCTATACAAGTAGTTATAGTCCCTATCTACAAAGGAGAAGAACAGCTTAGTGCCATTTCGGAAAAGGTAGAACCGCTTATCCGGGAGTTGAGGAAGAAAGGTGTTTCCGTAAAATACGACAACAGGGATACGCATAAGCCAGGATGGAAATTCAACGAATACGAGCTCAAAGGAGTTCCCGTACGCCTCGCTATAGGCCAGCGCGATATGGAAAACGGAACCTTTGAGGTGGCGCGCCGGGATACTCTGGAGAAAGAAGTGGTCAGGGCAGAGCATGTCGTAGCACATATAGAGGAACTGC
>NZ_FPJE01000007.1 GCF_900119185.1 Sinomicrobium oceani | reverse complement strand
CGGTGGCGGGCAGACGGACCGTTATACGGTAGAAGGCATTACCTATGATAAGAACGGGAATATAGAACACTTAACCCGCAGGGGACGCGTGAACAGTGGCGCCACTTCTTTCGGGGTGATGGACAACCTGGCTTATGCCTATGATACGGGTAACAAGCTTTTAAAAGTAACGGACAGTGGTAACAAGACCTACGGATTTAAGGACGGGACCAATACGGGCAACGATTATACCTATGATGCCAACGGCAATTTACTGACGGACGCCAATAAGGGGATCACCGGGATTAGCTATAATCATTTAAATCTTCCTACCCAGGTCAGTTTCGGAAGCAATAAAATTGCTTATATTTACGATGCCTCGGGAACCAAATTAAAGAAGGAGGTTACCCAGGGAAGTTCTGTGACACGGACGGAGTATGCTGGGAATTACATTTATGAGAACGGGCAATTGCAGTTTTTCAGCCATCCCGAGGGGTATGTAACGAAGGAAAATAATACATTCAAGTATGTGTACCAGTATAAGGACCACCTGGGGAATGTACGATTGTCCTACACCAATACGGGGACAGCAAGTGCACCGCAACTGGAAATTGTAGAGGAGAATAACTATTATCCCTTTGGGCTTAAACATAAGGGTTACAACAACGTGATTAATGGGACTGACCATAAGTATGGCTTTGGTAATAAAGAGGAGCAGGATGAATTAGACCTAGATTGGCATGATTTTGGAACAAGGAATTATGACCCTGCAATTGCAAGATGGACAACGATTGACCCAATTACTCATTTTCAACAATCTACTTATACTGCGTTTGATAATAACCCTATTTATTTTGCAGACCCTTCAGGAACTACAACTGTAAATTCAATACAAGAAATGTGGGATGCTACTCCAGAAGGAGAAAGCACCACGTGGAATGCTGATGGAGAAGGTGGTTTTTGTGATGATTGTCCTAAAGAAGGGGAATCTAAAGATTCAAAAAAAGTTGTTGGTTCTGGAGCTCATTCGTTTGCGGTTGATGCAAAAAAGTACTATCACAAAGCAGATGATAAATGGTATTTTGAAGAGCAATATTTTGAGAAATTTAGAAGCCATATTAGGAAAATAGGACAAGGTCAAGCTTCGATAGAAACTCTAAATAATTATGGCTTTACTGATGAAATGCTATTTGCCATGGCATCATGGGCAGTTCAAGCTTATGACTATTATGGAGGGCAGGTTCCTAAAGCAAATGGACATGCTATACCTATGGGAATAGACTCTCCGTTTTTTGCAGGAGCTTTTGGTTTAGCTAGCAAGTTTCTAGGTACAGCAAGGGCAAGTGCTGGATTATATCATTATACCGATGAAGCTGGATATAATGCTATTATGGAATCAGGACTTTTAAAGGCATCAACAGGAGCAAAAAATGCTAGATATGGAACTGGACAATATTTAACAGATATAGCACCTGGGTCAGGCTTTACTGTAGGTCAGGTTTCTAGAAGACTCTTTGGAGTTCCATGGAACGGTAGAAAACTTCAACATTTTATACAAATTGAAACAAAAGGATTAAAAGTTATACAAACTAACAATCATATTTATTTAATAAATAACACATCAAGTTTAAATATTTCAAATAGGATTATAAGTGGTGGTAAATCAGGATTTTAATAAAGAGATTTATATAAAGAAAAAATGGGAAGAAGAAAACATTCTTTATTACTTACATTTTTTAAATGATTATGCTGTTAGGCAAATTGAAATAAATCATCTGGGAGAATATACATTTCTTTCAGATGATAAACCAATTAAGGGAGATAGTATTCTTTATGACCAAAAGCTCTCCGATTTAGAAATAGATAAGCTTGATTATATTGGAGAGGAAGAATTTAATAAAGTTTGGAAATTACATAATGATTAGGTTTATAGGTTTTGGTAATATTTTTAAATTAGAAGGAGTATCAAATTATGCCCACGGATGCAATTGTGCTGGAGCAATGGGAAGAGGTATTGCACTTGAATTTAAAAGCAAATTTCCTAAAATGTATGATGCTTATAAAGCTTTATGCAGGCAAAATGACTTTAATCTTGGGGATGTATTTGCTTATGATTATGAAGATGGTGTTGTTTTTAATTTAGGCACTCAAAAAACTTGGAGAACAAAAGCAGACTATAAAGCTATAGAAAAATCTCTTAACAATATGCTAGAATTATGTGTAAGAAAAAAGATTTATCATGTAGCATTACCACGGATAGGTGCAGGTTTGGGAGGAGCAGATTGGAATAAAGTTAAGTTGATTATCCATAAAGTGGCATCGAGTTTTGAAGATGTTAACATTTATGTGGTTGAAAACTACAAGGACGTATATTTAACACAAGAAAAAATAAAAATCGCCTGACATATGCTCAGGTGTAATAGCCACTATTTGATCTGACAGTTGGGGGTATCTACATAGAAAACCTGTCCTAAAGATCGGGGTATCTACAAAGCGAACAGAGAAGGCGATTCGTTGACTAAAGAAAGAGATGTACAACAACAAAGATTTGATCCCCCGCTCTACGAAGTGTTCTGTGCTCTGCGAAGGTCTCCCCGCTCTACGAAGTGTTCCGAGCTCTGCGAAGGTCTCCGACTTCGCAGCTCACTGCACATCAAGGACAGGCCAATACCTCGTGCTCCTACTTTGGCAAGTGCTCCGTACAGGTCTCTGAGGGGCTTCCAAAACGGTGTTTCATAAGGTTGAATCATATTTTGTAACTTGTTTCAACCTTTTCATTAACCAGACCATTGCAGCGATAAATAAAGTAAGACTTATGAGTAACCGGGATACACCCCGGAGAGGCGTTTTTCGTTTTTTCTTTTTATTGAAGATTTGGGCAGCAAAGTTGCAAACTCTTCGCTGAGCGGGTTTGGTTAGATCAAAGTAACCCATGAACTCAATGCTTTAGTTCGTAGTTAAATGGATGTACAGCATAAACCCTCTGTTTTGGATAGCATGGAGTCGGCTGCGTGTTCCGGCATAGGTTGCTGGCCTGTCGAAGTACCGGATTTCCGCGATATTATGGTTTTGCCCGAAAGCTTACCTTTGCCGGGTAAACCCAAAAGAATGATCAGACAGGGATATCTATGCGGCTTGTTTTTTCTGCTGTTGGTCAACAGCAGCACGGCCCAGAAAAAATACGAAACGGAAAAGGAACGCTTCCAGGCCAGGATCGATGCGTTTATGCAGCCGTACCGTTCCGGTAAGGAAGAGGCACTGCAACGCTTGCTGATGCGGATAGAGGCCGAGCAATCCCTGCCCGAAGACGACAGCACCTATATGGCCATCAACGCTTTCCATACCAGGAACCGGAAGACATACAACAAGTTGCGCCTGAATAGCCTGAAGCGCTACCCGGCGCCTCCCGATACGTTTCCGGGATACGAACAGCTCTCCATATCGCAACTGGATATAGATCAGACAGAACTGGATAGAATAGGAACTTTAGTACAGCAAATGGCCAATATCCGGACACTCGACGTCGAGGAGAGTGCAACGGTGCAGTATGTCCTGCTCGGGTCGGTGTTTAAATACCTGCAGGATAACTACGGGGTGCCCCTCTCCGGGTTTATGGAAGGCTATTCTTACGGGCATCTTATATGTACCGAAAAACAAGACCGGGAGCACTGGCAGGTAACCTGGGTAAACCGGGTCTATATCACCCGTTACCGGTGGAATATAGCTACGAATGTTGTAGACGAGGTAAAGGTGTGGGTTAGTGACGGCGAAATACGGTCAGCCGGCTGGCTCAGCGACGCCACCTTTAGGGCCGATACCCCCCAACAGGAACTTATGCGGGATGTAAGCGCCTGTCTGTGGTCGCTTTATGACCGTAAACACCACCATACGGACACCGGTTGTGAAAGTGCTTTAGGATTTCTGGAAGCCAACAGGGACCGCTATGCCACACTGCGTGACCAACGTATCGGCAAGCTCCCCCGGTTACCCGAAGACTGGGAGGAACAATACGTCCGGAAGGAAGCCCCGATTATCGACGACCTTTTTTTGCCTGTGGAACGAACAGGTGAGGGAGCCTATCGCCTGTCCGAATCCATGTCGATCTCCGAGTTCGGGTATCAGAATATACTGAATCACGTCCAGGTACGATTGTCCGAAGGTCCTGTGGATAATATCCAATTTATAAAATCCTGGATAGCCGGGTATAAAGCGTATGCCACGCCGGTGGAAAAGGATGTCTGGCGACTCACGGTCCGGTTTGGCTCCGGCGCCTTCTCGTTTACCTGGAATATCCGTACCGATATCATAGGTGAAGAGCAGCGCTGGGAAAAGAAAGCAGGATAAACCAGGAAACGCATCGTCCGGATTTACATCTTTCCGAACCGGGCTTTAAACTGTTTTTTGGTCATAACATACGTCAGGTACTGCTCCACATTGTAGCGGTATTCCGCTTCGGGTGGAGCCCATGGTACTTTTTTGTTGCTATATCTTCCGTCGCTACCTTTTTCCTCGGTCATGATTTCTGTGGTACGTTCTTTATGTATGCCCCGGTATGAAAACACGAGGATCGGATGCTCAAGAGTGAGGCAGGAGTATCATATTGCCCCGGGTCTACCAGTACAAATAAGTTTTTATTATCGATCCCGTAGGTTTGAGGGTGCCGGAACATAGCTCCGTATTTATCGAATCTGAGGATATTAAAATACGTTCCGGATAAAGTATCCCTAAAGGTGTACCCCCATATTTTTCCGTAAACTCCTTTGAAAAAAATAGAATATTTAAAAAGGAGTCGTTGGAAAACTTCTCGTGCTGAGCAGATCCATCGACATGAACTTTTACCTGTTCAGACTGTTTTATGTAATCTTCTCCCGGATTCTTTCTTATAAATATCCAGGTGAACAATACGTTTAAAACGAGTATGGTTGTGATAAAACCAAATATTCTTTTTAAAATTTTCATGCTTGCCGGCAAGCGCACCGATGGTGATATGCAGGTTATTCACCTTAGTTTTATAGCGATAAAACGTTTCTCCGGGGGGTGAAAAAACCGGGATATATACTTCACTGTTGCAATCATCGTGAAAAATAAGGGGCTTACCCGGGTTCCTGTTCCGGGTAAAATCCCATGGGGCAACCGGATTGCCCGTAAGGGAGAAACTACCGGTTATTCTTTTTCCGTGATCTCCAGGTTGGCCCGGAGCTGAGCGAGTATGCGTTTTTCTTCTTCCGGGTTGAGGTGGCGGGTGCTGAGTTTTTTGATTTCCTGGTAGATCGCCGGTTCGGCGAAATGATTGGGGCGTACGCGTTCTCTTTTGAAGGTGGCATACTGTACGGTAAACTCGGCCCCGAAAAACAGGATCAGGCAGATGTAGTTGACCCATAACAGGATGATAACCAAGGATCCTGCGGCCCCGTAAACCGATGCCGGTTCGCTTTTTCCGAAATAGAAGCTGATGAGCGATTCCCCGATCAGGAACAATACCGTGGTCAGTGCAGCCCCGATAAAAGTCGTTTTCCACCGTAGCTTTACATCGGGTAATAACTTGAACAGCGCGGCGAATAGTAAGGTGATGATTACAAAAGAGATGCCGAAGTTCAGCAGGTGTACCAGGCTGGCGGTAAGACTGCCTGTAATCTCTTCGATATGATCTTTCAGTACGTTGAGTAAGGCAGAGATCACCAGCGAGACCAGCAGCAGGAAGCCGATGACCAGTACCATCCCGAAGGAGATCAGCCGGTCGATGATCATGGTGCGGAAATTCGCTTTTTTGGCAGCTACGCTCCAGATATCGTTCATCGCCCTTTTGAGTTGCAGGAATACGCCCGTGGCGGCAAAGAGTACCATGCCTATACTGATGATGATCGCCCAGGCCGACTCTTTCGAAGCCGATACATTGACGATCATGTTCTCTACGGCCCTGGCGGAGTCCTGCCCCACGAAATCCCCGATCTGTGCGGTAATCCTGCCCTGTACCGCTTCGCGTTCGAAGAACATACTGGCTATGGTGATAACGATAATAAGCAGGGACGGCAGCGAAAACAGGGTGTAATAGGCTATGGTAGCGCCCTTGGGGAACGGATCGTTGGTGTTCCAACGGGCCAATGATTTTTTCAGTAGCTTAAAAAAGATGTTCAGCGATTTCAGCATATAGGTGTAATTTAATGAACTCCTCTTAAAAATAAGATTTTTCTGCTTTTTTAGCTATAAAAAAAGCTAAAGATCAAAAATACGTATGGAGCCAGGTTGGTTCCCATAAGTTCAATAACCGGGTTGTAGAAAGCTTTTCAGGTAATTGATGGCGCTGTGTTTATTTTCGAATAGCTGTGTGGGAACCACAGGAATGTTGGTAAGCAGGTAAAAATCGGCAATGGCTTTGGTCTGCGGTGAGGGGGTATATATGGCCATGGCACTGATGAGTATCGATCCTTCACGGGCAAAATAACACCGTGCGGCCCTGTCGATATTTTTCACTTTGCGCATATCCACGAAGACCGGATAGGGTTTTTCGCGTTGCAGGCGCAAACGTTCGGCGGTAAGCTCCCTGGCATTGTCGAGCCCGAGGAAGGTGCCGGCCTTGTATTTGACATACAGGATACCTTCGCTGATCCAAAAATACGCCATGCTGTTTTCAATGCATGCTGTAACGGTGTTCATGGGTTGGTTGTTGGTTGTCTGAAATCTGATACAAAATAATAAAATATTTTTTTATAGTGTCTGTCTTACAGTTTTGTATTGTGGCACCGCAGCCCTAAGAGATCTTACGGGAACGGAAAGATAACACGGCTGTCTTTTCCGGTTTGTTTTGCTAAAGCGGGGTGTTGGGGTTACGGTCCTGAACGTTGCTCCACAGCGCTCTGAACGTGGTGAAATCGGCAGAAGAACGTAGCGGGAGGCTTATGGCGGTGATATAATCTCCGCGGTGAAAAGCATGAGCTTTGTACTGCGAAAAATTCCGGTAGTGTGCGGTATACGTATCCCCGTTTTGCTCCAGCTCCGTAATTTCCAGCAGGGACAGGGGGAGCGTGAGTCCTGTTTTCAGGATCTTCGACAGGCTTTCTTTCATGGTCCAGAACAAGGTACAGCCGGGGGAGAGCGGGATATTGTGCTTATGGAGCAGGTCGATTTCCCCGGGGGTCAATGCAGCTTTTACAAGTGCTGCGGGATATGCCCTGATCTTTTCGGTATCGATCCCCGCCGGGTGTCCTTCGTCA
This sequence comes from Sinomicrobium oceani, assembly GCF_900119185.1. Classification (GTDB taxonomy): domain Bacteria; phylum Bacteroidota; class Bacteroidia; order Flavobacteriales; family Flavobacteriaceae; genus Sinomicrobium; species Sinomicrobium oceani. The sequence goes on along the minus strand of NZ_FPJE01000007.1, from coordinate 215,366 downwards.
AAGGCCAGGGCCAGGGCCATAGGCCCGCAATGGCTGATGCTCACCTGTACCCCGTTTCCGGGATAGTTTTTTACAACGGGAAAACCGAAGACTCCGGTGGCAATGTGTAAAGAGGAAAGGTTGAACTCACGGGACGACAGCCCGGCTATAGCTGTTTTTGCCGCGATCCTCCCGAGTACGAAGCTTTGCTTTCTGCCGGGATAACGGAAGGTATCGTAACGGGCTTTTTCCTGCCCGTGCAGAAAAGTGCGGAGTTCGGTATCGGTTACCCTGTCGGTACAGGCCATACCAAAACCCATGATATGATGACTTTTTTCCCGTTGTACGGTGATTATTTCCCGGAAGATCATGGCTGTAAAATTTGGATAAAAACGATCCCGGGGAGACCTGTCATGGCGGTACGGCACTGCCCCGGGACATATAACAAGAGCATAAAAGGCGGGGGCTTAGAGGACTCCCATGAATTTCAGGTAGGGCTCCATCACCTTTTTATCAAACCTCGGGGGTGCGATCCCGCTGTTTTTCAGCATGAGTTCTGTGTGGTCCCTCCGGTAGTAATAGGTATTTTCATAAGATTCCACCAGCGTTTTCTGTCCGTGTACTTTTTCCGTAAACAGGCCGAGCAGGGGGTATATGGGCAGGTCGGGATTTTTCCGGAGCATAGCTACCCAGGTGTCGAACCGTACCCCTTTCATCCCGAGGTTGAAATATTCGTTGGCTTTTGCACAGAAATCGGTCAGGGAAACATCATTTTCGGGTTGCGGGGAAAGGTGAAAATCACGGCCTATGGCCTCCGGAGACATGCCGATGTGCCGGATGGCCGCAGCCATATAATCTACGGTGGTGAGTTCGTCTTTGAGTCCCATCACCAGGGGGAAGGCTTTCATACTTGCACAGCTTTTTATCAGTGCGCCCCACCATTGGTTGAGTACCGTAGCTCCTGTGGTACTATTGCATACGGCAAACCCGAGACGAAGGTTGATCATGGGCAATCCCTTTTTTCCGGCCTGTCCGGCGAGTTTTTCCATGACCCATTTGGTACGTATATAGCCCAGGTCGCGGCAGATAGCTTCGAGGTTCTGATCGATATCGTCGTTTTCATCCATCCACGTCTTTTGGGTAAAGGGGCTGCCCCAGCTGAAGACACCCATGGAGCTCATCAGTACGAGAAACTTGGTTTTCCGGGCTGCGGCAAAATGCAAAATGCTGTGGAGACCGTCGATGTTGGGCCTGCGGATTACCGGGTAGGGTTCCAGGTAGCTCACCGAACTTCCGCAATGGTAAATGACGTCGATCCGTGAGGTCAGGCTGGCGTACACCGTTTCTTCCGTGCCGAGCTTGTCCCGGGTGAGGTCGCCCGGCACGATTTCGATCCGGTTTTCATAAGCTGTTTTCCACGGCAGCATAAAGCGTTTAAAAGTGTGTTGTAGCCGTTCCATCCCGTCCTTATCCGGGAGGGTGCGGACCAGGCAATGGATCGTGGCACGGGAGTGTTCGAGCAGCTCCCGCAGCAGGTGAGACCCTACAAAACCGGTGGCCCCGGTAAGAAAGATGTGCTCCGGGTTTCTTAAAACAGCGGGGTCGGGAGCAGGGCCGCTTACCGCAAAGGCCGGGTCGAGACGGGCATCATGGAGGAGTTGCTTTTTGATGCCGGCCACTCTTTCGGCTTCTTCCGGTTGTTTATGGTGTAGGCGGTCTTCGATTTCACGGGAGATCGCTCCCAGGGTCGGAAAATGGTAGAAGTCGCCGATGCTCAGAAGATCTTTCCACGGATCGGGCAGGCCGTTATAAAGGCTGGCAAGCATCATGGAGTGCCCGCCGAGCTCAAAGAAATTGTCCGTATCCTTTACCTTGTCCGTATTCAGATAATAAGACCAGGTATGGGCCATGATATCCTTTACGCTGCCGCCCTGGTGATGCAGGCTCCGGGTTTTTCCGAACATGTTTTCGGGAGGACGCAGTTTGTTCTTGTCCACTTTACCGGCATGGGTAAGGGGCATAGCGCTCACCGGGATCAGGGCATCCGGAACCATATAGGCAGGCAGTTTCGCTGCGAGTGCTTTCCTGACCCTGTGCAGGACGTCGGCAGTTGCTTCCTGTTCGGGGCCATGCAGCAGTACAAAGGCCAGGAGATAGGGTAGCGGCTCTTCTTCCGGGTGATGGACCTTCACGGCGGCCGAAGCGATTTCCGGGAAGGCGTGCAGGTGATACTCGATTTCCCCGGTCTCGATACGATAGCCCCTTAGCTTTACTTGCTGGTCTTTTCTGCCCAGGAACTCCAGGTTGCCATCGGGCCGTAAGCGTACCAGATCGCCTGTTCTGTAAACCCTGATGGTTTTTTTCCGCGCAGAGGTACCTGTGGCCAGTTCGGTAAAAACCTTGCCGGAGCGTTCCGGATCGTGCAGGTAACCCGAAGCGAGCTGCATTCCGCCGATGTATAGCTCTCCTGCTTCTCCGGGGCGGACGTCCTGCTGTTGCTCGTCCAGGATATGGAGGGAGACCGTGGGAAGGGGCTTACCGATGATCCGGGGGTCCGGGACTTCGGAAAGGATATGGTTCGTCACGGCAACGGTAGCCTCCGTAGGGCCGTAGCTATTGATCAGCCTTACCTTTTTGCTCCAGTGTTTTACGGTTTGTACATTTCCGGCTTCCCCGCCGATGGCTATCACCGAAAGTTTTCCGATGGGCTGGTCCGGAGGCAGACTGGCCAGTACGGCAGGAGGCAGGATAGGAATAACCTCTACCTGGTGTTGTACGATAAAGGACAGCAGGTCGGGACCTACCATTTTGTTATCGGGATAGAGGTAGACCGTCGCCCCCGAAGACAGGGGGACCCAGAGGTCCAGCACCGCGGCATCAAAACTCGGGGAGGCAAACTGTAAGGTCCGCTGTCCGCTTTGTAGCTGTAAAAATCCGGCCTGGGCCTGTATAAAAAGAGCCAGGGACCGGTGGGTGATGACCACCCCCTTGGGCTTGCCGGTACTTCCGGAAGTAAAGATAATGTAGGCATCCTGCCCGGGAGCGACACCGTTTTCCGGTGCGGAATCGGGCACACGGTCAAAGTCGGGAGACCGTATCAGTGCGGGAATGTCGGTGTGTTCCAGATGGGAGGCTACAGGCACCGGGCCATCGGTAAGAAGGTGTTGCACACGTGCATCGTCGAGCATGGCACGAATACGGGCTTCGGGCAGGTCCGGATCTATGGGCAGATAGGCCGCGCCCGATTTCAGTACAGCCAGAAAAGCCATAACCCGCTCCGGGGATTGTTGCATACATACGGCGATGATCCCGGATTTTCCGGTACATCGCGACAGGAGATGGCGGGCCAGCCGGTCGGTCATGCGGTCCAGGGCTTCGTAGGTGTAGGAAACCTCTTCGAAAATCAGTGCTTTACGTGTGCGGTTTCGGACCACAGCGTCCCGGAACAAACCGGGGAATGTGGGATGTGATCCCACGGGGTAGGTTGTTTGCATGGTAGATGATGTTGGGGCAGTTAAACATTAACAAAATAATTCTTGTTTTAATGATGAAAAGATACAAAAACAATTCGCTTTTTACAGTAACGGTATGATTTGTTTTGCGTTATGTTTTTTTTGGAGATGACTTGGCACTATCCGTTTTTCTCGTTAAGTAAAGGTGTTTCGGCCGTATAGGTATACCCGTCATCCGGACTATACCGGGGTGAATTTTATACCCGGGGCCCTTCCACAGGATATAGGAGCCTTACTGCTGTATATGACCTGCAGCATATTTACGTCCGCGTCGGTAAAAGCTGCTGTTTTTACCATGAGCCTGGTCTTGTTCATGGAAACTACCCGGTGTTACCTGGATGAAATGGCGTTTGATATATACGAGATACTGGCTTCGGCCCTGGCTTATTAACCGTTTGGGGATTCGAAAGCAGGGGATGGGGCAGGGTTCCGTACTTGAAGAGCGGTTGGTTTCCGGCTCATGGTCCCGATAAAAAAAGTTCCCCCGCTTTCCGGCAGAAAGCGGGGGAACACAGGGACAAGTAAACCAAAGAATAAGCCTCCCTGATGTCCGGTTAAGGACTCTAAAAAACAAGTATTAACGTATGTAGGGTTGTCCGTTGCAGCGGGTGTGCTTACAGTTTTACCCCGATCCCGAAGCCGATCAGCCAGGGGTTGATATCCACATCCGCAGGGACGCTGGCCCCGAGTGCGGTATTGGCATTGACGGTAACGTCGGTTTGCAGGAATATCTTTTTTAGATCGATGTTTATAAACCACTTGTCCGATAGCATATAATCCAGGCCTATCTGTGTCGCAAACCCGAACGTGTCGTCATAGTCGACCTTATCGGCTACGGGGCCTTCGTCGGCGCTGTAGAAAATGGTGTAATTGATCCCGGCACCTATATAGGGAATGAATTTTTCTGATGTCGTAAGATGATATTGTAAGGTAAGCGTCGGGGGAAGCAGCCATACATGGCCGAGATCGATATCTCCTGCGGCAGTATTCACGGCTTTGACGTCGTGTTTGGTGGTGCCGAGAATAAGCTCGAGAGACCAGTTCCGGTTAAAAAAGTAGGAAATGTCCAGTTCGGGGATCACCGTAGTGGAAATATCCACATCTCCACCGATGGTTCCGATACTGGCGCTTTCCGCGGGAGCAACGACCACCCCGCGAAGCCGGAATTGCCACGGACTGAAATCGGCATCATTACGGTCCTGTGCGGAAACGAAGCTTACGAAACCGGCAAACATGAGGACACTCAACATAAAATTTTTCATAGAAAGTTGTTTTAAATATCAGGCCAAAAATAGTGCTGGAAAAACCGGCAAAGTATGACTGTTGTCAGCTTTTCGGAGAAAAGATTTGCGGATATTTTGTGCTGTGACCGGTGCGGCGCGTAGTTTTTCCCGTTTTTGAGGCAGGGAGTCATAAATTTTTTAAATTGCTGTCCGAAACAAAACCACGGTGAACGACCTCGAACATATATCCATCCGTAACCAGGCGGCTGCTTTCCCGGAGCACTACCACGATACGTTTTGTATTTCCCTGATCTATAGCGGGACGGAGACCATTGCCATGGAAGGGAAGCTGTTATACGGGGAAGCAGGCAGCATCACCATTACCAATCCGTATGAAGTGCATGCCAATCCGTTGGCCGATACGGCGATAAAGCTCGATTTCGATACCATCTATATACCCGGTTCCCGGATGAAAACACTTTTCGGAGGTAACAATGTGATGTTCAGGGAGCGCAGTATCAGGGATGCCGGGGTAGTCAGGCATTTTCAGGAACTCAGTCATACCCTTGCCCGGACAGATACGGCCCGCCGGGAAGTATGCCTGTCCCGTTTTGCAGCCTCCCTGCAACCCTACACCTGGAAAAAAGACGACGAATATGCCGAGCTCACCCCCTCCGGCCTTCGGGAAACCATACTGTATATCCGCGAACACCTTACCGAAAATCTCGACCTGGATATCCTGGCCCACGTAGCCCACTGTAACAAGTACGGGTTTGCCAAGAAATTTCGTGCATCTACCGGGATGTCCCCCATGCATTATGTGCTGATGAAAAAGATCTTTTCCGGCAAGCAGGAGATTACCCCGTATACGGAACTCACCCAGGTGGCCTATAAATACGGGTTTACGGACCTGTCTCACTTTTCCCGGACCTTTAAGCGCTTCATCGGTGTGTCGCCGCGTACCTACCAGAAGCAGCTTTCCGGGCTGTAGTGAAATAGCCAAGATTGTACAAGTCTATATACGATTGCCGGGCTACATTTGTCCTTATGAAAACGAAAAAACTGCACTATGGGCTTTTGTTGATCCTGCTGCTGGGCTACGGCCGGGGAAATACACAAGCTGTTGATGACACATTTTCCAGGGATAAGATGCGAAAAGACCTCGAGGTCTTCAGGAACATCCGCCTCCGGGCCAATTCCGGGTTGTACAAATACCGTACTCCGGAGCAGACAGACAGTATCTATGCCTGGGCGGAAACACAGATAGAACGGTCTTCCACCTACAGGGATTTCTACAATATCATCGTAAAGCTCACCGATTTTGAAGGGAGCCTGCACAACGACACCAGGCTTCCGGACAAATACCGGAAATCGATGGCTGCGGAACCTTCGGGTTATTTTCCGTACCCGCTGACCCTGGTGGCCGGAACCTGGGTGATGAATACCACAAGTGCAGACATTCCCCTGGGCGCCCGTATCGTTTCCGTAAATGGTCGTCCCATAGCAGAGATTATAGCAAACCTGGGGAAATACTATACCACGGACGGAACCAACACCACGGGAAAAACCATCGGGTTGCGCTATCATTTCAGTAGATATTACCGCTTGCACTACGGCCCCGAAGCAGATTTTGAGGTTTGCTTTATACCTCATGGCGCGGTAGAAAAGCAATGCAGGCATATACGCAGTACAGGATATAAGAACTATTATAACAATGTGAAGCACAGGTATTCCCGGCCTTTTGATGAAGGGGAGCAAAAAGACTGGGAAGAAGAGGAGATCTATACCTTCCGGGTGCCGGACGGGCAGACCGGTCTGCTGACGGTAAACTCCTTTTCACTGGGCGGAAAACACAGTGAGAAACACCTGAGGTATGTGCATTTCCTGGACAGCGTGTTTAGCGCCGTGCAGCAACAGGGGCTCCGTAATCTCATTGTGGATATCCGGAATAACGGCGGGGGCACAGACCCCAACGACCTGGTGACGTACTCGTATCTTACCGACAGGAATTTTCAGGAGAACAGGCAGGCCTGGGTGAGTTTTCGTAAAGTGCCCTACCTGCGCTATGCATACAGTAAGGTCCCGGCTTTTCTGAGACCTCTTGGCGCAGGGAAATATCATCGCATGCTTCGGGAAGAGTTCCCCATAGAAAAAGACGGCCGTTTTTATGAAGACGAAACCAGTGAAGACCACCAGGTGCGTACCCCGGCCGAAAATGCCTTTACCGGGAACATCTACCTGCTGATCAGCCCGAGGGTGGCCTCGGCAGGCAGTCTTTTTGCCGCTATGGTCGCCGGGAATTCCAATACCGTAACGGTCGGGGAGGAGACCATGGGAGGGTACTACGGGCATAACGGCCATACCCCCTGGGGATATGTCCTGCCCAAATCGAAAATAACTACTTTTTTCTCCCTGGTCAACCTGGAACAGGATGTACCGCAACGGGACGGCCAGCCGTACCATCGCGGGATTATCCCCGACTATTCCGTGTCGCAATCGTACGATGATTACCTGGAACACAAAGATACCCAAATGGAATTTGTCCGGAAACTGATCCGCGAACGCGATTCCGTACGCTGATGGCATATTTTTGATCCCGGCTTACAGGAACTGTTAAAAAATCCGTCGGCTCACAGGGCGCCGTCCCCGAAGGCCTCATAAAATACCGCCATGAGCGAAGGCCGGATATGCATGCTGTACAAGGCCCCGTTGTTCCGGGTGGGATAGACGCGGTTGGAGAGAAAGATAAAAACCAGTTCGTGGTCCGGATCCGCCCAGACATAGGTCCCCGTAAATCCGCCATGCCCGAAACTGTTCATGCTCACCTGGGGCGCCGGGCTGGCCCTGGCAATATCCAGTTCGGGATTATTGAGGAGAGGTTTGTCAAATCCCAGGCCGCGCTTGTTGTCGTTATCCGGGTACTGTACCCGCGTAAACTCTTTCAGGGTAGCCTCGCTGATATATCTTTTGCCCCCGAAAGTTCCCATATTCATATACATCTGCAGGAGCCGGAACAGGTCTTCGGCAGTGCCGAACAAACCGGCATTACCCGAAATACCCCCCATAAGACTGGCATTTTCATCGTGTACCCAGCCCTGTACAAAGTGCTTGCGGAAAAGGGTGTCCTGCTCGGTAGGGACAATGCGTTGCAGGGGGAAATGATGCAGCTCCGGGGTAAAGACCAGGCTGTCCGCCCCGAGAGGACGGTAAAAGTTTTCGGTGACATAGGTGTCAAAAGCCTCCCCGGTGAGGTTTTCCACGATTTTCGGATAAAGCAGAAAGGTAAGTCCGGAATAGTTGTATTTTTTTACATCCGATACCGCAGACCGGTTGATCTTGCGGTACATTTTGCGGATAAACCGTTTGTTGATATACAGGCTGTCATAAGCCGGGAGAGAAAACCTGCTGGAGGGAGCACGGCGTACGAAGCGCCTCTTGAATTTCCCGTTCTTTTTAAGAACATCGTTCATAAAAACGATATAAGGCTCCAGTCCGGCCTGGTGGGCAAGAATTTCCCGCACCGTAAGGTCTCTTTTGTCCTTACGCCTTCGCCAGGGTTTCCAGTAGGTGCTGAATTTTTCATCCAGTACGATCTTTCCTTCGTCTACCAGTTTCATAATAGCGGGCAGGGCGGCGGTGATTTTGGTTACCGAGGCCAGATCGTACAGGTCGCCGTTCCGGTTTTTTACCAGGCTGTCATAGGTATGGTAGCCATAAGCACGATGAAAAATAACCCGGCCTTTCCGGGCTACCAGCAATTCCGCACCGGGAAAGGCATGGGCACGGATACCTTCGGTCATTATAGAATCTACCCGGTGCGAGACCATTTCCGGTACTGCAGGGTGTTGTGCGCTGACTTGCCATACACCGCACAGGGCGAAGCACAGCACAAGGAGTTTTGTAGCCATAACGGGAATAACGTGTGTATTGGAATTCCGAATGTACAAAAAAAACGGGGAGTGCACCTGTGGTACGATATAAAACGCTGCTTGGCCGGTCCGCGGGAGCTCGTGGCTCCCGGGTTATGTAATCCTTAAAAATATACTATCTTTAAGCCCTCGGAAACGTCGCTGTCCCGCACGGGCAGGAGCCTGATTTCCGGAGAATCTGAATATCATGGATAGAATACTTATTACCGGAGCCGCCGGGTTCATCGGATCGCACCTGTGCGATCGTTTTGCGAACGAAGGTTTTTATGTCATAGGCATGGACAACCTGATTACCGGCGATATGCGAAACATAGATCACTTGCTTCCGCGGGATAACTTCGAATTTCATCATCACGATGTAACCAAGTTTGTCCATATCTCCGGAGAACTCGATTACATCCTGCATTTTGCCTCTCCGGCCAGTCCCATAGACTATCTGAAAATCCCGATACAGACGCTGAAAGTCAGTTCACTGGGCATACACAACCTCCTGGGGCTTGCCAAGGATAAAAAGGCCAGGTTGCTTATCGCTTCCACCTCCGAGGTGTACGGCGATCCGCTGGTACACCCGCAATCCGAGGACTATTACGGTAATGTCAATACCATAAGTCCGCGGGGCGTCTATGACGAAGCCAAGCGTTTCCAGGAGTCGATGACCATGGCCTACCACAGGTTTCACGGTATGGAAACCCGTATTGCGAGAATATTCAATACCTACGGGCCCCGGATGCGGCTCAACGACGGAAGGGTGATCCCGGCCTTTATAGGACAGGCCTTACGGGGCGAAGATCTCACCGTTTTCGGCGACGGATCGCAGACCCGTTCGTTCTGTTATATCGAAGACCAGGTAGAAGGACTGTACCGGTTGCTGTTCAGTGACTATACCGACCCGGTAAATATCGGCAACCCCGAAGAAATAAGTATCAGGGACTTTGCCGGGGAAGTGATAAAGCTTACCGGTACCGACCAGAAGATCATTTATAAGCCATTGCCGCAGGACGACCCGATGCAGCGCCAGCCCGATATCGCCAAAGCCCGGGAAATACTGGGGTGGGAACCGAAGGTGAACCGGAGCGAAGGGATGCGGAAAACCTATGAATACTTCAAAAACCTTCCGCCCGAAGAGCTGAACAAAAAAGAACATAAAGATTTTTCCTCACACATTAAACGGTAAATTTCCGGTGCAACCTATATGGAGTTGCTGCATCTGAACAGGCAGAAGATGTCGGTTTCCTCAGTCCCGGTCATGACAAAAAGAGCAGGAGATTGTTAGCTAAACTACGAAAAATGAAATACAAGGCAGGCAGATATTCCAAATATATCAAACCGATGAACTACGTCATCGATTTGTGTATTATCAATACCCTGGCCCTGCTGCTACCCATAAACTTTGTTCAGCCCTACCTGTTCCTGGCATACCTTTCCGTAGCATGGGTGATCATCTCGTTTAAAACCGAATTCTATGAAGTACAGCGTTATGCCAAATTTACGCGGGTACTCACTTTGATATTCCAGCAGTTTGTGTTCTTTTTCCTGGTGCTGTACGCCTTTATCGGTTTTTTTAAGCAACCCAATATGAGCCGGCTTGCACTGGCCGAATTTTTTGCGGCGACCTTTGTACTGATATCCTCCATGAAGATCTTCACCTACGTATTGCTGTTGCGCTATCGCGCCTTTTTTAAAGGAAATATCCGCAGGGTGGTGGTCCTGGGCGACAATAAGAAAATACAGCAGCTTATCGATGTCTTTAATACCCGCCTGGAGTTTGGTTATGATTTCAGGAAACAGTTTTCGTTACATGACAAATACGAACCCGGGGAGTGCTTCCGCTATATTGTGGAACACGATATCGATGAGATCTACTGTTCGGTGGCCGATATGAAAGACCATGAACTGTCCGAACTGATCGATTTTGCGGACAACAACATGAAACAGGTAAAGTTTATTCCGGATAACAAGAATATCTTTTCCAAAAAACTGAAATTCGAATATTACGATTATATTCCCATCTTGTCGCTCCGGGACATTCCGCTCGACGATCCGCTGAATGCCTTTATGAAGCGTTTTTTCGACCTGCTGTTTTCCTTGCTGGTCATCGTCTTTCTGCTGTCCTGGCTAACCCCGCTTATTGCCCTGATCATTAAACTGGAGTCCGATGGCCCTGTGTTTTTCCGCCAGCGCAGGCACGGGATGAATTCGAGGGAATTTTACTGTTACAAATTCCGTTCTATGGCCATGACGTCGGATGCGGATCAAAAACAGGCAACCAAAGGCGATATGCGTATAACCAGGATCGGTAAATTTATCCGGAAAACCAGTATCGACGAATTGCCGCAGTTCTACAATGTTTTTTTGGGACAGATGTCGGTAGTCGGTCCGAGGCCCCACATGGTGAAACATACCAATCTGTACGGTCAGCAGATCGACAAGTATATGGTCCGGCATTTTGTAAAACCTGGGATTACGGGCCTGGCACAGACACGCGGGTACCGCGGGGAAATAGAGGCCGAATCGGATATTATCAACCGGGTAAAGTTCGATATTTTCTATATCGAGAACTGGTCACTGGCCCTGGATATTAAAATTGTAGGGCAGACCGTGATCAATGCGGTCCGCGGAGAAGAAAAAGCATATTAAATCGTACTGTATTATCTTTGTAAGACCGTAAAAGGTAGCGGCAGTTATCTTGGATGTGGAGATGTTAAAGCCGTTAACGGCAGAAAAAAATAAAAAAATAGCGAATATGATGTTTAGTGAACTGGCCTATAGCGTATTTGAAGAGAGTATTGCGAAGTATCATGAGACGGATGATGTATACCAGCCTTTTGAGAACCCGTATCCCAAAGAGAAGGTAGAACATTTGCTGTACCGGAAAAACTGGATAGACACCGTACAGTGGCATTACGAAGACATTATCCGCGATCCGGATATCGATCCGGCAGATGCCCTGGACCTGAAGCGCAAGATAGATGCGTCCAACCAGGACCGTACCGATACGGTAGAATTCATAGACAGTTATTTTCTCGATAAATACAAGGAAGTAACCCCAAAACCGGAAGCGACGATCAATTCGGAAAGCCCGGCCTGGGCCATAGACCGGCTTTCCATCCTGGCCCTGAAAATATACCACATGGAAGAGGAAGCAGGCCGGCAGGGGGCCACCATAGAGCACCAGGCCAAATGCAAGGAAAAGCTCGGTATCTTGCTGGAGCAGAAAAAGGACCTCTCTATAGCCATAGATCAGCTCCTCGAAGATATCGCTGCCGGAGATAAGTACATGAAAGTGTACAAGCAGATGAAAATGTATAATGACGAAGACCTGAACCCGGTACTTTACCAGAACAAAAAGTAACCTATTTCATCCGGATAAGCCGGGGCAAATTGCTTGTGATAGAACCATTAGAAACAAATACGGGCGCCACAGCGGGCATGACTACAGCAGAAGACAGGCCCTCTGGAGCGCACCTGCTGGTGATCCGCCTTTCTGCTATGGGCGATGTGGCTATGACCGTTCCGGTCTTACAGACCCTGGTAAAACAACATCCTTGCCTGCGGATTACCGTGCTTTCCAGGGCTTTCTTCAAACCGATGTTCGAGGGTATTCCGGGAGTTTCCTTCTATGCCGCCGATATCAGGGGAGCACATCGGGGAATCCTGGGGCTGTACCGGTTATACGGCGCGTTGAAGACGCTGGATATCGATGCGGTAGCCGATCTGCATCATGTACTGCGCAGTAACGTGCTGAAATTTTTTTTCCGGCTCGGCGGATTCCGTGTTGTACAGATCGATAAGGGACGAAAAGAGAAAAGGGCCCTCACCCGTGCCACAAACAGGATATTCCGCCCGCTGAAAACCACCCATCAACGTTATGCCGATGTGTTTGGCGAACTGGGATATGGTATAGACATGTCCCGCCCCGTGTTTACCCGGAAAAGAGCCTTCCCCGAAGGCGTGGAACAACCCGAAGGAGCCGCCGGCCGCCCGTTGAAAAAAATAGGGATAGCGCCTTTTGCAGCTTTCGACGGAAAGATGTACCCGGCAGACCTTATGGAAGACGTTATCCGTAAACTCAGCGAAGACGGACGGTATGTGCTATACCTGTTCGGAGGGGGAACGGAAGAAAAAGAAGTACTGGAACGTTTACAATCCCGGTATTCCCGCGTTTTTAATATGGCCGGAAAACTTACGTTCGGGGACGAATTGAGCCTGATCTCCAATCTGGATACCATGGTGGCCATGGATAGTGGTAATGCCCACCTTGCGGCCATATTCGGGGTAAGGACCATCACGCTCTGGGGGGTGACCCACCCGTATGCAGGGTTTTATCCCCTGGGGCAGGAACCCGGTTTTGCCCTGCTGTCCGACCGGCAAAAATATCCGCTGATCCCGACTTCCGTTTACGGGAAAAAATTCCCGGAAGGCTACGAAAATGCCATGCGTACCATTGCCCCCGACGCGGTCGTGTCCAAAATTCTACAGGTAACCGGAACCGGTAACTGATACCTTGCGCTGTCCGTGGCGTGCTGGCATATCATTTTTTTTTGCTATATTGTAGCTTGGGTGCTCCGGAGGGGCGATAGTTTACCGCTTCGTACCCTGATCCGCTAAAAAAAAGATGATGGAAAAAACGCTATACGACACGAAGAAAGCATGGTACGATAATGAGATGCTGGTCGATGTGCTGATCTTTATCCTGTTCCCGTTAGGCATATATGCCCTGATGCGTACGGACAAGCTCCGGTCTGGTCCGGCAAAGATCTTTTACGGTCTTAGCGGAGCAGTTGCATTTTTCGGGGTGCTGGCGGGGATATTCGGTACTTAAATCACGCGGTTCACCACATTTACACATCGTCATAGTCGATGGTAAGCGTGGGCGTTACGGGATGCGACTGGCAGGTAAGGACCAGGCCTTCCGCGATTTCTCCGTCGGTGAGGATCTGGTTTTTGACCATTTTTACCTCTCCTTCCGTAACACGCGCGAGGCAACTGCTGCAAACACCACCCTGGCATGAATACGGGGCGTCGATATCGTGTTTCAGTGCGGCATCCAGTACTTTTTCGGATTGCGGCATGGTAAACTCGAATTCTTCGTCGTCTACAATGATTTTAATCCTGGTCTGTCCGTCAAGGTTTTCGTCCAGTTCTTTTTCTTCGCTGGAGGACGTAAAGAGCTCGAAGTGTATTTTTTCTTCCGCGATGGTGTTCTCTTTGAGGGTTTCCGATACGGTTTGTACCATTTCTTCCGGCCCGCAAAGGTAAAACGCATCAAAAACCGTATTTTTCTGCTTGTTCTTCAGGACGTAATTTACCGTGGCGTGTTCTATCCTTCCGAAAAGGGCATTGTCCTCCTCCGCTCGGGAATAGGTGAAGTACACGGTGAGCCGCTCAGGATATCCGGCGATAAGGGTGGTAATATCTTTGAGGAACATGGTTTCTCCCGTGTTCCGGTTTCCGTATACCAGGACAAACCTGCTCTCCGGCTCCTCTTCCAGTAGCGTTTTCAGGATGCTTATAATCGGGGTTATACCGCTTCCGGCGGCAAAAGCTGCAATAGCCCGTGCTTTTGAGTGATCCGGGGTAAAGGCAAAGTGCCCCTCGGGAGGGTGGACCTCCAGGATGTCCCCTTCCTTTAATACGTTGTTGGCATAGCCGGAAAATGTGCCGCCCGGGATCTCCTTGACCCCTACGGACAGTTTTTCTTCGCCGGGAGAAGTACAGATAGAATACGAACGGCGGATTTCCTTGCCGTCAAATTCTTTCCGTATCGTGATATGTTGTCCCGCTTTATATGAAAAAGCTTCCCGGAGTGTTTCCGGAACATCAAAAGTAATGGTGACCGATGAAGGGGTATTTCTTTCTATTTCGCTGACACGTAGCGGGTGAAAATGCAACATAACACAAAATTTTCGGCAAATGTACATAAAATAGTTACATGGTTATTTGCCGGAACAGCTAAAGTGTTTTCCCCGGAAACCGGTATCGGCAGGGAGGAATTGCCCTGGTCAAAAGCGACATTAGTTTTTCTTTTAGTACCTTAGGCAGGCTGTTTTTTGAAAATCAACAGTATATACGCTTACCTCCGGTAGCTGTTTGCCCGAAAGATCAGGGTTGGTGTAACAAAAACGGGGTTGGCGCTACTTATGTATCGAAAACCGATGAAGAGCATGATAAAACACTTTATAACCTTGCAATGGAAGTCGTTTTTTCGTTCGGCCAGCCTGGGAAAGGATCTGGGCGTCCGGATTTTTATGGGCTTTCTGGCCTTGTATTTTATGGGATCGTTCCTGTTGTTGGGAATTGCGCTGTATCCCGTGCTTACCGAACTGTATCCGGGGGAAGACCAGCTTTCCACAGCAAACAGCCTGGTGCTGTACTGGATTGCTGCCGAACTGGTGTGCCGGTTTTTTATACAGACCCTTCCGGTTATGGATATCAGGCCCCTGCTGTTGCTCCCGGTAAAGAAAGGCAAGGCCATACATTACCTTTTGCTGAAAAGTGTTTTTTCCCTGTTCAACCTGTTCCCGTTACTGGTTGCCATACCTTTTGCCATATACGGTGCCGCTAAAGGCGGGTATGAGCCCCGGGTTATGTTCGTCTGGATCGTTGCTGTATGCGGCCTGGTACTCTCGGTGAATTTCCTGAATTTCCTGTTGAAGAAGAAGCTTGCCGGAACTATGAAAACATTTTTTCCTTTCCTGCTTGTCGTCCTGGCCCTGGCCTTGTGCGAGTATTTTGAGGTCTTGCCCTTAAGTGCGCTTTTCGGAAGCCTGCTCGGGGCGGTCACGGCATACCCCGTACTGCTGTGCGTGCTATTACTGTTGCCGGTGTTATTGTATATGGTGAATTATGCGACGCTCAAAAAACATTTTTACCTGGATGCTTCGATCGGGCGCAAAGGTGTGCAGGGTAGCACTGCCGATATGGGATGGGTGCGGAAGTTTGGCGATATCGCCCCGTTCCTGCAACTCGACCTGAAACTGATCTGGCGGAACAAACGCCCGAAAAGTACGGTGTGGCTTTCCCTTTTTTTCCTGGCTTACGGATTGATGTGCTATACCAATCCCGCCTACAGGGATACGCCGGTGTGGTATGTCTTTGTAGGTATATTTATCTCGGGCGCTTTTATGATCAACTTCGGACAGTTTATTCCTTCATGGGACAGCCCTTATTACGGGATGATGATGGCTCAGAACATTCCGCTGAAAAAATACCTGGCCTCCAAGTACGGACTTATGGGGTTCAGCGTGGTGGTCTTGTACCTGCTGAGTGTTCCTTATGTATATTTCGGGTGGGAGATCCTGGTGCTCAATACCGCTTGTGCACTCTATAACATAGGGGTGAATATCCCGGTATTGCTGTATGCGGGAGCGTACAACAAAAAACGGGTAGAACTCGACAAAAGCCCTTTCCTGAATTACCAGGGGACAGGAGCGGCACAGTTTGTCGTGATCCTGCCGCTGATCGTGTTTCCGGTGATCCTGTGGCTTATCGTCCGGCAGTTCGTGTCTTTCGATGCAGCCTCTTCGGCCCTTGCCCTGCTCGGGATAACGGGGATCATGCTCAGGGAGCCCATGCTCAACGCTATGGCGAAGCTGTATAAAAAGCGAAAGTACGTAGCGATAAACGGGTTTAAGCAAAGAGAATCCTAACCCCCGGAAACAACAATGCAAAACAACAATGCAAAACAACAATGCAAAACAACAGATAAAAAATACAACAGATGATAACGGTAAGCGATCTGACAAAAACATACGGGGAAACCACCGTGCTTTACATAGAAGAACTGGAGATCCCTTCCGGGCAGAGCCTCGGGCTCGTGGGAAATAACGGTGCGGGGAAAACTACGTTTTTCAGCCTCCTGCTCGACCTGATCCGGCCCACCTCGGGCTATATTGCCAACCATGATATCATGGTCAATAAGAGTGAAGCCTGGAAGCCTTTTACCTCGGCTTTTATCGACGAGAGCTTTTTAATAGGATACCTCACGCCCGAAGAGTATTTCTATTTTACCGGGGAACTTCGCGGATGGAACCGTGCCGATGTGGAAGTGTTCCTGCAGAAATACGAAACCTTTTTTAACGGGGAGATCCTGCGGAAAAACAAGTATCTGCGCGATCTGTCCAAAGGGAATCAGAAAAAAGTGGGGATTATTGCCGCACTTATAGGAAACCCGAAGGTCGTCATCCTGGACGAACCCTTTGCCAATCTCGATCCGACTACCCAGATACGCCTGAAAGAGATCGTACGTGAACTTGCGGAAGATAACGGGGTGACCGTGCTGATCTCCAGTCACGATCTCATACATGTTACCGAGGTGTGTAAGCGCATCGTCGTGCTCGATAAAGGAGAAGTGATCAGGGATATGCAGACCACTCCGGAGACCCTGAGAGAACTGGAGGGGATTTTTGCAGGCTGATGATCCGTACGGACAGGGAAGTACAATAAAAGCATACAATTTTTACTCAGATCGAAAAAGAAATGTATTTTTACCTGACTAAACCCCGGGGAGGTATGCCGGCTGTCAGCCGGATTCCGGATACGGCAGAACGCTTATACCGGGTAGGAAAGAAAAACAATTTGAGATTTGAAGCCCTTCGTTAACATATCCTGCTTAGTCCGCCTGACGGTGGTCGCGTCTCTGGTATTTGCCGCAGGATGCTCGACTAAAAAGGATGCCTTTCTCAATCGGAATTTTCACGCCCTTACCGCCAGGAACAACATTCTTTACAACGGTAAGAATGCCCTTGAAGAAGGCCGGGAAGGGCTTATAGAAACCTACACCGACAATTTCTGGGAGGTGCTTCCGGTAGAACGTATGGAGGTCGTGGAGGAGAAAGCGCTCTCCGGCGGAGCCAAAAATCCCAGTTTTGAAAGGGCCGAAGAGAAGGCTGCAAAGGCCATTCAGAAACACGGTATGAATATCCGCGGCAGGGAACGCAATCCGCAAATGGATGAGGCATACCTCCTGCTCGGTATCGGCAGGTACTACGATCAGCGGTTTATCCCGGCGATGGAGGCGTTCAATTATGTACTGGATAAGTATCCGGACAGCGATAAGTATCACCAGGCCAGGATCTGGAGGGAGAAGACCAACATCCGGCTCGAAAGCGAAGAACTCGCCCTCGAAAACCTGAAGGATTTTGTGTATGGTACCGAGCTTAAAGACCAGGAGTATGCCGATGCCAGCGCTGCCATGGCCCAGGCTTATATGAACCTGCAGTACCCGGACAGTGCCATCCGTAAACTCAAAATAGCCGCTGCCGTCACCAGGATCAATGAAGAACGCGGCAGGTACTACTATATCATAGGGCAACTGTATGACAGGATGGACCATAAAGACAGTGCGAATGCAGCTTACGACAAGGTGGTGGCCCTGAAGCGGAAAACCTCGAGATCCTATCGGATTAATGCGCAATTACAGCAAATGCGAAATACCCAACCTGCCGACAGTCTGGAACGTGAGGAACGTCTGGAATTTCTGGCGGAAATGGAAAAAAACAGGGAAAACCGCCCTTTCCTGGATAAAATATACCACTATATCGCCGGTTTTCACCAAGAGGCCGATTCCATAGGCCTTGCCGAAACGTATCTCAATAAATCCCTGAGCGCCAGCCAGGGCGATTGGAGATTAAAGGCCATGTGCTATGAAGAGCTTGCCGAGATCAATTTCGACCGGAACGAATACAAAAATGCAGGAGCCTATTACGACAGTACCCTGACCCAGCTGAAGGACGATCGCCGGAAGATCAGGGCGATCCGGAAAAAGCTGGACAATCTCGAGGATGTTATTCGTTATGAAGACATCGTGCATGTAAATGACAGCATACTGCGCCTTGCCGCACTCCCGGAAGCGGAGCGGGTAGCGTATTTCGAAGCCTATATCGAAGAGATCCGCGCGGAAGATGAGCGATTGAAAGCGGCGGAGGAAAGAGCGGAAGCGCAGGGAAACTACGATCCTTTTGCCAGTCCGGGCAATGCTGTAGGGCAGCAGGCCGAAGGCGGCAAATTCTATTTTTATAACCCGATCACCCTGGGGCACGGAAAAACGTCTTTCCGGAGGATATGGGGAGAACGGGAGCTCGGGGATAACTGGAGACTGTCCGATAAAGGAACGATGCCACGGCAGGACGACGTTGCGCGAGGAGCACAGGAACAGGTGGCGATGACACCGGACGAGAGATATGATGTGAATTTTTATCTCGACCGCCTGCCCCTGGACGCGGAAATCCTGGACAGCCTGAAGGTGGATCGCGATTTTGCCAATTATCAGCTCGGACTCATTTACAAAGAAAAATTCGGGGAATATCCGCTGGCCATAACCAAACTGGAAACCCTGCTGGACAGCGATCCGGAAGAAAAGCTCGTGCTGCCGGCCAAGTATCACCTTTTTCGCCTGTATGAAACTGTAGGGTCGGAAAAGATGGCATCGGTGAAGGCAGATATTATAAAAAACCACCCCGGATCGCGGTATGCGGAGATCCTCGAAAATCCGGAAGCCGTACTCGCCGGGGAAGCAGACGATCCGGAAGTGTATTTTGCAACGCTGTACCGCAGGTTCGAAGCCCAGCAATACGAAGCTGTGGTCCGGGAGTCGGAGCGGTATATAAAGCAACACAACGGCGAGGAGATCATCCCCAAGATGGAAATGCTCAGGGCCACCAGTCTCGGAAGGTTGTACGGACTGGACCGCTTTAAAAAAGAACTCAATACCATTGCCCTGAATTATCCCAATGATGAGGTGGGCCGGGAGGCGCAGAAAAGGCTCGACGAAACCGTGGCCCTGGAAAAAGCCATGTTTGCAGGAGAGCAGGCCGAAAAGGGACGCTGGAAGCTCATCTTTCCGATGCGTAAGCAAGCCGAAGTGAAAATGCGGGAACTGGTGGAGAATATGGAGTTTTTCGCCCTGAAATATCCGTATTACAAAACTATAGAAGTGTCCCGCGACGTATATGATGAAGATACTGTTTTTGTAGTGGTACACGGCCTGAAGAACGATAACGATGCGAAAGCATTCCGGGAACTGGTCAATCATGATGAAGAATGTAAAATAGACGTGGAAAATTTCCTTATTTTGAGCCCCGATTACAGGACCGTCCAGGTGCATAAGAATGTAGAAGCGTTCCGGAGTAAAGGGGTGCAGAAACCGTAAATACTTTAATTATAATCATAAACGTACCCCAGAATGTTTTCAGAATCCAGAAAGGGAAAAGTCATTACCGAAACTTTTCCGCAGGCAAACCGTATTGAAAAGAATACCCGTATTACCGGTGATATTGTCTCCGAAGCCGATATCCGTATCGATGGCAAAGTGGAGGGAAATGTCAAATCCTCCGGACGTATCGTGATCGGAAAAGACGGCTTTATCAAAGGAAAAATAGAATGTGTGAATGCCGATATCGAAGGTAAATTTACCGGAGACCTGACCGTAGCCGAACAATTGTCGTTAAAATCCTCTGCGGTTATCGAAGGAGACGTGGTCGTATCCCGTTTATCCGTAGAGCCGGGAGCTGCTTTCAACGCAAGTTGTAACATGAAAGGCGGTGAGCTGAAACCGCTCGGTAAAAATGCCGAACCTCAGAAGGCCGGCAAAACAGCGTAGTGCTCCTCCGGGAGGGCGTGAACCAACACGATGACCGGGTTCTTTCCTGTCTTTGCAGGCAGTGGGACGGAAAGGACTTTTTTAATCCGAACCCGAAAACGGAAGATTCTTCTATATTTGCAGGCTGTATCCAATGCCGTAACCTTGATGAAAGATCACATCGTCGCTTTTTTAAAATTGCTTTTACCCCTCACGGTGGCACTTTGTGCGCTGCAATATGCCGTGATTACCAGGGTTATTACCGGTTATGATTTTCAACTTTCTACCATAGCGATCTATGTCTTTCATTTTGCAGTGAGTTTTCTCATCTACCTGTTCTTGCTGTATGTTAAGAACATTTCACCGGATAAAACAGGATATGCTTTTATGGGATGTAGTTTCCTGAGAATGATGGCTTCGGTGGTTTTTTTATGGCCGCTGATCGATCGGGAAGGTAGCTTTGTCGGGGATGTACTGGCATTCTTTATTCCGTATTTTATTTTTTTAACGATCGAAGTTTATTATGTGGTAAAATTCGTTCAGGAAGCGCAGAATTGAAAAATCCCAAAAAATCTTTATTTATAAACAGGGAATTGTTAATTAAATTTCTACCTTTGCGCCAAAATTTCGAGACCAGTATTTTTTAGAAATAAAGATATGTCGATAGCACGAGAATCTGTCAAATTTATAGCTTTTTTAACACTGTTGTTCTCCATATCAGTGTTTTCCCAGGAACATCACAATAACCATTCCGAGGATGGTTCGGAGGAGGCCTTTGATCCTACCGAGGTGATTATGCACCACATCAGTGATTCGCATGATTTCCACATCGCGGGCAATTTGTCCCTCCCGCTTCCGGTGATCCTCTGGACGGACAACGGGCTGGTGACCTTTATGTCTTCCGAGTTTCATCACGATGAGGCCGGGGAGGTCGTCGTAGACAAAAAGGGAATGAAGTTTGTGCGCTATCACGATGAGATTTACTATGCCGGGGCAAACGGCGCTCTCGATTTTGATGCGGAGCATCATCCGGCCAATGACAGGCCGTTGAATTTTTCGATTACGAAAAACGTTTTTACCTTGTTTTTAGCTGCGGCACTCATGCTGCTTATATTTATACCCGTAGCCCGGTCTTACAAAAAACACCAGGGTGCACCCAGGGGGCTGGCCGGTTTTATGGAGCCGCTTATTCTCTTTGTGCGCAACGAGATTGCCATACCCAATATCGGGAAGAAGAAATACGAGCGGTATATGCCATACCTGCTGACCGTATTTTTCCTGATCTGGTTGGGTAACCTTTTCGGACTGATCCCGTTCTTCCCGTTTTCCGGGACCCTGACCAATGATATCGTGTTTACGGGCGTACTGGCTGTCATTACGTTCCTGATTACCACGTTTAGCGGGAACAAGCAGTACTGGGGGCATATATTTGCCACGCCGGGAGTACCGAAACCCTTACTCCTGATCATGATCCCCGTGGAAGTGCTGGGGATGTTTACCAAGCCTTTTGCGTTGATGGTGCGTCTTTTTGCCAACATTACGGCAGGGCATATCGTGATCCTGAGTCTTTTTTCACTGATATTTATTTTTAAGACTGCCGCCGTAGCGCCCGTGTCCATCGCCTTTGCGTTGTTTATGTTTGTGCTGGAGTTGCTGGTAGCCGCTTTACAGGCCTATGTGTTCACGTTGCTTTCTGCCCTGTTTATTGGTCAGGCTGTAGAAGATCACCATTAGGAGCGGAGTTTTTGTTTAGAGTTTAATTGAGTAACTATATAAAATTTTTAACTATGATTTTAGCTGGAATAGGAGCCGGATTGGCTGCGATTGCTGCAGGTATTGGTATCGGAAAGATCGGTGGATCTGCGATGGACGCTATTGCGCGTCAACCCGAAGCGGCTTCAAAAATTCAGACTGCTATGATTATTGCTGCAGCCCTTATCGAAGGTGTTGCCCTGTTTGCAGTAGTTGTTGCACTGATGAAAGGTTAATGTAAAGAAACACACTCCGTAACGGTTGGTTACGGGGTGGTTTTTTGTTTATTTGTACGGAAGGACTTAAATTATATATAGAAAATGAATATTACGCATCCTGAAAGTTTGATATTTTGGACGGTACTGGTATTTGTTATCCTGCTGGTATTATTGCGCAAATATGCGTGGAAGCCGATCCTCGGGGCTGTAAAGAGCCGGGAGACCTCCATTAATGATGCACTTGCGGCAGCTGAAGAAGCCCGTAAGGAAATGCAGAACCTGAAAGCAGATAACGAGCGTATTCTCAAAGAAGCACGTGCGGAGCGCGACAGCCTGCTCAAAGAGGCCCGTGAAATGAAAGAGAAGATCATAGCCGATGCCAAGGAAGAAGCCCAGGAGCAGGGGAGTAAGATCATTGCCCAGGCCAAAGCGGCAATCGAAGGAGAAAAAAGAGCGGCCCTCGCCGAGTTGAAAAACCAGGTGGCAAGCCTTTCCGTAGAGATCGCCGAAAAAGTGGTGAAGCAGGAGTTCTCCGATAAAGACAAACAACTGGAGCTGGTAGGAAATATGCTCGGGGAAGTAGATACTACGTTAAACTAATCGACCATGGCAGGAACGAGAGCAGCAATACGTTATGCGAAAGCCGTCCTGGCACTGGCCAGAGAACAGGATGCGGTAAAAACCGTGTACGCGGATATGGAGCTGGTGAAAAATACGGTATCCCAAAGCAGGGACCTTCAGCTTGTGCTTAAAAGCCCGGTGGTAAAAGCAGAAGTCAAAAAGGCTGCCCTACAGGAAATATTTGCATCCGTCCATAAAATTTCGTCAGACCTGATCAGTGTGCTGGCCGAAAACAACAGAATAAACCTGCTGGGTGAAGTAGCGCGGCAGTATGTAGTGCTTTATGACGAGCGTCACGGAAAGCAACTCGCCGTAGTAACTACGGCAGTGCCGCTGACAGATCGTCTGAAGGCAGGAGTTTTGCAAAAAGTAAAAGAACTGACCGGTAAGGATGCGACGTTGAAGAATATCGTTGACGAAAGCATCATCGGAGGATTTATACTCCGTATCGGTGATTTGCAGTACAATGCAAGCCTCGCCAACAGGTTCAATGATTTGAAGAGAAAGTTTTCCTATAATTAATTAGAATATAGTACAATTAAAAATGAGGCTGGATATTCCCTGCTTACCTGCAGGCCCGGTGTCCGGTCGCTAAACACCAAGAATAAAGATGGCAGAAGTTAATCCGGCTGAAGTATCAGCAATATTAAAGAAGCAGTTATCCGGGTTTGAAGCGGGAGCTTCTCTGGATGAAGTGGGAACGGTCCTGCAGGTTGGAGACGGTATCGCAAGGGTTTACGGACTTTCTAATGCCCAGTATGGGGAATTAGTGGAGTTTGAGTCCGGCCTGGAAGGTATTGTACTTAACCTTGAAGAAGATAACGTAGGGGTAGTATTGTTGGGCCCTTCTAAAGAGATCCGTGAAGGTGCGACCGTAAAACGTACGCAAAGGATCGCTTCTATCAATGTTGGTGAGGGAATTGTAGGTCGTGTCGTGGATACCCTCGGTAACCCTATCGACGGAAAAGGAGGTATCCAGGGAGAACTTTATGAGATGCCCCTGGAGCGTAAAGCCCCCGGAGTAATCTTCCGTCAGCCGGTAAATGAGCCGTTGCAGACGGGTGTAAAAGCTATAGATGCCATGATCCCCGTAGGACGTGGGCAGCGGGAGCTTGTTATCGGCGACCGTCAGACCGGTAAAACAACGGTTTGTATCGATACCATCCTCAATCAGAAAGAATTTTATGACGCGGGACAACCCGTGTACTGTATATATGTAGCGGTAGGACAAAAAGCCTCTACCGTTGCTGCCATTGCCAAGACGCTCGAAGACAAAGGCGCTCTGGCATATACCACTATCGTTGCGGCAAACGCTTCCGACCCTGCTCCTATGCAGGTGTATGCTCCTTTTGCAGGGGCTGCTATCGGGGAGTACTTCCGGGATACCGGAAGACCGGCACTGATTATCTATGATGATCTTTCCAAGCAGGCCGTTGCATATCGTGAGGTTTCCCTGTTGCTTCGTCGTCCGCCGGGACGTGAGGCGTACCCCGGGGACGTATTCTTCCTGCACTCCAGATTGCTGGAGCGTGCTGCAAAGGTTATCGCGGATGACAGTATCGCAAAAGATATGAACGACCTTCCGGAATCCCTGAAACCCGTGGTTAAAGGAGGAGGATCGCTTACGGCACTCCCGATCATCGAAACACAGGCAGGAGACGTTTCCGCTTACATCCCGACCAACGTGATTTCGATTACCGACGGACAGATATTCCTGGAGTCCGACCTGTTCAACTCCGGTGTTCGTCCTGCGATCAACGTGGGGATCTCCGTATCCCGTGTCGGAGGTTCGGCACAGATCAAGTCCATGAAAAAAGTGGCCGGTACGCTGAAACTCGACCAGGCACAATTCCGCGAACTCGAAGCATTCGCCAAGTTCGGTTCCGACCTTGATGCCGCTACACTCAGCGTTATTGAGAAAGGGAGGAGAAACGTGGAGATCCTGAAACAGGCACAGAACGATCCGTTTACGGTAGAAGATCAGGTAGCCATTATCTATGCAGGGTCTAAAAACCTCCTGAGAAACGTACCGGTAGACAAGGTGAAAGAATTCGAGAAAGATTACCTGGAATACCTGAATGCCAAACACAGGAACATCCTGGATCTGTTAAAGCAGGGAAAACTTACCGATGAAGTTACGGATACACTGACTTCAGTGGCTAAGGAGCTTTCAGGGAAGTACAACTAACGGGATAATTAGCCGGGCTGTCACGTCGATGATAAACGCTTCGATGGACATACGGCCGAATTAGCGAATTAAAAATATGGCAAACTTAAAAGAAATACGCGGAAGAATAGTGTCGGTATCCTCTACGATGCAGATTACCAGCGCCATGAAAATGGTGTCTGCTGCAAAGTTGAAAAAAGCGCAGGATGCCATCACAGCCATGCGGCCTTATGCAGAGAAACTCACGGAGTTGCTGCAGGGGCTCAGCGCTTCACTCGAAGGAGACTCCGGCAGTGCTTATGCAGCGCAGCGTGAGGTGAAAAAAGTGCTTGCTGTGGTTATTACTTCCAACCGTGGACTTTGCGGAGCTTTTAATACCAATGTGATCAAAGAGGCCAGGCAGGTAGCTGCGACAACCTTCACCGGTAAGCAGGTGGATTTTATGACCATCGGTAAAAAAGGTGATGATGTACTTCGGAAATCAGGTGCGGTGATTGAAAATCATAACGAGATTTTTGATGATCTTACTTTCGACCATGTATCGGATATCGCAGAACGATTGATGTCTTTGTATGTCGACGGTGCTTACGATAAGATTGTATTGTTGTACAATCACTTCAAAAACGCCGCTACGCAGGAAGTGAGGACCGAACAGTTTTTGCCTATCGTTCCCGTAGCAGAAGAGAAAGAACCGGCTTCCGATTATATTTTTGAGCCGTCCAGGGAGGAGATCGTCGAAACATTGATCCCCAAGTCGCTGAAAACACAGCTTTACAAAGCTATTCGCGATTCATTTGCCTCCGAGCACGGGGCCCGGATGACGGCAATGCACAAGGCTACCGACAACGCCAAAGAACTGAGAGATCAGTTGAAACTTACCTATAACAAGGCCCGTCAGGCCGCTATTACCAATGAAATATTGGAAATCGTAGGTGGAGCGGAAGCATTGAACGGTTAAGCACAAGTCCGGAGATTTCCGGAAGCTTGATAAAAAATACATGTATAAGACCCGCAGGACCTGTTCCTGCGGGTTTTTTTATGACGTTGTCCGGCGGAACCGGGGGAACAATGATAAGACTGGCATTAAATTTGTCAAAGAATTATAAAAGCAGGGATTTTCCCGGTATCGGGATGACCATTTTAAATATAAGGCTTATGAAAAGATTCGTATACAGATGTTCGGGACTGCTCCTGATGTCGGTCCTGTTGAGCTGTGCGGGCTCGCGAAAACAGGTTACGGCCCGTCCGGAAGGGCTCGAACTGGGTAATGTGGTTACGGAAAACTGGCGCAACGGGGCAAAGCCGGGTTCCGGAACGACCATCTTTATCCCGGTGACCTCAGAAAGTGATGTCTTGCTGGATAGTGTGTACTATCGGGGGAAAGGGGCAAAGCTGGAGAAAGTGCAGCGCGGAAATTACCTGGTGTACATCGGCTGGTTTGTCCATAAACCGAAACAGGATATCATTATGCATGCCGACCCGAAAAAAGAAGTGGGAAACCGCCCGCCTGAGTTGCCCGGGCCATCGCCTTTTGAGCTGGAGGATGACGAAGCTGTGGTAAGCTATGTCGCCAGGGGGAAAACCCGGTATTTCAAGGTTTCCGGGATCACCGAGGAAAAAACGGTGGTCAACCCGGGAAGAAATTAACGGGGACCGAAGGTGATTCCTGCTTTGCAGAAGAAGTACGGAGTGTTATAAAAAACGGTTTGTTAGGGATTTTCAGTACTTTTCCATACTTTTATCCTCCAGAAATCCGGTGAACTGTTGGGTGCACTTCAAAGACTTTTCAAGCATACATTTATTTACGGACTGGCTACCGTTCTGCCCAGGATGCTCAATTTTATCCTGGTGCCCCTCTATACTGATATTCTGCCCAAAGAAGAATATGGCGAACTGAGTATTGTGTACTCCTGGATAGCGCTATTTAATGTGATCCTCGCTTACGGTATGGAGACTGCTTTTTTTCGTTTTTTCAATGCGGAGGAAGATAAGGAGAAGGTAACCAGCACTTCATTTACATCTATTATCCTGACTACCCTGGTCTTTTTGTTTGCTGCGCTGTCCATGCGGGATACGTTGGCACAATGGGCCGATATCGATACCCGGTATATCGTCTATACGATATGGATACTGGCGCTGGACGCTTTTGCCATCATTCCCTTTGCGAGGCTTCGCGCCATACAAAAACCGTTGGTTTACACGTATATCAAGATCGGTAATGTGGCCGTTAACCTCGGGCTTAATGTCTTTTTCCTGGTGTTATTACCCCGGCTTGCCGCAGAAGAAGAAGGCGGGCTATGGGACCGTCTTTACATACGGGACTTTGAGATCGCTTATATTTTTATTTCCAACCTGGTGGCCAGCGGGCTGACTTTCCTGGTCCTGGTCCCCGGATTCCGTCATATCCGGTGGCATTTCGACAAGGCGCTGTGGAAAAGGATGATGCGGTATGCCTGGCCGGTACTGATCGCCGGGCTTGCCTACACGGTCAACGAAGTTTTCGACCGTTTGCTGCTCGACTTCCTGTTGCCCGATGATATCGCCAAAGGCGAAGTGGGGGAATATGCAGCTTGTATTAAGATCGCTACGTTTATGACGCTGTATGCCACGGCATTCCGCCTCGGGGTAGAACCTTTTTTCTTTAGTTATGCCAAGCACAAGAATGCCCCCGAAACCTATGCATTGGTTACCCAGTACTTCGTGATCTTCGGAGCATGTATATTGCTCGGGGTTATGGTGTATATAGATGTGCTGAAGGTCTTGCTCATCCGCAACCCTTCCTATTGGGAAGCTCTCAGTGTCGTGCCGATGATTATTCTGGGCAACCTGTGCCTGGGTATTTATCACAACCTTTCGGTATGGTATAAGATTACGGATAAAACCCGGTACGGGGCTTATATATCGGTAACCGGGGCGGTGATCACCCTGGTGCTCAATTTTATACTGATTCCTGCCATAGGCTATAAAGGAGCGGCGATCACCACGCTGGCCGCTTACGGCAGTATGATGGTACTGTCTTATTTTCTGGGGCAAAAACATTATCCCGTACCCTATGACCTTAAAAAGATAGGAGCATACCTTTCGGTTTCTGTTCTTTTCTCCTTTGTTTCTTTCTATGTACTGGATAGTAACATCCTTATAGGTAGTGTGTTACTTTTAATATTTTTGGCCATGGTGTTCTACCTGGAACGGAAAGAACTCAGCAGGGTGTTTCTGAAGCGATAAGATACCTGCACGGTTGGGGCAGGGGGCCGGAAAATCGTTAGGACGGCATACTTTTAAATAAAAAAAACACAAAAAAATGACAATAAAAATAATGAACAGGTCCAAACATGCGTTACCTAACTATGAAACTGTTGCTTCGGCAGGCATGGATCTCAGGGCTGACCTTACGGAACCTGTAGTGTTGAAACCCCTGCAAAGGGCTATAGTAAAAACAGGGCTGTTTATCGAATTGCCCGTAGGGTTCGAGGCCCAGGTACGTCCGCGTAGCGGTCTGGCCGCCAAAAAGGGAGTAACCGTTCTTAACGCTCCGGGTACCATAGATGCGGATTACCGCGGGGAGATCGGGGTGATACTCGTAAATTTGTCCGACACCGATTTTGTAGTGGAAGACGGGGAGCGTATTGCACAATTGGTTATCGCAAAACACGAGAGGGCCGGATGGGAGACCGTAGAAAGCCTTTCCGAAACGATCCGGGGCGAAGGAGGTTTCGGGAGTACGGGGGTCAGGTAACAGGCCCCGGAATATTGCACAGCACAAAACACTATACGAACGAATGATATCATAAATACCGGGACTATATTTTTTGGACCCACAGGGAGCCGATCAGTATATTCCCTTTTTGAAAAACACCACACACATGAAAATAATCGTACCCATGGCTGGCCGCGGATCGCGCCTGCGTCCGCACACCCTTACGGTGCCCAAACCACTGATACCTATTGCGGGGAAACCCATCGTACAACGGCTGGTAGAAGATATCGCCGGTGTCCTGAAACAGGAGGTAGAAGAGGTGGCTTTTATTATCAAAGATGATTTTGGCCGTGAAATAGAGAAAACCCTGTTGGGGATAGCCGATAACCTCGGAGCCCGGGGAACCATATATTACCAGGACAAACCGCTGGGAACCGGCCACGCCATCATGTGCGCGGCAGACTCCCTCTCCGGGCCCTGCGTCATTGCCTATGCAGATACTCTTTTTAAAGCCGATTTTACGCTCGATGAAAGCGCAGACAGCGTGATCTGGGTAAAGCAGGTAGATAACCCGCAGGCCTATGGTGTAGTAGAGCTCGGTGAAAAGCGGGAAATTGCAGGCCTGGTCGAAAAACCAGCCGCATTTGTCTCCGACCTGGCCGTGATCGGTATCTATTATTTTAAAGAGGGCGGTGTGCTGAAGACAGAATTACAGCGCGTACTCGACGAAAATATCATTCATGGAGGAGAATACCAGATCAATGACGGTATCAAGGGCATGATGGAAAAAGGCATGAAGTTTGTGCCCGGTAAGGTCGATGAGTGGATGGATTGCGGAAACAAGGAAGTAACCGTAGATACCAATGCCAGAATGCTGGGTTTTCTGCATGAAGACGGTAAAAACCTGGTTTCCGATACGGTGACCCTGGAGAATTCGGAGATCATCCCCCCTTGTTATATCGGCGAAAATGTGGTGCTGAAGAATACAAAGGTCGGCCCTTATGTGTCCCTGGGAGACGGATGCTTTGTGGAAAATACGGTGATCAGGAACAGCCTGGTGCAAACCAGGGCGATCATCAAAAATGCAGATCTGGACAATGCCATGATCGGTAATCATGCCAGGTTCGACGGTTCATTTACCAGTGTGAGCATCGGAGATTATTCGGTCCTGGAATAAATAAGTGCCAAAGTGCTGGTACAGTTCCGGGGAATCCATAAATTTGAGATGTGAGAACAAAAAGTGCCATAGTGGTTATTTCCGGGTGGTTTCTCGGGCAGGTATGCCTGGCACAGGAGCCTGTTATTCCTGTGGAAAATGCCGATATGGCTACGGAGTCGTATTCCGATGAATTCCAGGAACACTTTTTTGAGGCCCTGAAGCAAAAAGGGATAGAGAATTACGACAAGGCGGTAGACGAGCTGCTGAAGTGTAAAAAACTGGAACCGGACAATGATGTGGTCGACTATGAGCTGGGTCGCAACTACAAGGAACTTAAGGCGTATGACAAGGCCGAGGCCAGTTTACTTGCGGCGGTAGAAAAAAAGCCGGAACTGTGGTATCTCGATGCCCTTTTCGGAGTGTACGAATCGCGCGGAGAAACGGATAAAGCCATTGCGGTGGCCCTGAAACTGGCGGAATCCAACAGTACGTACAAAGAGAACCTCGTTCGGATATATATCGATAGCAGACGATACGAAGAGGCTCTTGAGCTCATCGAAGAGCTCGACGCCCGTTTGGGCAGTTCGGGAGAGCGGGAGCAACAGAAGCTATGGATAGAGAGCAGAATGAGCCCCGGCGAGTCCGCAGCGTTCGGTAACACCGGAGAGGATGAAAAGAATGACCCTTCGACGGAAGGTGCCGGAGATCTTGAAGGGATTTACAGGAATATAGAAAATGCCCGTCAGCAACGCAATCATCCCGAAGTGCTCGAAAGTGCTACGGAAGCCCTGGAGATTTATCCCTCCCAACCGGGATTGTACTACCATCGTGGTTATGCCCTGAACCGGATGAAACGGTATAAAGAGGCGATTGCTTCCCTGCAGGAAGCCCTGGACTACCTGATAGACGACAAAGCGCTGGAAAACAATATTTACCGGGAATTCGTTATTGCGTATAATGGCATGGGAGATCACCGGAAAGCCGGGGAGTATGCCGGAAAAATTAAGGACTGAACCTAACCTGGTATGGACAGGAGAAACAAGCAGAGCGAAATGAAGCAGAAGCTAAAAATATTCGGATGGTTACCCGTAGTGCTGTTCTTTGCATTACAATCGTGTAAAAGTACAAAGACGATAGCGGAAGGAGAAGCATCTCCGGGCCTGTCCGCAAAACAGGTGATTAAAAGACACTACAGGAATGCCCCGGAGTTTAAAACGGTTGTCGGGCGTATGAAGGTAGATTATGATAACGGTGACATGTCGCAAGGGGTAAATCTCAGTTTCCGGATGGAAAAAGATAAGGCGATCTGGCTGGCGGCAACCATGAACATGGCCAAGGTGTACATCACCCCGGAGCGGGTGAGTTTTTACAATAAGCTCGACAATACCTATTTTGATGGTGATTTTTCTTATCTGAGTTCGGTACTCGGTACAGAACTCGATTTTGAAAAAGTACAGAACCTGCTGCTCGGGGGAGCTATTTATGATCTTAACGGAAGCGCGTATACGAGCCGTGTCGTAGCGAATAGTTACGAACTGAAACCGACGGAAAGCATGGCTTTGCTGAAAGTGCTTTTCCGTGTGGAACCCGCTAATTTCAGGATGGCCGGGCAAATGCTTTCCGACCCGGCAAAAGGCAGGATGCTCCGGATCGAATATAAGTCGTACCAGCTGGTAGATAAAGAGGTGTTTCCGGATGAGATCGGGATATCGGTGCAGGAGGGAAGCCGGGAGACGAATATAGATATAAGATACAGGAACGTGGAGTTTAACAGGGATCTCAGTTTCCCTTACAGCGTTCCCAGGGGATATAAAGAATTAACACTGGAGGATGCCAGGTAGCATACGATGCGCAAAACAGTAGGCCGGATCATGAAAGAACGTATTTTTTTACTGCTGATCATTTTTCTTACCCTTGGTACGGCACACGCCCAAACCAGGGAACAGAAAGAACTGGAAGCCAGGCGTGCGCGGTTACAACAGGAAATAAAACAGATCAACAGCCTGCTGTCCACCCAGCAAAAGGAACGGCAGAATGTGGTTACCGAAGTAGAAGACCTCAACCAGAAGATCAGGGTAAGGCAGGAACTTATACAGGTAACTAACCGCCAGGCGAATCTGCTCAATCGCCAGGTGAACAACAACATGAAAAAGATTGGCGATCTGCGTAAGGAACTCGAAGATCTTAAAGAAGATTATGCCGAGACCATACGGCAGACCTACAAAAGTCGTTCCCGGCAAAACCGGGTGATGTTTCTGCTTTCATCCGAAAACTTTTTCCAGGCCTATAAAAGGTTGCAGTATATGAAGCAGTATGCCGATTACAGAAAGCAACAGGGAGAGTCTATAGAAGCAAAAACCCTGGAGCTTCAAAACCTGAATAAGGAGCTGATCGTGCAGCGCAAGGAAAAGGAAACGTTGATTTCCGAGAATAAAAAAGAGCAGGCCGCCCTGGAGAAGGAAAGACGGGAGCAACAGTCCCTCATAGCCAGTATCCGCAAAAAGGAGTCGCAGTACAATTCGCAGATCACGCAGAAACGAAAGGAAACACAGGCCATAGACCGGCAGATCGAAAAACTGATACGGGAAGCTATTGTGGAGTCCAACAAAAAGGCCGGGAAAAGTACCAATAATGCTACGTTTGCCCTGACCCCGGAAGCCAAGGTGATTGCGAATAATTTTGCAGCCAACAAAGGCAAGCTGATATGGCCCGTGGAAAAAGGGGTGAAAAGCAAAGGCTACGGCGAATATTCGGACCCGGTTTATCCTGCCGTTAAGAATTTCAATAACGGGGTGCTTATCGCCACTCAGGAGGGCGAAAAGGCCCGTGCGGTCTTTGACGGGGAAGTCTCTGCCATCATTGCAGTTCCGGGAGCCAATAAGGCGGTACAGTTGCGACACGGTAACTATATTACCACGTACTATAACCTGGGAAGGATCTACGTAAAAAAAGGACAGAAGGTTACCGCCAAAACACCACTTGGGGAGATCTTTACCAGTCCGTCCAGCGGTAAAACCGAACTCAAGTTCTTCCTGTACCGCGATACCAACCGTTTAAACCCGGAAGACTGGATCTATCGGATGTGATCCGTAGTTTTTGTACGGGCAAGACAAACATTTTATACGGTAGCCTCAACGTTGTGCCGTCGCGCATTTTTACGGTCCAGTACGAGGATGACAAGCGCAATGATAAAACCGCATGCGGCCAGCCCGGATCCTACCCAGTCCGACGATGTATAGCTATACCCCTGCTCTAAAGGAAGCCCCCCGAGATATGCCCCTATGGCATTCCCCATGTTAAAAGCTCCCTGTGTTATCGAGGAAGCCAGCATTTCCGACCCCTTTGCCGCCCGGATCATCATCATTTGAATAGGTGATGCTATGGAGAAGGCCAGTGCACCTATGGTAAAGGTCATCAGTGCTGCAGGAACCTTATAGGGCGCTACGAAAGTCAGTGTCATCAGGGCGAGCGACATGATGAGCAGTAACCCGGAGGTGGCATAGGCCGGAGAAAAACGGTCTGCCAGGCGTCCTCCGGCAATATTTCCGAGCGTCATCCCCACCCCTGCGATAACGAGCAGGTAGGTAATGGAATTGCTGTTAAACCCGCTGACCTCGGTCAGTAACGGGGCAATATAGCTGTACCAGGCAAAGAACCCCCCGGTACCTATAGTGGTAAGCCATACGATAAGCCAGGGTTTCAGTCGCTTAAACAGCTTTAATTCGTTGAGAAAACCGGAAGACCCGGCGGCCGACAGGAAAGGCAGCCAGAAATGCAGGGCGGTAACCGTAGTAACGCCGATCCCGGTGACGATGACAAAAGTGTACCTCCAGTTGATATGATGCCCGATATACGTGCCGAGCGGAACCCCTATGATATTGGCTATCGTAAGCCCGGCAAACATCATGGAAACGGCCCGGGCTTCCCGCCCTTTCCCGGCAAGGCGCCCCGCAACTACGGCCCCGACCCCGAAAAATGCGCCGTGAGGTAAACCGGACAAAAACCGCGTAGCCATAAGCGTGTAATAATCTCCGGCAAATGCCGAAAGTCCGTTGCCTATCGTAAAAAAAAGCATTAAGGCCATCAGTACCTTTTTCGGAGGATATTTTCCTGCAATCGCGATCATCAATGGTGCTCCCACCACAACGCCGAGGGCATAAGAAGATATAAAATGACCCGCTTTGGGAATGCTGATGTCCAGTGAAGAGGCGATGTCGGGTAAAATACCCATCATCACAAATTCCGTCATTCCGATACCAAAACCCCCGATAGCCAGGGAAAGCAATCTTTTGTTCATAATTATAGTTTATATCATATCATAGCACTGTAGTTTTCCGTAACAGAAAAACAACACAGATGCCTTGTTGCGTAAAGGGGTTAGATAACAGCTGATTAAAAAAGGAGCGGCAACTATAGGTAACGCTGCCGGTTTACAGCGATAACTGTTGTTTTACCGTAAAATGCGGGATATTGATATTGCGGGTTATTCGGCAAGGATACCCCGGGCTTCCATCACCGGAATATCCCGGAGGGCATCTTCTTTGATACTGTATTTCGGAAAGCAGTACTTTTTGTCGTACAGCTTGCCTTCGGCAAAGAAGGTCACTGAAAATTCGTTGTGAAGCTTCAGGACATCCTCCTGAACGAGCTCTACTTTGGCGTAATCCCGTGCCCCTACGACCCCGATACCATGCCGCATGACGGAGGTCCTGATCGCATTGTCAAAGCCTTTGGATACGACCATGACCATCTCGATAGGGGTTTTGCGGTTATTGATGATATAAGCATTCCAGTCCTGCGAAAGGAATTCTTCGTTCCATTCGCGTACCATAGCTATATACACGTCTTTAACAACGGGAATTTCAATATCTTTCCTCATATATCCTGAACATTATATGACAGTATTTCCCCCGATTATAAAGCGGATTTGAACTGACTTAAAAAACGGACGTCATTCTCACTGAGCATACGGATATCCGGGATCTGGTGCAACAAAAGCGCGATGCGGTCAATACCCATACCAAATGCAAAACCGGAATATTCCTTGGGGTCTATTCCGCAGTTTTGGAGTACGTTGGGGTCTACCATTCCGCAGCCCATGATTTCCAGCCATCCCGTGCCTTTGGTCATTTTGTAATCCGTTTCGGTTTCCAGTCCCCAATACACGTCTACTTCCGCACTGGGTTCGGTGAACGGGAAATAGGAAGGACGGAGCCTTATCCTGGATTTTCCGAACATTTCCGTGGTAAAGTACTGCAGGGTCTGTTTCAGGTCGGCAAACGAAACCCCTTTGTCTATATACAAACCTTCTACCTGGTGAAAAAAGCAGTGCGAACGGGCGGATATCGCTTCGTTTCTGTACACTCTTCCGGGGGAGATGGTCCTTATCGGCGGTTTGTGAGACTCCATATAGCGTACCTGTACCGAAGACGTGTGCGTGCGCAACAGGATATCCGGGTCGGTCTGGATGAAAAAAGTATCCTGCATATCCCGTGCCGGGTGATACTCCGGGAGGTTCAGCGCCGTAAAGTTATGCCAGTCGTCCTCTATTTCAGGTCCTTCCGATACGTTAAATCCTATACGGGAAAAAATGTCTATGATCTGGTTCTTTACAATAGATATAGGATGCCGTGCACCCAGGGCCAGAGGTTCTGCAGGCCTGGTCAGGTCTCCATAGGCATTTTTGGTGCCGGCTTTGCTTTCGATAGCTTCTTTTAAAGCATTGACTTTGTCCTGTGCGGCATTCTTGAGCTGGTTGACGACCTGCCCGAATTCTTTTTTATCTTCATTCGGAACACTTTTGAAGGCTGCAAAAAAATCATTGAGTACCCCTTTCTTTCCGAGATATGCTATCCGGAAAGCTTCTATTTCATTGATGTCGGACGAACTGAATTGTTCTACCCGGGCTATGTGTTCCTTAATATGATCTATCATCGAAGCAATTTTTTTGGATGAGGGAAATTTTCGTGATCCCGGGGACGTATCCGTTCCCGTAAGTGCGGAAGTAAGACTTCCCTGCCACTTAGGTAGTAACGTTAACCCCAATACGGAAAATCTGCCACCGGTCTTAACAGAGAGGCAAATTTACTTTTTTTTGCTTATTCTATAAATTCTTTCTCGATAAAATACTGTACAATGGCTTCCTTCATCAGTACCGATTGTTCGCCGGATTTCAAAAAAGGTAACTGTTCCTTCGTTGTATAATGAGGCCATCCTTCCTGGTCTACATAATCAAATTCGTAATATCCGTAAGGCTCCAGCAAACGGCATATCGCAATGTGCATGAGGTTTATCTTGTCGTCTTTTTTGAACTTTCTGTCCAATTGCCCGAGTTCCTGCACACCGATAAGATATATAATCGCATCGAGATCGAGGGTGTCCCCGTCTGCAAACCGCCCTGATAATCGCTGTATCAGGACCTCCCATCTTTCTTTTAGTTTTTCGTCTCTGGACATTTTTTCTGTTATATGCGGGGTAAAGTTACAAAGATTCGTCGGTTCCCGACAAAGGGCGAGACAAATCAATACCCCCTTTTAAGGTCTTAACACCGTGATGGCCCGGCCCAACTAATTATTTGCATATATTTGAAAACATTATTAAAAGGAATAATGAATTATTTAGACATAGCCATAGGCGTACTCATCGTATTTGGGATCTTCCGGGGGCTTTACAAAGGGCTGTTTGTGGAAGTAGCCTCTCTGGTGGCCCTGGTACTCGGCATATATTGTGCCATGCATTTTTCTTATGAAGTAGGGTCGTATATGGAAAAACATGTCGACTGGGAACCCCGTTATGTGAACCTCATAGCTTTTATATTGGTTTTCTGTGTGGTTATCATCCTGGTTTCCCTCGCAGGGAAAATGCTGACAAAAATGGCCGATTTTGCGGCGCTCGGCCTCCTGAACAGGATGCTTGGCGGGCTTTTCGGCGGATTGAAAGTTGCTGTGATACTCGGGGCGTTGCTGGTGTTTTTTGAAGCGACGGATAATGTGATGAGTTTTGTGGATGCACAAAAAAAGAGAACGTCCCTGCTGTATGAACCGGTAAAAAACCTTGGAGAAACCGTGTTCTTTTTCGTGCTTCGGAAAAGTGAGGAAGAGCTGCCGGATAGGTACGATAGCACGGAAATAACCCTGTAAGCACCGGAACCGCAGTTGCTGTCCCCTAATCATCTTTTATTATTGGCACCGTCAAAGGGTTTAATGCCCCG
Organism: Sinomicrobium oceani; assembly: GCF_900119185.1. Lineage (GTDB taxonomy): Bacteria > Bacteroidota > Bacteroidia > Flavobacteriales > Flavobacteriaceae > Sinomicrobium > Sinomicrobium oceani. The sequence goes on along the minus strand of NZ_FPJE01000007.1, from coordinate 178,321 downwards.
AGGCTTGTCTGGAAATTAAAATTCAGTTTTGTATGAATGCCTCGTGTGCTTGCGCCGAGGCAGTTTACTTATATCATGAAAACACGACGATATACTTTTTATCCGGGACTCAGGTGCACGATTTTTCTGCTCATAATTATTTTCGTAGCCCCCGGGGTACCGGCGTCGGGTATGTTTTTTCCACAGCAACAAAAAGCAGGTACGGGCATACTGGACAGTCTTTTTCGCTCAGGGGCAGCTTATATGAGACAAAGCGTGCCGGATTCCGCAGCACGGCAATATACAAAAGGCCTTTCCCTGGCCCGTGAGCTCGGAGATTCGGCATACATCGGACGTTTTTATAACGGCCTGGGGTCGGTATGGCAGATTCGTAAGGCCTACGACAAAGCCCTGGAGCACTATCATGAGGGATTGAAATATCTCGATGAGCACAGAAACACATCCGATGTTGCCAAGGCTTATGTAAACCTGGGCGCCCTTTACGGGGCATTAAAGGATTTTGACAACGGCCGGGAATATCTGGAGAATGCCCTGAAAATACTCGACGATGAAAGTGTGCTGAGGTTACATGTTATGGGAAACCTGGCGGCGATGTACCTGGATAACGATGAGCCCGTGGCCAGCGAAGAAATGGCCTTAAGCGCTATTCCGCTTGCGGAGAAATTGGGACAGGATTATGTCCTTTCCGTGCTCTACACCAATCTCAGCAAGATCTATTCGGACAGGGAAGATTGGGCGCAGGCAATTTCTGCCGGAGAACTGGCCCTGGATATCAAGGACAGCCTGCAGGTGGGAAACACGGTAGCTGCCTACAACAACCTGGGGCGGGCCTACGAAATGTCGGGGCGATACACTCCTGCCGGAACGTATTATAAAAAAGCGCTCCAACAGGCTACCGGAGAAGACAGGGCCCTGGTCTTGCAAAACCTTAAAAGTGTAGCCAAAAGGCAAAAAAATTATGCTGCTGCACTGGAATATGCCGAAGCAAGAGACGTCCTCCGGGATTCGCTCCAGGCCCTGGACTATAAAGGCAAAGTGGCCGAGCTTACGGAAAAATACGAATCCGAACAAAAACAGGCAAAGATAGAATATCTCCAGGCCGAAGGGCAGCTACAGGATAAGCTTATAGGCAGACAGCGGATCTTAACCATCGTTTCACTCACGCTTTTAGTACTGTTCGGGGTGTTGGTCTATGTATGGAATACACAGAACCGGACCCGGCAGGCCCTGGAAAAATCAAAACTGCGGCAGCGTTTTCTTCTCGCCCAGCTCAACCCCCATTTTATTTTTAACGCCTTGCAGACCGTACAGAATTTTATCTATATGAAGGATGCGGAAACTTCTGCTTCTTATCTCGGGAGTTTTGGGAAACTGATACGTTTTGTACTGGAAAGCTCCGACAGGGATACCATCGCACTGGAAGAAGAGATGGAAATGCTCCGTAATTTTCTCTATCTTCAGCAACTGCATTACGACAATAGTTTTACCTATGCGGTGTCTTCCGATTACGAAACGGAAGCCGAAACGATCCGTATTCCGGTGATGCTGGTACAGCCTTTTGTGGAAAATGCGGTCATACATGGCATCCAGGATGTACCCGGAGGCCATATAAAGGTGACATTTCGCGCTGCGGACGAGAAGACCATGTGTGTGGAGATCGAGGATAACGGAAGCGGATTTTTCCCGCAGGAAAAAGGGAAAGCAAATGCCATGCACCGGTCTATGGGAATGGATATACAGAAAGGGCGCATCAGGGAATTCAACAGTGAACATAAACGGGATATCACAGTAGAGATCAGTCCCGCTCACCCGGAACAGGAATACCCGGGTACCCGGGTGGTCATCCGAGTCCCGGTTTTATAATAGCCCACAGAAAATCGGGGATGGTATATGGGTATTATGGAATAGCAAGGCCCGGAGGAATCTCCGGTGACATATAAAACAGATAACTTCAAAACAGAGAAATGGTGATAAACACCAGTACATCAATGGTAACATGTCTTGTTCTGGAAGATGATAAACGTTCCAGAACATGGATTGCGGAGATTTTACGAAAAGAATTTGATACGCTGCATATTGCAGAAGCAGAAACCCTCGGACAGGCGGCCAGAATATTTCCGGAGCTGCAACCCCGGATACTGCTGCTGGATATCAATCTTCCCGATGGCAATTCTTTTGAACTCCTTGAAAAATGGTACCGTAATCGTAAAAGGGATTTTGAAGTGATTTTTATTACGGCTCACGCCGGTTATGCCCTGGAAGCTTTCCGTTACAGTGCCCTCGATTTTTTACTGAAACCTATTGCGCCCGGCGACCTGGTATCGGCCATGACCAAAGTTTTGGACAACCTGAAACAGCAATCGTATTATCTGAAGCTGGAGACTTTTTTTCACAACTACGCACTCGACCGTAAAAATCATGCCGATCAGAAGATCGTATTGAAGAATACCGAACAGATACATGTGGTGAAAACCGGGGATCTTCTGTATGCCCGTGCCGACAATAACTATACGAGATTTATCCTTTGTGATGAAAAGCAACTCATAGCTTCGCAACCCGTTAAATCTTTTGAGTTGAAGCTTAACCCACTGGGATTTATGAGGGTGCATCAATCCTACCTGGTGAACCTGGCCTACCTCACGGCATATCGCAAAAAACAGGATTGCCTGGTGCTTTGCGGATCGGTAGAAATCCCGGTATCGCAAAGCAGAAAAAGCCAGGTTATGGCGTATTTCAATACACTTTGACGTGCGGAAACTCAATGGTTAGGGTGAAATACTCGTCGGTTACCGTCAAATACTAAAGGATTTTGTGGTACACGGTTTTTGTAGAATGCATCATTTAACTTTACCTGGTAAAAACTCAAAAACAAACCAGGCGATGAACAGTTTTTTTAAAGGATGGATAGTGGTGTTGATGTTAGCCGTTTTTCCCACGCAGGGCCACGCGCAATTCTGGAAAAAGGTAACACAGAAACTCGAGAAAAAGGCAGAAGATAAAATAGATAATGTTCTCGGTACTAAAGATAAAGATACCGGGACAAGAGATACCCGCGATACGGAAGAGGACATACCTTATGTAGAAGAAGTGTTCTCATTTGTGCCGGGCGGCATGCTGTATTATGAAGATGATCTCTCGGGTGACAGGGAGGGAATGATGCCACGACGCTGGAAAACCAATAGCAGTGGTTCCGTTACCACAGTACCGGGGGTGCCTGGAAAATGGTTAAAGATGGAAGGGGAAGCCTCTTACCAGTTGGATACCCTTTTGGCTATGCCGGAGAATTTTACGCTCGAATTCGACCTGCTGACCCGTTCGGATAAGGCAGAAGACCTCCGGGATATACATTTTGGATTCAGCAGGAACAACAGTACCAAATCGTATATTTACAATGTGAGTTCGGGCGATGTCAGCGCAGCTACCGAACTGGCGTTTTATTACAATACCGTAAACAGTACCAGTTACGATACCGATACGAACAACAGGCTGGAATACCCGTTACATAATTTCTCGAACAGTGTTATACATATTTCCATGGCTGTCGAAGGACAACACATGCGGGTGTATTTGAATAGGTCTAAAGTGTTGGATACCCGAATGTTCGATCCGGAAACCGCAAAGTACTTCTATATCAGTACAGACAGGATGCGGAATAGTGCCCGGCTGTATATAAGCAACCTCAGGATAGCAGAATTATAGGAGACAAAGAAACAGGATAAAAATCGCCGGGAATATCTTTACCCGGCTTTTTTTGATCAGGGCTGTTGGTGGTTGCCGGAGCATAACCTCCTTGGCCAACCCCACTGCTCCCGGTTTCGCCATACGGGAAACTCAAAAACCCGGCTGGGAAAGACACATAAAAGAACCGAAGACGAGGTCCTTAGCCGAAGGGATACCACGTAGACAGTCTCTTGATATCCGAGAATTTCTACGGATAATTACCGGGCTATTACTTCAGACATAGTGGGATAGGTTTATGTCGATTTTTCTATCTTTAGAAACAAAATTCAGGTCGTGTCCAAATCATCCCAATTGTATCTGTCAATGAAAAATTTCAAGCGTACAGGAGTATTTTTTTCATGTCTTTTATTAGTATTTTCGAGCCTTTCGGGCTGTTCTTCATCAAAAAAAATAGAGACCCTGAAACCGGAGCCGGGAAGTGTAGCTCCCCTGGTTTATGAAAACACATATTCGTTTATCAACCTTCCGGTGACCATAAAACTAAAAGATGTGGAGCGCATGACAAATACTTCGCTCGAAGGATTGATCTATGAGGATACCGATTTTAAGGACGACGACCTGAAGATGAAAGTCTGGAAGGACCGGGAGATTACTATAACCAACGAGAACGGAAAGCTAAAAACCGTACTGCCGTTAAAAGCACTGATCAACTATCGGTTTAATGCCAATACCTTCGGCTTGCCTCTCGAAGATGTCAGGGACATTTCGCTGGACGGCACCGTGACCCTTATCAGCGAGGTAGGATTGGTCAATTGGGAGTTGAGAACCAATACAAAATTAAAATCCCTGGTATGGAATGAAGAACCGACGATGAATGTCATGGGACAAAAAATACCGGTTACCGGCCTGGTTAATTCGGCGGTAGTTTTGTTAAAATCTGTTATTGAGGGCAACATAGATCATGCCATAAAAGAGTCCCTGGATTTTAAGCCCAATGTATTGGATGCCCTGGAAAAAATATGTACCCCTTTTCAAATGAGTGAAACGTATGAGAGTTGGTTGCGGATTATTCCGGAAGAGCTGTATACGACAGATGCATCCCTGGCAGACCAGGCCATAACTTTTAAAATGGGGATGAAATGTGCTATGGAGACCATTATCGGAGAGAAGCCCGGGTCAAAGTTCGACAGGGACAATATCGTCTTAAAACCGGTACGTAAAATTCCCGAAGCTGTCACGGCCAGTATAGCGGCCATCTCGTCTTATAAAGATGCATCAAGAATCCTCACCAGAAATTTTAAGGGTTATGAGTTTGGAGAGGGCAGAAAGAAAATAATGGTCAACGCTGTGGAAATCTGGCAAAAGGAAAAGAAGATCATTATAGCGTTGGATGTGGCGGGGAGTGTTGACGGTACGCTCTATTTAACAGGATACCCGCAGTACAACGAAGCCACCGAAGAAGTGTATTTTGATAAGCTGGATTACGTACTGGACACCAGGAATGCCCTGATAAAGTCGGCGCAATGGCTGGTCGGTAACCGTATATTACTCCAGTTGCAGGAAAAATGCAGGTATTCCATAGCGCCTAACCTCAAGGAGGGCAAAGAAAGCGTAGAGCATTATCTTGGGAACTATTCTCCTGTAAAAGGTGTTTTTGTAAACGGGTCCGTCCAGGAGATAAAACTGGATAAAATTCAATTATCGGCCACCGCTATGATTGCTTTTATAAAGCTCAAAGGCAAGGTTTCTGTTACTATTGATGGTCTGGAGTAAAAAAATAAAACCGCCCCGGTTAGATTACGTTCAAACGCATGACGGTTTTATTTTCTGTCGCAGGGCAATTAGCGGTGAATAATCTCCTTGACAAACTCCACGGCTCCCGATTCGACATCGTAATAACATCCTGCAATACCGATTTCGCCGGCCTCGAACATTTCATTAAGTACGGGGCTTCGCTTTAGTATTTCATCCATGGTATGCACTACATTATGGTGTGCGACGGCTTCCACGAATTCGGAACAGGTATGGTCCAGGTCCGGTTTTTGGTTATGGACTTCGTCTACACTCGATTGCATTTTGCTGAGCAGGGTGGTGATATTTCCCATTTTCACACCTTTGCAGGCGCTGGTTACCGCTCCGCATTTGCTGTGTCCGAGGACGACGATAAGTTTTGATCCGGCGACTTTGCAGGAATATTCCATGCTGCCCAGGATATCTTCGTTAATGACATTTCCGGCAACCCTGGCACTGAAAATATCACCCAGCCCCTGGTCGAAGATCAATTCGGCAGAAGTACGGCTATCGATACAGCTCAGAATAATAGCAAACGGAAACTGTCCGTCTTTGGTGGCATTGACCTGTTCCAGCAGGTCCCTGTTTGCCCTGAGATTTCGTATAAATCGTTGATTACCTTCTTTCAAAAATTCCAAAGCTTTGGACGGCGTAACCGTGGCCTGAGTTTCTGCGGTATGTGCTTTCATAGAGCTATTCTTATGTGGGTTAAACGTATCCCGTGTTATAGTGTTATTTATCATTGATCAGTTCGGAAATTACCTTTTTATGTGATGTACTGCCGTTTTTACGATAAGAAATTACATGATCATGCGCTACGGATACGTGGTTGGATATTTCCTCGTCATTGTCGAGATGGTAGGCATCTTTAAAACCTGTAAGGACCACTTCGATGCCTTTTTCCGGGGCAGTTACGGTTTTGAATTCCTGGATGAGGTCCTGGATATCGTGTGCTATATAGACGGTATCGGAAGCATCGATCACTATTTTGGAGTTTTCCGGAAGGTGATTCAGGGTAAGTTTTATGGCAGCTTTGTTCAGGAAAGAAACTTCCTGGGCAAGATCCATGTGTATGATATCCCCGTTCTCATATGCTTCTTTTCTGAAGAAATAAGCCCTTTTGATATTTCCCCTTAGAATAAATGCCACGCTTATAATCATCCCGAGGGCAACACCTTTGAGAAGATCGGTAAACACTACGGCCCCGAAGGTGGCAACAAAGGGGATAAACTGGTATTTGCCTTTCTGCCAGAAATGCCGGAATGTAGCCGGGTTGGCCAGTTTGTACCCGATAATGAGCAGTACGGCTGCGAGCGTAGCCAGGGGAATACGGTTGAGCAGAAACGGAATGGTAAGTACACAGACCAATAACATAAAGCCATGAAGGATGGCCGAAGCTTTGCTTCTGCCGCCTGCACTGATATTGGTGGAAGTGCGTACGATAACCGTGGTTAACGGCAGACCTCCGAGCAGTCCGCAGACCACATTTCCTATACCTTGAGCTTTCAGTTCGCGGTTGGCACTGGCGTAGCGTTTAAAAGGGTCGAGACGTACAGAGGCCTCGAGATTCAGCAGGGACTCGATCGATGCCACTATAGCGATTGTTGCGGCGGCGATCCATACATCCGGATTACCGACAGATGCAAAACTCGGTAGCGATATCATGGCTTTGAACTCTTCCGCACTTCCCGGTACGGGCAGGTTGACGAGGGAGTTTCCTGTTACGGCAAACTCACTTCCGGAAAGGATAAAGGTTTCATTGATGAGTGTACCGCAAAGTACGGCCACCAGGGCTCCGGGGATGAGTTTTAACCGTTTCAGGGCATCGACTTTGCTCCAGGCGATCAGGATACCCAGAGAGACCAGGGTAATCATGATAACGCCGGGACGAATGTCACCGAAGGCTGCGATGAGATCGGTGAATATATCCAGTCCCGAACCGATTTCGACGTCCGATCCGAGCGCTTTGGGGATCTGCTTGATAAATATGATAGCCCCAATACCGGCCAGCATACCTTCGATAACATTATTCGGGAAATAATTGGATATGGTACCGGCCTTGATAAAACCGAGGACGACCTGCATTAGACCGGCAAGAACGACAGCGGTAAGAAATACTTCGAAGGCCCCGAGATCGGTAAGGGCTACCAGTACGATGGCGGTGAGACCCGCTGCAGGTCCCGATACACTGACGTGGGACTGGCTGAGGTAGCCCACGACGATTCCGCCTACAATACCCGATATGATACCGGAAAAGAGGGGTGCGCCGGAAGCCATGGCTATTCCCAGGCAAAGTGGCAGGGCAACCAGAAAGACCACCAGACCTGCCGCGAAATCTGATTTCAGATTAGCGAATAAAGGTGTTTTCTCTTTCATGAGAGTGAATTTTACAAAATGAAATAGTCGATGAAGTACCTGCAGAAAACAAGAGCAGATACTGGCCGGACCCCTTTAATTACATTTTTTTACGAAATAGTACCATGGACCGATCTCCGATCGGGAACAGGCGTATTGCGCAGGAAATGCGGACATAAATATGTGTTTGGTATACGATGCCGTTAAAGGGGTATATCAAAAAAGAAGGGTTATACCATTTCGGGAGGCGGGCAAAACTTATCTGCCCGGAAAGAGTTGTGGAGGTTTTCCACGTAGCCGGTGGTGCTGTTTTCATAAAGCGCGGAAGAAAGCGCAAAGGAAGTTTCGTACATGCTTTTTATCAGACGGTCATCAATAACCTTGATCGTCTCTTTGCTCTCTTCCTCCGTAGCGGAATAGAACAGGGAGACATCGGCATTTTTCTCCACGATGGTGACTATAGTGGGCGTTATAATAAACATCCCGAACAGTACCAACAGGGAAACAGCTATGGTCTTGTATGTAGACTTTCTGAATATCAACGGCCTTATGTTGTGTAACATCTAATACATACAAAAATAGCAGGAATTTTTTAATGTTGTGTTAAGGAAGGTTTAAAAGACGTTAGATACGTGGTAAAACCCATAGGTAAGGATACAAGGGATTTCGGTGTAATTTTTTTTATTTCAGTAAGTTAGGTGTTTTTTTGTGAAGCTTCGGCATCCGGTTTTATTTTTGTGTCAGGTCTTTCGGAAATACAGAAGCGATGAACATTATAACAACAGGAGGGAAGGATGTTAAATGGTCTTAGTTTTTAATGATGTATGTTGTAAATTTGCAGAAAGAAATGCGATGACAAAGGAAAAAGCAGCGGTAAAGGCCATTTACTTCAGCTTACTCAGTAATGCCGCACTTGCAATGATTAAAGGTATTACCGGGTTTTTGGGGAATTCTTATGCCCTGATTGCCGATGCCATAGAATCTACGACCGATGTTTTCTCTTCTTTTCTGGTTTTGATAGGGTTGAGGTATGCTTCGCGGCCGGCGGACGACAACCATCCTTACGGGCATGGGCGGGCAGAACCCTTACTCACTTTTGTCGTCGTGGGTTTTCTCGTCATCTCGGCTACGGTGATCGCATATGAGAGTATTCAGAATATCAGGACGCCCCATGAGTCTCCGCGGGCATACACCCTTATTATTCTCGGAGCTATTATTTTGTGGAAGGAGATTTCCTATCGCATCGTCCTACGGAGAAGTCGTGAAACGGGAAGCAGTTCCCTGAAGGCCGATGCCTGGCATCACCGGAGTGATGCGGTAACTTCTGTAGCGGCATTTATAGGGATATCCGTAGCCCTGGTCATGGGAGAAGGATATGAGTCTGCCGACGACTGGGCGGCGCTGTTTGCTTCCGGTTTTATTATATACAACAGTTATCTTATTTTCAGGCCTGCCCTCGGGGAGGTAATGGACGAACACCGGTATGACGATCGGATTGAGCGGGTCAGGGAAATAGCCGAAGAGGTGGATGGTATCATTACAACGGAAAAATGCTATATCCGCAAAACGGGGATGAAATACCATATAGACCTGCATGCTATTGTCGATGCGGACATTTCGGTGAAAGAAGGCCATAAACTGGCTCACGATCTCAAAGATGCCCTGCAGGCGGATATGCCCGATACGGAGCATGTGCTTATCCATGTAGAACCTTTTGATGAAGAAGTGGTGTCCGCTGTCCGCCAAAAGGAACATCAGGGATAACCTATTGACAACTGCTTACAGCGTTTTGAGTGCGTCTTTTTGTACCCATCCTGTCTTCCCGTCAGCCAGCCTGATCTGCTTCCAGTCGTCCAGTGTTTCGAGTACCTGTACTTTGGTGCCGCTGTGAAGGAGAAAAACCTGTTCGCTCCTGGAGTTGGGTTCGGATTTTATCGGGGCTTCCTTGGCAAAAATAATGGCATAATTGGTGTTGATGCTTTTGTAATACTGCAGATAGGAGACATAAAGACAGGCCGTCAGGCAAGCCACGGAAAAGATACTGCCTACAAAAAATATCCTTTTCTTGAACGAAGACTGCAGGTAATAATAAAACAGGAACAATAGGGCGGTGAGGAATGCAAAGGCAACGGCTATTCCCGCCCAGGTATTGTAGTGGAAACTTCCCGTAAAGTTGTTCCAGAACCGGGAAAAACCGGTTTGCGGAAGTGGCTCTATGGCATCTATGGTCATATTTCTGGCAAAAGCAAGATTGTTTTGTATATCCTTATCTTCCGGGGTACGTTGCAGGGCCTTTTCGTAATAGTATATACTCTCCGGGATACGGTTCAGTTTGTAATACGCATTGCCGAGATTGTAGTAAACGGCTGCGGAATGCTGTCCGCTTTTGAGAATGGCCTGGTAATTCCCGGCAGCTTCTTCATAGTTCCCCTCATTGTACAACGATGTGGCTTCTTCAAAGAGCTTTTCAGGAGACGCCGCCGGTGTCTCCTGGGAGAAGCCCGGAAGGTGAAGGAGAAATAATATAGCTAAAATCGCAATTCTCATGATATACGTTCTTATATGGTGTCCTAAATTGTTCAACTTCAGATCTGCTTGTCCATTTGTGAGATCACCGTAACCGCTTTGTCGTAATCCTGTTGCATGGCCACTTCCGATGCCGGGGTGTACCTGGCCAGTTCGCAGCTTTGCAGCAGGCCTATAAAGCCTTCGATACTCGGTGTGTCCACTTCTTTTTCCTGAAGTAAAGCCGTGATTTTCTCTTTGCTGAACTCCGAGGTTTCGATATGGAGTTTGGCCTTGAGATAATTGTGTAATGCTTTTTCCAGGGCGATGTAAAAATCTTCTTTTTTGCCCAGGGCCTTTCTGGCTTCGGAAAGGTATTTCCTGGCCAGCCTGTTGGCCTTGCGGATCTTGTTGCCCTGTACGTCTGCCGAGATCTTCTGTTTCCTTTTTATGGCAAAAATGGCTAAGGGGATAAAGAGGAAAGGCAGTGCCAGTAGCATATAGAACAACCCGGAGCCGAAAAAATCATCCGATTCCATGGATGTCAGTCCGGGTGATAGTTTGATAAACCGGAACTGGCTTCCTGCTGCAACGACATTTTGTTTGGCCGTACCCGGGGTTTCGCCGCCGGAGGCCACAGCCTGCTGGGGTCCCTGCGTTACATTTACGGTAGCCTGTTCGGAATGCAGGGTCTTGTACGATGCGGTTTCGGGATCGAAGTAAGAAAATGTGATATCCGGAATAGTATATTGCCCCTTAAACTGGGGAACTACGGTGTAATTGTCGGATACGGACCCGGACATGCCCGACAGCGATGTTGATATGTTTTCTTTAAACTCGGGGTTATAGACCTCCATAGCGCTGGGCAGTTCCATCTTGGGCAGGGAGAAAAGTTTAAAGTTTCCTTTACCCTGTACGGCTACTTTCAGCTGAAAGGATTCCGAAGATTTCAGGGTGTTTTTGGAAGAAGTGACCTTAAAGGAGAATTTACCAACGGCTCCGCTGAAATCGGCGGGCCTTCCCTGTGCAGGTAACGATTTGACATTGATGGTTCTCTTCCCGGCAGAAACCGTTCGGTGTGCCTGGGTGTACAGGCGCCCCCCGAAAATATCTCTCTTGTTCGTAGGGACATCGACAGTGACGTCAAGGGAAAGTGGTTCCAGGCTGAGTTCGCCTTCCTTCTGCGGATAGAGCACAACCTGTTTGAGGACTACATAACGATACGGCTTGCCCTGGTACGTGCCGTTCTTTACTTCAAAACGTTGTATTTCGATTTCCTGGCTCCAGAAGTTATTGTATTTAGGGTTGTCCAGCGGACGAAAATCCGACACGTTGGTATCCGGACTTACATAAAGCTTATACACCACGGTAATCGCCTCGTTAAGGTACGGATTGCCCTTGGACACCTCGGCAACCAGGTGTAGCTTGTCTTCGGCAATGGCCGCCGGATTTTCCTCTCCGGGATTGTCTACTGCGGCAGTGACTTCGATATGGACCGGTAAGGTCTTGTAGGTATTGCCATCGATCTCGATCGTGGCCTGTTTAATAGTAAATTTTCCCCGCCCTACGGGAGAGAGTATGTAGGAATAGGTTTTGGAAAAACTGCGTTTCCCGTTTATCCACGAATGACTGACGGACTGGTTTGGGCCCATAACTACGGTAAACCCTTCGAAATCCGGTGGTGTAAAGTTATCGCCGTCTTTGTTCATTTTAAAATCCACACGGAGCCGCTCGTTAACCCCCAGCTTTTCTTTGCTGACGTTAGCTTCGAACTGTACCGCATCTTCCTGGGCGAATGCCAGGGAAAACAGCAGTAGTAATGCGGATAATATAAATATGTTTTTTTTCAATATCATGGTATTCTAAATGGCATTATGTTCCGGAAGAACCGTCCGGGTTACCAGTCTTTTTCCGTGGACGTTTTTGCGCCTTTGGCCTTTTTGGCATTTATTTTATCCTGTACTCGTTTTTCTTCACGGCCCATGGCTTCGAGCAGCGCCTGTATCTGTTGCGGAGATAATTCGCTTTGTCCGGGTTGCGGTTGTCCTTCTCCGTCTTCGGGTTGTCCGTCTTCTCCCTGGTCTTTCTGATCCTGACCACCTTTGTCGTCGTTGCCCTTGTCTTTGTTATCCTCGGGTTGATCGCCCTTGTCACCTTGATCTCCCTGATCTTTCTGATCCTGGTCTTTATTATCCTCGCCACCCTGGTTCTGGTCTTGCTTGTCCTGATCCTGCTGGTCTTTGTCTTTATTCTGGTCCTGGTTTTTATCGTCTTTATTGTCGTCGTTGTTCTGCGGCGGATTTTTCTCGAGCATTTCCTTGGCAAGAGCGAGGTTGTAACGGGTTTCTTCGTCGGTAGGATCGTTTCGCAGGGCCTCTTTATAGGCTTCGACGGCTTTCTGGTATTCCTTGTTTTTCATGAATACATTCCCCAGGTTGTGATAGGCCCTGTGTTTTGCTGCCTGATCTGTTGCCGTTTCTCCGGCTTGTTTGTATCGGGAAAAGGCTTCTCCGAGGTCCTCTCTGCGATAGTATGCATTACCGAGGTTGTACTTTGCAGTGGCGTTCTCCGGGTTTTTGGCAATAGCTTTCCGGTAACTGACTTCCGCATCCTCAAAATCATCGCCAGCCAGTTGTTTGTTGGCTTCGTAAGTCAGGTTTTCCGAAGCTTTGATCGTTTTTTCGGCTTCGGCATCTTTCCCTTTGTCCTGAGCTTTTGATGAAAGACAAGAGAAAAACAGTACCGCCGTAAGCAGGTATGCAGGGATGATCATTTGATGTTGATCCCTGTTCCCGGTGATGCTGCTATGTATAGAAAAAACAGTCATTTTTCAGTTGTTTTAGAAGTTCGCAAGTCCGGATATCTGTGCGTTATTTCTCATTTTTTTCGTTAAACAGGTTGAGCTTCCGCACCCATGCGGTCTTTCGCTCCAAAAAGAGGAGGTCTAAAATTAAAAATAAAATAGCAGCTCCCAAAAACCATTGAAACTGACTCTTATAGTCCGCAAATTGTTTGGTCTCGTATTCTTTTTTGTCCAGTTTCCCGAGGTAGTCCTTCATAAAAGAGACGACTTCGGAGGTATTTTGCCCGTTGATGTAAGCTCCGTTGCTCTCCCCGGCGATGTCCTTCAGGGTGGTTTCGTCCAGTTGGGTGATCACTACTTCGCCCTGCCGGTCTTTTTTGAAGGTTTCCGTAATGCCGCTTCGTTTTATGGGGATAGGGCCTCCTTTGGGCGTTCCGACCCCGATGGTAACAATACGGATTCCTTTCTGCGTAAGTTCCTCGATAGGGCCTTCAATATTTTTTTCGTGGTCTTCCCCGTCCGATACGATAACCAGTATTTTATTGGTCTGTTCCTCATCGTTGAAATATCCGGAAGCCATGTTAATGGCATCTCCGATGGCTGTTCCCTGCGAAGACAACATATCGGTATTCATACCCTGAAGGAACATTTTGGCCGCAGCATAATCGGTCGTAATCGGCAGCTGGGGGTAAGCTTCTCCTGCGTATGCGATAATACCGATGCGGTCGCCGGCAAGCTGATCGAGGATCTCGGAAATAAGCCTTTTGGCCTTCTCCAGCCTGTTTGGCGTAATATCTTCGGCAAGCATACTTTTAGACACGTCTACGGCAAATACGATATCCACACCTTCACGTTTCACGGTCTCAAGCTTCGTGCCAATCTTCGGATTTACCAGTGCAAATGCAAGGCAGGTAAAGGCGAGCAGGAGGGTGACGAGTTTGAGTACAGGTTTGAACGTGGACGTATCCGGGCTTAATCTTTTCAATAAGGGCGCATCGGCAAATTTCTTTTGCGTCCTTTTTTTCCACAATTGCAGGAAAAGAAAAAGCAGCACGACCAACGGTAATATGGCGAGCAAATAAAAATATATTTTTTCTTCCAGTACGTACATGTATTCTTTTATGGTTTTACAAGGGCCTTAATAAGCTCCCGGTTTTCATAGGTTTTTTTAAAACATACGGTCCATTCCGGCCTGTTATACGAAGCTCCGGAATACGGTGTACCGAAGCATAAGCTCTATGAAGAGCAGTGCTCCGGCGAGTAAGGCCAGGGGGCGGAATTTTTCGTCGTAATTGTAATATTTAAATTCTTCTATTTCCGTGGTCTCCAGTTGATTGATCTCTTCGTAGATCTCTTCCAGTTTCCTGTTGTTGGTGGCCCTGAAATATTTTCCCCCGGTTTCCTGGGCAATATCTTTCAGTAATTTTTCGTCGATCTCTACTTTTTGCATACCGTAACGGAAAGAACCGTCCGGATTATAGGCTACGGGAGTCATGGCCATTCCGTTGGTCCCCAGTCCTATGGTGTATGTCTTGATGTGGTATTCCTTGGCCAGCTCTGTTGCGGTAAGCGGTTCTATAACCCCGGTATTGTTTACCCCGTCGGTAAGCAGTATAATGACTTTGCTTTCGGCCTTGCTGTCTTTGAGCCGGTTAACGGCGGTGGCCAGTCCCATACCTATAGCGGTACCGTCTCTGAGGGTTTCGAAATCCAGTTGTTTTAGTGTGTTTAGTACCAGTGCCTTATCGCTCGTTACGGGTATGGGCGTATAGCTTTCGCCCGCATAGGCCACGAGGCCTATCCTGTCATTGGGCCTGTTTTTTATAAATTCGGCAACCACTTCTTTGAGGGCGATGAGGCGGTTGGGCTTGAGGTCTTTGGCGAGCATACTCGATGAAAAGTCGAGTGCCATTACAATGTCGATACCCCTGGTGGTCTTGGTTCTCGAAGAAATATCGAGCGTTTGCGGTCTTGCCATTGCCGTGATCAGGGCGGCCATTGCCAGCAAGCGCATTACAAAAAGTATCGGTTTTAAACGGGGTAGCACCGACCCCCCGGCTTTAAAACCTTTGATCGTCGATATCTTTAAGGGTGCCGTTTCCTTTTTTCGCTTTAGTACATACCATACGATAGCCAGAGGAAGCAATAAGAGCAACCAGAAGAACTGCGGATTGGCAAATTGAATATTCTCCAGCATGGTTATTGGTTTTTAAAATCGATGGAATTCACGATCCTGTTTTCGATGTCTTTCGCATACCGGTCATCCTGTCTGTGAATGATGATAACCTGCTGGAAAGCTCCTTTTTCATTAAAATTCAGTATAATGTATTCTCCTTTTTCGCTTTTTTCGGTACCCGGAAGTGTAATATCCATACTGCCGTGGACTTTAATTCCTTTTTTACCCGAAGGTGTGGTAAACTCATCCTGTTTTACAATGATATTTTTAGCGCCTTGCTGCTCCATGGTTTTCACAGAACCCTGTATGGCATCTTCCATATTAAATTCCACACCCTCGCGGAACGTAGTGACACTGGCCGATATGTGAAAATCGCCCAGGAGCCCGCCGTACGTAAAAGTCTGGTTTGTGCTTATAACCTGTTTCAGGGATTCCGGAAGTTCTATTGCGGTTCGCTTCAGTACCTGTGGGGTTTCCAGGACTATGGCAGGGTAGCCGTATTCGCTGTTTACCCATTCGCCATGCAGCAATTCGCGGGTGGGATGCCCGAAAACAGTGTCCTTGACCTTGGTAAACCCGTAATAGGTAACCGCACCTCCCAGGGCAACAACCAGTACGGCCGCTGCAATGATGATTGTGGTAATTCTCTTTTTCTTTCGTTTTTTCCGCGCCATTTCGGCGATATACTCTTCGCGTTGCAAAAGTTCTTCTTCGGTGGGCTCGGGAATCGCTTCCTTGGTTCGTACGACCACGTTTTCTATGACTTTCCGGTCTTCCTCTGCACCATGGGTGTCGGGTCGCGACCGGGCGAATTTTACCAGGTCGGCCTTTTGCAGGACGCTTTTAAAATTGGTTATCGTGTCCTTTTCCAGGTTGAGTTTTCCGGCCTGTTGCATCATTTCGAGCTTGGCAACCAGCTCTTCGGTCGTACTTTCCATGGCGGAAATATGCACTTCTTCTTCCAGGTAGGCTCTTACGATGTTAGTGAGTTCCGAATAGTACTCCTTGTATTGCGACTGGATGAGGTAGCGCGATTCTTCCAGCTGTTTAAGCCCGAGGAGCGCCCTGTCGAAAGGAGGGAGCAATGCCTCTTTTTCTTCCTGGGTAAGCGGCTTCTTCCGCAGAAAAAACCAATAGATCAGTGCCCCTGCAACAGCCAGAAAAACAATACCCCAAATGAGATAACGGACCCAGTCCGAATAGTTTCTGGAAACCTCGGCCAGGGGTTTGATATCGTACATCTTCTGCGTAGTGGTGTCTACGGCAATATCGTTGACGAGGACCTGTAGGGAATCCGTGTATAATTCTTTATTGTTAACGATGATCTTTTGCCGGGGCAGGGTATAATGACCGGAATCGAACTGTGTCAGGGCGTATGTCCTGATGAGGTTCATACGGTCTTTATTGCGGAAGGTATCGATGTCTGAAGCACGCACCATTTCGAGCGGTGCAAAAGTCTGTCCTTCCGGGAATACGACCAGTGTAGTCGTATCGGCTTCGACGGAGATCTCAAACTGAACCTGCTCCCCGATGCGTATATGAGTGGAGTCGATCTTTGAAGTCACCCGGGGAGTATCCTGGGCCACGATCTGCACGGGCGCCATGAGGAACATCATGGCAAACAGTATGCCTGTTCCCTTCGGGAGGGAAAGTCTTTTTTTGTTATGCAAAAGATCTCTTATCATTACAAGTTCCGGGTTTACGGCTTTACGCTCTTCTTTTAAAATAACCCAATAATTTTTTTACATAGCTTTCGTCTACCCGGTTATGCAGTATTCCCGCCCCGTTTTTGGTAAACGAATTCTGGAAATAATCTACCCGTTCCCGGTGATAGGCGGTATAGTTTTTCCGGACTTTTCCGGACCCCGTATTAACGGCGATCAACTCGCCGGTCTCTTCGTCTTCTGCCATGATAAGCCCCAGGTTGGGAAGGCTTTCTTCGTGTTTGTCGTAAACCCTGATACCGGTAATATCGTGTTTTTTACCTACGATTTTCAGGGTGTGGTTATAATCTTCGGCCATAAAGTCTGAAAGCACAAAAACAATGGCTTTCTTTTTCATGACGTTCGACAGAAACTTGAGCGCTCCCGCAATATCGGTTTTTTTGCTTTCGGATTTAAACTCCAGCAATTCACGTATGATGCGGAGTACATGCGATTTTCCTTTTTTCGGAGGGATATACAGTTCGATCTGGTCGGAAAAAAGGATCAGGCCTATCTTGTCGTTATTCTGAAGGGCAGAAAAAGCAAGAGTAGCGGAGATCTCTGTGATGATCTCGTTCTTGAACTGTGCCGTAGTCCCGAAAAACTGGCTTCCGCTCACATCGGCCACAAGCATCATCGTGAGTTCACGTTCTTCTTCGAAGACCTTGACATACGGCTCGTTATAGCGGGCCGTTACGTTCCAGTCGATACTCCTTACGTCATCCCCGAACTGGTATTGCCGGACCTCGCTGAATGTCATACCCCTGCCCTTGAAGGTAGAGTGATATTCGCCTCCAAAGATGTGATCGGACAACCGGCGTGTCTTGATCTCTATTTTCCTGACTTTTTTAAGTAGTTCTTTGGTATCCATACTGGCCCTTCCTGTTTCCTCCCGGGGGAGGGGGGTCCGTCATCTAAAGCCAAGGCATGAGACGGATTGATCTGTTAGTATTGCTTTCGAAGCCATATTGTACTCCTTACCCGGCACCAGGCCGTAAGGGCTAAGGTACTTCGACTTCGTTTACGATTTTGTTGATAATGTCTACGGAAGTGATGTTCTCGGCTTCGGCCTCATAGGTTATACCTATTCTGTGACGAAGTACATCGTGTACGATGGCCCGGACATCTTCGGGTATCACATAGCCTCTGCGCTTGATAAAAGCATAACATTTTGCCGCGCTCGCCAGGTTGATACTACCCCTTGGTGAAGCACCGAAATTGATCAGGGGTTTGATGTCGGATAGTTTGTATTTTTCCGGGTAACGTGTCGCAAAAATAATATCCAGGATGTATTTTTCGATCTTCTCGTCCATGTAAACCTCACGTACGGCCTGTTGGGCGCTACGGATCTGGTCGAGGGTAACTACGGGATTTACCTGTTCGTAAGCTCCCTTGAGATTGGCACGGATGATGAGCTGTTCCTCATCGAGTTTCGGGTAATCTATTACGGTTTTCAGCATGAAACGGTCTACCTGAGCTTCCGGAAGCGGATAGGTTCCTTCCTGTTCTACCGGGTTTTGCGTTGCCATAACCAGGAACGGTTTGTCCAGCGGAAAGGTTTCATCCCCGATAGTTACCTGCTTTTCCTGCATTGCCTCCAGAAGGGCCGACTGTACTTTTGCCGGAGCCCTGTTGATCTCATCTGCCAGTACGAAATTGGCGAAGATAGGCCCTTTCTTAATGGAAAAATCGTTTTCCTTGATGTTGTAGATCATGGTACCCACCACATCTGCAGGAAGCAGGTCGGGTGTAAACTGTATCCTGCTAAAGCTGCCGTGTACGGCTTTTGCCAGAGTGTTGATAGATAGGGTTTTTGCCAGTCCGGGTACGCCTTCCAGGAGAATGTGTCCCTGGGCCAGAAGGCCTATCAGTAAACGTTCTACCATGTGTTTTTGTCCTACGATGACCTTGTTCATTTCAAGGGTCAGCAGGTCTACAAAAGCACTCTCCCGCTGTATTTTTTCATTGATAAGACCAATATCTGAAGTTCTGTTGTCTTCCATTGATTATAATTTTTCCGCCGTGAATATACTAAACCTAGCCATTACGATGCAAATTGAAAAATTAATTTAAAACCTCACAGTTAATTTATAGTTAAAAAATAAAACGGTAGCGGATTAATAACGTACTGTTTGCAAAAAATTATGATAAATTAACGCGTGCGTGTAATTTCTTAAAAAACAGGAATGCTTCCGGGAGCGTCTCGCAGGAGGGAGGTCGTATGGCACTCCTGGTTTCCGTTGGTCGGAAGTATAGCCGTTGAGCCTGCCGCCGGAAAAAGCGGTAAGGCCCGAAAGTACTGTTTTTTTAATAAACCGTTCCTGTCATCTCCGAAATAAAATGTTACTTTTATACACGAAAGGCAGGTCTGTTTCCTGAACAACTTTAAGATTAACCGGATTTTTATGAAAGATGTACATACGGAGTTTTCCAGGATAATTGCAGGAACGATGAACTGGGGAAGCTGGGGAAAGAAGTTGTCGGAGAAGGAGATGGGGCTGCGTATACGGCATTGCCTCGATCACGGGATCAATACTTTTGATCATGCCGATATTTACGGCGGCTACACGACGGAAGAAGAATTCGGGAAGGCCTTCGTAAAGAGTGGTATCGCAAGGGAAGATATCCGGTTGATTTCCAAATGCGGGATACAGTATGTGTGTGAAAAGCGTGAGAACAAGGTAAAACATTATGATCATACTGCCGGTTATATCATCACTTCCGTAGAGGAATCGCTCCGTAATCTCCGTACCGATCACCTGGATTTATTACTGTTGCACCGGCCGAGCCCGCTTATGGAACCGGCCGAAATTGCGCAAGCTGTTGAGAAACTGCGGTTCGGGGGTAAGATCAGGAGTTTCGGGGTGTCGAATTTTACTGCTCCCCAGATGGAGCTTATAGGCAGTGTGCTGGAGGTCGGGGCCAATCAGATTGAGTTTTCCGTAACACAGCCCGGCGCCATGTACGATGGTGTTCTGGATTATATGATGCGCAAAGATATACAGCCTATGGCCTGGAGTCCCCTCGGTAAAACTTTCCGTGAAAAGACGGCGCAGACCGGGAGGATACAGCAGGTGCTCATGGATCTTGTGGTAAAATACCATGTTTCGGCAGACCAGCTGTTACTGGCCTGGATATTAAAGCATCCTGCCGGTATACGCCCCGTGATCGGGACGACGTCGCCCGACCGGATAACGAATGCCGTAAAGGCTCCGGATATCGATATGGAACAGGAGGACTGGTTTGCATTACTCGTTGCGGCGCAAGGACATAAAGTGCCGTAATGCGTGAGGTGTTGTACGTATTAATTATAAAAAACATGAACGAAGAAAGACACGAAACACAGGAAAAAAAGCAGGTGACAGCACTGATTACCGGGGCGAGCAGTGGCATCGGAAGAGCTACGGCAAGGGCTTTTGCCCGTGAAGGAATCCGGCTGGTGCTTTGCGGCAGGAGGCAGGAGCGGTTGGAAAACCTCAAAATAGAATTATCCGGCCTGACGGATGTGTGCGTCCTGCTTTTTGATGTGCGGAAAAGAAATGAGGTTTTTGAAGCGATAGAAGCGCTTCCGGAACATTTTGCCGAGATCGATATCCTGATCAACAATGCCGGCAATGCGCATGGGCTCGATCCTGTACAGTCCGGTGATATGGACGATTGGGATGCCATGATCGACGGGAATGTAAAAGGGCTGCTCTATGTTTCCAAAGCTATAATTCCCGGGATGGTCCGCCGTCGCAAGGGGCATATCATAAATATCGGTTCGATGGCCGCCAAGCAGGTCTATGCCGGGGGAAATGTGTATTGTGCGAGTAAGCATGCTGTCGATGCGCTTACGGAAGGCATGCGGATCGATCTTCACAGTAGCGGAATACGGGTCGGGGCCGTACATCCCGGACTGGTAGAGACGGAATTCAGCAAGGTGAGATTTAAAGGAGATGCGGAGCGGGCCGATCCGGTGTACCGTGGTTTCCAGCCCTTACAGGCCGAAGATGTAGCCGATGTTATCCGTTTTGTGGTAACCAGGCCTTACCACGTGAATATTGCCGATTTGCTGGTGCTGCCCACAGCCCAGGCCGGTAGCGGCATGGTACACAAAACCAATATGTGAAAAAGAAAAGCGGAAGCCGGGACTGCTCCTTTCGGGGTCCGGAAAGCAGATGATGTAAAAACGCTTCCTTTCGTGTTGTAAACAGCTATGATCAATAAACGCCTTTTAGTAAAAAGTCTCCTGGCACATAACGATGAAAACAGCTTTTACGATAAAAAGCGGTTTATCAATATCGGGGAAAAAGAAGGAAAGGCCAAGTTTCTGAAGCACGTCTGCGCCCTGGCCAATTCCAATCCCGAAAACAATTCTTTTATTGTGGTCGGGGTAGAGGATGAGGATAACAGGATTGTGGGGACCGACTTTTTCGATGACAGCAAGATCCAGAATCTCGTCAACGCATATCTCGATAATCCCCCGTTTATCTCCTATGAAAATATACCCTTTCCGCATTTGCCCGAAGGTAAGGTGGTGGGGCTGGTCACCATACGCTCCAACGGGAAATTGTGCTCGCTGAGGAGGAATATATGGAAGTATTACGGCGGGTCTGTTTTTTTCAGGGACGGGAGTATGAGTATGCCCAAGGTTTTTGATATTAAGATCAAGGATACCAATTCCAAAGTGGTTGCTGAAATAGAGCAACATGCGCGCAACAACATAGAGCTGACACTCAACGGGGTTATAGACTTTATCAATAACAAGCACAAAGACCTGGAATCTCATTACAAGGTTTTTAAAGAGCAGTTTGTAGTGTGCTGGGCCGGGGTAGCAAAAAAGGTAAGCCAGCCGGAGGATAAGGGCGGGGATAAAATATATTATTCCCGGGTAGATATAGAACTGATCAACGAGCAGGTACGACTTTTTTACTCCGCATTGGACGAGGTGGAGATCACCGCGGATGACAGTGCTTTTTCGATGACCGAATATGTGCACCTGGGGCTCAATCAGCATCAGAAATACTATCCGCTGGAAACCGTTACCATAACATTCAACGATAACGGTTCCTATAAAATAGACAGTACGCTCCTGTTTGAGCCTCCGCAATACGACAAAAAACTATTGCATCATGTCTATAACACCAACAATGTCCTTCTCGATAAACTTAAAAAGGGCGTGCCGCTCAGTACTGTGGAGAAAAAGGATATGGTAAACCTGCCTGCCACCTACCTGATATGTGCGTTGAACGGATTTGAAGATGCTAAGGAGAAACTGGATGACTATCGCTGGATCATCAAGGAATACGATCGTAGCGTCTATGAGTCGCTTAAAGAATCGTTGCGCGTGTTACGCAAAGTGAAATACAATTAAACATCCTTTTAGGGACGTTGAAAAAGAATACGTATAAAATGAGTAAAACATTTGTTATCGGGGATATTCACGGGGCGGTTCGTGCCCTGGAACAGGTATTGGAGCGTGTAGCACCGGAAAAAGACGATACCCTTATCTTTCTCGGGGATTATGTCGACGGGTGGAGTGAATCTCCCCAGGTTATCGATTTTCTGATCGGTTTGGAGAAAAGACGCAATTGTCTTTTTATCCAGGGGAATCACGATGAATTTTGCTACGACTGGCTCCGGGACGGAACCCGGAACGATCAATGGCTGTATCATGGCGGACAGGCTACGATAGATGCCTATAAAGGGTTGGGAGAAGCTACCCGTAAACGGCACATGGAATTTTTGGGGAATTTGCAGAATTACCACCTTGATGCCGGCAACAGGTTGTTTCTGCATGCGGGATTTACCAATCTTCGAGGGGTGGAACACGAGTATTTTCCGGAAATGTTCTATTGGGACCGGACCCTTTGGGAGATGGCTTTGTCTTTTGATGTTTCTCTGGATAAAGCGTCGTACAGATATCCCTCGAGACTTACGCATTACAAAGAGATCTTTATCGGGCATACCCCGGTTACGCGGATCGGGGAAACGACTCCGGTAAGTGCGGCAAATGTGTGGAATGTAGACACGGGGGCGGCTTTTAAAGGCCCGCTGACTGTTATGGATACGGTGACCAAAGAATTCTGGCAGAGCGACCCGGTCTGGAAGCTATATCCCGGAGAGGAAGGGAGGAATTAGCGCTTTTGTTCCCTGATCTCGCGGTTGAGCAGTTTGTAATCGACCTGGCCTCCGGTGGTTTTCAGATGATCGATGATCGTCACGGCACGCTGTATTTTCAGTGGAGTGCTCTTTAGCTTACCAACCATATAGAGCAGGGTTCTTTTCTTGCCCGGGGTAAGGGCTTCGAACAGGCGTTCTCCCTCCGGATCAGAGTCCAGGACCGCGCGGAATTCTTCATCCATGGGCATGCCGTATGCCGAAGTATCCGGTTTCAGAGCCACGCGAAGCGTTTCGCCAATATCGGTACCGAGTTCTCGGAGTTCCTTTTTATTGATCAGGATGTGATAAGAACCTTCGCCGGAAGGCATTAAGGCACAAGGTTTGCTGATTTTGCTGTTGAAGGTACAGATAACCCGCTTATCTGTGGTTTTCGGGATAAGTTTTTCCGCTACGGCATCCGGCACCCGGATAACGAATGTCCATACGGGAGAATCAATTTTTACGACCGGAGCGGAAAAACTTTCCATGGGCTTGTTGAGTTATACGAACAGGGCCTTTAATTCTGTGGCATCGTTCGGTTTCATTTTTCCGGCCAGGACAAGACTGAGTTGTTTTCGCCGCAGTGCGGCATCGAACCGGAGTTTTTCTATATCGCTTTCGGGCTTCAGCGGAGGGACTTCGATAGGCCTTCCGGTTTCGTCTACCGCAACAAAGGTGTATATGGCTTCGTTGGCTTTGGTTCTGGACCCGCTTTCGCGGTCTTCGATCCATACGTCGATAAAAACCTCCATAGAGCTTTTAAATGCCCTGGATACCGCAGCTTCTACGGTGACTACACTTCCGAGAGGAACGGCCCTGTTAAAGGCTACGTGGTTTACGGAAGCAGTGACCACGATCCGCCTGGAGTGCCGACGTGCAGCAATGCTGGCCGCCCTGTCCATTCTGGCCAGTAATTCTCCTCCGAAGAGATTGTTAAGGGGATTGGTTTCGCTGGGTAAGACCAGATCGGTCATTATGGTTCGGGATTCTCCCGGGGTTTTTGCTTGCATTAGTGTGTAGTGTATGAATTTTTGCCAAAGGTACGAAAATTATATATCGCCCGTAGTGCGGCGGTCAGGGTGTGCCCGGCCCGGCGACAAAAGGGGTGATGTGCAAAAGGGCACGGTTGAAAATACCCGGTACAGCGATGTTACGGACACCTTAGTGTTGTCCGGGATAATAACATGAGCCCTGCTTTTTCGGATTAGTCTTCGGATACCAGAAGCCATGCTTCCGGGGCTTCCGATGTTTTGACCTTGTTGAGGAAGTTAATGGCATCCCTCGCATTGGTGTAGCTTCCGAAAGTAACCTGGTGCAGCCCGTACCTGGTAGGTTCCAGTCGCTCGGGACTGTAGCCTTTGGCAGACAGTTCGTCCATTTTCTTATCGGCATTTTCCGCTACGCGAAACGCTCCTGCCACGACATAATACAAAGGCTTTTTGGTGGCCTTTAGTGTGATGGAAGGCAGGTTCATGGGTGTAGTGTCAAAAAATGTAGCCTGTTGAATGGTTTTTTGCAGTTGTTCCTGGGCTTCCTGTTCGGCAACCTGAAGCTGGAGCTGTTCTTTTTGCTGCTCCATCTTCAGGGATTGATAACCTACCGTTCCGGCAGAGACCGATAAGAGCAGGATAGCAGCATATTTCAGGTAAGACCGCTTACGGGTACGCCTTTCCGGAGTGAAAAGTATAGGCGCTTTTTCTTCGAGGCCTTCTACCTCTTTCCTGTACGTTTCCCGGGTGATTTCGCGTGAGGTTACGGAACCGAGTCCGAAAGCATCGGTCAGGTAATTGGTTTCGGGAAGCGGTTGAAACTGGATGTTGCCTTCCTTGTTAAGCCAAAGGAGCCCGATGTGCTTTAACTGAAGTTTTTCGCCTTGTTCCAGGGTATTCTTCCAGTTGAAAGCAGCTTTTTTTACACGGATAGCAGCCTCTTCGTACGAGGAATTTTCCGTTTGCGAAATGTGTTTGATAAGCAATCCGTCGTTGGAGACGAGTTGCGCATTAAACGAAATAGCCTTCGAAGGCGGGAAAAAAGTATGGTGGTGTATCCGTGCGGACCTGAACTGGGTTAAAAAAGACCCGAAGTCAGGAATGGTAACGCATGAGTACCTGTATAATAGCTCGCTGATGTAGTGTTCTAACTGCATAGAACAAATATGGGGATTTTTTTCGTTGTTCGAAATGCGGAATTCAAAAATTTATCAACACTGCAGTAAAGAGGTTTTTATGTTGCGGGAATATTCTTATTTTTACAAGGTAAACCCTCCCGACTTGTTTAACGGTTCTGTTGAAGAATGCCTGATAACCAGATTGTCATGACGTCAACCGACTTGCTCTATGTGCTTGCTTTGCAACGGGCACCGAAGATAGGGGATATTACAGCTAAAAAACTTATTGCGCATTGCGGGAGCGCCCGCGCGGTATTTGAAGAACGTCCGGATCGTCTCCGGAAAATCCACGGCATCGGGACCTATGTCACCGATAATTTGCGCAAGGCTGCAAATCTCCGGGATGCGGAACGCGAATTGCGTTTTGTGAAGGATAACGGTGTGGGCTGGTGGTATTTTGAAGACAGCGATTATCCGGAAGGACTCAGGCATTGTGTGGACGGGCCTGTACTGGTATTCAGATCGGGGGCCATCGACCTGAAAAAGAAAAGAATGGTCAGTGTAGTGGGGACACGCCGGATAACGACTTACGGAAAATATCATTGTGAGCGTCTTATAGCCGAACTGGCCCCCTGGGATCCGGTCATCGTCAGTGGCTTTGCTTATGGAGTGGATATTACGGCACAGCGTGCTGCGATTTCCGGGGGGTTGCAGACTGTGGGATGTCTGGCCCACGGGCTCAACAGGATGTATCCTGCGGCACATAAGCAATATGTAAAGCAGGTGGAATTGCACGGGGGGTTTCTTACGGATTTCTGGAGTGATCAAGGTCCGGACCGGGAAAATTTTCTGAGACGTAACCGTATTATTGCCGGGCTTTCCGAAGCCACAATCGTTATAGAGTCTGCCGAAAAAGGAGGAGGATTGGTGACCGCCGATATTGCACATTCTTATGACAGGGATGTATT
Source organism: Sinomicrobium oceani (assembly GCF_900119185.1). GTDB lineage: Bacteria > Bacteroidota > Bacteroidia > Flavobacteriales > Flavobacteriaceae > Sinomicrobium > Sinomicrobium oceani. The sequence continues at coordinate 152,088 of NZ_FPJE01000007.1, read as the reverse complement.
TGCCTTGCCGGGAAGGATAGGGGATAAATACAGTGCCGGGTGTAATGACCTTATCAAAAGCCAGAAAGCTCATATGTTTACCTCGGTAGAAGACCTGGTTTACGTGCTGGGATGGCACAGGGATGTGGACCTGCCTGGGAAAGGAAGCACCGGTCAGGAAGGTGTCCGGGTCGTCCAACCCCGTTTGTTTCCGGATATGGACGATACGGAAAAGAAAATATACGGATTTTTATCTGAGCGGGGTAAAGAGCTGCTCGACAGTATTGCGCTGCATTGCGAAATGCCGGTTTACAAAGTGTCTTCCGCTTTACTTACGATGGAAATGAAAGGGGTGGTGAGACCCCTTCCGGGTAAATTATTCGAAGCTGTGATCTCGTAGATACCTTTATGTCCCGCTCCGGCGGTTTAGGAGCTTCGTTCGAAGTGAAACCTGTGTGCTGTAGTACATTTCGCCTTGGTTTCTGGAAAAAATTATGATCCGAATCGGATGGGGGCGTCAGGTTGTTACCCGAATAACCCTGTAACCCGATAACGGGTAATCATTTCATTTTTTGACCGGGTTTTTGGTATTCAGCCCGTTGTGTACTGTCTTAGTATCCTATTTTATGGCGTACTCTTTTCAGGACTTCCCCGGCTACTTTTCTTGCTTTTTCCGCGCCGAAGGCGAGTGCTTCGTCGACCTCGTCCAGGTGGTTCATGTAGTAGTGGAAGCGCTCTCGTTCCGTAGCAAACTTTTCTGCGATCAGCTCGTACAGGGCTTGCTTGGCATGTCCGTACCCGTAACCTCCGTTCAGGTAGTTCTGCCGCATGGCTTCGGTCTGTTCCGGGGTGCCGAGTATTTTATACAGGGCAAAGACATTGCAGGTATCCGGATTTTTAGGCTCTTCGAGCGGTGTGCTGTCCGTTTCGATGCTCATTACACGCTTGCGCAACTGTTTGTCGGGCAGAAAGAGGTTGATGGTGTTTCCACGCGATTTACTCATTTTACCTCCGTCGGTTCCCGGGATGTACTGCGTGTTCTCCTGTACTTTTCCTTCCGGAATAACAAAAGTTTCTCCCATTTTGGTATGGAAGCGGTTAGCGACATCCCTGGTGATTTCGAGGTGTTGCATCTGGTCTTTTCCTACCGGAACGATTTCGGCATCGTAGAGAAGGATGTCGGCAGCCATAAGCATGGGGTAGCTGAACAATCCTGCATTTACATCGTCCAGCCGGTCCGCTTTGTCTTTGAACGAATGGGCAAGAGTGAGCCTTTGAAAAGGAAAAAAGCAGCTCAGGTACCAGGCGAGTTCCGCTGTTTCGGGAACATCGCTTTGCCTGTAGAATACGACGTTCTCGATATCCAGGCCGAAAGCCAGCCAGGTAGCAGCGACATTATAGGTATTCTGGCGCAGTTCCTCCCCGTTTTTGATTTGGGTGAGGGAGTGCATGTCTGCGATAAATAAGAAAGAGTCGTTTCCGGGTTGCTGCGACATTTGTATGGCCGGAAGTATGGCCCCGAGGATGTTTCCGAGGTGAGGGGTTCCCGTGCTCTGTATGCCTGTAAGTATTCTTGCCATAATTTTTTGTCTCTTATGTTGCTCCTGTCTTCCGGTTGCCGCATGACAGGATATTTTTAAAGTTCATTTTTTTGCAAACTCACCCGAGTGTTTTTCGGATCGCTACCGGTTTTCCGGGGGGAGTGAGGCTGTGGCAGACCTGTATGTAAAACGGTAGCTGTGAGTAGGCAGAAATAAGGTGTTGCAAAATAAAAACAAAATAAGAACATTTGCGGCAGAAAGGAAGATAAATTTTAAAGCGGGCTGACACGCTGTGGCAAGGTATAAAAAAACCGCTTTTGCGATTGTGTAAAAGCGGTAGGTCATTTGAGATAAAAATTTTCCGGGGCGAGCTATCTTTTAAATAGTCCGACAATAAAGAGTACAACGATGGCGCCTATGACACCGGTAATAATGTCTCCGACGACGCCTGAGCCTATACTTACATCCATAGCTCCGAACAGCCAGTGGCCCACGACACTTCCGAGGATACCCAGAAGAATGTTGAAGAGGATTCCGAATCCTCCGCCTTTCATGATCAGTCCGGCGAGCCATCCTGCTATGGCTCCGATAATTATTGCGTATAACATAGTAGAATATTTAAAAGTTTATATTAAATATATGAATTTTTTTTAAAAGATTAACTTTGAGGCATGATGAAATTTCTGAAATATCCCTTGATCATTCTGTGGAGAATGTGGTTTTATATACTGATGCTGTGCACGATAATCCCGCTGTCTCCATTGTTTTTGGTGCTTACTTCATCTGATCGGTATTACCGTCATTTTTTTTGGCTGGTCCGTAATGTCTGGGCTAATGTTATCTTATATGGAATGGGTTTTTTTCCTGTGATTGAAAGGGCGCAGGAGATGGAGTACGGAAAGAGTTATGTGCTCATCGCCAATCATACCAGTATGACCGACATCATGCTGATGCTGAGGGCATCCGAAAATCCTTTTGTATTTGTAGGGAAGAAAGAGCTCGCCAAAATACCGATATTCGGTTTCTTTTATAAAAGAGCCTGTATTATGGTAGACCGGAACAATGTAAAGAGCAGGACTGAGGTCTATGACCGGGCGAAAAAACGACTGGCTCAGGGGTTGAGTATATGTATTTTTCCCGAAGGCGGAGTTCCCGAAGAAGATATTTTTCTCGATGCGTTTAAGGACGGGGCGTTCCGTTTGGCTATAACATACCAGATCCCGGTGGTGCCTATGACCTTTGCCGATAATAAAAAGCGGTTTTCGTATACGTTTCTGAGTGGTAGTCCCGGGATTATGCGGGTTAAAATACATCGGTTTCTGGATACCGAAGGGCTCACTGCAGACGACCGGGCGGGGCTGAAAGCCAAGGCAAAACAGGTGATCGGCGATCAGTTAAGGCGGTTTAATGAAGACAAAGGGTACGTCGGGTAGCGATTTGTCTTTCCGTTGATAACTCCTTCCGAGGCTGCTTTTACCTGTGCCAAATATTCCGTAATTTTACCCCGTATTTTTTTTGGGAAGAACCGTTGTTTTTATCGGGTTCCCTGCGGTGCCGGACAGATGTTTCTGTATATTCCGGAGCTTTTAACCGGGATGCCGCGCCACACCATAAATAAACACTGCCCCGGGCAGTCCACACACAAACCGCAACCCTTATGTACCTTATTTTCGATACCGAAACCACCGGATTACCAAAACGCTGGGACGCTCCGTTAACCGATACGGACAACTGGCCGCGCTGTGTGCAGATTGCATGGCAATTGCACGACGATATGGGCAACCTTGTAGAACACGGTGATTACCTGGTGAAACCGGAAGGGTTTAATATTCCTTTCGATGCCGAACGGGTGCATGGTATTTCTACGGAACTCGCAGAAGAGGAAGGTATAGCGCTTCGGGAAATGCTCGAAAAATTTAATGTCGCCCTGGGCAAGACCAAGTTTATCGTTGGCCAGAATGTGGGGTTTGATGTGAATATCATGGGGTGTGAGTTTTACCGAGCCGGGATGGAATCGTCCCTGACCTCGCTTCCCGTACTCGATACCTGTACCGAGGTTACTGCCGAATTTTGTCAGATTCCCGGAGGGCGAGGAGGAAAATATAAATTACCTACGCTGACAGAACTTCACGAAAAGCTGTTCGGAGAGGCTTTTGCCGAGGCGCATAATGCTACGGCCGACGTGGAGGCAACAACCCGGTGTTTTTTTGAGCTTATACGTATCGGCGAAGGCTTTACCGAAGAACAGCTGGATGCCCTTCCGGGATATTTCGAACGGTTCAGGGAGGCCAACCCCAGGGAGATTGAGCTTATAGGACTTGAACATATCAATCTTAAAGCGGCTTCCGACGCTATCCGCAAGCGGATACAAAAGGCACAGGGTGGCGATATTTCCAGAAAAGAACTGGAAGAAAACAAGGAAGAACTTAAAAAACTCGATTTTGTACACCTGCACAACCACACCCAGTTTTCGGTATTGCAGGCCACCTCGAGTCTGCCGGACCTCGTGGGAGCTGCCGGACGGGAAAAAATGCCGGCGGTAGCCCTGACCGATCACGGAAATATGATGGGAGCCTTTCACTTTGTCAAGGAAGTCGGGAATTATAACAAGGGGATAAAAGCCAAAAATGCCGAAGCCGCAGAAAAAGGTGAAGAACCTGCAGGCGTGGAGATCAAACCCATTGTGGGGTGCGAGTTTTACGTCTGTGAAAACCATCTGGACAAAAGCCGTAAAGACAACGGTTACCAGATCGTAATGCTGGCCAAGAATAAAAAAGGCTATCACAATCTGGCCAAAATGTCGTCGGTGGCCTACACACAAGGATTTTATTACGTTCCGAGGATAGACAAGGAAGTGGTCCGAAAATACAAGGAAGATATTATTGTGCTTACCGGTAACCTTTACGGGGAAGTTCCCGGGAAGATACTGAATGTAGGTGAGAACCAGGCCGAGGAAGCGCTGCTATGGTGGAAAGAAGAATTTGGTGAAGACCTGTATGTGGAACTGATGCGTCACGGACAGGAGGATGAGGACCGTGTTAATGATGTGCTCATACAGCTTGCCAGGAAACACGATGTGAAAATGGTAGCCACCAATAATACTTTTTACATCACGAAAGAAGATGCAAATGCGCACGACATTCTGCTTTGCGTAAAGGATGGAGAAAAACAGGCTACACCGATAGGCCGGGGACGGGGATATCGTTACGGACTGCCCAACCAGGAGTACTATTTTAAATCGGGCGAAGAGATGAAAACGCTTTTTGCCGATCTGCCGGAAGCGATATCCAATATACAGGAGGTAGTCGATAAAATAGAGCCCTACGAACTGGCCAGGGATGTTCTCCTCCCTAAATTTGATATACCGGAACAGTTTCAGGATGCACAGGACCTGGATGATGGCGGTAAACGAGGTGAAAATGCCTTTCTAAGGCACCTCACTTACGAAGGTGCCAAAAAAAGATATCCGGAAATCACAGAAGAGATACGGGAGCGTCTGGACTTTGAGCTTAGCGTTATCGAGCGTACGGGATATCCCGGATACTTCCTTATTGTTCAGGATTTTATCGCTGCTGCCCGCGACATGGGGGTTTCGGTAGGGCCCGGACGTGGGTCTGCTGCCGGATCGGCCGTTGCCTATTGTCTCGGGATTACCAATCTCGACCCGGTAGCCTACGATCTCCTGTTTGAGCGTTTTCTCAATCCTGACCGGGTGTCTATGCCCGATATCGATATCGATTTTGATGATGAAGGAAGGAGCAGGGTTATGGACTATGTGATTGACAAGTACGGGGCCAACCAGGTAGCCCAGATCATTACCTACGGTACCATGGCTGCAAAGTCTTCCATTCGGGATACGGCCAGGGTACTGGATCTTCCCCTCGGAGACGCTGACCGTATAGCCAAGCTTATCCCGAATATGAAGCTGGCCAAGATCTTCTCGCTCGACGACAATAAGCTGAAATCCAGCCTTCGTGCGGAAGAACTCCTCAAGGTCAACGAACTGAAAAACCTGGCCGAAGGCGTAGACCTGGAGGCCCAGACCATACAACAGGCACAGATACTCGAGGGGTCCGTACGTAATACCGGGATCCATGCCTGTGGAGTTATTATCACCCCGGATGATATTACGAATTTTGTCCCTGTATCTATTGCCAAAGATTCCGATCTGTATGTCACACAGTTCGATAACTCTGTTGTGGAAAGTGCAGGCCTGCTCAAGATGGACTTCCTGGGGCTGAAGACGCTTACCCTGATTAAAGACACGGTAAAGCTCGTCAAATACAAGCACGATATAGACTTGAACCCGGATGATTTTCCGCTGGACGACGAGAAGACATACGAGCTTTTTCAGCGTGGTGAGACCGTCGGGATATTCCAGTACGAATCGCCCGGGATGCAGAAATACATGAAGGAACTGAAGCCTACGGTATTTGCCGATCTCATTGCTATGAATGCTTTGTATCGTCCGGGGCCACTGGAATATATTCCAAGCTTCATTAACCGTAAACACGGTAAGGAAGAGATTACCTATGATCTCGAAGCCATGGAAGAATACCTCCAGGAAACCTACGGTATCACCGTTTACCAGGAGCAGGTGATGCTCCTGTCGCAAAAACTGGCCGGGTTTACGAAAGGTGAAGCTGATGTGTTGCGGAAAGCGATGGGTAAAAAGATATTTGCACTGCTGGAGCAACTCAAGCCCAAGTTTCTCGACGGTGGAGAAAACAACGGTCACGACCGGACGGTACTGGAGAAAGTATGGAAAGACTGGGAGGCCTTTGCGAGTTATGCCTTTAACAAGAGTCACTCTACCTGCTATGCCTGGATCGGATACCAGACCGCTTATCTGAAAGCAAATTACCCGGCAGAATATATGGCGGCAGTGCTTTCCAATAACATGAACGATATCAAATCTGTTTCCTTCTTTCTGGAAGAATGTAAGCGGATGGGGCTCGATGTACTGGGGCCGGATGTCAACGAATCGTACTATAAGTTTACGGTAAACAAGGACAACGCCATACGCTTCGGAATGGGAGCTATCAAAGGTGTGGGGCGCGGAGCTGTAGAGACCATCGTGGAAAACCGGGAATCGGGGCCTTATCGCTCCGTATTCGACCTGGCCAAACGGGTCGACCTGCGTGCCGCCAACAAAAAGGCGTTTGAAAACCTTGCGCTTGCCGGTGGCTTCGACTCTTTTGAAGAAACGCATCGTGCCCAGTATTTTCACGACGAAGGTGACGGGATCGTTTTTCTTGAAAAGGTGATGAGGTACGCGGCGAAATACCAGGAAAATGAAAATTCTGCACAGGTCAGCCTTTTCGGGGAAGCCAGTGAAGTGCAGATCCCCGAACCGGTAGTACCGCCCTGTGAAGAATGGGGGACCATGGAAAAACTCCGAAGGGAAAAAGAAGTCGTAGGGATTTATATATCCGGCCATCCGCTGGACGACTTTAAAACGGAGATGAAATATTTCTGTAACGGCAGTATAGGATTGCTCAATGAGATGGAAAATTATACCAACCGGGAACTTTCGCTGGCCGGAGTGATCGCAGATGTGCAGCACCGGACCTCCAAAAACGGTAAAGGATGGGCCGCTTTTATCGTAGAAGATTATACCGATTCGTACGAGTTTAAGATCTTCGGGGAGGAATACCTGAAGTTCAGACATTTTCTTATGGTAAACTCTTTTGTGTATATGAAAGTTTTTGTCCGTGAAGGCTGGGTGAACCGGGATACCGGGCAGCGTGGCGACCCAAGGCTGCAGTTCAACAGCATGCAATTGTTACAGGACGTCATGGAAGCCTATGCGAGAAAACTGACCATACATATCAATATAGAAGATCTGGAAAGTTCCAGGATAGAAGTGCTGAAGGAGATTATCCGGGAGCATACCGGGGACCATGCGTTGAGTTTTACCGTCTATAAAATGGATGAAAAACTCAAGCTGTATATGCCGAGCCGTAAGAAGAAAGTCAGAATATCCAATGAGTTACTGACAGCGCTGAGCAAAAGAGACCTGGTCTATAAACTCAATTAACTTTTTGTCAGAACAAGGATGTCAGAACACGCGGATGTTATCATAGCCGGGGGAGGTGCTGCCGGTTTTTTTGCTGCGGCACATATCGCAGAGGCCTCGCCCGGTGCCAGGGTGATCATATTGGAAAAGAGTGCCGAAGTATTGGCCAAAGTACGGGTCTCCGGGGGTGGGCGATGTAATGTTACCCATGCCGAATTTGTGCCCCGTGAACTGGCTTCGTATTACCCGAGGGGACAGAAAGAATTACTCGGTCCTTTCCATTCGTTTTGCAGTGGCGATACGATAGCATTCTTTGAAAACCGGGGCGTAGCCCTGAAAACAGAAGAGGACGGACGTATGTTTCCGGAAACCGACGCTTCACAAACGATTATCGATTGCCTGTTGCGGGAAACTACGCAACGAGGGGTCCGGGTGTTTACCGGCTATGGTATTCGCGAAATAAATGTGCGCGGGACGGGTTGGGAAGTGATTACGGCCAAGGGAAGCCTGACCTGTGATAAGCTTCTGATAGCTACCGGAAGCAGTCCGAAAATGTGGGATGTTATCCGGCAGTTGGGACACACCATCGTGCCGCCTGTGCCCTCGCTGTTTACCTTTCATATCAAAGATCCGCGTATTTCAGGGCTTATGGGGCTTTCCGCTACGGTTTCCGTACGGCTTTCCGGTACAGCGCAGGATCATATGATTTTCGAAGGACCATTGCTTATTACCCATTGGGGAATGAGCGGACCGGCTGTTTTAAAACTGTCGGCCTGGAAAGCCAGGGAGTTATACGACCGTAATTACCGGTTTCCGATCGAGGTCAACTGGCTGCATTCCGTTACCTTCGGGGAGGCACTGGATGTGCTCAGGACACAGCGGGAAGTGTGCGGCAAGAAAAACATAATGACTTCGGGCCCTTTTGACCTGCCGAGACGGTTATGGGTGAAACTTGCAGCATCTGCGGGGATTGCCGATGAGGATCGTTGGGCTGAAGTGCGTAAAGAATTGCTGGAAAACCTCGCGGCACAACTTACAAAGAGCGTATTCCGCGTCCAGGGTAAAAGTACGTTTAAAGAAGAATTCGTCACTGCCGGTGGAGTGGACCTCAGGGAGATCGATTTCAGGACGTTTGAAAGCAGGATCAGGGAAAATCTGTTTTTTGCCGGGGAAGTGTTGAATATAGATGCCGTAACCGGGGGATTTAATTTTCAGAATGCCTGGACGGGCGGATATATGGCTGCCCGGGCCATTAGCAGCAAGCTTCGGGAAACACCATAAAAAAACTGCCTGAAAGTGTGTTGAACCTGTGTCCGGGAAAGTAGCCGGATAAATTTTTCAGACAGTTTGTTTTATTGTTGTTATACTATAAAAGACCCGCTTACGGTTGTTGCGGTACCAACAGGGCCTGCAGGCGCTGTTGCAGATCGGTGTCGGTCTGCAATGCTACGGCAACCTCCTGGTATCGGTCCAGGGAAATTCCCTCTTTGGTAATCGCATCTTCCATTTCTTTCTGAAAGCCCGATTGCATCTTCTGCATTTCATTCATCACCTGACCGAACTTTTCTTTTTCATCCGTACTGGCCTCCACGTCCTGTTCCGGAGTTTGTGAAGCCTGGTACAGCTCGTTGAAACGGTCTATGTCAAAACCCTTGTCTTCTACGGTTTTTACCATCTTTTGCTGGGCTTTCACATTAATTTCCTGCACACCTTGGAAGGCGGCGGCTATTTTACCCAATTCCGCATCGGATACTTCTACTTTTTTCTGCTCCGTATTCTGTGCAATAGCAGTCACTCCCATAGTCAGAAAGCATATCAAAGCAGTTTTTAATTGACCTGTAAACTTCATAATTTGTAGGAATTTTAATGTGTTATACGGGTCCAAACTACAATAATTATGAAGGGCATACAAAATTATTCGCGATTTAACAGGAACTTAACGCCGTCATATATCCGTTTTGTAAACTGTGCAGGGAGGCGAAATAAACTGTGGAAACCATTATCTTTGCACAAATTTACGGATTGATGACAGAACAGGATTTTATACCCTCCGGGTACGAGGCAACGGCAACATCGGGAAGTTTTACCTGGCGTGCTCCGAGTAATATTGCGTTGGTCAAGTACTGGGGAAAACGCGGAGAACAATTGCCGGCCAATCCATCGGTAAGCTTTACCCTGGACGCCTGTGCCACAACGACGACGCTGCGTTACAAAAAACGGGAGTATCCGGATGACGATTTTGGTTTTGAACTGTATCTCGACGGAGCAGTGAAGGATAGTTTTAAGCCCAAGATCAATGATTTCTTTCACCGGATCGGGAAATATATGCCTTTCCTGAAACATTATCACTTTACCATAGAAACGTCCAATTCTTTTCCTCACAGCAGCGGGATAGCATCTTCGGCAAGCGGGATGAGTGCGTTGGCACTATGCCTGATGTCCCTGGAGCAGGAAATATCCGGGAATATCACAGAAGAAGATTTTTTCCGTAAAGCCTCCTTTATAGCCCGTTTGGGTTCGGGAAGTGCATGTCGGAGTATAAGGGGAGAACTTGTGGTGTGGGGAAGCCACCCGGAAATTGCAGGAAGTACCGATCTGTACGGAGTGGCTTATCCCGGAAAAGTGCACCCGGTATTCCGTACTTACCAGGATACGATACTGCTGGTGGACCGCGGAGAAAAGCAGGTGAGCAGCACGGCAGGACACGGTCTGATGCACGGACATCCCTTTGCGGAACGACGGTTTGCACAGGCCTCGGAGAACCTTTCTGCATTACAGCAGGTTCTGGAAACCGGCGATACGGAAGCATTTATAGCCATCGTAGAGCGTGAGGCGCTGACACTGCACGCCATGATGATGACAGGGAAGCCTTATTTTATTCTGATGAGCCCCGCGACATTGGACGTTATCCGTAAGATCTGGAGTTTCCGCAAGGAAACCGGGGTTCCGGTTTGCTTTACCCTTGATGCAGGGGCCAATGTGCATGTACTGTATCCGGAATCAGAAAAAGAAGCGGTTATGGAATTTATTAATAATGAGTTGGTTGCATATTGTGAAAAGGGGCACTATATTTGCGACCGAATTGGTGGAGGAGCTGTAGCTTTACCATAATGATAGAAAACAGTCCCGGAAAACAAGGTAGATTTTTACAAAATCCGGGGGGCAGAACAATAAAAATTGTTAACGCCGTTAAAATTGTGTATCTTTAATAAAGCTTAGGCCGAAATTTTAAGAAAAGAATGAAGGGACCATTGTTTTATTCGAAAATCCTGCTCTTTGGAGAGTACGGGATTATTAAGGATTCTAAGGGGTTATCCATTCCTTATAATTTTTATAACGGGGCACTGAAAACGGCCAGCGATTTTTCCGAGGAAGCGTCCGCTTCAAATCATAGCCTGAAGCGCTTTGCAGACTATCTCGATACTTTACAGACCGAAAATCCGCAACGGGTTACTTTTGATCTCGAAAAACTGAGAGCAGATATAGAAGGTGGAATGTATTTTGACAGTAGTATCCCTCAGGGATACGGTGTGGGTAGCAGTGGTGCGCTCGTGGCAGCTATCTATGATAAGTATGCACAGGACAAGATCACGGTTCTGGAAAACCTGACCAGGGATAAGCTGCTGAAGTTAAAGGAGATTTTCGGTGCGATGGAATCTTTCTTCCACGGAAAATCATCCGGACTCGATCCGCTGAACAGTTACCTGAGTATTCCCATACTCATCCATTCCAAGGATAATATAGAGCCTGCGGGAATACCTTCCCAGAAAATGGACGGTAAGGGTGCTGTTTTTTTACTCGATAGCGGTATTGTCGGGGAAACCGCTCCTATGATCCAGATCTTTATGGAGAATATGAAGCAGGAAGGTTTCCGGAAAATGCTGAAGGAGCAGTTCATTAAACATACCGATGCCTGTGTGGAAGATTTTCTTAAGGGCGATGTAAAGTCTCTTTTCGGTAATATCAAGCAGTTGTCGCATGTGGTTCTGGATAATTTCAAGCCCATGATACCGGCACAATTTCACAAACTCTGGAAGCACGGTATAGAGACCAACGAATATTATCTGAAGTTATGTGGGTCCGGTGGTGGCGGATATATCCTCGGTTTTACACAGGATATCGATAGGGCCCGTAAGTCGTTAAAGGATTACAATCTCGAAGTCGTTTACAACTTCTGAAATAATATAGTTACGGAAGGCAAAAAATAGGACAGGCCTGTTGCTTTCCGTATATTAGCAGTACCAAACCCGGAAACCTTTATCGTTTCCGGTTTTATTTTTTATCAGCCCATAAAAAAGTCAGCGTTGTGCAGCTATCCAGGAAAAATAAACTGCTTTTATTAAAACTCCTGAGCATATTTTCGGTAGTACGGGGATATAATGTGCTGGTTATTGTGATCGCACAATACCTCACCTCCGTTTATATTCTGGCGCCGGAAAAACCGCTGATGCAGGTTGTTCTCGACGATAACCTGTTTGCTATCGTGGTAGCTTCTGCCCTGGCTATTGCTGCCGGATATATTATCAACAACTTTTACGATGCGGAAAAGGACCTCATTAACCGTCCCCGGAAAACCATGCTGGACCGACTGATCAGTCAGCGTACCAAGTTAACGGCGTATTTTATTCTCAATTTCGCTTCGGTGATCTTTGCCAGTTATGTCTCCTTCCGGGCCGTAGCGTTCTTTTCGCTTTATATTTTTTCGCTGTGGTTCTATTCGCATAAACTGAAACGGATTCCGCTGGTGGGAAATATCGTTTCATCTGTCCTGGCCATTACACCCTTCTTTGCTGTTTTTATCTATTATAAGAACTTTGCCCTGGTCATTTTCGTGCATGCGATCTTCCTCTTCCTTATTATCCTGGTACGGGATATGGTCAAGGACCTGGAAAATATAAAGGGCGATATGGCCCAAGGGTATAAAACCGTTCCTATACTGTACGGAGAACGTACGTCAAAGAAAATAATCACCTTCCTGGCCTTTCTCACCTGGATACCCACCTATCTCCTCATAGCAACTTTCGAAATAGGGCACATGGATGTCTTTTTCTATGCCTGTTTTCTGCTTCTTCTCGTTTTTCTGATACTGATGTGGCGGGCCTCGTCCAAAAAAGATTACCTGGTGCTGCACAATATTCTGAAATTTATTATCGTTGCCGGCGTATTCAGTATCCTGCTCATTGATATCGACCTGGTACTGAACCGCATTTTATAATCCCGGGGATCGGGAAGAGGATGTGGTATTAAGGATTAAAATATCATATCTTTGCCAAAAAACTGGACATGAGCAGAACAGATAAGAACAGGGGAGGAAAATCATCCGGGAGACAGGGCGGAAGCCGTAAGGAAAGTTATTCCAGGGGGAATGCACCCATACGTAAAAAACCAGTAGCCACGAATCCGGACGAAATGCGGTTGAATAAGTTTATCGCAAATGCGGGAATATGTTCCAGAAGGGATGCGGACATTTATATTACCGCGGGAAGTGTGAGTGTCAACGGGCAGCCCGTAACCGAATTGGGATTTAAAGTAAAGCTTTCCGATGAAGTTCGTTTTGACGGGAAGGTTATCCGGCCGGAAAAAAGAGAGTACGTGCTTCTTAACAAGCCCAAAGGATTTATCACGACCACCAAAGACGACAGGGGGAGGAGAACGGTTATGGAACTGATCTCCGGAGCTTCGAAGTCCAAATTATTGCCGGTAGGTCGACTGGACCGAAATACTACCGGATTATTATTGTTTACGAACGATGGCGATCTGGCCAAAAAGCTGACGCACCCCAGGCACGGTGTGCGTAAAATATATCATGTGGAGCTCGATAAAAACCTCACTCAGGAGGACCTGGTCAAGATAAAGCAAGGGTTGCATCTCGAAGACGGACTTATCGAAGTAGATGAAGTGAGTTATATAGAAAACGCACCTAAACGTGAAGTAGGTCTAAAGATACACAGTGGAAGAAACCGTATCGTCCGGCGTATATTCGAGCATCTTGGTTATGAGGTGATCAAGCTGGACCGGGTTATTTTTGCGGGTCTCACGAAGAAAGATTTGCCGCGGGGACATTGGCGTCCTTTGTCGAAACAGGAGGTGATCAACCTGCAAATGCTCTGATAGGATTATCACATAGTATAACAAATAAGGCCGCTTTTTGAGCGGCCTTATTTGTTATACTTATTTTTTTTAAGCTTTCGAGGTCATGGATTTGAAAAATACAAATCCGAAACCGAGGAACAGCATGAAGTGGAACGGGAAGAGCCCGTAATCGTTGAGCGATATGGCGCTGTACATCCCGAACAGAAAATAAAATGCCAGTATGGCCTCGAGCATGGTGTTCGGGGATATTTTCTGGTGCAGGTATTTGTTGCCTTTCCAGCTGTCCGTCAGGTTTTTTATGTTGAATTTCGGAGTTCTTACAAATTCGCTTCGTTTTCCCATGTGCCCTTCCAGTACGGCAACGGAATTATGCAGGGAGAATCCCATGGCGACGGAGAAAAAGGTAAAGAACATCTTGATGTAATCGATAAAGTTCTCAAAACCACTGCCCTGAATGTTCTTGTAAGTAAACCAGTAACATACGAAAAGTATGATCGTACTGGCTATAAAAAAGCTGGTTACCTCAAAAATCCAGTCCAGATGTCCGAAAGTGTTTTTGATATAGAGCATCGGAATACTTAGCAGGGCTACGACAAACACGCACAGGAACATGGAGCTGTTGAGCAGGTGAAGCACGCCGTGCAGTTTGGTCTTTAGCGGGATATTCTTGGCTGCGAGAACCCGGGTTACCGTCTTCCGGAAATTTTCGGCACCACCTTTGTTCCATCGGAACTGTTGTGAGCGGGCAGCACTGATCACTACGGGAAGTTCGGCAGGGGTTTCCACGTCTTCCAGGTATTTGAATTTCCAGTTTTTGAGCTGTGCCCTATAGCTCAGGTCCAGATCTTCGGTCAGGGTATCTCCTTCCCAGTTTCCGGCATCTATAATACACTCCTTGCGCCATATCCCGGCGGTACCGTTGAAGTTGATAAAATGGCCTTTGCTGTTTCGTCCCACCTGTTCCAGTGTAAAGTGAGCGTCCAGGGCAAAAGCCTGGATTTTGGTAAGCAGGGAATAGTCGCGGTTAAGGTGCCCCCAACGGGTCTGCACCACGCCGATTTCCGGATCTTTAAAATAGATGACCGTTTTTTTGAGCCAGTCGCTGTCGGGCAGAAAGTCGGCGTCGAAAATGGCGATAAATTCTCCTTTGGCTATGCGGAGCCCTTCTTTCAGTGCCCCGGCCTTATACCCTTGCCGGTTTTCCCGGCGGATATGCCGGATATCCAGCCCGGTTTCCCGGAGTTTTTCAATGTGCCTTGCAGTTTCCGATACCGATTCGTCCGTAGAATCGTCCAATACCTGTATTTCCAGCTTGTTTTGCGGATATTCTATTTTTGCAATGTTCTCCAGGAGCCTTTCTACCACATACTCCTCATTATAAATAGGGAGCTGTATAGTAACATGTGGTATTTCTCTCGGGTCCAGTAAATTGAATTTGGGAGCTTCATTGTTTTTTTTCTTATGCCCGAGATAGTTGACCAGCAGGTTCAACTGCGCCAGGCTGTAAAAGAAAATAAGTAACAGAGCTATGCTGTAAATAACAATAGCAATGTATGAAAGTGTTAGCACCATTTGGATTGTTTTATATACTTTATAATATTTTGAATGCCCGAAAATTAATGGCGGCAAATATACTATCTTTTGCGGTTCCCGAAATATTTCCGGGCACTATTCTTTTTGGGTTTATAGTGTTGATTTACATCGGTTTAATTTCTTTGTCTTTTTCTGATCCGGCTTCGGTGTATTCGGGAAGCCCGGTATTTCTCCGGATTCTTTGTTTTTTCGATAAACCTACCGTTTGCCGGAACGATTATTGCCATTAAATACGAGCGTATTGCCCGATCCGGATCTTTTGCATCCGCATTTTTTTGATATTGACGGAAAAATATCTTTTTTTAGCTGTTTTTCGCAGCATAGCCGCCGTATTATTTTGAAATCAGGGAATTGGGCTGGTCCTTTGGCATGGAATTTCTTCTTACTACATGAAGCTAAACGATAATAGGAGGCGGTTATTACCTGCAGCTACGATTTTAAACAGATATTCGCCGGATCAGGGCCTTGAAAAGAACAATCATATCCGGTTCCGTCCGGGCTGCCGTGGCAATAATATCCTGGACGTCGAGCGGAGAAAGATCATCCGGGTTGCACTCGTCCGTGAGTACGGTAACCGCTACGACCGGGAGCTGCAGGTGATTGGCTACGATAACCTCGGGCACTGTACTCATGCCAACGGCATCCGCGCCTATAACTTTCAGGTACCGGTATTCGGCACGGGTTTCGAGTTGCGGGCCTATGAGGGATGCATATACTCCCTTTTGCAGTGTAATGCGGTGTTCCGCCGCAATGTCTTGCAGTAAACTGCGCATGGAACTGTCGTAAGGATTGCTCATATCGACAAACCGTTTTCCGAATTCGGCGACATTCTTAAATGCGAGCGGGGAGTCTCCCTGCAAATTGATATGATCCTCGATGAGCATGATTTCCCCTTTCCGGAAATTGAGATTTATAGCTCCGCCGGCATTGGAGATCAGCAATTTTTTTATACCGAGTTGATGCATCACCCGGATAGGGTAGGTAATGTCGGTAGGATCATAGCCCTCGTAGCGATGGAACCTTCCCAGCATGACTACCACTTTTCTGCCTTCGAGCATCCCGAAGATGAGTTTTCCCGAATGAAACTCGAGGGTTGACAGTGGGAAATGGGGAATATGGCTGTAATATGCAATTACAGAGTCGGTGATATCGTCGGCAAGTTTGCCGAGTCCGGTGCCCAGGACGATGCCGATTTCCGGGTCCTGGAACCCTCTTTCTTTCAGATAGGCTACGGATTCGTTCAGGTTATTTTGCGTCATAATATATATATGGTGTTCGGGATTTACCAATACCTCAGAAAGGTACAAAAAAACAAAACCCATTGTGCAGGCACAATGGGTTTGTAAAGCTATATTAAAGCGGATTATTTATTGCCATCCACTTCTTCTTCTACTTTTTCACCGGCTTTCTTTACCTTTTTCTTTACCGTATCTGCAGCTTTTTTAGTTTCGTCCCAGGCGTCTTCAGCAGCGTCCTTGGTATCGTCCCAGGCCTCTTCTGTGGCTTCTTTAGTGTCGTCCCAGGCTTTCTCTGCCTTGTCTCCGGCTTCATCCATAGTTTCTTCTATTTTATCTCCGGCGTCTTCTTTTTTCTTGGTGTCCCTGCAAGAAGTGAGGGAAATTGCAAATAAAGCTAATACAACCATGCTTAAAAATACTTTTTTCATAATCTGAATGTTTTTTTACGAGTTAATAATTGGAAAAACCGGGGAAATATTATTTCCAGGGCCTTTCTTTACTTGCCTGTTATAACAATATACGTAAAAATTGGAGTATTTGGATTACAGCACCTGTGTTTTTTTTAACATAATCGGCGTTGATTTGCCCTGTTTTTTTTATAAGTTCTTCTTTTTTAATGAGTTGAGTTGTTTTTTCTAAAAGTTGGCTTTTGTCCGAAACAGAAATGACGCCGCCGAGTTTTACGAGTTCGTTGGCTTCCCTGAACTTGCTGTAGTTTTTTCCTATGATCACCGGAATACCGAAAACTGCCGGTTCCAGGATATTATGAAGGCCGGTGTTCCCCATACCGCCTCCTACATACGCGATGTCGGCATAATTATAAATTCTGGTGAGCAAGCCTATGGTATCTATGATGAGGACGTCGTAGTTGCTGAGGTTCTGCTGTCGGATCTCGGAGTACAATATTGTTTTTTTGCCGATGGCCTTCCGGAGTGCCTGGTTATGTGTAGGTTTTATGTTGTGCGGGGCAATGGCAAACTTCAGGTGCCCCGGAGCTTTATTGATCAGTTCCGTAAGCAATTCCTCGTCTTCCGGCCAGGTGCTTCCGGCTACAAAACACTGTTGTCCGTCTTTGAACCTGTCCATAAATTCCAGGGTATTGTCCCGCTGCAGAATCTCTGCTACACGGTCGAGACGGGTGTCGCCCGATACGGTAACGTTGTCTACACCTATAGAGCGCAGCAGGTTTCCGGAGTACTCATCCTGAACGAAGAAATGTGTGAATGTTTGCAGTGAGCGGCGCATGAACACTCCGTAAGGCCTGAAAAAAGCCTGGTTTTTCCGGAATATGGCAGAAATAAGTACCGTATTGATCTTTCGTTTTTTTAACCCGGCAAGATAATTGGGCCAGAATTCGTATTTGACAAAAACAACCAGCTCGGGAGTGACGATGTCCAGGAACTTCGTTACGTTCCTGCGGGTGTCTAACGGAAGATATGTGATGATATCAGCGGCTTTGCTGTGCTTTTTTACTTCGTATCCCGACGGAGAGAAAAAAGTAACCAATACCTTGTGTCCCGGATATTCGGATCTTATTTTTTCGATAACGGGCAGGCCCTGTTCAAATTCTCCCAAGGAAGCCGTATGAAACCAGATCACCCGGTCCCCCGGTCCTATCTGACGTTTCAAATGGGTAAACACATCTTTTCTGCCCTGTACAAAAAGCCGGATCTTGGTGTTGAATAAAGCAATGCCTCTCAGTGCAAAACCTGCAATTGTAATGAGAATATTATAAATAAAAGATACCATAACGTAAACCTGATCAGCTGGAAAACAATTCTGTTTGCGCTGCTAAAATACATTACTTTCCGTAAACCTCCGGGAGATATACTGTTTTTAGGGTCGTATAAATTCATTCCCGTTTCATTGGCGGACGTTCGTTAATTTCGTAATATTGTTTGGTTTTTTACCCGTGTTTTCAGCCGCAGCCATTGGAATGGCGTCAAGACGGATTTCCTGTAGTACAGCTTGTAATGCGTAGCGAGGAATTTTGTGTGCGGTGTAATTTTTTAAATACAGTATAGTGAAAAAAATACAAATGGTTGACCTTAAGGGTCAGTACGAAGCTATCAGGGAGGTTGTGGATCGTTCTATTGCAGAGGTTATTGATACGACCTCATTTATCAATGGCCCGGAAGTAAGAGCTTTTCAAAAGGAACTGGAAACTTATCTCGGGGTCAGGCACGTTATTCCCTGTGCCAATGGTACGGATGCATTACAGATAGCCATGATGGGGCTCGGCTTACAGCCCGGTGATGAAGTGATCACGGCAGATTTTACATTTGCCGCTACCGTAGAGGTTATCGCTTTACTCCAGTTAACCCCGGTACTTGTCGATGTGGAGCCCGATACCTTTAATATCGACCCCGAAGCGGTCAGGAAAGCCATTACCCCCAAAACGAAAGCCATTGTTCCCGTACACCTGTTCGGACAGTGTGCCAATATGGATGCGATCATGGATATCGCCAGGGAACACAACCTGTACGTCATAGAAGACAACGCCCAGGGTATCGGAGCTACCTATACCTTTGAACATGGTAAAAAAGTAAAAACAGGAGCCATAGGTGATGTAGCGGCTACCTCTTTTTTCCCTTCAAAAAATCTCGGATGTTATGGTGACGGGGGGGCTATTTTTACCAACGATGATGATCTTGCCCACGTGATAAGAGGTATCGTAAACCACGGAATGTACGAACGTTACCATCACGATGTGGTAGGGGTGAATTCGCGTCTGGACTCCATCCAAGCTGCGGTACTCCGTGCAAAACTTCCTCTTCTGGATGCCTACAACGAAAGGAGAAAGGAAGCTGCGACAAAATACACCGCTGCTTTTGAGGGCGAAGACAAGATCGTGACCCCTGTTTTGGTAGGAGAGCCCGACTCGCATGTCTATCATCAGTATACCTTAAAGGTAAAGGGTGCAGACAGGGATGCTTTGGTAGCATTTCTCGGAGCACACGACATTCCGTGTGGTGTTTACTATCCCATACCGCTGCACCGGCAAAAGGCATATCTCGATAAAAGGTATGACGAAAAAGATTTTCCCGTGACCAACAAACTGGTGGAGGAAGTGATCTCCCTTCCGATGCATACGGAACTTGATGACGAACAGATAGCGTATATCACATCCACAATAAAAGCGTTTATAAACAAATAAATACCCGTAGGGGCTACTTGAAAAATGGCAGAAAAGAAAAAAATACTGGTTACCGGGGGGCTGGGATTTATAGGTTCCCATACCGTAGTGGAATTACAGCACGAAGGATTTGAAGTTGTTATTATAGACAACCTTTCCAACTCCTCCCTGGAAGTTCTGGAAGGTATAACACGTATAACCGGCAAAACACCCGCTTTTGAAAAGATGGATCTGCGGGACAAAGCAGCGGTGAGTGCTTTTTTTGCCAATCATCCGGATGTTTCGGGGGTTATTCATTTTGCAGCATCGAAAGCTGTGGGGGAAAGTGTGGAACAGCCTTTGTTGTATTACGAGAACAATATCAATACGCTTATTTATATACTTCAGGAACTCCGCGATAAAGGAGAGTCCTGTTTTATTTTCAGTTCTTCCTGTACGGTGTACGGGCAGGCCGATGAGTTGCCGATTACGGAGAGTGCCCCGGTGAAAAAAGCTGAATCGCCTTACGGCAATACCAAACAGATAGGAGAAGAGATCATTGCGGATACCTGTAATGTGCATCACGGACTTAAAGCGATTTCGCTGCGTTATTTTAATCCTATCGGAGCGCACCCTACCGTAGAAATCGGGGAACTGCCTCTGGGGGTGCCGCAAAACCTGGTCCCTTTTATAACACAGACCGGCGCCGGAGTCCGGAAGGAACTCTCCGTTTTCGGAGGAGATTACCCGACCCCGGATGGTACCGGGATACGCGATTATATCCACGTTGTAGACCTGGCCAAGGCACATGTTGTGGCCTTACAACGGCTTTTGCATGGCGATAATAAGGAAAACTACGAAGTGTTTAACGTAGGTACCGGAACGGGAAGCTCCGTACTGGAAGTTATTAAGAGTTTTGAAAGTGTTTCGGGGGAAAAACTCCATTACAAAATAGTAGATCGCAGACCTGGCGATATTACGGCAGCTTATGCCGATACGACCAAGGCCAACAGGGAGTTGGGATGGGAGGCTAAATCTACGCTCGATGAAGCGATGCGCTCTGCCTGGGCCTGGGAAAAGAAGATCAGAAGCTAAAATCCGGATCGAAAAATACAGACCATTGTATATGTTGCCGTAGTTTGGATACATGGGTGTAAACAGATCATCATTAAAAACAGTCCTGTGCGGGATTTTCCTGAAAGGGGCTGTTTTGCGTTTTTGTAATGAACAGGCCTGATAGGAACTACAATGAAAAGATGGCTTTGCAGCAGGGATGTTGCAAAACTTGATTTTCGCGATATAGGAAAGACTGTTTTACAGGTATGAAGATACCGGATGAATTAGAGGATGCATAACAGTATTTGCTGTTTTGCTAAGTGATGAACAGGTAAATAGAATGTTTTGGTACCACAGGTAAAGGATACGGAGTCCCTGATGGATATTGCGGTCAGGGAAAAATTATGGGCGAAGCTGGTGATGCAGTTGCAGAAGGATTTTTCGTCCGCGAATATCCATATAGAACTGGAGCTGGAGATGATGCCCGAAAAACTTGTAGGAATACTGCACGAAGCGATATTTCTGCTCATGAGAGATCGTTTTAACGATTACCTGAACCTGCTTTATATCATTGATGTTCCCGAGACAGAGGTCAGAGCGATACAGGTGGCGGACACGGTGGAAATATCGGCGGAAGTGTCGTTTCTTATCCTGAAGCGGGAGTGGCAGAAAGTCTGGTTCAAAAACAGGAGATAAGGTGTTTGTTTTTCTGTCTTTACGATCAGGATTACAGACAATCCGGCAATGCAGGAATGCCACAAAACAAGGGGATATAGTTAGGCCGCTTGTGTTTTCGTTATGACTTGTTAAAATCTTGCTAATAGCATCTATAAATGTATCAAAACTTTAACACCATGTATTTGAAATATTGTACTTTTGAAAAAAATTTGTCATAACGAGACAGTTGAAAAAGATAATATGGATAAGTATTCTTTTTTGAATGCGGCGCATACAGCATTTTTTGCAGACCTGTACGATCAGTATTTACAAAATCCCGACAGCATAGAACCGAGCTGGAGGGCTTTTTTTCAGGGATTCGATTTTGGAGTAGAAAGCGTTGCACCGGACGACTTTGTTACTTCCAATGGTAGTGATGTAACCGTTTCGGACATCACTTCTTCTACCGGAACTTCCGGTAAAGCAGAAGTGCCGGAAATTGTGGTGAAGGAATTCCGTGTGGTTGAGCTTATCGATGCTTACCGTACACGGGGTCATTTGTTTACCAGGACCAACCCTGTCCGGGAAAGGAGGCAATATGCTCCTACCCTCGAAAAGGAGAATTTCGGTCTTACGGATGCAGACATGGATGTAGCGTTCAAGGCCGGGGAGATCCTCGGTATAGGAACCAAGACATTACGGGAGATCATCGATCACCTCAGAGCGATCTATTGCGATTCTATCGGTGTGGAATATATGTATATCCGACAGCCCGAAGAAGTACAATGGATTCAGAATAAACTCAATATCAACGACAATCATCCTTCGTATTCTGCCGAGGAAAAGAAACATATCCTGAGCAGGTTGAATGATGCCATATCATTTGAGAGTTTTCTTCATACCAAATACGTAGGACAGAAACGGTTTTCCCTCGAAGGAGGAGAATCTCTTATCCCTGCTCTCGATGCTATAGTCGACAAAGCGGCGGAGCTCGGTGTTAAGCAGTTTGTCATGGGAATGGCTCACCGCGGACGCCTCAATGTGCTGACCAATATCTTCGGGAAATCAGCCAAGGATATATTCAGTGAATTTGACGGAAAAGACTATGAGATCCCGGCGTTTGACGGGGATGTGAAATATCACCTGGGCTGGACTTCCGAACGGGAGACCAAAACGGGCAAGGAGATAAGAATGAACATTGCTCCCAATCCGTCTCACCTGGAGACTGTCGGGGCCGTAGTAGAAGGTATAACCCGTGCCAAACAGGACAACCATTACGAAGACGACTTCTCTAAAGTACTTCCTATCGTAGTACACGGAGATGCGGCTATTGCCGGACAGGGCATAGTTTATGAAGTAGTACAGATGGCCAAACTGGACGGTTATAAGACAGGGGGCACCATACATATGGTGGTGAACAACCAGATCGGATTTACGACAAACTATCTCGATGCCCGGTCGTCTATCTATTGTACCGATGTGGGGAAAGTAACCCTGTCGCCGGTGCTTCATGTCAATGCGGATGATGTGGAAGCGGTGGTGCATGCGGCTTTGTTTGCGCTCGACTTCCGTATGACATTCGAAAGAGACGTGTTTATAGATTTGCTGGGATACCGTAAATACGGCCATAACGAAGGAGATGAGCCCAGATTTACACAGCCCAAACTGTATAAAGCTATTGCCAAGCATAACAATGCACGCGATATCTATGCGGAGAAGCTTATCAAAGAAGGGGTTATCAATGAGGATTATGTCAGTGAGCTGGAAAGCAGGTATAAAACACTGTTGGAAGAGGAACTGGAAGATTCCCGAAAAGAAAGCACGACCCGTATCACTCCTTTTATGCAGGATGAATGGAAAGGGTATGAACTGGTCAGGGAAGATGTAATGCTGAAACCGGTAGAAACCGGGTATCCCAAAGACAAACTTACCAGAATTGCAGAAGTTATTACCAGGCTTCCGGAAGACAAAAAATTCCTTCGTAAGATCGAAAGACTGATAGGTGACCGCCACAAAATGTTCTTTGAGACCGACACCCTCGACTGGGCTATGGGCGAATTGCTCGCCTACGGAACACTCCTCGATGAAGGTTATAATGTGCGGTTGAGCGGACAGGATGTAGAACGCGGAACGTTCTCGCACCGTCATGCGGTCCTGAAAGTAGAAGACAGCGAGGAAGAGGTGGTATTGCTGAACCAGCTCAATGAAAAACAGGGTAATTTCTATGCTTTCAACTCCCTGCTCTCGGAATACGGAGTTGTAGGCTTTGACTACGGATACGCCATGGCAAGCCCGAAAACACTGACCATCTGGGAGGCACAGTTCGGAGACTTCAGTAACGGAGCCCAGATCATGATCGATCAGTATGTATCGGCAGCCGAAGATAAGTGGAAGATACAGAACGGCCTGGTGATGTTATTGCCTCACGGTTATGAAGGTCAGGGAGCAGAGCACTCCTCCGCCCGTATGGAGCGGTACCTGCAACTTTGTGCCAAGGATAATATGTATGTGGCGGACTGTACGACCCCGGCCAACTTTTATCACCTGTTGCGAAGACAGATGAAGGTAGACTTCAGGAAGCCCTTGATTGTATTTACACCAAAAAGCCTGTTGCGTCATCCGAAGGCGGTTTCCAGTGTGGAAGAACTGGTCAGCGGATCGTTCAGGCCTGTGATAGATGATACGGGAGTGAAAGCGGATGAGGTAAAAACACTGGTTTTCTGTACCGGCAAATTCTATTACGACCTGCTGGAGGCCCGCGAAGAAAAAGGAAGGGAAAAAGATGTGGCCCTGGTGCGACTGGAGCAGTTATTCCCTGTACCTTCCGATGAGATCAAAAAAGTTATCAGTACATATAAAAATGCCGAAGATATTGTCTGGGCACAGGAAGAACCCCGCAATATGGGAGCCTGGAGTCACTTGTTGATGCACCTGGAAGAAGCGAGGAGTTTCCGGGTTTGTTCCAGAAGATTTTACTCTTCACCGGCGGCAGGAAGTGCCGTAAGGTCCAGGAAAAGACATCAGGAAGTAATAACCTATGTTTTCGATGAGAGTAAGGATAACAACATCCGGGATTTCCGGGCGAAAAATAGTTACGGACATTAAAAAAGTGCTGTTCGGGAAGGCCGATATCGTATCCTGCCGGGCAATGCAGATAAACCAAGAATACGCAAATAAAATTATAGAACAATGATTTTAGAAATGAAAGTTCCTTCGCCGGGGGAATCTATAACAGAAGTAGAAATAGCCGAATGGTTGGTTTCTGACGGAGATTATGTAGAGAAAGACCAGGCTATTGCAGAAGTGGATTCGGATAAAGCCACCCTGGAACTACCTGCGGAAGCAAGCGGTATCATTACGCTGAAAGCGGAAGAAGGTGATGCGGTTGCCGTAGGTGAAGTCGTGTGTCTTATAGACACAGGTGCAGCCAAGCCCGACGGGGATGCTTCGGCTAAAAAAGAGGAAAAGAAAAAAGAAGCGCCAGAAGAAGAAAAGAAAGAAGCTCCTAAAGAAGAGGCTAAACAAGAACAGCCTCAGAAAAAGGAAACGTATGCTTCCGGAACAGCTTCTCCGGCAGCGAAGAAAATACTCGAGGAAAAAGGTGTTTCCGCAAACGAGGTCAAAGGCACCGGAAAAGACGGACGTATAACCAAAGACGATGCGGTAAAAGCAACACCGTCTATGGGTACTCCCGGTCCGGGAAGCAGGGGGCAGGAACGTAAAAAACTGTCCATGCTCCGCAGAAAAGTAGCTGAACGACTGGTCTCCGCGAAGAACGAAACGGCAATGCTCACGACGTTTAACGAAGTGAATATGACGCCGATCTTTAAGCTCAGAAACCAGTATAAAGAAGAGTTCAAGTCCAGACATGGTGTAGGACTCGGTTTCATGAGTTTCTTTACCAAGGCCGTGGTGCGTGCATTACAGCAGTATCCTGACGTGAACTCCATGATTGACGGAGATTATAAAATATCATACGATTTCTGTGATATATCCGTGGCGGTATCCGGTCCTAAGGGACTTATGGTTCCCGTGGTTCGAAATGCAGAAAACCTGAGTTTCAGGGGCGTGGAAGCAGAGATCAAACGCTTGGCCATAAGGGCTCGTGACGGACAGATCACCGTAGATGAAATGACCGGAGGAACCTTTACGATATCCAACGGAGGAGTCTTCGGAAGTATGTTGTCTACACCGATCATCAATCCTCCGCAATCCGGAATTCTCGGCATGCACAACATTATAGAGCGTCCTATAGCGGTAGACGGGAAAGTAGAAATACATCCCATGATGTACCTGGCACTGTCCTATGATCACAGGATCATCGACGGACGGGAGTCCGTAGGTTTCCTGGTAGCCATCAAAGAAGCGTTGGAAAGCCCGGAAGAACTGTTGATGGACGGCAATGCTAAAAAGGCATTGGAATTATAGAAATATTTTAGGCGAAGACTTTTTTTAAGATCGGGATTCCCTTTGGTCGTCAGACTACCGGGAATCCCGATTTGTTTTTTTAGCTATGGTTCCTGTTACGATCCGGCTATGGCCGCTGCGGCAGCCTCTACGGTTTTTTTACTGTTCCCGATAAATATCTTTCCTCCGGTAATAATCACAGGACGCTTCAGGAAGGTGTAGTGCTCGAGTATAAACCCCTTATAATCTTCTTCGGCCAGGTCCTCTTCGGCCAGGTTTCGCTCTTTGTACAGTTTAGCCCTTCTGCTGAAAAGACTTTCATAGGAACCGGAAAGTTTTTTCATTTCTTCGAGCTGTTTTACGGTAATAGGTTCCGATTTGATGTCCTGAAAAGTGAAATTATCGGGAAGCCCAAGCTGTTTTATAATGCGCTTGCAGGTGTCGCATGTACTGAGATGATAGATCTTGTTCATCGTTATATATGGTTTATGACAAAAATAACATACTTTTCTTAAATGTATCCTATACAAAATTCCTGATCATGGTGTAGCTTTGCCCGAAAATTCAAACATGCAGGAAAAGCAGATCGATATTCTGGAACAGACCCGGCGTATCCTCGTAAATGTTATCGGGGAGTTGTCCCTGGAGCAGCTCAACACGATCCCCGTGGGATTTAATAATAATATAGCGTGGAACTTTGCACATCTCGTAGTGTCGCAGCAAATACTTTGTTACCGCCTATCGGGACTGGAATGTAATGTAGAGGAAGCTATTATTGCCCGCTATATCAGAGGTACCGCTCCGGATCCGCAGCACCCGATGACCGAAACAACCTTTCGTAAGCTCCGGGCCATTTTTCTGGAAAACCCAGGAAAACTAAGAGCGGATTATCGTAAGGGCGCCTTTAAACAATACAAGGGCATCACGACCAGTACGGGCGTTACCCTGGCAGATATAGATATGGCTATTGCCTATAATACGATGCACGAGGGGTTGCATCTCGGTTATATCCTGGCACTGAAAAGGGCTATAGGATAGCGAGATACGGCCTCACTTCTTCCAGCGGGATTTTCACGGTCTTTCCTCCTTCGGCATACGAACTGATATCGTAAGCATTGTAATGGAGGATGACATTGTCTTTGGTGATGCCTATGTTTTCCGGAAGCTGGTAGGTGTCGTTTTCAAACCAGAACCCGGTGCTGTTGATATTGGAGTCTTCCGGGATTTTTTCTTGTTCCCTGAACTTCTTTTCGGCGATTTTCTTAAAACCGTCGGTATCCGAGAACAATTCGGAATTCTCATAGCGTTTTCCCGTTTTAGGATCGAGGTTCAGGTAGGTGAGGCTGGAGTATCCGTGTGCTCCCCCGGTATACATGAATGCGGAAAATGCCAGGCTGTGCAGTTTTTCTCCTTTGAAAAGTACTTCCCCCTGGATGTCTGCTTCATAGCCAAAAGCAAAATCGGGCTGCATTTTCTTGTCTTTGAGATATTCGCTTTTAAAATTCTCGACAGCTTTTTCTATGGACTCTTCTTTTTTGGCATCCGGGTCTATGATAAAATATCCTATGATTTTATTGTTGATAATTTTGTTGATCTGGTTGGCAATGGCTGTGGAGGCCTCGGCTATCGGAAAGCTTATTTTTACCTTGGCACAGGGGTTTTGTCCACAATCTCCGGAATCTGTGGCAATTTTATGGGAAGTATAGGAGAGCTCTTCCTTATCGGTACAGCCCGTAACTGTCCATAGCAATAAAGCCGATAATAATCCGATTCTGAACCATATGTTTTTCACTGTCATTTTCATGGTGTCCGCTTAAAATTATTAAGATGTTTACATTGATGTGATGTGCCCGTATCCCCCGTTTGCGATAAAAGTTCTGCGCCGTGTTTTCCGTGTTGCAAAGGCAGAGAATGATAAGCTAAAGATACTTCTTTATTATGAATACGAAAAAGTAAATGCTACTTTTGTATAGTATATGAGGTAGTCGGCGGATGTTGTACACAGTATGACAAAGGTTTATAGTGCAATACCATTTTTTCGGAACAAATACGGTGAAATGAAGTTCAATACCAAGACAATTCACGGGGGGCAGGAACACGACAGGGCTTTCGGTGCTGTAATGCCTCCTATATACCAGACCACAACCTATGCCCAGACTACTCCCGGGGGGCACAAGGGGTTCGAATATTCCAGGACGCACAACCCGACGCGATCGGCGCTCGAAAACGCGTTTGCCAGTCTGGAGAACGGTATGTACGGAATGGCTTTCGGCAGCGGACTCGCTGCCATAGATGCTGTTCTTAAGCTGCTGAAGCCCGGTGACGAAGTGATCGCGACAGGCGATCTCTACGGAGGTACATACCGGCTTTTTACGAAGATCTATGAGAATATCGGGATTAGGTTTCACTTTGCGGAGCTGTCCGATGCAGAGAAACTGGACGGTATGATAACT
This sequence comes from Sinomicrobium oceani, assembly GCF_900119185.1. Taxonomy (GTDB): domain Bacteria; phylum Bacteroidota; class Bacteroidia; order Flavobacteriales; family Flavobacteriaceae; genus Sinomicrobium; species Sinomicrobium oceani. The sequence continues at coordinate 123,937 of NZ_FPJE01000007.1, read as the reverse complement.
CCTGCAACGAAACTTGTATGGCTGGAAACCCCGACCAATCCGATGATGAATATTATAGATATTGAGAAAGTAGCGGGCATAACCCGTAAATACGGAGTGTTACTGGCCGTAGACAATACTTTTGCGACACCGTACCTGCAACAGCCACTCGACCTCGGTGCAGATATTGTGATGCATTCCGCGACCAAATATCTCGGAGGACACAGCGATGTGGTTATGGGGGCTCTGGTGGTGAATGATAAAGCGATTGCAGATCGCCTGTATTTTATACAGAATGCCAGCGGTGCCATCTGTGGGCCTATGGACAGTTTTCTGGTACTTCGCGGAATAAAAACACTGCATGTAAGGATGCAGCGACATTGCGAGAACGGAAAGGACGTGGCCTTTTTTCTAAGAGATCATTCCGGGGTCGGGGAAGTGTACTGGCCCGGTTTTTCCGATCATCCGAATCATGATGTGGCCAGAAAGCAGATGCGGGATTTCGGAGGAATGGTTTCTTTTACGGTAAAAGGCAGGGACGGGCAAGACGCCGTTCGGGTGGTAGAACGGCTAAAACTGTTTACACTTGCGGAATCCCTGGGAGGTGTAGAGTCGCTCGCAGGACACCCGGCAAGCATGACCCATGCCAGTGTTCCTGTGGAAAAAAGAAAGGAGCTCGGAATTACCGATGCATTGATCCGGTTGAGCGTAGGCATAGAAGATGCTGACGATCTTATCGATGATCTAAAACAGGCTCTCGGTTAAAGCATCGTTAATAATTTAAAAAAATAAAACCTGAATTTTAAGCATATCGTATATTTGCATCAATATTTTAAGAATTTTCCAATTACACTCTTTTGATACGACACATTTATGAAACAAACAATTGAAGAATTTTTAGCGCTCGTTGAAGAGCGGAACGGGCATGAGCCTGAGTTTATGCAAGCCGTTAAGGAAGTTGCAGAAACAGTAATCCCATATATAAAGACACAGGATATCTATAACGGAAAGAATATTCTTTTGCGGATGGTAGAACCGGAACGGGTAATCATGTTCCGGGTGCCCTGGGTAGATGACAACGGGGAAATACAGGTGAACCGCGGATACAGGATCGAGATGAACTCGGCTATAGGACCCTATAAAGGGGGGCTGCGTTTTCACCCTTCGGTAAACCTGAGTATATTGAAATTCCTCGCCTTCGAACAGGTGTTCAAAAACAGTCTTACCACATTGCCTATGGGTGGTGGAAAAGGAGGGGCTGATTTCGATCCTAAAGGGAAATCCGACAATGAAATCATGCGTTTTTGCCATGCTTTTATGGCGGAGCTTTTTCGTCATATCGGGCATAATACCGATGTCCCGGCGGGTGATATAGGAGTTGGGGCCCGCGAAATAGGCTTTATGTTCGGGCAGTACAAAAAGCTTAAAAACGAATTTACCGGGGTACTTACCGGAAAAGGCCTTTCCTGGGGAGGATCGCTTATCCGTCCCGAAGCCACCGGGTACGGAACAGTTTATTTTGCAGAAAGTATGTTGAAAACCCAAGGAAAAGACTTCCATGGCAAGAAGGTGGTGATTTCCGGTTCCGGGAATGTAGCTCAATATGCAGCCGAAAAAGCCTTAAGCCTCGGAGCCAGGATACTGACACTTTCGGATTCTGCCGGATATATTTATGATGCCGAAGGTATAGATGAGGAAAAGCTCGCCTATATCATGGAACTGAAAAATGTAAAAAGAGGGAGAATCAAGGAATACCTGGAGAAATATCCGAATGCAAAATATGAAGAAGGAAAAACACCATGGGGAGAACCATGTGATATTGCATTACCTTGTGCAACACAGAACGAACTCAACGATGAGGATGCCAGGAAACTCATTGCTAACGGTTGTATATGCGTGGCGGAAGGAGCAAACATGCCTTCTACCGCAGAAGCTGTAGAGGTATTTCATGAGGCAAAAATATTATTTGCTCCCGGAAAAGCTTCCAATGCCGGTGGCGTAGCTACTTCGGGACTGGAAATGTCACAAAATGCCCTGAGGGTAGGCTGGACCAGGGAAGAAGTCGATGAAAAACTCAAAAAGATCATGCTGGATATCCACGATTCCTGTATTAAATACGGAAAGCAGGAAGACGGGTATGTAGATTATGTCAAAGGAGCCAATATTGCAGGATTTGTAAAAGTAGCAGATGCTATGCTGGCCCAGGGCGTAGTATAATTTAACATCATTTTGATGTAAAAAGGGGGATGCCGTTCGGCATCCCCCTTTTTTTATCAATAATCTTTTTTACATAAAAAAGATTTTTTTTACACAAATATGACCTCTTATTTTGTTGGGTCTCAGAGATTTTTTCAGACATTTAGTTCTCGGTTTGCGATGTTTTTGCTTTAATTTATCGCAAACAATGGAGTTGTTAGTGATAAATTGTCTATTTTTATATTTCAAAATCTCAATGTGCTCATGGATATTTTCCCCAAAGAAATAATTGATAGTACAGTAGAAGCACACCATTTTAAGCTCCGTAACCGCAGTAAGATTATTTATGCTGTCGTTTTGCTGAGTATCATGGGATTCCTGTTTTCGCTACCTTTTATATATGTAGATGTATATACGACATCCCGTGGTATTATAAAACCCGAAGACGAACGTACGGTTCTTACCCTGATCAACTCGGGTAAAGTGGCTTATAAAAATATGATGAATAACCAGAGGGTTGAGGCAGGAGATACGCTACTGGTACTCAATAACGAGCAGGTGAGCGACAAACTATCGCTGTATCGCCATCAAATGGGAGAAAACAGGACGTTTATGCACGATCTCTCCCTGCTGGCCTCGGGAAAGCCTATTTCGCCTTCCCGGCTGCACTCTCCAAAATACAAGGCAGGTTATATGGAGTATAACCAGAAGATAAAAGAGTTAAAAACACGGCTGGAAACAACCCGGAAAGATTTTGAAAGGCATGAAAAGCTTCATAAACGGAAAGTGATCTCCAACTCGGAATTCGAAGCCAAAAAACTGGAGTACGACATGGCGCTGAACGATCTTGACAATTATAAAACACAGCAATACTACCAGTGGGAATCGGAGCATACCGCTTTGCGAAACACATTGAAAGAACTCGGCTCGGATTTTAACCAGTATAACACGAATAACAAGAACCATGTGCTGATAGCTCCCGTATCCGGGACGCTGTTGAACGTTGCGGGTCTCGATGTGGGCGGATATATCAATTCCGGGGTCAAGATCGGCGAGATATCACCCGACACCAAATTGCTTATCGAATGTTATGTACCTCCTACAGATATCGGACTGATAAAGGAAGCGCAGTCCATAACCTACCAGATCGATGCCTTTAATTATAATCAATGGGGCTTTGCTTCCGGTAGCATCGTGAGCATAGGGAATGATATAGAAACTATCGATGAGCAGTCGGCCGCCTTTAAGGTAAGATGCAGTATCAATGAAAATTATCTGCAACTGAAGAATGGCTTTAAAGGAAATCTGAAAAAGGGAATGACACTTACCGCGAACTTTAAACTTACGGAACGGTCGCTTTTTGACTTACTTTATGATAAAGTAGACGATTGGCTTAATCCGTCCAGGGCACATCAGGATTGATACATAGCATAAACCAATTATAATAAACCTTTAGCTGGAATAATAACCATCTAATACCCCTTAGGTAATGAATAATTTGAAAAACCTGGAACGATTACAACAATTACATCGGTTGATTGTCAAAGAGGCAACGGGGTCTCCGCCCCAGTTGGCCAGGCTCATGCAGATAAGCGAACGAAAAGTGTATCAGCTTATCGAGCAGTTAAAAGATATAGAAGCCCCGGTATCCTATAGCAGAGCACATAAGACCTATTTTTATGAAGACGATTTTGACCTTCAGGTAACAGTTTCTGTCACTGTACTGAAGGATAACGAGCTTACGGAAATTTTTGGGGGGAGTTATTTTATCAGTGGTAAAATACAGACGCCGGGCTTTTTGCAGGGATCGATATTGTCCTGATGCATTTAGAGAGGTGTCTTGAACCGAAAAAAAAACGGGCAATGCGGAGGTGTGCATGAGAAAAGATAACAGTTGACCCGGGTTCGGTCCGAGTCATTAGGCCTGTAAGTAAAGTACCGCGAAGGCATACAGTTTCCAACATCTCACTTCATAAATCCCTTAATACCGGACCGGGTGGCCTTTGCGACTTATTAACCCGGTCTGCTGTCAAAGTGATTGTACTGATCACCCGTTTGACCGAGTTTCGGGAAAACGGTCTGTGTAATGAAAAACAGCGCGATTCTTCGGTTTTTAATGATCTTGCCCGAAGTCGGGATTCCCATGTGCCTGGATGTGACTACTTTAGCATCCGGAAAAGTTACATTACGGATCGCGTCCGGGAGTCGTTGTCGGAATAGCTTGATAACCGGTCGTCATACAGCGATGACATACCCGTGTAAACTCCGGGTTTACAGAAGTGATCCGCGATGTCGCCTATCTGTGGTATAACGTAAATCGTATGCCGGGGTCTCTCCGGGCCAGTCAGGAATGCGCAGGCCATGGTTCGTTTACCTTTTTGTATTTTAAATCACCTAAACGCTGTTAAGTATAACGCTTTTTAACGGCTCCCTGCCATTGCCGGAGAGGGCTGCGAAGGTGATGGCCGGAGACGCCCGAAAGCATACTTTCTTTCGGTATGGAACTTACGTTGCCTGTGATGCTAAAAAACCGGTACATGTTTTTAGGAGTCTCCTTCGAAGTCAAACCTATGTAGTGGTTTAGTTGATCCGTATGGTTTTACGTGTGTTTATCCGGAGAACTGCAAGGTTTATGCATTGTACGAAACTATCTTCGCTCCTTCAAAGCAGGGATGTTTTTTTCTGTTTACAGGAATCTTAATTCGTATAATCTAAATCTAAATCATGAAAAATTTAAACAATTATGGCGTTGAGGAATTAAACGCAAAAGAAATGAATGAGATCAACGGTGGTTTGCTCGGCGGTCTTGATGGTGTATTCAACCTGGTTACCGGAGTGGTTAACACTGTTGTAGGGGTTGTAGGAACAGTAGTAAATACGGTTACGGGCCTTCTCGGAGGATTGCTCGGAGGATTATAATCCGGATCATCGGATTGCTTTAATAAAAGCCGGATATACCAAAATATCCGGTTTTTTATTTCTGAAAAATTACAAAAGACCTTAACTGCAAGGTTTGTGCAGTGAATACTGTTAATTTAGCGTCATCCAAATAACCCGTATCAACCCCACCCCAAATTTTGATTTAACCTAATTGGATTATTATGAAAGATCTGAACTGTTATGACGTTCGGGAATTGGATAGTTTTGAACTGCATGAAACCAACGGGGGATTAGCCCTCGGGGATACCCTTACTCTTCTTGGCGGGGTCCTGAATATCGTACTCGGATATATGAATGCTGCCGTACAGGCCGTGAGCATGTATGTCGGGAATTTTCTGCAAGGTGTAAACTCCTGATTTGAAAACGTCCGGATTCGGATTTTTTTCCATGAAATTTTAAAATCACTATCATCTTAAAATCAATTGTATAATTAACTAATATTTTTACCATGAAAAATTTAAACAATTACGGAGTTCAGGAAATGAACGCAAACGAAATGAAAGAAGTAAACGGAGGACTTTTAGGAGGTCTTGACGGAGTTTTGGAGCTTGTAACGGGAGTTATAGGAACCGTAACAGGTGTTGTCGGTAGCGTTGTAAACGTTGTCAGCGGACTTTTAGGAGGACTTCTCGGAGGTATTTAATGGCTTCGAAAACAAAGAAGGGGGGTGCAAACAACACCCTCTTTTTGTTTTATCCATCAAACGTAAAACCCGATTGTTATGAAGTGTTTAAAAGACTATAATGTTCAGGAGTTGAATGCTACTGAGCTGAACGAAATTAACGGAGGAGTCACTCTTAATCTTGGCCAGGTTCTCGATCTTACATTGGGTGTCCTCAATATAGTGGTCAATGCCGTACAGGATGCTGCCACAGCCGTTGCCGAATACGTAGCGGGAGTCCTCGGCGGGCTTTAATCCCTGCCCGGTTACCCGGTTGCTTTTAGCGAGCTTTAGAACAACAGGTACTGTTGTACGCAGGGTCATCCGGCCGGCAAATAAAATTTTACGTATCGCTTGTATACGTTGAACGTATTATCCCGGTGATGAAGACCGGGGTCCAACCATAACTAATTATCAGAATACATTACACCGTACAACGTTTTATTAACTTAACTTAGATCCAATTATGAAAAATCTCGAAAATTACGGAGTTCAGGAATTGAACACTACAGAGATGAACAACACTAACGGGGGACTTACTATCAGCATAGGTATAGGGAGTATTTCCGGAGCACTTTCTAATGTACTCGGTTTTTTAACCGGCACTATCGGAAGCGCTGTTTCCCTGGTCTCTGATCTTCTTGGAAGTATATCGGTTTCAGCAGAGTCATAACCGATTATACCATCGCTAAAACGAGGGCCGATCCTTTACAGGATTGGCTCTTCGTGTTTTTACTTTGGCACTCCATGATTGCAGAAGTTTACAGCGGTAAGTGAAAGCTTCCGGATGTGGCGATTTCCGGTCATTTTAGGCTTTCTGCATGTTTTTTGCAGTTTTCAGACTTACTTTGCGCTCCCAAATCCTGATGTACTACCATGCCGAAAAAGAAAACTCTGATAAAACAACACGATATTACCGATTGTGGTGCAGCCTGCCTGGCCTCCATATCCGCACACTACAACCTTCAAATACCCATTGCACGAATACGGCAGTATGCCAGTACGGATAAGAAAGGGACCAATGTGCTGGGGCTTATAGAAGCTGCACAGAAGCTGGGATTCGAAGCTAAGGGCGTCCGTGGAGATCTCAACAGTCTTTTTAAAATTCCGAAACCGGCGATAGCACATGTTATCGTCCGGGAGGTACTGCACCACTACGTGGTTATCTATGAGGTGACGAAAACCCATGTCGTGGTTATGGACCCCGGAGATGGTAAGGTGCACAAGAAAACCCATAAAGAATTCCAGGAAGAATGGACAGGTGTGCTGGTTATCCTTATGCCCGACCAGAGTTTTTCTTCCGGAAATGAAAAAGTATCTTCATTACGGCGTTTCTGGTTTTTGCTGCGGCCGCACAAATTTGTTCTGCTACAGGCCTTTTTCGGGGCGCTGATCGTGACATTACTCGGTTTTTCCACTTCGATTTACCTCGGAAAGATCACCGACTATGTTCTTACCGGAAGTAATACGAAACTCCTGAACCTTCTGAGCGTAGTGATGCTGATACTGCTGGTGCTGCAAATAGTGGTCAGTGTTTTTAAGGATACTTTTCTCATTAAAACGGGACAGCAGATTGATGCCCGGCTCATTCTGGGGTATTATAAACACCTGCTCAAACTACCACAGCAGTTTTTTGATACCATGAGGGTGGGAGAGATCATTTCCCGGATCAACGATGCGGTTAAAATACGGACGTTTATCAACGGTGTAGCCCTGAGTCTTACCGTAAATGTACTGATCCTCGTATTTTCTTTTGCACTGATGTTTTTTTATTACTGGAAGCTGGCGCTGATTATGCTGGCTATTATTCCTTTTTATATCGGGATTTATATTATTACCAACAAACTCAATAAAAAAGCAGAGCGCAAGGTTATGGAAAGGGCTGCGGACCTTGAAAGCCAATTGGTGGAATCCCTGAATTCCGTAGGCACGATCAAACGTTTCGGCCTGGAGTCGTTTGCCAATATCAAGACCGAAGCCCGGTTTATCAACCTGCTGAATATAGGGTATAAATCTGCATTGAACACCGTTTTCTCCGGCACATCCTCCACGTTTATCTCCCAGTTGTTTACGATCATCCTGTTGTGGAGTGGTTCCTATTTTGTCATAGACCGGGAAATCACTCCGGGGGAGTTACTGTCCTTTTATGCGATCATTGGTTACTTTACCGGTCCGGTAGCACAATTGGTGGAGGCCAACAAGCAAATCCAGAATGCCTGGATAGCGGCAGACCGTTTGTTTGAGATCATGGACCTCGAACGGGAAGAACAGGATGATAAAATAAAACTGACCCGCGAAAATATAGGCGATATAGCTTTTCGGAACGTATTTTTCAGGTATGGTACGCGTGTGGAGGTCTTCAAAGATTTTTCTCTGGATATTCCGAAAGGAAAGATCACTGCGGTCATAGGAGAAAGTGGTTCGGGAAAATCGACACTGATCTCCTTGCTGCAAAATATTTATCCGATCCAGAAAGGAAAGATCCTTATCGGTGAATATGACCTGAAATATATCGAGAATTCCAGTTTGCGTGACCTGGTCGGTGTAGTGCCCCAAAAAATAGACCTTTTCGGAGGTAATGTGGTCGAAAATATAGCGGTAGGGGAATTCCAGCCCGATATGGAACGGATCATGAAGATATGTAAAAGTATTGGGATACTGTCTTTTGTAGAAAACCTGCCCAATGGTTTTGCTACCTATCTCGGGGAGAACGGGGCTACACTTTCGGGCGGACAAAAACAGCGTATTGCCATTGCCAGGGCTTTGTATAAACAACCGGAAATACTCGTTCTGGATGAAGCTACATCTTCACTGGACAGTACTTCGGAGAGCTTTGTACAAAAAACGATCGCTACACTCCGGGAACAAAACAAGACTATTATCGTTATAGCACACCGGCTTAGTACGGTGGTGCATGCAGATAAGATCGTGGTACTCGACAAGGGAGAGGTCGTCGAGCAGGGGAGCCATAAGGAATTGTACGCCGATAAAGGACATTATTACACCTTATGGCAACAGCAGATCCCCGAATTCGTGGTTTAAAGATCGGGAGGCTTTGTTTTCCGATAACCTTGTAACTTGTAAAATTTCCTTAGGTTTGTAGCTGCCCGGAAAGGGAAACAACAGTTACGTATATGGTTATAACCACCAAAGCCATTGTGTTGTCCGCTATAAAGTATGGTGATAACAGTCTTATTGTAAAATGTCTTACGGAGTGCTGTGGGGTACAGTCTTACCTGTTGCGCGGTATTCTCTCTTCGCGGAAAGGCAAATTGAAAAAAGCCCTTTTTTTTCCTTTAAACCAGTTGGAGATCACTGCCGGGCATAAAGGAAAGGGAAACCTGGAGTACATTAAAGAAGCCCGGGTAGAGCATCATTACCACACGATTTATACCGATATGACCAAGAATGCCGTGGTACTGTTCCTGGCCGAGATCTTAAATACGGCCATTCAGGAAGAAGAAGAGAACGGCCCGTTATATCGCTACCTGGAAGAGGCCCTGCTTTGGCTGGATAACCAGGGAAAAACCGCCAACTTTCACATATTGTTTCTTCTGAAACTTACGCGATACCTGGGTTTTTATCCGGATGCCTCCGACGAACACCTGCCTTTTTTCGATCTTCGGGAAGGGATTTTCGTTTCCGATGCGGGGTACGGACATGTGATTGCAGGGGATGCGCTCACAAGGTTCCGACTTTTTTTAACCAGCGATTTTGAGCGCGTCCGGGAGATCAGGCTCACCAAAGGCATTCGTCAGGACCTTCTCAATGCGCTGGTGGCCTATTTTGAGTTCCATCTTTCCGGTTTTCGCAAACCTAAATCGCTGCAGGTGCTGCATGAAGTGTTTAGCTGAAGGGATATATGCATGGTTTCAGCCGGAGTGCCCGATCCCTGACCGGAAAACATTGATCAAACCACCCCAAAATAAGTAAACGGGCAGGAGTTTTTATTCTTCGGATGTACAGTTCCTTTCTGCTGCTGCTTTACCCTGCGCTATTGGTCGTGTCTACTATACGTTTCGTGTGACCAGCCGTTGCACCGGTTGCGGGAAATGAAGAAAGCTTTGAGCTTTCGTCAACGTGTTGCCGGAATGTCAGCCGGTGCCCGGGACCATACCGATGGGATGGCCAAAGTGGCATTGTCCGTTACGGAACACGTCCTCATGGCCTGATCATTGCTATGATCTTTTATGAGGAGCCGGGAGCCGGAAATGTCGGGACTATCAATCTTACTTCAGAAGATTAAAGCCTGCATCCCGGATCCATGTACTCAGGCACTTCAATGCTGCTGCAGGGGGTGTCGATGCGACAAAAACCGCAGGAGCGATGCAGTAAAGGAGCGGAAATTATGTGCGGATCAGAAGGGTATGGTTGAACGGTGCCATAAACCTGCCGATTTTCCTGGTTAACCACCTTTACAATTCATTGAAAATGATTAATTTCGCAATCTTAAATGAGATAAGGAGTATAAATAATGAAATTTACCGAGTATAAAGGTCTTGAGCTGTCGCAGGTGGCAGAAGAAATCCTGAACTATTGGGAAGAAAATAATGTTTTTGACAAGAGTATATCGTCACGCGAAGGAAATAGACCGTTTGTGTTTTACGAAGGGCCGCCCTCGGCAAACGGATTGCCGGGAATTCACCACGTGATGGCCCGCGCTATTAAAGACATTTTCTGTCGCTATAAGACTCAGAAGGGATACCAGGTGAAGCGTAAGGCCGGATGGGATACCCATGGGCTTCCCGTAGAACTCGGTGTGGAAAAAGAACTCGGTATAACCAAAGAGGACATCGGTAAAAAGATATCGGTAGAAGCATACAACCAGGCCTGTAAACAAGCGGTGATGCGATACACGGATATCTGGAATGACCTTACCCGTAAAATGGGATATTGGGTAGATATGGATAACCCGTATATCACCTACAAGTCCAAATATATGGAGAGTGTATGGTGGCTCCTGAAACAGATTTACGACAAAGATCTGATATACAAGGGATACACGATACAGCCCTACTCACCCAAGGCAGGAACAGGATTGAGTTCGCACGAACTCAATCAGCCCGGCTGCTACCGTGATGTCACGGATACTACGGTGGTGGCACAGTTTAAGGCGCAACAGGACACACTCCCGGAGGTATTACAAGGTTTTGGAACAGTGCACTTGCTGGCCTGGACCACGACGCCCTGGACCCTGCCTTCCAACACGGCGCTTACCGTAGGCCCGAAAATAGAATATGTATTGGTAAAGACTTTTAACCAGTACACGTTTGAACCTGTACATGTCGTACTGGCGGCAAACCTGGTAAATGCTGTGTTTTCCGGTAAGTACTACGGAGCGGAAAGCGAAGCGGACTTTGAGGATTACAGTCCTGAGAACAAGAAAATACCGTTTAAGGTTCTTGCAGCCTGTACGGGGAAAGACCTTGTCGGAACCCGTTACGAGCAGTTGTTACCGTATGCTTTGCCTTACCGGCATCCGGAACATGCTTTCCGTGTTATTTCCGGGGATTTTGTAACTACCGAAGACGGTACCGGTATCGTGCATACGGCCCCTACCTTTGGTGCGGACGATGCGAAGGTGGCCCGGGAAGCACAGCCGGAAATCCCGCCTATGCTGGTGCTGGACGAAAACAGCAACCCGGTTCCGTTGGTAGACCTGCAGGGGCGTTTCCGAAGCGAATTGCCCGAGATCGGAGGCAAATATGTGAAGAACGAATATTACGATGCCGGTACAGAACCGGAGAAATCGGTAGATGTAGAGATCGCGATCCGGCTGAAAGAGGAAAACAAAGCGTTTAAGGTCGAAAAATATGTGCACAGTTATCCGCATTGCTGGAGAACGGACAAGCCCGTATTGTACTACCCGCTCGACTCCTGGTTTATCAAGGTTACCGAAGTAAAAGACCGGATGTACGACCTCAATACCACAATCAACTGGAAACCCAAAGCGACAGGAGAAGGCCGTTTTGGAAACTGGTTACAGAACGCGAACGACTGGAACCTTTCCCGTTCCCGTTTCTGGGGGATCCCGTTGCCGATATGGCGTACCGAAGACGGTAAGGAGGAAATTATCATAGGTTCGGTAGAAGAGCTGAAAACGGAAATGACCAGGGCCGTTGCTGCCGGGGTTATGGACGGCGATATTTTTGCCGATTTTGTCATAGGAGACATGACCGATGAGAACTACGAGAAGGTCGATCTGCATAAGAATGTCGTAGATGGTATTGTGTTGGTGTCCCCTTCGGGGAAACCGATGAAACGGGAGGCCGATCTTATTGATGTATGGTTCGACAGTGGTTCCATGCCGTATGCACAATGGCATTATCCTTTTGAGAACAAGGAGAAAATAGATGCCGGGGAGGCTTTCCCGGCAGATTATATTGCCGAGGGTGTAGACCAGACCCGGGGATGGTTTTATACCCTGCACGCCATAGGCACGATGGTATTCGATTCCGTGGCGTATAAAAATGTAGTTTCCAACGGACTGGTTCTCGATAAAAACGGACAGAAAATGTCCAAGCGCCTCGGGAATGCCGTCGATCCTTTTATTACGTTAAAAGAATACGGCCCGGATGCCACACGCTGGTATATGATAAGTAATGCCAACCCCTGGGACAATCTTAAGTTTGATGTCGAAGGCATAGCCGAGGTGCGCCGTAAGTTTTTCGGTACGCTGTACAATACCTATTCTTTTTTCAGTCTGTATGCCAATATCGACGGCTTTACGTATGAGGAAGCCGATGTGCCATTGGCAGAACGTCCGGAGATAGACCGTTGGATACTGTCCGAATTACATACCCTGATACAGAAGGTAGATGAGTTTTATGCCGATTACGAACCTACGAGAGCGGCAAGGGCAATATCCGATTTTACACAGGAATACCTGAGTAACTGGTTTGTACGTTTAAGCCGGAGACGTTTCTGGAAAGGAGATTACGGCAAGGATAAGATTTCTGCATACCAGACGTTATATACCTGCCTGGAAGTTATTGCAAGGCTCGGGGCTCCCATAGCACCCTTCTATATGGATAGGTTGTACAGGGACCTCACGGCTGCAACGGGTAAAGGGAATGCCGAAAGTGTACACCTGGCCGATTTTCCGGTGCATGACACTGCTTGTGTAGACAAAATGCTGGAGCACAAGATGGAGAAAGCCCAGATTATATCTTCCCTGGTATTGTCTCTGCGTAAAAAAGAGAGTATCCGCGTTAGACAGCCTTTGCAGAAGATCATGATTCCGGTACTCGACGACAACAGCAGAGCGGAAATACTGGCAGTGGCCGATCTCATAAAATCTGAGGTGAATGTCAAGGAGATAGAACTACTGGACGATGCTTCGGGAGTACTGGTAAAACAGGTGAAACCTAATTTCAAGAAATTGGGGCCTCGTTTTGGTAAGGATATGAAATTGGTTTCCAGTAAAATACAGGGATTCAGCCAGGAAGATATCAAAAAAATCGAGCGAAATGGCTGTATTGAGGTGGAAATTAACGGAAAAAGCATTACTTTAGTTAGCGATGACGTGGAGATTTCTTCACAAGATATAGAAGGGTGGTTAGTAGCAGTATCGGAAGGGCTTACCGTAGCTCTCGACGTTACGATAACCGAGGACCTCAAAAGCGAAGGTGTAGCAAGAGAATTGGTGAACAGGATTCAGAACCTTCGTAAGGATTCCGGGTTTGACGTAACGGACAAGATCGATGTGAAGCTTCAGAAAGACGGTTTTTTAGAACAGGCGGTAAACAACAACCTGGACTATATAAAGGCAGAAACACTGACTGCTGAGCTCAATTTTGAAGAACATATGGAAAACGGTACGGAAGTTGCTTTTGATGATGTGAACACCAAATTGTTTATTCAAAAACATTAATGCTATGAGTACAGATGTTAAGGTAAGATACTCCGATAAGGAACTGGAAGAGTTCCGGGTATTGATCGAAGCGAAAATCGATAAAGCTAAAAAAGATCTCGATCTGATAAAAAGCGCATATATGAATGACGGAAATAACGGTACGGATGATACCTCGCCGACATTCAAGGCTTTTGAGGAAGGATCCGAAACCATGAGTAAGGAGGCCAATACACAGCTGGCTATCCGCCAGGAAAAGTTTATCCGCGATCTCAAAAATGCCCTGGTACGCATCGAAAACAAAACGTATGGCATTTGCCGCGTTACCGGCAAACTCATAAGCAAAGAACGTCTGAAACTCGTACCTCATGCGACACTGAGCATCGAAGCCAAAAACATGCAAAAGAGTTAAAGCACTTTTACGGAAAGAGAGAAAATACTTTCTGTGCGTTTGCAACGGCTTTGTAGCGATATAGTATACGAAGACCTGCCGGTTTATCATGTCTGGCGGGTTTTCTTTTAAATAAAAGATTCCTCAGTCAAAGCCAAAATATTGTATTTTTGGCCTTTGTGTGATGATGAAAGAGGAAAAACGATGAAAAATCCGCCGGAAGCGGACTTAGTTACCAAAAGGAATCATGTCTTTAAAAAAAGCTACGCTGATAATCGTCCTGGTCGTCCTAATCGATCAGATCAGCAAAATATACATCAAGACCAATTTTATACTCGGCGAATCCGTCTCGGTCTTCAGTTGGTTTAAAATACTGTTTATCGAAAATGAAGGAGCGGCCTGGGGTACAAAACTCAGTGATATCATTCCTTTTATTTCGGATGAGGCCGGAAAGATTGCGCTTACCATTTTCCGGTTGTTTGCCATTTGTGGTATCGGTTACTGGTTGTACGATGCAGTTCGTAAAAACAGTCCGCGCATTCTCGTCGTTTCCATAGCCCTGATATTTGCCGGGGCATTCGGTAATATTGTGGATTCCGTTTTCTACGGCCTGGTCTTTAACGAAAGCCACAACCAGGTGGCTACCCTGTTTGCAGCCGAACCTTACGGGAAACTGTTTCACGGAAAGGTTGTGGACATGCTTTATTTTCCGATGATAGACACGACCTGGCCCGAATGGGTACCCGGATTAGGGGGAAGGACCTTTCGTTTCTTCGAACCGGTTTTTAATCTTGCCGATTCGGCTATTTTTGTCGGGGTGGTAACCTTATTGCTGTTTCATAAGCAGGCTTTTCCTAAAAAAGAGGAAGAACCGGCACCTCAGGAAAACGTATAAGTACGATCGGGAGTAATGCAATAGTCCAGACGGATATCGCTTTCCAGCAATCCCGCTATGGTTTCTTCTTCAGCTCCGAAATACGATAGTCCTATTTTGAGGGTATCTTTCCGGCATTGCAGTAAAAAGCGGTCGTAAAACCCTTTTCCGTACCCTACCCGGTTTCCCTGAGCGTCAAAAGCCAGCAGCGGAATAAACACGACATCCACTTTTTTCGGTGGCACCTCAATGCCATCTACAGGCTCCGGAATGTCGTATTCGTTTTTTCTCAATACCGTATTATCCGTTAGTAGATAGTGGGTCATTGAGGCATCGTCAAAATTACTTCTGGATAACACCACCTCCTTATCCCTGCCCTGAAGAATACTCAGTAGAAAAGAGGTGTCGATTTCGCTATGCCGTTCTATAGGCAGAAAAATATGATAATACGTGCCCTTCCATATCGGTAAGGACAACGCATTATTGGCGATAGCCAGACTTTTTTCTCCGGCTTCGGTATCCGTAAGTTGCTGCCGGAGTAACCTGTACTTTTGGCGCAGTTCCTTTTTGTTCATAGGTCTATAGTACGTCCGGTGTCCCGGATAATAATGTGTTGCTAATACCGGTTCTTTTTTTGTTGTCCGGGAGCGTATTTCTTAGCACTTTTTTCTCCTGTAATCTTTTTCATTTGCCCTGGCGGAATGTCCCCTTTACCATTGGTATGCACGCGGTGCACACTACATGAAGCCAGGAAGGCGGTCATAAGAAATATGCCTAAAATCAGTTTTAATGATCTCATAATTTCTTTTTTTAAAGTTAAAGCTATGTACAAAGATACCGTAAAAATCATGCCATTTCCGAAGGAGAGGGCAAAACACAATTTTCCCAGAGGTTTTGCCATACACCCAAAAAGTATTGTATAAAATCGTTAATTTCGCTATATGAGCACTACTGCTGTCGAAATACTACTCCAGACCCTGCCGGATAGTCCGGGGGTATATCAGTTTTACGATAAAGACGGAAAAATATTGTATGTGGGAAAGGCAAAA
The DNA here is from genome assembly GCF_900119185.1 of Sinomicrobium oceani. Classification (GTDB taxonomy): domain Bacteria; phylum Bacteroidota; class Bacteroidia; order Flavobacteriales; family Flavobacteriaceae; genus Sinomicrobium; species Sinomicrobium oceani. The sequence goes on along the minus strand of NZ_FPJE01000007.1, from coordinate 107,995 downwards.
AACCTGAAAAAAAGGGTGTCTTCCTATTTTAATAAGCAGCACGATAACGGAAAAACAAGAGTTCTGGTCCGTAAAATCGAAGATATAAAGCATATTGTCGTTCCTACGGAAACGGATGCTCTGCTTCTGGAGAATAACCTGATCAAGAAGTATCAGCCCAGGTATAACGTCCTGCTCAAGGACGACAAGTCTTATCCCTGGCTCTGCATAAAGAAAGAGCGGTTTCCCCGGATTTTCAGTACCAGGCGCGTCATACGTGACGGATCGGAATATTTCGGACCTTATACCAATATCAGGACCATACGTACATTGCTGGAGCTTATTAAGGGATTATACCCTCTGCGTACCTGCAATTATGATTTGTCCAAACCCAAAGTGAATGCCGGAAAATACAAGGTCTGCCTGGAATATCATCTCGGAAACTGCAAAGGGCCTTGTGAAGGTCTGCAGACCGAGGAAGAATACAATACGCAGATCCGGGCCATAAGGGAAATCCTGAAAGGAAATTTTAAAGATTCGCTGCATACCTTTCGGGAGCGGATGAAGGCCTATGCGGAAGATATGCAATTTGAAGAGGCGCAAAAGATCAAAGAAAAGCTGGAAGTCCTCGAAAACTATCAGGCCAAATCGACCATCGTAAATCCGAAAATCAGCAATGTGGATGTATTTTCTATTGTTTCGGATGACAGTTACGGGTATGTAAACTTTTTACAATTATCTTACGGGGCTATTATACGTGCGCATACGATAGAAATGAAAAAGAAACTTGAGGAGTCGGACGAGGAACTCCTGGAGCTGGCTATTACGGAACTCCGCCAAAGGTTTCATTCGAGGTCCAGGGAAATTTATGTACCTTTTCCCGTCGAAGTATCTCCCGAGGTCAAGGTAACCGTTCCGAAGCTCGGTGATAAAAAGCGCCTGCTGGAACTCTCGGAACGAAATGCCCGTTTTTACCGGCAGGAGCGCTTCAAGCAGACCAAGATTACCGATCCGGACAGGCATGTAAACCGTATTATGACACAGATGAAACAGGACCTGAGGCTAAAGCAGGAGCCCAGGCATATCGAATGTTTCGACAACTCGAATATTCAGGGAACAAACCCTGTGGCGGCGTGTGTGGTCTTTAAAGACGGGAAGCCGAGCAAAAAGGATTACAGGCACTTTAATATTAAAACCGTAGAAGGGCCTGATGATTTTGCCTCTATGGAAGAAGTGGTTTTCAGACGGTATAAAAGACTTGTGGAAGAAGGGCAATCCCTGCCACAGCTTATCGTTATAGACGGGGGGAAAGGACAGTTGTCTTCGGCCTTGAAAAGTCTTGATATATTGGGACTTCGCGGAAAGATAGCCATTATCGGTATTGCCAAACGTCTCGAGGAAATATACTATCCGGGAGATTCCGTACCGCTTTATCTGGATAAAAAGTCCGAAACCCTGAAGATCATACAACACCTGCGTAATGAAGCACACCGTTTCGGGATTACCTTTCACCGCAATAAAAGAAGTAATGCGGCTTTAGATACCGAACTCACCAATATTGAAGGTGTAGGAGACAAGACGGCAGAGGAACTGCTCAAAGAATTCCGGTCGGTTAAAAGAATAAAAGAAGCGGAGCTGGGAGATATATCAAAAGTAATCGGACAGGCGAAAGCCAGGAAGATCTACGATTATTTTCACCCGTAGCCTGAGACAAGTGATGTCAACCCGGGACGCTCGGTTTTGTAACAAATAATAGAGATTTTCGTCAGATGCTGTAAAGACCCGTGATATGAAAAAAAATATAATGCTGCTCCTCGTATTGTGCGTAACGTTCTGGGGAGGATATGCGCAAGATAAACGCCCTGAAGATGTAAAGGTCGGATTGGTGCTTAGCGGAGGTGGCGCCAAGGGACTGGCACATATCGGGGCGCTGAAGGTCATTGAAGAAGCGGGGGTGCGCATAGATTATATCGGAGGAACCAGTATGGGAGCTATTATCGGGGCGCTTTATGCTTCCGGATATTCGGCGAACCAACTGGACTCTATTTTTCGGGTAGTGAATTTTGACGAACTTATTCAGGATAACGTACCACGGTCCGCACGGCCGTTCTATGAAAAGGAAATTTCCGAGCGGTATGCACTCACCCTCCCTTTTGACAATTTTAAAATATCCTTTCCCAGAGCTCTTTCCCGCGGGCAGAATATTTACAACCTGTTGGTGAAATTGTTGTACACCACAAATAATGTAGAGGATTTCGGTAAACTTCCCATCCCGTTTTTCTGTATAGCAACCAATGTGGAAACGGGGGAGCCTGTGATACTCAACAAAGGGTATTTGCCTGAAGCTATCCTGGCGAGCGGATCTTTTCCTTCCCTCTTTAATCCCGTAGAGATAGGAGATGACGTGCTTATAGACGGAGGTGTTGTCAATAATTACCCTATCGAAGAGGTGAAAAAACTGGGGGCACAAAAAATTATCGGTATCGATGTACAGGATGCCCTGTCGGACAGGGACGAGCTCAGCGCGGCAACAGACATCCTGATGCAGATCAATAATTACAGGACGGTCAATGACATGAAGATAAAATCCAAGGAAACGGATATTTATATCAAACCGGACATCAAGGATTTTTCGGTAGTTTCGTTTGACCGGGGCCAGGTTATCATAGCTAATGGAGAGGCTGCAGCCCGTGAAAAAATGCAGCAACTCAAAAATCTGGCTGCCGAGCAGGCCTATGGTCCCAAACCACAACACCTCAAAGAAATAGACAGTATCGATATCAGTGGTCTTACGCTCCAGGGAAACGATAAATATTCCAGGGCCTACATCAAGGGGAAACTTCGTTTTACCACCTCGGGGAAGGTTTCTTTTCTGAAACTCAATCAGGGACTGGCCAACCTGGCAGCTACCAATAACTTCGAAAGTATACGGTACCAGTTTATCAAGGATAAAGACGATGATACATACAATATGCTGATGAAGCTGCAGGAGAACAAGAGAACCACGCTGCTGCGTTTTGGCCTGCATTACGACGGTCTGTATAAGAGTGCTGTATTACTGAATCTTACCAAGAAGCAATTCATGTTGGATGACGATGTACTGTCGTTGGATGTCGGGCTCGGGGATAACCTCCGGTATAACCTGGAATATTACCTGGATAAGGGATTTTACTGGAGTTTTGGGGTGAAATCGGCGTACAACAGGTTTGCGACTGATATCGCGGTAGATTTTTTACAGGAATCTACGCAGCAACCACCGGATGTAAACGGCCTTAACCAAATTGGTGTTAAACTATCCGACCTTACCAACCAGATGTATATGCAGACTGTTTTCCGGGAAGAGTTTTCGGTGGGGGCAGGACTGGAACACAAAAGGATAAAAATAGAATCGGAAACCATATCTCAGGAAAACAGCCGTAAATCCGTATTTGAGGACAGTGATTATTACAGCGCTTATAGCTTTATCAAGCTCGATACCTACGACAACAGGTACTATCCCAAACGGGGCCTGTATTTTGACGGGGACTATCATTTCTATTTTGCTTCTTCCGATTTCAATAAAACCTTTAGTGAGTTTTCGATGCTGAAGGCAAAGGCCGGAATGGCTACGACTGTCTTTTTACCGAATCTCGCACTGAATGTTACTGCAGAAGCAGGTGCCGTCCTGGGAGAAACCGGTGCGGAATCCTTGCAATACATCCTCGGAGGGTACGGGAATAAACAGATCAACAATTTCACCTCTTTTCTCGGATATGACTACATCAGTTTCGGGGGTAACAGTTATGTGAAGAGTGTTGCTACCCTTGACTATGAATTTCTCCGTAAGAACCACCTGAATTTTACGGTGAATTATGCCAACGCCGGCAATGATATTTTTGAACGGGGCGAATGGTTCGAGATACCCACGTACACGGGCTATGCCGTAGGCTACGGTCTGGAGACGTTCATCGGGCCTATCGAACTCAAATATTCCTGGTCGCCGGAGCGCGGTAAGGGATTGTGGTTTTTCAATCTCGGATTCTGGTTCTGATACTTACGGGTTTTAAGAATTTTCCTGCCTTCGTAATTCTTTGTATCTTATTCCGGGAAGAATAGCTGTAAGAGACAGGTGTTCTTTCCTGTGACTTATGTAAATCATTTTAAAATACATACTTATGAAGAAGATGCTGTTTTTGTTGTGTATAGCGGTAAGTACAACGTGTTTTTCACAGCCTGCACCCCAGGTTGAAGAGGCCTATAAAAATGCGGACAAGGAGCTGAACGATACATATCAGCAGATACTTGTAGTGTATAAATCCGATACGGCTTTTATCCGGAAACTGAAAAAGGCTCAGCATTTGTGGATCAGGTTTCGCGATGCGGAACTGGAGATGAAGTTTCCCGAGAAAAACAAGCAGGTCGCTTACGGGAGTGCTTATTCGACCTGTGCTATGGCATACCTGACCGAAATGGCCGAAGCCCGTACGGAAAAACTTAAAACCTGGATCAACGGGACAGAGGAGGGGGATGTCTGCCGTGGATCGGTACGATAACGCCGGGTATTTACAGATAGCGCCGGGATGATATCGTTATCGTCCGGGCCGGTACGGTTATCGTTTAAAAGCGAGTAAACGCAGTGCGTTGAATACGACGAGCAGTGTAGAGCCTTCGTGTATGGCTACGGTTGGCCCGATACCTGTAAAACCGATCATGGCGGAGGGGATCAGGAACAGTACGATCCCCAGGCTGATCAACAGGTTCTGACGGATGATCTGCCTGGATTTCCTGCTGAGGGCTATAACAAAAGGCAATTTGTCCAGCCTGTCATTCATCAGTGCGATATCTGCGGTTTCCAGCGCCACATCGGATCCTGCCGCTCCCATAGCTATTCCTACCGTGCTGTTAGCCATGGCCGGGGCATCATTAACTCCATCGCCTACCATAGCGATCTGTGCTTCCTTTTCCCGGAGCTTTTTCACGGCTTCTACTTTGTCTTCCGGAAGAAGATCTCCGTAAGCATCAGTAAGCCCTATCTGTGCTGCGATGGTATTGGCTACGTTCTGATTGTCACCCGTAAGCATGACCATACGGCGTATTCCGATGTTTTTGAGTTGTTGCAGTGTGTTTTTGGCTGTCTCCCTGGGCGTATCCATCAGGGTGAGTATGCCTAAAAACGTATCTCCTTTTCTGGCCAGCATGGTCGTATGTCCCTGCTCCTGGAATTCCCGGATTTTGCCTTTAATGTTTTTATCGAGGACGAGTTGCAGGTCGTCTTCAAACAAGGGCGGGTTTCCGATATAAACCGTCTCTCCCCGGTACTTTGCTTTTATTCCTTTTCCCTGAAGGGCTTCGATGTCGGAAGCTTCTTGAGTATCTGTGCCGGATTGTCCCGGCATGTTGTTAATATCCCTCGAGATGGCTCTGGCCAGGGGGTGGTCGCTTTGGCGCTCGACCGCCAGGACGGTGTTGAGGAAGTCGGTCCCGGAAACCCCTTCGAAAGGGATGGCATGGATCAGTTTCGGTTCTCCCCTGGTGAGTGTACCGGTTTTGTCAAAAGCTATGGCAGAAAGACTGCCGAGGTTCTCCAGGGCCTTCCCTCCTTTAATGAGTATTCCAGTCTGTGCGGCGCGTGCCACCCCACTCAGTACGGCACTCGGTGTGGAAATGGCAAGGGCACATGGGCTGGCAGCTACCAATACGGTCATGGCACGATAAAAACTTGCAGCAAACGGTTCGTCTATGACCAGAAAAGCAAAACAAAGCAATACCACCAGTACAACTACGGAAGGGACAAATATCCGCTCGAACTTTTTGGTGAATTGCTGTGTGGGTGATTTTTTCGTCTCGGCTTCACTGACCAGTGCCACAAGCCTGGAAAGGGTGGAGTCCGAAGAGAGTTTCAATACCCGGACCTCAAGGGCACTGTTACCGTTAATGGTTCCGCTGAACACTTTGCTCTCCTGTGGTACATGGGCAAAATCGGTGAGTTGTTCGTGTTGTGCGGCAGGGATTTTGTCCACGGGTATGCTTTCGCCGGTGATAGAGGCCTGGTTGACGCTGCTTTTTCCTTTCACTACCACACCGTCTGCTGCAATCTTGCTGTTGGGTTTTACAATGATGATATCCCCGATCTGTAATTGTTCTACCGGCACTTCCTCATTTTGCCGGTCTCTGCGGACAAGCGCTGTTTTCGGGCTGAGGTTTCCCAATGCCTTGATGGAGTTCCTGGCCTTGTTCATGGCATAATGTTCCAGAGCGTGTCCGAGACTGAAGAGAAATAACAAGAGACTTCCTTCGGCCCATTTGCCGAGAATAGCAGCGCCTATGGCTGCGACAAGCATCAGAAAGTCGATTTCGAATTCCTTTTTCTGTATTTTTTCGAAGGCTTCTTTTGCCGCGTAGAATCCCCCGAAAAAGTAGGCCGGTATATAGATGTAGAGACCATATCCGGTAAGGGTGGTAAACTTTTGCAGGAGGAATCCGACGAGTAATAAAATTCCGCAAAGCAATGAGAAGATCAGTTCTGTGTTTTTTCCGAAGATGCCTCCGTGATCATGGCTGCACCCGTTATGCTGATGAGACTCCATACATTTTATTTTAACCGTCCGGACACAGGAGGAGCGGACATTAATTTTAGTATCCGGGGTAAAATTACGGGTAATCTTATGTAACCCGGTTGCAAAGTCGGGCCCCGGGGAGTTTATCCGGAAGATTTACAGGAAGTGCATAGTCCTTTTATAATAACAGCCATACTGCTGAAGGTGTGATCGGAGGGAAAGTGGCTGAGGGATACCTTGGTATGGTCGAGGCAATGGGTGGCATCGCATTTTTCACAGACAAAATGCGGATGGGTATGCGTATGTTCTTCTGCCAGGCAAAACGGGCTGCACAATGCGTATTTAACGGCATCACCATTGGTGTCTATGGCGTGCAGGATGCCGTGCTTTTCAAAAGTTTTCAGGGTCCGGTATATGGTGGCTTTGTCTACGGTGTCGAGCAGGATCTGTAATTCGGTAAGGCTTTTGGCATTGGAGTCCTTGCAGAACTGTTCCAGGGTCAGTATCCTCACCGGGGTGGCCCGTACGCCTTTGTCTTCTATGCAGGATATCAATGTGTTTAGCATGAGATTTGGTTTTTGCCGGGGGACACCCCCTCTGCCTGCGGCCTCTCCCCCTGCAGGGGGAGAGGATTGTCTTTTTAAGACTACTATTTCATTATCTTCATTATCAAATTACCCCATTGGCACCCTTCGGTTGCGCTCAGTGTATAGCATTTTACTACATCCACTGCGACCAGGGGATTCTGCTGAGCAGGAGAATAAGGCCTATGGTGTAGAAAAAGGCTATTTTACCGAATTTCCCCTTGGCGCTTTCTACTTTTTTGTGTTTGGACCAACCTATGGTAATGAGGATTATGGCAAGTATATTGGTAAAAGGATGCTCAACGAGTAATAGTCTTGCGAGATCATTTTTCATAACACCTCCCGGACCGAGTTCTGACCATAACGAAAAACGGTCGGAAACAAAGTACAGTACAATACCGAGGAGCAATTGGATATGCGTGAAAATAAGGGCAAAAAGACTGATACGAAGGTCTTTCCCTATGATAAAAGGTTTACTGCTGAAATAGCCGATAATAGCATTGATTACAGCGATAACAAGCATAATAAGGGTTAGGTAAGCCCAGTACGAATGTAAGGTTTGAATGATCCCCATGTCTTAGTTTTTAAGTTTTCTCAAAAGTAGTGAATTTTAGGGAGAGTGGATGGTTTGATGTCCGTGAAGTGCGGTCTTTTAACGTACATTCGGGGTTGGACCACTTGTCTCTTTTTGCACCTTTTTATGGAAAAATCTGTTCGGTGTAAACAGCGTTGTGTTTATGGCCGTTTTGAGGGACTTCCGGATCAGGATTTCTACCTGTAGCAATACTTCTTCGGGATATGTCCGTCTTTACTATGCTTGGCTGTTGCAACCCGTTAAAGTATGGAAAGCATGCATTCGTCTCCCGACGTTTTTCACCAGTTTTTCATACGAAAGGTTGTAGATCGGGGGGAGCAACAACAGCGGGATCATCAAAAAGATATTATAAGCCGGAAATCTCTTATCGGAGTATGAACGGAGAAATTCATCTTTAAAATACGCCTGGTAGATCTCGCGGGGCAAAAGATGGGGCGGATGCCGGGAAAATAACTGTGAGGTTAGGGTGGAGGTCAGAGAATCCGTTGGGATCGGGCATGGGGGGAAGGATAAGGAGTACGAATCATAAGAGTGTCCGTACCCCTGTTTTTAAAGCTTTTCAGGTCCAGCCACAAGTCAGGTCACACATGGTATATTCTGTGTTCGGACATGGGCCGCAATAGGTATGATCGGTGGGGCACTCTCTGCAGGACATTTGATTGGTAGGGCATTCCTGTCTGGTGTCACATGCTTCTGTTGCTCCTCCTATGATTTGGTTTTGAGTTTTTAAATTAAGATTAGAGATCGTTTTTTTGTTCAGAGTAAGTTTTTTGATTTTTCGTTCCATATTTACGTGCTTAGTAGGTGAATTTCATTGTAGAGAAAAGGTTTACATACCTGCATTTTAGATATAAATTATATCGGAAAACACAGGTATGTAGAAAAATGATATCAGGTACCGCAAGCAAAAAGCTCGGTCTGACATCCCCATCCGGTCATTGGCTGACAGTTTCTGTCGGTAGGCCCGCCACATTGATAGGTATTGTCACATGGACCGCAGTAGGTGTGGTCTGTAGGACAATCGTTGTCCCGGCAGGTCTGACATAAAGAAGGATCGGAATTGTCGCCGCCCTTGATCTGATTTTGGGTTTGCAGGTTCAGGCTGGAAATCGTCTTTTTGTTCAGGGATAGCTTTTTAATTTTTTTCTTCATGATAAGAATTGATTTAAGGTTGATTTACAATATAGTAAAAAATATGAGATGTAGAGGTTATCTAATTGTTAATCATGGAGATCCTGAAGTTTTTGACGTCAATCCCGGGATAATTACCGATGATATATGCATAAAGTTCCTGATAGGAAGTCTTATTTATGGTATTTACGGCTTTGGTCCATAACTCGATAAATTCCCGGTCGGGAAATGAGGTGATCTGGTAAGCATCCGTAAAAGTGGTGGAGAAAAGAAATGCGGATAATTTGTGCCTGGATATAATTTCGGTACGTATTATTTCCGAATAGTTTTTGAGGGTTTCTTCGAGTGCATGGTAATAGTTCAGGACATAAAAGGGATCGCTTTCCGGGAGGCAGTCAATCTTATCGTAATCATACCATATTTTATAAAGGAGATACTTGATTTTGTCTTTATTCAGTTCGGGAAACTTTTTCTTCATAAGAAAATGAGCCTCCTTTTTGAGGTATTGAAGGCATTGATCCTTTTCATAAAGTATTTTTCCCAAAGCAAAGTTCCTGGCCTGAAACCGATTGGTCTGGTGTATTCCCAGGTGCATGGTCTGGTAAAAAACATATTCGGTATCTTCTCTGAAAGCGATAGTTTTTTTTCGGAAAGTAGTGACACCTGCCCGGTGCGTTTTGCCGGAAGTATTGTCGAAAACAATTCTCAAATCGATATCAGAATGTTCGGTTGGCATCCCGTATGCATAACTTCCGCATAATAGTATTCCGGAACATGCTTTATCATTACTCCACTCGGATAATATATAGGCTAAGATTTCGGGCTCCATAGGTGTATTGGTTTTTATTTAGATTATTCCGATGAGTGATTGGTCCATGGGGGGGATCAGGGCAAGTCCGATACCTGAGATCCCGTTTTCCAGCCCCGGTACCCCGTATTTGGAATTTAAAGAGGGCAGCAGCTTGGTATCGCACCAGAAGTTACTGTTTTTTTCAAGGAGTCTGAAAGCGGTTTCTTGATAAAAATACCGGTAGCGGTAAGCAATACCCCAATGGTCCCTGGCTATTCCCGACTGATAAAAAAAGTCGTGATTTTTGTCTTTATTATAGGTGTTGTATTTAAGGATGATACATGCCAGTCGTCTCCAATAGGTGTTTTTGCATATTTTCGCGGCTTCCCATAGTGCGTGGGCCATGTTGAGATCCAGGCTTACGGTGCGCCCATCCGAAGAGTCCCGGAGTGGGAAAAAGGTGTTTTTATCGGTAAACAGGGAAAGAGAAATGACGATGTTAGCGAGTATGAATGTTATTAGTGCTTTGCTTTTCTGTTCCTGAATACCCAAACGTACACATGTACAGAGAAACAGAATAGCGGGGGCAGTTTCCGGACTTTGAAAAGGGGTGTTTCCGGCATTCATAAAGTCCGGGATGATATGGTTCAGATGATTTACCACTGCTTCCAGGACAGGCTTTATATCACCGGATTTTTTCAGTCTCGGAAAAAGATAATGGCTCGTTTGAAATATCCTGGTATTAAAACCCGCAAGATCTTGTAACGTGCCGGTTTTTTGGTGGATGTCGCTGGTAATGATGCGGTCAAATTGCCTCAGTATATCGGTAAGTTCTTCCTGATCCAGTAACCGGTGTTCTCCCAGGTGTTGCAATAACCATCCGAAGCCCACAAGACCGTTACGGAATGATGTGGAAAGGGGTTCTTTTTCCAGGATCATAAAATTTTGGTCGAGGAGCTCATTTATCTTTTCATGACAGGATTCATCTCCTGTTTTCAGATAGGAGGTGGCGAGAAAAAGTATTCTCCCCGAATTTCCGGTAGCGAGGGAGATATCTTTTTTATCGGGAGTCGAATTTATTATAGCATCAGTAATGGTTTGTAGGATCGGAGGCATTTATCATGTTTTTTTAAAGGTAGAAAGATTGTGTGAAATAAAAAAAGAGAGGCTGTCTCAAAGTGAAGACAGCCTCTTTTTTATTCGGATAGAAATCTGAGAAAAATCTCAAAATACGTAATATCTCAGAGAGTGATAAATTTTTTAGGCACCCTCAAACTTTGATATTGAGATTAGTTAAACTTATACCTGACACCTACTTGTAATTGCCAGGTTTCATTAAAGTTATAGTTGTAATCGTAAGATCGTGTTGGGTAATCTCCGCTAACTGTCGGGAAGGAGAAGGTTGGCTCGTTGTTGTCATTTACTCCTTCATACGTTAGGATAGCACTATTATTGGAAATGTTATTTGTTTTTCTGACACCCCATTGGCTATTGATGAGGTTTCCAACATTAATAAAGTCTAAGCTAATTTGCAAGGTATTTGTAGACTCACCAATATTGAAGTAATACTCCCGCAATAATCTAAGGTCAAATTTGTGAACCCAGGGCGCACGGGCTGCATAGGCTTCAGCGTATTTACCTTTGTTATTTTTCAGGTATCTGTCCTGTTCCATAAAGTTGAAAAAGGCATCTTCATCCTCCTGGCTAACGAAGTTAATGTCTCCTCTTCCGCTTGGAATATAGATCAAATCTGCTCCGATACCATCTCCGTTCATATCGTTAGTATAGATATAGCTGTTTCCGTAAGGAGAATATCCGGAATAGAACAAACTAACAAATGTAGATGATTTTAAGAAGTCATTAGACCATGGTAATCTATAGGATGCAGAAGCGATAACCCTGCTTGGTACCACATATTGTGAACGTTGAAGTGCCGGCAAGTGAGGTCCGTCTACCTGAATAAGTCCGGTATAGGCAGAACCCGCGTTACTACCAGGCATACCTGAGATCTCTTTAGATTCGGTATAGGTATAGGAGGCCATTAAATTCAAGTCTTCTACCGGCTGGGCGTTTAACGTAATGTTTCCTATTGCACCCCAACCTTTACTGGTGTTTGACAGCATGTATGCCGCTCTGTCCTGATATGAAATATCGGAACTTGAAGGATAAATATATCGGTTATCGGGTCCGTTAAAACGGTTCCAGGAATCGTCCGGTTGCATCAGGTTATAATTCTTAAGCATTACACCGTTTAAAGTTTTGGTGTAAATACCTTCTAAAGTAACTGAAAATGGGAATTCAGTAGGAATTTGATAATCAAAAGCCAAAGAGGTTTTCCATACTTGTGGCATTTTGAAATTAGGGTCCACACCATTTATGTCACGTGGCAAAGCACCATCTTCAGGGGTAATGGTATTAGGTAATCCTAATCTATCTATCATCTCACTTACATCTGTCATCATTGGTCCTGCCAACTCTTCCAGGACAGGATTTGAAATGGCGACTCCATTACTATCATAGGTAGTTGTAGCGGCATAACTTCCTTGTACCATACCGGAGTTGGTTGGCATATTGGTGAAGAATACCAAGGGCAATCTTCCGGAGAAGATACCAGTTCCACCTCGGAGTTTCATAGACTGGTCTCCTTTGATGTCCCAGATAAATCCGGCCCTTGGCGAGAACTGAACATTGCCTTTCGGCCAACGACCTGTGTCTATACGTCTACCTCCGAAATCTAAATCGTAGATGGCATTGTTTCTGATGAGGTTATCCTCATATTTCAAATAATCTGCACGAAGTCCTACGGAGAGTTTGAATTTGCTGTTTATATCCCATTCATCTTGCAGATACGCTCCAAACTGGTTAAAAGCAACCTCTGCAGCAGGATTCGTTTCTCCGTTATAGCCGTAAGTTAAAGCGAAATCTCTTGGAGCGGCTTGGTTAAGGAAATCATCCAGACTGGCATATCGGTAATATCCGGTACCGTTTCTCATATAAGAGTTGTTTGCCATCTGATGCTCATAACTCAAACCTGCAGTAATTTTGTGATTGTCCGCGTAATAAGTAAGGTTGTCGATGAAGGTTAACGTATTGTTGTTTACGGCATTATTCCAGGTAAATAATTCATAACCTGCAGAGATATAAGGCTCTAAAATCTGATTGCCTTCGTCGTCCAATCCGTTCATAATATCTATGAAGGGAAAAGGCGAAGAGTTTGTGCCACGGGCATCTTCTATTTTAGAATAGGTGGCCAAAAACTGATTCGAAATCTTGTCTGAGAATCTACTGTTTAAATCAAAGGATATGGAGTTCACAATATTATTCATCGAGTACGTAGAATTGGAGAACGCCATGGAGTATTGTGAGATACGATCCGCGTTTCTGTTTCGGTACCCGGCATCTGTGGAGTTTCCGTTAGTAGCGTTCCATCCCTCGTTTTTAGTGTAGTTGTAACGCACACTCAATTTGTGGGCATCGCTGATGTTCCAGTCCAAACGAATCAACAGTTTTTTATTGGTTTCGTCTGCAGGATAGCTGTCGTAGGATCCGGGATCGTAACCGTAATTAGATATCAAATGGTCTTTTACGGCCTGCATATCGGCAATACTGGCACGTGAACGCATCAAATCCAGGTTCGCAACTCCGTCTTCAGAAGGTCTCCAGTTCACTACTTGCCCGGGTACTTTTACGGTTTCAGCATTGACAAAAAAGAACAATTTATCTTTTACAATAGGTCCTCCGAAAGTGGCGCCAATAGTGGTTGTAGAGGCTTCCGGACGTTCTCCAAAGTCGGTATCACCAATTCTGTTACCGCGCATATCCTGGTTGGTATACAAGGTGTAAGCAGAACCTTTAAAGGTATTGGTTCCTGACTTTGTAATTGCATTGATCCCTCCGCCAATAAAGTTGGTCTGACGCACATCGAATGGGGAAACCACGACCTGAACTTCTTCAATAGCGTCTAAGGAAATAGGATTTCCACCACCTGGCAAGCTGGAACTCAAACCAAAGTTGTTGTTGAAGTTAGCACCATCTACAGTAAAGTTGGTTGAGCGCCCATCTCCACCGGACATACTCATACCGTTGGCATATGGAGAAACACGAGCCATGTCTGCAATACTCCTGCTGATAGTTGGCAGCGCATTCATTTGCTCGTTAGAGATGTTGGTCGCAGCTCCGGTCTTTTGAGCTGAAAACTTTCCTCTCTTTGCGGTGACAAGCACCTGGTCTAACTCCATGCTTTCCTCAGTCAAAACCACATTATGGACAAAGGATACACCCAGCCCGATGGTTATGTTTTTGGTTACATTGGTGCCATAACCCATGTAGGATACCTCTACGGTGTATGGTCCGCCAACACGCATTCCGGGCAGTGTATAACGACCATCTTCACTGGTAACGGCCCCATAAGTGGTTCCGGAAGGTGTATGCGTTGCAACAACGGATGCACCCATCAGGGGACCGAGATCATCTGTAACCTGTCCGTTAATACTGGACGTAGTTACCTGTGCAATAGCAGCAGTAGACGCGAGAAGGGCGAAAACCACTGTGAAAAACCCATTGAAAATTGTTTTCATCTGTGTTAAATAAATTTGATTTAGCTGTGCAAAATTGACATTTATAAAATGATTCAACATTAAGTAAATGTTAAATGTTTTAACAATGCGATTCTTTAACTATACAAAGCAAAAATAGCCATAAAACCAGTGTGATTGGTTCTCAGATATTTAATTTTTACACCTATTTATTAACAGTATTTTATGAAACAGGATTACAACCGGAAATAAAAACCCCGGTTATTTTAAGATAACCGGGGCTGATGTTGATATCCAGGTGCTTACTCCGAAGGGTCAGGATTTGTTTTTAAAGTACGTCAGTAATTGAGTGGTAGAGCTGTCATGCGGGGCCATAGTGCTGTTCTGTATATCGTTCAGGATGGTATTGGCGAGTTGTTTGCCGAGTTCCACACCCCACTGATCATAACTGAAGATATTCCAGATGACGCCCTGTACGAAGATCTTGTGTTCATACATGGCGATGAGGGCACCGAGGCTTTCCGGCGTGAGTTTGTCTACGAGGATCGTATTGGTCGGCTTATTGCCTTCGAATACCTTAAAGGGCAGTAGCGCTTTGATCTCATCTTCCCCGGTATTTTTAGCCTGGAGTTCGGCAATGACCTCTTCATCGGTCTTGCCCTGAAGTAAGGCCTCGGTCTGGGCGAAGAAATTGGCCATTAGCTTATTGTGATGATCCTGGTCTCCGTGCAGGGCATGTACAAAGCCTATAAAATCGGCCGGGATCAGTTTTGTCCCCTGGTGGATCAGCTGAAAGAAAGCGTGTTGCGAATTGGTTCCGGGTTCTCCCCAGATAATACTGCCTGTCTGGTAATCGACCCGGTTCCCGGTGCGGTCCACACTTTTCCCGTTACTTTCCATAATACCTTGCTGGAGATAGGCGGAAAACCTGCTCAGGTATTGGGTGTAAGGGATAATGGCTTCACTTTCGGCCTGGTAAAAGTTGTTGTACCACGTGGCGATAAGGCCAAGCATAACGGGGATGTTTTCTCTGAAGTCTGCAGTTTTGAAATGTTCGTCCATGGCATGGGCGCCCTGCAATAGTTTGTCGAAATTGTCATATCCCACGGCAAGGGCAATGGAAAGGCCTACGGCACTCCATAAAGAAAAGCGGCCACCAACCCAGTCCCACATAGGAAATACGTTGTCATCGGCAATCCCGAAGGCCGCGATTTGGGGAAGATTGGTAGATACGGCTACAAAATGCCTGGCTACATCCTCCTGTTTAGCATGTTTTAAAAACCAGTTCTTAATCGTTGTAGCATTGCTCAGGGTCTCCTGCGTGGTGAACGTTTTCGAAACGATTACGAATAGTGTAGTTTCGGGATCCAGGTTTTTCAGGGTCTCGTGTACGTGGTCACCATCGACATTACTTACAAAATGTACATGGAGATGGTTTTGGTAATAGGTAAGGGCCTCTGTCACCATGGCGGGACCAAGGTCGGAACCGCCTATCCCTATGTTGACCACATCGGTGAATGCTTTGCCCGTATATCCTTTTTGCGCCCCCGAGATGATCTGCTCCGAAAAGGCTTTGATCTTGTTTTTAACGGCAAATACTTCCGGCATAACATTGGTTCCGGCTACTTTGATATCCGTATTTTTCCCTGCCCGGAGCGCCGTATGAAGGACTGCCCGTTTTTCGGTTTCGTTGATCGTGTCCCCGGCAAAATATTTGCCTATGGCTTCTTTCAGTCCAACTTCTTCGGCGAGGGAGAGCAGCAGGTCTGTAGTTTCTCCGGTGATCCGGTTTTTGGAATAATCAACGTAAAAGTCCTTCCATTGTATGGTAAAAGCGGAAGCTCTTTCGGGGTCTTCGTTAAAATAACCTTTCATTTCCGAATGCTCCGTAGCATTAAAGTGTTCCGTGAGTTTTTTCCAGGCTTCGGTTTGTGTAGGGTTTATTTTTGGTAGTGGCATTTTATGTGTTGTTATTTGTTAATGTGTTTTAATAGAGTGGGCAGGAAAAATGCTTTTAGCTTTTGCTGAGGTTCTTCGCTTCGCTCAGAATGACTGGTAATGGCATTTTATACATAATGTTTTAATCTATTTTATCATTCAAAAATTCCCATTCCGGGTTGAAGTTGTTTATCAGGTTTTCTTTTTTTTCTCTTCGCCATCCTTTCAGCTCCTTTTCTCTTTTTATCGCTTTTATGATAGAATCGAAATGTTCCCAATAGATTAAATAAAAGCATCTGTACCTTGCTGTAAAGGCCGTACTATTGGTGTCTGTGTTCTTGTGGTAATAAAGGCGTGTTTTTAAGTTGTTGGTGACACCTATGTAAAGGACTGTTTTTTTTCTGTTAGTCAGAATGTATACATAGTAATTATGACTTCGCAGCGTTTTCACAGAGGATGCATTTTTAGTTGTTCATAATCATGTCATTCCGACTTTAGGAGGGATCTCACAATAGCAGAAAGTTTGTTTATCCGCAGCTATTTATCACCCCACTACTCCGCAGAAGTAATGAATTCTTCCTGTTCGTCGTCAAACAGTATGCTGTCCAATCGTAACTGTAAAGGTCTTATATAGGCGAGGTATCCTTCTTTGAGTTCTTTTCTGATGGGTTCCGCAGATGGCAGGTCCTGCTTGTAAGGGTCCACCTGTTTTCCGTTTTTCCAGAACCGGTAGCAAACATGAGGCCCGGTAGCGAGTCCGGTACTCCCTACGTATCCTATAACTTGTCCCTGTGTTACATGCTGTCCAACTTTTACGGCCCTTTTCGACATGTGTAGGTATTGTGTTTCGTAAGTGCTGTTGTGACGGAGTTTTACATAGTTTCCGTTTCCGGAAGTGTACCCGGATTTGGTTACCGTACCGTTGGCGGTTGCTTTTATAGGGGTTCCGTGCGGTGCGGCGTAGTCTGTACCGAGGTGTGATTTCCATCGTTTTTGAACGGGATGAAAACGTCTCATGGTATAGCGGGAAGAAATCCGGCTGTACTCCAGCGGGGCTTTCAGGAATGCCCTTCGCAGCGTATTGGCTTCATGGTCGTAATAATCACTGATGCCATTTACGGAATCGGTCTGGAATTTAAAAGAATAAAAAGGCTTGTTATTATGCTCAAAATAGGCGGCTTTGAGGTTGCCTATACCGGCATAGATGGTATCGTCTATATACTTTTCTTCGTAAATGACCTTAAACCGGTCACCGCGTTGCAGCCGGAAGAAGTCTACGGTCCATGCGTAAATGTTAGAGAGGTCGTATGCCACCTGGTAATCTATGTTCTTGGATATGATCGCTTCGGAAAGCGAGCTGGTTATGACTCCGGAGGCTTCCCGTTCTACGATGGTCACCGGTTTCTTCTCCTTGTATGCCTGTATGGAATCTGCAAAACGGATCACTACATAATCCACACTATTGGGTTGATAGATAAAACATTCCGGAGTCTGCAGGGAGTCTTTGCTGCATAGCAGGGTGTATGGTTTTCCGACGCGTAGCCCCCTGACGATATCGAAGGTGTCTTTGGCTATTTCGGCTATCTTGTACACTTTGGCGTAGTCGATGTTGTTTTTTGCGAGAATCTCACCAAAACTGTCTCCCGACTTTATGGTGTCCCTGCGAACGATGTAGTTGTTGAGATTAAAACCAAACTCTTTGATTTCGATGGGCTTTAATACTTCTCTTTGAGCTGTTTTTACAGCGCTTTCCTCTTCTTTTTCCTTTTTGCAGGCTACGACGGTAATAGCCAGTGCAACTAAAAGTACCTTCTTGAGCATTAAACTTATTTGTTTTCCGGATTAAACATATGTGCTACCCATTCTTTCCCCCAGTCGGATTTTTCTTCCCGGTTCCAAATTTCAGGAAAAAAGATGACTTTCTGAAAACTTGGAGGTAAATAATCTCTCCAATTTGTTCCACCCGAGGCCTCTATGGTGTTATTATCTTTTCTCAGGTATCGGTATGCCGATCCCAGGTGCATCAATGGCCAGTTGACATTGGCGTTGACGTCCAGCGCTTTCATGGCTTCTGTAAGCGCGGGGTTTTCTTTTTCTCTCCCGGGAAGCTGCTGATATTTCTGGTATATAGTACTGTTTTTTACTTCGTTGGCAATACGCATAAACCTTGGGGTATATCGATATTCGAATTGTTTCAGCGTTAGCGTTTTTTCTCCGGTATCCTTATCAGTGGCTCCTTTTTTCCAATAGATATTTTCATATAGCGTATCCATGGGGGTGCCTTCGTCATACAGGTGTCTTACCGAAGAATGGACCAGGTTTTCGAGTGGAGTAGCGTACAATTCGATCATGCGGTATTGTGCAGACTGGAATCCGCTTGCAGGTAGAAGCGACATGCGGTATTGCAGAAACTGCTCGGGCTCCATGCCGTTGATCATCACTTCAAACGAAGTGATGAGGGCCTTGAAATACCGATTGATACGATCGATCTTTGTAATAAAGAAAGAAGCGGTCTGAAGCTTATCATCAATGATCTGTTTCTGTTCGTGGATAATGAGTTTAAAGTACAACTCGGTAATCTGGTGATACATGATGAAGATCTCTTCATCGGGAAAATGGGTTCGCGGTATTTGAAGGCTGAGCAGGGTGTCGAGGTGAATATAATCCCAATACGTGAGATAACGCTGGTGCAACAGGCCGTCGAGATAGGCCCCAAGATCCTGACCGGAATTTTTGTATTTGGCTTCTAACTGATGTATCCTTTCGGCAATTTCCGGTTTTATTTCCATGGTGTTAATCAACTTCTACTTTGAACTGATGTTTGAGCCCCCGGAAGGCTTCAAGGTCTGCTTTAATAGAACCGACCCTCAGATCTGCCTTTATACGCATGGGAAGCTTGTTATCGTCATCCGATACCCATAAGGTCAAGCTGCCTTTCTCCTTAAAAACCCTTCCTGCCTGTACATAAGGTCGGAACTTTGTACAGGAAATTTTGCCAAATTTAGTTTTTAAAACCTCTTTACCCAAGAACTTGAGCTTAAATTTAAAGCTTTCGTCGTCATCGAACAGCAAATCGAGTTCGGTCTCGTCCCCGACCTTCAGATTTTCGGTTTTATAATGGTTCCGGAGGTAGTACACCGCAGATAAAAGGTCTTGTATGTCCTTGTTTATCGGGATCGTAGTTGTTTTCTTATGTTTTTTATTGTTTACAACAGCCTGGTTGCTGGTATAATCGAAATTGATCTCCATATTTTTGGTATATCCGCCTTCGTCTATCTGCCGGATAAACCTGTATGGTCTGCCGTCTTTTTTGTCGAAATAGCTTTCGTAGGTGTCATCGACCTTAAAAAACAGTCGTGCAAGACCCGTGGTACGGCCTTTGCCTACGACATGAAATACGGATCTACCATTAACACTGCCTTCTTTGAGTTCCATGGTCGCGTAGCTGGCATTAAAAATGCCATAGTGTACACGGTATTGTAACCATTCGCCGGTAGTGAATGCATTTCCGGAATTCCCCTGTCCGTGGAGGTTTGTAATAAGATAAAAAAGTATGGAAGTAAAAAGAATTTTTTTCATCGTTGCTTTAATAATATCGTAAAAATAATAAATTGTAGCTATTCAAGCCCGATAGCCTGATAGTTATTAAACAGTCTGATAATTAAAAAATTGTAAATCCGCGGGTAAATTAGGGACGGAACATGTGATGAAATCAAGAAATTCCCTGGGATTTGGGGCAATGAGGTATTTGGTCATTGGGTTGATCTGGTCCGGGATGACCTGGTCGTCAGGTTATTCGGACAGGATTTTGACTATTTGTCACCGCTGTGTCTTGTGAAATTATTCTGTAAATGGGCGTGAAGTTGTCCGGGGATTACGGTTTTCGAAGGGAGAGAGGGGTGTAAAAAACAAGAGGCCCGGAAGATCCGGGCCTCTTAATTAACCAACCAAAACTTTAAATTATGAAAACTTTACTTAAAGTTACAAAAGGGCACCACCCCTTTTGATGATACAAAGATATGTCAGAAATCTGCATTTGGAAATGCTTTTAAGAAACTTTAACGCAAAGCGGCGCAAAACAATATTTTTTGTTAAGGAACTTTAGGTAGTTTGCAAAGAAAACCGTTCCTTGTTGATGGGTTGCTATGCCCTGTGAACACTGGGATCGCCCTGTTTTTATTTACGAAAACGTTGTAGTAGTTTCGCCCGCTGTTTCTCCCTGAAGTTTCGGTGCGGAAACGTTCCCGTAGCTATGTTACAAAAATAGAATAAAGCTTGATATATCCACCCCGAAAAGACCTGTTTTTCTCCTCGTTTTAAACAATGTTATTAACGGTGCAGGGCTTTCCTGTTTTTTTTACCTTTGGTTCTTATGGAATTTCCGAAAAAGTTAGCGAAAAGATTAGAGGAACGTGTGGATCGCGATGCATTGCGCAGACTTCCCGGGCCCGTGTCGGGGGTAGATTTCTCTTCCAATGATTACCTGGGACTTTCAAAATTGCCGGTAGTGGCAGAGGAAGCGGCCCGTATACTCCGGAAAAGCACGCCTGTCGGAAATGGCGCCACAGGATCTCGTTTGTTGACGGGGAATCATCTGTTGTACGCCGGGACCGAAGCTGTGCTTGCCGATTTTCACCGGGCAGAAGCCGCGTTGGTATTTAATTCCGGATATGATGCCAATATCGGTTTTTTTTCCAGCGTTCCGCAGCGGGGCGATATGGTGTTTTATGATGAGTGGATACACGCGAGTATTCGCGATGGCATGCAAATGGGGCTGGCAGACACTTATAAGTTCAGGCATAATGATATGGCCGATCTGGAGGATAAAATAGCGAGGGTTATTGACCGGTGTGCCACAAAAAACCTGGGGGGACATTGTTATATTGTAACCGAATCGGTTTTTTCCATGGATGGCGATTCGCCCGATCTGGAAGCGATAGCAGGTCTTGCGGAAAAATACGAAGCTTACCTTGTGGTTGATGAAGCCCATGCCGTGGGAGTATTCGGAGATCAGGGAGAAGGCCTGGTACAGGAAAAAGGACTTCAGGATCGCGTTTTTGCGCGGATCGTTACCTTTGGTAAAGCTATGGGATGTCATGGTGCCGCTGTACTCGGGGCACAATCCTTAAAAGATTATCTCGTGAATTTTGCCCGGAGCTTTATGTATACAACCGCAATGCCCATGCATTCCCTCGCGGTTATACAGGCAGCTTACAGCAGGTTGGCCGATGCCTGGCCTGGACAGGAACTCAGGCGTAATATCAGCTTTTTTAAGACTGTGGTCGAAGAACTGGGACTGACCTCAACTTTTGTCGATAGCGATTCTTCTATCCATTGCTGTATTGTTCCGGGAAATGAAATGGTGAAGAAAACAGCCCTGAAACTTCAGGAGCAGGGGTTTGAGGTAAAAGCCATTCTTTCTCCTACGGTCCCTGCAGGGCAGGAACGTCTGCGTTTTTGCCTGCACAGTTATAATACGGAAAAAGAAATTTCTGAAGTTCTGAAGCTGTTGGCTAACTTTGTGCTTTAGAAAGACTGATTTTCCGATACCATTCGGAGC
The DNA here is from genome assembly GCF_900119185.1 of Sinomicrobium oceani. Taxonomy (GTDB): domain Bacteria; phylum Bacteroidota; class Bacteroidia; order Flavobacteriales; family Flavobacteriaceae; genus Sinomicrobium; species Sinomicrobium oceani. The sequence continues at coordinate 86,347 of NZ_FPJE01000007.1, read as the reverse complement.
TCTATTGTCTTTCGGGAAAAAGAAAATAAAGCATGAACAGACACTTTTTTATAACAGGCATCTCTACCGAAGTCGGGAAAACCTTAGTTTCGGCCATTGTTACGGAAGCTCTTGAAGCCGATTACTGGAAGCCGATACAATCTGGAGATCTTGACGACTCGGATTCGCATAAGATAGAGCGGCTTATTTCCAACCCGAAAACAAAAATACATCCCAACAGTTACGCGCTGAAAACACCGATGAGCCCTCATGCGGCTGCGGATATTGACGGTGTCCGTATCGATACGACGAAAATCGTTACCCCGCAGACGGCGAATGACCTCGTTATAGAAGGTGCAGGAGGCTTGCTGGTACCACTCAATGAAAAAGAAACCATAGCCGATCTGATAAAACCCGGGTATAAGGTGATACTGGTATCGCGGAATTATCTCGGAAGTATCAATCACACATTACTCTCTGTCGAAGCTTTAAAGCACAGGGGGATCGATGTATCCGGTATTCTCATCAGCGGAGATGAAAACCCGTCGACAGAAAGCATCATCGTCAAGATGTCCGGGGTGTCTATTATCGGAAGGATTGCAGAAGAATCCCATTTCGATAAGGCGGTGGTCCGGAAATATGCGGATATTCTCGCGCCTGTTCTTTCGGCACTTTAATCGATTCTTTGGTATATCTGGGCTTCCCCGATCTGTTTTAATAATCGGTAGCGTTGTGCGAGTACTTTTTTAAAATAAATGTTATCCGGTGTGTCGTCCTGGATAAAGGGTATTTTCCCCCGTTCCGTAACAATGATTTCCGGATTTATCACCGAACATATATAACGCAGTTCTTCGATACTGTCTTTTCTGGGGTTGTCGTAGAACGGGTATAACTGTTCGCGGTCGAGATTTGAAGGATGTGTAACCGATTTGGTCGGTGGTTGCTCGTCTATAAGCCAGTAACCAATATGGTTTTCGAGAAAAAATACGGATTGAACATCACCCACATGGTTCCTGATGTACCTGGGAACTTCGATTCCTTCGCCGTTATACAGGGATTTTCCGTTCAGGACACGGTCTCCGAGAACAATGTATTCCTTAATAGGTTCAAACTGTATCAGAAGAATGACCGCGGCAGCGACGGGAGTGTATGCTACTTTTGCAAACCAGTGAATATGGCTTACGACAACGGCCAGGGGCAGGATAAGGAAGGGATATAGTTGTATGAGATAATGACTGTTGACCTCTCCGGATTGAATAAAAGAAACCATGGTCCCGGCCAGGCCGAGCAGGATATAGGTGTAGTTTTTGCACCACTTGGGGAAACATCTTTTTTTACGGTTGATAAAAATGAGAAGACCGATAACAGCTATGAATGGTATAAGGTCTATAAAGGCCTTGATGTTATTGGCAGGGTCCGGGGTGTCGTAATGAAGCGGCGCCATGATGACGGATTCCCACCATACCTCCAGCAACCCCTCGGCATAGTAGGGGAGGGCGGTTAAAATGAAAGGTATTGCAACTCCGATACCGTATATAACTCCACTCTTTAGACAGGTGACAGTGTTTTTCTCACGGAATTCAAAATACATGAGTCCCAGTCCTGTAAATAATATGGGATAAGCCAGATTCAGTTTTATCATGGCAGCAATACCAAAGAAGAGTCCGGCTGTAAAAATATGCCTGTTTTTCGTGGCCTTGATCAGAAACCAGAATCCGGGGACTGAAAAAAGCATCGACAGATGCTCGGTCATGACCCCCTGGACATTCCCGAAAAGGCTGGATAGGAATACGTAAAGCATGCCGCACCAAAACCCTACTTTTCTTCCGGAAATACGATCCCCTATTTTAAACAGGTATAGTGAAGTTATAGCAACGCAAATGGTGCCGGCCAGGCGTATGGCGATAAAGCTTTTCCCGAAGATTTTAATGATAATGGCAAAGAATAAAAAGGCCAGGGGAGGTTTCAGGTCCCAGAGATGAGTATAAGGCAGGTGGCCTTCCGCCCAGGATTGTCCCATGAGAATAAAGGTGCTTTCGTCCCGGTCTATATAATCCCGAAAGAAGAAAGGAAAGCGGATAAACAAAGCTGCTCCCAGGAAAATCAGGAATATCTGATATAATTTGAGGGGGCAGTACCTGATGTTAATCCCTTGTTTTAATACGTTCAACGTTAGTCAGTTTTAGCTACAATTCTCATCTTTGCAAGATAATATAAATAACGAGTTGGCATGAAAAATATTTCAGAACGTGATAAAAAGCATCTCTGGCACCCTTTGACACAGCATAAACTACACCCGGAATCCCTTGCTGTTACCAGGGCCAAAGGAGCTGTGCTTTATGACGAAAACGATAAAACTTATATAGATGGTATAGCTTCATGGTACACCTGTGTGTACGGGCATTGTAATGATTTTATCATACAAAAAGCCTATGAGCAGATGCAACGGCTGGATCATGTGGTGTTCAGCGGCTTTACACATGAGCCTGCGGTAGCGCTGAGTGAAGCACTCATGGATATACTGCCTGACAACCAGGAAAAGCTTTTTTTCTCGGATAACGGTTCCACAGCTTCCGATGTCGCTATAAAGATGGCTTTACAATATCATTTTAACCGGGGGAACAAGCGAAATGTGCTGGTCGCTTTCGAAGAAGGTTTTCACGGCGATACTTTTGGTGCCATGTCTGTTTCCGGACTGTCGGTATATAACGGTCCTTTTGAAGATTTTTTCCTGTCCGTAGAGCGTATACCGGTTCCGGACGGAGAGAATAACAGGGAGGTTGCAGATAAGCTTCGGAGCATTGTAGAAAAGGGCACTGTGGCTGGTTTTATCTATGAGCCTCTGGTGCAGGGTGCCGCTGCCATGAAAATGCACGATGCCGAAGGGCTGAACGCACTGATCGGTATATGTAAAGAACACGATGTCGTAACTATAGCGGATGAGGTGATGACCGGTTTCGGAAAAACGGGTAAGTACTTCGCTTCCGAATATATGCGGCATAAACCGGATATCATGAGTATGTCCAAGGCACTTACGGCAGGAATGTTGCCTATGGCAGTTACCAGTTGTACACAGGAGATCTATGATGCTTTTTACAGTGATGATATATCCAAAGGCCTGTTCCACGGGCATACGTACTCTGCAAACCCGGTAGCCTGCTCGGTAGCGCTGGCCGGAATTACTCTGCTGAGATCGGAAGAAATGCAGGCCCATATACAAAGAGTAACGGAGGCACATCGCAGGTTTGACGAGGAGATAAAACATCATCCAAAAGTAGCTTCAACCAGGCAGCTGGGGGTGATCTACGCGCTGGATCTCCGTGTAAAAATGGAGCGCTACGGCAACCTGAGGGATAAACTTTTCCGTTTTTTTATGGGGAACGGTGTATTTTTAAGACCTCTGGGGAATACGATCTATATTCTGGCGCCCTATGTCGTAACCGATGAGCAGTTGCAGCAAATTTATAATGTTATCGGGAGGGCACTCGACGAGGTGTTGTAGCATATTTTAGCCTTGTATTCGTGTGGGAAAAGGATTTCTTTATGAAGTGTGGAAATTTTTTAAGGGCGTAGGTGAAACGAATCCGAAAATGATATACATTCGTAGTATGATATGTGTACTTTAAATGATTCATCCGCATACCGAGCTGCAATTTATTTCAGATGAAATGGGTTACGGCGTAGTGGCTACCAAGTTGATCCCCAAGGGAACAATTACCTGGGTCCAGGATAAGCTGGACATTGTGCTCTCTTCCGCTCAGATCGATGCTATGAGCGATTTTTACAAGAATATTCTCGACTTTTACACTTTCCGGAACAACAAGGGAGATTATGTCCTTTGCTGGGACCATGCCAAGTATGTAAATCACAGTTTCCGGAGCAATTGTCTCACCACACCTTATGACTTTGAAATTGCTATCAGGGACATTTACCCGGGAGAACAATTGACAGACGATTATGGTTACCTGAATATTTCCCGTCCGTTTCGTGGAATACGGGAAGGTACGCGAAGGCGAATCGTATATCCGGATGACCTGTTGAAATATCATAAGAAATGGGATAAATCCATCGCGGAAGCCTTTGTACATATTACCGATGTAGAACAGCCTTTAGAGGAAATACTGGCCCCGGATATTCTCGAAAAAATAAAAAATATCAGCCAGGGAGAGGAAACACTGGACTCTATATTGTCCTGCTACTTTCAGGAAGGGGAGGATAATTGATTACCTTTGCAGGCAAAAAGTTTTGCATACACCAATATCGATCACGGCACTAGCCTCGGTCTCCGCATTGGGAAAGGACCGGGGTTCCGTATGGGAAAGTTACCGGAAACCTGACCACCTTATTACAGAAAGAGATTTCGGCTTTGATAAAGCTTTTGTATCCGCACTTTCCGATCTTGAAGACGAAGAAATCGGCAAGGTAAAGCGTGCGGATCTAAAATATAAGAACCTGGATAATTCGGTGCTTTTTGCCTTATATGCCTCCAGAATGGCAGCTGACCTGGCAGGTTGGGGTAAAGGAGCGGTCTTCGGTGTAAATATCGGGTCTTCGAGAGGGGCAACAGGACTTTTCGAGAGTTACCACCGGGAATTCCTGGAGCGCGGTAAGACCAGTACGCTCGCATCGCCGACAACTACCCTGGGTAATATTTCTTCCTGGGTAGGCCATGACCTGCAGACCAACGGTCCGCAGATTTCCCATTCCATAACCTGTTCTACGGCCTTGCATGCCTTGTTAAACGGTGTGGCCTGGATACGCTCGGGTATGGTTGATAAGTTTCTTGTAGGAGGCAGCGAAGCCCCGTTAACCCCTTTTACGATCGCCCAGATGAAAGCCTTAAAGGTGTATTCGAGAGGATCGGATGGCGGTTACCCGTGTCGTGCCCTGGATATGAACAAGACAGCTAATACCATGGTGCTCGGTGAGGGTGCCGCGGTGGCTTGCCTTGAACGGGGAGAGCTTAACCAGGCCCTGGCAGTGATCGAAGGTGTCGGGTATGCCACGGAAGTTCTTCAGCATAATACATCGATCTCTGCTGATGCAGACTGTTTTCAGGGTTCCATGCGAATGGCGTTGGGGGAAATAGCACCTGGTAGTGTGGATGCGGTGGTCATGCATGCTCCGGGTACGATTAAAGGAGATAGTTCCGAGTATAATGCCATCAGGAAAGTATTCGGAGAAAAAATGCCTGCACTGACTACCAATAAATGGAAAGTAGGACATAGTTTCGGGGCTTCCGGAATGCTCAGCCTGGAACTCGGAGTGCTGATGATCTCGGAGAACAGTTTTGTGCCCGTCCCTTTCGGGGCTGCCCAGGAATGGTCCGGAAAGGTGGAAAGAGTAATGATCAATGCGGTAGGTTTCGGAGGAAATGCGGTGAGTGTGTTACTGAGGCGGTGTTAAGAGCACTCGTAGTACGATATAAAAAAAGGACAAGCATTTCGGGCTTGTCCTTTTTTATGTGAATGATTATATAAGCTTATTTAACGCTGGCTTTCAGGTACTCCCGGTTCATTCTTGCGATGTTTTCCAGGGAGATCCCTTTGGGGCACTCTATTTCACATGCTCCGGTATTGGTACAGTTTCCAAAACCTTCCAGGTCCATTTGTTTTACCATGTTCAGCACGCGTTCGGTAGCCTCTATACGACCCTGGGGTAGCAGGGCAAACTGTGATACCTTGGCAGAGGTAAAGAGCATAGCGCTGGCATTTTTACACGCGGCTACACAGGCTCCGCAGCCGATACAGGTCGCCGCATCGAAAGCTTTGTCCGCTTTTTCTTTTTCTACCGGTATAGCGTTGGCATCCTGGGTGTTTCCGGAAGTGTTGACAGAGATGTATCCCCCGGCGTGTTGTATCCTGTCGAAAGCACTGCGGTCTACCACGAGATCCTTGATTACGGGAAAAGCTTTGGCGCGGAAAGGTTCGATATAGATAGTGTCCCCGTCTTTGAATTTACGCATGTGCAACTGGCAGGTAGTAATGGCTCTGCCGGGACCGTGAGGCTCCCCGTTGATCTGAAGAGAACACATACCGCAAATACCTTCACGGCAGTCATGGTCGAAAGCTACGGGCTCTTTTCCTTCGTTTATCAACTGGTCATTGAGAATATCCAGCATTTCCAGGAAAGAGCTATCCGGTGAAATGTTCTCTACTTTGTATGTTTCCATGGCCCCTTTCGCATCTGCGTTTTTCTGGCGCCATATTTGTAGTGTGAGATTCATTTGTTAATTCGTTATGCGTTATACTATTGTTGAGACCGGGGCCCCGCTACGGAACCTTATTAAAGCTCCTTGTTTGAAATGCACGGCGTGCATCGCTTATTATGGAGACGCCGCTTATGGCGTCTTTATGCCTATTTGTAGGAACGCGTTTTCAGTTCCACATTATCGAATTTAAGATCCTCCTTGTGCAGGATGGCTTCGGAAGGTTTGCCGGTATATTCCCATGCGGCCACGTAGGTAAAGTGTTCGTCGTCTCTCCTGGCTTCACCTTCTTCTGTTCGGTACTCTTCCCTGAAATGTCCTCCGCAGGATTCGTTTCTTTCGAGGGCATCGCGTGCAAACAGTTCTCCCAATTCGAGGAAGTCGGCAACACGGCCTGCTTTTTCGAGTTCCTGGTTGAATTCGTTCGGAACTCCGGGAACACGGACTTCTTTCCAGAACTGTTCGCGAAGTTCGGCGATTTCATGGATAGCTTCCGAAAGTCCCTGCGCATTTCTGGCCATTCCCACCTTGTTCCACATAATGTGCCCGAGTTTTTTGTGGAAATAGTCTACAGAGTGTTTTCCGTTATTATTGATGAGTTGTGAAATACGATCGGTCACGTGCTTCTCCGCAGCATCAAATTCGGGGGTATTTGTAGGGATGGGACCGGTACGGATATCGTCCGCAAGATAGTCGCCGATAGTGTATGGCAATACGAAGTAGCCGTCTGCAAGTCCCTGCATCAATGCGGAAGCCCCGAGGCGGTTGGCTCCGTGATCGGAGAAGTTGGCTTCTCCGATGGCATATAACCCCGGTACAGTAGTCATCAGGTTGTAGTCTACCCATATACCACCCATAGTGTAGTGTACGGCAGGATAGATCTTCATCGGTGTCTTGTACGGGTTGTCGTCTGTGATCTGCTGGTACATGTCAAATAGGTTGCCGTACTTGGAGGCTACGACCTCTTCTCCGAGTTGCAGGATCTTTTCCCTGGAGGGGTTGTGTACCCCTTGTATATGAGCCTGTTCTTTACCGTAACGTTCTATGGCAGATGAAAAATCGAGGAATACTCCTTCGTTGGTGCTGTTGTTGATGATTCCGAATCCGGCATCGCAACGTTCTTTGGCAGCCCTCGAAGCCACATCTCTCGGTACGAGGTTACCGAAAGAAGGATATCTTCGTTCCAGGTAATAATCCCTGTCTTCTTCTGCAATGTCCGTAGGTTTTAATTTTCCTTCGCGTACGGCTTTGGCATCTTCCAGTTTCTTCGGTACCCAGATACGTCCGTCGTTACGAAGCGATTCGGACATCAGGGTCAGTTTTGACTGTTGGTCGCCGTGTACAGGGATACAGGTAGGGTGTATCTGCGTGTAGCACGGATTGGCGAAATAAGCCCCGCGCTTGTGTATTTTCCATGCTGCGGTAGCATTGGAGCCCATGGCATTGGTAGAGAGGAAGAATACGTTACCGTATCCGCCGGAAGCAATGACTACGGCGTGTGCCGAATGTCTTTCGATTTCACCGGTGATGAGGTTTCTTGCAATAATCCCTCTTGCCTTACCGTTTACCAGTACTACGTCGAGCATTTCGTGACGGTTGTACATGGTGATCTTCCCTTTGGCGATCTGCCGGTTCATGGCAGAATAGGCGCCCAAGAGCAATTGCTGTCCGGTTTGTCCCTTGGCATAGAATGTCCGGGAGACCAATACTCCCCCGAAAGACCGGTTGTCCAGGAGTCCGCCGTAATCACGGGCAAAAGGTACGCCTTGGGCGACACACTGGTCTATAATATTGGCGGAAACTTCCGCAAGCCGGTACACGTTAGCTTCGCGGGAACGATAGTCTCCTCCTTTGATCGTATCGTAAAACAAACGGTAAACGGAATCTCCGTCTCCCTGGTAATTCTTGGCAGCGTTAATACCTCCCTGGGCAGCGATAGAGTGTGCCCGTCGGGGAGAATCCTGGTAGCAAAATGCTTTTACATTATATCCCAATTCGGCCAGGGTTGCCGCTGCTGATCCGCCGGCAAGCCCCGTACCCACGATGATAACATCGATCTTACGTTTGTTGGCAGGATTGACCAGCCGTATATTGTTCTTATAATTAGTCCACTTGTCTGCGAGAGCGCCTTGTGGTGTTTTGGAATCTAAAGAAGCCATAATTGCGAATTATAGTGAATTGAAATAATGAAAAAGAGCGATGAAAATAAATCCTAACGGGATAAGTATAGCATACGCCTTTCCAATTTTTTGAACCGCAGGGGTGTACTTATTGTTGAATCCGACCGACTGAAAAGCGGAACTGAACCCGTGCAAAAGGTGCAGGGCCAGGAAAACAAAAGCCAGACAGTACAAACCTACTCTTACGGGATCACGGAATTTAACCACGAGTTCCCCGAAATATCTGTTGGGATCTTCCGGCAGTGCATGAACATATTTGTGCGCAATCTCCGGAAACCAGAAATCGTAGAAGTGAAGCCCCAGGAAAGCAAGGATCACTATACCGCTGTATATCATGTTCCTGGACATCCAGGAAGAATTGGCATTACCGTTGTACTTGACGTATTTTACATTTCGGGCACTCTTATTCCGGACCTCGAGAATGAATCCCATAACAAAGTGGAACACAACACCGAAAATAAGTATGGGTTGCATGACAAACTGTATCAGAGGATTGGTTCCCATAAAGTGGGACAGTTCATTGAACATGTCGGCACTGAGGACCGAACTGAAGTTAATTAAAAAATGTTGTAAAAGAAAAATTAACAGGAAAAGCGCAGAAAGAGCCATGGAAACCTTTCTGGCAATGGAGGATTTTATAATTCCACTCATCGGTTTTGTAGTTTTTTAACCTGACAAAAATACTGCGGAAGAAGATTTTGGCAAAACTTTGGCTCTTGTTTTCTCGGGAATTTAGAATGAGTATAAAGAAGGAGGTGTTTTTTAAAGTGTAATTTTTGAAGAAGTACAGCCTTCCCGAAAAGGGAGAGGAAATGTCCGGGAGAGGTTTTGCAGGACACTTTGTTACATTTTAAACTTTGGGAGAATAAAATATAGAGTTCTGATACAAATTTATACTTTTGTTTGGTGGCGATAGTGCCGCAAATATCAATTTTCAAAATATTTTCCGAATATGAAATACGACCCTATAGACAGGAATCTGTTTGTGAAAAACCGCGCCAAGTTTACCGCAAAAATGAAACCCAAGAGTATAGCGGTTTTTAACAGTAACGATATTTATCCCATAGGTGCGGACAGTACTATGCCTTTTCAGCAGGCCAGGGACATTTTTTACCTGAGTGGGGCAGACCAGGAGGAGACCATCCTCGTACTTTTTCCGGATGCGTCAGATGCCAGGCACCGGGAAATACTCTTTGTCCGGGAGACCAATGAACACATAGCGATCTGGGAAGGTGCAAAACTGGACAAAGAAAAGGCCTATGAGGTGAGTGGTATCAAAACCGTATACTGGCTTAAGGATTTCGAAAAGGTTTTCTTCGATATTATGACCGAAGCCGAAACAGTTTATTTCAATACGAACGAACACTATCGCCAGGCGGTAGAAACCCAGACTCGCGAAGACCGCTTTATCAGTTGGTGCAAGGAAAAGTTTCCGGCACATCAATGGGAGAAAAGCAATCCCATACTCCAATACATCAGAGGGATAAAGGAGCCCCAGGAGATCGAACTCATGCGGCAGGCCTGCGAAATTACCGAGAAAGGATTTAAGCGGGTGCTCGGTTTTGTCAAACCCGGTGTGTGGGAATATGAGATCGAGGCCGAGTACATGCATGAGTTTCTTCGGAACCGGTCCAGAGGATTTGCCTATACGCCTATCGTAGGCTCGGGGTTCAGTGCTTGTGTACTTCATTATATAGAGAATAATCAGCAATGCAAGGACGGAGATATGCTGCTGATGGATGTAGGGGCAGAATACGCTAATTACTCCAGTGATATGACCCGTACCATCCCTGTAAACGGACGCTTTACAAAACGGCAGAAAACGGTGTATAATGCCGTGCTCCATGTGAAAAAGGAGGCTACGAAAATGCTGGTACCCGGCACGCTCTGGGCCGAATATCATAAAGAAGTAGGGAAGATAATGACTTCCGAACTGCTGCGTATCGGGCTGCTCGACAAAGCGGATGTACAAAATGAAAACCCGGACTGGCCGGCATACAAAAAGTATTTTATGCACGGAACCTCCCATCATATCGGACTGGATACCCACGATTACGGTGCCTTAAAGACCCCGATGACCGCTAATATGGTATTTACCGTAGAACCTGGTATATATATACCCGAAGAAAATATGGGAATACGACTGGAGGATGATATGGTGATCCAGGAACAGGGAGAACCCGTGAACCTGATGAAAAACATTCCGCTTGAAGTTGAAGAGATCGAAGCGTATATGAATAAATAACCGGTTTCCCGAACCGTATATAAGGGCCGACCGGAGTGTTGGCCTTTTTTAATTTTTTTTTGCGGCAAAACAAAAAAAATGCGTAATATTGCCCCCTGAAACGGAATAAATATAATTCTGTTATTTATATTGACATTCGGGGATGTAGCTCAGTTGGCTAGAGCGTTTGACTGGCAGTCAAAAGGTCGTGGGTTCGAATCCCATCTTCTCCACTAAAATTGTTAGAAGACAAAGCAAAATCCCGCATAGCATTAATGTTTGCGGGATTTTTTATTTCAGGCATATTCGATTAATATCAATTGCATGTCTAAAACGGCTATCCGCCGGCCTTTCCATCTTTTTAAAACGCCCGTTTTTTTCTTAACAAGCTGGTTTTACCGTATCTCGCAGCATGTAGTACAGGACAAAATATTGATCCGGATCAACGGAATCCTAAAACAAACAAGACTTTAGGGTAATCTACGGAGGTTACCACCTTTTTAGGGAAGGCTACAGAAGCTATGAAGATGAATTCGATTAAAACAGAATAAGAATCAGTAGTTTTAGGAGCTTTAACCGGAGCGTATGAGAATAAGAGTACTTCTTTGTAGTAACAAATGAGGCTGTCTAAAAAGTCAAGGCAGCCTCATTTTTATTCGGGTAGGTATCCGAGAAAAATCTCAAATACGCAAATCTCAGGGGGTTGAAAAAACTTTTTAGACGCCCCCATTTTTTTGTTGTATTTGGGCCGATTAGACTCAATAATTGGCTGATAATGTACAATTGACAATATAAAACTGGCCTCAGTTTGAGTATGATTCATCTGAAATAAATTGCAGCCCGGTATGCGGATGAATCATTTAAAGGACATATATCATTGGTACTCCCTTTAGTTATACCTGTCAGTAGAAGCCTGTAAAATCTTCGGAAAAGGGATAAGCAAGATTTCTCATCGATAAAAAAGCGCAACCGCCCCGTAGAGAAGGGGAGAGGAGCTTCGTAGCGCATCTTTAAGCCAAAAAATTTGACAGAAAAAAATCCGGAATGCGGGAAGCCGTAAAATTTTCTTTTTCGTAGAGTTTAAGTTTGTGCCATTCAATTGGTTATCACTTAAATAAAAACCTATGGGACTACGATTTCAGAAGCGGATAAAGTTGGGGAAAGGATTGGGTGTTACTATGAGTAAGTCCGGGCTCTCTCCCAGTTTTCGGACCAAAGCAGGCTCCCTGAGTTCAAGAGGAATTTCTATCCGGACGGGAATACCGGGCTTGACCTTCAGAAAATCCTTATCGGGATTTTCAGGGAAAGGATGCCTGGTGGCACTATCCTTTTTTTTGACCTTGGGAGGGTGTATTGCTATAGGTATAATCAGAATTATTTTTTGAGTTATGAGGTACAGAAAAGGATACTACAGAAAGGACGGGACCTACGTCCAGGGACACTATGTGAATGACCGGAGCAAAAAGGGCAGGGGGAGCGGGAAAAATGCGGGATGTCTGGCATTGCTTGTTCCGGGCTTGTTAGCCTTGTGGAGTGTTATCCGCGTTATGTGGTGAGATCCATGTGCCTGAAGATTTTTTTACACAGACAACGAATCAATTAAACCATGTAAATAAAACGAATCAATTAAACCATGTAAATAACAAGACGATGAAAACACATGTGATCTCCACAGCGTTGAAGGGGCATTTTCTGCGCCTGTACCAAATTGCTTTCTCCGATGATAATTTTGATGTTCTGGAAATGCGTATGCTATACAGGTTTGCAGAAGATCGGGGTATCAGCAAGGAAGCGCTGAATGATGTGCTGCTCAATCCTTCTCATCAAACTGTGATCCCCGAAGAACTATCGCAGAAGGTAGCATATCTGTACGATCTGGCTATTATGATATGGGCCGATGGCAAAGTTACCGAAGACGAGCATATTGCTTTGAAAAAATACTGTATAAAATTCGGTTTTATGGAGGACCATATCGAAGAATTAACCCGCTTTCTCCTGGAAAAAGCCAGGGATGGTATGCCCCTGGAAATTTTATTGGAACAAATTAAAACCATGTGATATGAGTGCGTTGAAAGATATTTTTACCCTGAAAAAAAATGATACGGTAGCCGGAACGCATACCGGACATGATGAAAAGCAAATAAAACTTACGTTTTTTGAGAGTGGTTACGGGTCTTCCAAACAGGCCCAGGGCAATCCGACGGTATTCCGGGCATGCCTGCAAAATGTGTATATGGACTATAAAGGGAAATGCCGGCAAAACGAAGAGCTGCAAAAGGAATTACGAAAACCTTACGAAGAAGAGAAATCAAGACAGGATACGGAACTTAAAAAACGAAAAACTGTTCTGGGAATTATGGAAGAGTCTATCCGGGATCTCGAAAACAAAATAACCTCTTACCGGCATGATATGGTAGAGGTCAAGAGAAATCCGGAAAAATACGGGATAGAGATCGACAAAAGACCAAAGGCGCAGTTCTATATCGGGTTGGCCGTCTTGATCCCCATAACCTTTTACCTGCTGGTTTTCTACATATCGGCTTCCTTCTCGGCCTTTTTTAAAAATTTTGTGACCACAGCACTCACCAGCGCGATTTTTAGCGGGCAGGCCATAGCAAAAGCTATGGAAGACGGATGGCTTACCGCCGTATTTGTGGCTACCATACCTTTTGCTTTTATGGGATTGGGATATCTTATACATATGTTCCAGAAGCGAAAAGGAAAATGGAATTACGTAAAGATCATTTTATTATTTATGGTGACTTTCGTTTTTGATGCGATCCTGGCATATATGATTGAATACAAAATTTACGAAATAGAGAAAACCCCCAGTTCGCCGCCATTTGATCTGAAGATAGCGCTCTCTTCCGTAGAATTCTGGGGGATCATTTTTGCAGGTTTTGTCGTGTATATTATCTGGGGCCTGGTGTTTGATTTTATCATGAAGGAATACGACAATTTCGATAAGATAAAGTCCTTTATTAAAACCCGTGTCGAGGATATCAAAAACAGGGAAAGGGACCTTTTGGAATACGACAGGAAACTACAACCCATAAAAGAAGAGATTTCCGGTATAGAAGGGAAAATAAGTGATTTACAGCGCACCATAGACGGATTTATATTTTCCAACAAACACTATCTGATGTATCATGCCGAGTACGTAAAAGGATGGTTTTTGGCTATTGCAGATGATGTGCCTTCTGAAAAGCGCCGGGAAGAGTTGCTGAGCCGGTGTGTGGAAGAGGAGAAAGGGCATCTTGCCGATCACCAGATCGACAATGAAAATTATGAAGGAAGACTGTATAAGCTTGTAAATTAAATAACTATGAGATATTATTTATGTTGTGGTATAGGCTTGTTTTTAGTGTTGATGGCCTGTAAGAAAGAACCGGCGAAGGCCGTTGCTGATGTATTGCAGAACAAGGATGTGGCCGCTGTTTCCGAAGCGAAGGTCGGGCCCGCCAAAGTCGATATGAACATCAGTGTATTCCTGGATCTTTCGGATCGCATTGATCCGGAGAAGTATCCCAATCCCGCTATGGAATTTTATGAAAGGGATCTGGGATATATCAATGCGGTGACGCGCACTTTTGAAAACCATGTGTTGCATAAAAAAATAAGGGAGATTAATGATTATCTGCAAATTTATCTCGATCCCGAGCCGGCAGATAAAACGTTGAATGCAAAAATCAGGTCATTGAATACGGGGTTTAACAGGTACAATGCACATAAAGATTCTATATTGGAAACATCGCGAAAGTACGATAGCATAACCCGGATTATCTATGAGACTGCTATCGCCGACCAGGATTTTGTAGGATCGGATATCTGGGGGTTTTTTAAGACCAAAGTGAAAAGCCTGTGCGTACGGAAGGGGTTCCGTAATGTTCTTGTAGTGCTCACCGACGGCTATATCTATCATGAAAATACCAGGATAAAACAAAGGAACAGGACGAGTTATTTCACGCCCCAGGATATACGAAGAGAGGGCCTTAATTCAGGAAAGTGGATGAAGAGAAAGGAAGAGGGGGATTACGGCCTTATCCCGGCTATCGACGGACTCGATTCGTTGGAGGTTCTTGTACTGGGAATTAATCCGGATAAGAAGAATCCTTATGAAGCGGATGTTATGGTCAGCTACTGGGGGGAGTGGCTTCTGGCTATGGGCGTGAGGCGATTTGAAATAAAAACAGCCTTATTGCCCGCGGATATGAATAAGATCATCGTTGAGTTTTTATCTGATAATCCTTGACAGGGAGCTTGTGGTTTACATGAAAAACCGATTGCCACCGCAGTAGCAATCGGTTTGTGAAGAACATTTTTTTTCGATTTACCTGGAAAGCGTTATGTAGGCAACCACCGGGAGGTGATCGGAAGGATAGCGCTGCTCTTTATAGTCGGTAAGTACGGCATATTTCGATACGTTGAAATCTTTGCTCACAAATACATAGTCGATACGTTTTTTAAGCGGAGCATCGAAACGAAATGCGTTGGCTGTACCTATGGGACCATAAGGAGGGGTTACTGTTGCCGAGAAAGTGTCCTGTAAAAGGGATCGCATACGCTGTATCTGCTCGGTGTCCGGGGTAGAATTGAAATCTCCGGTACAAATTACGGGCATATCACCGGCAATGCTCTTTATTTTTTCGACCATGAGTTTCCCTGATTCTTTACGGGCAATAATTCCCCGATGGTCGAAATGTACGTTAAAAACGTAAAACACCGTATTGTTGTTTTTGTCTTTCAGTTTTACCCAGGAGCAGATACGATTACAGCAGGTGGCATCCCATCCTTTTCCGGGATTTTCCGGTGTTTCACTAAGCCAGAAGTTTCCTGAGTCCAGTTTTTTGAAACGTGCTTTTTTATAAAATATAGCCGAATGCTCTCCTGCTTCCTTACCATCATCTCTGCCTGCACCGAAATAGGTATAATTTTTTAGTTCGAGCAGATCATGTAACTGATGTGAGAAACCTTCCTGTGTGCCCATGATGTCAAAATCGTGATACCGGATGAGACTTTTGACATTCTCTTTCCTGTATTTCCAGGAGTTTATACCGTCTGTAGGGGTATCCATACGCAGGTTATAGCTTGCTATCCGTATTACTCCCGGCGACTGCTGCCCGGATACAGGTAATCCAAGTATGAACAAAAATAAAATTGATAGTAGTTTCTTCATGACATTACTGTTTATTCCCATCCCGGGTTTTGCCCTAAATTTGTGTTTTGTTCATAATCGCCTTGAGGTATAGGGTATAGATATTTGCGATCTTCCCATTGTCTTTGTCCGGGGTTGTATATGAGCTCCCCGGAACTTCCGTTGGAAAGTTTTCTTCCTCCTTCGGAAGTGTCGGAGGAGACATCGATCATTACTACAGAAGGATTCGAAGGCTGTGGTCTTTCTCCCTGATAGAAGCATACGTCCATAATACCGTCTCCGTTGAGGTCCTGTTCTCCGAGTGCTGCTACATATATTCCGTTCATCGGGGCCTCTTCGAAGAGTTCTCCCAGATGCCAGCGCCTGAGATCATCAGGACGAAGGCCTTCGAAGGTAAGTTCTATGGCTCTTTCCCGCAGTACTTCAAGCAAGACGGGGTTAGTAAATTTTCCCTTATAATACGCAACCATATAGGGGTCGGCTGTTACCGGCATGCTGGTCAGAGTAGGACCGGCTATTCCCGCTCTTTCTCTGAGGGCTCCTATGGTGGTGGCCCATTCGGCGTCATTCATCTTTCCGAGCTCGGCCAGTGCTTCTGCCTTGTTGAGCAGTACTTCCGCCCAGCGCATTATAATATGGGCGTTATCGTTACGGCTTTCGTCATCATAAGGGAAACGTTCGTCGTAACACCATTTTATAGGCTGGTACCCCGTGTAGGACTGGCTGAGATTGGGAGGAGCGATTACCGGAGTACCGTTTTCGGTACGTTGGTAATCCCCCAGGCGAATGGTTTGCTGTAGACGGAGGTCCCGGTCCTTGACTTCCTCTGCAAAGGGGGTAGCCTCATAATCGGGATTATCGGTAAACGGGGTTCCGTCCAGTTTTAAATATGTATTTACGAAATTCCTGGTAATGGACGGACGATCGCCGTATGTGGGGCTGATAAAACGCCGGTTGGCGGAGTTATATATCTGTAAAGAAGGGTCCAGCAAGACGGCAAGTATGGTCTCATCGGCAAAAGGGGATGGTGTAATAAACAGTTCCCGGTACGACCGCGTGTTGTCTGCGGCCTGGTGAAGGCTGAAACCATTGATGCTGTTGGCTTCATCGATGACTTCCTGATACCAGCTTTCTGCAGTACCCTGCATACCGTAACCGGTATGATATTTACGGAAAGATGCCTCGTAAAGGCATATCCGTGTTTTATAGGCGCGGGCAACATTTCGGGTAATACGTGAACAGGACGGGTCACTGGTAAGAGCAATATTCTCTATCGCGTAGTTGAGATCGTCCAAAACGTTTTCCATAACCTCAAACCGATTGTCCCGGGACGCATATAGTGTTGTGGAATCCTGTACTTCTATAGGGACCTCTATCCATGGTACATCGCCAAATCTTTTTACCTTTTCAAAATAAAACAACGCACGAAAGAACCTGGCCAGACCTATATAATTTTCTTTTGTGCCGACTTCACTGGTTTCTGCATTTTTAATAAAATAGTTGATGTTTCGCAATGCTCCCCAACTCCATCCGGTGCTGGTTATAGGACTCAGAGCATTGGGTACAAGATAGCTGTCTACACCTCGGCGGGCAACATAATCGGAAGTATTATCTATGGTAAATACTCCGGTGTCTGTACCTGGAAGATTGTCGTAGAACGAATTTACGTATAATTCCATACCGCTTTCAGAACCAAAAATGGCATCTCCGTTTGCGGTTGCCACCGGGCTCTCGTCAAGGTCACACGCCCAAAGCGACAACAGTATAAAGCTTGCTAATATATATTTATAAAGTTTCATTATTGTTTAGGTATTAAAAGTTAACAGACAATCCGAAAGAAACGGCTTTCATCATGGGATAATTATAGCCGTCACCACTGGTTCCTCCGCTCAGATCCCGGTCGGAACCGTAGATATTGGTAACATCGGTATCTTTAGTCCATTTGTACAGGGGGGACCAGGTCCACAGGTTCTCGCCAGAGAGGTAAACCTTAAGATCGGAAGCCCCTATTTTGGATGCGATATTCTCCGGGAAGGTATAACCCAGTTGTATGTTTCGGAGACGTATGTAGGCCACATTCTGTAAGTAACGGTTGTTGGGATGATCATTGAGCTGACTATACCCGACCAATCTGGGAAGGTAAGCATCGAAATTGCCTTCTTCCTCACGGAACATATTGTCTTTATGCCAGCTGGGATATGGATTATAGGGGCGGTTGTACTGACCCCAGAATCGCGATTCGCTCGAAGGGAACCAGTCCTGTTTAAGCACCCCCTGAAAGAAAGCGGAAAAGAAAATGCCATTCCAGTCGGCATCGAGATTGATCCCGTAGATGTAGCGGGGTTCGGAATTTCCGATGACGGTTTTGTCTCCGGGATTATCTACGGTATTTTCTCCGTGATAAATGATGTCATCCCCGTCCAGGTTTTTATACTTGAGGTCTCCTATATAATTCTGTCGGGTATTGGTACTCTGCAGATTGGACTGGCTGGGTGAGTTGGCTATTTCTTCTTCCGACCGAAAGAGGCCTTCTACCTTGTACCCCCAGATTTCACCGACCCTTTGACCTTCGTAATAATCGGTAAGAATCTTTCTGTCGTTATTGTATTTGGTAATGATAGCCCATGAATCGGACATGTTGATACCTATTCCATAATTAAAAGGTTTCCCTTTTGCAAAAAAACGGTCTTTCCATTTTACGGATATTTCCCATCCTGTAGTTTCCAGGTCTGCATAATTTCCTTTAGGAACACCGGTGCCGAACACGGCAGGCAGTGTAGGGCCTACGGTAAACATATCTTTTGTCCACCGGCGATATAGATCTCCGGTAAAAGTGAGTCGGCTTTTGAGCATAGAAAAATCAAGACCAATATTTCCGGTGGTAGAAGTTTCCCAGGTAAGCCCGGAAGGTACAACACCCGGCTGACCGGTTTGCTGGGGACGTATGCCATTAATGACACGTCCGGACTGATTGATGGAGAAATTTTCGGTAAAGGAATAGGCATCTATATTTCCGTTGCCCAAAGAACCGTAAGAAAGTCTGAGTTTGAGATTGGATATCAGGTCAGGGCTGACCTTCCAGAATGACTCTTCCGAAACACGCCAGCCAACGGAGGCCGAAGGGAAAAACGCCCATTGCTGGTTTGTAGGGAACTTCGAAGAACCGTCGTATCGCCCGTTGAATTCCAACAGGTAGCGTTCCATATAGTTATAGTTCAGCCTGAAGAAACCACCTGCGATTTTCCATTTTTCATAACCTCCTTGTGTCGTTATACTTTGCCCGAGTGCAAGGTTAATATCATTGGCATCTTCATAAACAATTCCGTTACGGCGGGCAAGAAGGTTTTCGTATGTAGACTGTTCATAGTTAAAACCGAGCAGGAAATGTAAGTTGTGTACTTCTCCAAATGATTTGGTATAATCCGCATACAGGTTGGTGGCCAGATATTCGGTAGTTTGCCTTCTTTCCTGGAGGTCATTGGTGTTTGTTCCGGTATATCCGATAATGCCTTCGTAACGACTGTAGGGTACTTGTACCCGTTTTTGTTTTTGAGCTATGTCCGTGGTCTGATATGTGAAATTTGCCCGGAGGACGAGGCTTTTTTCCAAAAACTCTGCTTTTGCAGCAACCTGGTTTTTTAAAAATCTCCGATCCGTGTCTATTCCGTTGCGACCTATGTAATAATCTCCGACAGTATATGCAGCGGGAAAAGAAAGTGTACCGTCAGGATTGTTCAGGGGGGCCAGGGGATGCCCCTCATCGGCCATATTCCGCCATATTCCGCTTCCTTCTCCTACATTGAGAGGCTGATGATATTTCATTTTGGAAAACTCGGTATTATTGGTCACCGATAACCAATCGGTAAGCTGTATGCTTCCTTTTGCCCGAAGATTATACATGCTATAATCGTCGGAATTATAGCGGAATAATCCGTCCTGTTCATTGTACCTGCCGCTGAGATAGAAATCGGTTTTGTCATTTCCGCCTGAAAAACTAAGGTTGTGGTCCTGTGCCATGAAGTGATCTTTCATGAGCACATCATACCAATCCGTGCTGTTGTAATACATATATTCCCCGGTTTCAGGGTTAATCTCAACACGGGGGAGGGAAGGGTCTTCCCAATGTCTTTTAATCTCAGCCAGGTATTCCGGTGAAAAAGGCATGGTTTTGTTTATAGCCGTAGGAGTGGTCCCGTTATCATTCCAATTGGACCAGGCATCACTAAAATTTTTGGCCCAGGGGTATGATTCGGTTATATTGTCCGGGACAGTGGTAGGTGACTTCAAGGAAAAATTGGTTGTATATGATATTGATGTCCTGCCTTTTTTAGCAGATTTGGTAGTGATCAATACAACACCGAAGGCGGCCCTTGCGCCGTAAATAGATGCAGAAGCAGCATCTTTTAGGACTGATATACTTTCGATGTCATTAGGGTTTAGCATGCGGGGATCGCCTTCAACCCCATCGATAAGCACCAGGGCATTACCTCCTTGTCCTATAGAGGTTGTCCCCCGGATATTAAATGATGGAGACTGGGTGGGCTTCCCGTCCAGCATGCGGATATTGAGGTTGGGAATAACCCCCACCAATCCTTGTGATACGTTGGGTATAGGACGGTTTTCAAAAATCTCTCCTCCGACCTGGTCTACCGCGCCGGTAAGATTTACTTTTTTCTGCGTGCCATACCCTACAACAACTACTTCTTCCAGATTGGTATTATTTTCCTGAAGTACCAGTTGAAGGTTCTTCTCATCTCCTACGGGAATTTCCAGTTTTTCGTATCCCAGATAGGAAATTTCGAGTATCGCTTCCCGATCGGAGACGATTATGGAGAACAAACCATCGAAATCGGTAGTGACCCCGTTATTTGTCCCTTTCTCAACTACGGAAGCCCCGGCGAGCGGAACGCCATTCTCATCTGTTACCACACCTTGTATGGGCGTGCCCTGGATGGCTGTTTCCGGTGCCGGATACAGAATAATCTGACTGTCGATTATCTTGTGTCTAATGTTAAATTCTTTTAAAAGTCGTTTCAATACTGTCGATAGTGGTTCGTCCTTTGCTTTTACCGATACAACTCTGGAATAATCCAGTTCACTGTCATCATACATGAATTTGTAAGAAGTTCGGGCTTCTATGCGATGAAGAATTTTCTCCAAAGGGACATTATTGTAGTTTAAAGATACTTTGGTGCTTTGCCCGTAGGTGGGAAGGGCCCGGATCTGAAACAGAGAAAAGATGAGTAACAATAGGGTTAATTTCATTTTCAAATTGCTCTTGAGCCTGAAATGGATATATATTTCAGGCTTACACAGTTTTTTCATACTTTTGATGTACTTATTGGTGATTAATGGTTTTTGTTGATCACAAATTTTTTGAATCGGAGAATGGTGGCTCATTTTCCGATTTTTTGTAATCACTTCTTACAATGGCCGATAGTTTTTTGTACTATTCGGGTTAGTTCGGAATCATTTTTACATAGGCAGTGATTTTTGATTTTATTCTATAGTTATTGTATTTCCGTCAATACGATAATTCAGCTCGTAACCGGAACGAAAAGTTTCCATGACCTGTTGAATGGTTTCCACATCAAAACTTGCCGTAAATTTCTTGTTCTGAAACTCAGTATTCATATTCCGGATTTTTACGTTGTAATGGCGCTCCAGTTTTTTTACAATATTTTCAAAAACAGTATGTCTGAAAATTATTTTACCGTCGATCCACGAGGTGTAAAGGTCCGTTTCAGTTTCGCTTATGTGCACACTTCCAAGAGCTTTATCCCACATGGCTACCTGCCCTGGTTGTAACAGTACCGCCCGGTTAGGATCATAATTCTCCCCATTCGGATAAAGACTGACCGAACCTTCGATGAGTGCGGTGTGTATTTTTTTGTCTTCAGGATAAGAAGAAAGGTTAAACTCCGTACCGAGAACGCGTACATTTATATTTTCCGAACTTACTATAAAAGGGTGTTGGGGGTTTTTGGTAATCCTGAAATAAGCTTCCCCTTTAAGAAAGACCTTTCGTTCACCTTCTGTAGAGAAGCTGCTCGGGTATTTTATGGTGGTCCCGGAATTGAGAGTAATCCGGCTTCCGTCGGAAAGCGTAAGGTCGAATGTTTTTGCATAAGGAACCGTAAGGGTGTTGTATTGTGTTTCGGTAATTCCGGTACTGGTAATACTGTCCGTATATATCAACTGCTTTCCTTTTTGTGTTCCGATGATATTGCCTTTAGTGTCCTGTACGTACATACTCCCTTCTTCGTCCAAGATTTTTATATTACCGTTGCTCAACTGAAGCGTAATAGCTTCCCGGGATATTTCTGGAGCCTTTGTCTTGTGCTGGCCGTCAGAAAGTATCCGGTATCCACCTGTGCCAAGACTTAACATTATCAATAAAACGGCGGCATAAGGCCATATTTGCTTGTAATTATATGTAGAATGAAAAGATCGTTTTTTGAACTGTTTCCATTCCGAATCGATATTCACTTCTTTTGAAGAAACGGGAAATTGAGAAGCCGTATAATCGGCCTTTATCCTATAAAAAAAATCTTCATTAGCCTTTGACAGGCGAATCCATCGAAGTATCTTTTTTTTGTCTTCTTCCGAAGCAAGTCCTTTAAATAACAGAATCAATTTTTCTCTTTTCATAGTTTCCCGTTCCGGTATGTCTTTATTATATAAACGACCGGAAGCGAGGGGATACGTAATGTATATGGAGAAAAATCAGAAAAAAGTCATGAACTCCTTTAGCTGGAATCGCATGAACTTGAGAGCGAGGTGAATATGAGTGTCTACTGTTCTTTTGGATATTCCCATATCTTCGGCTATTTCACTGTTTTTCATGCCTTCAAACCTGCTTTTAACAAAGACTTGCCGTTGCTTTTCCGGAAGAGCGGTAATACTGCTTCGGATCTGATTTTCCAATTCCTGTTGCAGTATTCGTGATGCGGCCTCATTCTCTACAAAGCGTATCGGATTATCGAGTTCAGTCTCATATAAACTTCCGGATTTTTCGCGAACGCGTTTCCGGTGTTTGAGGTGATCCAGACAAGCATTCCGGGTTACGGTAAACAAAAAGCTGCTTGTTATATTGTCTATTCTTTCGCGCTTCTGCCAGAGTTTACAAAATACATTTTGCACAATTTCCCTGGCATCTTCCGTATTTCCGGTATAAGAGCGGGCGATATGGTACAATTTATCAAAATATAAACGGAACAAAATTTCAAAGGCCTTGTGAACATCGTTCTTTAGAAGGTCTTTGAAGGTATCCGAGTTTATATTTGTCACTTTTTCGCTCAAGAGGAATACTTATGAATTGAAGAAATTTTGCTGATGATGCTTTCGTGAAACAAAATTATATTGCAACTAAAAGGAGGTAATGATGTTATAGTTAACAATCTTTTAAGAATACGTTAATTACATAGAAATCTTTTAATTTGTCTCATTGTAGTCGTCACAGCGTCGTGGAATGTTAGCCGGATAAATAATGCCTGTGGAAAACAGGGACACTGTTTTGGAGCGTACCAAGAGAACGTTGGGGTATGTACAGGCGGACAGCACAGGGGAATGCATGCCGAGGAGGTTGTGCTAAGAGATTTAGATATTTGTTTTTTGAGGATAGCGCAGAGAGGTGAAGGTAAATTGTTCTGAGGCTACATCACATTTCACAAAGCCTTTATTATCTTTAAATACTGGACTCAAGACGAGTTAATTATAAGCAGCTCCTGGCAGGCGATTTTTTATTGTAAATACCAGAATCAGATTATGAAAGAACCTATAGGGATCAAACAGATTGCAAAACTGGCTGAAGTATCTATCGGTACCGTAGACCGGGTGCTCCACAACAGGGGAGGTGTGTCTAAGATTACCGAGCAAAAAATACTTGATGTTATCAGAAAAACCGGTTACCGGAAGAATACGGTGGCAAGCCGTCTTCGGTTGGGAACTCACAAAAAAGTGAGGATCGCCTGCCTTGTCCCGGAAGCAGCAAGCCATTGGAAATACTGGCAGTTTCCCAAAAGAGGTATGGACAGGGCAGCTGCAGAACTTCATGATCACGGAATAGAACTTTCTTATTTTTATTTTTCCGAGCCGTCTGCATTCCTTGAGAGGAGTAAGGTGATTCTTGATAAAGGTTTCGAAGGGATAGTCACCGTACCTTTTTTTACTGCCGAAAGTAATGCGTTGCTTCGTGGTGCACAAGTAAATCAGGTGCCGGTGGTGTTTCTGGACACTGAGGTATCCCTGGATTTTCCGGGTTGGTTTATATGCCAGCACGCTCATCGGGCAGGTGAGGTGGCGGGCAGGTTGTTACAGGGATTGGTAGGGCTGGGAGGCATATACCTGGTATTGAATATTATCAACGCCAAAGGGCTTCATGAAAACAACAGGCAACGGGAAAGCGGATTTCGGAAATTCCTGAACACACATGATAAAAAGGAGATCGCGGAAGTGGTGACGATCAATTATCCCCTGGATCAGCCTCTGGAAACAATGCCCGGCATGGAGCGCCTGTTGCTTGATAAAAGAAGAAAAGGAGTGTTTGTTACCAACTCGCGGGCGTACATGCTGCCGCCGGTTTTTCGTCATTACGGTGTAACCGGTATTCCCGTGGTGGGCTTTGATCTGAACGAGGAAAACCTGGAATGTCTGCGCCGTGAGGAAATTTCTTTTCTTATCAATCAGAAGCCGGAGTACCAGGGATACCATGCGGTCAGAGGGTTGTTTAAGTTCTTGACGGAAAAAGATGCTTCCGGCCTGCATGTCGATATTCCCGTAGAAATTGTTGTCCGGGAAAACCTGCATTTGGTTTAGAAGCATCTTTTGGTGATTGTGTTTCTTATAAGTTTTTTAAGACTGTGATTTTAGGTTTCCAGGTCCTCGCCTCAGCGATCCGTCAAGGATTTTATTCCCGCCTGATGCTATCTGCATGAAATTCATGATGCTTTAGTCCGGATATCCCGGATTTTGCGGATATTCGTTTATAGTCCGGTCTATCTGATCCAGTGGTATGGGGCGCAGCGTATGGTAGTCTTTAATGTTGGGAGCTCCGCCCGGATTGTGAAGCCGTACTCTTTCTATGAGCTTCCCGGTCCTTACGAGGTCCCACCAGCGATATCCCTCTCCGTATAATTCTCTGGCCCTTTCATCGAGGATAAAATCCAGGGTGATATCCGATGCTTCGATTTCCATATCAGCTTCCATACCCGGCCATGCTGCCCGACGCCTTATTTCGTTGAGGTCGTCTGCGGCTCCGGGAGTATTGTTTTGGAGGAGTCTTGCCTCGGCCCGAAGCAGATAGGCATCCGCAAGGCGCATCAGGATATGATCGCGTTGAGAGGGCTCCCGCTGCTGGTCCGGTCGGGTAGGGTCGAGCCATTTGAGTACGCTGGGAAAAAGGCGTTCTGTGTATTCCTCTTTGGTGATCACCATATAAGGCTTGGTTTCCTGCCTCGATTGCGGCCATAGTTCATCTTTTCCGGGTCCGGGCATATAGACCGCTGTGTCTCCTGCCTGAAGATTTTCCGTCGGGTTATTGGTGTACCAGACCTGTGTAAAGCCTTCGTCATAACGCGTATCTTTTTCTCTGTCCCATAAAGAAAGAAGAAAATCGGTGGGTTTAAATCTTTTCCACGGTCTTCCGTTTTTCACATCTCTGGCCATGCCGGGGAGAATGTCATATTCCATAAGAAAAAAGAGGTGGCCGCGGTGCCCCAGTTCATCCGTACCGTCATCGACCTGTGTCTTGGAATTGATCACAGCGAGGATGATCTCGTCATTTTGTTTGTTACTGATGTCCCACAGATCGCCATAACGGTCGAGCAGCCGGAACCCGTAATCTTCGATGACATGTGTAAACAGGGATTCCGACCGGGCGGCATCATCCGCTTCGGCATAGGAGGTATAGCTCCTGGTGAGTAGGGCTTTCCCCAGAAGAAACTGGGCTGCGGGTTTTGTGATCCTGCCGTAATCGCTCTGCGTGTCCGGAAGTGCTTCTATGGCAAACTCCAGATCCGGAACGATGGCTTGCCGGTATATTTCGGTTACCGGTGTTCTGGTAGCTTCGATTTCGACACCCTCCGATTCTTCCAAGGTGAGGTGAGCATCGCCATAGGTGGTTACAATATTAAAATAGAACAACGCTCTTAAAAAGCGAACTTCTGCCAGGCGGATTCCTTTTAGTGTTTCATCCATTTCCAGTTCCTGCGAACGACCGATCACAGCATTGGCCTGGTTGATGCCTTTGTACCATTCCCGCCACGCATCGCGCACATAAGCGTCGGAGGCATTGAGACTGACGTCGTAAAAATTGTAATACTTAAAACCTCCGTCCGATCCGTTGGTAAAAATATCCGTTCCGAATGTGGTCATGGTAAAGCCTGCTTCCTGCCCGTAAAACGTCTTCAGAGAGGCGTAAGTGGCGTTTACGGCATCCTGAAATCCCTTTTCTGTTTTGTAATAAGAATCTGCCGAAACATAGGTAACGAGATCTTCTTCCAGAAATTTGTTACAGGAGGCGAGTAATAGTACCTGGATGAGTATACATCCCCTATATATTTTTCTTTTCATGATATGTGGCATTAATAGGTTAAATATCTCCTTATGCCTGAGGGACAGCAGGAGGTTAAAAGACGACTTTAAGACCCAGTACATACATTTTGTTACTCGGTATGGTGTTTCCGTTTAGTTCTCCGGCCCGCTCCGGATCGAAGGAGTCGAATTTGGATATGAAGAAGAGGTTTTGCCCGGAAACATAAAATCTCATCGAGGAGACACCGAGATTATCTGTTACCGATCCCGGCAGGGTGTACCCCAGGCTGATATTCCGGAGTTTTATAAAACTACCGTCAAAGTAACTCATGGTGGACGCATTTCTGGGCCTCTCCTGATTTTGGTTGGGACGGGGGTAGGCATTGGTCGGGTTGTCTATGGTCCAGTAGTCCACATCCAGATTATTGAAGCGTCCGAAAAGGGTATTGTTGTCATCGTGGAAGCGACTTCTTACCATTTGCCCCTGGCGGAAGTAGAAAAAGAAACTGAAATCAATGCCTTTGTAAGCGAAGTTATTGGTGATACCTCCGTAAAAATCGGGGACATCCGAACCGAGGATGACCCGGTCGTCCGGGGTAACAAGACCGTCGCCGTCAATGTCTTCCAGTTTGATCTCGCCCGGTACTTTTCCTTCGGCCGCATTGGCCAGGTCTGCTTCGTCTGCCTGATAAATTCCGGTTTTTCTGTAATCGTAAAAAACATTAATGGGTTTTCCTATAAACCATTGATTGCCGACGTCATCTACAGGGTTCCCGTTTTCGTCTCTCAGGGCCAGTTCGGTGATTTTCTCCTTGTATCCGGCGATATTGAAGGCGAGGTTCCACCGGAATCCTTCCGGATTGTCTATGATGTTAGCATCTACATTAAATTCGATCCCTTTGCTGCTGGTGGCTCCTATATTCTGAAGAATATCTTCGTATCCGGAGGTGTAGGGCAGGCTCCGTTGGAGGAGGATATCTGATGTTTTGGTGTGATACCAGTCAATGCTTCCCTGTATCCTGCCCTTAAAGAGGCTGTAATCCAGGCCTATATCCAGGGTTTTGGAGACTTCCCATCCCAGGTTGGGGTTAGCGATTTCGTTAAGACCCTGACCGAGTGCCGGTGTGCTTCCGAAGGCATACACAGTACGCCCCAGCCTTCCGGCAGTCTGGTAGGGATCTACCGAAGTGTTCCCTACTTCTCCGTAAGAAGCCCTGATCTTCAGGTCGTCAAAAACCTCGATGTTTTTCATGAATTCTTCCTGTGTTACACGCCATCCTGCGGAGAACCCGGAGAAATAGTTCCATTTGTTGCCTGTAGCGAGACGGGAAGAACCGTCTGCCCTTACGGACGCCTGGAAGAGATATTTGCCGGCAATATCGTAATTGATACGTCCCATAAAAGAGGCCAGGCTCCATTCTACAAGTTCCGAAGTGATGTCGCCTTTGACAGACGCAGAGCCGAGATTGTAAAATTTTTGTTCTTCATAAGGAATGTTGGATACTCCTGCAAGGGATTTTTCGAACCGGGATTTCTGAATACTTTGAAGCAACGTCACTTTGAGGTTGTGATCTTCGCCGATAGTCTGGTTATAGGTAAGCAGGTTTTCGAGGGTGTACCCGAAATTATCTTCATGTTCTATCGAAGCATTTCCGGGGCCCCCGCGATTTGCATTCGTGTAACTGCCCTGGAATATCCCCTTGCGGTTATACCGGATATCGGGGCCGAAGGTCGTTGTCCATTTCAGATTACTGTTAATGTGTATATCCAGGTAAACCGGCGCAAATATCCGGGTAAATTTGCGTTCGTCTATAAAGGCCCCTTTGACGAGTTCACTGAGCGGATTGGTCCGCAGCCCGTCATTGGTAGGCAAAAAGATGAGGTCACCGTTGTTGTCTCTCGGAACCCCAAGCGGGTTGTTCATCAGTGCTTCGGAGACCGCAGCCGAAGATCCCCAGTTCTGGATACCATGAGAGAGGGCGATGGAGACTCCTACTTTAAATATATCACTGATCCTGTGATCCAGGTTTATCCTGCCTGTATAGCGCTCGTAGTCCATAGTGGGTACGATACCCTCTTCCTTGAAATAGCCTATGGAGGTATTAAAGGTCGTTTTTTCCGATCCGCCGCTTACGCTTAACTGGTGATTGGTTTGCCATCCGGTACCGATGACCAGGTCGAGCCAGTCGGTAGACCTGTTTTCTGCTATGGATCTAAGCTCCACAGGGTCCAGAAAAATGTTTTCATCTTGCGGAATGGTTCCGTTCCAAGAGGTTCTTTGGGATTCGCGTTTCATCCGGGCAAATTCTTCACCGTTCATCATGTCGACCAGGTGTGTGGCCGAGGTCATACCAAAGTGACTACTGTAGGATACCGAGGTCTTGCCTGCTTTTCCGCGTTTGGTGGTGATCAGTACGACACCGTTAGCTCCCCTGGAACCGTATATAGCCGTAGCGGCCGCATCTTTTAAGACCTGCATGGTCTCTATGTCCTGCGGATTGATATCGGTAATAGCGTTTGTTCCGCTGATCTGGGGGATACCGTCTATAACATACAGCGGATCGTTGGAAGCACCTATGGAGCGGCGTCCCCGTATCCGGACCGTGGCATTTTCTCCCGGTCTTCCTCCCTGAGGAACAATGTCTACACCGGCCACCTGTCCTTTAATGGCATCTATACCATTGGAGGTAGCTATTTTTTCGATGGAGCTGGCGCTAACCGATGAAATTGCAGCGGTAATCTCTCCTTTTTTCTGACTCCCGTATCCGGTTATAATGACTTCATCCAGCGATTCGTAATCCTCCTCCATAGTAACCTGAAGTGAGGTATTGCCGGCTACGGTGATACGCTGGGTACGCATCCCGATGTACGAAAGTTCAAGGATGTCGCCATGGCTCGCTTCGATCTCGAAATGACCGTCAAAATCGGTTACAACACCTTTGGTGGTTCCTGTCAATTGTACACTCACTCCCGGCAGGGGTGTTCCGTTACTGTCTTTAACTGTGCCTGTTACGGACTGTTGAATAGCTGTTGCGTGGCTTCTTCCGGATAGTGCGTTTCCGACGAAGCATCCTCCGATCAGGAGGAGTATTATGAATTTTCTGCACAAACAGGCGTTTACCGGAAAGACGACCAATGGTCTTTCAGTTTCTCTTTTCATGGGTAAAGTTTTGGTTATGAATCGGGGTTCGTTAACGTTAACGATTAGCGAATATATAAAAAAATAGTTATTTTTTTATCACAAGTGTTTTTTATGGGTGTTAAGAGAGGATGAGGTTAAAGACTATTGAGAAAGGGCCATACTCGTTTTTTGTAGAGCATCATAAAAATGAGCAGAAAATGGAAGCAGGCAGGTAAGGGGCGAAAACGGGAGCTCTTTAATGATGTATTATGTGCATATTCCCATATTGTATCTTACGTCTGTTGTTATTTTTATGTGTTAATTTTTATATATGGCATTGGCTTTGTCCTGTATTTTTACACATTTATTTTGTAGTCTGTGTTGTTGTATGTTTTTATTGCTGTTACTGTGCTTTATTTTTATATATGTCAATAATAATGCTATTAATATTTTAAATGTTAATTTTTTTGTGATTATATTAGCATTTTATGCTTTTTGTTTGCGAAAACAAGCTGTTTGGAAAAGAAATGATGTTACTGGTATAAAAAATTTTTAAGAAAAATTTAATAATCCTATTTTGAATTTTTAATATAGAACCAATCTTCTTCTAAGAGATTGTCCTTTTTATGGGTCTTACTTTTTTAGAAGAAATAACTTATGTGTTTAAGCGCAAATTGAGGTAGTATTATTTTTTTAACTCAACTAAACTCAAATTAAAATGATATTGATGATACCGTTTTAGAACGACAAAAGATCCTGCCTCTTTGTTTGCTGTGTTTTTATACATGGACAAATCTTATTTAAACAACTAACAAACTTTATTTTATGAGAAAAAAGACTTTTACGAGGATTCGTGCTGTGCTGCAAAATGCGATTTGTGTTTTGCTTTTTTGTTGCTTTTTTCTGGTTTCCGGACGGGTATTCGCCACATTACCTGTGTCTGGAGAAGCAGCAACCTTGACATTTTTGCAGATTAGTGGTAAAATAACTTCCGATGACGGAATGCCCCTTGCGGGTGCCAGTGTTCTCGAAAAGGGAACCACTAATGGTGTAGTGGCAGATTTTGATGGAAACTATACTATAGATGTAAGTAGTGATGACGCTGTACTTGTGGTTTCTTACGTAGGTTTTAAATCTGTGGAGATTCCGGTCGATGGCCGTGAGGTTATCGATGTGGCGCTGCAGGAGGATCTTGCACAATTGGACGAAGTTGTTGTAGTGGGATACGGTACACAGCGTAAACAGGATCTCACAGGAGCTGTTTCCGTAGTGAAGACGGACGAAATGTTGCAACAACCTTCCCCGCAGGTTACCAACCAGCTTCAGGGACGGGTTTCCGGGGTCACGGTAACCGGGGGAGGACAACCCGGAGAAGCTCCTCAGGTAAAAATAAGAGGGGCTAATACCTTTGGGAACAATACCCCGCTTTACGTTGTTGACGGAATACCTACGGACGGGATAGGCGATATTAACCCTAATGATATAGAGACCATGCAGGTCTTAAAAGATGCTTCTTCTGCGTCGATTTATGGTTCGAGGGCGGCAAACGGGGTTATTATTATAACAACCAAGAGAGGGAAAGGAAGGATGAAAGTTACTTACGATTCCTTTTATGGTGTTCAAATGGTTCGGAAAGGGAATCCATGGAATATATTGAATTCCCAGGAAATGGCCGATCTCAATTTTATAGCTCAGCGCAATACCAATCCCGACATAGCTCCGAGTAGCCAGCTGTATGGTAACGGGGCAAACCCGGTATTGCCGAATTATATAGCGCCGGTCGGAGCTAACACTGTCAACGAAGCCCTGTATTATGTAAACCCAAATTATACCAGTTCCGATGACCTTGATAGTTTCTACCGAATTGTACGGGCCAATAAAAAGGGGACCAACTGGTTCCAGGAAATATTCAATCCTGCGAGTATTCAGAGTCATAACCTGTCGGTAAGCAGTGGTAATGAACAGGGAAGCTATCTCTTTTCTCTAAACTATTTTGATCAGGAAGGAACTTTGCAAAATACCTATCTGAAGCGCTACACGATCAGGGCAAATGCGATGTATAATGTAGGCGAAAACATCCGGATCGGAGAAAATTTAAGTTTTACCATTCGGGATAATCCGCAGATTGATGCCCTGACCGAAGGTAGTGCCATAGGAATGGCCTTCCGGCAACAACCTATAATACCGGTTCGCGATATTATGGGAAACTACGCAGGGTCTTTCGGTAATGGTCTCGGAAATGCCAAAAACCCTGTAGCTATTATGGATCGTACAAGACATAACAGAGGAGTCTCAACACGTATTTTTGGTAATATTTTTGCAGAAGCAGATTTTTTAAAACATTTTACTTTCAGAACGAGTTTCGGGGGACAGTATTTTACGAACAGCTTTAATTCTTTTCAATTTCCGGAATATGAAAATTCCGAAAATCTTTCCGTAAATCAATATTCGGAAGCTGCGGCAACCAATTTTAACTGGACCTGGACGAATACCGTGAAATATCAAAACTCTTTTAACGATGTTCACAATCTTACCATTCTGTTGGGTACGGAAGCTTATCAGAATAAAGGACGTGAAGTCGGCGGAACCAGGCAGGGCTATTTTTCTTTTGATCCGGATTATGTAACTCTGGATACCGGTTCCGGGACACAAACAAATTATTCCTTTAAATATGCCGATGCCCTGGCCTCGTATTTCGGGAGGCTGGATTATAACTTTGATGACAGGTACCTGCTGAGTGCAACGGTTCGGAGAGACGGATCGTCGCGATTCCTGAACAATCAATACGGATGGTTTCCTGCTTTTAGTGTCGGTTGGAATATGTCTAATGAAGACTTCTTTCCCGATCATGGCTGGATAAATGACCTGAAGATAAGGGGAGGATATGGTGTAATGGGAAACCAGCTAAACGTAGACCCGGCAAACTCATTTACTACCTTCGGAGGGAATAACAGAACCTCTTTCTATGCTATAGGAGGGGGGAACTCCGCATTGTCCGAAGGTTTTGAACAGAACCGTATCGGAAACCCGGATGCAGTCTGGGAAAAGAATATCAACTCCAATATCGGAATAGATGTTTCAATGTTTAATAATACTGTTCAGCTCACTGTGGATTATTACCGCAAAGATGTGAAGGATTTGCTTTATAATCCTAACTTACCGGGTACGGTCGGAGCAGCAACCGTTCCTTACGTCAATGTTGCCCAGATGACCAACGGAGGTATCGATGTCGATTTATCTACCTATTTCAGGCTCACCGAGGATCTGCGGTTGAACACATCGGTAACCTTTACGACGTACAATAATGAGATCAAGAAAATCTCTGAAGGTATTCAGTACTTCGACCTGGAAGGCCGGCGTTTTAACGGTAGTTCTATAATCAGGAATGCGGTTGGGCATTCGGTCAGCGAATTTTTCGGCTATCAGATCGAAGGTTTCTGGAACAGTGCAGCGGAAATCGATGAGGCTAACGCTGCAGCAGTCGCCGCAACCGACAACCCGAATGCAATCTATCAGAACGATGTGGCCGTCGGACGATTCCGGTATAAGGATATTAACGGTGATCATGTAATAGATGATAAGGACCGGACCTTTTTGGGAGATCCTAACCCCGATTTTACCTACGGACTTAATATAGAATTGCTCTATAAAAGCTGGGATTTCAGCGCGTTTATATATGGGTCTCAAGGGAATGATATCTGGAATAACGTGCGCTGGTGGACCGATTTTTACAGTTCTTTCCAGGGAGCTAAAAGTCATACGGCCCTCTATAATTCATGGACCCCACAAAATATGAATGCCAAGGCTCCGATACAGGAAACTACAGGTTCTTTTAGTGTGGCAAACGTTCCCAACTCTTATTTTGTTGAGGATGGTTCTTACCTGAGATGCCGTCAGATACAACTGGGATACACATTACCTTCGGGCTTGCTCGAAAAGATAAAGCTAACCAAGCTCAGGTTGTATGCGCAAATGGTTAATCCGTTTACCATTACTTCGTATTCCGGTCTGGACCCCGAAATATCCGGAGAGAGTGTGAATTTCGGTATCGATGAAGGGGCTTATCCGAATCAGCGGCAGTTGCTTTTCGGACTAAACGTGATTTTTTAATTAATGAACTCAAAAATAAAACATATGAAACTTACTAAACAAATAGGACGATTTTGTTTTCCTGTTATCATGTTCTCCATACTGTTTTCGTGTGCAGATAGTTTTTTAGATCAGCCAGCATTGGGGGCTTTAAGCGATGACGTGGTAGCCGATGAAGCAGGCGTGGAAAAAATGCTGATAGGAGCTTATGCAGCTTTGGATGGGCAAGGAGATGATGAAGCGCTTGGCGGAGGAAATCCCTGGGAAGCTGCCCCGGATAACTGGATCTACGGAGCAGTTACTGGAGGGTTGGCAAGTAAAGGTAGTTTTGGTGGTGACCAGCCTGCCATTGACCCTATTGCAAAATTCTCTTCGGACCCTTCCAACGGTTTTTTCAATACGAAGTGGAAAGCAGCGTATGAGGGTGTTGTACGATGTAACAATACCCTTAAACTCCTGGAAAGACTGGAAGATATATCGGATGAGAACAAGAATAACATTGCAGGACAGGCACGTTTTTTACGTGGACACTATTATTTTGAATTGAAAAAGATGTTCAATATGGTGCCGTGGATCGATGAGACTACAGAGAACCCGAAGACACCTAACGACCAGGATATCTGGCCTATGATAGAGGCTGATTTTGAATTTGCTTATGAGAACCTCCCGGCTACACAGGAAGAGTTCGGTAGGGCTAATAAATGGGCGGCAGCTGCGTACCTCGGCAAAACATATCTCTATCAGAAGAAATTTTCGGAGGCCCAGGTTATTTTTACCGAAACCATTACTTCGGGGGTGAACTCAGCGGGTGTAAAGTATGATCTGGTGACATTTTTCAAAGACAATTTCGACGCTGCAACGGAGAATAATGCCGAAACGGTATTCGATATTCAGATGGTGGCCGGTGACGGAACCGGAAGTATCAGTAATGCCAACCAGGGTGGGAAGCTGAATTTTCCTTACAACAGCCCTTTCAGGTGTTGCGGTTTTTTTCAGCCTACACAAGACCTGGTGAACTCTTATAAAACGGACGAAAATACGGGACTTCCTTATCTGGATAACTATAATGAGAACCCTGTAAAGAACGATATGGGAGTATCTGCCGATGCCTCCTTTACTCCTTATACCGGCTCTTTGGATCCCAGGCTCGATTGGACCGTAGGGCGTCGTGGAGTTCCTTTTCATGACTGGGGGTATCATCCGGGATCGGAATGGGTAAGAGATCAGGTCTACGGAGGCCCGTACGCTCCTAAAAAGAATATATACTGGCAGGCCACTCAGGATTTATATGCGGATCAGAGTTCCTGGGCTCCCGGGACAGCTATTAACGTTCATGTTATCCGGTTTGCCGATGTTTTGTTGATGGCTGCAGAAGCCGAGGCACAGGCCGGAAGTCTGCCCGTTGCCATGGAGTATGTTAACCGGGTAAGAAGAAGGGCTGCAAATCCCAATGGTTTCCTGAAAGAATATATAGATGAGGAAAAGCCTATGGCAGGATTTGATGAAAATACCAATGCTGCAAATTATAATATAGAGGAATATACTACTGCGCAGTTCAGTTCCAAAGAGGACGCATTAAAAGCTATTTATTTCGAAAGAAAGCTGGAGTTAGCGTTGGAAGGACACCGGTTTTTCGATCTGGTACGCTGGGGTATTGCTGAAGAAACGCTTAATGCATATTTCCGGTATCAGGGAGGTTTGACCACAGATATTCGCGGGGGTAAATTTATTTCGAATAAAAATGAGTATTTTCCTATTCCTCAGGCTCAGATCGACTTGAGTGTGGATGAGACCGGACAGCCTACATTAACACAGAACCCTAATTATTAAGGGCTGTAGCAGTTCGGCATGTATAAGCATCCTTTCCATATAACGGGAAGGATGCTTTTTTATGGATCTATACGATTTCCTTCTCGGCAAAAGGAACGGAAGGGTCGCATATCTCGCCGATGAGGTCGTAAAGCTGTCCGGTAAAATGTTCGAATGTTTCCGGGGTTATGGCGTAGTCCCTTTCTGATCTCGGTCCTTCTTTTTTGGCAAATTTCATAAACCCTTTGCGCAGGTTTTTAAAGGAGATAATAGCAGCTTCGACCGGAAGCCCGTAAGAACTACTTTGGATAAGCATATAAGAGTAGCACAGAAGCTGGAATGCTTTACTGTATTTATAATCGCTGATCAGGTCTTCCCATGCTGTGATTTCCACATCGGAAGGCTCTACCTTTCCTGTTTTGTAATCGATAAAACAAAGTGTGCCGTTGATAGTCTCTACACGGTCTACTTTTCCTTTCAGGAAAACAGGATGGGAAATGCCGGGAACATCGAGTTTTACTTTCAGGTTACTTTCGATCTCGATAATCTTTATGGTATTTCCTTCTTCAATCCTCTTTTCTTCGGCCTGCAGAAAATTCCTGAGATACTGCTTTGCGACTTCATAGCTAAGCAGGTTTTTTCCACGACTGAAATCGCCCCCTTTATATACTTCACCAAATTTAACAGCGATAATACCGCTTGCCCTTTTCTTCATATCCTCGAGGTGTGCTGCGGTGAGTACCTGCCCGGTAAGTGGTTTGTAGAGATCTTCGAGTGTGTCGTGAATGATGGTCCCTAATGTATTGGCGGCTATGGTTTCCTCGACTTCATATTCATCACTGATTTTGAGGATGGCCTGTTTGTAAAAATCCATAGGGTTGCGGATATAATTGGACAATGAGGTCGGAGAGAAGCCTTTTTCTGCCATAATACGTATGGCCTCCATCAACGAAGGTGTTTTGGTTACGGGAGTAGCAGTTGGCGGTAGCGGAGCGGCATCGGGTACAGCCATTTGTTCCCGGATACGATGTTTTTCCTGTGGGAATGTGGTTAATTGCTGGATAAAACGGCTTTTCTCTCCACCGTCAAAAGACCCGGAATCGGAATTGTAAAGCAGGTAGACTTTTTTGGCCCGCTGTAATAACCGGTAAAAGTGATAGGCGTAGATAGCATCTTTTTCTTTGTATGTGGGCAGACCGTAAGCGATTTTAATATCAAAGGGAATAAAGGAATTCCCTGATTTTCCCGATGGAAGATCTCCCTCATTTACCGACGTGAGAATGACTGTTTCGTAATCGAGGTTCCGGCTTTCCAGTACCCCCATAACCTGTAGGCCCTCCAGGGGCTCTCCCTGGAAGTCGACAGTTTGCTGAAGCAGCAGTTCCCGGTAAATTCCCGTAAGAGCATGAACGGAAAGTGCCCGGTACTTTTCGTCGAACAGATCGATCTGGTTAAAAATTTCATAAAACCGGTACAGGTATTCCAGAAATACAGGGTTGTCCTGCCTGGCATATATGTCTTTCATATGCATGGTCAGTGCTATGCATTTGCGGATAACATCGCCGGCGGTAATGCCGTTTTTAGAAAAAAACAGCAACCCGGTAAGCGGGGTGTTGTCGTCTGCGGAGGCGGCTGTCAGCCCGGTGAAAGCTTCTTTGAGATGTTCCTGTGTGATAAAAACCATATTATTGTCCTGGATATGGCGGACAAATTTTTCGGCAAGGTCGTTTCCATGAAGGGTTAAAAGCGGTTTGGAAACGGGATGCGTAATCAGGTTGATTACATTCTGGTAATGCCATGTTCCGTGCTTCTCGCTTTCCAGGGTTTGAAAAAAGGCATGAAACCAGGAGGCCACGGGGCTAAAGGCCAAAGGGAATCCCCCGGTAATATTAATGCCCTCGAGCTCTTCCGGAATAGCGTTGAGCATGGGGTTCAGGAGTTCTTCATTGCCCAGGACAACGGCAGTGTTTTCCAGTTTTCCTTCGTTCTTCAGTTTGGAAAGAATAGTGTGGACATACATGGCTTGTCCCGTTTTGCCGGGAATACCTGTAATGTCTATATCCTTAGCGTTAGAGAAATGGTCGCTTATGGTGTGGAAAGGATGTTTTTCGTAGTGTTTCCACCTCGTTTTATATTGTCTCATAAACAGTCCGGCATCGTGTTCCGGATCTTCCATGAAAGCTTTGTCCGTGTCCCAGAAGACTTCGGCACCTGAGGCGAGGAAATCCTGAAGTATTGCTGCCTCGGCATTATTCAGTGCATTGAATCCTATAAAAATGTGTTTCTGATGGTTTTGATCCAGGTAGTGTTCGATGTTTTCTATGGCTTCCCGGTAAATCAATCCCTGGTAGCCGCATTGTTTGCCGAGCAGCTCGTCGCGAAGAGCGGTATAATAGTGTTCCAGGGTCTTCCAGAAAGCTATGTATTGCTCCTGTAGAGGGGTCTTTTGATCGGAAAGATACCAGTGGTCCAGCTCTTTGACCGAGGACAGGTGCGAAAAGATGGCTTCGGGTGGGATGAGATACCGGTCGATCTCGTTAAAATCCTGGAGCATTACCTGTGCCCATTTGGAGAAGTTGTAAAAATCTTCCCGTTGTTCTTCCGGGGTGATATTGCGATACACCGCATAAAATTCGAAAATAAGCTGAATATTGGAAACGAGGGTAAGGCCGGATAATTCCTGTACAAATTCTTCGACACTGTATATTCTCGGGGCAAAGACGGTGCGTGTCATCCGGTTTTGCAGCTCACGCTTCAGGAATACACCGGCTCGCTTTCCGGGTACGATAAAGGTAATATCACTGATGTTTTTGTCGCGCGACAGTATATTTTCGACAACTTCGGCCAGAAAGGTTTTCACAATGGTTGCAATTTGTGGTTACTGATGAATGCGGCATAGAGCAGCCGGAATATTTTTTAAAGTTTAAAAATAAAAAAATCCCGCTCTGAATTTTCAGAGCGGGACCTTTTATTTATCTCGATTGTTTATCTACTCTTTAACGAGGTTGATTTCAACCCTTCTGTTTTCTTTTCTACCAGCTGCAGTAGCGTTGGTAGCTATCGGTTTGTCTTTTCCAAATCCGATAGAAGACAGCCTGGAAGGATTGATTCCTTTTTCGGCCAGATATTTTCTTACGGACTCAGCTCTTTGCTCAGACAATTTCTGGTTTAATGCAGCACTACCTGTACTGTCGGTGTGTCCCTCTACGGTAAATTTGGAGTTAGGATACTCGTTAAGTACACTTATAATCTGGTCTAATACGTCTGCAGATTCCGGTTTGATAGTTGCTTTACCGGTGTCGAACAGAATAGTTTTAGCAAACTCGTTGAGTTTTTTCTGAACTTCTTCTGTTACCTCCGGGCATCCGTTGTTAGCTACGGTACCGGCTACATCAGGACAAGCATCATCTTTATCCGGAACACCGTCCCCGTCTCTGTCAGGACATCCGTTGAGGGAAGCAGGACCGGCTTCGTTCGGACAAGCATCATCTTTATCCGGAATTCCGTCTCCGTCAGAGTCAGGACATCCGTTAAGTTCTACCGGTCCGGGAGTATCGGGGCAAGCGTCGTCTTTATCCGGCACACCATCTCCGTCTCTGTCGGGACATCCGTTGAGTTCGGCAGGACCAGCTTCGTTCGGACAGGCGTCATCTTTATCAGGAATCCCGTCTCCGTCAGAGTCAGGACATCCGTTAAATTCGGGAAGCCCGGCTACTTCAGGACATTCGTCATCCTTGTCGTAGATGCCGTCACCATCGGTATCTGTTCCGCCGAATTTAATGGCAATACCGGCAACGTGCTGGAAGTGAGGAGCAAGGTAGTCCTCGAATGCGTGTTTGTAGCTGGATTGTAAGGTAAGGCCGATGTTGTCTGTAAACCAAAGGTTAAAACCTATACCCCCGTTGAGTGTACCTGCACCGATTTCATCAATCCAGGTATAACCTCCACCCACTTCGATGAACGGTTCGATAACAGTTCCTTCAGAGAAACTGTACTTGATGGTACCGTCCACACCATAGTATGATAGATCATCTACATCTGTATCGCCCCATTTGTCGATTTTGTTAAGGGATCCCCGTGCGCCGACAGAGAAACCACTACCTACATAACGGGAAACCGCTATAGTAGAAACGGAAGGGAGTATATTCCAGTGATCGCTGACATTAAAATACTCGTCGAGCCACTGTCCCATTCCGGGTTGATTGGTGGGGTAAACATCAACGGCGTTTGCTCCAAAACTCACTTGCCACGGGTTGTTGGAATCTTGCGCCTGAACATTGCTGAACCCTATCAGTAAGAGCGCAGCAACAAATAATTTGCTAAGATGTTTCATGTTCAATTATTTAAATTTTAAGTATTAATTAAGAACAAATGTAAGCCGTTACGGCAGATAAACAAAGATAAATATAGTAATTTTTTTGGTTTTATTAAGAAAATACTTCGTTTTTAAATGACGGCTAATTCTTTACCGATTTCCGTAAAGGTCTGAATGGCTTTGTCCAGATGTTCCCTGGTATGTGCAGCGGATAACTGTACTCTTATCCTCGCTTTTCCTTTAGGAACCACGGGGTAAAAGAACCCGATAACATAAATGCCCTTTTCGAGGAGTTTGTCTGCCATAACCTGAGATAATTTGGCGTCGTAAAGCATAACCGGAACAATGGCGGAGTCTCCGTCTATAATGTCAAAACCGGCTTCTTTCATACCTTTTTTGAAGTATTTCGTATTTTCTTCGAGGGTATCTCTTAACGCTGTGTTTTCGGAAAGCATCTCGAAAACCTTAATTGAAGCTCCTACGATAGCGGGTGCGAGGGAATTGGAAAAAAGATAAGGCCTTGATCTTTGCCGGAGAATCTCGATCACCTCTTTTTTTCCGGTCGTATAACCGCCCATAGCACCTCCGAGCGCCTTCCCGAGGGTTCCGGTAATAATATCTATTTTGCCCATAACCCCTTTTTCTTCGAGGGTGCCGCGCCCGGTTTCCCCGATAAATCCGGCAGCATGACATTCGTCGATCATCACCATGGCATCATATTTTTCGGCCAGGACACTGATTTTGTCCAGTGGCGCAACAAGCCCGTCCATAGAGAAAACCCCGTCGGTGACAACTACTTTAAACCTTGCACCGTCTTCGTTAGCCTGTTTTAGCTTGGCTTCAAGATCTTCCATATTGCTGTTTTCGTACCTGTAGCGCTTGGCTTTGCAGAGACGAACCCCGTCTATAATGGAAGCGTGGTTGAGCGAATCGGATATAATCGCATCTTCTGCCGATAAAAGCGGCTCAAAGACACCACCATTGGCGTCAAATGCCGCAGCGTATAAAATAGTGTCCTCAGTGCCGTAAAAATCGGCGATCTTTTTTTCCAGTTGCTTGTGAATGTCTTGTGTACCACAAATAAACCTCACGGAGGACATCCCGAATCCGTGAGTGTCCAGGGTGTCTTTGGCTGCCTGTATAACGTCCGGGTGAGATGATAGCCCCAGGTAGTTATTGGCACAGAAATTAATAACCTCCTCACCGGTGTCGATTTTTATGACGGCGTCCTGAGGTGAGGTTATGATTCTTTCCTTCTTGTAAAGACCACTGTCTTTAATGTCTTGTAATTCCTGTTGCAGATGTTGTTTTATTTTTCCGTACATATACTATCTTTTTGTGTTTTGCAACAAAGGTAAATAAATGTTGGTACACATTTTGTTTTCGAAAACGGCAGAAATTGGGCTTTTATTGTATAACGTAAGATTTTAAATATTAAAAAAAACATATTTTTAAAAAAGAAGGCCGCCCGAAAATATCCGGACGACCCTCACGAGCACTGTGTTTATTAACCGGCTTATGATCTAAACCGAATTACCCCAAACTAAACTACAGTATGGCCTTGCTTAAAGGCC
The DNA here is from genome assembly GCF_900119185.1 of Sinomicrobium oceani. Lineage (GTDB taxonomy): Bacteria > Bacteroidota > Bacteroidia > Flavobacteriales > Flavobacteriaceae > Sinomicrobium > Sinomicrobium oceani. Next base: position 45,160 of record NZ_FPJE01000007.1, on the reverse strand, counting down.
GTTTTAGTTCCCCCTTGTGTAAACCAATCCCGGAAATCTTCCGTGGGGAACTACTTATTATACACATGAAGTCTGTAAGAGTCCCTCGTATTTTGTTATTTTTTTTGAAGAAAAAAATATAGATGGAGTTAAGGTGTTTTAAATGAGTGTTTTATGTTTTTTTGGTGCTGAAAAAAATGCTAAACCGGATAGATGCGGATGTCGTTATCGATGAATACGAGATATCCCCTTGTGGCCTTGTATCCCATATCGGTGAGTACCTGCATATATTGTCGCACCTGGCTTTCATATTTTGTGTCGTAGCTGCCTGTTTTGTAGTCGAGTAGAAAGGCATTTCCGGTATTGTCGGTTGCGATCCGGTCGGGACGTAATATTTCTCCTTTTTCCGTAAAAATATCCCGCTCATTATAGATCGTATAATCGGGAGTGTAGTACCTGCCGATTTCCGTATGGGTGGTCAGGGTCCGGAGTCTTTCGATAAACCGGTCTTCTTCGGTATGTGTGATATGTCCCTGCAGTATGGCTTCACGAACCACATGATCCACATCGGTCGCATACCGGATGCGTGCCAGTAACATGTGATAGATGTTCCCGGTTTCGATAGCTTTGTCCAGTCCGGCACTCCACAGAGAGCCCGCCCTTGTGATAATCCGGAATTTACGATTGGCGGAAACGTTTGATGTGTACGGAATTTTCGGATTGTCGGAGCGCTTTGTTGTTGTAGATTTACCGGGTATGGAATCCGGGTGTTCTCCGCGAGGTAACTGATATGTGGCCTGGTCTTCGATCCAGTATCCTTCGGCTTTCAGAAAATTAATAAAGAGGCCTGAAAAAGACCTGGTGTTTTCATTGCCGTTCCGGTCGGTATCTTTTTTTCCGATAATATGGAGTTGCTCTACTGCACGGGTGAGTGCGACATATAGTATGTTAAAACTGTCCAGTTCCAGTTTTGCATCGTAGGCCTGTACCATTTCGGCTCCGTATTCGCTGAGATATTCAAGATCTTTATTTTTAGAGATCAGGGCATAAGGGATACCAAACGTTTGCCGGTCTACGGGAAACCAGATCAGGGGTTCCCGGTCTTCGTAAATGTTGGTGTCTGCAAACGGGAAAAGAACTATCGGAAACTGTAGTCCTTTCGACTTGTGTATGGTCATGATCTGCACCGCATTGATACCTTCGGGGGCAGCAATACCCAGGGTGTCTTTCTTTTTCTCCCAATAGCTCAGGAACTCCGCCGGGCCCGTGTGGTTGCGGTTTACTTGCTCCAGTATTTCGTCGAGGAAAGATTGCAGGTAGGCATCGGAAGGATCGTTAAGGGAAAAGCACGAGATCGCATATTGAACCGCATCGAACAGGGGACGTTCCAGAAAGATGTCCGGTGAAAAATTGTGGGTTTCCCAAACCGTAGCCATGTCGGCCAGGCCCGATGTAAAAAATAAGTGTTTGTCTTCTGTATTTTCGCTTTCTGCAAGGAATTCCAATAGTTTCAGGCATATTTCCCGGTTGTCTGTTTGCAGGAAGTAGGACATCAGGTGAATGAGAAACACGATCTTGGGGTGACTCTTCAGTAACAAGGATTCCGATGAGATCACCGGAATGCCGTTTTCCTGTAAGTGTTCTGCCAGTAAGGCCCCCTGGTCCCTTTTGCGGGTAAGAATACAGATAGCGCTCAGGGTGTAACCCTGATCCCGAAGTGCTTCGATCTTTTGCAGGGTCGTGTCGCAGTAATCCTGCCGTATGTCCTGGCTGTCCTTCTCGAGAAAAGTGATACTGACTACCCCGCCTTTTTTCGGATTGGTTTCCTGATAGCTTTTATTTTCGTAAAGGTCGCGATATTCCGGGTGTGACAAATGTGCAGCCGCGTGTTTGAAGAAACGATTGTTAAACGCAATGATTTCGTCATAACTCCGGTAATTGACCGGTAACTGTTCCACCCGGGGATCTATCTGGAACGGGACATCCTCCCTGTTGTACAGACTAATGAATTGTTCGGCCTTACCTCCACGCCAGCGGTAGATGGCTTGCTTGGCGTCTCCCACCAGCATCAGGGAACCTCTTTTCCCGGTTATGGTCTCTCCTTCGAGCGCATTGCCTATAAGAGGCTGGAGGTTTTTCCATTGCATTTCGGAGGTGTCCTGAAACTCATCTATAAAGTAGTGCCTGTATTTTTCTCCGAGCCTTTCGTAAATAAAAGGGGCGGGCTGGTCGGTAATGACCCCGGCCAGGATACGGTTGAACTCGGATATAGGCATGAGGTTCTCCGCCTCCTTGATGTGGTTCAACTCGCGGTTAATAGCACTCAATAGGGACAGCGGGATAAGCTTACTTCTGAAATTCCGAAGAAACTGAATGTGAAAAAATAAGCGCTTGCACTGTTCGAACAGCGTAGCAATGCGGGGCTGCATCTCATCTATGATTACTGTTTTTTCCGGCGATTTCTTTTCCGTGGTTTTGGTGTATAAGGCTGCGGAGTGGATCTCGTCCTGCCATTTTTTCTTTTGAAAATCTATACTTTTTAAGATGTTTTCCCTGGCTTTCTGAAAAAAATTGGGAATGGAACTTCTTGTGAAGTCCTCCGGAGCCAGGTCATTGGACGTGATAATACTGAAAAAGGTCGCGGCAGTTTCCGACATTTTATCTTCGTCTTCCGAGATCTGTTTTTGCAGGATGTTGGCTAATTCCCTCAGATCGGAAAGACTTTTGTTTTCGATGTCCCGGATGTGTTCGTAATGGTTCTCTTCGAGAAGTAGTCTCGCGATTTTTTTCAGATCCAGGCTGATGTCCCAGCTTTTGTCATCATCGGCTTTTTCGAGCGCAAAATCGACCAGCACCCTGGTAAGTAATTGATCTTCCCCGGCCTGGTAGACGAGCCGGTCTACGGCTTCATTGAGGAGAGAGACCGTGTCTATGGCCACTTCAAAATTCACCGGTAGATGAAGGTCATGGGCGAATGCGCGAAGCAGGCGGTGATTGAACTTATCTATGGTGGCAATATCGAAAAACGCATAATTGTGTAATATCCTCTTGAGTACGTTGCTGGACCTGTTGTGCAAGGTGATGCTATCGGTATTCAGGTCTTTTCCGAGTTGCAGGAACATATCCGTAGGAGAAGAAAGAATATCCTCCGACGCCATTTCCCGCAGGCTCCGGATCACCCGTTCCTTCATCTCATTAACGGCCTTGTTGGTAAATGTTATGGCGAGGATCTGCTTGTAAGTGTCCGGATAGTCCGACCTGAGCAGTAATTTGAGATACTCCCGCACTAGGGTGAAGGTTTTTCCCGATCCGGCGGAGGCGTTGTATATTTGAAATGTTGTGTCCGACAAAATGTAATAATTGTAGTTATAATTTTCAGAACCCGAGCAGGAAACAAAAGATAATAAAGTAGCGGGATCTTTTGGTAAAGAGGTAGACCGGGCTGCTTTTTGTCTCTTGAAACCATCCGGAAATCCCGGGTTTTTCCGATACGGGAATTTTATGCCAAAATAAACAAACTTTATGAGTTCTTTACTATTTATTATTATGGATTGTTTAAGTTTATACCTAAATTTGTTACGCAACAAGTATTAACTAATAATCTAAAATTTGATATCATGGCTTTTGAATTACCGAAATTACCGTATGCTTATGATGCTCTGGAGCCTCATATTGACGCACGTACAATGGAGATACATCATACAAAACACCACAATGGTTACACGGCTAACCTCAATAAAGCTATAGAGGGTACCAAGCTGGAAGGAAAAACTATTGAAGAAATCCTCAAAGGACTGGATATGGACAATGCTGCTGTTAGAAATAACGGGGGCGGATTTTATAACCACAGTCTTTTCTGGCAGGTGATGTCTCCCAACGGAGGAGGAGCCCCCAAAGGAGAACTGGCATCGGCAATAGATGCTGCTTTTGGTTCTTTTGATGCTTTTAAAGATGCATTTGCAAAGGCGGCAGCTACACGATTTGGTTCCGGATGGGCGTGGCTTTGTGTGCATAAAGGAGGTAAAGTAGAAGTTTGTTCTTCCGCCAATCAGGACAACCCGTTAATGCCCGGCATCGGATGTGGCGGAACCCCTATCCTTGGCCTTGATGTATGGGAGCATGCATATTATCTGAACTATCAGAACAGAAGACCGGACTATATCTCTGCATTTTTTAATGTGATCAACTGGGATAAAGTAGCAGAACTGTATGCTGCAAATAAATAATTCCGGTATAACAAAATAATCAGAAAGCGGGGCATGTTCCCGCTTTTTTTATGCACTGTCCAGGCCCGTCTCCGTTTACTGCAATACTAACTATGGTACAAGCAAAAAGCGTTTGTATGTCTTTTTTGAGTTTTGAAAAAGGAACTCCGGAAGATGCAAGAAAGCGGTTGCCTGTAAGAAAGCATAAAAAAAAGGCGGAGTAGAACTCCACCTTTTTGCCCCAAATCTTACCATGAACTTAACCTACTTATGCTATGGTGATTCAAATGTATGTCCGGAAATTTCACCGGCGAAATTAAATCGATGAATGACGCATAAATCCGATAAAGCGAGCACTGTTGTAGGGGCTCTTTGTGTTGCATGCGGTTTTAGTAGGCCCGTTCGTTATTTCCTTCGTAAAAATTGATAAATGCCCGGTTTACGACCCGGTTACCGCCCGGTGTGGGGTAGTTTCCTGTAAAATACCAGTCTCCCAGGTTTTTGGGACATGCCTTGTGGAGGTTTTCCACAGACTGGAAGATGATCTTTACTTCGGCTTCTATATCATCCGTACAAAGGAGTTCGGATATTTTTTCGGATATTTCTTCATCTGTAAACGCATCATAAAGCTGTTGTACCGCGTTTTTCACATCGGTGTCCAGATAACCTACCTGGCCTTGACATTCGTCATATATCTTTTTTACGATGTCGTAGGTTCCTCTTTCTTTATGGAGTTCCAGTGCAGCGCGGAAGGCCACCAGGTCTTCAAGCCTGGCCATATCTATCCCATAACAATCCGGGTACCGGATCTGTGGTGCGGATGATACGACTACGATAGATTTCGGATGCAGACGATCCATCATTCGTATGATACTCTTCTTGAGGGTAGTTCCTCTAACGATACTGTCGTCGATGATGACAAGGTTGTCCTGAGGTTTGATAACGCCGTATGTAACATCGTAAACGTGGGCAACCAGGTCATCCCTGCTGCTGTCTTCGGTAATAAATGTACGGAGTTTTACGTCTTTGATGGCTATTTTTTCTGTCCGGAGCCTTCTGGATAAAATTTCCGTAAGACGTTCGTCGGTGAGGGCGTCTTTTTCATCCAGGATCTGTCGGTTCTTCTCCTTGTTCAGTTCGTCCTGTGCAGCTTCCACAAGCCCGTAAAAAGAGGTTTCCGCAGTGTTGGGGATATAGGAAAAAACGGTATTTGTCGTGTCCTTATCTATGGCTTCCAGTACTTTGGGCATGAGGAGTCTTCCGAGGTCTTTTCGTTCTTTGTATATCTCGGCATCGCTACCTCTGGAGAAGTATATCCTTTCAAAAGAACAGGCCTTTCTTTCCAGCGGATTGAGGATCTTTTTGTGAGAGACCTTTCCGTTAGCCTTTATAATTACTGCGTGTCCCGGAGTGATCTCCTCTACCTTCTCGAAAGGAACGTTAAACACGGTCTGTATTACGGGGCGCTCGGAAGCTACAACGACAACTTCATCATCGTGATAGTAATATGCAGGGCGTATCCCTGCCGGATCTCTAAGGACAAAGGCATCTCCGTGTCCGAGTAATCCTGCCATGGCATATCCGCCGTCCCAGTTTTTGGCAGATTTCTTCAGTATTTTGGCCACATTCATTCGCTCCTCAATAAGCGGAGAAGCTTCCATTTTACTGTATCCTTCGTTCTTTATTTCTTTGTAGAGCTTGGCTACTGCGTCGTCTATGAAGTGACCTATTTTTTCCATCACCGTAATGGTGTCCGCTTTTTCTTTGGGATGTTGTCCGAGGCGGATAAGATTGTCGAAAAGTTCGTTGACATTGGTCATGTTGAAGTTTCCGGCAACGATAAGATTACGGTGTTTCCAGTTGTTCTGTCGCAGCAGGGGCTGTACGTTCTCAATACTGTTTTTTCCGTAGGTACCGTAGCGCACATGGCCTAAGAACAATTCGCCGAGATAGGGAATGTTCTTTTTTTGCAACGGAACGTCATCTTCGTATTCCGGATGTTCTTTCAGGGTGTTATTGATCCTGGCATTGATCTGCGAAAAGATATCCTGTATGGGTTGCGACTGGTTGGAGCGAACTCTGCTGATATATCGCTCACCGGGGTTGACATCCAGTTTGATGCTGGCGAAGCCCGCACCGTCCTGTCCGCGGTTGTGCTGCTTTTCCATCATCAGGTACATCTTGTTTACGCCATAGAATGCACTACCGTATTTTTCCTTGTAGTATTCCAGGGGTTTCAAGAGTCTTATTACGGCAATACCGCATTCGTGTTTAATAGCGTCGCTCATAGGTGTTGTTGTGTTTGTATGAACTAAAAAGGCCCTGAATGTTCAGGGCGCGATCTTATGTTAATTCTATTTCGAACTGTGTTAATTCTTTAAACTGCAGGAGCCGTTTCTGTATTTCGTCTTTCGATAGTTTCTGCATTCGTTCCGTTCCGAATTTTTCCACACAGAAAGACGCGAGGTTAGACCCGTAGATCACGGCGTTTTTCATGTTGTGAAAAGAGACGTCTCTTGTAGCGGCTATATACCCGGAAAATGCTCCGGCAAACGTATCTCCGGCTCCGGTAGGGTCGAATACCTCTTCGAGCGGGAGCGCAGGGGCGAAGAAAACATTGTCCTCGTGGAACAACAGGGCTCCGTGTTCTCCTTTTTTAATAACGATATATTCGGGTCCCATCTGCCTGATCTTTTGTGCGGCTTTCACAAGAGAGTACTCATTGGTGAGCTGGCGGGCCTCTTCGTCATTGATGGTAATGACATCTACCCTGGATATCACGGTCATGAGCTCGTCCCAGGTGTTGTTCATCCAGAAATTCATAGTGTCCAGCACGATGAGTTTTGGTTTTTTCTCCATCTGTTCTATCACGCTGAGCTGGGTATTCGGGTGAAGGTTCCCGAGCATAACCACATCTGCATCTTTATAGTGCTCCGGAACTACAGGGGTAAAATCGCCAAGCACATTGAGCTGTGTTTCTATAGTATCTCTCGAGTTGAGGTCGTTGTGATATTTACCGCTCCAGAAAAAGGTTTTCCCGCCTTTGACAATCTCTACGGCAGAGAGGTCTATGTTCCTGTCGCGTAACATGGAAAGGTATTTTTCCGGAAAATCCTCTCCGACAACGGAAACCACTGCAATATCAATGTCGAACTGGGAGGCTGCCAAACCGATGTACGGGGCTGCACCACCTAGAATTTTATCTGTTTTTCCAAAGGGTGTTTCAATAGCATCAAATGCCATGCTGCCCACCGCTAACAGTTTGCCCATGCTGAAATTTTTTGCAAACTTACGTAATTTTATTGCTTTCAGAAAACGCCATACTTTTTTCTTGCCTCCTCAAAAAAGAGGGAAGAAGTAACGGTGGGAAATACAGGAGGTGTAAAGTTTAGTTCTCGGTAAATCCGTGGTCGATAGCGAGTTTGCTCTCTTTTGATGCCGCTACTGCGAGAACGTCGCAGCGTTCGTTTTGCGGATGATTGTTATGCCCTTTAATCCAGTGAAAACGTACATGGTGTCTTCGGTACTCTTTGAGGAATTCGGTCCAGAGGTCCGAGTTTTTCTTTCCTTTGAAATTAGTGCGTTCCCAGTTGAATACCCATCTTTTTTCTACCGCATCTGCCACGTATTTGGAGTCCGTAAAAACCTTGACATTGGTGTTGGAGTGTTTCAGCTTCTTCAGGGCCACGATGACCGCGAGGAGTTCCATGCGGTTGTTGGTGGTGTGGCGAAAGCCCTGGGAAAATTCTTTGACATATTTTTTTCCGACCCATTCCATGACAATACCGTACCCGCCGGGCCCGGGGTTTCCACGGGCAGCGCCGTCGGTATATATGTGTACGTCAAAAGTGCTCATGGGAATTTGTTTTTTTTTAGTGCAGGGTTATAGTGGCAGGGTATTTACCGTGCTGCCAGCAGCTTTTTTATGACCTGTGGGAAGTGTTCGTATTCCAGGGTGTGTATTTTTTCGGCCACGTTTTCGGGACTGTCTTCCGGAAGAACGGGTACGGAAGCCTGAAAGATTACGGCACCCTCGTCGTAGTTTTCGTTGACATAGTGTATAGTGATCCCGCTTTCGTTTTCCCGGTTTTCGATGATCGCGCGATGTACGTGCATTCCGTACATGCCCTTACCGCCGTATTTGGGGAGCAGGGCGGGATGTATGTTGATCACTTTACCGGGAAAGGCCCGGAGAATATTTTCGGGGAATTTCCATAAAAAACCAGCAAGGACAATCAGGTCGGGATCGATATCCCGAAGCATGTTGACGATAAGATCCGAACGGTAAAGAGCCTTTCGGTTGAAGTACAATGCATCGACATCCTGTTGGTCTGCCCTGTCGAGTACACCTGCATTCCTTTTGTTGGAAAGTACCAAAACAACACGGGTGTCTTCACTTTCGGCAAAGAAACGGATGATATTTTCCGCATTGGTGCCGGAACCCGAAGCAAATATGACGATTTTTTTCACCGAATATCTGTTTTTTACAAGACAAATAAAGGCTTTTCCGGCCGGTGACAAAAATTGTTTTTTGTGTTTTAACGATCGGATGTAAAGGCCTTCTATGTCCCTGTTTATCGGAGCAAAAGAAAGAATAATAATTAAGAATTAGAAATTAAAAGTAAAATCGGTATTTTATTTTTTAGTAAATTACAGCCACATTTTGGAACTTAAATGTTGTTTTCAACCAAAGTTTTTTATTTTTGCCAACAATTTAAATTTAAAAACTAAAGATTATGTCAGACATTGCATCAAGAGTAAAAGCGATTATCGTAGACAAATTAGGTGTTGATGAAAATGAAGTTGTGCCGGAAGCAAGCTTCACAAACGATCTCGGCGCAGACTCCTTAGACACTGTGGAATTAATCATGGAGTTTGAAAAAGAATTCGATATCCAGATTCCTGATGACCAGGCAGAAAATATCGCTACGGTAGAGCAGGCAATAAAATACATCGAAGAAGCAAAATAAGGAAGAATATTATATGCAATGCGTGCAGATAGAATGCTTAATGGTTTAAGCATTCTATACTGTACCGGCAGATTGTATTAAATTATCTACACGTATTCGGGCTATGTCTGATGGACCCGAACCTAAGAAAAAGACAAGGTTTGGAGGAGGTATGAAGCGTATCTCCTTCGTTGTCCTTGGATGTTCGGGTAAAATTTTGCAAGGTTGAAAATCTGAATTCCCAAATCATTCCCTTTCCAGTATACTTAACCGATATGGATTTGTAGTAAGGAGTGATGAGCGTAGGGACACGTATAGCGCAGGCGCTGTCAAAACAGGTAGTTTGAGAGACTACCGAAAAAAGCTTCCGAGCAGGAAGCGGCATTGCAGCGTACTTATTAAAAATAGTTTGGACTAAATTTATTCGAATGAAACTAAAGCGAGTTGTTGTCACAGGATTAGGAGCTTTGACCCCAATAGGTAATACTGTGCAGGAATATTGGGAAGGCTTGAAAAACGGCGCGAGCGGTGCTGCTCCCATAACTCATTTTGACGCTTCTAAGTTCAAAACGCAATTTGCTTGTGAGGTTAAAAATTTCAACGTTACCGATTTTATAGACCGGAAAGAAGCCAGAAGGCTCGACAAGTTTTCGCAATATGCTATGGTTGCTTCGGATGAGGCTATTGCCGACTCCGGAATGGAACTCGACAAGATCAACAAAGAGCGAGTTGGTGTAGTCTGGGGAGCCGGTATAGGCGGACTGGAGACTTTTCAGGAAGAAGTACTCAATTACGGAAAAGGAGACGGGACGCCGAGGTTTAATCCTTTCTTTATTCCGAAAATGATTGCCGATATGGCACCGGGTCTCATTTCCATTAAACACGGTTTTATGGGGCCTAATTATACAACCGTATCAGCATGTGCCTCTTCGGCCAACGCCATGATCGATGCGCTAAATTACATCAGGCTCGGTTATGCGGATGTTATTGTTTCCGGAGGATCGGAAGCTGCTGTTACGGCGGCGGGAATGGGAGGATTTAATGCTATGCATGCCCTTTCTACCCGCAACGATGATCCGAAGACAGCCTCCAGGCCTTTTGATAAAAACCGTGACGGATTTGTTCTCGGAGAAGGTGCCGGTGCATTGATCCTTGAAGAATACGAGCATGCCAAAGCACGGGGAGCAAAAATTTATGCAGAACTGATAGGAGGCGGACTGTCTGCCGATGCTTATCACATGACTGCACCACACCCGGAAGGAACAGGTGTAAAATCCGTAATGAAAAACTGTCTGGAAAATGCCGGGCTGAAACCGGAAGATGTGGATGCTATCAATACACACGGTACTTCAACACCTCTCGGAGATGTGGCCGAATTAAAAGCGATTACCGAAGTTTTCGGAGCGCACGCCAAAAATATTAATATCAACTCAACGAAATCTATGACCGGGCATTTGCTGGGTGCAGCAGGAGCGATAGAAGCTATTGCCTCCATACTGGCCATACAGCACAAACTGGTGCCGCCAACGATAAATCACAGTACTCCCGATGAGAATATCTCCTCCGAACTGAACCTTACCCTGAATAAGGCACAGGAAAGAGACATCAGGGTAGCTATGAGTAATACCTTTGGTTTTGGCGGACATAATGCCTGTGTAGTTTTCAAAAGGTTAGATTAGTATACACATTGAATGAAAATTGTTCAGAACATATTAAATTCCCGCTCAGACAAAGACGGGAATTTTTTTTTAATGCTCAAAAAAATGCTTGGGTTTAACCCTAAAGATCTGGACATTTACAGGAAAGCTTTTACACATCGTTCCGCGAATAAGCGGGATAAGGAAGGCAACCCGATGAACTACGAGCGCCTGGAGTTTCTCGGCGATACCATGCTGAGTACCATTATCTCCTATCACCTGTACCGGCAGGTGCCCTCGGGAGATGAAGGTTATCTTACCAAAATGAGATCGAAGGTGGTGAGCCGGGAACACCTGAACGAACTGGGAAAAGACCTGAACCTGATTACTTATATAGATTCTAAAATATCGAAGGACAGTTTTGGTGAAAACGTTCACGGAAACCTGTTTGAGGCCCTTCTGGGAGCTATATACCTCGATAGAGGGTACAAGTATTGCGAGAGATTCGTTTTCAGGAAAGTGATCGAGCCTTATGTGGATATCGAACGCCTGGAAGGGAAAATAATAAGTTATAAGAGCTTTGTCATCGAATGGTGCCAGAAAGAGAAGAAGGCATTCCGGTTCGAAGTCTATGAAGACAGCGGTAACGAATCGGTAAAACACTTTTCGGTAAAGCTGTTTATCGATGACAAAGTAATAGCGAAAGGAAGGGCTACGTCCAAGAAAAAAGCGGAAGAACAGGCTTCGAAAAGAGCCTTTTATGCCCTTCAGGATAAAATGAGTTAAACTAAATCGTTTTCGTATTTTAAATTATAATTAAACCTTTTGTTATTGTTGCCTAATCTTCTGTAGTATCCTATATTTACACTTCCATGTAAATATTATATGGCTACACTAAAACTGTCAGATGACTTTTATGAACCTACCTGCTCTTTGGTAGCGGTTCATTGCCCGTTGGAAGCATATCGGCTGGCCTATTTTTTAAATTTACATCTCCAGATAAGATTGCGGAGAATTGCCGGAAGAGCATCGAGCGAGTGTGATGTGCTGTCCGAATATTACGAATGGGAGAATCAAATGGAAGAGACTGTCTGGGCTCTTATAGTCAACGCTACAAGAACACAGGCGCTGTCGGCGGGGAACGATTTGTTTCCGTCAGACGAATTTACGGTAACCAATTACCTCATTCCGGAGATGAAAAAGGTAGATTATTTTCTGAAGATCGAAAACGGGGAAGGTTATGATACAGAAAAACAAATAGTACAAAAAATAAATGAAATACCTCGGGTTACTACCGCTTATGAGGTGGATGTGAACCAACTAAAATCGAAACACAATTTAATTTTTTTATAATGCCAAACAGAAAGAAAACAAAAATTGTTGCCACATTAGGCCCCGCTACAAGCCGTAAGGAAGTACTGAAAGAGATGATAGAGGCGGGAGTAGATGTTTTCCGTATTAACTTTTCCCATGCCAATTATGAAGACGTGGCGGAGCGAATCCGGATGATACGCGAGCTCAATGAAGAAATGGGAACCAGTACCTCGATCCTGGCAGACCTTCAGGGGCCCAAACTCAGGGTTGGTGTCATGGCGGAAGACGTTGTGGTCAGCAAAGGAGATGAAATAACTTTTGTAACCGGAGAGGATTTTAAAGGTACCAAGGAGAAAGTGTATATGAATTACAAAGCTTTCCCTAAGGATGTAAAGCCCGGTGAACGCATTCTTCTCGATGACGGTAAACTGATCTTCGAGGTCGTGAGTACCGACAAGAAAACCACAGTTAAGGCTCAGGTGATCCAGGGAGGAGCGCTAAAGTCCAAAAAAGGGGTTAACCTGCCGAATACTAAGGTTTCTTTACCTGCATTGACAAAAAAAGATATCGAAGATGCCATCTTCGCTATTAAGAACGACGTAGACTGGATAGCACTTTCCTTTGTGAGAGACAGCCAGGACCTGCTCGATCTTCAGGAACTCATCAAAAAGCATTCCGACGAGAAAATACCGATCATTGCCAAAATCGAAAAGCCCGAAGGTGTAGACAACATCGATAAGATCGTAGCGCATTGTGACGGACTTATGGTGGCGCGTGGAGATCTCGGTGTGGAAGTCCCTGCCCAGGAGGTTCCCCTGATACAGAAACAACTCGTATTGCGAGCCAAAAAGGCCAGGATACCCGTTATCATTGCTACCCAGATGATGGAAAGCATGATTACAAGTCTTACACCCACCCGTGCCGAAGTTAACGATGTGGCCAACTCGGTGATGGATGGTGCGGATGCCGTGATGCTTTCGGGAGAAACTTCGGTAGGAAGCTATCCTGTTCAGGTCATAGAAAAAATGGCGAGCATCATCAACAGTGTCGAACATTCTCCGCTGATCAAAGTTCCGCAGGAACCGCCACATGTACGTACCAAGCGTTATATCACTAAATCTGTTTGTTATCATGCATCGCTTATGGCAAACGAGATCAAAGCCAAGGTAATTACTACACTGACCAATAGCGGTTATACGGCTTTCCAGATATCGGCATGGAGACCCCAGGCCTATATCCTCGTGTTTACTTCTAACAGAAGAATCCTCACGCAACTCAACCTGCTCTGGGGAGTGAAAGCCTTTTATTACGACCGTTATGTTACTACGGATGAGACCATAGAGGATGTTAACGGAATTGCCAAGGAAAAAGGCTTTGTAGAAAGCGGGGATATGATGATCAGCCTTGCTGCCATGCCTATTCAGGAAAAAGGAATGGTGAATACACTCCGGGTAACGGAAGTTCACTAAATAGGCATTGGATTTTACCTGTAAAAAAGGTATGTATAAAATATAAAGACTGTGTCGTAAAAGCGCAGCCGGAATACTTGTTGAAGTATATCAGGTTGCGCTTTTTTATGTGTTTTCAGAAATCAAAGCGGAGCTGTACTGCTACCTGTTCTGCTTTATGTGTATTGAGGTTGGACAGGGATATGCCCAGTAATCTTACGGAATTCTGAAGCTTTTCCTGATAGAGCAATTCTTTTGCGGTTTCGAGGATGAGACTTTTATCTGCAATAAAATAAGAGAGTGTTTTGCTCCGGGTTTGGAGGGTAAAGTCGCTGTATTTTATTTTGAGGGTAATCGTCTTGCCCGATATGCGGTTGCGCGAGAGGCGTTGTTCCAGTTCGTCAGCGATGTGTTTCAACTTTTCGAGCATAAAGATCTCGGAAGACAGGTTTTCGAAGAACGTCCGTTCGGCACCTACCGATTTCGGAATACGGTCCGGCTTTACGGGGCTGTTGTGGATACCTCTGACAATATGGTAGTAATGCATACCGGCCTTACCGAAGTGTTCCTCGAGGAATTCTGCAGGTTTCTCCTTCAGATCCTTTCCTGTAAAAATGCCCAGCCCGTACATTTTTTCTGCCGTAACCTTTCCTACACCGTAAAACTTTTTGATGTCGAGCTCTTCCAGGAAAGGAATAACTTCTTCCGGATTTACGGTTTTCTGTCCGTTGGGTTTGTGATAATCGGAAGCGATCTTGGCGATGAATTTGTTGACGGATATCCCTGCCGATGCGGTGAGTCCTGTTTCCTCATAGATACGCTGCCTTATTCCGGAAGCTATTAGGGTAGCCGAGGGCAGCCCTTTTTTATTCCGGGTAACGTCCAGGTAGGCTTCATCCAGCGATAAAGGTTCGACGAGATCAGTGTATTCGTAAAAAATATCCCTGATCTTTCCGGAAATCTCCCGGTAACGATCGAAACGTGGTTTTACAAAAATCAGTTCGGGGCACATTTTTGCAGCCAGAGCACCACTCATCGCACTACGTACTCCGTAAGTCCTGGCCTCATAACTTGCTGCAGCAACAACCCCACGTTTGCTTCCACCTCCTACAGCTACGGGTTTTCCACGAAGTTCGGGGGTGTCCATCTGCTCTACTGAGGCATAAAAAGCATCCATATCGATGTGGATAATTTTTCGGTATGTAGGGCTATCGCTCATTTATTAGCTAACTTTGACAAAGTTCCGAAACTTTGGTTAATAAATAGTCATGATAGAGACAGAACGGAAATTTTTGGTGCACTCTAACCGGTTCAAGGAAGAGGCGGCATCTGCAACACGTATCGTGCAGGGTTTTTTAAATACGGCCCCGGAACGTACCGTGAGGGTGCGTATAAAAGGTGAAAAAGGCTATCTTACGGTTAAGGGAAAGTCGGACAGTACAGGAATGTCCCGTTATGAATGGGAAAAGGAAATTTCCGTAACCGAGGCCGAAGAACTTTTACGGCTTTGCGAAAAGGGGGTGATCGAAAAAACAAGGTATGAGATCGTCTGCGGAAGACATGTTTTTGAGGTGGATGAATTCGAAGGTGAGAACAAGGGGTTGATCGTAGCGGAGATCGAACTGCTTACGGAAGAAGATGTGTTTGAAAGACCAGGCTGGCTCGGGGACGAAGTGACCGGGGATTCCCGGTATTACAATTCGCAACTCAGTAAAAAACCTTACACGTCCTGGTAACTCCGCACACGAAAAAAACCGTCAGACATTTGAAATGCAGCCTGACGGTTTTCTACAATTAACCATTTATTAAAAACGAAAAACAAAATTCTATACTTCGGGTATACCGGATAGCTCCCCCTTCTTCAAAGGGAGAATCCGTGTTTCCTGATATAATTCCCGGTCATTAATCCCCGGAGGTTATTGGTGATAAAGTGTTCCAAAAGCATTTCCCGGTCATATTCGTTCAGGAAGTTTCCGGAAAACAAAACATTTTCCATACGAAAGAGATGGAGTTTACAAAATAATTCCGGATTTACATCCTTACGCAAAATACCTTGTTGCTGTGCACTTTTTAAAAGTGGGAGCACTTTGCCAAATATGGTATTTTGTTTAAAGACCTGGTAACAGGTATAGGTCTCGGGATAATATTTTTGTAAACCGTGTAAAAACGTGGGGTTGAATGCCTGTAATTTGCCCATTCCCATACGGTAAAAGCTTACAATACAGCGTAGGGGGGTGTCTTTTTCCCTTTCTTCGATGTCGTTTAACTCCTGTTTGAACCTTTCCAGTAAGTACTGAAAACTGGCAAAAACCAGTTCTTGTTTGTTTTTGAAATGCTGATAGATCGTTTTTTTGGAAATACCGAGCTCGGCAGCCAGTTGATCCATAGTGTAATTATGGCTGCCGAACCGGGTAAAGTTGGTAATCGATAACTTTAAAAAATCTTCTTTAGTTATCATCTTTCCGATATTATTTCCATCCGCCCCCAAGTGCCTTGTACAGCGATATTACGGCATTGAGTTGTTCGTATCTGGAGTTGATATAATTCAGTTCCGAATTGAGCATTTGCTCTTTGGCCGTAAGGACCTCCAGGTAATTGATCATACCGTTGTTGAGCAGCTCTTCGGAATACTCGGTGGCCAGTGAATAGGCATCGAGTTCTTTCTTACGGATATCTATTTTTTCGGTTTCCGCTTCATAGGTGTATAGAGCATCCGAAACTTCTTTTCCCGCATTCAGAAGCGTCTTTTTAAATTCCAGCAAGGAGGACTCCTGCATGGCCTTTGAAGCTTCGTATTCAGACTTGATCTGTCTTCTGTTAAAGATAGGTTGTACAAGTCCTCCGGCTATTGTGGCAAACAGTGATCCGGAATCGAGCCATTTGTCGAATTCGACACTCTGGAACCCTCCTGTTGCGGTAAGCGTAAGGGAGGGGTAGAAGTTGCTTCGCGCCACATTGGTGAGTTCAAATGCATTGACAAGACCATATTCGGCGGCAACAACGTCCGGACGGTTTTGAAGCAATTGTGCCGGAACTCCGACTTTGAGTTCCGTATCGATACGTTGTCCTTCCAGGGAGCCTCTTTCGATAGGTCCCGGGTTTTCAGCCAGAAGTATACTCATGGTATTCTCCATGATTTTGATACTGGCTTTGAGGTCGACGAGCAATGCTTCGGCCGTATGAAGCTGGGCTTCGGTTTGTTTCACACCAACCTCGGTAACATTACCGGCTTCCTTCAGTGCTTTGGTGGTTTCCAGGCTGGACGCTCTGTTTGCGATAGTTTCTTCAGTGATTTTCAATTGCTCGTCAAGGGCCAGCAACTGATAATATGTAGAGGCTATAGAAGCTATGAGCTCGGTCTTGACGGCCTGGTGTGCAGCAACTGTTTGCAGGTATGAGGCCAGGAATGCCCTCCGGTTACTTCGTATTTTTCCCCAGATATCAGCTTCCCATGAGAGATTTCCGGTCAGCTGAAACTGATCGATATGGCCGCTGAAAAAGCCCCCGAACTGGCTGTTTTTGGATATAAACTGGCGACTTGCATCCACGCCAACGCTGAGGGTCGGGAGATAGCCTGCTTTACCCTGTTTCATATAAGCTTCGGCAGCTACGATCTGCTGTATGGCTATACGGACATCAAGGTTGTTTTCCAGTCCCGTCCTGATATACCCCTGTAAATAGGGGTCGGTAAAGAGCTCTTCCCAGGAAACATCTGCCATAGACAGGCTGTCCTGAGGTAGTTCGTCTGTGCGGTACCGGCCTTCGGCCTCCTGGACTTCCGGTCGTTCGTAAGTCTTGGCCACGAAGCAGGCCTGCATGAGAAATGCAAGTCCTGCTATCGCAGTTATTTTGAATATTCTTTTAGAGTTCATATTTTATGGTGTGGAGTTTGTTAGCTTTCTTTTGATTCTTCTGTTGTAGTAGTCACTACCGGTTTCTTGCTCACTTTTTCCTGTAACCATTGGAATGCTATAAAGAGTATGGGGATTACAAAGACCCCAAGAATGGTTCCGATAAGCATTCCTCCTGCAGCCCCGGTACCAATAGAGTTGTTTCCGACAGCTCCTACCCCCCCTGCAAGTGCCAAAGGCATCAATCCGAGAATAAAGGCAAAAGATGTCATCAGGATAGGGCGTAAACGGGCTTTAGCACCATGAATAGCTGCATCCACGAGAGATTCACCTCTTCTCCTTCTTTGTAATGCAAATTCAACGATAAGAATAGCGTTTTTAGCCAGCAGCCCGAGGAGCATGATCAGTGCAATCTGAAAGTAGATATTGTTTTCCAGACCTACCATTTTTGTCGTAAAATAAGCCCCGAACACTCCCAGAGGAAGTGAAAGAAGAACAGAGAAAGGTAAGAGGTAACTTTCGTATTGTGCAGAGAGTAGAAAGTAAACAAAGACAATACTCAAAATAAAGATCAATATGGTCTGGCTGCCTGCTCCTACTTCTTCACGGGTCAGACCGGAATAAGCAATGCTGTAATTAGAATCCAGCTTAGAGGCTTCTTCTCCTGAAATTCTGATACCGTCACCGGTACTGAACCCGGGATTAATGGCAGCATTTATTTTCGTAGAGTTGAAAAGATTAAAACGGGTAACAGACTGAGGGCCATACACTCTTTGCAGATTGACAAATTCTGTAATAGGAGCCATTCCGTCACTTGTTCTTACATAAAGTTGATTGAGTGCATCTTTATTGGCCCTGTCATCCGGTAATGATTGGATATATACCCTGTATTGTTTACCGAAACGGGCGAAGTCTGCGGAGTAAATCCCTCCTATATATCCTTGTAATGTTGAGAATATATCACTAATTGCAACTCCTTTGTCTTTGGCTAACGGTACATTCACTTCCATTTCATACTGTGGATAATTGGTACTGAAGGCCGTTTGCCCGTACTGTATTTCCGGATGTGACATCATCCCCATGATATATTCCTGAGTAGCCTTGTCAAGATCTTTAAAGCTCCCTCCCGATCTATCCAATAAATTTATTTCTACGCCGGCAGAGTTACCAAAACCTGGTACACTAGGCGGGGCAAAAAAGATGATATTGGCTCCTGGAATAGTGGCGGCTATTCCGAAAAGTTTGGCGGTGATCGCATCCGAAGAAAGTTCATCCGATGTTCTCTCTTCCCAGTTTTTAAGTTTGATAAAACCTAATGCGTTATTACTTCCTTGCCCACTGAGCATACCAAAACCGTTAATCATGGAGACGCCTTCTACTCCTGGTATGTCCTTGGCTTTTTCTGATAGCTGATTGGTAACTTCAGTCGTGCGGTCCAAAGATGATCCAGGAGGTAATTCGGCATTTACAAATACAATTCCACGGTCTTCATTAGGGATAAACCCTGAAGGAGTGGTGGCACTGGACCAAAGTATTCCGACAACGGAAGCTATGATAATAACCGGTGTAATCCATTTATGTTTAAACAGGAATCCGAGAGATCTTCCGTAGCGTTCTGTGGTTGCATTAAATCCTTTATTGAAAGCGTCATAAAATCGCTGTAAAAAAGTAGTGTTCTTTTTCTCTTCTTCTGTGTGCGTTTTCAGAAAAAGTGCACAGAGCGCCGGACTTAAGGTCAAAGCGTTTACCGCAGAAATCAATATGGATACAACCAGTGTTATACCGAACTGTTCGTAGAATACTCCTGTAGGTCCTTGTATAAATGTTACCGGAACAAACACTGCACACATTACGAGGGTAATTGAGATGATGGCACCAGAAATTTCATCCATGGCACCGATAGTGGCTTCTTTTGCACTATGTGCTTTACCTTCTTCTATTTTGGCATGTACAGCCTCTACTACTACGATAGCATCATCCACCACAATACCTATGGCAAGAACAAGTGCAAATAAGGTCAGTAGGTTAATCGAATAGCCAAAGACATTAAGAAAAAAGAAGGTTCCGATAATGGCCACCGGAACAGCAATAGCCGGTATCAATGTAGATCGTACATCCTGCAGAAAGAGAAATACCACGATAAATACAAGTATAAATGCTTCTACCAGTGTATGAATAACCTTGTCTATAGATGCTTCGAGAAAGTCATTGGTGTTATACGGAACATAAGGTTCTATACCTTCGGGAAAATCTGCTTCAAGTTCATCAAGCCGGTTTAGTATGGTTTCAATGATTTCCTGTGCATTAGATCCTTTGGTTTGGTATATGGCCATATTTACCGCAGGATAACCTTTGGTATTGGAATTTACCGAATACATTTGTCCGCTCAGCTCAACATCAGCAACATCTTTTAGACGGAGGTATTCCCCGTTACCTAAAGCTTTAATTACAATATCTTCGTATTGCTTCTCGGTTTTGAATCGTCCGCTGTATTTTATCACATAAGAAAAGGCTTCTCCGTTATTTTCTCCTAAGGATCCGGCAGCAGCTTCTAAGCTCTGCTCCCTAAGTGCCGCTGCAACGTCTGAAGGAATGAGGTTATATGCTGCAAGTTTGTCCGGTTTAAGCCATATCCTCATGGCATAATCGTTACTGGAAAAAACATTAACGTCCCCGACACCTGTTACCCTTTTGAATTCAGGTACAACATTTATACTCAGGTAGTTTTGAAGAAATGTTGCATCGTACTCTTCATTGGTGGAATAAAAGGACATAAACATCAAAGCACTTGTTTGTTGCTTTTGTGTGATTACTCCGGTCTGTACAACTTCCTGAGGCAATAAGGGGTTGGCTCTGGCCACCCTGTTCTGAACGTTTACCGCAGCGATATCAGCGTCCATTTCCTGATCGAAATAAACAGTAATTGTGGCAGTTCCCGAGTTGGTAGCTTCTGAGGTAATATAAGTCATGCCTTCCACACCGTTTACCTGTTCCTCTATAGGAATAACCACACTTTCCATAATGGTTTCGGCATTGGCTCCGGGATAAGTTGCTGTTACCTGAACGGTAGGGGGAGCAATATCAGGATATTGCTCCATGGGGAGGGTGAGGATACCCAGCACCCCAAGGATTACTATCAGGATTGAGATCACCGTAGATAAAACGGGGCGCTCTATAAATCTTCTTAACATATCGTATTTTTTAAACTTCTTCTTTTAGTTTCTGAATGATACTTTTATAGGCTTGGTCACACTGTCGTATGAAACCTCCTGAGGAGTAATCTCCATGTCCTCCTTCAACTTTCCTACGCCACTGGACACGATACGATCACCTGCCTTCAAACCAGATTCTACAACATACAGATTGTCTATATTGTCTTTTATCTGAAGTACAACAGTACTTATTTTACCTTGATCATCCACTTTAAAGGCAAGAATCTGACCTTGTCTTTCAAAGGTTGCAGCCTGGGGAATTACAGGATTGTCTTTATATGTACTGGGAATCATTATTTTACCACTGTTCCCGTTAGTGAGTAATTGGTCCGGATTGTCAAATACTGCACGGACACTGACTGTACCTGTAGCCTGATTTATTTGCCCGGTGATGGTTTGTATCTTTCCCTTATGCTTGTATAGAGTTCCGTTGGCGAGTTGCAGAATGACTTCGGGGAAGTTCTTGATTTTTTCCTGAAGACTTTTTCCTTCCGTGTTTTCTAAAAAGTTCAGATAGTCTTTCTCATTAAAGGAAAAATATGCATATACTTTACTAATATCAGAAACTGTGGTCATGGCCATCTGGTCGGCAGGACTTACGAGACTTCCTAAGCGGAAAGGAATAGCACCTACATATCCGTCCACTGGGCTTTTTACGGTAGCATAACCGATGTTGGCTGTGACACTGTTATAACTGCTTTTTGCCTGGGCAAGATTGGCCTTGGCTGTTTCGAGTTGAACTTCGCTAACAATTCCTTTCTCTACAAGAGGTTTTAATTTGTTTACTTCGACCTCCGCAACATTAATACTTGCTTTAGCTGCTTCTGCATCCTGGGATAAAGACTCTGTTTCCAGTTTGAATAGAGATTGTCCTTTTCTAACCTTTTGTCCTTCATCGACGAGGACTTCCTTGATATACCCAGAGACTTTTGCGCGTACACTGCTATTTACGATACCTTCTATACTTGCAGGAAAAACCTGATATCCGGTAACTTCCTTGTTTTGTATTTTTACTACAGGAAAAGGAAGAGATTGCTGATTTTGTTGTCCTTGTGACTGTTCTCCCCCATTACACCCCGTAAGGAGAGATAGAGTTCCGGCAATCGCCACCATGTATTTCAGAATAGTTTTTGTTCTCATGTCAGTTACTAATTATTATTGGTTTATGGTGTTTGAAATATTTTCTCTTAATCGGGTCAGGTTGTTTAGCATTTCTTCGGTGAATTTTATATAATGTTCGTTGAACATCAGCCCGACTTTATCAGGATCCTGACCACTGTTTTGCATGAACCTGGTTTTGTAGCAGTGTACTTTTTGTAATAAAGCTTTTTCCTTTTTCCATTGTTCTATTTTCTCATCAAGACGAACCAGCATCTGGTCGGGAGCTATTTTGAAATAGCGTTTCCGGTCTCCTGTTTTGGTAAAATACGTTATCTTTCCCTGGGTTTGCAGCAATTGTAAATTGGTAGAAACCGAACTTTTACTCGCCTCAAGCTTTTCCAGAAGTTCATCAAAAGTTACTCCGCCTTCACCCGTAAGAACCATAATAGAAAAAATTCGGGCGGATAAGGGGGAGAATGCCTCGTTTTTTTCGAAATAGACGCCCAGTTCTTCTACCAGATTACATTTTTCATGTTCTAAATCTTCGCACTTCATACGTATCCCAATATTGAAATTTCGGGCAAATATAGGTAAGTTCGTTTTATACCGAACTAAAAAGGAGTTAATTTATTGTTAAATACCGTTTACGGGGTTCTCCTGGCTCTGTGAATATTACGATTTTTTTATTTGTTTGAAATACAGTTATTTATTGTTGTTCGGTTTGTGTGCCGTGAATTTTTGAAATACGGGAGAAGGAAGTTTGAATCGGAACATAATGTGTCTGAACAGCGAGGGAATCCATCCTGTTATCAGCAGAAACACAGCCAGTCCGGTCAGGTGAACCGGTGAAGAAAAAAAAGGACCGCACGATAAGATGCCCAGTATCAGCAATGTGGATATAGGGAGTGAAAAAGCGAGTATAGCCAGGGCAAAATCGCTGTCAAAGGTTTTTTCCCTACCCGAATCGCGGATTTCTGCCTGACTTATCCCGGAGATATGAACGAATGGCCAGAAACTGCATGAGCTGAGTACAAAGGCAACGGCGAGCAGCACGTCTTCGGGAGAAACCCGGAACAACATACAGCCAAGCACTACAGGGAGCAGGCTTACCCCTGCACGGATAAACAGCAGGGAAAGAATAATCCGGAACTGGGCCTTTCTTATTTTTATGGCAAGCCCAATGAAAAGCAGGACGAGCGGAGTCATCATCGTACCGGTTCTCTCGATGACCTCCCGGATAGACATAGGGAATTCCCGGAGAGATATGCCAAACCCGATACAGCACACGGCCACCAGAATTACCATATTTACCGGTTCTTTGACAAGCACGGATAAAAGTTCTTTGATACGGGCTGTACCTTTACGTATGTTACCCGGGTTTTGCCGGTAGTACCATTGCATAGCCGTAATGTATAGCACAACAAGTACGAATATTTTATTCCCCAGGTCGGCCATGGCGGCTTTGGCCAGGAAGGTCTCTCCCAGGAATTCCGTGATGAACGGAAAACAGGAAAGTCCCGGGGCAAGGGAGGGGAGCAGTATTCTGGCAGTCCTTCCTGTTTGCGAGTCGCTACGCAGGCCCGAAAGCCTCAGGAGCATCGGGCCGATATAAAATATGATACCATTGAATGTGATGGCCAGCACGGGCAACAGCAGGAGTTTCGGATCGATATCTACCCGAAGCAGAGCGGCAAAGATCATGGAGGGCAGGGCCAGGTTCAGGATAATTTTCTTCAGTCCGTTGATTTCGTCGGGAGACCGGAACTTTTGTTTCATCAGCACCCCGATGCATATAAACAGGATGAAGGCCATGGTTTTCTGTAGGGCGATTTCCATAGGGCCGGACGGTGTTTTTTAGCGGATTATCTTATGTAGTGTTTCTGCAAAAAATTCCATTTCTTCGGGAGTTCCCATACTTACCCGGCACCAGTCTTTTTGCCAGAATTTAAACGCCCTGACCCCGACCATGTCTTCGTAGACCTTTTCGAGAAAGACGTCTCCCGCCATAGGGATCGGGAAAATGACAAAATTGGTCTGTGACGGAAGGTAAACGATATTTTTCTCATCCAGTACCTTACAGGTAAACTGTCGTGCAATTGAGATTTTTTCACGGCATTCCGAGAGAAATCCGTCGTCATCCATACTTGCCGAGGCAGCCAATACGGAAGGCCCTGTAATACCCATGCCTCCCCTGGTGATCTTATTGATGTCTTTTAACATATCTTCACGGCCGAGCATATATCCGATGCGCAGCCCTGCCATACCGTGAATTTTGGAGAAAGTGCGTGAGACGAAAACATTTTTACCTTCGGCGACTAATGGTGCCATACTGTCTTTCATGCCATTTGCCGATAGTTCCAGGTAGGCCTCATCGATAAATACCGGCACTTTTTCGGAAACACGTCTGCAGAAATCCATGAGTTTTTTCGCATTGGTGGTGGTGGCCGTAGGATTATTGGGATTGGTAATATATACCATCCGGGTCTCATCGTCTATTGCCGCTTCCATAGCGTCCAGATCGTGCTGGTTGTCTTCGGTAAGTTTTACAGCTTTCCACTTTCCTCCCATAGCCTCTGCCACATGTACAAGAGACATATAACACGGATCTCCGGTAACTATATGGCCTCCCTGCCCGAAACAGACCAGGGCTGTTTTTTCCAGCAGATCCGATGATCCGGGGCCCATCATAACATTTTCCGGTGGTACCTTTTCGCGGTCCGCAATTTTTTCAATAAGGGCATTCAGGCTGTTCCAGGAATAGTGATTTCCCCTGATCGCTGCCTTGCTGAAGGCTTCCGCAGCCTTTGGGGAAGGACCATAGGGGTTTTCGTTCCACATGAGCCTGGCTTTCAGTTTGTCGGGATCGGGAAGCAGGGGAGGTGTATATTCGTTAAAAGACTTGTTGTTGTACAGAAATTTGCATTTTGCTTCTGAAGAACGGGTAACGGTTTCGCTCCACATAAGTTGAGGCGCAAAAGATAATGCCCCTGCGGAAAGTAGTCCTCTTCTGAGCCATTCTCTTCGGTTATGGATTGTAGGCATGATGTTGATTATTTGTGAGTTAGCATATTGTTAAAGGTAGTAGGGAGGAGCCAGAAAAGCTATGAGAATTTAATAAAAATCACAGGACAACCTTGTGCAGCATGTAAAATTAAGCGCTGTTAATTAAATATTTGTGATCTTTTTTGTGCGCTTACCTTCGGATACGTATGTTGCGTTTAACCTCATTCCCGAATTCATCCATTACCGTAATCAGGTGCTCTCCTTCTTCCGGGGTGACTGCCATTTCGTGAAAGTTACGCGTTTGCCCGAGATATTTGCGGTCCATATACCAGAAGATGGTAGCTCCGGGTTTGGAATGGGCAATCTTTATGACCAGCGGGTTTACGTTACCCCCGAAGTTTTTGGGTAAGACTACCGTACGCCCGGCTTCGGGATAAATAAAGTCCATAACAGGAGACCCCTCCGTAAAACAATCTATCCGAAAAGGAGGGAGTGTCTTGTATGAGGTATGATTGTTTTTATAGTAATATTCCATGATAGGAGGGAGTGTAAACCAGGATTCGGTAACGATATGGTCTATCGTTTCACAGGACGTGTTTACCCTGTATTGCCGTTTCGGGTCGAGGTGAACGGTATGGTGATAAGGGCATGGGGCGGTTCGTTGTCCGGCCATAGGAATACGTATTGTTTTTTTGGGGCAGAGCGGAGTAGCAAGATGACCGCTGTGGGTGCACACTTCGGCCTCGGTCAGTTCGTCGAGAGGGGGTGCAAACGGAGCCGATGCGGGTAAGGCGTCGAAGACGGCGAAGAGCATCGGAGCAGCCGAGGTAACTCCCGTGAGCCCGGGTCTTCCTTCCCCATCGGCATTTCCGGCCCAGACCCCTACTACATAATCTTTCGTCACCCCGATGGCCCAGGCATCCCTGTTGCCGAAACTCGTCCCTGTTTTCCATGAAATTTTTCTGGAGGAATCGAAATATTGCCAGGCTTCGTTACCTTCGGGGCGATTTAATTCTTTCATGGCTTCGAAGGTGAGGTAAATACTCCCGGCATCGAAGAGGTTTTTTTCCCGCGACCGTTTTCCGAAATCCACCTTTTTCCCCGCAATCCATACAGGCTCGGTAAATTCTCCTGCATAATATTCACTGGATGTCCGGCCGAAATGATTTACGGTAGATGCCAGTGAGGCATAGGTTTTGCATAGGTCCCATAAATTACTTTCTGCTCCTCCGAGAATAAGGGTAAGTCCGTAATAGTCTGCGGGTTTGTTAATGTCTTTCAGGTGAAAGCCGGAAAGTTTATCCCTGAAACGTTCCAGTCCATATTCCTGTAACATCCGTACAAAAGGAATATTAAGTGACCTGGAAAGGGCATGGTCTGCTGCTACCGCACCGTCGTATCTGGGGTCAAAATTTTCCGGACTGTATCCGGAAATCTGGGTGGGAATATCCGGGATAAGTGTTTTGGGGAGCATTTCTCCGGCATCGAGCATAGCTGCATAGAGCAAGGGCTTCATGATGCTGCCCGTGCTTCGCGGAGCGTGTATGATGTCGACGTCCTTCTGATGGCGATGGTCCGTAGGCGTGTTGCCCGTATAAGCGAGAACTTCTCTGGTATGCACATCCATGACCAGAATGGCGGCGTTATACACTTCGTTTTGTTTTAGTACTTCGTAATGCTGTTTTACGATAGTATTTACCCGATGCTGGATACCCTGATCTATAGTGGTACGGATTCTTTTCCCGGAGTTTCGCCTGGAAGCATATTGTAAAAGATGAGGTGCTGTCCGTGGCAGCGGAAATGGTTTTTGCGGCAGCGCTTCGGCTATGGCCAGAGCATAGGTGGTGGAGTCGATAATATCTTCCCGGAAGAGCTTATGTAAAAGCCGGTCTCTTTTTTTTCGGAGAGTTTCCTGGTTTTTACCCGGGTATATAAGGGCGGGAGCATTGGGAAGAACAGCGAGGGTGGCACTTTCGGCCCAGGAGAGCTGATGAGGTTGTACCCCGAAGTAACGCCATGCGGCGACATCGAGCCCTACGACATTGCTGCCGTAAGGTGCATGGGAAGCGTACAGGCTGAGTATTTTTTTCTTGGAATGGCGCAACTCCAGCCTGGTCGCCAGAATAATCTCGAGTAGTTTTTCGGAATACGTTCTCTTTTTTCCTTTACGGGAAAGGCGTATAACCTGTTGGGTAAGTGTGCTGCCTCCCCGTACGACTCTTCCGGCTTTCAGGTTTTTTACAGTAGCCTTGACCATGGATACCGGGTTGAAACCCGGATGGTAATAAAAAAACTCATCCTCGAAATGCAGAATACACTGTTCGAACT
The DNA here is from genome assembly GCF_900119185.1 of Sinomicrobium oceani. Taxonomy (GTDB): domain Bacteria; phylum Bacteroidota; class Bacteroidia; order Flavobacteriales; family Flavobacteriaceae; genus Sinomicrobium; species Sinomicrobium oceani. Next base: position 18,133 of record NZ_FPJE01000007.1, on the reverse strand, counting down.
TTTCCGGGATATTGTCGTTTTCCGGAAATCGCCACTGCCCGTCCCTTGCTATTCTGGCACCGAGCAAATCGCCGTCCCTGCTCTCTATCACCGTGGATGAAGGATCACTGAAGAGTGGATCTGGCAAACAGAAGGAGTAGGCAACCAACATCAGGGTAAGGATAGTCACTTTAAAAGGGTGCCGCTTTATGAATCGAAATATGGGATACAATGCACATCGGATTTTACAGGATGAAATTATTCTTTTTTCCCGAAACATACAGGCTTATCTGTTAAAAAAGAAACCGCTCCTTGCCGAATGAGCCAGGAGCGGTTTCTAAACTAAATAACCAACCAAAAATCAACTAACCTTTATTTTTCTGCTTTCGCTTTGTCTTTCTATGTGTATTGTTTTGTTTTCAATCTTTTTTCGTTCCCTCACCGGCGTTTCCGGTTTTTGTGCCGCATTGCTTTCGGCCTTCAGATATCGGATAAAATTCTTTCCGCTAAAGCGGTAAATACGCCCTGAACCGATGTGATACCATTCGATGGTTTTGTCATCTATAACGCTAAGTTCAAAACGTTCATTGTCCGGTGAATCATAATGTAATGTTAAAACTTTGAGGTAAGGATCCCCGGCTACATCAAACACTTCGTAATCTCCTGTGAAGTCCCATATAATGTTGTTTACAGCGGTTCCGGGGCGATCTCGGGAGGATAGGAATTCTCCCCCGGTGTCCGGAAGAAACCTGAGAAAATTTTCCTCGTCAAAAAGGTTGGGTTCTCCTTGAGGAGCCGTATATGTTTTTGCCCAGGCACCGTATTCCTGAAGAAAGTAATGGATATTGTCATAGAAAACCTTGTCGTAATCGAAATTGCTTCGTTGGTAGCCTGCCAGGAAATAGGATGTGTCGGTGTAGGGATTGTATAGTTCTATCTCGTTATCAGCAGTCTGATAGACTTCAAAGCCCCACGTGCCGTCCACATCGTGGTCTATGGTTAAGGCCTCGTTGAAAGCATCGTAATATCCTACATCGATACCAAAGCCGTTTCCGGTACTGCCGATACCAGCGAGATTATTGTTTGCATACAAGGTTCCCCCGCGAAAGGACAGGGTAAATGCATTTTGGAGAAAAGGAACCTTCCCTTTTCCTGTGGTACTGTGAATGTCCACATACCACAATTCGTATGATGAGATCAGTTCGCTGAGGGAGACAGGTTGGTCTTCATCATGGTCATGTACGGAACACGAGCTCGCTAATAACAGAACGAGTGCCGTACCCAGAAGTAATTTTATCTTTTTCATACTGTACATTTTTAAGTTGCTACTTTAGACTTTACCAATTCTTATGCCAGAAATTTAACTGTTTGATAGTGAAGAGATAATGAATTGCCGGGTTTTTTGGTTACTTTTGGTTAATGAAATTCCGGTTCTGAGCCTTCGGATAGAAAGCGGATAATCGGAATAATGGGGTTACGGAATATAAATTTTGTCAGACTTACAGAAATTTGATCTCATGAGTGCTATGAAAATTGCTGTTATCGGAGGAGGGAGCTGGGCTACTGCTATTGTGAAAATGTTATCGGAGAACCTGAAAGAAATCGGGTGGTATATGCGTAATACTTTTGTGAAAGAGCATATCCTGCACCAGGGCCATAACCCTAATTATCTCAGTGCGGTAGAATTCAAACCGGAACAATTGCGCCTTACCAATGACATCAATGAAGCCGTGCTATATGCAGATATCATAATTTTTGCCGTGCCGTCTGCTTTTTTGCATTCGGAACTGGAAAAACTGACGGTTTCTCTCAAAGACAAGATCATCTTCTCGGCCATTAAGGGGATCGTACCGGAAACCGGGCTTATCGTAGGGGAGCATTTTCATAAAGAATACGGGATGCCGCTCGAAAATATCGGGGTTATTACCGGGCCCTGTCATGCCGAAGAAGTGGCCCTCGAACGGTTGTCCTATCTTACGATTGCATGTGCAGATCCCAAAAAAGCCAAAATACTGGCCAAAAGCCTGGCCGGGGATTATATCAAAACCAAGATTTCCGACGACATCATCGGTACGGAGTACGCGGCCGTTTTAAAAAATATATATGCTATCGCAGCAGGGATTGCGCATGGCCTGGGATATGGAGATAATTTTCAGAGTGTGCTTATGAGCAATGCCATTCGCGAAATGCGGCGTTTTATAAAACGTGTACACCGGATGAAGCGTAATATAAATAATTCGGCTTACCTGGGCGATCTCCTGGTTACCGGATACTCGGTGTTTTCCCGGAACAGAATGTTCGGTAACATGATCGGAAAAGGATATACGGTAAAATCGGCAATGATGGAGATGAGTATGGTAGCCGAAGGATATTATGCGGCAAAAAGTGCCCATATCATCAATGAGAAACACGATAAAAAGATAAAGACACCGATTATGGATGCGGTGTACAATGTGCTTTATGAAGCTAAAGACCCTAAAAAGGTATTCAGGAAGCTTTCTGAGAAACTCGATTAGATCATAACCGGGTTTATCCCTGCCGGTAAAAGTTCATCTGATCGATGTATTCCCACACGCGGGGATGGAGCAGGGGGGTGACATTTTTCCCGACTTTGATATCCTGGCGTATGGCCGTCGAAGAAATTTCGATTACAGGGGCCTCAACCTTATGAACACGAGGATGATCCTGTAATGGGGAAGGATCAGGAGTTGGGCTTATCCTCGGATAGACATAGACCGCATGCTGTTGTAGAATCACTTCATAGTTTTTCCATTTGTGCAGGCCCTTAAGGTTGTCTTCTCCCATGATAAGACAGAATTCTCGTCCGGGATACTTTTCCTGTAAATGAGCAAGTGTATTGACGGTATAGTTGGGCTGTGGCAGTTTGAACTCAATATCGGACGGTTTTATTTTTTCGAGTTCTTCCGTAGCACGGAAAACCATCTCCAGGCGATGATGATCGGGGAGGAGCGTGTTTTTTTTCTTGAACGGATTGTGTGGAGTGACCACCAGCCATATTTCATCGAGATCGCTGTGCTCGGCAAAATGATTGGCAATAATGATATGCCCGATATGAACGGGGTTGAAGGTCCCGAAATAAAGTCCGGTTTTTTTGTGTATTTCCAAAGTGATGATCCGTATTGTGCTTACTGCTTGTTCACAAATTCGTCTACGAGTTTTTCCGCTTCTTCCAGCGCAGTATCAAGATCGTAATTTTTAATGATTTTATCAAACTGTGGCGCGGTAGCCAGTTCTACGGAAGCCTTGGCAATTCGCATATTGATCTTGTCTTCCGGTTCGGTTTTTCGTTTTTTCAACCTTATTTTCAGCTCATCGACACTGGGTGGTTTTACAAAAACAGCAAGGGTCTGCTCCGGGAATTTTTTCTTGATCCGAAGCCCGCCGGCAACATCGATATCAAAGATGACATGCTTGCCTTTGGCCCATATGCGCTCTACCTCGCTCTTCAGGGTACCGTAAAAATTGTCGCGGTAAACTTCTTCCCATTCCAGGAAATCTCCGTTTTTGATATGGTTTTTAAAGTCGTGAAGACTCAGGAAGTAATAATCTTTTCCGTCTACTTCATTGCCCCTGGGAGCCCGGGAAGTCGCAGAGATGGAAAAATCGAGATTTAGTTTTTCAATCCCCAGCAGGTGGCGTACTATAGTGGTTTTGCCACTCCCGGAAGGAGCAGAAAAGACAATGAGTTTACCTTTAATGGAGTCGTTGTTTGCCATATTATATCCGGTTTTAGTACGCTTAGCTTTACAGTACGTTAAGAACCTGTTCTTTGATTTTCTCGAGTTCGTCTTTCATCTGTACCACGAGCTTTTGCATGGGAGCATAATTGGCTTTGGAGCCGATGGTATTGATTTCGCGTCCGATTTCCTGGCCTATAAAACCTAATTTTCTCCCGTTTGAATCGTCAGATTGTAACGTAGTCATAAAGTATTCCAGGTGGTTGGAAAGGCGGACTTTCTCTTCGGTGATATCGAACTTCTCCAGATAATAGATGAGCTCCTGCTCAAAGCGGTTTTCGTCTACGTTTTCACGGACATCACTCACGGCTTTCTGGAGACGTTCCCGCACCTGCTCCATCCGCTCCGGATCGAGTTCTTTGACCTGGTCGAGAAGAGAGGAGATATTACGGATACGTAACAGAAAGTCATTTTCCAGCGCTTTTCCCTCTTCCGTACGGAATGTGTCGATTTCCACGAGGGCCTCGCGGAGAGCCTGGTTTATGGCTTCAAATTCGGTCTCGTCGATATCGCTGCGCTCTGTTTTGAGGGCATCAGGCATCCTGACGGCCATTTTTAACAGCTCGATTTCATCGCCGTCAACGATATTGCGGAGTTGTCTGATATATTCTTTAACCACAACGGGATTAACCTGTGAGGTGGTTTCTTCGCCGGTGATCTCTACATAAAGGCTGAAGTCTATCTTACCGCGAACCAGCTCATTGGCAATAGTATTGCGCATTTGCAGTTCTTTTTCCCGGTAAAGGGAAGGTATCCTGGCATTGACATCCAGGTTTTTGCTGTTGAGCGATTTGAGCTCTACGGTTATTTTTTTGGTGGAAAGCTGAATTACAGACTTTCCGAAACCTGTCATAGATTTTATCATCCGGTTTGTTTAAAGAAAAGTTGCACAAAGGTAAGTAAAATCAAAAAGTTTAGAAAAATGTTTGAAATATAGATCAATATTGAGGTACAGAGGTGGACGGAATTTTTCAAGGAAGATAGAACAACTGCTCTGAATATTATAAATGCATATTTGTTGCGTTTATAGTGTTTTCAACAGTATGCTTTCTGTAAAACAAAAAAATGAATTTAAATTACCGCAAATTATGTATGCGTGCTCTTTCGGGGTCTCACTCCTGATACCTTCGTTAAAAAAAGACGGGTTTACTGTAGCATCGAGGCAATTCCGCGTAGCTCTTTTACCGGCTATGAAATTCTTTTACGGGGCATACTATTCCGAATATGATTTGTCGGTAAAACGCGATCAGTTATACATAGCGCTTTACAATACTTTTGAAAGTAATCCCCCTGTGTTTTACCCTGAAAAATATAAAAATGATTTTGAAATTTTAAGTGTAGAAAAGGATGGGGAGGTTTTCGTAAATGAGAATGGGATTATAAGTATCGACAAGGAAAGCGGCGCGGTAAAAGTAGCTCATAATCACGTGCTGCAACAAAGGTGTTATAAGATATGGGTACAGGCCAACGTCTCTACGGGACTGACTTTTGAAACAACATTAACCCTGATTATGGAGCCGCCGTCGGAAGATGGACATCAGCATTGAAGAAGTGTAAGTACTAAAAATACAATGGCCGGGATTTTTTTCCGGCCATTGTATTTTTGTATGGTATGGTGGCTTTTAGAGTTCCCGTATCCAGATATTCCTGTAACTTACGGCGCTACCGTGATCCTGTAAGCGGATAGGGCCTTCGCCATGCGGATCGTTTTTGGGCCATCCGATGTATTCGGTCGTACCTTTTATCAGGACGTGATCCTGTACAAGGATACCATTGTGTAATACGGTAACGGTGGCAGGTTTGGTCTTATTACCGGCTTCGTCAAATTCCGGAGCATGATAAATGATATCATAGGTATTCCAGTCCCCGGTTTTTACGGAAGCTTTGGCCAGGGGAACAAATTGCTTGTATACCGCCCCTACCTGTCCGTTAACATAGGTGTCGTTATCGTTGTTGTCCAGTACCTGGATCTCGTAACGATCCTGGAGGAAGATACCGCTGTTTCCCCGGTTTTGTCCGTCTCCCTCTATTTTTTCGGGAGATCTCCACTCTATATGTAGCTGAACGTCGCCAAAACTTTTTTTGGTCTGGATGTCTCCTGCACCAGGCTTGACAGACATACTCCCGTCGCGGTTTAAAGTCCATGAAGCTTTGGATCCGCTTTTTGTACTTACCCACGCATCGAGATTTTTACCATCAAACAGGACGGTCGCATCACTTGGTGCCTTGTCTTTTGTGGCAGGGGTAACTGTAGGCGGAACGGGCTCATAAAATTCCGTTTCCTCAGGTTTTGTTGGTTCTTTTTCTCCTTTGTGATTGTCCTGTGCCTGTGTGTACAGGGCGCTGAAGAGACAAATGGTCATAAAAAAATGTGTCTTTTTCATCTTTTCTGCATCAGGGATTAAAGTTCTTTGATCTTGATGTTGCGAAACCAGACCTGGTTACCGTGATGCTGCAGCCCGATTTTTCCGGTTTCATAAATACCGAAACCTTTCCATCCGTCAAATTTGGATTTTTTCACCATTTCTTTCCAGGCTTCTCCCTGTACGGGGAATTTTACGATCTCCACACCGTTGAGCCATACTTTTCCCTCATTGGAACGGTGGTCTATTTTCAGGACCATGGTATTCCATTCTCCGGCAGGTTTGGCGACGTCCTCGGAAGGGGGGACCATGTCATAAAGTGCTCCGGACTGGTGTGTTTTTCCGGCTTTGGCATCCGGATGTCTTTCATTGTCGAGTACCTGGATCTCCGGTCCGGTCTGGTAGGGCTCATGGAGTTCGGGATCTTCTTTGACACCCCAGAAAACACCACTGTTACCGCCTTCGGAAATCTTCCATTCCAGGGAGAGTTCAAAATCGGTATAATCCTTATCGGTGACGAGGTTTTTACCTCCGGTCTTATTGGTGTTGTCCGGGGTGAGCACCATGGCCCCGTCCTGAACACTCCATTCCGGGGATATCTTGTCCGAATTGTATCCGTGCCACCCGGCAAAGGTCTTACCGTCGAAAAGAGAAACCCATTCGCTTTTATTTGTGTTTTCGTCTTTGGCTGTTACGGTTTTCTCTTCCTTTGAAGCCGCGTCCTGTGTGTTTTTTTTGCCTGCCTCTTTGCATCCGGCCATAAGGGTGAGTGCAAGAGCAAAATAACTTATTGTTTTCATCTGTTTGTGTTTATTAGTTTTTTTATCCGGGAGACTATTATTTCAATCCCAGTATTTTTTTTAGTTTGTCATCGTTTATTTCGGCTCCGGCAAAATCGTCAAAAGCCTTTTCCGTAGCCTCGATGATATGGCTCTGTATAAAAGGAGCTCCTTCTCGGGCCCCCTGTTCGGGCGATTTTATACAGCACTCCCATTCCATAACAGCCCAGACATCGCATCCGTATTGTGTAAGTTTGGAGAAAATGGTTTTAAAGTCTACCTGGCCATCACCGAGAGACCGGTATCTTCCGGCACGATCTCTCCAGTCGTTGAATCCGCCGAAAGCTCCTTTTTTTCCGGTAGGATTGAATTCGGAATCTTTGACGTGAAATGCTTTGATAAATTCATGATAGTGATCGATGTAAGTGATATAATCGAGCTGCTGAAGAACGAAGTGACTGGGGTCGTACAGGATATTTACCCTTTTATGGTTGTTTGTCGCTTTGAGAAACCTCTCGAAAGTATCTCCGTCATGAAGGTCTTCCCCGGGGTGGATCTCGTAACATACATCCACATCATTTTCATCGTAAACATCGAGAATGGGTTTCCAGCGTTTTGCGAGTTCTTCAAATCCCATCTCCACTAATCCGGGCGGACGTTGCGGCCACGGGTGGGCTGTATGCCAAAGCAGTGACCCGGAGAAAGTGGCATGTGCCTTCAGCCCGAGCCTTCGACTGGCAATCGCAGCTTTTTTCACCTGGTCTACGGCCCATTCGGTACGGGCTTTGGGATTGTTCTTGTATTTATCGGGGGCAAAATTATCGAACATGACGTCGTAGGCGGGATGAACGGCTACCAATTGTCCCTGGAGGTGGGTAGAGAGTTCTGTGATCTCGAGTCCGTAAGAACCAACTTTGGCTTTGAGTTCGTCACAATAATCCTGTCCTTCCGATTCGTCTGCACTTCCTGCTTTGTCCAGGTCGATAAGGAATGTTTCCGGTGTGGGTATCTGAATACCTTTGTATCCCAGTCCGGCGGCCCATTTGCACATGCCGTCCAGGGTGTTGAAAGGCGCTTTATTGTCTACAAATTGTGCCAGAAATACGGCGGGGCCTTTGATCGTTTTCATTATTAAGACGTTATTTGTTAAACTTAAGATTTACAGTTTTGAGTCCGTTTTTACAGGTTGACCCATGCCGAATTTTCCGCATCGCTTTTCACGGCGGCATGAATAAAGCGAACACCCTGTACGCCGTCGTGGACAGACGGGTAGTCGGGCTGACGGACAGGATGCCCATCCAGGACACTCATCAGGTGTTCTGCGAAACTGCGATAGATCGTGGCAAAGGCTTCGAGATATCCTTCGGGATGCCCCTTGGGAATACGGGAAACCGCCCTGACATCGTCATATATCGCATTGCCGTCGGGAGTGAGCGTTTGCTCGGGTTTATCCACCCATTTTACGTAGAGCCGGGTCGAGTCTTCCTGATTCCATTGCACACTGCCTTTACTGCCGTAAACCCGTATGGACAGGTCGTTCTCTTCTCCTACGGCAATCTGGGAGATGGACATGGTACCCTTGGCTCCGTTCTGCATACGAAACAGGATGTTCCCGTCATTGTCCAGTACCCTGCCTTCTCCTATTCTGCCAAGGTCGGCAGCTATTTCGGTGATGCGGGTGCCCGTGATATAGGAAACCAGATTATCGGCATGCGTGCCTATATCAGCAAGAGAACCTCCTACGCCCGATTTTGAAGGGTCGGCTCTCCAGGGTTTTATAGCAGCCTGTTCGCTGAGCTCTGCGGCCATCCATCCCTGGAGATACTGTACATGAATTTTCCGGATGTCGCCAAGCTCACCGTTTTCCACCATTTTCCGGGCTTGCTTTACCATGGCATTCCCGGTGTAATTGTGTGTAAGGGCAAATAACAGCCCGGTTTCTTTAACCAGTTTTTCAAGCGTTTCGGCTTCTTCTACAGTCAGTGTCATAGGCTTGTCGCAAACGACATGAAAACCGTTTTCCAGGGCTATCTTTGCAGGTTCGAAATGCAGATGATTGGGCGTTACAATGGTAACAAAGTCCATACGTTCCCCTTCGGGTAATTGTTTTTCACTTCGTATCATTTCTTCAAAACTACCATAACACCTGTCTTCGGGGAGATAGAGCGATTTTCCGGTTTCTCTGGATTTTTCGAGCGTGCTGCTGAAAGCACCGCACACCAGTTCTATCATACCGTCCATAGCTGATGCTTTGCGATGTACACCGCCCATAAAAGACCCGGTACCGCCACCAACCATACCCATTCTGAGTTTTCTCATTTTTTACTGTTTATTGTTAACCACTCGTTAGTCAATATTTTTTACGCTTTTTGTATCCCGCCAAAATTTTCCGGGATGCCTAAAAAGTACAAAATATATGTGGAAAACGCATGGCTTTTAACGCTTGTTTTCTCCTCCGGGTTCCTGCCGGAGACCGGAAGGGGATGTTGTTATTTCCCTTTACAGCTTTGATCGTTGTAATATTTACACTTTTATCCAGGTATTCCCCTGCTTATGAGACTCTACTACTTTTTCGATAAAGTTCATCCCCCGGACGCCGTCATTTATGGTAGGGAACTCTCCGGGATGGTATTTTTCCTTGCGGATAGCCTTTGCTACACCTTTGTATATATTGCCCATAGAGTCGAATATTCCTTCGGGATGTCCGGGAGGCAGTTTACTGCCGTCGAGCGATAAAGCACTGTTATAGGCATGTCCGGGTTTCAATACTTTGAGGGGTTCATCTTCGGTAAGATGGTACAGGTAATTCGGGTTTTCCTGTTCCCATTTAAGTCCTCCTTTATTGCCGTATATACTTACAGTGAAGTTGTTTTCTTCTCCGGTAGCGATCTGGCTGGTACGGATCAGGCCTTTCACAAATTCGGAAAAGCGCAGTAATACGGTACCGTCGACATCCATTTTGTTATCGCTGTACACATAGTTGAGGTCGGCCAGGATTTCTTTTACTTCCATTCCGGTTACATATTCGATCATGTCAAATGCGTGGGTACCTATATCACCTATACAGCAGCTGATCCCCGATTTTTCCGGGTCGAGTCTCCAGGTAGTCGACCGTTTGGCCTTGTCGTGGATAATAGGGTTAATCCATCCCTGGTAATACTGTACATCAATTTTTTGCACGGTTCCGATAGCTCCGGAGGCAATCATTTCTTTCATCTGGCGTATCATGGGATACCCCGTGTACGTATATGTTACAGCAAATATGGTTTTTGATTTATCCAGGGTATCCCGGAGGATCCCGGCTTCTTCATACGTAGTAGTCATCGGTTTTTCGCAGATGACGTTAAAACCGTTTTCCAACAGTTTTTTGGCCATGGGGAAGTGAAGAAAATTGGGCGTAAGTATGGATACCACCTGCATTCTTTCCGTTTCCGGGAGTTTGAGTTCTTCCGCGATAAGCGTATCGAAATCCTTGTACACCCTGTCGGTAGGAATGCCTATTTTTTCGGCAAAACCTGTGTTTTGTTCCAGATCGGGGTTGAATACACCGCCTACCAATTGATAACTATCATACATGGAAGAAGCAACGCGGTGTAATACACCGATTAACGAATCGCCACCGCCTCCGAGAATACCTAATCTTATTTTAGTGCTCATTTTTAAGTAGTGTGTTATTTGTTGTAATACTGATTTTGAATTGAAAGGGTTAAAAACGTAACGAAAACCCCGGTAACCCGGGATTTTCGTTTGTTAGTACTGCACGTCCGATGAAGATATCTTTATCTTCAGGGCTATTGCCTATAGGGCATTATGCGTTTTTATATTCTACTTTTTCATTCTTAAAGAGAATGATGAAGAATATCATTACACCCAGGGCGAAAACTGCAGGGAAAACCCATATGTTCTCCCAGCTGTGAGAACCGTCTGCCTGAAGGTATTTGTCTGTTATTTCTCCTGCTACCCAGAAGCCGATAAGCATTCCTACTCCATAGGTGGCCAGAGTAATAAGCCCTTGTGCCGCACTTTTGTACTTGGCACCGGCTTTGGTATCGGTATAGATCTGCCCCGAAACGAAGAAAAAGTCATAACAAAGCCCATGCAAGGCTATACCTATGATAAGCATAAAGGCAGTTTCGCCGGAGTCGCCATAAGCGAACAGGAGGTAACGTACTGTCCATGCCAGCATTCCGGCCAGGATAGTCTTTTTAAAGCCGAATCTCTTAAAAAAGAACGGCAGTAAAAGCATAAACAGAACTTCGGAAGCCTGCCCGAAAGCCATCTTTTCCGTAGGGTTCTGTAACCCTACTTCGGTGAGGAACGGGTGTGTATTCTGGTAGTAGAATGCCAGTGGTATACATATGAGTACCGAGGAGATGAAAAACATCAGGAAATTTTTGTCTTTCAGTAATTTCAGCGCTTCGAGTCCCAGTACATCAGACAAGGTTACTTTTTCTCCCTTGGCCACTTTAGGGGGTGTTTTTGGTAGTGTAAAACTGAAGATACCCAGTATTCCGGAAGCTACTGCAGTCATTAAAAAGGTGTTCTTAAGCATACCGTTTTCTACGCCTTCCGGAGAATCCCAATGGAAGATACGGCTTATGAGTACTCCGGCAATGATCCATCCTATGGTGCCGAAAACGCGGACAAAGGAAAACTCTTTGGCGGGGTCTTTCATTTGGTTAAAGGCTACGGAGTTTACCAGGGCCAGGGTAGGCATGTACAGGATCATATAGCCGAGTACATACGGGTAAAAAGCTGTAAAATCTGTTGTGCCCGCCATTTGGTACATCAGTACCGCACCTACAAGATGAAGGATCCCCAGGATGCGTTCGGCATTAAAATACCGGTCTGCGATAAGACCTATAATAAAAGGAGCGATAATGGCTCCCCATGACTGTGTGGAGAAGGCCTGGGCCGATTGCCCGGCAGAGGCATCAAGGTTGTGCCCGAGGAAAGTACCAAGGGAAACAAACCATCCTCCCCAGATGAAAAATTCGAGGAACATCATCAGAGAGAGCTGGAACTGGATTTTTTTATTCATAAGAAATTATTGGATTTTTAGGGATTGACAGGTGAGAAATATATTTGTTTTTTTCGGGTTATGAAACTTTTTTCGCTGCATTTATCAACAGGGCCTTTGTGGCTTTGATACCTTCTTCTTCACTGAGTCGGTCTCCTTCGTATTCCACACCGATATATCCGGTGTATCCGGCATTTTTGACAATCTGTAACATTTTTACATAGTCTATGGTAGTCTCGTTGCCCGCCTCATCAAAATCGTACGATTTGGCACTTACCGACCTGGCATACGGCATGAGTTCTTTGACTCCTTTATATTTGTCGTACTCTTCCACACAGGGAGCACCCCAGAGTTTGTCGTCTTCCCTTTTCAGACAGAAGTTGCCGAAGTCAGGGAGTGTTCCGCAATTTTTCATATTCACTGCTTTCATGACATCCGTTAGCAAAACGGCGTCCGAAGAAAAGTGTCCGTGATTTTCCACCAGGATGTTGATATTCGATTTTGCAGCGTATTCGGAAAGGGCAGAAAGGCCCTCGGCAGCATATTTTTTCCAGGCATCCGGTTGTTTTTCCCCGAACAGATTAACGCGAATGGAATGGCATCCTAATGCGGCTGCGGCATCTACCCACTTGTGATGATTCTCTACAGCCTTATTTCGTTCCTTATTGCTCTTAATGGCCAGATCGCCTTCTGCATCTACCATAATAATAAGATTTTTCATGTTGTGATCAGCGCTGCGTTGTTGGAGTTCACGGACCAGATTATCCATGGCCATGGCGGAAGAGGAGTTTTTTTTCAGCTCACCGGTATAGAGTTGGCTGACATATTCAAGACCTTCAAATCCCCACGCACTTGCTTTTTCTGCAAAATTCAAAGGGTTAAAACCTTGTTCGATGATCATCCGGTGTATAGACCACTGGGCCAGAGATAATTTGAAAAACGGGAGACTTGCTGTTTCCACAACGGTTTCTTCCGGTAAAGTCGCCGATGTATTTCTGTCTTTTTTAGGATCCTTACAGGCATATAGTCCTAACAGCGATAAAGCGAGGCCTGCTTTTCCGGAATTTCCGATAAAATTTCGTCTGTTCATCGTAAAGGGTATTAAATTTCAGAATTGCTAAAATAATAAGTTTTAAAAGTAATATGTGTTTATCTTACAAAAAAATTATCGAAAAATATATAAAATTTATATATTTGAAGCTTACTCTAATATAAAAATAAATACAAAATAATGGGCACTATGTATTACAACCCTCCGCAGGAGGAGTACGATGCTATTGTTATAGGCACCGGTGTGAGTGGCGGATGGGCTGCTAAAGAATTGTGTGAAAAGGGGTTAAAGACGTTGGTTCTGGAACGTGGTCGAATGGTCAGACACATCGAAGACTATCCGACAATGCACCTGGACCCCTGGGATATGGAAAACGGGGGAGCCCCGACACAGGAAGACCTCCGTAAGCAGGCCAAGCAAGCCAGAACCGGATATACCGTAAGGCAGGACTGTAAGCATTTCTTTGTAAATGATCTGGAGCATCCTTATAATGAAGTAGAGCGTTTTGATTGGATGCGTGGGTATCACGTAGGCGGGCGTTCTATCATGTGGGGAAGACAGAGCTATCGGCATAGTGATATCGATTTTGAAGCAAACTTAAAGGAAGGTATAGCCGTAGACTGGCCTATACGGTATAAAGATATTGCACCCTGGTATGATTATGTAGAAAAACATATCGGTGTAAGTGGTGAAAAACTCGGACTTCCGCAATTGCCTGACGGACAGTTTTTGCCGCCGATGGAACTTTACTGTGTGGAAGAGGACCTTAAAAAAGCCATGTCCAACAAGTTTAAAGATGGCAGGTTATTAACCATTGGCCGGGTAGCGCACCTTACAGGCGGACAGTTTGACGGAAGAAGCCACTGCCAGTTCCGTAACAGATGTATGCGCGGATGTCCGTTTGGCGGGTATTTCAGCAGTAATTCTTCTACACTACCTGCTGCGGAGCGTACCGGGAATATGACATTGAGGCCATATTCTATTGTACATGAAATTATGTATGATAAGGATAAGAAGCGTGCTACGGGAGTACGTGTTATTGATGCCGAGAGTAATGAAACATACGAATACAAAGCTAAGGTTATCTTTGTCTGTGCTTCGGCTATAGGTTCTACTTCTATTCTGATGCAATCCAAGTCGGAGCGTTTCCCCGAAGGTATGGGTAACGATTCCGGAGAACTCGGGCACAATCTGATGGACCACCATTTTCAGGTAGGAGCATCTGCCAAGGTAGAGGGATACGAAGACAAGTATTTCAAAGGAAGAAGGCCAAACGGATTTTATATTCCACGGTTCCGTAATCTCGGAGGAGATACCGACAAAAAAGATTTCGTTCGCGGATACGGTTACCAGGGAGGTGGCGGAAGAGGAGACTGGGCGTCTTCGGTAAAAGAGCTTACCTACGGAAAAGAACTGAAAGAAGCCATCCTGAAGCCGGGAGAATGGAGTATAGGAATGACGGCTTTCGGTGAAATGCTGCCACATCACGATAACAAAATGACGCTGGATTACGACAAGAAAGACAAATGGGGACTTCCTACGGTAACTTTCGATGCCAAATTCAGGGAGAATGAGTTTAACATGCGTAAAGATATGAAACAGCAGGCTATGGAAATGCTCGAGTCTGCCGGTTTTAAGAATATAAGTTCTTATGACAATCCGGGAGCTCCCGGGCTGGGGATCCACGAAATGGGAACCGCGCGTATGGGAAGAGATCGGAAGACTTCCGTACTTAACGGAAACAACCAGATACATGATGTGCCTAACGTATATGTTACCGATGGTGCCGCAATGACTTCGGCGAGTTGTGTTAACCCGTCTCTGACCTATATGGCACTTACGGCCAGGGCAGCGGAACATGCGGTTAATGAGCTTAAAAAAATGAATATATAATACCAATGCCATGCAAAGAAGAGAAGTAATAAAAAATATAGGATTATCCCTTGGGTTCGTCGCGGCGACTCCGACGCTCATGAGTATACTCCAGAGTTGTACCAGTGATCCGAAAGTAACCTGGACCCCGGAATTCTTTACTCAGGAAGAAGGTAGCGTGTTGTCTAAAATGGTGGATGTTATTCTTCCGAAAACGGATGATTTGCCGGGTGCTGCCGAACTCAATGTCCCACAGTTTATCGATAAATACATCAAGGAAGTGTACAGCCCGGAAGACCAGAAACTGGCAAAAGACGGGATGCGTGCTTTTACGGCCAAACTCGGTGTGGAAGATCCTAAAGACCTTCCCGGAGTAAAAGATAAAGATGTGGAAAAAATTATAGCTGATGCCCTGAGTCTCGGTGAAGATCAACGCAGAGACCTGGACAGGAAATTGAGGGCCTATAAAGGTTCGGACGATGGTGCCGCCCCGGAGAACCAGGATGCCCTGGTTTTTGGTTTTGTCAAAGACGTTCGCGGAAAAACCATATACGGATTCAAAATCAGTGAATACATCGGAGAAGAGGTTCTCGCTTACGATCCGATCCCCGGAAAACAACAGGGATGTATCTCGCTGGAAGAAGCCACCGGTGGAAAACTCTGGTCTTTGTAACGGTTAAATCAAAGGCTCTTGTTTTCCTTTTGAATTTCTCAAAAGAAAATACATACAGCGTACTAAACCAACCTATCGTGAAACGCAGAACATTTGTACAAAATTCTATAATGGCAACACTCGGGGCTTCGGTAACTACTGCCGGAGCTCTTGGTTTTACCGAAGAGAACAGGATAAAGAAGAATTCGGGGAAACATAAATTCAATTTGAAGTATGCCCCCCATGACGGAATGTTTAAACACAATGCCGGAGGAGATATTATATCGCAGCTGGAATACATGGCCGATCAGGGCTTTACTGCTTTCGAAGATAACGGCATGAGCGGACGTCCTGTAAACGTACAGGAAGCCATTGCAAAAACCATGCAAGACCTCGGCATGGAAATGGGGGTCTTCGTAGCTCATAAAATCTACTGGACAGAACCCAACCTCACCAGTGGTGACCAGGGTAAGAGAGAAGAGTTCCTTGCAGACATAAAGAAGTCTGTAGATGTGGCTAAACGGGTCAATGCCAAATGGGTGACCGTAGTACCGGGATATAAGGATTTTCGAAAGGAACCCGGGTATCAGACCGCCCATGTGGTTGAATCTCTGAAGCAGGCTGCGGGTATCCTGGAACCTCATGGTATTGTCATGGTGCTGGAACCCCTGAATTATATGAATCACCCGGGATTATTCCTCGAGAAGTCCGCACAGGCTTTTGAAATATGTAAAGCTGTAAATTCGCCGTCCTGTAAGATATTGTACGATATCTACCACCAACAGATCACAGAAGGCAACCTTATACCCAATATTGAAGCAAGCTGGGATGAGATTGCTTATTTCCAGGTAGGGGACAATCCCGGAAGGAATGAACCTACCACAGGAGAAATCAACTATAAAAATGTCTTTAAATATATTTACGATAAAGGCTTTCAGGGTGTAGTGGGTATGGAACACGGAAACTCCCGGCCTAACGGCGAAGGAGAACTTGCTGTTATCGAAGCCTATAAGACCGTAGATGATTTTCTGTAACGGATGAAAAATACAAAGGCCCGGCTTTTGGAGCGCTGATCGTAAAACCGAGAGGGCGTCTGAAAAGTTTTTTCATCTCCCCCCGAGATTTGCGTATTTGAGATTGTTCTCGGATACCTACCCGAATAAAAAAGAGGCTGTTTAGGTAGCCTCTTTTTTTAGGTGTGGATCTATCGTATTTTGCCCCTGTTTATGGTATGCTCGGTGCCGTCTACGGTGAATACGACCTTTAGAGGAAAATTATTGGATTTTTGTTTTGTCGGATACCAGTCCCGGCCTGTAGCAGCCAGGATAAAAAGGCCTTCGTCATCTCCCATGGCTGTAAAGTGTTCATGGGGTGGTTGTTTTTCGTATATCGGGACATCATAAGTGCTCCGGAGTTTTTCAGCCAGTTGAGGAACATCGTCGCTTACCAGACCGATCTCGCTGATATTAAGAATAGATTTTCCACCAAACGTTTCTTCCGAGGTTTTCCCGCGGTCATAACGGGTAATGTATTCCAGGATATTTCCGTTGTTGTCCCGAAAATAGAAAGACCTGGCATTCCAACGTGAAAAATCGGCTATAGTGTCGGTATTCTCCTCCGAGATAAACAGGATGCCCAATTGTCCTTTGAGTAAGGAATGTGCTTCTTCGAGCTTATTGTTGGGGATATCAAAAGCGATATGGTAGACCGGTTCCGTGTTTTTCGTAAGGTGAAATGCGAGCAAGGTATCTCCTGCCTGTATATGCAGGGAATCACGATACGTTTTTACGGGCAATCCAAGTATTTCCCGGTAAAAAAACGTGGTTTCTTCGGGCTGATCCGTGCATATATGTATTTCTTTCAGCTTCATAGTACCTGGTCATTAAGCAGATCTTGTGTTTGAGCATATAAGAGAAGCATTATGGTTTTTGCATCCTTTATTCTTCCATCGGCAATCATAAGCAGGGCTTCGTCAAAAGAAATTTCGAGGACCTCGATGTCTTCGTGTTCACTGGCAAGCCCGCCACCATTGCCGACTTTCATATCGGCGGTATATTCTCCGGTGAAAAAATGGATGATTTCGGTTACGGCTCCTGGTGACATATAAGCTTCAAAAACCTTGCATACTTTATCTATTTTATATCCGGTTTCCTCTTCGACTTCCCTCTTGATACAGGCTTCCGGTTTGTCTTCATCGAGCAGACCGGCACACGCCTCGATAAGCATGCCATCGGAATTGCCATTCATATAGGTGGGGATACGGAATTGCCGAATCAGCAGGATAGTCTGTTTTTCCCTGTTGAAAAGTAATATCACAGCACCATTACCGCGATCGTACACTTCTCTTTGCTGCCGCTGCCATTTTCCATCGCTGCCAAGATATTCGAAAGTCGCTTTTTCCAAGGTGTACCAGTTGTCCGACAGTATATCGGTCTTTAGATTTCTGATTCGCGAATCGGTCATGACTACAGATTAAATTTAGAGGTCATCTGAACTTTTTAGGTTTATAGAATTTTTTTAGTGCAATAGCTATAAAAGCGAGATAATTAAATCCCTTCCAGCTTGTTGTGGTAGTATCGAACCTGTTGAGCAGAGATCGATAGCTATCCATCCATGCGTTTGTTCTCTCAATGGCATATCGTTCTTCATATAATTTTTC
>NZ_FPJE01000014.1 GCF_900119185.1 Sinomicrobium oceani | reverse complement strand
CCCAACGAACTGCACCGGCCAATTCACCCCATATTTTTACTTCAGCTGCATCTACCATCCCAAATCATTTTGATCATTTTTATCACTTTTATCGGAAGTCTTGTTCCTTACCCGTTCCTTGATCTGTCGCTTTTTAAGTTTGGCATATTCCAACGGACTTATTTCTTCTGAGTAATCAAACCCGTCCAAGATATACAGACAATCCAGCGCTCTTAGTATCTGTATTAAACTGGAAAGGTTGATGGACTCCCCATTTTCGATCTGGCTCATGGTCCAACGGTTCAATCCAGCTGCTTTTGCCAATTGCTCCTGGGTTTTGTTTTGTGTTGTTCGTGTATGTTTAATAAAACGCCCTATGTGCGCCACAATGGCTCCATCAGACATTTGAGTGTAATTTATGCTAGTATTTCCCATCATTATACGTATTTAAATGAATTTACGTTGGTTTTTCCCAACAAAAATACAAAATATTTTCGAAACCAAAATTTATATTGTTGGTATATCCATACGTTAAGCACAATATATTAACTTAATGATGGGTTTTACCAACATTTTATTAAAAATAATCCAGAAAAATCAACAACTGAATCATCGTTATAGATAAAGAATAATCCAAACCCTCTTCCATTCCAACGCTCACCCGCTCTGTAACTTATCACAATTTGTATCTACCAATCTTACTTGAATTTTGGGATTTGGCATGAACCCTTCAATTCATACAGCTCCAACACTCTTGTCAGTTTCGTTGGTAAGGTTGGCCAGAAACTGACTTTTCAGCTTTTGCATATCCTCACTGACCTTACGCTCGATCACCCGGGCATAAATTTGGGTCGTGGCAATCTTACTGTGCCCCAAAAGCTTGGAAACCGTCTCAATAGGAACCCCGTTGGAAAGGGTTACCGTGGTGGCAAAGGTATGCCGGGCCACATGGAAGGTGAGCTTCTTGGTGATACCGCACAGGTCCGCAATCTCCTTTAAATAGGAGTTGAGTTTTTGGTTCGATATTTTGGGGAACAACGTTCCGTTTGCCCTGGACTTGGGGTGGTCCTTATAGTTTTCAATGATCTCAAGGGCCACGGGCAATATGGGAATACGGATGGGCTTGGCCGTCTTTTCCCTCTGATAGACGATCCATTGCTCTCCATCTATTCCCAAATGGATGTTGCCCTTGCTCAGATTGATCACGTCGATATAACTCAAACTGGTGTAGCAACTGAACACGAACAAATCCTTTACCTGTTGTAACCTCGGCATGTCAAATTCCCTCTTCTCAATTTCGGCAAGTTCTTCCCTGTTCAAAAAGTCCCTTTCCTTTTTGATGAATTTGGGCTTAAAATAAGCAAAGGGGTCCCGGTCGAGCCAACCCAGCTTGATGGCCAGCCCGATCAATTTCCTGAAGCGCTCGATGTGCTTCATCACCGTATTGTTCCCCATGGGCTTTTGGTGGTCCGTCGGCTTATGGTTCCGGAGGAACCTTTCAAACTTGATGATGAAGTCATAGTCCAGTTCCTTGAGGTACATATCTGTAGTCTTGTACCGGGCCTTTAAAAACTTGGTAAGGTACTTTTGCGTGGTAAAATAATTCTTCTGGGTACCCCATTTAAGCTGGTCAACCATATCCTCACCGTGGTAAGCGACAATATCGGATAGGGTACGGCTCTTATCATCCTCTCCCAGGTACCTTGCCTTGACACTCTTTGCGGTGATGAGTTTACCATCCATTTTCAGGTCTCGGTAGCATTGGAAGATGTGGTTATAGGTCTCATCCAGATAACTGTTG
The DNA here is from genome assembly GCF_900119185.1 of Sinomicrobium oceani. Classification (GTDB taxonomy): domain Bacteria; phylum Bacteroidota; class Bacteroidia; order Flavobacteriales; family Flavobacteriaceae; genus Sinomicrobium; species Sinomicrobium oceani. Next base: position 170,215 of record NZ_FPJE01000014.1, on the reverse strand, counting down.
AGCATCCTGGCCTTTTGGCTGTTCCCAAGGGCCCGGTTCTTATGGGGGTCCCAAATGGCGAGATCGATCTTGCGGTTCAGGCTGATGGAGGCCCGTTTGCCATTAACGGTGATCCTTACATAAATAGTCGCTTTGTTTTCTTTTGCCCTGGGGATGTTCGCCCAGAACATGATACTGAATGTCGAAGAAGTCTTCATTACTTTCGTCTTTAGGTTACACATGAGTTCCCGGACGAAAGTCAAATCCCTTTAAAGTTACGTTCTTTACCGCGTCTGTCAAAAAATTTTAACAAATCGGTCAACACAAATGTTAAAATTATTTTGTTATCCGAATTGTTGACGCTAATTCCCGTTTTAATTGATTTCAAAAAAAATCAAAAAAAATCAAAAACCCTGAAAATCATACGATTAACAGGGTTTTGAATTCATCTGATATGTTAAAAAGTCGGGGTGAGAGGATTCGAACCTCCGACCTCCTGGTCCCAAACCAGGCGCGATAACCGGGCTACGCTACACCCCGATGGACTAAAAAAGAAGCGGAGAGACAGGGATTCGAACCCTGGCGACAGTTTCCCGTCGACAGATTAGCAATCTGCTCCATTACCACTCTGGCACCTCTCCGTTAACTTGTTTTCAGAACGTGCAATTCTTAAATTGCGGATGCAAATGTAGTGGTTCACCTTATAGAACGCAACTATTTCAGGGACTTTTTTTTATTTATTCCGGAAAAAATATTTACCCGTTTCAGAATCAAGTGCATACTATTCCGGGTATTCTACCCGCAGGTGATAAATATTGGTCAGCTTTCGTTTCAGTACCTTTTTAACACTCTCGATTTCCTTGAACGTAATGTTGGCATTGAGAAACTGTCCCGCCGCTATCTGCTTGCTCACGATCTTTTCCACAAAGTCATTGATCGCCCCGTAATTCGGGTTTTTAAGACTCTTGGAGGCCGCTTCCACCGCATCGGACATCATTACTATGGCGGTCTCTTTAGAGAATGGCACGGGCCCCGGATACCTGTACTCTTCTTCGTCGGTTTCCGGATCGTTCTGCAACTGCTTTTTATAAAAGTAATATACGGTCGAAGTCCCGTGGTGCGTCCGGATAAAATCTATGATCCGGTCGGGAAGATTGTTCTTCCGGGCCATTTCTATACCATCGATAACGTGGTTTATAATGATCTGTGCACTTTCGGCCGGACTGATCTCGTCGTGCGGATTGACCCCCGTAGTCTGGTTTTCGGTAAAATATATGGCATTGTTCATTTTCCCGATATCGTGGTACATCGCTCCTACCCTGACCAGCATGGCATTCGCTCCGATCTCATTGGCCGCTGCTTCGGCCAGGTTGGCCACCTGCAGCGAATGGTGAAATGTTCCCGGGGCCTTATCGGAAAGTTCTTTGAGCAGTTTCGAATTCGTATCCGACAGTTCCAGCAGGGACACATCCGATACCAGTCCGAAAAGTTTTTCATAAATATAGATGAGGGGTTGTGCAAAAAGCGTTGCCAGACCGTTGAGGGCAAACATACCGAAATTGAGCCATACAAAGTTCTCCAGGTTCCCTTCGTGTATAACCGTAAAAGCAAAATATGTAATCATATAGACCAGGGTGATCTGCCCTACGGACACAAAAAGATTGGCCCGGCGGTAGAGTTCGGATACGGTAAGTATGGTAACCATCCCGGCTATGATCTGTAAAAATACATATTCAAAGCTATTGGGCACGATAAAGCCTAATAACAATACCGTCAGCACGTGTACGAACAGTCCCAGCCGCGGATCGAAAAAGGCCTTGAGTATAATGGGCAGGATACACAAAGGCACTACGTAGACATAACTACCGTCGTATTTTACCGCTATAGTGGTGGCAAACACCATAACGATGATGTTTACAAAAATAAAGGTCACTTTCGTATTGTTCTGCAAAATATAGGGGCGGTATTTCCAGAGAAACAGGAACAGCATGGTAAAGGCAAGGGTAATCAGTATGATATACCCGAAGAGGATGTAATAGTAATTGGTTCCCTTCCAGAGATGCGACTCGTATTCGCGTTCCAGGGAACGCAGTACTTCGTACTTCTCCCCTTCGACGACTTCTCCGTTGAGAATAATACGTTTTCCCTTTTCGATGGTTCCTTTGGTCGTGTAGATATTGTTGAGTTCCTCGTTCAGTGCCTTTTCCGACAACTTTTCGTTCAACGCTACATTAGGCTCCACAATACTTTTGAACAAGCGGTAAAAATCGTCCTCGTAAGCCGAAAGACCGCGTTCTTCAAGATAATCGAAAAGCGATTTCTGAAGCTGCCCCATCCGGATGAGCTTTTCCTTGTCGAGCGTACTCACCTCGTTACCTTTAACCAGGTTGATAAAACGGCTTTCCGGCAGCGGTTCATCATCGGCGATAAGGCCATTGGTATAGGTTCTTGTCAGAAACTCCTGCCCGGCCCTTTGGAGGTTTTTATTCTGAAAAAAACCGGGATATTCTTTCTTGTACATACCGATTACCTCGGCAATCGTATTGGCGTTATAGGTGTAATAAGGAACAAAATCGGAACGTGCAGCTTCCTTTTCCTGCTCCACCTCCTCTTTGGTCTTAAGGATCGGGAAATCGAAAGGCGCATAGAGGTTATCGTACTGCCAGGGTTTCCCTTTCTGGAATTCGTACTTGAACTTGCCGGCCTTGGGAAACAGATAAACCATCAGGACCGTAGCACATATAAACAGAAAAGTTTTATAGATCAGCGACTGATTGCGATATATGTTATGCAGAGCATCTTTCATCAACAGGGATATTTACTTCAAATTTACACAAAAAAGTAGCACTGCAAATTTTACGTTTACCGATAACCCGTTGTTTTACCGATACGTGGCAGCAGCATGTCATCACTTTAACGCCAATTCCGGTTAAATCCGGGAAAACAGGCGAACAATTCCTCACAAAATTCATATCTTTAAACTTCTTATGCAACTAAACTTACAAGCATTGATTATGAAGAAAAATTACGCTTTCCTCCTTCTGGTCTGGAGCTGTCTTATGGGTTTCGGGCAGCAAAAACTGGATAAGGACATTGCCGGGATAGCATCTAAAGTCATCGAATGGCGCAGATACTTTCACGAGCACCCCGAACTCTCCAACAGGGAATTCAAGACTTCAGAAAAAATAGCAGAACACCTCAAATCGCTCGGTATGGAAGTACAGACCGGAATAGCCAAAACCGGGGTTGTAGGCCTACTGAAAGGAAAAAAAGAAGGAAAGGTCATAGCACTTCGCGCGGATATCGATGCTTTACCCGTTACCGAGCGCGTAGATGTTCCGTTTAAGTCGGAGGTCCGCTCCGAATACCTCGGAAACGAAACAGGGGTCATGCACGCCTGTGGCCATGACACCCATATCGCCATTATGATGGGAGTTGCGGAGGTACTCTCCAAAAACAATGATTTTGCAGGGACCATAAAATTTATATTTCAGCCGGCCGAAGAGGGCCCGCCTCCCGGAGAAGAAGGTGGAGCCGACCTCATGATCAAAGAAGGCGTCCTGAAAAACCCGGATGTGGAAGCCATATTCGGACTTCATATCAGTGCTATGATCGATGTAGGCAATATCTCCTACAAACCTGGCGGTACTATGGCTGCGGCCCAGGAATTCGAAATCAAGGTACAGGGCAAACAATCGCACGGTTCGGCACCCTGGACCGGTGTGGACCCTATTTATGTCTCTGCAAAGATCATAGACGGGCTGCAATCTATCATCAGCCGGGAAATGGAACTCACCAATGAAGCTGCCGTGATCACCGTAGGCAAAATCACCAGTGGCGTAAGGCATAACATTATTCCCGAAACTGCGGAAATGCTCGGAACCATCCGTACACTCGATTACGACATGCAAAAACTGCTCAACCGGCGCATGGAGGAAATGGTCACGACAATCGCTAAGGCATATAAAGCGGAGGCCACAATAAATATTGCCAAAGGGATCCCTATTACCTATAACGATCCGGACCTGACAGCAAGAACATTACCCTCCCTGCATAAAGCCGCAGGTGAAGACCACGTCATCCTTACCAAAGCGGTTACCGGTGCCGAAGATTTTTCCTTTTTCCAGGAAAAGATCCCCGGATTTTATTTCTTCCTCGGCGGAAAACCCGTTGATAAAGCCCCTACACAACACCACACTCCCGATTTCTATATCGATGAAAGCGGTATGATTCTCGGGGTAAAAGCCTTTACACAGATCGTTTTTGATTATTTGGGAACATAAATTAATATCGTAATACACATGCACGGGCATGTAAATCACTGAACATTTCGTTATGCATACATTGTTATTGTTTCTCGGCGACATCCCCTGGTGGGGATGGATACTAATCGTTCTGGCACTTGTAGCCATACGCGATATTTTTGTACAGCGTTCACACACCATAAGCCACAACTTTCCTATTGTCGGTCATTTGCGGTACTTTCTCGAAAGCATCGGTCCGGAACTTCGCCAATACCTCGTGGCGAACAACAGGGAGGAACTGCCTTTCAACAGGAATGAGCGGGGCTGGATCTACGCTTCGGCAAAAAAAGAAAACAATTATGAAGGCTTCGGTACGGATCAGGATATCTATTCGCACCAGTATATTTTTGTAAACAATGCGATGCTCCCTTTTAAAGTCCCGCCAGGACATCCCAACACCACAGACAAGCATTTTTTACCCTGCGCCAAGGTCATGGGAGCTTACCGGCAACGAAAACGACCGTTCCGTCCGGGTTCCGTCATCAATATCTCAGCCATGAGTTTCGGTTCCCTTTCTGCAAAAGCCGTAGAATCCATGAACCTCGGGGCTAAAAAAGCCGGGGCTTATCACAACACCGGTGAGGGCGGGTTGTCTCCATACCACTCCATGGGAGCCGATGTGGTTTTTCAGGTCGGTACGGGCTATTTCGGGGTACGTGATAAAAACGGGAACTTCTCGATGAAAAAACTCAAAAAGATGGTCGAGGAAAAACCCTTTGTCCGCGCTATCGAAATAAAACTTTCACAGGGCGCAAAACCCGGTAAGGGCGGCGTGCTCCCGGCAAAGAAAATCACCAGGGAAATCGCAGATATCCGCCATGTGGACATGGGAAAAGATGTCCTTTCACCGGCCAATCACACCGCATTTTCCTCCATTAAAGAACTTATCGCTTTCGTAGAGGATATCGCCCGGGAAACAGGGCTCCCCGTAGGGATCAAAGCAGCTATCGGTAAACTCGATCAATGGCATGAACTTGCTTCACTGATGAAAGAAACCGGAAAAGGCCCGGACTTTATCACCATAGACGGAGGCGAGGGTGGTACGGGTGCTGCTCCGCCGAGTTTTGCAGATCACGTTTCCCTGCCCTGGGTGTACGGCTTTAGCGATGTGTACCGTATTTTCAAAGAGATGGATATCGCAGATCGTATCGTATTTGTCGCCAGTGGTAAACTCGGCTTTCCCGCAAAGGCCACCATGGCTTTTGCCATGGGAGCAGACTGTATCAATGTAGCCCGCGAGGCCATGATGAGTATCGGTTGTATACAGGCCCAGTCCTGCCACACCAATAGATGCCCCAGCGGAGTAGCCACACAGAACAAATGGTTGCAAAGCGGTATCAACATCCCGCTGAAATCGGACCGGCTTCACCAGTATTTCGATACGTTCCGTAAAGAATTCCTGGAAGTTACCCATGCCTGTGGCTACGAACATCCCTGCCAGTTCACGATGTACGATGTGGATATCAGTGTCGGGGACCGCAACCTGACGCAAACCCTGGCCGCAACTTATAAGTACAACAAGGTTAAAGTTCCGTTTGAAAGTATGGAAAAGCTGAAAGAATGTCCCCATCTCGGCGGTAGCAATAAAAATGAAGCCTAAAAACAATATCAGAAGTCCCCGTTTCCATCAGGTCCGGGGACTTTTTACATAACCACCTCTACCCTTTTCCCGATAAAAACCATGATGCACATGCCATTATCCCTCTGTTTACGCCCCCCGAAAGCCGGAAAATATCATTTCACACGTTAACCTTGCATTTTCGTACAATATTTTAAAGCCCGGATAGTTTTTATATATAATCAAAAAAGCCCCATGACCTATACCTATACAAAAAAAAGTATCTTTTTGGCTTTATGGCTCTGTTGTTCTTTCGCTTTTGCTCAGGAAAAATATACCCTTAGCGGTATCGTAACCGACAAAAACAGTAACGAAAGCCTTATCGGGGTGAATATCATAGTTCCGCTGTCAAACGCCGGAGTTTCTACCAACGAATACGGGTTTTATTCGTTAACCCTTCCGGAAGGTAAACACACGATACAGATCAGTTATCTCGGATTTTACACCGTAACCAAAGAAGTAGATCTGCATGCGGACGTACGGCTGAACATCGGGCTTACAGAAAGTTCCGAGCAGCTCGATGAAGTGGTCGTCACCGAAAACTCGGGACTCGAAACCGTAAGTTCTCCCCAAATGAGCGTCAACGAACTATCGATCAGTACGATTAAAAAAATGCCTGTGGTCCTGGGGGAGACGGACATTCTCAAATCTATTCTCCTGCTTCCCGGAGTTACCAATGCGGGAGAAGCAGCTTCCGGTTTTAACGTGCGGGGCGGAGCGGCCGACCAGAATCTCATCCTGCTCGACGAAGCTACGATTTACAACTCCTCCCACCTCTATGGCTTTTTCTCCGTATTCAATCCGGATGCTATCAAAGACATCAAACTCTACAAAGGAGGAATTCCGTCCCGTTACGGCGGCAGGGTCTCTTCCGTACTCGATATTTTTCAGAAGGATGGTAACAGCAAAGATTTCCACATGAACGGGGGCATCGGGGTGCTCTCCAGCCGGCTACTTGCCGAAGGCCCTATAGTCCGGGACAAGGGCTCGTTCCTCATCGCCGGACGAAGTTCTTATGCACACCTGTTTCTGAAACTCTCGGACAACCCCAATGCCGCATATTTTTACGACCTCAATACCAAGATCAGTTACCGTTTTAATGACAACAACAGTATCTTTATATCGGGATATTTCGGCAGGGACGTGATCAGTATACGGAACAGCTTTAAAAATACCTACGGAAATTCCATCCTCAATTTCCGCTGGAATCATATATTCTCAGACAAACTATTCTCTAACCTGTCCCTGATCTACAGCGATTACTATTACGGTCTCAACCTCGATTTTGTGCAGTTCAACTGGGATTCGGGGATACAGAATTACAATATCAAATACGATTTCAAACATTATGTCAGCCAGGGGCTGAAGCTATATTACGGGGTCAATGGCGCTTATTACAGGTTCAATCCCGGTGAAGTTAAGCCTACCGCTGAGAACTCCGGGGCCAATTACCGTAAACTCGATGATAAATACGCCCTGGAAACAGCGATCTATTTTGATGTGGAGCATTCGATATCCGAAAGGTTGAGCCTGCAATACGGACTTCGCCTAAGCAGTTTTTACCGCCTCGGACAAACCAATATGAACCTGTATGAAAACGACAATCCGGTTATTTTCAACAGGGATTACGGTATTTATGAAAAAGCAATCCCGACAGGTACCGAAACCAGGTCTCGCAAAGATTTTGTAAAGACGTTTACCAACCCGGAGCCCCGGGCATCGCTCTCCTACAAACTCAATGAGAACAGCTCGGTCAAAGCCAGCTATAACCGCATGGCCCAATACCTGCACCTGGTATCCAACACCAGTTCACCTACCCCGCTGGACGTCTGGGCACCGAGCGGAAAGTATATCAGACCCCAACTGCTCGATCAGTACGCCATGGGCTATTTCCGCGATTTTGGCAACGGCACCTACACCCTGGAAACAGAAGGCTTTTACAAAACCATAAAAAACCGGATCGATTATATAGACGGCGCCGACCTTATTGCCAACAATGCTATCGAACAGGTTATCCTCAACGGCGAAGCCAGGGCTTATGGTCTCGAATTTTTACTGCGAAAAAAGCAGGGACGCCTGCAGGGCTGGCTGTCCTATACCCTTTCGCGATCCGAACAGAGAACACCGCCCCGGACACCGGAAGAAACCGGTATAAACAACGGACAATGGTACCATACACCATACAACAAAACACACGATGTATCGCTGACCGGTTCTTATACCTTTAACCCGAAACTCACGCTCGGGCTCAATGTTATAGTACAATCCGGACAGCCCGTCACTTACCCGGACGGATATTACGAGTACCAGGGTGTACATTTTCCGAATTTCAGCGGAAGAAACGATGAGAATCTCCCGGCATATCATCGCCTCGACCTGTCACTGACGTACACCCCGAAACCCGAGAAAACAAAAGGATGGCAAAGCGAATGGGTGTTTGGTATTTACAACCTGTACAACCGGAGGAACGCCGCATCCATCACTTTCCGGCAGGACAGGGAAACCGCCAGGAACGAAGCAGTAAGACTGTCCATTTTCGGGATCGTTCCTTCCATATCCTATAACTTTAAATTTTAACCCGATGAAGGCAATCCTGAAAAGCATACTATCAGTGACATTCCCGGCTATCCTGCTCTTCGGCTGTGAAGATACCGTAGAAGTCAATGTGCCGGAAGCTGCACCGAGGCTCGTTATAGAAGCTTCGATAAACGTTCCGAAAAGAGGGCTCCCTCAACCGCAACAGATCAGGCTCACCACTTCCGCCCCTTACTATGCCGGAGGAGTCCCCGCAGCCAGTGGCGCTGAGGTGCGTATTACGGACAGCCAGGGCAATACCTATACCTTTGCCGAAGACCAAAACACCGGGATCTATTACAACTCCCGACTGATACCGGAACCGGAACAGGACTATACCCTCGACATTGTTTACCAAGGCGAGCACTACACGGCTACGGAGACCATGAAAACCGTAGTGCAGATCGAAGATATCCTGCAATCCTCCGGAGGAGGTTTTAGCGGAGAAGACTATGACATCAAAGCCTATTTTACCGACCCGGCAGATGAAGACAATTATTATCTCTTCGAATTTGTACCCGATATCGATCTTATCCCTACCTTACAGGTCTTTGAAGACGAATTTATACAAGGCAACAGGATATTTGCCTATTATACCGATGAAGACCTGAAACAGGGAGATCGGATAACTATCAGGGTTTACGGGGTGACACAACGTTTTTACAACTTTATGAGTATATTGCTGGACCAGAACTCCGGCCAGGGAAATCCGTTTCAGACCCAACCCGCAACGGTAAGAGGTAACTGTAAAAATATTACTGATGAAGACAACTTCCCGTTCGGATACTTCCGTCTGTCGGAAGTTCATGAAGTTGTCTATACCATAGAATAACAAAACGGGATGCCTGTATGAAACATCCCGTTTTTGTCTGTGCTATTCCGGCCATATACGAACCGGAAATGTCCTTTTATTGTTTTATTTCAGTTCAAATCCAACATTCACCGTAGCCTTGATACTCATTTCACCCACAGCTATAGACTCATTGCTACCGGCGGCATCGGCCTTCATCATGCTCATGCGGGGTAATGGCATAGGCTCAGGCTGACCGCTTTCGGACAGGTAAACAGGTTCACCTACCGACTTACCGAGGGCCTTGGCATATTCCTCCGCCTTCTTACGGGCGTTTTCCACGGCCTTTACACGGGCCTGGCTCTGAAGTTCTTCGATATTGGATGCATCGAAAGAAACTCCGTCAATACGGTTAACACCTGCATCCAGCAACCCCTGGCTCAGTGCTTCGTATTTAGACAGGTCTTTCAGGTTTATAGACAGCGCCTGATTGGCCACATACTTGTATTCTTTGGTCTGGTAATCGTAGTTTTTGTTGAGATTCAGATACTCGGTCTTTACATCCTTGGCATCGATTTTCATCTCCTTACAGAATTTCAGCACCTTGTCGATAAGGGCGTCGTTCAGTTTTTTCACAGCTGCAGCAGATTTGCCCTCGTTTTCCACGCGAACCTTGAGTTCCACGTTGTCCGGGACCACTTTTACCGTTCCTTCCCCGGAAACCGAAATGGTGCGCGCCGGGTCTTTGATCATAACCTGAGATGTTTGTGCATGTAAAGCCATAGCCGAACCCAATACAAGAGTTAAAATGATTTTTTTCATAATGTATATTGCTTTTTGATTTATATGCTCTCCCAAATACAACTGCCGTGCCAAACCCGTATACTCACCACAATTTTACAGCAAAAAAACAGAACCGAACACCCTTTTTACTCCGGGAAAACGGTATGGTGCAGATTCTCAACCTACTGCAAAGTTATATTTTTTTGAAGGAAAAGTATTATATTTTGCCCATTTTCCCCAGAACATACAGCAAAATAATGGGCAAGGCCAGTAAGCCTACCATTAAAGGGTCCTGTGTAATGAGACCGGGCCTGAAGGCCAGGGTCAGTATAAATCCGCCGATCGCACCGCCAAAATGGGCGGTATGCCCGATATTCCCCACACGGTTCTTCATCCCGTAAATGGAGTACAGCAGGTAACCGATACCGAATATATATGCGGGGATGGGAATCGGAATAAAAAAAAAGTAAAGACTCATTCCCGGATTGAGCAGTATACCCGAATATATAATCCCGGTCACTGCACCGCTGGCTCCTACCGCACTGTAGTAATTTTCATTTTTATGAAACTGGAAGGACAGCAGGTTCCCTGCCAGTAAACTGGCCAGGTAAATCGCCAGGAATTTCACATCGCCGAAATGAAATATGACAATCGGTGCAAAAAAATAAAAGGTGATCATATTAAACAGCAGGTGGGTAAAATCCACGTGCAAAAAACCAGAAGTCAGCATTCTCAGCTTCTCCCCGCTTTTTATTGCTCCTATCTGAAATTTATACCGTTCGAAGAATGAAATATCATTAAATCCCCTGATGGAGACCAAAACATTAGCAGCTATTACTGCTATCATAACCAGATCCAGACCTTTCATAGAATGCCTTATTTATAACCTTATGTGTTCAAATATAGCTATATTTGCCGGAAATACTACGACATTAATGCAGCTTCTCATCTTCATCCTGGCCTATCCCGTTTTGTGGCTGATATCCATACTGCCGTTCCGGCTTCTTTACCTGTTTTCCGACATGGTATATATCATCCTGTACAGGCTTGCAGGATATCGTAAGAAGACGGTGAGGAACAACCTGCAACTCGTGTTTCCCGGACTATCCGACCGGGAAAGGCTCCAGATCGAAAAAAAGTTCTACAGGCATCTTTCGGACGTCTTTCTCGAAATTGTGAAAACACTTTCCATCAGCGCGGAGACTATGGAGAAGAGATTTGTATACACTAATGTAGAGGAAATACGAAAACTGGAAAAGAACAAAAGTGTTATCCTGCTCTTCCCGCATTATGCCAACTGGGAATGGACGTCTTCCCTGGATCCGCAGGTTTCTTCCAAGGGATATGCCGTGTACAAGCGTATTAAAAACTCTTATTTCGACCGTCTGGTAAAGCGTATACGAGGCAAGTTCGGCACTACACTGATAGAAACCAGGGAAACGATACGGGTGATCCGGAAGAACCAGCGCGACCATGTACAGGCTGTTTACGGATTTCTCAGCGATCAGTCACCCCTCATGAGCAAAGCCATCTATTGGGAAGATTTTATGGGGATCAATGTCCCTGTTCATGTCGGTGCGGAAATACTGGCCAAAAGAACAGGACTGGCTGTAATGTACCTGCGTATCGAAAAAGTAAAAAGAGGATATTATCAGGGAACTTTCCTCCCCCTGGCCGAAAACCCCGAATCATTCCCGGATTACGACATTACCGACCTCTTTTTGCGGGAAGTGGAAAAACAGATCAGGGAAACACCGGAATATTATTTCTGGACGCACAAACGCTGGAAGCACCGCGGCAGACAACCCGAACAAAAGAAAAAATAAGGTATCCTGCCTCGATGGCAATCTTTAATACGTGATCTTTTCCCATGACCCCGCGTAGACGGGAGCCACCTTGTTCAGTGAATTTTTCAGACTCACGATATCCACTTTGGGTCCGTCGGAAAAAACATTGAGGATCTCATCTTTCTTGGCATCGAAAAACACCTGTAGCAAAAACGAATTGGGTCTTACGGAGTTTACCCGTTCCAGATACTTCATCGAGCGCGCCATGGATTCCTTGCCTGCTGCCGGGTCTTCAACCATCCTGTCGAGCCCCATTCTGTGATACTCGTACAAAGCGGTACGATAACTTTTAAAAGGATTGGACAACAGGTTATCTACAAGTCCCCACCTGCTCTTGTTACCGTCCGCCTGTTTCCAGCCAGCATAATTACTGCTCTGGGCCAGGTTTACAATATTGCGGGCCTGCTGGTAATACGCCGTCCCTCCTTCCGGAGAAAACGTATCGGCATCCATGCCCAGCATAATATAGACGTAATACGTGATTACCGAAACCAGGTTGGACTCGAATGTATTCGGGTTAAAAAAAAGCGGCTGAAACTCTACGTACTGAAAATTGAACTGCCTGTCCTGGAAATTGAAGACCGGCGATTCATAGGAAGAATTATAAACCGGTCTCGATGATTGTACCTGTATGGAAGCCGAAAACCGATCCGAATCGTATTGGGACACCGTAATATACATACTGCTGTTTATCCGTTCCTGTAATGCATAGTTACGATTGGTCCACCTGGTCTTATTGACAAAGTCCGTAAGCGATTTTTGCAGTGTTTCGAAGATCTGCCGGTTGGTTTGCTTTACCTGTTCGGCATCCACGATGACTCTACAATTAAGTTCCTGCGCTGAGAGTGATGTACACCACGCGGCCATTAACAGGCAAAATATACGGATAGGTTTTTTCATTTTCGGCTAAAGTGAATGCAATAGGAGAAGGTAAATTTTATCGGGGCAACCTGCGCTGTATCTCCGCAAATATATCTCCGGCAACTTCGGCCTTGGATTTCAGCGCAAAGGAAACCATATTTTCCTCCCTGTCTATAAAGGTAATCTTATTTGTGGATTTACCAAAACCTGCACCTTCATCATTCAGGGAATTCAATACTATGGCATCGAGGTTCTTTCTTCGGAGTTTTCCCCTGGCATGTTCTTCTTCGTCATTGGTCTCCAGGGCAAAGCCTACGAGGAACTGATGTTTTTTGGCAGCTCCCAGCGAGGCCAGAATATCTTTTGTCGGCTCAAGGGTAATGGTTAGTGAAGTGTCTTTCTTCTTGATCTTGCGATCTTCCCTGATCGCGGGCCTGTAATCCGAAACTGCGGCTGCCAGCACGGCTATATCCGTATCGTCGAATTCCCTGTGCACAGCCTGGTACATTTCTTCTGCACTGACCACGTGTACGGTCTTGATGCCTGCTCCTTCCGCTTCCAGGTGTGTAGGGCCGATAACCAGGGACACTTCCGCTCCGAGCGCTGCAGCTTTCCGGGCAAGCTCCACACCCATTCTTCCGGAAGAATGGTTCCCGATAAAACGTACGGGGTCTATAGCTTCGTAAGTGGGACCGGCGGTAATGAGTACTTTCTTTCCGTATAACGGCAGATTGCTCCGGATATGGCTTTCTATAAAGGTAACGATATCCTCAGGCTCCGCCATACGGCCTTCTCCGGTAAGCCCACTGGCCAATTCGCCATGCGCAGCGGGAATTACGATATTTCCGAAAGCTTTTAACGTGTCCAGGGTATGCCTGGTGGAAGGATGTTTGTACATATCAAGATCCATAGCAGGAGCGATATACACAGGACATTTTGCAGAAAGATAAGTAGCCAGAAGAAAATTGTCCGATACGCCATTGGCCATTTTTGCCATGCTGTTGGCTGTGGCCGGGGCGACGATCATAAGGTCGGCCCAGAGTCCCGCCTCTACGTGATTGTTCCACACAGCATTGCCATCTTCCTCATCGGTAAACGAGGAAAGGACCGGGTTTTTGGATAAGGTAGAAAGCGTCAGCGGTGTTACGAACTCCCGGGCATTGTCTGTCATAACAACGCGCACATAGGCACCCGATTTGATAAACAAACGCACCAGGAAAGCAGTCTTGTAAGCGGCAATACCTCCGGTAACGCCTAACAGGATATTCTTGCCGCTTAAAACAGACATTTATGCTTCTTTTTCGGTGTTCCTGTAGTAGATCTTATCGTTTAACCACTCTTCGACCGCAATAGCATGAGGCTTGGGAAGTTTTTCGTAAAACTTGGAAACCTCGATCTGCTCCTTGTTCTCAAAGATCTCTTCGAGACTGTCGGTATACGTGGCAAACTCCTCCAGTTTCTCTATCAATTCCTTCTTGATCTCCGAATTGACCTGAGTAGCCCTCTTGGCAACGATAGATATCGCCTCATAGATATTCCCCGTAGGAGCATCTATTTTATTTTTGTCGAGGGTAACGGTAGAAACCGGGGCTTCTGTTTTTCTCAAATTGCTCATCTCTCTCTTCTTATTTGCTAAATTGTTCTAATTCCTTATTGACTACGGTCATCATTTTTTCGGCTTCATCCGAATATTGTGTATCCGGAAAATACCGCTTCAGTGTATTGTAAGATTCCCTGGTATGACTCAGGCGCTCCTGCATCTTACTGTAAATACTGTTTACGGCAAGGTTATAGGATGCTACCATTTTATAATACATGGCATCTTCCCGGAACGGTGTTCCCGGATAATTCGACAGAAAATTGTCGAACGATTTTATCGCAGCCTTATAATCACTGATACGGTTGTATTGCCTGGCGATCTCAAAGTCCTTTTTCTCCAGTTTGGTTCTCAACTCCCGCACGAGCTCATTGGCTTCGTCGAGGTACTCCGAATCCGGGTAGGTATTGATAAATAATTGTAATTTATCAACCGCCGTATTGGTTTCCCTTTGATCCAGGCTGTATTTGGGAGACAACATATAATAGCTTTTAGCACCCAGGAATGCCGCTTCTTCGGCCTTATCACTCTTCGGATACGACTTGGAAAAACGATCAAACTGATATGCGGCCAGGTAATATTCTTTGGTCTGGTAGTAAGCGTTAGCATGAAAGTACACTACTCTTTCTCCCTGGGGTTTCCCTGCATATTGTGGCACAATCTGCTCCAGCAGGCGATTCGCCTTCTTATAATCTCCCTCATTGTACAGCTTCTCCGCAAGGTCGTATTTCAGCTTAACATCCTCGCTCTTCAGTGCCTTCTGAAACTGACTACAGGAACTCATAAGGGCTACAACAACAGCGACGTATAAAAATCTCTTCATGCTTTATATGGTAATTTTAAGTGGTTTTGCCACGAATATCGCAGCAATCGTATTTACCGCTAAAATTAACGGCAAAATTAGCCAATAATTGGATAATACAAAATTTATTATCGCCGAAGATACAATTTACACCTCGTCCTGAAAACAGACCGGGGTGAATTTTAACCTTATTTTTAGAATTCACCCCGGCCTCCTGCCCTGCCGTCTCTTTATTAAACCATGCCGCTGAGGACACGAGCAACTATAAAGGCAGGGTTTCATATATTAAGAGATATTTTTACTTCACCCCTACGCTGACGTTTTTTTCCACGAAACGGGCAATGCGCTCTTCCAGGTCTTCGTCTGCTTTCACCAAAGGCAGTCTTACGATATCTTCTGAAAGTCCGAGAGCACGGAATACCGACTTGATCCCTGCGGGATTTCCCTGTTCGAAAGCCATA
The DNA here is from genome assembly GCF_900119185.1 of Sinomicrobium oceani. Classification (GTDB taxonomy): domain Bacteria; phylum Bacteroidota; class Bacteroidia; order Flavobacteriales; family Flavobacteriaceae; genus Sinomicrobium; species Sinomicrobium oceani. Next base: position 154,599 of record NZ_FPJE01000014.1, on the reverse strand, counting down.
TCAATAACATCGGCCAGCTTGTAATGCAGCGCATAAGCTTCACGAACGTTTCCTGCCAGCCCCAACCGGACCATCTCGGTAAACTCTCTGGGGAACCCCTGGGCAACGACAGAGATCACTCCTGCGCCACCGGCCAGTACCATCGGCAATGTTACCATATCATCTCCCGAGATCACGAGAAAATCTTCCGGTTTATCTTTAATAAGACGCATCGCCTGTACAATATCGCCTGCCGCTTCTTTTATTCCTATAATATTGCTGACTTCTCTTGCCAGCCGCAATACGGTTTTAGGCAACATGTTTGAAGCCGTTCTGCCCGGCACGTTATAAAGGATAACCGGAACCGGAGATGCCGCAGCAACCGCCTTAAAATGCTGGTAAATACCTTCCTGTGTAGGCTTGTTGTAATAAGGAGATACCGATAGTATAGCTTCAAAACCGGAAAGATCCGTGGTTTGCAGTTCGTTGACCACTTCGGCCGTATTGTTTCCCCCTACGCCCAACACCAGGGGAAGTCTTCCCGCATTGGCCTTTATGACGGTTTGTATTACGATCTCCTTCTCTTCTCTGGTCAATGTCGCGCTTTCCGCAGTGGTTCCCAAAACCACCAGATATTCCACTCCTCCTTCGATGCAGTAGGCTACAATTTTTTCAAGTGCTGCCCTGTCCACACTATTATCCCTGTTAAACGGTGTAACCAAAGCCACACCTGTGCCTGTGAATTTTGACATCCTATATCTTATTTAAAATGGTGAGATACTTTATTAATTCTTCCCTGAACTCCGGAAAACGCTCCGGACTCATATTTATGATCAAATCATTTTCTCGTTCGTACATCCCGGCAAAACCTACTTTAAAACCGGCACGGATACCGAGAGTAGCCAACCCCAGCAGTACTGCGGAAGTACTGTAATAGCTCAGCAACATATCATACGGTCTTTCCGAGACCTGCCTGTAGTGATCGTTACGGATCTCCCCTTTCCAGCCCAGTTCTTCTGTGGTAAAAACGGGTATGCCCCGAAAAGCGTCGGCATCCCTACGTGTGGTGTACCCGATCATGGTAAAATGCTCCTGCTTCACCCCCAGGTCTCCGGCCAGGGCATTAAAGACCTCCACATCTTCAAATTCGTCAAGGTTCACTACGCAGGCCAGAGAAGACACTTTCGAATTCCCGTTACCTGCTCTGCTCATGACTGCCGGGGAGCCCTTTCTGAGAATTTTATGCGCCGATTTCTCCTTATATTTATCAAAAAACATATACCTTCGCTTTGTTTTGCAAATGTAACACATTACCATGCACAAAAACACAAATTGTCCGTATCATAACCACATAAGAATAACACATTTTGTTATTTTTATAACGTTAACCTTATTTTTATCGTGTAAACGGGGGGATATTGTTACAGACGTTCAGATTTCTGGCATCGAAGGAAAAGAGATCAATATTAACGACAGTATCTCCGGCGATCCGGAAATCGAAGCTTTTGTAAAACCTTTCCGGGAACACATAGACCAGGACCTCAGTGCTCCGCTGGCCTACAATCCCACGGATCTCAGCAAAACCGACGGCGAACTCAATACCGCGATCGGGAATCTCATGGCGGATGTCGTATTAAAAAAAGCGGAAACTGTTTTTCACAGAAGGACAGGAAAACACATCGATGCGGTCCTTCTTAATTTCGGCGGAATACGGGCCACCATGGCCCGCGGAAATACCACGGCACGCACGGCGTACGAAATTATGCCGTTCGAAAACGCCATCGTAGTCCTGGAACTCACCGGGGATAAAGTCCGTCAGCTTGCCGACTACCTCGTCAAAGCCAGAACAGCCCATCCCATCAGCGGCATACAACTGGTCCTGGACAAGGACGGGGAGGAAAAGTCATTCCTGATCAACGACAAACCGATCGATCCGGACAGACATTATTACATTGCTACTTCAGACTACCTGATGAACGGCGGAGACCACATGAACTTTTTCCTCAACCCGGTACGTACTGTTCCTCTCGACTATCGTATCCGCAATGCCATGATCGACTATTTTACCGAAACCGACACCATACACACACGCCGGGACGACCGTTTTATAAGTCAGTAAGCCAGGTTTTTCGTTTTTTCCATAACAATAAACGGCACCGGACGTTATTTAAGATACTAATCGTCAAACCGTATAAAACGTATTATATGATCCCGGTCACAGAATTACTTTTCTACTGCCTGCCTGCTGTTATCACAGGGCTTATCGCTTATTACTTCTTTAACCAGTTCGTCAGGAACGAAAATGCACGACGACGCTTCCTCCTCCAACGCGAATACAGTAAAGATCTGGTTCCTATACGATTGCAGGCTTACGAAAGAATGGTTCTTTTTCTCGAGAGGATAGACCCTTCCCGCCTGTTGCTTCGTGTGGCCCCGGCCGAAGACCGTAAAGAAGCGTATGAAGCCCTGCTTATCCGTCACATCGAAGAAGAATACGACCATAATATTTCCCAGCAGATCTATATAAGCGAAGAATGCTGGAGTGTCATCCGGACCGCAAAAAACGCTACTATACAACTCATCCGCAAAACCGGCATGAGCGATAAATCTTTGAATGCCGGTAAATTAAGAGAAAACATTCTCAGCGAAATGCTCGACAAAACCGCTCCTTCCGCTGCAGCCCTATCGTATATCAAAAAAGAAGTCAGCGACTTTCTTAGCTGAAATCGCACAGCAAACCGATAAAAAAAAACAGTTCTTCCGCGAAAGCTTCGTAACTTTGCCCCGCAGGCCGTCTTATCGCTCCTCATCCCGGTAACTCCGGAAGAGGAGAGGAAAGTCCGGACACCACAGCGCAGCGTAGCGGGTAACACCCGTCATCCGTTTCGGTTCGCCGTTGCGGAGAGGACCAGTGCAACAGAAAGGATGTACAGGTAATGCTGTAGTGAAATCAGGTAAACTCTACGCGGTGCAACGCCATGTAAACCGGTATCTAAGGGTTGCGCGCCCGTTCCGTCCCGATATATTCCGGACGGGTGCCGGAGGGTAGGCGGTTAGAGATCCCGGGCAACCGGTATCCCAGATAAATGATAAGACTCGACAGAATCCGGCTTACAGGCCTGCTTTTTTTCTACTTCAGCAATCCCGAAATATCAGACAAACAAATCCGAAGACAGGTATCTGTCGCCCCTGTCGCATATAATAGCTACAATCACACCTTTTTCGAGCGTATCGGCCAGTTTCAGGGCGGCACTTACGGCTCCCCCGCTACTCATCCCGGCAAAAATACCTTCTTCCCGGGCCAGCCTTCGCGTCATCGTCACCGCTTCCTCTTCACTGACTTCGATGATCTCATCTATTCTCGAAGGATCAAATATAGCCGGCAGATAAGCTTCGGGCCACTTCCGTATCCCCGGAATACTGGAATTATCAGCAGGCTGTACCCCGACAATACGAACCTCAGATGCCTTTTCCTTTAAAAAAGCCGATGTTCCCATAATGGTTCCTGTAGTTCCCATGGCCGATACGAAATGCGTAACCTGTCCGTCCGTATCCCGCCATATTTCCGGACCGGTAGTTTTATAATGTGCTTTCCAGTTATCATCGTTACCAAACTGATTTAAAGACACATATTCTTCTTCCTTGACCTTTTTTTCGGCATAATCCCGCGATCCTTCAATACCCGAATCCGACGGGGTAAGCGTAACTTTTGCCCCGTAGGCCCGCATGGTCTGAACGCGCTCGCGGGTAGAGTTTTCCGGCATTACCAGCTCGATATTCAGCTTAAACAACCCGGCTATCATAGCCAGCGCTATTCCCGTATTACCGCTCGTGGCTTCGATAAGCCTGGTTTCGGGCGTGATCGTACCCCGGTCCAGGGCACTTTTTATCATGTTATACGCCGCCCTGTCCTTTACACTTCCCCCGGGATTATTCCCTTCGAGTTTCAGTAACAGTTTTATATCCTTGTTTTTTATTAAGGTTGTGGCCGCCACAAGAGGCGTATTTCCGATGTTATCAAGCAGAGTTTTGGTCATATCCGATAGTTTTTTACTCACAGGTGAGCTTTAGTACGTTTTGCCGGACGGGATTATCCGGCACAAACAGACTATAGATTAAACAGGTTAAAACAAAAAGGGAATCTATAATACAGATTCCCTTCTACAAAAATATCATTTTTCTTCAAGAAGATACCGCTTCACCGACAGATAATTGCCTGCTGCCATCCGCGTTGGTTGTCAGACGAACAGCCACAGCATCATCCGGGATCAGGCCTTCGATCTTCCCGGGCCACTCGATAAAAATCCAGGTCCCGGTATGGAGATAATCCTCAAAACCGATATCCAGCACCTCTTCTTCGTTATTAATCCGGTAAAAATCGAAGTGGTATATCCTTGCCCCGCCGGCGCCTTCGTACTCATTAACCAGCCCGAAGGTTGGACTTCCCGTTACATCCTTTACCCCAAGATGATGCGCCAGAGATTTGATCAGCGTAGTCTTGCCTACCCCCATATCCCCGTAAAACAACAAGATCTTTCCGGGGGCTTCATCGAGCAGTCTTCGCGCTGCTTCATCAATCTCTTCCAGTGTATAACTAATCGGTTTCAAATTTGTACTATTAAATTTTATTTCGGCTCCAATACTACAAACGGAATGATCATCTCTTCCAGTGATATTCCGCCATGCTGGTAGGTATTCCGGTAATAACTCACATAGTGGTTATAATTGTTGGGATACGCAAAGAAAAGGTCATCCTTGGCAAAAATAAAGGAGCTGCTCATATTTATGGAAGGTAAATGCACATCTCCGGGCTTTTTTACCGCAAACACTTCCTTGGCTTCATAAGAAAGGCTCCTTCCTGTCTTGTAGCGGAGGTTAAGACTCGTTTCCTTATCCCCGATCACTTTCGACGGATTCTTGACGTTTATCGTACCGTGATCCGTAGTCAGTAATAATTTAAATCCTAATTGCTGCGATTGCTGTATAATTTCCAGCAAGGGAGAATTCCGGAACCAGCTCTTCGTAAGCGACCGGTAGGCCTTATCGTTGGAAGCCAGTTCTTTTATTACTTCCATCTCAGTTTTGGAATGCGAGAGGATATCCACGAAATTATACACTACGACCGTCAGGTCGTTATCTTTTTGTGACCTGAAATTCTGGGCCAGTTGCCGCCCTGCCTTCAGGCTCGATATTTTGTGATATTCCCATTTGATATCCAGGCCGAGACGACGGATCTGCTCATGAAGGAAATCGGCTTCATGCAGGTTCTTCCCCCCTTCATCGGTATCGTTCTTCCAGTATTTCGGATAGAGCTTTTCCATCTCTGCGGGCATCAGTCCGGCAAAAATAGCATTTCGCGCATATTGCGTCGCCGTGGGCAGAATACTGCAATACGGCACTTCGTCCCGGGTCTTGTAATGCACATTAACCGCATCTTCTATGGCCATCCACTGATCGTACCTCAGGTTATCTATCACCACGAGCAGTGTGGGCTTGTTTTTTTGCAGTTCCGGCACCACCAGTTCGCGAAACATGGTGTGCGACATCACCGGGGCATCATCATCGGAAAACCAGTCCGTATAATTCTTCTCCACAAACTTCCCGAACTGAGTATTGGCTTCTGTCTTCTGCGATTCCAGGATCTCTACCATCCCTACATCCTCTATATTCTCCAGTTCCAGCTCCCAGTATAACAGTCTTTTGTACAGGCTCACCCACTCTTCATAGGAATTCACCATAGCCATATCCATCGCTATTTTTCTGAACTCCTGTTGGTAATTGGCCGTCGTTTTCTCTGACACGAGCCGGGAGTGATCGAGGTTTTTCTTCAGGGAGAGTAATATCTGGTTCGGATTGACCGGTTTTATAAGATAATCCGCTATTTTCGAACCGATGGCCTCTTCCATAAGGTATTCCTCTTCGCTCTTGGTGATCATCACCACCGGAAGGTTCGGACGTTTGGCCTTGATCTCGGTCAGGGTCTCCAGGCCGGTAAGGCCGGGCATATTCTCATCGAGAAAAACAATATCATAGCTGTTCTTATCTACATCTTCGAGGGCATCGGCTCCGCTTTGACATGTGGAAATCGTGTAATTCTTTTTTTCGAGAAAAAGAATGTGCGGCTTCAGCAAGTCAATTTCATCATCTACCCACAATATTTTTATGTTACTCATATCCGTATATTTGTATTTTGCTTTTGAATTCCTTTGTGAAACGCAGCACGGGAAAAATAATCGGTCCGCAGTGACAGCTTCGGGACCAAAAATAAACATATGAAACGTACTAATAAACTAAAAATATTCAACGATCCAATTTACGGATTTATTACCATTCCCAATACCCTGATTTTCGATCTCATAGAACATAAATATTTTCAACGGCTCCGTCGTATATCCCAAATGGGCCTTTCGTACCTTGTCTATCCCGGCGCCCATCACACGAGGTTTCATCATGCGCTGGGCTGCATGCATCTCATGCAAAAAGCCGTTCAAACCCTTCGTTTCAAGAAAGTTGAGATCTCCGAAGAAGAGGAAGAAGCATTGCTTATTGCCATTCTTTTGCACGATATAGGTCACGGACCTTTCTCCCATGCTATGGAGCACAGTATTGTAAGCGGGGTAAGTCATGAGCAGATCTCACTGCTCTTTATGGAAGAGCTCAACCGCACTTTTAACGGAAGTTTAACGCTTGCCATCCAGATGTTTCGCGGCGAATACCACCGCAAATTCATGCATCAGCTCATATCCAGCCAGTTCGATATAGACCGTACGGATTATCTGAAAAGAGACAGTTTTTATACCGGGGTAGCCGAAGGAAACATCAATTCCGAAAGGCTTATCACGATGCTCACCGTTGTCGACAATGAACTTGCCATTGAAGAAAAAGGGATCTACTCCATCGAAAAATTCCTCGTAGCCCGCAGGCTGATGTACTGGCAGGCCTACCTGCACAAAACAGGTTTGGTTGCCGAACAGTTACTGATCCGCGTGCTCAAGCGGGCCAAGGAACTCGTATCCGAAGGAACGGTACTCAAAGCCAGTACTGCTCTGGAATATTTCCTGAAAAACAAAGTAGAGATCCAGGATTTCAATGCGGATGTCCTCGATATTTTCTCTCGCCTCGACGATAACGATATTATATCGGCCATGAAAGAATGGCAATTTCATGACGATTTTGTACTCTCCAGGCTTTGTGCGATGATACTCAACCGGGACCTGCTCAAGATCAAATACCGTAAAAAACAGGTCACGGACGAAAAACTCGAAAAACACATTGCCCGTTTCATGGAAAAATATGACGTACCGGAAGAAACCGCCCGCTACTTCGTATTTACGGGAAAGGTAGAAAACCTCGCATACAGCATGGACAAAGAGAACATACGTATTCTTATGAAAACAGGCAAAGTCTCCGATGTCGTCAAAGCTTCGGACCTGCTCAACCTGAAAGCCTTGTCCAAACCGGTGACCAAGTACTATATCTGCTACCCGAAACACAGCTGAAAAACCATGCTTAAAAATAAAAAGAACACCCGTTCGGCAGATGCCCTTCGTTTTTCAAAAAACGGTAATTCAAACACTTACCTCTTTCTTTCACACCCCACTTGTAACATATCATTCCTGCACTTCGTCTATTAAGTTAACGAGGCGATAACTTAATATTTACTTTTTTTATACTTTTGCAGGAATGAAATTTACAGCAAGTCAAATAGCAGGCATACTGGAAGGGGATGTCATAGGGAACCCTGACGTGGAGGTTTCCAAACTGGCTAAGATCGAAGAAGGCTCTGAAGGAGACCTTACTTTTCTGGCCAACCCCAAGTACAAGCCTTATATCTATACCACAAAAGCTTCGATCACCATCGTCAACAAAGATTTTGAAGCAGAATCCGAGCTTTTCACAACACTGATCAAGGTGGAAGATGCCTATAAATCGTTCTCCAGGCTACTGGAATATTACAACCAGGTAAAGATGAACAAAACCGGAATAGAGCAACCCTCTTTTATTTCGGAATCTGCCGTTTACGGTGAAAACATCTATCTCGGGGCCTTCTCTTATATAGGAGACCATGCAGGCATAGGGAACAATTGCAAGATATATCCCAATGTTTACATCGGTGATAATGTGCGTATAGGGGATAATGTTACGATCTTCGCAGGCGCCAAGATCTACTCGGAGACGGTGATCGGCAATCATTGTGTTATTCACAGCGGTGCGGTTCTGGGTGCAGACGGTTTCGGGTTTGTCCCCGATGAACACGGACATTACACCAAAGTCCCCCAGACCGGTAATGTTATTCTCGAAGACTATGTAGACATAGGCGCTGCCACTACTATAGACCGCGCAACCCTCGGATCTACAATTATCCGCAGAGGGGTAAAGCTGGATAACCAGATCCAGATAGCACATAACGTAGAAATAGGAGAAAATACCGTAATAGCGGCACAAACCGGTATTGCGGGATCTACCAAAATAGGAAAGAATTGCATGATTGGCGGCCAGGTAGGAATTGTGGGGCATCTCACCATCGGTAACCGCGTCAGGGTCCAGGCACAATCCGGGATCATCAGAAACGTACAGGACGATGAGACCCTTCAGGGATCTCCTGCTTTCCATCATCCCGATTTCAGCAAATCGTATGTACATTTTAAAAACCTGCCCAAAATAGTGCAAACCATTCACCAATTCGATAAAAAACGGAACAATAATGAGTAGTGATAAAGTTGTGAAACAACGTACCATTGCAAAAGAAGTTACACTACAGGGAGTAGGTCTCCACACGGGACACGAAGTAACGATGACTTTTAAACCTGCACCGGAACATCACGGTTATGCCTTTAAGCGCGTCGATCTCGAAGGAAGCCCGGTTATTGAGGCGGATGCCAATTATGTAGTGAATACACAGCGGGGGACCAACCTGGAGAAAAAAGGGGTCCGTATACATACCTCAGAGCATGTCCTGGCTGCGTTGGTAGGTCTGGAAATCGACAATGTACTCATAGAACTGAACGCCCCGGAACCGCCTATAATGGACGGATCTTCCAAGTATTTTGTAGAAGCCCTCGAAAAAGCCGGATTGGTGGAGCAGGATGCCGAGCGGGAGGAGTATATCGTAAAAGATGTCATCTCCTATACCGATGAGGAAACCGGAAGTGAAATTACCGTCATTCCTTCCGACGAATACCAGGTAACCACCATGGTAGACTTCGGCACAAAAGTGCTCGGAACACAAAACGCTACCCTTAAGAACCTGTCCCAGTTCAAAAAAGAAATTTCCAATGCCAGGACCTTCAGTTTCCTGCACGAAATAGAGACCCTGTTGGAGCACGGGCTGATCAAGGGCGGTGATCTCAACAACGCCATCGTATATGTAGATAAGGAACTGTCTCCGGAGACCATGGAAAAACTCAAGGTAGCTTTCCAGAAAGATTCCATTTCCGTGAAACCCAACGGTATCCTCGACAACCTTACCCTGCACTATCCCAACGAAGCGGCAAGGCACAAACTGCTGGATGTGATCGGAGATCTGGCCCTGATCGGTACACGCATACGCGGTAAGATCATTGCCAACAAACCCGGACATTTCGTCAATACCCAGTTTGCCAAAAAACTCTCCAAGATCATCAAGATCGAAAAGAGAAACAAGGTTCCGCAATTCGATCTGAACCAGACGCCTTTGATGGATGTCACCGAAATTATGAAGAAGCTGCCACACCGACCTCCTTTCCTGCTGGTAGACAAGATCCTCGAACTTTCCGACACTCACGTTGTAGGTGTCAAGAACATCACGATGAACGAACCTTTCTTCGTAGGACACTTTCCGGGAGCGCCCGTTATGCCGGGAGTATTACAGGTAGAAGCCATGGCCCAGGCCGGAGGCATCCTCGTGCTGAGTACCGTACCCGACCCCGAAAATTACCTGACGTTCTTTATGAAGATAGACAAGGTAAAATTCAAGCAGCAGGTAGGCCCCGGGGACACCCTGATATTCAAACTGGAGCTTGTAACCCCTATCCGAAGGGGAATCTGCCATATGCAGGGATATGCCTATGCCAACGGCAAACTGGCAACAGAAGCAGAAATGATGGCCCAAATAGTAAAAGTAAAGAATGATTAGGAGAACGGTCCGGCTATCCAGCCCGATCTTTTTCCCGGTACATTCCGTATTATAACATCGATCAATCGACACACATGAATCAGCCTTTAGCATACGTACATCCCGGTGCCAAGATAGCTAAGAACGTAGTCATAGAACCCTTCACCACCATCCACAACAATGTGGTTATCGGCGAAGGGACCTGGATAGGTTCTAACGTCACTATCATGGAAGGTGCCCGGATCGGAAAAAACTGTAATATTTTTCCCGGAGCAGTCATTGCCGCCACACCCCAGGACCTCAAATTCGAGGGAGAGGAAACCATAGCCGAGATCGGTGATAACACCACCATCCGGGAATGCGTAACCATTAACAGGGGTACGGTAGACCGCATGAAAACCGTTATCGGAAAAAACTGCCTCATCATGGCGTACAGCCATATCGCTCACGATTGTATTGTGGGAGATAACTGTATATTTTCTAACAACAGCACCCTTGCCGGACATATTACCGTAGGAGATTATGTGGTACTGGCCGGTATGACCGCCGTTCACCAGTTCTGCTCTATCGGTAACCACGCCTTTGTTACCGGGGGATCGCTGGTCAGGAAAGATGTCCCTCCCTATGTCAAAGGAGCAAGAGAACCCCTGTCTTACGTAGGTATAAATTCCGTAGGGCTTCGCCGCCGCGGATACTCTGCCGAAAAGATCAGGGAGATTCAGAATATCTACCGTATTCTCTATCAGAGAAATTACAACAACACCCAGGCTATAGAAATTATCGAAGCCGAAATGGAAGCTACACCCGAAAGGGACGAAATCCTCCAGTTTATCCGTGATTCCCAACGGGGTATTATGAAGGGATATTTTAACGCCGGGTAGTCACTGCCCGACGTTTTTGGTTTAAAAAAGAACGTTTAAGATTTAAAAACATACAAACATGGCAACAACGTCAGATATCCGTAAAGGACTGTGCATTCGCTATAACCATGACATCTTTAAAATTATCGAATTCCTGCACGTAAAACCGGGAAAAGGACCGGCTTTCGTACGTACAAAACTCAGGAGTGTGACCACAGGTAAGGTTATAGACAACACCTTTTCTGCAGGACACAAGATCGAAGATGTCCGCGTAGAAACACACAGCTTCCAGTACCTGTATCCGGAAGGAGATACCTTCCACTTTATGAATACAGAAGATTTCAACCAGATCTCCCTGTCCAAAAATACGCTGGATGCTCCCGATCTCCTCAAAGAAGGTGAAGTAGTAACCATTATCATCAATACCGAAGACGGGATGCCGCTTTCTGTGGAAATGCCATCCCACGTTATTCTCGAAGTCACTCATACCGAACCGGGCGTAAAAGGAAATACGGCAACCAATGCCACCAAACCCGCAACCATGGAAACCGGGGCTACCGTAAACGTTCCGTTGTTTATCAACGAAGGAGACAAAATCAAGATCGAGACCGAAAAAGGGTCTTATGTAGAACGGGTTAAGGAATAGTCTGTAAACTATACCCTATGAAATTTTCTAAAGTACACACACTACGGCAAATTGCAGCCATCCTCGACTGCGAATACGTGGGCCGGGAAGATTTTCCTGTCGAGGGCATGAACGAAATACACGTTGTCGAACGGGGCGATATCGTATTTGTCGATCATCCGAAATATTACGATAAGGCGTTGCAGTCTGCCGCTACCGTGATACTCATCAATAAAAAAGTAGAGTGTCCGGAAGGCAAAGCCCTCCTCCTCTCCGATGATCCTTTCCGCGATTTCAACAAGCTCACAGATCATTTCCGACCCTTTGAAAGGGCCGGTGTTGCTGTGGCTCCTACGGCTTCCGTCGGAAAAAACACGATCATCCAGCCCAACGTATTTATCGGCAACCACGTTACGATAGGAGATCATTGCGTTATACACCCCAATGTTACCATTTACGACCATACTGTCATCGGAGACCATGTGACGATCCATGCCGGCACCGTACTGGGAGCAGATGCCTTTTATTACAAAAAAAGACCCGAAGGTTTTGACAAACTCCGTTCCGGGGGAAATGTCGTTATCGAAGATCATGTAGACCTCGGCGCTTCCTGCACCATCGACAGCGGTGTGAGCGGAAGCACACGTATCGGGGAAGGCAGCAAGCTCGATAATCAGGTCCACGTGGGACACGATACCGTTATCGGCAAAAAATGCCTCATCGCCTCACAGACAGGTATTGCGGGCTGTGTCGTTATCGAAGATGAAGTCACCATTTGGGGACAGGTAGGAATGACCAGCGGTATCACCATCGGCACCAAAGCCGTTATCCTGGCACAATCCGGAATAAGCAAGTCTCTCGAAGGGCATACTACCTATTTCGGATACCCGGCAGAAGAAGCCCGGAAAAAATATAAAGAGCTGGCTTCCATCAGGAAAATCCCCGCCATTATCGCATTGCTCGACCACAGGGAATAAGGCAGAAAACCGTTATCGCAGAAAGGGACTACATCCCGTTTCCGTAATAAGAAACAGGAAGCGGGGCGAGCAAAAAAATAACAGTTTGCCGCCAAGATTAAAGGCCAAAGCGTAACGGATAATCCATATAAAACCCTATTTTTGCATAGCCTATTAAAAATTCAAATACAATGAGTGTTTTAGTCAACAAGGATTCAAAAATAATCGTACAAGGTTTTACCGGAAGTGAAGGTACTTTCCACGCCGAACAGATGATAGAATACGGAACTAACGTGGTAGGAGGTGTCACTCCCGGAAAAGGAGGTCAGGAGCACCTGGGCCGTCCGGTTTTCAACACGGTAAAAGATGCCGTGGATCAGGCCGGGGCGGATACCTCAATTATCTTTGTTCCGCCTGCGTTTGCCGCAGACGCCATTATGGAAGCCGCAGACGCCGGTATTAAAGTGATTATCACCATTACCGAAGGTATTCCGGTTGCAGACATGATCACTGCTTCCGACTACATCAAAGATAAAGATTGCAGGCTCATAGGACCTAACTGTCCGGGTGTTATCACCCCCGGAGAGGCCAAAGTAGGAATTATGCCCGGTTTTGTCTTTAAAAAAGGAAATGTAGGTATTGTTTCCAAATCAGGAACACTGACCTATGAAGCCGCAGACCAGGTCGTACGTCAGGGACTCGGAATCACCACAGCGATCGGTATCGGAGGAGACCCCATCATCGGAACCACCACCAAAGAAGCTGTCGAATTGCTGATGAATGATCCCGAAACCCAATGTATCGTTATGATCGGGGAGATCGGCGGACAACTCGAAGCAGATGCCGCACGATGGGTAAAAGAAAACGGCAATAAGAAGCCTGTTGTAGGTTTTATCGCCGGAGAAACCGCTCCGAAAGGACGGACGATGGGACATGCCGGAGCTATTGTCGGTGGTGCCGACGATACCGCCGAAGCCAAAAAACGAATCATGAAAGAATGTGGTATCCATGTTGTGGATTCACCTGCGGAGATCGGTAAAAAAGTTGCCGAAGTACTCGGGTAACACTTACTGACATAACCTCCCCGGAGGTACAACGTCCATCAGCCTTCGGGTTGGTGGATTTTTTTTATAAAGACACTTCCCGGTCATCGTTTGACCACAGGCAGCGACCACCGGTAAAAGAACAGGTATAAAAAAGCCTCGTATGGCGTCCCGTCAAAAAACCGGAACGCGTAAGACCATCATACTAAACTTCTTATAACAAATCAATGCTAAATCGGGAACGATTTTTGTTTTGTGCTGTATCAATTTGCTATATTTGGTCAAAATTAACCAGGTAAAAGACGGAAATTGCGGCTAATAGCTCCGTTCCGTCTTTTACCGAAGACAGATTTTTTTCAGAAATAGTCCGGCGACATGGCACCGGAACCTTAACCGTCATGTCTCCTGCCCGTTTCGCATGATTTATTAAAAACGAACAACAAAATCGAATGAAACTTTTAGAAGGAAAAACAGCTATTATTACCGGCGCAAGCAGGGGAATCGGAAGAGGTATCGCACAGGTTTTTGCCCGTGAAGGCGCCAATATTGCGTTTACATACAGCGCTTCCGCCGAAGCTGCTAAAGCACTGGAAAAAGAACTTACCGCAGCAGGTGTAAAAGCCAAAGGATACAAAAGCAACGCGGCAAGTTTTGACGAATCCCAGCAACTGGCAGAAGAGGTCCTCGCAGAATTCGGGAGTATCGACATCCTGATCAACAATGCTGGGATTACCAAAGACAACCTTCTGATGCGGATTTCCGAAGAAGATTTCGACAACGTTATCGAAGTCAACCTCAAATCGGTTTTTAATATGACCAAAGCCGTTCAACGGACCATGTTGAAACAACGCAAAGGCTCCATCATCAACATGAGTTCGGTAGTAGGCGTAAAAGGTAATGCAGGCCAGAGCAACTATGCCGCTTCCAAAGCCGGTATTCTCGGTTTTACCAAATCCGTAGCACTCGAACTCGGTTCGCGTAACATTCGGTGTAACGCCATTGCCCCCGGTTTTATAGAAACCGAAATGACCGAGGTACTGGACGAGAAGATCGTACAGGAATGGCGCAATTCCATCCCGCTCAAACGCGGCGGTTCTCCGGAAGATGTAGCCAACGCCTGTGTTTTCCTCGCCTCCGATATGAGTGCTTATATTACCGGGCAGGTGCTTCATGTAGACGGCGGTATGCTTACCTGATAAGCTGTTGCGTTCCCGAACGAACGTTTTCTTTATTCATCAAGATTATTCTATGTCGGTTATATACCTTATCATAGCGGGGGTAGTTGCGTTACTCGCAGCCCTGTGGCAATACAGAAAAGCAAAAGGCAAGTCACCACAACACTTGCTTTTTGTTTTTTTGCGCTTCCTGTCGGTATATGCCATACTGCTACTGCTCATCAACCCGGAATTCCGGAAAATAACCGTCTACGAGGAAAAACCCGAACTGGCCATCGTGGCCGATAACTCCTCCTCTATCCCTTATCTGAACCAACAGCAACAGCTCGGTGAGCTACTCACTGCCCTTCGGCAGGACAAAGAACTTGCCGAAAAGTTTTCCATACACGACTACACCTTCGGAACACAACTCCGCGACGGCGGAAATAACGATTTCAAAGACAGGCATACCGACCTGAGCCAGGCCCTGAAGATTTTCCGCGATATCTACCGCGACAAAAAAGGAGCCGTAATTATGCTTACGGACGGAAACCAGACCTACGGAGAAGACTATACGTACACCTCCCGGAATTTTCCTGTTCCCGTCTATCCTGTAGTTCTCGGTGATACGACCATACATGAAGATCTCCGGATAAGCAGGCTCAACGTCAATCGCTATGCCTATTACAAGAACAAATTCCCCGTAGAGGTTATCCTCAATTACGAAGGCAAAAGCGACGTACAGTCCGTTTTTCGCATACGATCCGGAAACAACACCGTGTTTAGCCGCAAGGTTAATTTTTCGGAAGAAAAGAGATCCGAGATCATCGAAATACATCTCGACGCCGCTACAAAAGGAAGTCTCACCTTTCATGCAGAGCTCGTTCCGCTGGACGACGAAAAAAATACCAGGAACAATATCAAGGAATTCGGGATCGAGGTCATCGATCAGAAAACAGAAGTCCTTGTCGTATCCGCAATGACACACCCCGATATCGGCACCCTCAAAAAGAGTATCGAATCGAACGAAGAACGTAATGTCACCATCAGTAAACCCGAGCTGCCGGTCAGCCGTATCGACAATTATCAACTCGTTATTCTGTATCAGCCCGATACCCGGTTTGAAAAAGTGATGCAACATATCGAAAAAACAGGAAAAAATACGTTTATCATCAGCGGAATCCATACCGACTGGGATTTCCTGAACAAGGTGCAGCACAATTTTACCCGCGACCCCGGTAACCTTACCGAAGAAGCACAGGGCAGTTTCAACGCCAGCTACCCGGTATTTGCCCTGGATGATATCGGTTTTTCACAACTCCCCCCGCTACGGGTTCTGTTCGGAGATGTTGCGATACACCATCCGTACGAAACCATTCTTTTTCAACAGACAGAAGGTATTGCCACCTTGAATCCCCTGCTGCTGACCACGGAGAATAACCATAAAAAAACCGCGCTTCTCCTCGGGGAAGACCTCTGGAAATGGCGGATGCAGGACCATCTTAAAAATGGTAATGCCGACCAGTTCGACAAATTTGTGAGCAAACTCGTTTTCTACCTCGCATCCAACAAGAAGAGGAACCGGCTCGAAACAGCATATGAGACCATCTATGACGGAACCTCTCCCGTAGTGATCTCTGCCCAGTTCTTCGATAACAATTATGTCTTTAATCCGGAAGCCTCGTTGCATATCCGGGTTACGGATAAGGAAAAAAGCACATCCAGGAACTATCCCATGCTGCTCCGGGGAAATTACTACGAAGCCGACCTGAGCGACCTGGAGGCAGGAGCCTATACCTTTGGAGTCCGTGTAGACGGTGAAAACATACAGCGTTCCGGACAATTCCGTATTCTCGAATTTGATGTGGAACAACAATACACAAGGGCCAATGCGGTTGCGCTGCGCAAACTGGCCGGTCATTCCGGAGGCATGGTCAGTTACCAGAAGGTGAGTGACAGCCTGTACCTGACACTCACCCGAAGCGACCTTTTCAAACCGGTACAAAAAAGCAAGGAAGAAAAAGTTCCCCTGGTGGACTGGAGAATCCTGCTGTTTATCATCATTCTCCTGCTTTCGGCAGAATGGTTTCTGCGCAAATACCGCGGGCTGATCTAAGCAGACACCGCCCATCCTGCCGCCCATCCCTTACATTTTCACTACCAAAAACAATCAAAAATCAATATATAATGGATGTAAACAGACTACCAAAAATCGGATTACCACTTATCTTAGGAATTGTTATCCTTTTAATATTCCTGTTCAAATCGACAATCACCATAGGTTCCGGAGAAGCCGGCGTGCTATACAAAACCTTCGGGGGCGGCGTAGTTACAGATGAGCCTCCCATGGGCGAAGGCTTTCATTTTGTACTGCCCTGGAACAAGGTTTTTATCTATGAAGTACGGCAACAGGAGCTGTCCGAAAAAATGCTCGTACTGTCTTCCAACGGGCTCGAGATCGGTGTAGATGCCACTGCCTGGCACCAGCCGGCCTATAACAAGCTCGGATCACTGCACCGGGAAAAGGGAGAGAATTATATAGACCGTGTCATCCGTCCGGCCATACGTTCGGCCGTGCGTAGTGTCGTTGGCCGGTACACGCCGGAACAGCTTTACTCTTCCAAAAGAGATGCCATACAAAACGAGATCCAGGAAGAAACCAAAAAGATTCTCGATCAGCAATACGTACAACTCAACGAAATCCTGGTTAAGGACATTACTCTACCGAAGACCATAAAAACGGCTATTGAGACCAAACTGAGACAGGAACAGGAATCGCTCGAATACGAATTCCGCCTGGAAAAAGCGGAGAAGGAAGCAGAACGCCAACGTATCGAGGCCGAAGGTAAGGCCAATGCCAACCGTATCCTCAATGCCTCCCTCACGGACCAGATCATCCGTGAAAAAGGTATACAGGCTACCCTGGAGCTGTCCAAGTCACAAAATGCCAAAGTCATTGTCATCGGTTCCGGAAAAGACGGTATGCCGCTTATACTTGGCAACCAGTAAATATTTTCCACAACACTCACCGACGGGGAACAGCAATCTGTTACGGAAACACTGTTCCCCGTTCCTTTTTATCGGTCCGAACCCGGCCCATCGTTTTTCCGCACCGATGTTGTTAACAACTCCGGGGAAAATTCACAGGTTCCCTCCCAAAATACCAACGCAATTTTTATCTTTGTGACGTAAAGATTTTTCCATGGAGCAATTTGTAGTTTCTGCACGTAAATACCGTCCCCAGACCTTTAAAGATGTTGTGGGGCAACAGGCTATTACAAATACCCTGCTCAACGCCATAGAAAATAACCACCTGGCACAGGCACTGCTTTTTTGCGGTCCGCGGGGTGTCGGTAAGACGACCTGTGCCCGTATCCTGGCCAAGAAAATCAACCAGGAAGGTGTGGAAAATCCGGAAGAAGACTTTGCTTTCAATATTTTCGAACTGGATGCGGCTTCCAACAACTCGGTAGACGACATCCGGAACCTGATAGACCAGGTCCGTATCCCCCCGCAATCCGGAAAATACAAGGTATATATCATCGATGAGGTACACATGCTCTCCCAGGCAGCTTTTAACGCATTCCTGAAGACGCTGGAAGAACCTCCGAAACACGCCATTTTTATACTGGCCACGACCGAGAAACACAAGATCATCCCTACCATCCTCTCCAGGTGCCAGATATTCGACTTCAAACGTATCACCGTCAGGGATGCGGCCGAATACCTGAAATACATCGCCGATAACCAGGGAATAGACGCCGAAGACGATGCCTTGCATATCATTGCACAGAAAGCCGACGGTGCCATGCGCGATGCCTTGTCTATCTTTGACCGGGTCGTAAGCTTCTCCGGGAAACACCTTACACGGCAGGCCGTAACGGAAAATCTCAACGTACTCGATTACGATACCTATTTTAAGGCTACAGACCTTATCCTGGAAAACAATATTCCGCAATTGCTGGTAGATTTTAACGAAACCCTGGCACGTGGTTTCGACGGCCATCATTTTGTCGCCGGACTTGCCTCGCATTTCAGGGACCTTATGGTGTGTAAAAACGAAGCTACCATCCCCCTGCTCGAAGTGGGTAATGAAGCTAAACAAAAATACCAGGAACAATCGCGGAAAGCTTCACTCGACTTCCTCATGAGGGGCATAGAACTGGCTAACACCTGTGACCTGAACTACAAAACGAGTAAAAATCAACGGTTACTCGTCGAACTCTGTCTCATGCAGCTTGCCTCCATCACTTACGATGGAGAAAAAAAAAATGACATACACTTCATAATTCCCCCTTCCCATTTCCGGCAGGGAGGAACAGGAACACCGGCAGCAAAAACGACAGGAGCTACCGCAGTACATGCAGGGAAATCGCAAGGACATCCGGTCCGCGTTCCTGCAGCCTCGGAAACAGCCGTGGCAGAAAGCACTCCGGCGTATAGCACTCCTACAGAAACACCCGCAGCAGAACCCGAAACAACTCAACAGGATACGGCTTCCGGAAATATAGACATCCGGAGGAAACACGTTTCCGGATTATCCCTTTCCAGTATCCGGGCCAAAAAAGAACTGGAGAAAAACAAGAAGGAAACCTATGTCGACGAATCCAAACTTCCCCGCGAACCCTTTACGGAAGAGGAGATGCAGGAGGCCTGGGACACTTATGTAGGTATGATGAACGAAAAGGGAAAAAAGATCATAGCTTCCAACCTGGCTACCGACCGGCCCAAACTGAAAAGCAATAATACGATCTGGATCGAGCTTCCTAACGACACCATGAAAAAAGAAGTGGAACGCGACCAGTTTCCGCTCATGGAATACCTGAAAACGGAATTAAAAAACCACTTTATAAGCCTTCACGTTACGGTCAACGAAAAAACGGAGCGGAAATACGCATTTACTCCACAGGAAAAATACATGAAACTGGTGGAGACCAATCCGCTTCTGGAAAACCTGCGAAAGGAGTTTGACCTCGATATTTAGCATTATATAAACACCCTGCACCTCAAAATTATGGATTTTATAAAAACCACCGAGCAAGAATCTACCCACCAGGACCTGGAAAAAATGTCGATCAATGAGGTTCTTATCCATATCAACAAGGAAGACCAGACGGTCCCGGTTGCCGTAGAAAGAGCCATTCCGCAGATTCACGCGCTGGTTTCGCAGATTGCGGAGAAACTCAAAAGCGGTGGGCGGTTGTTCTATATAGGAGCCGGAACCAGCGGGCGCCTCGGTATCCTCGACGCCTCGGAATGCCCGCCTACTTACGGAGTACCGGAAGAACTGGTAACGGGACTTATTGCCGGGGGAGATCGTGCTATCCGTAAAGCCGTGGAAAACGCCGAAGACGACCGGGAACAAGCCTGGAGAGACCTTTCGGAGTACCGCATTTCTTCGCAGGACGTCGTTGTAGGGATCGCTGCTTCGGGAACTACGCCCTATGTCATCGGCGGACTGGAAGCCTGTAACAAAAACGGTATTATCACCGGTTGTATTACCTGCAACGAAGGCAGCCCGTTATCGAGAGTGGCAGCCTATCCCATCGTAGCTGTAGTCGGACCGGAGTTTGTTACCGGCAGTTCCCGCATGAAGGCAGGTACCGCGCAGAAACTCATACTCAATATGATCTCGACAACGACCATGATACAACTCGGAAGAGTGAAGGGAAACAAAATGGTGGATATGCAACTCAGCAATGACAAACTGGTAGACCGCGGAATACGGATGCTGATGGACGAACTGGGTATTTCGAGGGCCGCCGCCACCGAACTCCTGCAAAAACACCGTAACGTCCGTAATGCCATACAAGCCGGCAGAGCTCTGGACAACAAATCATAAAACTACTGTATTTTGAGAAGGACAGACCGGAAATTATTCATGAAAAGCCTGCAGTATTTCGCATATACCCTGATGCTGATGTTCGGGGCCCCTATAGTTATCTACCAGGCTTTTAAGAATCAGGAACACCCTTTTTACTGGCCGGTGCTCATCATAGGGCTGATCATGGGTATAGGAGCCATTGTTATGGCCTTTATAAGTCTCCGGGTGATGATGCGATCATTTTTCGGAGATTAAAAAACCCTGCCCCCCTACCGGCAAAAGCAGAGCGACAGGGCCTGTATTTTATAGGCTATAACCACACCGGGCTCAGCGCTTAACCCGGACAGGATGTGCGGGACGTTTCATCGTCTTCGGAGGATTGGCTTTTAACTCCTTCATCACTTCTTCTATAGCCCTTTCCAGTTGCGGATCTTTGCCTTCGATGACCGCTTCCGGCCATTGCTCCACTTCGATATCCGGCGCTACACCTTCGTTTTCTACCCGGAAGCCCTCCTCGCTGTAGAAGGCGACATTCGGTGCCGTTACCGACCCTCCGTCTATAAACTGCGGATACCCCAATACGCCGACCAGGCCGCCCCATGTCCGTTTTCCTATGATCTTGCCCAATCCGAACTTACGGAACATCCAGGGCAGAAAATCACCTCCCGAACCTGCTGTTTCGTCGATCAGCATTACTTTCGGCCCTTGTATAGAAGCACTGGGTGATTTGAGATCGGCTCCATAACGAAAATTCCAGTAGGCCTGTACGGGCCTTTTCAGGATATCTATGTAATAATCGGCAAGATATCCGCCCCCGTTAAAACGCTCGTCCACGATAATAGCCTTTTTGTTGGCCTGAGGAAAAAAGTAACGTTTAAAATATTCGTGCCCGGCATTAGCCGTATTGGGCACATAGACATAAGCTACCTGCCCGTCTGTGGCTTCATGTACTTTTTTCATGTTACCCTCCACCCAATCACGGTTTCTCAGGGCCCACTCGGTAGCTATCGGTGTTACTTTCACTTCTCTTGCCCCCGACTTACCGGGACTGCTGTTTACGGTAAGACGAACTTCCCGGCCCGCGGTATTTTCAAAAAAACTGTACAGATTGTCTGCTGCGGTGACTTCCCGGCCGTTTACAGCAATGAGGTAGTCTCCTTCCCTTACATCCACGCCGGGTTCCGTAAGCGGGGACCTCATCTCCGGGTTCCAGTTGAGCCCGCCGTATATTTTTTTAAAACGGTAACGGTTACCGTCGGTTACATAATCCGCACCCAGCAATCCGCCTCCGATATATTCCGGGCGATGCAGACGATCACCCGTGCTGTTAAACCGGTGATGTCCCACTGCCAGTTCGCTGAACATCCATTCCATCACGCGATAGAGATCACTGTGACAAGACAGATCCGGTAAAAAAACACGATACTTCTCCCGTATGGCTTTCCAGTCGGCCCCGTGCATGCCGGGATCGTAAAAATAATCGCGGTTTACACGCCAGGCTTCTTCAAAAATATTGTCCCACTCTGCTACCGGATCCGTTTTCACCTTTATAGCTTCTGTGTTCAGCACCCCGTTATCAGGTTTCTTCCCCGTATCGGCCACTCCCCATTTTCCCTTGCTCCGGTACAGCATTTTTTCACCTTTACCGGCAATCTCAAAAGCATCTGCCGGCATAAGCTCTTCGTCCTTCCTTTCTTTGAGGTCGTATTTGTGCAGCATGGAAGTTCCCCCGTAGGGTGCCTGCACGATATAGAACAATTCGCCCTCCCTGGCTATGCCCAGATCGGCATATGTACCGGGAGACAACGGGAAATCGACAATGCGGTACTCCAGGCCATCCCAGTCTATGTTCAGCCCGGGGTGCTTTTTGTCTTTATCTTTAGTATTCTTTTTATTCTTCTCCTGATCCGCTTTTTCTCCTCCCGTCTCTTCTCTGTCATTCTCGTGTGCAAATGGCGATTTCACCGCTTTCTGAAGCGTTACAAGGTAGATCGCATTGGTCATGTTCATATCTATGGAAGACTGGTCGAACCAGTTCAGTACCGGACCCGCATCGGTCGATGCCAGCATATAAAGATATTTTCCCGAAGGATCGAACACCGGACTGGATACGCTGGACAAACCATCCGAAACAGGATACGATTTCTGCTCGTTAACGGCATACAGGTATGCCCTTTCGAAATGGGTATCGGTAATCACTGTATAAGCTACCCAGTTGGAATCTGCCGACCAGTCTCCGAACAATTCACGAAAAACCCCGGGCACATAGCGTTCATCAGAAGCAATCCTGGTCACTTTTCCCGAAGCCACATCAGCCACATAAAGATTTCTTCCGTTATCGGAAAAACACAATTTTTTACTATCGGGAGCCCAGTGTAAATACGCATAAAAACCGGTTCCTCCGGGTGGTATCACTTTAGCTTCCCCTTTGCCTTCTTTGTCTTTGATATGTATGGCATACGCTCCCCCGGCATCCGAAAAATAGGCGATAGACTTTCCGTCCGGTGACCATTGAGGACTGTGTTCATGTACGCCTGGTGTCTGGGTTATGTTCATCGGATCTCCTTTTTTGGAAGGTACGGTCACGATCTCCCCCCTGAAATCTAACGCTACCCGTGCCCCGGACGGAGAAACGGACGCGCTCCGGACATAATCGGATCCCGACACAAAACGCTGGCGCAATTCCAGTAAATCGGTAGCTATCCCCACCTTCAGGCGTTCCGACACTCCGGACGACACGTCGTAGAGGTGCAGATATCCCGCCTGCTCATAGATGATCTCCCCTTTGCCCGCCTGCAAACTGATCACCGGGAAGTCTTTGTAATCGGTAAGTTGTTTTATTTCTTTAGTCTCCGTATTATAGGAAAAGAGGTTGAACTCTCCGTTCCGGTCACTGCGGAAATATACGTCGGCCCCCATCCACGCCGGGTTAGTGTCGTTACATCCGCCTTCGGGTTTGGGGATCTCATCAACGGAGTGATCTCCCGTGTCATAGATCCATATACGCGATATGGTACCGCCCCGATAGTGTTTCCACTCCGAAAAAACATCCCGTAAAGGCGTGTAAGCCATATGTTTCCCGTCAGAGGAATAATCAGCCCAGTACGCATTGGGAATTTCCAGCCGGGTAACATTTCCGCCCTCCACGCTTACGGTAAACAACTGGGTGTACCTGTTGGTAAATGTATTCCGCTGCGAAGCAAAGAGCACTTTTTTTCCATCCGGTGTAAATCCCCTGACCATATCACCGTAAGGGTGCCAGGTGAGTCTTTGGGGAACACCGCCGGTTACGGGTACGATATAGACATCAGTGTTACCATCGTATTCGGCATTAAATGCGATCATGGAGCCATCGGGTGAAAAGACCGGGTTCGACTCTACTCCTTCGTCGATGGTAAGCCGTATCGGGTTGGAACCATCTTTACCTGCAACCCACAGGTCTTCGGCATAAATAAATGCGATATGGGTGTCACTCAGAGCCGGCTGCGATAAAAGCCGGGTGTCTTTGGGGTCCGGTGTGCCGTATAGTGCGGATATCCCGCAGCATAACCACAGTACAGAAGCAATAAAAGAAGTATTTTTTTTCATAAGGGTCGGTTAAAATCAGTGTTAATGGAACAATACGTATAATACGATCCTTGTTCCCGGAAATCATAGCTATACCAGGAACAACGATGATAGGGCAAAATCTTAGTCGCCTTTCCCCAGGACAGTAAACTCTATGGACGAAGCGTTATACACCCTGTGGGTCTGTTTTTGAAAATCTTCTTCTTTGGCATAGAATATATTGTCTACAAAAGTCTGCGGATTCAGGTCGATAAGAGGAAACCAGGTACTTTGCACCTGTACCTGTATTTTATGTCCCTTTTTAAAGGTGTGGAACACATCCTGCAATTTCACATGGACATCGGTAACTTCACCGGGAACAAAAGGTTCCGGTTTCTCAAAACTGTTTCGGAACCTTCCCCGCATCACCTCGCTCCGCACCATCATATGGTAATTGCTCATCTTCAGATACTCCTGGGTTTCTTCGTCATCCTCCGCATCCGGAGGAAAAACATCTATGACTTTCACCACCCAGTCGGCATCCGTACCTGTGGTGGACACCTTGAGCTTTGCCAGAATATCTCCCGCCAGGGTCATGTCTTCGTCCAGCACCTGTGTTTCAAAGACCAGGACATCCGGTCTTCTCGCCGCAAAACGCTGGTCATCGGTCATGTACTTTCGGGGCGTAAATACAACCTTGATATCTTCGGAATACGGAACCGGTTTTTTAGGGTCGCTGACAAACTCCTGGTACGAGTATTCCATGGTCATAACCCGGGACAATGCCTGGTTCCTGCCCATACCGTACGATTCCTTACGCGTATTTTCCGGTGGCCAGGTATCGAACTTCTGCCATTCGTGCTTTCCGGTATCGAACATATAAGCTTCCGGCAAACCGGAGTTTTTATCCCCGCTTCCTTTGAGAAAATGGTCAAAAAAACGGGTTTCTATCTCTTTCTGGTAAAATTCAGAAATATCATCCCCGAAATACACATTTCCTATTGCCTGTCGCTTATGCAACCGGGTCCAGTCTCCGTGGCTCCAAGGCCCCATGACAATAGTATTGTAATTTCCACTGCGCTTCATCGCCTTATAGGTCGATAAAGGCCCGTAAAGGTCTTCGGCATCAAACCATCCGCCCACGACCATCACGGCAGGTTTTATATTGTTGAGATGCTGTATAATACCTCTTGGTTTCCAGAACTCGTCGTAATTCGGATGGTCCTTGAGCTGCTGCCAGAACACATTATCTTTTTTAAAGTACTGGTCCAGGTTGGTCAGCGGACCGGCATCGAGAAAAAACTGGTACTGGTCCTGTGTTCCCAGGTCGGGAAGTTCGTACCAGGCTTCGGTGACGGGCTTGTTTTTCATATGCCCGAATAGTGGTGTTACCCTCCAGTAGCTCAGCATATACGCCCCGTTGTGATGAAAGTCGTCAAAGAAAAAATCGCCTATCGGCGCCTGCGGAGAAACCGCTTTCAATGCAGGATGCGCATCGAGCAGGCTGTATGTGGAATAAAATCCCGGATAAGATCCACCCCATACACCGACGCGCCCGTTAGTATTGGCCACGTTTTTTACGAGCCAGTCTATCGTATCGTAGGTATCGGAAGCTTCGTCGGTCTGTCTTCTTTTCTTCCGGGGAATATAAGCCCTCATATTGTCAAAAACCCCTTCACTGTTCCACCGGCCTCTAACATCCTGGTACACGATGATATATCCATCTTTCATCATCGTCTCGTTAGGCCCAATCTTGGAGCGGTACTGTCCTTCTCCGTAAGGTGCACAGCTATACGGCGTACGCTGCATGACTACGGGATATTTGCGGGTTTTGTCTTTAGGGCTGTAAATAGTGGTATGCAGTTTAATACCATCTCTCATCGTAATGGCTACTTCCTGCTTATCGTAGTGTGCTTTGACGTCGTATTCCTGTGCCAGGCAGGATACGGAAAGAAACAGCGTAAGCAGTAATAAGGAGAATTTCTTCATTGCAGTGTTGTTAGTATGTGATGTATTACCGAAGAAAACTACCCGATCCGTTCCCGGGAAGCATGTTAAAAGCAACATTGTAGTGTCGGGAGATCGCACCGGATATTTCAGTCTCGATGATCCGGCAAATATAAAACAAAAAAGTGCGGAGCGTACCGCACTTTTACATTTCGTCATAAAAAGACGTTATTATTTAACACTTTCCGTCCCGGTCTTTAACCAGTTGAAATACGTATCCGTATCGGTATATTGTTGCGGCGGTCCCAGCAACTCCATGTCGGGAGTCATGATAATGTAATAAGGTTGTGATGCCGTATGGAAATTTATCGCCTGAAAAGTGGCCCACTTCTCTCCTATGGTACGGATCTTTTTTACCCGGCCTGATTCCAGCTGGTAATTAAACTGCTTGTCTTCCGGGAGTTCCTTACGGTCATCGACATAAAGGGATATCAATACATAATCGTCACGGAGCAGTTCATAGACCTTCGGCACGCTCCATACGTTCTCCTCCATTTTTCGACAATTCACACAGGCCCATCCTGTAAAATCGAGTAAGATAGGTTTGTTATGGGCTTTGGCGTATTCCAGTCCCTCATCAAAATCCTTAAAACAGTTCAGTCCAAGGGGACACTCGCTTTCCTGTTGTTTGACACTGTAAAATACCGGGGGTGGAAAACCACTGAGCATTTTGAGATGCCCTCCGAACAATCCGGATACCAGGTACATGACAAAGGCAGAGACCAGCACGGCCGTACTCAACCGTAAAAAGCCCAGTTTTTTCAGGGGACCATCATGAGGGAAACGGATTTTTCCGAAAAGGTACAATGCCATCAGGGCAAAGATCACCACCCATATCCCGATAAATATTTCTCTTTTAAGAATTCCCCAGTGTTGTACGAGATCGGCATTGGAAAGGAATTTAAAGGCCAGTGCCAGTTCCAGGAACCCGAGCACGACTTTTACCGTGGTCATCCATCCTCCGGAGCGCGGCAGGGAATTCAGCAAGTTGGGAAAAAGGGCAAACAAGGCAAAAGGCAGTGCCAGGGCAAAACCAAAGCCTGTAATCCCCGCTGTGAGTTGTATTGCCCCGCCTTCGGCCGTGAGCGACCCCACGAGTAATGATCCCAGAATGGGCCCGGTACACGAAAAAGACACGATAGCCAGCGTCAGCGCCATAAAGAAAATCCCGATAACACCCCCTGTTCCCGAAGCCGAATCCATCTTATTCCCCCACGAACTCGGGAGGGTCAGTTCGTAATAGCCGAAAAAGGAAAAAGCAAAGAATACAAAAATGACAAAGAAGGCTATATTGAGCCAGACATTGGTTGAGATCGTATTGAGTATTTCCGGATCAAGCGAATCCAGGAAATGAAAAGGTAAACTCAGCAATACATAGATCAGTACGATAAACGCCCCGTACAAAATGGCATTGCTGATGCCTTTTTTACGCGTTCCGGATTGCTTGGTAAAGAACGATACGGTCAGCGGGATCATCGGAAATACACAAGGTGTCAGCAATGCCAGCAAACCGCCGAGAAAACCAAGAATAAATATTCCCGCAAGACTATTTCCCTCCTGCGCTCCGTCATCTTCCCCGCGAAGCAGTTCCGGGTTTTGCAGATCGAGCTTCAGTTTTTTAGACAACAGGGTACTCTTCTCATCGACCTCCAGTTGTTTTACTTCCGCCGTTCCACCGTCGAGAGCAAAAGCGAGGTCCGCATCAGAAAAAATACAGCTCTTGTCATCACAGGCCTGGTATTCCACCAGTCCCTGTATGGAAGTGACGTCCGGCCTGAGCAATTTAATTTTTTGTTTAAAAACAGCCTCCCCGTCAAAATACGAGAGTTCCATCTCAAAAATATTGTCGTACTCCATGTGAGCTTCACTCTCCAGGATATCGCCTTCGAGTTCGAAGTCCGTCCCCTCCCCTTCAAAGGTAAAAGAAGTCGGTATCGGCCCTCCTTCCGGAATATTCGTCGTATAAAGGTGCCAGTTTTCGACAATGGAAGCCCGGATCACGAGTTCGTATTCCGTGTCCGATACTTTTTCTACGGAGGTCTCCCAGCTTACCTGTTCTGCCTGTGCCGAAACCCTCGGTATAAAAATCAGAAATAATAACCCGGTGAATATAGGAAGGATGTGTTTCATTATTATGTTGTAATTTTTTTTGTGTGTATTAATTTTCAGATCAATTGGTTTTATTTGTTATGTCAGTTTTCATTCTTCGCTTCGCTATGTATAGAGATTTTCAGGGTATTTACGGTTTCCGCGGTCACCTTGAAACGGTTGTCGAGCCGATATCCTATAACCCAGACAATAGCATCGCCGGAACACAATAGCCAGGTGTTGTTTTTGTCGAGCACCGGAACTTTCTCATCTTTAAAAAACTTGCTCAGTTTCTTACGGTTAGTCATCCCAAGAGGGTAAAAATAATCGCCTTTTTCCCATTTTCTCAATTTTAACGGATAGTTTAACTTATCTTTATCAATTGTCACCCCGTTTCCCGGGTTTATCACATCATTATCCCCTTCCGAAAATAACAGGCGAACGGGATATCCGATTTCGCGGATATCATCGGTGATAAAAAAATAAGATGCTCCGGTCTCTTCCTGTGCTATGGGTTCTATGAGCAGGTGTTCCCTGTCGCGCACCATGATAAATTTTTCCGATGTTATTTTTTTGCCGGACATAGCCCTGAGCAGTTTCTGTATTTCCGCAACCGGGAAGGAAAATTCCCTGAAGAGATAATACAAACAGGTTTCCTGCGGATGCAGTTGTTCCAGTTTGTCTACAGCAACGATACGGCGGTCTCCCTCTTGCCTGAAGAGGTCTTTTCGCAGCCCTTCGATATAATTTTCGACAATGAGCCCGCATTCGGCAAGATGCTGTTGCGTACGCCCGAATTGCTTAAGAAAATCGGGAGACAGGGATTTCAGTTCCGGTACCATCTGGTGCCTGATCTTGTTTCTCAGGTATTTCGTGTCCGAATTACTGACGTCTTCCCGCCATGTCCATTGCTGTTCCAGCAGGTAACCTTTGAGCGTTTCTCTGGAAAAAGGCAGCAGCGGACGTATTATTTTACCGTTCACTGCAGGGATTCCCGAAAGGCCTTCGATCCCCGTACCCCGCGAGAGGTTGATCAGGAATGTTTCCAGGCTGTCATCGGCATGATGGGCCGTAAGCAGATAAGCTCCTTTTCCTTCGCCCAGCAACCGACCGAACCAGGCATAGCGGAGTTCCCGGGCCGCAAGCTGTATGGACATACCTTTTTCCGCAGCGTATTTCCGCGTATCGAAATGTTGGGTATAGACCGGTGCGTTCAGGATTGTCCCGAGTTTCCGGACAAACTCTTCATCGTCGTCACTGTCCGCTCCGCGCAGGTGGAAATTGCAATGCGCCAACGCGATCTTCATGCCCGATTGATCACACAACCGTGCCAGTACCACGCTGTCTATCCCGCCACTGATAGCGATCAGCAACCGTGCCTGTCGTAAAAACGGAAAATGTTTGTCTATATGTTCTTCAAACGATGCTAACATCCGGCTAAAATAAAAGTTCTTCTCCAAAGCCAAAAATACCTCCATATTTTCGGGCAGGGGTCATACCACTCACCAGTAATACACCGCAGCATACCAAAAGTCCCAAATATTTTTTCAGACCTCAGGAATAATCGTCAGCCCCTATTTTTTCATCATTCCTCCAATACGCGCCGCATGGCTCGCGCCTTGAGCATACACTCTTCGTATTCCCGTTCCGGGTCCGACCCGCCGGTAATGGCCCCGCCTACGGTAAAAGAGACATAACGATCGGTTTCATTGTACAGGATACTACGGATCACCACGTTAAAATCGAAGTCTCCCGAAGGCGTAAAATAGCCAACGGCACCGCTGTACAACCCTCTCCGGGACGATTCCAGCTCCTCGATGATCTTCATAGCCGATATTTTGGGCGCCCCGGTCATGCTTCCCATCGGAAATGTGGAACGCAAGATATCGACCGAAGCTATGTGGTCTTCCACCTCTGCCGCTACGGTAGATATCAACTGGTGAACCTGCTCAAAGGTGTACACCCTGCACAATTCTTCTACCACAACACTACCTTTTTTGGCTGTTACCGACAGATCGTTACGCACCAGGTCGACGATCATAATATTTTCCGATCGTTCCTTGGGCGTGTTTTCGAGTTCTTCCCGTAGTCTGCGGTCTTCTTCCGGGGTAGCAGCACGTCTTGCCGTACCTTTGATGGGTTGTGAGACCACCCGGTTTCCGCTTCTTTTGAGATAACGTTCCGGAGAAGCCGACAACAGGTATTTGTCTTCGAGACGTAGATAAGCGGCAAAAGGAGGACGGGAGATCGCATTGAGCCGGAAAAACGTCTGTACCGGATCGAGCTCTTGGCCTTCTGCATAAAATTCCTGGCAAAAATTGGCTTCGTAAATATCTCCTCTGTGAATATGCAACAACAACTGTCCCACCTTATCTATGTACTCTCCTTTGGATATCCTGCTTTTGATCAGCGCCTTTTGCTGCCCGGATACGGCTGCCGGGGCACTTTGTACCTTCGCTATATCTTCGAAATCTGTTGCGATCTCGTCATCTACCATAGGCATGTAACAAAACTCCACCCGGTCTCCCCGGATGAAAATGAGCTTTTTCGGCTGAAAAAAGTACAGGTCCGGAAACCCAAGCTGGTCCGCATTAGACGAAGTAAGGCGCTCCACATCGTTCTTGAGGTCGTAAGAGAGGTAACCGAATATCCAGTCGGCCGTCACGGTCTGGTATTCTTTCAGGTCATCAAAAGCATGGTGATAGTCCGTTTTTATCGCGGTAAGGGCATCCACTGCCAGTACCGCATCAAATGTGGGGTATAAATGCCGGTAATTGTTACTGTCCAGCCATATAATCTCGGTGTGTTGCTGCGCCCATAAAAGTAGCCTTTCCTTAAATCCTTCCCTGTCTTCCAGGGAAAATACCACGTCAGTTCTCCGCATTCCTCAGTTTTAGAAAATAAGAATGTTACAAATTTAACAAATCCTTTACGAAAGATTGGCCACCGAAAGGATTTTATTTTGTACTATTGCAATGTGAAAAACAAGTAACTGAGGTTATCACGCATTGATTTTTTTTTATAAACCTCATTATTTTTTTGATAGAAAAATGCAAAACACCCACAACATATTTACTTCAGTTTTCCTGAGACTTCCGGTTTCAGCGATCCGTCCTGTTGTGCGTCGTACTCCCCGTCGCCCGTAAGGGTGTACTTCTAATTCTGGAACCCAGGTGAGTCCGGTTCCCCCTTCGAAGAAAATCATATTTTATTTTTTCAACCAAGTATAAGCAAAGATGGACATTGTTATTGCTGACAAGTCGCATATAAAATTCGCTTCCCTTATCTGTGATACGATCGAAGAATCGGCCAAGGTAAGAGGCACTGGTATTGCCAAGAGAACTCCGGAATATATTATTTCGAAAATAGAACACGGCAATGCGGTCATTGCTTTGGACGGCGATAAATTTGCGGGATTCTGCTACATTGAAGCCTGGGGACACGAAAAGTTCGTGGCCAACTCCGGACTTATCGTACATCCGGATTACAGGAACCACGGCCTGGCCAAGAAGATCAAAAAGGCCATTTTCGATCATTCCAGGAAGAAATACCCGGATGCCAAAATATTCGGTATCACTACGGGACTTGCCGTCATGAAAATAAACTACGAGCTGGGTTACCGGCCCGTAACCTTCTCCGAACTTACCGACGATCCCACCTTCTGGAAAGGTTGTCAGACCTGTAAGAACTACGACATTCTGCAAAGGACACAACAAAAGATGTGCCTGTGTACCGGGATGATGTATGACCCCAAGGAAAAGGAAAACAACGAAGAAAAGCATCCTTACAACAGTAAAGTGCTCCAAAGGTTGAAAAATATAAAACAGGCCCTCTTTCTCAACAAGAAAAAAACGTCCAAAAATTCTATCATTCCCATAGAAGAAGGATTTATAAGCCTGAAAAAAGTAATGGACAAATTAAAAGGAAATAAATAAAACACAGCGTTGTACAACGGTAAAAGACCTTGGATCAATACATCACATTTCAAACTCATAACCAGTACATTGCGCCACTTAATTTAAATAAAAATTACAATGAAAAAGCTTGTTTTGGCATACAGCGGCGGACTCGATACTTCCTATTGTGCAAAATACCTCTCCCAGGAACAAGGATATGAAGTTCACGCAGTAAGCGTAAACACCGGAGGATTTACTCCCGAAGAGAAAAAGGATATCGAAGAAAAGGCCCTGAAACTCGGGGTAACGACCTACAGTAATATAGAAGCGGTAGACACCTTCTACGACAAAGTCGTAAAATATCTGATCTTCGGTAACGTACTTAAAAACAACACCTACCCGCTTTCCGTAAGTGCCGAAAGGATTGTTCAGGCCATTGAAATTGTAAATTACGCCAAGAAAATAGGTGCTCAATATATAGCCCATGGCAGTACCGGTGCCGGAAACGACCAGGTGAGATTCGATATGATCTTTCAGATCCTGGCGCCCGAAATCGAGATCATCACTCCCATACGCGATGAAAAACTTTCCAGACAGGAAGAGATCGCCTACCTGCAAAAGAACGGTGTGGAGATGTCCTGGGAAAAAGCCCGGTATTCTATTAACCGCGGATTGTGGGGCACCAGTGTAGGTGGAGACGAAACCCTGACCTCCAACCTTTCCCTTCCGGAAGAAGCGTATCCCAGCCAGCTGAAAAAAGAAGGTGCACAAAAAGTAAAACTCACGTTCAGGGAAGGCGAGCTGATTGCTATAGACGATCAGGAAAACCACCCTGCAAAAAATATCGAGATCCTCAACGGTATGGCTTCCGAATATGCTATCGGACGCGATATTCACGTAGGAGACACCATTATAGGGATCAAAGGAAGAGTAGGTTTTGAAGCCGCGGCGCCCCTGCTGATCATCAAAGCTCACCACACCCTCGAAAAACATGTGCTCACCAAATGGCAGCAACACCACAAGGAATACCTGGCCAACTGGTACGGTATGCTGCTCCACGAAGGACAGTATCTCGACGAGGTAATGCGAAATATCGAGGTTTTCCTCGCCGATACCCAGAAAAATGTTTCGGGGGACGTCTTTGTCACCCTTTACCCTTATCGCTTTGTCGTAGACGGTATAGCGTCTGCACACGACCTGATGAATGCTTCTTTCGGAAGCTACGGCGAAATGAATAAAGGCTGGTCGGCAGACGATGCCAAAGGATTTATCAAGATCAACGCAAACCAGAACAAGATCTATTATCACGTAAACAAAATGAGTTAATCTTTTCCGGAAACAGCCTTTTAGGGCTGCACCGGATATCCCGTAAAGGGGGAGGCTCCTTACCCCGCACCTCTCCTTTTTCCGGAAACAGATAACCACTCACTTCTAAAATTTTCAGAATAATGATACAAGCAGGAATAATCGGTGGCGCCGGATACACGGCAGGAGAATTAATACGATTGCTACTGCATCACCCGGCTGCAGCTATCCGGTTTGTGTACAGCACTTCCAATGCCGGAAATCCCCTCAGTGATGTACACCAGGACCTTCTCGGAGAAACCACTCAGAAATTCACAAACGAGATCATTCCGGATGTAGACGTACTGTTTCTGTGCCTCGGTCACGGCAATTCCAAAGCATTTCTGGAGGCTAACACCTTTTCCGAACATACGAAGATCATTGACCTCAGTAACGATTTCAGACTCACCCCGGATGCGGTTTTCCAGGAAAAACACTTTGTGTACGGGCTCCCCGAACTCTACAAAGAAGATATCGAAAACGCACAGTATATCGCCAATCCCGGGTGTTTTGCCACGGCCATACAACTGGCACTGCTTCCGCTTGCCGAAGCCGGGTTACTCGAGGAAGATATTCATGTAAATGCAGTGACAGGAGCTACCGGTGCAGGGACCTCCATGTCCCCGACTTCGCATTTTCCGTGGAGGGATAACAACTTTTCCTATTACAAGCCGTTTACCCACCAGCATCTCGGCGAAATCGGGCAAAGCCTGAAACAATTGCAACCCTCGTATGACAGCGACGTGCTTTTCATGCCGAACCGCGGAAATTTTTCGAGGGGAATTTTTGCCACGGCATACACCACATTCGGCAAAAGCCTCGAAGAAGCCAAAACACTATATCGCGAATTCTATAAACATGCGGCTTTTACCACGATAAGTGACAAAGAACTGCATCTGAAACAGGTGGTGAACACCAACAAATGTCTTATCCACCTTCATAAACATCGGAACAAGCTGCTTATCACATCTGTTATAGATAACCTCACCAAAGGGGCATCGGGACAGGCCATACACAATATGAACCTGATCTTCGGACTGGAAGAGACCCTCGGGCTGGAACTGAAAGCATCGTATTTTTAAAATAATCAAACCATGAAAATAGCCATCATAGGAACCGGAAACCTCGGGCTTTCCATTGCCAAAGGACTTATTGTCAGCAATTCGGTAACCACACTTTACCTGACCAAAAGAAATCCGCAAGCCATTAAAAGCTGGGAAGAGTATGGTAATGTCAAGGTCACCGCAGACAATCGCGAAGCCGTCCGGCATTCGGATATCCTCATTTTTGCCGTTCAACCCGGACAATTCGAAGCCATCCTGCACGAAATAAAGGATCTTCTCAATGAGAAACACGTGCTTATTTCCACCATAACCGGATTTAAGATCAGGAAGATCGAATCCGTGATCGGTACGGATCATTACATCATACGCAGTATGCCTAATACGGCCATCTCGGTTGGCAAATCCATGACCTGTGTATGCAGTAATGAAAAAGGAAAGCAACGGGTAGAACTGGCCAGGGCTATTTTCAATAAACTCGGAACTTCCATAGAAATTCCGGAAGACCAGATGCGTGCTGCAACCGTGATCTGTGCCAGTGGTATAGCATTCTGGATGCGCCTGATACGCGCTACGACCCAGGGGGCCATTCAGCTCGGGTTTGATGCCAAAGAAGCCCAGGAACTTGCCATGCATACCTGTATGGGGGCCGCTACCCTGCTGGTGGAATCCGGTAACCATCCCGAAGAAGAGATCGACAGGGTAACCACACCACGCGGGTGCACCATAGAAGGGCTCAACGAAATGGAACACAGCGGACTCAGCTCGTCGCTGATCAAAGGTATTGTGGCATCTTTTAATAAAATAAACCAGATCGCCGATCTGTAATTATCCCCATGTGAGATTGTGGATTTTAGATATAAAAAATCGTTTAAAATCTAAAATCTCACTTCTAAAACCTATAAAAAAGTGAAGCTATTTGACGTTTACCCCTTATATGACATCACCCCGGTACAGGGCAATGATGTTTATGTCACCGATGACAAAGGCACTACCTATCTCGATCTGTACGGCGGCCATGCCGTTATCTCTATCGGACACTCTCATCCGGAATATGTTAAAGCCGTATCCGAACAGGTATCGATGCTGGGATTTTATTCCAATGCCATACAAAACCCTTTACAGGTACAGCTCGCCCAAAAACTCGGCGCTGCCTCGGGATGTGATGATTACGAATTATTTCTGTGCAATTCGGGGGCGGAAGCCAACGAGAACGCCCTGAAACTGGCCTCTTTCCAGACCGGTAAAGCCAGGGTCATCGCCTTTAAAAATGCATTCCACGGAAGAACATCCGCTACGGTAGCGGCTACCGATAACAGGAATATCAATGCCCCTATCAATGCACAGCACCAGGTTACCTTTCTCGAACTCGGTGATACCGATACGCTCGAAAAAGAACTGCAGAAAGGTGATGTGTGCGCGGTTATCGTCGAATTCATACAAGGTGTCGGCGGACTGGATGAAGCTACTGCCGGTTTTTACGAAACCACAGACCGCCTCTGTAAAGCCCACGGCACACTGCTTATCGCCGATGAAATACAATGCGGATACGGGCGTACCGGAGATTTCTTTGCGTTTGCAAAATACGATGTTACACCCGATATCATCTCCATCGCCAAAGGTATGGGGAACGGTTTCCCCGTGGCGGGTATTCTGATCCACCCGTCCATAACCGCAAAGCACGGCATGCTCGGCACCACATTCGGGGGTAACCACCTCGCCTGTGCGGCAGCCATTGCGGTACTGGATGTACTGGGAGAAGAAAAACTCATGGAAAATGTATCGGAGATCTCCACGTATTTTCTCGAAAAGGCCAAAGCCATACCACAGATCAGACAGGTTAAAGGCCGGGGGCTGATGCTCGGACTGGAATTTGACTTCGAGGTCGGTGACCTCCGCAAGAAACTGATCTACGACAAGCACATTTTCACCGGCGGAAGCAGCAATAAAAAGCTCCTCAGAATACTCCCGCCCCTGACGATCAAAAAAGAACATATAGACACCTTTTTCGCCGCACTGGAGGATGTGATCACAAACGCCTGAAACCGCAGGTGAAGGAAATACGGCAAAAATTACGAACTACGAACTAACAAACTAATAGATTAAACAATGAAACACTATCTTACCACAGACGACATAGACAGTGTCCCGAAAATCATAGAAGAAGCCATTGCCTTAAAAAAGGACCCGTACCAGGCCGAACAACTCGGAAAACGGAAAACGTTGGGTATGTTGTTCTTTAACTCCAGTTTACGTACCCGCCTGAGCACGCAGAAAGCGGCCATGCAACTGGGGATGCAGGTTATGGTTATGAATTTTTCCGGGGAAGCATGGTCTCTTGAGTTTGAAGACGGTAGTGTCATGAACGGTTCGACTTCCGAGCACATCAGGGAAGCGGCAGCGGTGATCTCCCAGTATTGCGACATTATCGCTGTCCGGGCTTTCCCTACGCTGACAGATAAGGATAAAGACGAAGAAGAATACGTCCTGAAAAGCTTTCAGAAATACGCCTCGGTCCCGATCGTAAATATGGAAAGTGCTACCGCACACCCCTTACAGGCCCTGACCGATGCGATTACCATTACCGAACTCAAGACACGGAAAAAACCGAAAGTAGTACTTTCCTGGGCCCCGCACCCCAAAGCATTACCGCATGCCGTAGCCAATTCGTTTACAAGTATGATGCAGAAAATGGATGTGGAATTTGTTATTACGCACCCGGTAGGTTATGAACTCAACCCGGAAGTCACAGGCGATACCCCGATCGTTTACGACCAGGATGAAGCCCTCAAAGATGCCGATTTTGTCTATGTCAAAAACTGGAGCTCGTACAAGGATTACGGTAAAGTCCTGCATTCCGATCCGGCCTGGAGGATCAGTCAGGACAAAATGGCCCTGACCAATAACGGGAAGTTTATGCACTGCCTGCCTGTACGGAGAAACGTTATCGTAGACGATGCCGTCCTCGACAGTCCGCAATCTGTAGTCATCCAACAGGCCAACAACAGGACATTTGCAGCCCAGGTCGTATTGAAACAGATACTGGAATCTTTATAAGGCCGGGCCTCATCGCATAGTATACAGATATCAGTAACATCTATAATGCTTTCGCGACACCACATCGGGGAGCACAAAAACAAAACACATGAAACCCAGATTATCCGTAGTTAAAATTGGCGGTAACATTATAGAAAACGAATCGGCATTACAGGATTTCCTGAAAGATTTTGCCGCCATGGAAGGCTATAAAGTCCTTGTACATGGCGGGGGAAGAACAGCCACCCGCATTGCGGAACACCTCGGGATACCTTCGAAAATGGTCGGGGGAAGGCGTATCACCACCCGCGAAACACTGGATGTTATCGTTATGGTGTACGGCGGACTGACCAATAAAAATGTAGTATCCGACCTGCAGCGTTACGGCTGTAATGCCATAGGGCTATCCGGCGCCGACGGTAATACTATCCTGTCTGATAAACGTCCCGTAAAAGAGATCGATTACGGATATGCCGGGGATATCCGGCAGGTAAATTCGGCTGCGGTAAAAGCCCTTCTGGAAAGTGATATGACTCCCGTTTTTTGTGCTATAACCCACGACGGTAAAGGACAGTTGCTCAACACCAATGCCGATACCATCGCCTCGGAAGTCGCCATTGCCATGAGCGAACATTTCGAGACATCACTGTATTATTGCTTCGAAAAGAAAGGCGTGCTGCGGAGTGTGGAAGACGACGATTCGGTAATTACCCATATCGATACCACCGTTTACGAACAGTTACTCGAAGAGCATATCATAGCCGACGGCATGCTGCCTAAAATGCACAACTGCTTTAACGCCCTGCAACGCCATGTACATAAAGTTTGTATAGGGCTTCCGGGCATGATTGCAGGAAAAGAACAACGCTTTACAACCCTGACGTTGTAATATCATAAAACCGGGCTACGGCCCCATACGGGAAAACAGGATCACAGGTCTCCGTCCTGCCCGGATGACAACATTTAAAAATCGCTGTAAAAATAAAAATACAATGACGGACCAACTCACACCATCGGCCATAGCGCTGTTAAAACAACTCATCGGCACGCCTTCTTTCTCCTCGGAAGAAGACAAAACCGCTGCACATATCGAAAACTGGCTGCAAGTACACCATATTCCCTTCAAACGAAAGGATAACAACGTATATGCCTTCAATAAATATTTCGACGCAGATAAACCCACGCTGCTCCTCAACTCGCATCACGACACCGTAAGGCCCAACAGCGCCTATACCAAAGATCCTTTCGATGCCCATATCGAAGACGGAAAACTCTATGGACTGGGAAGCAATGACGCCGGGGGCTGTCTGGTGTCGCTCCTCGCCACGTTCGCCTGGTTCTACGACAAGCCGGATCTCAAATACAACCTTATTATAGTTGCTTCGGCAGAAGAAGAAAGCTCCGGAGACAAAGGCCTCAACAGCATGATCCCGGTATTGCCGCACATCGATGTTGCCATTGTGGGTGAACCTACACTGATGCAGCTGGCCATAGCCGAAAAAGGACTGGTCGTATTCGATGCCACGGTAAAAGGTACACCGAGCCACGCCGCACATCCCAACGATAACAATGCTATATACAATACGATCCGTGTACTGGAATGGTTCCGCGACTACCGTTTCGAAAAAGTATCGGAAGTACTGGGAGAGGTAAAAATGACCGTAACCCAGATCAATGCCGGTAAACAGCACAACGTAGTCCCTGCAGAGACCAGCCTGGTTATCGATGTCCGGGTCAACGACCGCTATACCAACCAGGAAATCACAGACCTGCTACGGGCTTCGTCGCCCTGCGACGAGATTATACCGCGCTCGCTGCGCCTGAACTCCTCTTCTATCCCCAAAACACATCCCCTGGTACAGGCCGGAATTGCACTGGGCAGGGAAACATACGGCTCCCCCACCCTTTCGGACCAGGCCGTACTCACCTGTCCTTCCCTCAAACTGGGACCGGGAGATTCGACAAGGTCACACTCCGCAGATGAGTTTATTTATGTGAGGGAGATTGAGGAGGGGGTCAAGTTGTATGTTGAGTTGTTGGAGGGAGTGTTATAGTTTTGAGTTGGGGAGTTCGGAGTTGAGGAGTTCGGAGTTGAGGAATTTGGCGGTTACCTCGTGGTAAGCTTACGAGACTTTCAAAGGAAATGGACTTTCAATTCATTTCCGATACAAGCACCTGAGCATAAATCTCACTTAGTGAGTCAAAACCAAAAACTATTAATTCAGAGTTCATCAAATAAAAAACCAGAGGATGTGTTATTTTTAAGGCTTTAAAATAAATTAACACAACCCTCAACACTATGAAAAGTAAATACCACTTTAAGTTTGAAGAACTGACCATGTATCAAAAGCTTGGAACTTTGCAGATGAAATAAATGCGCAGATTAATAATTTCCCAAAATATGAAATATATCGATTAGCATCCCAGTTTATCCGGGCTGCTGATTCGGTTGCCAATAATATTGCAGAAGGATCATCCGGGTCAGCAGCAAGTTTTAACCGTTATTTACAAATTGCTTGGGATAGTGCTAATGAATGTGTGGTGTGCAGCACCAAATCAAGACGGCGCGGATATATTTCTCCGGAAACAGATGAACAAAACCGTGCAAACGTTACGGAGTTATGTAAAATGATAACTTCATATAAAAACTATTTGAAAAAGAAAAAACAGAAGTAGTTGAGATTTTGATGAGACTCAAAGTTAAAGAATGTAAAATATAAAAAACTCAGAACTCATCAACTCAGAACTAAAAAACTCATAAACCAACAAACAATGAAACTCTGGGACAAAGGCTTTAGCACTGATAAAAAAATAGATCATTTTACCGTAGGTAACGACCGCGAACTCGACCTGGTTCTGGCCAAATATGATGTCATGGCCTCTACCGCCCATGCGAAAATGCTGGGAAAGATCGGTTTGCTGACACCCGAAGAAACCGTGCAACTAACAGAAGAACTGGACCGTATAGGAATGGATATCGAAGCCGGTAATTTTACCATAGAAGACGGCTTTGAGGACATGCACTCCAAAATAGAGTACCTGCTTATCCAGAAACTCGGAGATACGGGTAAAAAGATCCATACCGCCCGCTCACGGAACGACCAGGTGCTGGTAGCCATGCATCTCTACCTGAAAAATGAGCTTGGAGAAATAAAAACACAGACCAGGGCGCTTTTTGATCTCTTGATGGAACTGGCCGCAAAATACCGTGGGGTCCTGCTGCCGGGATACACCCATTTACAGATTGCCATGCCCTCATCTTTCGGACTTTGGTTTTCTGCTTATGCCGAAAGTCTTATTGACGACCTGTATTTTATCGATGCTGCCTATAAGGTTGCCGACCAGAATCCGCTCGGGAGCGCCGCAGGATACGGAAGTTCGTTCCCCATAGACCGCACCTTCACCACAGAAGCACTCGGGTTCGAGACTATGAAATACAACGTGGTTGCCGCACAGATGGGACGGGGTAAAGTAGAAAAAAGCACCGCATTCGGATTGGCAGGCATAGCTGCGACGCTATCCAAAATGGCCATGGACGTATGCCTGTATATGAGTCAGAATTTCGATTTTATCACTTTCCCTGACGAACTCACTACCGGGAGCAGTATTATGCCACATAAAAAGAACCCCGATGTATTTGAGCTTATCCGTGGAAAATGTAATAAGATACAGGCAGTGCCCAATCAGCTCACCCTGATCATCAATAACCTGCCAAGCGGATATCACAGGGACCTCCAGCTGGTTAAGGAAGTTATCATCCCGGCTATACAAGACCTGAAAGCCTGCCTGGAAATGGCTGCCTTTACCCTCAAAGACATCCGGGTCAATGACGGAATTCTCGAAGATCCGAAATACGACTACCTCTTTAGTGTAGATACCCTCAACGAACTCGTACAATCCGGAATGCCTTTCCGCGACGCCTATAAGAAAATGGGGATGGATATCGCCGCAGGAACCTTTACTCCGAAAAGAGATATAAAACATACCCACGAAGGCAGCTTCGGCAACCTCTGCCTCGATGAGATCCGGAAAAAGATGGAAAAATTGGGGTGATTATCTTGATTTATGGGGGGAATGGTTGGTTAGTTCGTAGTTGATAGCGGGTAGTTATTCAAAGGTTAAAATCCCGGTTTTTCGGGATAATCCCTATCCCCCTACTACCTTAATTTTGTCGGGTAACTTCAAAAAACAGAAAACGATGAAATTATTACGTCTGGGAATTACCGGGATCTTCGCCTTCGGGACATTCTTTTATGCCGGAGCACAGATCAAACTGAATAAAAAAGCACTGGAATCGGGCTCGAAAGCTGTAAAAGCCGTAACACTGAGCGATTCAGAAGTCATAGCCTATACCAAAGAATACATACAATGGATGGACGAGAATAACCCTGTAGCTCCACCCGAAGATGTTTTGGCACAACGTCTGGAAAAACTCACTGCCGGGCTGAACAGCTACGACGGGCTCGATCTCAACTTCAAGGTATATCTGGTCCGCGATATCAATGCCTTTGCCTGCGCCGATGGTAGTGTACGTGTTTGTGCCGGCCTTATGGATAACATGTCCGACGAAGAAGTGCTGGGCGTTATAGGACATGAGATCGGACACGTGAAAAATACCGATTCCAAAGATGCGTTCAGGACTGCCCTACTGACATCGGCTCTCAAAGACGGTGTTTCCTCGCAGGGAGGTGCAGCGGCAACTCTAAGCGATTCGCAACTGGGAGACCTCAGTGAGGCAGTGGCCAACTCGGCATTTTCGAGAAAACAGGAAAGCAAAGCGGACGAGTACGGGTACAAGTTCCTAAAAGATAATGACGTCAATCCCTGGTACATGGCTATGGCTTTTGAAAAACTGCTGGCCACCTCGGGCGACAACACAGAAAAGAAAAAGGGGGCTCAACTCTTTTCTTCACACCCCGATACGGAAAAAAGAATAAAAGCTTCGGCCCAAAAAGCAGAAAAAGACGGTTTCAAACGTCCGGAATAATGTGATATTAACAACCGATACGGAAGCACTGTGCTTTCTTACGGCTTCTGACAATAGCATCCGGAAAGGCCCTTCATTACGGGGCCTTTTCTTGTCTTGTCATAAATTTTGAGGTATCTTAGTAGGCTAAACACTTGATCCACGTCATGAAAATAGTACTTTCACCCCTGATATTGTGCGCGATACTCCTTTCGTGTACTCCGCGTAAAGCAAACGAAAAATATCAAAATGATATCCAGGGTGACTGGGTGACCGATTTCGT
This sequence comes from Sinomicrobium oceani, assembly GCF_900119185.1. Taxonomy (GTDB): domain Bacteria; phylum Bacteroidota; class Bacteroidia; order Flavobacteriales; family Flavobacteriaceae; genus Sinomicrobium; species Sinomicrobium oceani. The sequence continues at coordinate 111,838 of NZ_FPJE01000014.1, read as the reverse complement.
GAAAAACGATGCCAACAAACAGTTTTATATTTTCTCTTTCCGGGACTCATTGTGTTCTTTCGCTTATCCTTCCGGAATTCAGTCTGCATTTACCATACATGACGATACTCTCGACATCTTCCACCATACGGTGCGGGACCACAACAGCACCGCCCCGGAAAAAAATTACCGGTTTCGCATACTCAGGCTCGATCATAATAACCTGACTCTCATCCCTGTCGGGGAAAATACTATCGGGACTTTCGGAACCCCCGAAAACGGAACAGACCCGATACTTCTTAAAAAGATAACTCCTAAAAACGACCTGGCCATTCAAAGAATAGGCTTCTATAGCGGTCCCTGTTTCGGGGCATGTCCTTCGATGTACATGGAAATCGACAGCGACGGAAACATGCTGTTCGACGGCATACGCTATACGACCAAAAAAGGGTTATTTTCCGGGAAGATTCCCACTGCAGCATGGCAAAAGATCAAAGATAATATCCATAATACCGACCTGGAAAAACTAAGTAAGGAATACAAAGCCCGGTGGACAGATGACCAGGCCTGTAGAATAAAGATACAGACTGCCGACACTACGTACGAGACCAATGTATACGGTTTTGATAAAGAACCCGTAGCCTTACGGATATTATTCCGCAATCTCATGGAAATCTATAAATCGGCTGGCTTACAACAGGATTCTACCATCGTAAATAAATTTGCCTATCCCGAATTTCAACAAAGCGGATTTCCTACACCTCCGGCAGCATTGGGCAGGTAACAGGGCCCGTTGATCGGGGCGATCCCGACTACACCGATTGTTAAAATCTGCCAAATGCCGTCGCATATCGCAATAAAAACACGAATTTTAGGCTGTACAATCCCCTTACTACTATGAAATTTGACAGTAGAAAAGATCTCTTCTTCAAGATTCTTGTGTTTGCCGTAAGCGGCTCCTTTGTGACTTCCGTACTGTTCCGGTTGCGTACAGGGCTCGCACTTTTTGCCTGGGTGTGGATCGATTTTTTCCTGCTTCTGGCTTCGGGATTTTTATTGTGGATCTACATCGGTACGCGTTATGAACTTTCCGGAAATGTCCTCGCTTACAAAAGCGGCCCCTTAAGGGGACATATCCCGTTACCGGAAATCCGGGAAATTGTGAGGGACCGGACCTTATGGAACGGGTTGAAACCCGCTACGGCAAGAAATGGACTTATCATCAAATACGGTCTGTACCAGGAACTCTATATCTCTCCGAAAACCAACGAAACTTTTCTTCGGGAAATACTCCGACAGAACGAAAATATAAAGGTTACGGCCAAATAACCTGTGGCTTACCGCCCGTTATATCGAAAAGAATATTAAATTAGTGACAAACAAAAGTACTTCTGCTTGAAAAAAACACTGATCATTCTCACAGTTGCCATCCCAATCCTCATAGGAGGCTATTTTATTTTAAACAGTATTGCCCACAACAAGATCGAACAGTTTCTGGACGAACAAGTGGCCCGGGGTCATCTTGAATACCAGGATTTCAACCTGTCCCTGTTGCGCGGGAATGTTACAGTTAATACCATAGAATATCACAAGCAACACCAACAGGTACAGGCCGAGCAGGTAGGAATAAAGGGGTTCAGCTACTGGAATTTCCTGGTAAGCAACCGGATTTCCGTAGACCATATCGTCATTCGCAGGCCGCTGGGCCGACTGCACAAAAAAAAGGATGCTCCTAAACATAACGAACAAAATAAAAAACAGGAGTCTGCATTCGACAAGGAGATCCGTGTAAAACACCTGGCTATAGAAGAAGGCCAGCTCACTTATACTGCAGATACTGCAGACCTCCTTAAAGTGGCATTGTTTGACCTTGACGTACATCACATCCGTATCGATCAGCAAACCCTGCGACAAAAAGTTCCAGCCACTTATGAGGATTTTTCCCTGAAATTGTCCGGGCTATGGTACGATATGAACGAATTGCAGGAAATACAGGCTGCCGACCTCCGTATTACCGATAAGGAGATCCGGGTGACCGACCTGCACCTTCTGCCCAAATATACGCGGCAAGACTACATCCGCGTCATTCCCTACGAAAAAGACCTGATGAGCCTGAAACTCGATTCGCTGAGCATTCCGGAATACCAATTGGAAATCCAGGGACGACTTCCGTTGTTCGAAGCCCCGAAAATAGTATTCGAAGGTATTGATTTTGATATCTACCGGGACAAGACAGTCAATGACGATCTCCGGGAAAAACCGCTGTACAGTAAAATGCTCCGGGATCTCGATATTGAGCTCAATATTGACAGTATCGTACTCAAAAACACCAATATCAATTACCAGGAGCGCATAAAAAAAGACAGGGATCCGGGAGAGGTTTATTTTAGTGAGCTCCAAGCTACCATAACAAACATCACCAATACGGATCTCGAACGGAATGATTTTCCGGAAACGCAGATCGACATACGATCTCTCTTTATGGGAAAATCGCCAATCAGTGTGGAATGGCAATTCCGCATCAATGACAAGCGCGATAACTTCCGCATCCGTGGGAAGAGTTCTGATATTCCCGAGGAATCTATCAATTCCTTTTTTATCCCGGCCTTTAATGTAAAGACCGAAGGTACCGTTAACGAACTTTATTTTAATTTCGGAGGAAACAACGATATGGCTGCGGGTGATTTTCAGATCGATCACGAAAATTTCGAAGTACAGGTTCTTAAAAAGAACGGTAAAGAGAAAAAAGGATTTCTCAGCTGGGTAGCCAATATCTTCGTTAAAAAAGGGAATAAAGGAGAAAGCCTGACCAAACATGTCAAAGAAGTAAAACGGGACAAGACCAAATCGTTCTGGAACTATTTCTGGTCCTGTATCCAGGCAGGCCTCACCAAAACGATGATCTGACCCGTTTTTTTTCCGGCGAACAACATGTACTTTTCGCTCCCATCCTTCTTCATTTGGAGAAAAATGTTCGTCTACGGGCTGTCTCTTGTTTTTTCTTAACATAAAGATCATTTTGTTTTACGAAAATCCGTAACTTTTATCGGTACTTTATCACTAAACTTACAACTGATAAACACCATCAGAAAAAGTTGTCTACACCACTGTTTATTAAACACATAACAGCACGACAACTCCCTGTTTATTTGAACCTTATTAACCGACCAAACCAAAAAATTATGAAAAAAATGCTATGCTGTTTTTCCATGTTCCTCGCAGTTACCTGCATGTATTCCCAAAACGACCTGGAGCATGAAGCCCCTACACTACAGGTAGGTCTGGATGGATTATCTTTCAGTAAAGGCACCCTCGATGCGCAACTCATTATGGAAATTATAGCCGAAAAACAACAGGAACTGAAAATCAAGGCCATACAAAATGTATTTCTGACCAAAGTAGAAAATGCCGGAGGTACCGTATATTCCTTTACCAATAACGTGGTTAAAGAACTCATTACCGAAAAAGATGATGCCATACGGACGAAGAAAATACTGGAAAATACGGTTAATCTTGTTTTCGTCACCACCTATCTCCATTATTATCTTCAGCAATTAGGGGGCCAACAAAAAGAACATTTTATGAAACTGGCCGCTGACTTCGGTTATCATCCGGAGGGTTTTAAAGATAGCATAAGCCTGGCTTCCCTGGTGAAACCAAAGGAATTATTTAAAAATAAGGCATATAAAGATAAAGAAGGTGTAAGTTTTATCGCCTTCTTACTGGATATGGCCAGCGAAACCGTAAGGCACGACAAAAAACTAAAACAACTCGGTTTAATGCAGATTTCCTATTCCTCTACTTACGAATACATGAACAGGTATAAAAATAAAATTAATTACATTCCCACGGACTCCACTGATATTGAAAAATATAAAATAAATGCAGATCATGTATACCGTGAAATGTCGGACGCCTTAACCAAAGTAACCAACTATATCGGGGTATATAACTACATTGTGGAACATTTCAGTTTCAGAAATGATAAGCTTGCCGTATTCGGCCAGGAAGCGCTTGACGAGAAGGCGAAATTAAAAGCCCGGGAAAGTTTCGAAAGCCTGCTGACCACTTCCAGAACTACGGTAAAGACCCTGATCGAAGAAGCGATTTCGTCCGAAGCTATCTCTCCTGTAGAAAAGAAAGCCGAAATAACAAACCTTACCAATATCTATACCTACCTGGACAAGGTCATCAAACAACAGTCCAACATCAAAGACTCCAGTGTAGGAGCTGATATTCTCTATACATTTTACCAGGAATTCATTCCGTTGTTAAAAAAACAAAGCTATAACAGCGTCAGATATCTCGACCTCATTACCACACTCGATACGTTCTGTGCACAACTTGCCGTGGTTATGCTCGGAAATAAAAATATCAGGATCGAGGATGGCCTTGTCAATAACTTTTTTCTTCTGGCATCCAAATTATACCAGTTCGACAAAGCTACAACCATTTCCGAATACCTTAAACTCATCGAAGATATCGGGTATATATTTCCTGATGAAAACATAAAAAACTCACTCAGTACCGTGGTGTCTTTTATAAAGGACTACACCGTAATAAATACGAATAATCGGGGAAATGAGGTTTTGGATTTTAACGTAGAGAGTTTTATCATGAAACTGCAAAACCTGAAACCTTACAAACACAGCAGGTGGCAGTTTCACTTTACAGTCGGTCTCAACAATGCCTATTTTGATAAGGCGGTTATACTCAAAGACGGCTCTACCCTGACCAACCTGTCTTATGTAAGTGAAAAAATAGGTGTAAAATTCAAATTAAAGGACTGGGCTTTCTATTATCCCCGAAACCCCGGTGAAACTTATCTTATAGACGGTATAGCCTATGTAAAGACCGGACCTCCCAAAGAGCCCCTGATCAGCAACTGGCACCTGCTCGCCTATGGGTCCGGCCTGTTGTATAATCTGGTTAACTCCAAAACCAATAATGAATTTGATATGCCACTGGCAGGTATAGGTACGGGAGTTACCTTCAGCAATGCTCTCGATTTTAATATCAGTGTCGGGATTCCCATTTTTTCGGATAAGAGTATCCAGGATTCTTTTGACTACCCGTTTATAAACGTTGGGTTTGACATCCAGTTTATCGAATATTATAAACGTTTACAGGAAAAAAGACAGATTAAAAAAGACCAGAAGAAATTGATTGAAGCCAAACAGGTTGTGTATAACTAAATGTAGCGTTATTGGGTTGATTAGTTCGTAGGTACATAGTTATTGGGGCTACTCATTAAGTAACTTATTAACATAGCAACCTGTTAAATTCCCACAAATTAATTATTGAGTTAATGGGTTATTGAGCTGCGGTATCAGTAACTTACCAACACTGTAACCCATTAACTTCCTTACCTAATCAACTACGAACCAATCGACGACCAACTCCTAAAACCCGTTATCAATCCTGGAGCACTGCCTCAATCGCCGCTAATTCTTCTGTGGTAAAATCGAGTTTTTTAAGAGCTTCGGCATTATCGTGGAGTTGTTCCGGTTTGCTGACGCCTACCAGTACACTCGAAACGCGCTGATCTTTCAGCAGCCAGGCTATAGCCATTTGTGCCAGCGACTGTCCCCGGTTTCCGGCTATGGCATTCAGTTCGGATACTTTAGCCAGCAGCTCATCGGTAAGCTGACCGGTTTGCAGGTATCTTCCGTCTTTTTTTGCCCTGGAATCTTCCGGAATTCCCCCGAGATATTTATCGGTGAGTATCCCCTGGGCCAGCGGAGAAAACACGATAGCTCCCACACCGGAAGCTTCGAGCGTATCGAGCAAGCCGTCATCTTCTACCCATCGGTCCAGCATATTATAACGGGGCTGATGTATGAGAAAGGGGGTTCCGAGTGCTCTCAGTATTCCGGCAGCACGGGCAGTATCCTTCGCATTATATTGCGAGATTCCCACATACAGGGCCTTACCCTGGCGTACCAGTTGATCCAATGCTCCCATAGTTTCCTCCAGAGGCGTCTCCGGATCGGGACGGTGATGATAAAAGATATCGACATAATCCAGTCCCATTCTCTTTAAGCTCTGGTCACAACTGGCTATTAGGTATTTCCGCGAACCGTGATTGCCATAAGGTCCCGGCCACATATCCCATCCGGCTTTGCTGGAAATCAGCAACTCATTGCGGTACGAAGTGAAGTCTTTTTTGAAAATACGCCCGAAATTCTCCTCCGCTGCTCCATAGGGAGGTCCGTAGTTATTGGCCAGGTCAAAATGGCAAATGCCCAGGTCAAAGGCTGTCCGTAATATACGCCTTGCCTTGGTCAGGTCATCGGCATGACCAAAATTGTGCCACAGGCCCAGTGAAAGTAAGGGCAACTGAATACCACTTCTGTCACAACGGCGGTACTTCATGGTATCGTAACGCGCTTCTTTGGCTATATAGGTGGTTAAAGGATGGGTATCGTTAATATGCATGGTTTATGATTTTCTCAAAATTAAATTTTTATAACCGATACGGTTATTCCGTAAACTCGCGGATATACTATTCCTATCGGTTTCTATTATTTGTTAAGACGGGCTTCTTCGAGGTCGAGATTGTTTTCGAGATCATGAATGACATAATCGTCATACTTCTTCTCTTCTTCGAGTTCGTTGAGAAAAAGCCTTCGTTGCGCAATAAGGTCGAGCATAATATTTTTATAGAGCTTACGGGAGCGTCCTACCAGTTCTTTCTCCTCTCCTTCCTTGTTACGCATGCGGTCTGTAGCCGCCATACTTCGCTGGTATTGCTCCTTGATCCGTGAAATGGATTCGTACTGTTTCATTTCATCTCCATAATTTTCATCGAGATAAGACACCGACCTGGCGGCCATACGATAGCGGATATCCTCCAGCTGCACCTCGGCGGGCACATATTCATCCACTTCATCTACTTTGAGCAGTTTTATAAAAAACGGCAGGGTAAGCCCCTGAAACACCAGGGTTACCAGGATGACGACAAAAGTAATAAACAATATCAGGTTACGATGCGGAAATTCACTCCCGTCCTGTAAAGTTAGCGGAATAGCAAGGGCTGATGCCAGGGAGACCACTCCACGCATTCCTGCCCACCCGATAATAAAAGGAAGTTTTGGGCCCGCACTGCGCTCTTTAAGTCTTATGGACGGGCTCAGCCACCTTGGGATGTACTCTACCAGGTACACGAGTACAATGCGCAAAACGATGATCATTGCTGCGATGATCAATCCGTATTTGATCCCGTCACCCGGGGTATAATCGTTGACCAGGCCATTCATAATAACGGGAAGTTCGAGTCCGATAAGGATAAATACAAATCCGTTCAGCAGGAAACCTACGGTCTCCCAGACTTCCTTAACCTGCATCCTGGTCTGGTAATTCAGGTAATCTTTGGACCGGAACGAAAGAAACAACCCGCCACTGACCACGGCAAGAACACCGGACCATTCCATCTCTTCCGCGATGATATACATCAGATAAGGGGCTATCAGTGTAATCGGGGTGGTGATACTGGACGATTTTGCCCAGTATTTCAATACGAGGTAAAGGATATGTGCTATGACAAGGCCTACAAAAACTCCCATAACGGCAAGTACCATAAAGTTTACCGCAGCCTCCCGGAAAACAAACTGCCCGGTGAGTATAGCCGCCAGCGCAAACCGGAATACCGTTAGTGAAGCCGCGTCATTGACCAGACTCTCTCCTTCGAGTATGGTAACAACCCTTTTCGGGATATTAAGCCCTTTGAGAACGGACGAAGCCGCAACCGCATCCGGCGGGGAAATAATCCCTCCCAACAGGAAACCAAGCGCCAGGGTAAAACCGGGAATGATATTTACCGAAAAATAAGCAATCCCCATCGAGGTAAAAAACACCAGTCCGAAACCCATCAGGAAGATAGAGCGTTTCCATTTCAGGAACCGGTTCCACGAAGTATGCCAGGCCGCCTCGAAAAGCAAGGGGGGTAAAAAGATGAGAAATACCAGTTCCGGGTCAATACTGATATTGGGCACGGTAGGGATAAAAGAAATAGCCAGCCCACCGATCACCAGAAAGATAGGATAGGATATTTTAATACGCTGACTGAGCACAAACAATATCGCCATAGCAAAGAAAAGCGATATGATAAGTAACAGGTTATGATGAATCATAATACAGAATACAGGTTTACGGTATAAAAGTACTGCAAAATAAGTTTTTTCTACCTATCCGGATTTTGCGTGACCGCTTATCGCTCCTTTACAGGATGAAATGCAGACATTCTCCATGTATGACACATGATACCGACCAGAAAAGGGCCAAACAAGAAAAATATCCCGGCAATAACGGTATCGTCTTACCGGGAGAGAGGTTATTTGAGTACGGAATCGTGAACCACTACCTTTTCCCAGAAATGACTGTATTGCGCTATGGCTTCCATGTGCGTAGGGTGCACGCCGTACACTTCGAGTTCTTCGAGTGTTTTAAACTGTATCATCAGATTATAGGTAAAGCTATTGTCTACCACGTCGCGGGGTTTGCTTCCGGCAGGCTTTCCGTAGTAAAACTTATGTATCCCCGGTACCGTACGGAGCATTTCGAAAAAGCCTGCAAACTCTTCCACCTGGTCTTCGGTGAGATCTTTCCGGAGCCAGAATAGCACATAATGATTTACAACGCTCTCCGCTGCGGGACTTTCTTTTTCCGGATGCCCTCCGGCCCATGCAGGTACTACGGTTCCGGCTGCAACCGCAGCAGTAGCTGTCTTAACAAAATTTCTTCTTTTCATCTGATTGGGTTTTACTGTTATATGGTCATATACCGGGTGTCTCCGGTATGAAAATCATTGCAAATCTTGCAGGGAAACGGCAAGGTACGGAAACAGGTTCCTGTTTTTCCGGTTTTGGTACGGGTCACTGCAAAAAGGCGTATTCTCCACGATTTCAAAACCTGTTTCGGTATATGTTCCTCTTCAGCACGTATGCTTTTACAGGGTTTTCAGAAAAGTATCGAGTGCCTGCTGATGTTCGTCACACAATCCGGCATCGGTAATCTGTTTTTCCTCCAGGGAAAAAGTCTGGTTAAAAGAAGGCAACGAAAATGTAGATACGATCTCCGCTCCGAAACGCGGCAATGTCCCTTCTATTTTAGTTAACGAATGTGACCCGCCGGCCCTGCCGGGAGAAGTACTCATCAATAAGACCTTGGTACCGGCCATATACTTTAATTCCAGTCGCGAAAGCCAGTCGATCAGGTTTTTAAAATAGGCAGACGGATTACCGTTATGCTCATTGACAGAGAGGATAAGACCATCCGCATTTTTGATATCCTTACTCAGTTCTACAAGCGAATTGGAAAAACCTTTCTCCCGTTCGAGGTCTACACTGAACATGGGAAAAGGACAATCGGCCATATTGAGCATCTGAACAGGTATGTCCCTGACCAAGGAGACTGTGTATTTTACGAGTTCATAATTGATGGATGTGGAAGAATTACTCCCTGCAAAAGCGAGAATTGAAGCCATATATGTTTTTTAAAGATCGTTTCTGAACACTAAAAATGGAAAAGTTTTCCCGAAAAATAAAATTTTATCCCGACAATTCGTTTTAAAAAAACGGAAGAGCCGGAAAATAATATCATATTTTTTTATTTATCAGCATATTAAACAACCATCGACGCACTCTTTTGTATATTTTTGCGGCCGGAAAATCCAAAAGCATGGTTTTTACAGTATATACTAATTAAATACGTGATATGAATACCAGTTCCCGCTTATATTTTATCGACGCCATGCGTGCCTGGGCGATATTGATGATGTTACAGGGACATTTTATAGACGGCCTGCTGGACCCCGCGTTTCGGGATACTTCCAATATGGCTTTCAACGTATGGAAGTACAATCGTGGTATCACGGCCCCGGTCTTCTTTACCGTTGCCGGATTTATCTTTATGTATCTCCTGATCGGCAATAAAAATACGGGATGGGCCAATCCGAGAGTCATGAAAGGAATACGGAGAGGACTGATGCTCATCGGTCTTGGATATATACTGCGACTCGATTTTAAGGGATTTCTTTTTAACGGACAACTCTATGATAACTTCTACAAAATAGACGTATTGCATTGTATCGGGTTGTCTCTCCTCTTCCTGGTAGGGATATACCTGCTAAGCAGTCGCCGGAAAAAGTTTGTTATGCCTGCCCTGCTCGCCGGAAGTACCCTGCTCATTTTCTGCGCATTCCCCTGGTATAAAACATGGGATTTTAGCTTCCTGCCCCGGTTGGCAGCCAATTTTTTCACCAAGGCAGACGGTTCGGTCTTTACCATTTTCCCATGGTTCGGCTACGCTTCTTTCGGAGCATTTCTCGCCGTACTGTTCCGGATGTTCAAGGAAAAGAAAAAACTGTATCCCATAGCTATTACTTCCTGCCTGGTTGCAGGTACAGTACTTAGTGCAATTTTTGCATATCCTCCGTATCAATTTGAGCTTTTTTCGAGGCTGGGTAACGTATTGCTGTTTTTTGCCGTTTTTATGATGCTGAGAAATATCCTTATGGCTCCCACCATCATCAGCATAGGGCAGAATACGCTTTCCATTTACGTTATACACTATATCATACTCTACGCCAGCTTTTTCGGCCTGGGACTTTATCAGCCGTTTCACCATTCGTTGTCTCCCTACATTGCTATTCCGGGTGCCCTGCTATTTATGTTTATTGTCACCTGGCTTTCCTTCATGTACAATAGGGTAAAACCGATACTCCGGGAGAAAGCCGCTGTGCAGAAAAAAGAAATAGCCACGGTAGGTCAGCAGTTGTACAGGGATAGTACCACATTTTTTGTAAAAGTCAAGGCAAAACTGCTTAACGCTCTGGGAGCACTCCGGGGTTAATTACGATGTATTTAAAAATTCCCGTACAGGTGATCGGAGGTCTCATAAAAATAGTATCTTGTCGACATTATTTATAATACTGTGAGATGAACTTTACACATGAAAAATTAAATGAGGTTATCCGAAACGGATATACTCTCGAATTCAGTCCGGTTTTTGAAAAAGCCTTTGAGAATTACAAAAAAATCGCACTTCCTGCCGGGGCAGCTTTTCTGATCGTCAGTATCGTCATTGCTGTTTTTGGTATGACCATAGGCTCTGTCTTCTACGGCATGAATAACTTTTCGGAGAGTTTGCTGCAGGTGAATGTAGCCTCTTCTTTTATCAGTATCCTGATCCAGGTAGTATCGGTGGTCGTTATCGGCGTCATATTTGCCCCGGTCACAGCCGGGATCATAAAAATGGCCCATCTTGCGGACAACGGCAAAGACTTTTCTATGGCTACGGCATTCGATTATTACAAATCGCCATACCTGAAAGAACTGTTGATCGCCGCATTTTTACTGGGACTTGCAGGAGCCATACTCTCCCTCCTCCCGATTATAGGAACAATTGCAACCTATGTTATTTCCTTTTTTACATTTCTCACTATCCCGCTGATCATATTTGCCGACCTCAAAGCCGCAGATGCCATTCGTGCCAGCGTACAACTCGTTGCCAAACAACCTCTGGTACTCCTCGGATTGCTCATCGTCAGCGTACTTGCCGTTTGTATAGGGCTCATCGCCTTCTGTATCGGGATCCTCTTTACCATCCCTTTTATCTATTCGATGTATTACGTGATATACAACACTATACTCCCCACCAAAGAAGAACATGAGATCGAGCAGATCGGAACTCCGGTTGATTTTTAGTTTGGTCGGAGAGGGATTGAGTTCATGGGTTGATGAGTTACTACCTTATTGGGCCATCCAAAATTATTCCCTACCGGACTACGAACTACAAAACTAACCAACCACAAACTTCCCCATTCAGCAAAAAAAGACCGCCCGAAAAAAATTCAGGCGGTCTTTTGCTGTTTTTATATGAATCCTACAGCCCTTATACGTGCAGTGCTCTGTTATCGGTAGCAGCAAGTGCAGCTTCCTTAACAGCTTCCGAATACGTGGGGTGTGCGTGACTCATTCTTGATATATCTTCGGCGCTGGCTCTGTATTCCATAGCCGTAACGCCTTCGGCGATAAGATCGGCCATACGGGCGCCTATCATGTGTACACCGAGTACTTCATCGGTCGTAGCATCTGCGAGGATCTTTACAAAACCATCGGTATCCATACTGGCTCTCGATCTTCCGAGTGCACGCATGGGGAACTGTCCTACTTTATAATCCACACCGGCTTCCTTGAGTTGTTCTTCGGTTTTTCCTACCGCAGCTACTTCCGGCCAGGTATAAACAACCCCCGGGATCAGGTTATAATCGATATGCGGTTTTTGGCCCGCAAGGGTTTCTGCTACAAAAACACCTTCTTCCTCGGCTTTGTGAGCAAGCATGGCACCTTTGATAACATCACCTATCGCATAGATATTGGAGGCACTGGTCTGCAGGTGGTCGTTTACTTCTACTTGTCCCCTGTCGTTCAATTTTACACCGGCAGCCTCGGCATTAAGTCCATCCGTATACGGGCGGCGTCCTACGGAAACCAGGCAGTAATCTCCGTCGAGAACCACTTCTTTTCCTTTTTTGTCATCGGCCTTGACCGTTATTTTATCGCCCTTACGGGTTACTTCCTTCACCTTGTGCCCGGTGTAGAACTTAAAGCCCTGTTTTTTCAGCACTTTAGTCAGTTCCTTGGAAAGCGCACCGTCCATTCCCGGAATGATCCTGTCCATAAACTCAACCACCGAAACCTCGGCACCAAGTCTTCTGTACACCTGTCCGAGTTCCAGCCCGATAACTCCTCCGCCTATGACGACGAGGTGTTTCGGTACTTCCTTGAGCTTAAGGGCTTCGGTAGAGGTGATCACCCGTTCTTTATCGATCTCGATAAAAGGCAACGTAGCAGGTTTGGACCCGGTAGCAATAATGGTATATTTAGCTTCTATCTTTTCTTCGCTGTCATCGCTTTTTTTGACAATGATATGTGTCTTATCCTCAAAACTTCCCACACCTTCATACACATCGATCTTATTCTTGTCCATCAGGAATTTCACCCCGGCACAGGTCTGGTCGACTACCGACTGCTTACGCCCTATCATCTTTTCGAGGTTAACTTTTACTTCTCCCGGTATTTCTATACCGTGCTCTTCGAAATGTCTTACGGCATCGTCGTAGTGATGTGAGGAATCGAGCAGGGCTTTGGACGGGATACATCCTACGTTGAGACAGGTTCCGCCGAGGGTTGCATATTTTTCAATAATCGCTGTTTTCATCCCGAGCTGTGCACAGCGGATAGCTGCAACATATCCGCCCGGTCCTGAGCCTATAACGGCTACATCGTATGAACTCATAATATGTTTTTTGAGAATGTGTTTTTTAAACTTACTGAACACAAAAATACAAATGTTTTGCGAAGCACCGGCCCTGTAAGACAGGTATTCTCGTTACAGAAACGGAAGTTGATATTTTATACGTTAAATTCACGGCTCCCGGAATAACCGGCACAGATCTCCGCGATAGTAATGATCACCGGGATGCGAATATCCTGGCATGGTCATGACCCGGTAACACTTACACCTGTACCGTTTTCCAGTACCCTTTCTTAAACCAGATCAGGGCGATCACGGCGATCAAGGTTTCCGCAAGTGTAATTCCGACGTACACTCCTACCGGCCCCCACTCCAATACTATGGCAGCCAGGTAGGCAAAAGGCAACTGAAAAAGCCAGAAACAGAAAAAATTGATAATCGTCGGTGTCCGGGTATCCCCTGCTCCGTTGAAAGCCTGTGTTACAACCATCCCGTACGCATAAAAGATATATCCGGCAGCGACGACCTGCAGGCTCAGGCTACCGTACCTGATCACCTCTTCATCGGCACCGAACCAGCCAATGATGTGCTTTGCAAACAACAGGTACACCAGCGATACCGTCAGCATAAAAACGGCATTGTACTTTCCGGCCTGCCAGACCGATTTTTCCGCTCTTTCCGGCTGTCCCGCACCGAGGTTTTGCCCTACCAGGGTTGCCGCGGCATTGCTCATCCCCCAGGAAGGCATCATGGTAAACATCATTACCCGGATAGAAATGGTATAACCGGCAAGCACTTCACTACCGAATTCGGATATAATCCGCATCAGGACTACCCAACTGGAAGTGCCGATGAGAAACTGACCTATGCCTCCCAGAGAGACCTTTACAAGATTCCACATTACCCCGGCCCGAAGGATGAGATCCGGTACCCGGAGCCTGATGCGGCTCCAGCCATAAAACAATATCCACAACTGGAAGAGTACGGCCACTCCCCTTCCTATGGTCGTCGCAATAGCTGCCCCTTCCACGCCATAGGCCGGTACCGGCCCCCAACCGAAGATAAAGAGCGGATCGAGAATAATATTCAGTCCGTTAGACAGTACCAGTGCCCACATGGCAATAGAGGCATCTCCGGCTCCGCGGAAGATCGCATTGATCAGGAACAATAAAAATATGGTGAGGTTTCCGCCTATCAGGATACGGGTATAGCCGAAACCTTCCTCGATCAGTTCCTGTTCCCCCCCCATAAGTTCCAGGATCTCCTTCGGATACAGGATACCGATACACCCCACGAGGATCGAAATAATTACCCCGAGTACAATAGCCTGTACCGCGGTTTCGCGGGCTCCCTTTATATTTTTTTCTCCTACTCTCCGTGCAATCAATGCCGTAGCGGCCATGCTCAATCCTATAGCAACGGCATACAACAAGGTAATCACAGATTCGGTGAGCCCCACGGTAGCTACCGCATTGACACTTACTCTCGATAAATATATAATGTCTACCAGGGCAAAGACCGATTCCATCATCATCTCCAGGATCATCGGAACGGCAAGCATAAAAATAGCCTTACGGATACTCCCGCTGGTAAAATCGATATCTTTTCCGGTAAGGGCTTTTTTCAGGTCTCTGAAAAAATATTTTATAGTGTAAGCAGATTCGGAACGCATAGTCTCCAAAATTAAATCGTTAAAAAATAAAGAAGAAAAAGGTGACAGACGAAGAAAACACAACTGTCACAACAAAACATCCGACAACATTCTGCTATCGGTTTTTGCTTTTTTAATTAAGATAATCTCGGAGTGCTCATAATGCTGCAATATTAAATACTTTTTTTTATACAATTGAGAGTTTTTCGGGTTTTAACATTTTACGCTACCCGGACCAACGCTTTTTTTATGAAATTTGCCGGATAGTTTTTACGGCAGAAAACAATCAGTCAACAATCCCGAAATTCCCGATCAAACGCTAAAACAACAGGATTATGAATGTTAACCTCAAAAGACGGGTAGCAGTAAGTGCTGTATTTTTCCTCAGCGGAATATGTTTTGCCAGCTGGGCCAGCCGTATTCCGGACATCAAAAACAAACTTCACCTTACCGAAGGAGAACTTGGCGGCCTTTTACTGGGCATGCCTACAGGATCGCTGATTGCCCTTCCCCTGGCGGGCTGGCTGGTACATCGTTTCGGAAGCCGGAAAGTAGCCGTGATCTCTGCAATATTGTACGGATGTGTACTCCCCCTGCTCGGACTTGCAGAAACAACCCTGGAATTACTCGGGGCCGTTATCCTCTTCGGATTGGTCGGAAACCTCATCAACATTTCGGTCAATACCCAGGCTGTCGGGGTAGAGTTTCACTATGGAAAAACAATTATGGCGTCTTTTCACGGGTTGTGGAGCCTTGCCGGATTTGTCGGAGGTGCTGTAGGGGCGGGAATGATAGATCTCGATGTAAGCCCCTTCCTGCACTTTTCGATTATGGCTTTTGTAAGTCTCGCCATCATTTTCTTTGCCTACCGCAATATGCTTACGGAAGATGTCAATACCGGTGACAGCAACGGACTGGTCCTGAAAAAACCCGATCAGCTTCTGCTCCGTATCGGTGCCATTGCCTTTTGCGGCATGATGTGCGAAGGATGTATGTTCGACTGGAGCGGGGTATATTTCGACAAAGTAGTCAATGTCGATGCCGGGCTGGTTACCCTCGGTTATATTGCCTTTATGAGCACTATGGCTACCGGGCGGTTTGTCGCGGACCATTTTACCCAGCGCTTCGGTGCTGTGATGCTGCTTCAATGCAGTGGACTGCTCATTTTTTCCGGGCTCGTTCTGGCTGTGGTATTCCCCTCTGTCATTTTTGCTACGATAGGATTTTTACTGGTAGGTGCAGGCACATCCTCCGTTATCCCGTTATCATTTTCCATGGCCGGAAGATCCAAAAACTTTCCCCCTGGAATATCGCTCGCCCTGGTTTCTACCATTGCGTATTTCGGTTTCCTATTCGGCCCGCCCATCATAGGATTTATCGCAGAACACCTGAACCTCAGGGCGTCATTCCTTCTTATTGCCGTGGTCGGCGCCATGATTGCCGTTCTCTCCTACAGCGGAAGAAACATCCTCAGGAAACCTGTATAGCAGCTTTATCTGTGAAACCCAAAGCCTGGCGAGACAGCATAACAGCATAGCCGAAACAAAAAAACAGTACGGCTTTCGGATAATTTCGGGAAAAAGATTATCTTAAAGCTAACTTTAATCACTGAACTCAAGACAAGTTCACAGTAACCAAATCCGGTTCTATGCTGTTAAACAACAAAATTCCCCTGAAATATCTTTTCAGGAAAACCGGTACGGAGATCATTTTTGTTTCCGTACTCACACTCATCGTCAGCCTGTCGGACATGATATTTCACAAAGGCAGTATTGCCATTCCCCTGGTGATCCCCACCATTCTCGGAACAGCGATTTCGCTTATCCTGGCCTTTCGTACGGCACAATCATACAACCGCTGGTGGGAAGCACGGATGATCTGGGGTGCCATTGTCAATGATTCCAGAACACTGACCAGGCAATTACTCACATTTATATCACCGGCAGGACAAGACAACGCCGAAGGGCAAAATATCATAAAAAAAATGGTCTACCGCCAGATTGCATGGAATTACGCCCTGGGACAATCGCTCCGCAAAACAGATCCCCTGGAAAACACGACCGGTTTCATTTCGGAAGACGAACTCCAATGGGTCCGGAAACAGAACAATATTCCCAATGCGCTCCTGCAATTGCATTCGGCAGACCTGAAAAAGGCGTTCGGCAAGGGATGGCTCAGTGACTTTCAGCAAATACAGATCGATACGACGATCCGCAGATTATGCGATTCCATGGGAAAATCGGAACGGATAAAAAACACGGTGTTTCCTGCTACCTATAGTCTTATCGTTCATCTCACCATATATCTCTTTGTCATTATGCTGCCTTTCGGGCTGGTGGACAGCCTCGGTTTTGTTCAGGTACCGCTGGTCATCACGGTTGCGGTTGCTTTTTTTCTCATTGAAAAAACAGCCATTTACCTCCAGGACCCTTTTGAGAATATGCCCACGGATACCCCGGTAACCGCCATAGCCCGAACTATTGAGATCAATCTGAAACAAATGCTCAACGAAGAAAAAACTCCGGAAAATATAAAACCCGTTGCCGGGTTCTACCTGATGTAAACGTCTTAGAATTGGGGTTGGCCGTTGATTTTGTTCGGAGTTGATTAGACTGATTTTAACACCTTAATAACCCAACAACTACAAACTAAAAAACCATCAAAGCTTAAGCTTTGATTTTCTTACCGTTATTTTTTTTCTCTTTGTAATAGATTTTATATTTCCAATAACTTACCGCGCCGAGCAGTGCTATAACCACAAGAGAATAGTACACGAAGTCCGGGGTAATTACTTTATCTCCGCTGGCGTAACTATGCAGTCCTACCAGGTAAAAATTCACCCCGAAATACGTCATCATAATACTGGCATAGGCTATGATACTGGCATAATTAAAGGCAAACCTTCCCCTTAAGCCCGGAACAAGGCGCATGTGTATAACAAATGCATAGACCATAATACTGATCAGGGCCCAGGTCTCTTTAGGGTCCCAGCCCCAGTAACGCCCCCAGCTCTCATTGGCCCATTGTCCGCCGAGGAAATTCCCGATCGTGAGCATAATAAGGCCTACGGTAAGCGCCATTTCATTAATAATCGTTATTTCCCTGATATGAAGGGCCATTTTCTTCTTGTTCTTATCGTTGGTAAGGATAATGAGCAACAGGGCTACTACACCCAGTATCATTCCGAGGGTAAACGGGCCGTAGCTTCCTACGATAATAGACACATGGATCATGAGCCAGTAACTGTTGAGCACCGGTTGCAAATTGGCAATAGCCGGGTCGAGCCAGTTCATATGAGCCCCGAAGAGAATAATAGAGGTTACAAATGCCGTCGATGACAGCGTAAGATCGGATTTCCGACCAAAAATCAGGCCAAAAAGCATGGTCGCCCAGGCTACGTATATCATACTTTCGTAAGCATCACTCCAGGGGGCATGGCCCGAGATATAGGACCTCGCAATAAGCCCGAGCGTATGCAGGACAAAAAGCAGTACGACAATGACCTTCCCCCCGGCAACCAGTATTTTCAGCGTTTTGGTTTCATAGAAGATACGCAATACGATAAGCACAAACATCACCAACCCTACGGTCATATAAGCGAGAAGGAGCTTCTCGAAAATATTTACCTTATTGTAGAGGGCCTCTACCTCTATCTTTTGTCTGGAAGGCAATACTTCCGCACCGAAATTTTCCTGGTTTTTCTCAAAAGCTTCCAGGATTTTTTCTGCCTGATCGTAATTATCGGTTTTAATCGCCTCCCGAAGGGACATTAGGTACAGGCTTACCGAATTTCGTATAAAATTGGCATACAGCGAATCCTGTACGGGATATTGTCTGGTGCGGTAATCTACCGAAGATATCCATTTGTTGTTTTCATCGTCGGGCAGTGGGAATATTTTGAGGATTTCCCCTCCGAGAGCCCTGTTGAGCAATGCCAGTCGTTGATCCGCTTCCTTAAACTCTTTCTGAAACTTGTTGGGCACATTGGTCGCATAAGCCTCCTGCAGGTACGGCGCCAGTTTATAATTACCGTCCGTATCGAAGAAATCTATGGCCCTGACAAATTCGGTACCTTCTTTTACGCCAATGAGCCTGTGCAGACTGTCATTGGCCTTTTTCATATAAATGATCTCCGCATTATACCATGCGGCAGGATTTTGCAGCATAGACAAAAACACCTGGTCGGCATCCAATCCGTTATAAGAATCACTTTTACTGATCTTACGCAGCAATTCCGATGCAAAGGTATTTACCGGTTTCATACGTCCGCCATCGTCCTGGATTACCAGTTTCCCGAACATATCGGCATGTTCCTGGCTGACGGAGGTAGCATTTATTATCGAATCGATCTGTGACTTTGTGGGTAATACGTTGGTATGCGTATGATTTTCTTCCGTGGGGAGATGGGCATCGGACACCTGCGCCGGATCCTGTTGTGCAAAAGCATTCAGCCCGAACAAAAACACTATAGCAGTAGCCAGTTTGGCTTTATCCTTTTTGACCTTTTTCAGCATAACGCCAAGATCCTTAAACCGGGTTTTACCGTAAAAGAGTATCCCCATCAGCCCTGTATAGAGCAGAAAATACCCTATATAAGTGATCCACGTTCCGTAAAAGTCATGGTTTACAGACAATACCGTTCCTTTCTCATCCGGATCGAACCGGGCCTGGAAAAAGCGGTATCCGCCGTGATCGAGAATATGGTTCATATAGATATCGTAATCAAAAGATCGCTCATCGTTTACGGTAACCTTACTCATAAAAGAAGAATACCCGCTTTCCGTACCCGGATATTTCTCTGCTATAAAATCGTTGAGTGTTATACTGAAAGGTAATTTTATTTCCGTAGAACCAAAAGAAAGGTGAAAATCCAGCCCGCCTATAGTGGTGGTTACCGGCTCCTTGACCATCCCTTTTCCTCCCAGTACTTTAACCTGGCGGGTCTCTCCGTTGGTGCTGATATCCAGAATAATGGCATCCTGAGAAGCATTTCCTTTTTCCTTGGCTTCCACGATATCGTACCGGCCTCTTACCAAAGGTTCCGGAAAAACAAACTGCATACCTGCCATATTGTACAGCGAACGCAACTGCAGTTTTTGTACGCTGTCTTTTGCCACACTATCCTGCATCTGGTCTGCCATTCGCATAAAAGTTCCTTCGAAAGGTGAACTGATGGTATACTCATCGCCCCGGGTATCGATATTTATGGCACCCTGAGTAGGCTTGTTCAGTGCAAAAAGGACATTGTGTATACTGGATACCTCCCCACTTTTGATATAGTGGTCATGACGCGAACCTCCCCCGGCTTCGACAATCTGCAGATATTCTTCCCCGTTTTCATCCGGAACAAGTCCTTCTTCCGCCCCGTCGATATACCCGGCATAGGATACCGTAAAAGGTTGTCCGTTAAAATCGGATCGCCACGGAAGCCTGGAAAGAATGCCTTCCGGAGATACAAGAAGCGACTCTTTCATGGATTTTCGCATCGGCTGCCCGTCGATATCACCATCTATAAATGCCGTGAGATAGGTTTTGTCCGAAAGAAATGTGTTGGAAGTTTCTCCTTCCCTTATAGGCATCACTCCCTCGTAACTGATATACCGGGTTACAAAAGCCCCCAATAGTATAAGTATAAAGGATATATGCAGTAATAACACAGCCCATTTTTCTTTTTTGTGCAAGCGATAGCGGACAATATTACCGCAAAAGTTAATGACAAATACAACCATAATAGCCTCAAACCACCAGGCATTATAAATCCAGATACGGGCGGTCGTAGTACTGTACCAGCTTTCTATGAATGTACCGAAAGCCAGGGCTGTCGCAAATACTACAAACAAAATAGCCATTAAACGGGTAGAGAAGAGCGTTTTCTTGAGGAAGTCTGTCATTACAACTTATTTATGTGCAGTTTTACACTTTGGTATTCCGCCTGCAAAAATAGGTTGTTTTTATGACATTCGTAGGGTATAAAGCCGGAAAGACCCTCTGAACGAGTGTTAATATGTTCTTAAATATTTTCCCGGATGCACCCTACCGTTTTTGTGGTATTTCAGATACATTGCTGCGGTCTTCCGTAGACCATACCATTATCATATCCGATATCTTCGTAACTTCGCCATATGATCACAGTAGTTATTATAGGCTCGGGCAACGTAGCCACCCACCTTTGCACTGCCTTCCGCAACAGTACCGGGGTTCGCGTTATTCAGACCTTTAACCGCAAAAACAAGGCTATCGGTACTATCCCTGTCACAGACGACTACGCTCTCCTGCGGCTTGCCGACCTCTATATTATTGCAGTTTCGGATGATGCTATTGCCGAAGTGTCGCAGCAATTGCCTTTTACCGGACGCCTGGTCGTCCATACTTCGGGAAGTGTCGCCCTCGAAGAGTTGCATTCCGGCAACCGGAAAGGTGTTTTTTATCCGCTGCAGAGTTTTTCCATGAACAAAACGGTAAACTTTGCTGACATCCCCTTGTGTATCGAAGCTGCCGATGAAAGCGATACGGTATTCCTGAAAACGGTGGCCGGAAGCATTTCGGACCACGTACACCCGGTCGATTCGGATCAGCGCAGGTCCCTGCATTTATCTGCCGTTTTTGTAAACAACTTTACCAATTACATGTACACCATAGGCCATGAACTATGCAAAGAAAACCGACTTCCTTTCGACCTGCTTCGTCCCCTCATCCGGGAAACTGCAGCCAAAATAGAAGACGTTTCTCCCGAAGAAGCCCAGACGGGTCCGGCCAGGCGTCACGACGAAAGTACGATACGGAAACATCTTGACCTCTTGAAACCGCATCCCGGCTATGAGGAAATATACCGGTTACTCAGCAAAAACATACGAGAGATGTATCCTGAACAGGAATAACACCATTCGAAAAGGGAAACTTCGTAACTTTGCATCTTTTAATTTCAAAAGCAACATTCCCCGCATGAAAAACTTTAAAGAATACCTGGAGGATATCACCACTTTTGTCTTTGACGTAGACGGGGTCCTTACCGATGGTACCATTGTCATTACAACAGACGGGCAAATGCTCCGGAATATGAATCTCAAAGACGGATATGCCATAAAGACCGCTATAGAAAAAGGATATAACGTCTGTATCATTTCCGGCGGAACCAACGAAGGTGTCCGTGAGCGTTTACGTGGTCTCGGAGTTACAGACATTTACCTCGGTGCTCACCACAAAATAGAGGTGCTGGATGAATATTTCGACATTTACGACATCAAACCGGAGCATGTGCTTTATATGGGCGATGATCTCCCCGATCTCCCTCCCATGAAAATGATAGGGTTGCCCACCTGTCCGCAGGATGCCGTACCGGAGATCAAGGAAATAGCCAAGTACATTTCACACAAGAACGGAGGACAAGGGTGTGTAAGAGATGTTATAGAACAGGTCATGAAAGTGCAGGGAAAATGGAACAGCAGTTTTAACGCCAAATACGATTAATAGCATATCAAAAACCGGGACTTTTAACAGCTTCCGGTTTTTTTGTTCCTGTTCTTTCACCGTTTTAAAATACCATCACAAATATCGGTTTTAATCATTAAATTGGCCTTCTCTTTAAACTAACCAACCATGAAAACGAGAATACTTTCCGTAGACGTACTTCGCGGCCTTACCATTTTTTTTATGATCGTGGTCAACACACCGGGATCCTGGAACTATGTATATGCACCATTACGGCATGCCGCATGGCACGGGTGCACTCCCACCGATCTCGTTTTTCCCAGTTTCCTGTTTGTCGTAGGCCTCTCCATGAGCATTTCTTTTCGGAAGCTCCCTACCATGCAGACAGGCGAAGTATTGCAAAAACTCTTCAAACGTGCTGTACTGATCTTCCTGATCGGACTTTTGCTCAACTGGTTTCCCTTTTACCATACACATATTTCCGACTTACGTATTTTCGGTGTCTTACAACGTATCGCTCTCGCTTTCTTGCTCGGAGGTGCCATAATTGCCTCCGTTCGGAAAACCAGGCTGCTTTTAGGCGCTTTTGCTTTATTGTTGCTGGGTCACTGGGCCATACTTTATTTTGCCGGGGGCGATGACCCTTACAGCCTTGAAGGAAACTTCAGTAACGTACTCGACAGAACACTGTTTGGCGATCGGCACCTTTACAAGGGCTTCGGTATCCCTTTTGAACCCGAAGGTCTTTTGGGCACACTATCTTCCGCAGGCCAGGTTATCCTCGGATATCTTATCGGAAAAACCACCTTAAAAAACGGCATTCCCGGCCCTGTTCAACTCCGGAACCTGGTCGTACTTTCTCTGGTTCTTATGGCCTCCGGTCTGCTGTGGGATCTCATCTACCCTATTAACAAACCGCTATGGACCGGCTCTTATGTATTTTTCAGTTCGGGGATCGTCACCGCGATGTGGGGCCTGTTTATCTGGATTATCGATTTACAAAAACAAAGTCGCTGGACCTTTGTGTTCCGGGTTTTCGGGCAAAATCCGCTGATCAGTTATATCTTATCCGGAATCATAGCCAAAATATTCATCTATCTCATTCCCGTCGGAGAGACGTCACTGATGGGATGGGTTTATCAGTATATTTTCCAACCGGTTTTTGGCAATTACGCAGGGAGTCTTATGTTTGCACTTTCGTTTACCTTTTTTATCTGGCTTTTTGCATACGCCCTGTATCGTAAAGGAAAGATCATTAAGGTTTAAATTCCTTAACCCTGCATGCAAAAACGTATTATGCTTACAGAACTCCTTAAAGATCACCACATCATACTCGCTTCCGGATCCCCCAGAAGACAGCAGTTTTTCCGTGACCTCGGTATCGATTTTGAAATCCGCATCAAAGATATCGAAGAGGTCTACCCGGAAACCCTGAAGGGAAGTGACATTCCGGATTACCTGGCCCAGCTCAAGGCCGAACCGCAAAAAGACAGCCTTGCGGCGAAGGATATACTGATTACTTCCGACACTATCGTATGGCATGACCAAAAAGCCCTGGGCAAACCCAAAGACCGGGAAGAAGCCTTCGCCATGCTGAAAAAACTGTCGGGTAACAGCCATGATGTTATTACCTCGGTCTGTCTGACCACCCCGACCGTCCAGCAGACAGTGCATGCGATAACCAGGGTCTTTTTTGATACGCTTACGGACGAAGAGATCTGCTACTACATCGATCACTTTAAACCTTTCGACAAAGCCGGAGCTTATGGTATACAGGAATGGATAGGACTCATAGGTATTCGCCGGATCGAAGGATCTTATTTTAATGTCGTCGGACTCCCGGTGCACCTGCTCTATCGCGCCCTGAAGAGTATTGTAGGAGAGAACCGCTGAAAAATGCGGGTTACTTCCGGAAAATGTATTTCTTGATGTATCTTTACATACCATGAATAGTCTTGTTTTGCGATGAACGATTTTTTTATTCCCTATAAATACCAGTTATTACACACGGCCATTGCCGTTGTTCTCCTGTTGTTACTGAAATTTCTGCTGTCCAAGATTATCCGCAAAGTAGGTATCTTGAGTAATTACCACGATGCGCGTACTTTTCTGATTCTGAGATATGCCAACATATTTATATTTCTCATGGGCCTTGCCGCCCTGAGTATCATCTGGAACGTAAACTTCGAAGATCTCGGACTGCTGCTTTCTTCTATCTTTGCGGTGATTGGTGTGGCCTTGTTTGCACAGTGGTCCATACTCAGCAATATTACCGCCGGGGTGATCCTGTTTTTCACTTTCCCGTTCAAGATCGGTGATAAGATAGAGATACAGGATAAGGACTTTCCCATGCGTGCCATAATCGAAGATATCAAGGCTTTTCATGTGCTGCTTCGTACGGAGGAAGGAGAGTTGCTCACCTACCCCAATAACCTGCTCCTGCAAAAAGGCGTCAAGGTCTTTACCAGCACGGCTGAAGACGACGGCAGTGAAAGCCTTTGAAATAGTTAAAGAAAGTCTAAACCGGGGAGGATAATTCCTATAATTTTTATATTTGAAAGACTGATACCGGCAAGTAAAACTCCCGGTACATCTTTTTGCCTGGCCATAGCAAAAACCTAAAACCAACTGAAATGCGCAACATTACCTTTCTTTTAATTCTTGTTTTTATCTCCGCTCGTCTTCAGGCCCAGCAACCGCGAACCTATTCCTCTTCCGAAATATATCACGCCGTACAAAAACTCAATTTTCTCGGATCGGCCCTGTACCTGGCTGCACACCCGGACGATGAAAACACAAGGATGATCTCTTATCTTTCCAACGAAGTACATGCCAGGACAGCGTACCTGTCCCTGACCCGCGGCGACGGGGGGCAAAATCTTATCGGAACGGAACTCCGGGAACTGCTCGGTGTAATCCGTACCGAAGAATTACTGGCTGCCAGGCGCGTAGACGGCGGAGAGCAGATGTTTTCGAGGGCCAACGACTTCGGTTTTTCCAAACACCCGGACGAAACGCTTCGTATCTGGAATAAAGACAGTGTCCTGGCCGACGTGGTACGGGCCATACGAAAATTCCGGCCGGATATCATCATCAATCGTTTTGACCACCGGAGCCCGGGAACCACACACGGGCATCATACGACCTCGGCCATGCTAAGTGTGGAAGCCTTTGATCTTGCCGGAAACAAAAATGTATACCCCGGACAGTTGCAACACCTCAAACCCTGGCAACCTAAAAGATTGTTTTTCAACACATCCTGGTGGTTTTACGGCAGTGAGGAAAAATTCCGAGAAGCGGCCAAAGACAACCTCATAACCATGGACCTCGGCGGATATTATCCGGTGATCGGCAAGAGTAATGGTGAAATTGCAGCCATAAGCAGAAGCCAGCACAGAAGCCAGGGGTTCGGGAGCCCGGCTTCCCGCGGAAGTGAAACGGAATACCTGGAACTCCTCAAAGGTGACAAACCCGAAAACCAAAATCTCTTTTCCGGTATCAATACAACCTGGTCGCGCATCGAAGGTACCGAAGAAATTGCCAAGCTGCTGAAATCTATAGAACATCATTTTAACTTTCAGGAACCTTTTGTTCACGTCCCGGAACTGGTGAAGGCCTACACGCTTATACAAAAACTGGACGACCCGTACTGGAAAACGGTTAAAACCCGCGAAATAAAAGAGATTATCAAGGCATGTACAGGATTGTATATGGAAGCTGTAGCTACCGAATCGCAGAGTACACCGGGCAGTGAAACCGGATTGCGCGTGGAAATCATCAATCGCGGCCCTTTAGACATTACCCTCCAACGTATAGCCATACACCCCGGCAATACCATACTAAAACCCGGTGTAAAACTGGAAGCGAACCGGGATTACAGCTTCGATATCAGCACGGTAATAACAGACGAAAAAAAATATACCCCGCCCTACTGGCTCCTGCAAAAGGGAACACTGGGTATGTACCATGCCCCTTCGGCATTGATAGGATTTCCGGAAACTCCTGCCGTACTCACGGCCGAATTCGACCTGGTTGTTGCAGGCACTCCCCTTTCGTTTTCCGGGGACATTCTTTATAAACATACCGATCCGGCCAAGGGTGAAGTCTATCAACCCTTTGAAGTACTTCCGCCGGTTACCGCATCCATAACCAATAAGGTTAATATTTTTGATGATACAACCTCTAAAAACATTCCCGTAAAAGTCCGGGCGGTAAAGTCCGGTATCGATGCTACGGTTTCTCTTAAAGTTCCCGAAGGCTGGAAAGTCACTCCCGAAAGCCATCCGTTGAAAACTACCTTTAAAGGAGAAGAAAGAACAGTGCTGTTCCGGGTTACTCCGCCTCAGAAAGAAAGTGAGGGCTTTGTACGGCCCGTGGTAACCCTGGATGGTGACCGATATGATATGGAACTCACGGAAATACGTTACGATCACATTCCTACACAGTCCGTACTGCTGCCCTCCGAAGCCAAAGTAGTGCGAATGGATATCCGCAAAGCAGGAAAATCGGTAGGATATATCCCCGGAGCCGGAGATAAAATCCCGGAAAGCCTGAGACAAATCGGCTATCAGGTCAGCATACTTGATCCTGCGGGTATTTCGGCTGCTTCACTGGCCGGGTATGATGCTGTCGTAATCGGTATCCGGGCCTATAACGTATCGGAGATATTACCTGCCCGGCAAAAAGCCCTCCTGGATTATGTCAGGGAAGGCGGGACGCTGATCGTCCAGTACAACACCGTAGGACGTGGCGGGACGCTCGATGTGAGACCTCCTTACCCGTTACGCTTGTCGAGAGACCGGGTAACAGACGAAAATGCCCGGGTAACCATCCTGGCTCCCGGTCATCCCGTACTTCGGTATCCCAACACCATTACCTCCAACGATTTTTCAGGCTGGGTACAGGAGAGAGGGCTCTACTTTCCGGATCAGTGGAGCAAAGAATACATCCCGTTGTTATCTATGCACGACAAAGGAGAACGTACAAAAGAAGGCAGCCTGCTTGTCGCTCCTTACGGGAAAGGTTATTATATTTACACGGGACTGAGTTTTTTCAGGGAACTTCCGGCAGGAGTTCCCGGGGCTTTTAAGCTGTTTGCCAATATGCTTTCCGTAGGAAAACAGGAAAAAAATTAGATGTCCATCCCTAACCGGAAATACTATCACGACCATGAAAGAACAGACACCAACGCTAACAGAACAACCGGAAAAAAATAACAGCCCGGAAAAATGGCACTGGAAAACCAGCTATACGCTGGTCCTTATCGCCAATGCCGTCTACATCGCTCTCTTCTACTTATTAATGCTGGAAAACTGCTGATACATGGAAATTATAGACTGGATAATACTATATACAACCCTTCTTTTCATTGTAGTTTACGGCACCTGGAAAACGAAGCGGAATACGACCGTCAAGGATTACATTCTGGGAAATAAAGAGGCTAAATGGTGGACCGTAGGCTTATCGGTTATGGCCACACAAGCCAGCGCCATAACTTTTCTATCTACACCCGGGCAAGCCTTTCACGACGGCATGGGATTTGTCCAGTTCTATTTCGGGCTCCCGCTTGCGATTATCGTAATCTGTATTGTATTTATTCCCGTTTATGACAAACTTAAAGTATATACGGCCTATGAATTTCTCGAACAGCGTTTCGACCTGAAAACGAGAAGTCTCACGGCCATACTATTCCTTGTACAGCGGGGCCTGGCAGCGGGGATTACCATATACGCCCCTTCCATTATCCTCTCCGCGGTACTGGGATGGGATCTTAAAACACTGAATATTATTATCGGTTCGCTCGTTATCGTATATACCGTGATCGGCGGTACCAAAGCCGTAAATGTAACACAGAAACAACAGATGTTTGTGATTATGTCCGGTATGTTCGTAGCCTTCTTTCTCATTCTCCACTATCTTCCGGACGACCTTACGTTCAGCAAGGCCATGAAAGTAGCAGGTGCCAATGAAAAGCTCAATATTCTCAATTTTTCTCTGGATACACAAAGCAGGTACACCTTCTGGAGCGGAATTACTGGTGGTTTTTTTCTGATGCTTTCATATTTCGGAACAGATCAGAGCCAGGTACAGCGCTATCTCTCCGGGAAATCGGTAAGGGAAAGTCAGTTAGGGCTTATCTTCAACGGTCTACTCAAAGTACCTATGCAGTTTTTTATTCTGCTTGTAGGGGTTATGGTTTTCGTTTTTTATCAGTATCACTCCTCCCCGCTTAATTTTAATCCTGCCGCTACCGAAGCTGTCCTGAACTCGTCTTACGCCGATGAGTACCGCCAACTCGAAAAGGAACACCAGGCCCTGGAAACGGAGAAAAAAATGGCTCAGGAATATTATTCGGGTGTACTCAACATCAAGGATTATCAGCTCACCATGGGGGCTAAACGAAAAATACAGCACATCAATAACCAGGAACGGGAAAACCGAAGTAAAGCAAGGGAAATTATCGAAAAAGCAAACCCGGATATCGAAACCAACGACAAGGATTATGTCTTTATCCATTTTATACTCAATAACCTTCCCACAGGCTTTATCGGGTTGCTGCTGGCCGTTATACTATCGGCGGCCATGTCTTCTACAGCTTCGGAACTCAATGCACTCGGTACGATCACGACCATAGACCTGTATAAAAGAAGTCATGCCAGCGAAAAAGAAGACAGCCATTACCTGTCCGCCTCCAAGTGGTTTACCCTGTTATGGGGGCTTATAGCTATTATGTTTGCCAATTTCGGATCGCTGCTCGACAATCTCATACAACTGGTAAACATCATCGGATCGGTCTTTTACGGTAACGTACTGGGCATATTTTTACTGGCTTTTTTCTTCCGGTTTGTACGGGGAAATGCCGTATTCTGGGCGGCCGTGATTACACAGATCATCATTTTCTTTATCTATTACAGCTTTGTCTATACCGATGAGCGTATCGGGTATCTCTGGCTCAACTTTATAGGTTGTTCGCTGGTTATGGCTATTGCTATGATCTTCGAAATGCTGCAACGGTCCGTAAGGGTCCGCAATACCTAACAAACAACGGCACGGAGGCGTTTTTCATATATTTGCATCACTAAAAGCAGTGAAGATGAAAACCCGTATATGTATGCTCCGGGGAATCAATGTCTCCGGAAAGAACACCATATCCATGGCTGCATTAAAAACCATGCTGAAAAAAGCAGGCGGCACCGATATCTCTACCTATATCCGGAGCGGAAATGTTATATTTAACGATACCACAACCCTGAGTGCTGAGGACTGGGAAGAAAGGATCGGCAAGGATATAGAGACGACATTCGGCCACCGGGAGATCGGGGTATTTTTAAGCACCAAAGAAGAACTACGGGAGGTACTGCAGGCACTACCTTTTAAGGATGCAGATACCAAAATCCTTTATTTCACCTTTACCAAACAAAAACCCGGAGCCGGTCTTACGGCGGTGCTCGAAGCCTTCAGAAAAGAGTCCGAACGTATTTGTATTTCAGACCGCGGTATATACCTATGCTGCCCCAAGGGTTACGGGATCACCAAATTATCCAACAACCTGTTGGAAAAGAAACTCAATACCAGGGCTACTACCAGAAACCGGAATACCCTGCAAAAACTTATACAAATCGCTGATAATACAGAGAAATTATGTTAGGATTAAAACTTCCCACCGATCCCCGATGGGTAAATATCGTAGAAAAAAATATCGAGGAGATACTCACCGACCATGCCTATTGTGAGCAGAAAGCGGCAAGTACTGCCATATCGCTGATCGTAACTTTCCCCGAACACACCGAACTCGTACAGGCCATGACTGCCCTGGTGAAGGAAGAGATGAGCCATTTTAAGATGGTACACGACCATATTATAGCACGCGGGTGGATACTGGGCAGAGAACGTAAAGACCAGTATGTCATAGCACTGATGAATTTTTTCCCGAAAGGCGGGAGCCGGGAAACGCAACTGGTCCACCGGTTGCTCTATGCGGCACTCATTGAGGCGAGAAGCTGTGAACGGTTTCGCTTGTTATCCGAGAACATACAGGATCGCGAACTGGCGGAATTTTACAGAAATCTCATGGCAAGCGAAGCCAATCATTATACGATGTTCCTGTCTTTTGCCCGGCAATACGGCAATCGTGAGGACGTGGATAAAAAATGGCAGGATCTGCTGGAGTATGAAGCAGATCTCATGAAAACACTGGGTAAACAGGAAACCATGCACGGGTAGAAAGACGATACGGTTTCTCTATCGTATCACGGGAATAAAAAAATCCCGCCGGAAGC
The DNA here is from genome assembly GCF_900119185.1 of Sinomicrobium oceani. Taxonomy (GTDB): domain Bacteria; phylum Bacteroidota; class Bacteroidia; order Flavobacteriales; family Flavobacteriaceae; genus Sinomicrobium; species Sinomicrobium oceani. The sequence goes on along the minus strand of NZ_FPJE01000014.1, from coordinate 81,244 downwards.
GGGATTTTCATAGTGCGATCTGTTCGTTTATTTTATAAACTTTTCCATAACCTCGTTGCTCACTCCGGTATTGGAGAAACCACCATCGTGATAGAGGTTTTGCATGGTTACTTTCTTCGTCAGGTCTGAGAACAGTGTCAGTGTGTAGTCTGCACATTCCGAAGCTGTTGCATTCCCCAGGGGAGACATCATATCCGCATAAGCGATAAATCCGTCAAAACCTTTAACACCCTGCCCTGCCGTAGTAGGGGTTGGGGACTGGGAAATCGTATTTACTCTTACTTTCTTTTCCTTCCCGTAGAAATATCCGAAACTTCTGGCTATGGACTCCAGGTAAGCTTTGTTATCGGCCATATCGTTGTAATCCGGGAACGAACGTTGTGCAGCCATATAGGACAGTGCTACGATACTACCCCATTCGCTCATCGCATCATTTTTATACAGGGTTTGCAATACCTTATGAAAAGAAACAGCGGACACATCCCAGCCTTTGGTCGTAAAATCATAGTTCTGATCTGTATAGTGCCTTCCTTTACGCACGTTGACGGACATCCCTATGGAATGCAATACAAAATCGATTTTACCTCCAAGGATTTCCATGGATTTTTCCACCAGGGTTTGCAGATCGTCCAGATTGGTAGCGTCTGCCGGAATGATCTCGGAACCTGTCTTCTCGGCAAGCTCCTTTATCTGTCCCATACGCATCGCAATAGGAGCATTGGTAAGTACAAAAGTACCTCCTTCTTCATGGACTCTTTCTGCAGTCTTCCAGGCAATTGAATTTTCATCCAATGCACCGAAAATAATTCCCTTTTTTCCTTTTAATAAGTTGTACATCTTTTTCTATTAAGTTTCTCGTTTATGGTTATTCGCATAAAGTTATCAAAACCCGGTATTTCAGGTAAAGTTCCTTTATTCAATTACAATAATAATAATTCCCTCGCATGTGATATGGCTGATTCGGAAATATTTTTGCCACTCAGCATCTCGGCGATTTCCACGATCCTGTCATCCATAGACAACGCTTTCATCTGCGTAGACGTGACTCCGGCCTGGTCTTCTTTGTACACCTTGAAGTGCTTTACCCCCTTTGCAGCTATCTGCGGAAGATGGGTAATGGCAAAAACCTGCATCCGCTCCCCCATCTCTTTCATGATATCTCCCATTTTATCCGAAACCTCCCCGGAAACCCCGGTATCGATCTCATCGAACATAATAGTGTGGAGTTTTTCATATCGTGCCAGAATGGCTTTTATCGACAGCATAATACGGGACAATTCTCCTCCCGAAGCTACTTTTTTCAACGGTCCGTAATCTGTTCCTTTGTTTGCAGAGAACAGGAAGTGCAACTCGTCCTTTCCATTGGCAAAGAATGAAGTTGTCGGTATTATATCAATCCGGAAAGTAGCATTGGGCATCCCTAATTTGAATAATGAGCTTTCCAGGTACTTTTTGAGTTTCGGGGCTTCCTTAATCCTTTTTTCATGGATCTTCGAAGCTTCCTCATCGAGTTCCTCCTCCAGTTTCAGCACCTGGAGCTGCTTGTTTTTGATATCGTTTTCCAGGTTTTCGGTTACCGAGACCTTCTCTTCCAGTTCCTGTTGTATCCGGATCAACTCTTCCACTTCGAGAACATTGTGCTTTTTCTGAAGATCATACAGGAGTTGAAGCCGCGTATTGGTCTGCTCCAGTTGTTCCGGATCGGCCTCTACGGTCTCGTCGATATTCTGGATTTCATTGAATGCGTCATCGAGTTCGATAAAAACGGAATTGATCCTGGTCTGAAGGTCTTCAAATCTCGTGCCGTATCCCGAGAGCCTTCCTATCGCATTGCGCATAGCATTGAGGTTAACGAGAATACCGCTTTGTTCATCGCTCAGCAATTGCGAGGAATATGCCAGTTTCTCTTTGATCTCTTCCACATTGCTCAGTTTTTCAAAAGCTTCTTCCAGCTCTTCGAGCATGCCGGGCTGTAAACGGGCATCCTGGAGCTCTTTGAGCAAAAAGGCATTATAGTCCTGTTCTTTATCGGCCTCCTGCTGGAAATCTATAAGCCGCTGTAGCTCCTTCTTGGTATGGTGATACTCCTTTAATTTTTCTTTGTAACGTTCTATGTTGGTCTTGTTCCCGGAAATAGCATCGATTACCTGGAACTGAAAATCGTTATCCGTCAGTTGCAGGGTCTGGTGCTGGGAATGTATATCGATAAGACGTATACTCAATGACGAAAGAACGTCGAGTGTGACGGGAGAATCATTTACGAAAGCACGCGATTTCCCGCCGGGAAGAATCTCCCGGCGAATAATCGTATGAGGTTCGTAGTCAAGATCGAGTTTTGTAAAAAGCGATTGCAGATGATAATCCTCTACGGCAAACTCCGCTTCTACGATACATTTCTTTTCCTTGTCCTTTAGGCTGTTCAGGTCTGCCCTTTTACCCTGTATAAGCGACAAACCACCCAACAGGATAGACTTTCCCGCACCGGTTTCACCGGTAATAATAGTGAGCCCCCTCTCGAAACGAACCCTGAGGTCATCGATGAGCGCATAATTTTTTATGGAAAGAGAAAGTAACAATACACAATGGTTTTTTTACGTTTCAAATATACTAACATTTTTGAATGCAGTAATACCCATTTATGCAACCTGTAGAAATTACAGTTTTCGTCTCTTCTTTTCCTTTTTGAGCAGGGAAAGTTCTCTACTGGTCTGTCCGGCAACCGAAGTGTTTTCTTCCGCGCGGCGTATCAGGTAGGGCATAACGTCCTTTACCGGCCCGAAAGGCAGGTATTTGGCCACGTTATAGCCGCGTGCCCCAAGATTATAGCTAATATGATCGCTCATACCGTACAATTGCCCGAACCACACCCGCGGATCGTCTTTGGCAATACCTTTTTCCTCCATAAGTTCCATCAGCAGATAAGAGCTGTCTTCGTTGTGCGTACCTGCAAAAATAGCCATCCTGTCAAGATGATCTGCCATAAAGTGAACAGCTTCGTTATAGTTCTTATCCGTGGCTTCCTTGGACGAACATATAGGCGTAGGATATCCTTTTTCCTCTGCCCTTTCATTCTCTTTTTCCATATAAGCTCCGCGAACGAGCTTAACACCTACGTAGAATTCTTCTTCTTCGGCTTGCTTATACAGTTTTTTGAGATAGTCCATCCGGTCCCACCTGTACATCTGTAAGGTATTGTAGACAACGGCTTTCTCCTTATTGTATTTGCGCATCATATCGGTGATCAGGTTATCTACCGCATCCTGTATCCAATATTCTTCTGCATCGATGAGCAAAGCCACGTCCAGTTGATATGCCTTACGGCATGAAGAGTCGAAACGGTTAACAACACGGTCCCATTCGTCCTGCTCACGTACGGTCAGTTTTTCGCCGTCGTTGACTTTCTGGAAAAGTGATAACCTCCCGTAACTGGAAGGCTTAAATACCGCAAAAGGTATCGAATCTTTTTCTTTGACAAAATTGAGTATATCGATAACCCTACGGTAGGATTCGTCGAGCGGATTCTCTTCGTTTTTTCCTTCCACGGAATAATCCAGTACGGAAGAAACTCCTTTTTCATAAATTTTATCGATAACCGGCATACAGTCTTCCTCACTGATACCTCCGCAAAACTGGTCGAATACCGTGGAGCGGATAAGTCCTTCAACCGGAAGATGGGTTTTTAGTGCGAAATTGGTAACGGCGGTTCCTATTCGCACAAGCGGCTGATTGGCGATCAGCTTAAATAAAAAATACGCCCTTTCCAATTCTACATCGGTTTTTAGGGCGAAGGCAGTTTTTGTGTCTTCAAAAATTTTCTCCATTTACTGTGTCTCATTAAAAAGTCATTGAATACCGGAAAAAGAACTGATCTCCTTTCCATACCGTATGCTGTAGTATTCTCACTACCTAAGAAAACGGCATGCTGTTTTCCGGGACGAAAATAAATGTAATTGTTCAGAATCGACTATAAAACGACGAAAAAAAAATTGCATAATTTCCAGGAAAAGCTGTCCACCATTATTGACTTCTACATTTTACCTTCCTTTTTGTACATTTCATCCATTTTATAATGCTTTTTGGATAGCATAAGTACTAAAAATACTTCACGAAATGCGTATATTTGATACAACTCTAATCAATAAATGTACAAAACTATGAGTGTTAAAGCAAAATATCAGCCGGTACTTGATCTGGGCACCGCCTTGAAAATAAAAAACGGGACGGTTGAAGAGAGCGATGGTGTCCTGAAAATCAAGGGGACGACTAAGTCACAATACGAAAAAAATATCCTTTGGGACAAGATCAAAGAAATAGGAGGTAACGAACCTTCGGACATCAAAGCGGATATCCGGATCGAGGAAACCGATCCTGCCGTTTACCACAGACATGTGGTACAAAAAGGAGAAACACTGGGCAAAATTGCCCAAAAATATTACGGGGACTCTTCTAAATACAACACCATTTTCAAGGCGAATACGGGGCAACTAAAAAATCCGGATGTTATTCATCCCGACCAGGAGCTCGTTATTCCGAGATTATCCTAAAAAAACAAACCCCGGACACGCGTCCGGGGTTATTATTTTCAGGCTTCATCACTCTGTTTTTCGATCATCCGCATGGCGTGATTATATATGCGCTCGAACTGCTCGTTCTTACCCATATCCGAGTTATCAAGCACTATGGCATCCTTGGCCCTGACCAGAGGAGAATCTTTACGATGAGAGTCTATATAGTCTCTGTCGGTCACATTCTTTAATACCTCCTCGAAAGTCACTTCCTGCCCTTTATTCAACAACTCTTTATATCTTCGTGTTGCCCTTATTTCGGGAGATGCGGTCATAAACAGTTTCAATTCGGCATCAGGAAACACAACAGTGCCTACATCCCGGCCATCCATTACAATGCCTTTTTCCTGTCCCATGGCCCGCTGTTCTTTTACCAGCTTCTTCCTGACCTCGGATATGGCAGCTACCGCACTTACACGATTGGAAACATCCATACTTCGTATCGCTTCTTCAACATTAACATCATTGAGATATGTTTCTCCGTAACCGAGGGTATCGTTAAAGACAAAACGTACCTTAACGTCATCAAGTCTCTCTATCAACCCTTCGCGATCCAGATCATCGGTATACAGATCGTTATTCATGGCATAAAGGGTAACAGCCCTGTACATAGCTCCCGTATCCACGTAAATATAACCCAGCTCTTTGGCAAGCCGTTTGGCAATGGTACTCTTACCGGTAGAAGAATATCCATCAATAGCAATAATAATTTTTTTCATCGAATAATCCTGTTAATTGTACGGTTGCGAAAACAGGATTCCTACATGGTCCCGTGCAGTGGTTTGCCCTGCGGGCTCCCTGTTTTCTACCCTCACAAATTAAGCATTTCTACATTTCCCTCCTACCGTTTATCAAAAGTATTTGGCAAAAAATGAGATATATCAGCTCGGCATTTTTTTAGACTACGCCATATTCCGGACTCCTGATATCCAACCCGTGCCCTACACGGGTAGTACATAAAATATAACAAAAAAGGTGTGATCATAAACATGACCACACCTTTCCGATCGTTTTTTATCTCGTATTACTCTCCCATAGCTGCAGCAACCGCAGCAGAAAGCCTTTTGTAGGTACCGTTTTCCAGACGGTCTCTTATAGCAGAGAAAGCTTCGAGCGTTTCATTGACATCTTCTATCGTATGTGTCGCCGTAGGGATCATACGGAGTAAGATCAACCCTTTCGGAATTACCGGGTAAACGACAATAGAACAAAAAATACCATAATTTTCCCTAAGGTCTTTAACCAGTGCCATCGCTTCCGGAATACTTCCGTTCAAATACACAGGGGTTACACAGGTATTTGTTGTCCCGATGTTAAATCCGCGTTCTTTAAGCCCGTTTTGCAGTGCATCGACATTTTCCCACAATTTACCTTTCAGTTCCGGCATTGTACGTAACATATCCAGGCGTTTGAGCGCCCCTTTTACGAATACCATAGGAAGTGATTTGGCAAACATCTGCGAACGCAGGTTGTACTTCAGATAATCGATGATTTCTTTATTTCCGGCAAGGAAAGCTCCTATACTGGCCATCGATTTGGCGAATGTGGCAAAATACACGTCGATCTCATCCTGTACTCCCTGTTCTTCTCCAGCCCCGGCACCTGTGGCTCCGAGTGTTCCGAACCCATGGGCATCGTCTACGAGAAGACGGAATTTGAATTTTTTCTTAAGCGCTACGATCTCTTTGAGTTTTCCCTGCTCACCACGCATACCGAAAACCCCTTCGGATATCACCAGGATACCGCCACCGGTCTGCTCGGCCATTTTAGTGGCCCGCTCCAGGTTTTTTTCAAGGCTTTCAATATCGTTGTGCATAAATGTAAAACGCTTACCCATGTGTAGGCGAACCCCATCTATGATACAGGCATGAGAATCCACATCGTAAACGATAATATCGTCTTTGGTAACCAGTGCATCTATGGCAGAAACCATTCCCTGGTAACCGAAATTGAGCAGATAGGCTGCTTCTTTGTTTACAAAAGCCGCAAGCTCATTCTGAAGCTGCTCATGGACATCGGTATGTCCGCTCATCATCCTCGCTCCCATCGGGTATGCACAACCGTGTTCTGCAGCGGCCTCTGCATCTGCTTTCAGCACCTCCGGATGGTTGGCAAGCCCCAGGTAATCGTTAATACTCCAGGTAATAACCTCTTTGCCATTGAACTTCATTCTATTGGAAATAGGCCCTTCCAGTTTCGGAAACACAAAATAACCTTCCGCCTGGGAAGCCCATTTTCCCAATGGTCCCTTATTTTCAATGATCCTGTCAAATAAATCCTTCATGTAGATCTCAAAATTTTAAGATAATTTCTTTAGCACAAACAGGCTAAATTACATATTTTAAGAATCCGTTCACAAAAATTCACAGGAAAGATATGAACTATCCGTACCCTTTTTGTAAACAAACATCCGCATTTTAGCGGATGTAAACAGTAAATTCTTACTTTATGTATTCTATTTTCTGTTCTTCTTCGATGTTCTTACTATCGAAGAACCCTTGTTCCCGCATCCATTCGTCACTGTATATTTTACTCATATACCTGGAACCATGGTCAGGGAAGATCATGATAACGTTACTGTTCTTATCAAACTCACCTTCTGCAGAAAGCTGTTTTACAGCCTGCATTACAGCACCGCTGGTATAGCCTACGAACAATCCTTCCGTTTTGGATATTTCACGGGCCGTATGGGCGCTTTCTTCGTCGGTTACTTTGATAAACTTATCGATAACATCAAAATCCGTTGCAGTAGGGATCAGATTTTTTCCGAGGCCTTCTATTCGGTAAGGGTAGATTTCTTTGGCATCGAATTCCCCAGTTTCGTGATATTTTTTAAGGACGGAGCCATAAGCATCCACACCTATGATCTTTACTTCCGTTCCGTTTTTTTCGGCTTGTTCCTTGAGGTAACGGGCAGTTCCGGAAATAGTACCTCCTGTTCCGCTACAGGCTATAAGATGGGTTATTGCCCCTCCGGTCTGCTTCCATATCTCCGGCCCCGTAGTATTGTAGTGGGCATTGATATTAAGCTCGTTGAAATACTGATTGATATATACCGATCCTTTTATTTCCTCGTGCATACGCCTTGCCACCTGGTAATACGAGCGTGGATCATCTGCACTTACGTGGGCGGGGCATACATATACCTTGGCCCCCATGGAGCGCAGCATATCTATTTTGTCTTTCGAGGATTTCGAGCTTACGGCAAGGACGCAATCGTAGCCTTTTACTATACTCACCATCGCTATACTGAAACCGGTATTCCCGGAGGTCGTTTCGATGATGGTATCTCCCGGTTTGAGAACTCCGCTCCTTTCCGCTTGTTCTATAATATGAAGAGCAATTCTGTCTTTTGTGGAGTGGCCGGGATTAAAAGCTTCAACTTTAGCATAAAAATTTCCTTCTAAGGAATTGGTTATCGCATTAAGTTTTATAATTGGCGTATTTCCGATTAGTTCCAATACGTTATCGTAAGCCTTAATCTTTTGTTCCATATAACTTGTATTTGGTTTCAAAGTCGGTTCTTTTAAAAAAACCAAAAACCGAGCAAATTTAGTTATTTTTTTTTATTACTCTTTAATTCCCTCCAAATCTAACAAAAAAGCATACTCTTCGGCAACTTCTTTTAAAGCCTCAAAACGGCCCGAGGCACCACTGTGGCCCGCATCCATGTTGGTATGAAAAAGTAATAAATTATTATCGGTTTTTAATTCACGAAGCCTTGCCACCCACTTTGCAGGCTCCCAGTATTGCACCTGAGAATCGTGATACCCTGTCGTAACCAGCATATTCGGATAGGGTTGAGCCTTTACATTATCGTAAGGAGAATACGATTTTATATAATTGTAATACTCCACATCGTTCGGGTTCCCCCACTCGTCATACTCTCCGGTTGTCAAAGGGATCGACTCATCGAGCATCGTGGTGACCACATCCACAAAAGGTACCGCAGCCACTATACCGTGGTAAAGTTCAGGAGCCATATTTACTACGCCCCCCATAAGCAGTCCTCCTGCAGATCCCCCCATCGCGTACAGGTGTTCCGGGGACGTATATTTTTCTCCTATCAGGAATTTGGAACAATCGACAAAATCGGTAAATGTATTTTTCTTGCGGAGCAGTTTTCCGTCTTCATACCACGGCCTTCCCAGGTATTCCCCGCCACGGATATGTGCTATCGCATAGACGAAACCGCGGTCGAGCAGGCTCAGTCTCACCGTAGAAAAATAAGGATCGATCGTATTGCCATAAGACCCGTAACCATATAACAAAAGAGGATTTTTACCGTTCTTTTTCATTCCCTTTCGGTAAACGAGCGATATCGGCACTTTTTTCCCGTCCCGGGCCGTAGCCCAGACCCTTTCGGAAGCGTAATTGTCTTTATCGAACTTACCTCCGAGGACTTCCTGCTCCTTTTTCACTTCTTTCTCCCGGGTCTCCATATTAAAATCTATGGTCGACAGTGGCGTTGTGAGCGAATTGTAGCGGTAACGCAGTATATCCGTATCAAATTCGATATTGGTACTGGTATAAGCCGTATAGGTTTCGTTATCAAACGGCAGATAATAATCTTCTTTTCCGTCCCAGCGCATAATCCGGATCTTGTTCAGCCCCTCGCTACGCTCACTGACCACGAGAAAATTCTTAAAGATATCGATATCTTCGAGCAGCACATCATCCCGGTGTGGTAATACTTCTTTCCAGTTTGCCTTTTCCGTCGCATTTTCCGGGGTCTTCATCAGCTTGAAATTAGTCGCCCCGTCGGCATTGGTCACAATATAAAAGGAGTCTTCATAGTGTGCGATGCCATACTCCAGTCCGCGAACTCTCGGCTGGAATACCCGGAAATCTTCACCCGGTTTGTCAGCATCGATAATACTGTACTCGGTGGTCAGGGTACTGTGCGATCCGGCAACGATATATTTTCTGGATTTGGTTTTGTAAACATAGGCGTTGAACGTATCGTCCTTTTCCTCATACACTTTTTCATCCTTTCCGTTCGATCCCAGAACATGCCGGTATATCTTCTCCGACCTCAGGGTCTGCGGATTTTTAACCGTGTAAAAAAGTGTCTTGTTATCATTAGCCCAGGTACTTCCCCCGGTTGTATTATTAATTTCCACCGGGTAGATCTCTCCGGTTTCCAGGTTTTTGACCCGGATGGTATAGATCCGTCTGCTCAGCGTATCCACACCGAATGCAGCAAGTTTGTTATCCGGGCTGATATTGATCCCGCTCAGCTGGAAATAAGAATGGTCTTTGGCCATCTCATTGCAATCGAAAAGAATTTCTTCTTTTCCCTGAAGTGAGTCTTTTCTGCGTGTGTAGACCGGGTAGTCCTTTCCCGTCTCGAAACGGGTAATATACCAGTATCCGTTGAAGAAATAAGGAACCGATTCGTCATCTTCCTTTATTCTCGATTTCATTTCCTTAAAGAGATCTTCCTGCAACTTCTTGGTATGTGCAGTCATTTTCTCATTGTAATCGTTTTCCCGTTCGAGATAATCGATAACTTCGGGATTATCTCTTTCGTTCATCCAGAAATAATCATCGATCCGGATATCGCCGTGTTTCTTTAAAGGAGTAGGTTTTTTTTCCGCTATTGGAGGTGTAATATTTTTGGTCACTTTGGAAGTATTTTCATTTTTACAAGACACTGCAAAAATAACACTTATAATAAGCCAGCCACTTATTTTTTTCATAACGATTTTATAATGTTTTCGCCCAAAAAGCAGTACAATTTAATAATTTTGCTTTTACAATTCTTTAAAATCAGGAAATAATGTTTGGAGATTTAACCGGAATGATGGGCAAACTCAAAGAGACCCAGAAAAAGATAGAAGACACTAAAAAACGCTTAGACAGTGTCTTAATCGATGAAAGTTCAAGCGATGGTTTGCTAAAAATAACGATTACGGCCAACCGGCAAATAAAAAGTATAGACATCGACCCTGCCTTACTCGAAGACAACGAACAGCTGGAAGACTACCTGGTACTCACCTTAAACAAGGCTATCGGGAGAGCTACCCAGGTCAATGAAACCGAACTCGCCTCGGTGGCCAAAGAGGGCATGCCGAATATTCCGGGAATGGACATGTTCAAATAACCGCTGCACACCACAGAGAACCCCATGAAAAAAGCCTGTCACCGCCGTGATCCATTTCAAGGCAACGCTGTGACAGGCTTTTTTAACTTTAATCCCTGCCGTTTATACAACATCCCTTTCCGGGATATCACCTTTTTTTAGTATATTTACTATCAACAACCCAAAACATGACCTAATCTTATGTTCGAACTAAAGAAAAACACCAAGGGAGGCTTTCATTTTACCTTAAAAGCCAAAAACGGACAGGTTATCCTCAGCAGTGAAGCGTACAGCAGTAAAAGTGCAGCAGAAAACGGGATCGCATCGGTGAAGAAAAATGCACGCGATGAAACCAGGTTCGAAAGAAAAACAGCTAAAAACGGGAAATTCTACTTTAACCTGAAAGCAGGCAACGGGCAGATCATAGGTACCAGCCAGATGTACGCTTCCGAAGCCGGAATGGAAAACGGTATAGATTCGGTAAAAAACAATGCTCTCCATGCCGACACACGGGAAGAATGATGACAACCGGAGAATCGGGTCACCTGATTAATTTTCTTCTTTCTTCATAAAATCTCTCATCAGGGCCAGCTGTTCGGACATGGTTTCCTTGATTCCGGACAGCAACTCTATATCTTTTGGGGTTTTTTCACTTTTATCCGTAGGATTCTGAGCTTTACTCCGCAGTCGGTTCATCCCTTTCACTACCAGAAACATACAAAAGGCTATAATAGCAAAATCCATAAAAGCTTCTGCAAATTCGCCATAACCTATAGACACTTTATTGGCTATCGTCTTCCCGTCTTCTCCGATAACTGCTTCGCGAAGCACCCATTCCTTATCCTTGAAATTCACATCGGAAACCAGTAAGGAAACGGGCGGCATAAGCACTTTTTTCACCAGGACATCCGTAACCTTATTAAAAGAAGCACCGATAATAACCCCTATGGCTATATCGATCATATTCCCCTTTATAGCAAACTCCTTGAATTCCTTATATACCTTTAGCATCTTCTCTTTTTTAGGTTATGACCTCTCCGGAAAATACGCTATTCGAATTCGAAGCTGATCTGCGATTTATCCGAATCGTCTGTTCCTCCTTCTGCTTCCTCTTCACCGGCATCCGTGTGTTCTTCCTCCGATGGTTCTTCTTCCTGAAACGGTAAAGGTTCCAGCAGGTTTACCTGTTTCACCTTATCTGTTGTCAACTGGTTACCCAGGGCTTTGATACCCTTTATCGCTATAAAATCTTCCAGATCTACCGTCAGGTTCTCCCTGGCCTCCTTACCGCGTGGTTTCACGAATTCCACTTCCGCCACGGGCCGCCATTCCGTCGACACCACCTCCAGCTGGGATTTAGGGTGTTCCGTAATAAACAGCTCTTCCTTATTTTCATTCTCTATGAGAAAGCGCTTGATATAATACCGCTCTTTCTCCCCGTCGTAATAAATTGCCGAAACCGGTTTTTTGGGATTCCATTTTTCCAGCACGATCATATTCTGGTCGAAATGCGTGGACAGATCGGGCAGAATGGTTTTCACCACACCGGACTGTGTAATGACCAGCAAACGATCTTCTCCCCGGAAAGCACCGAGAAGTTCTCCCCGACCATCTACATTAAGACGCTGCACCGTATCGTCAAACCAAATCTTTCTCGGTTTGAGGGTAGACACTCCTTTTTCTTTTAATTCTATTTTCTTAATAGCGTATTTGGTCACGACATTCCCTTTGGATTGCCTTCCCTTGATGAGGATATCGGCAAAATCGACATCCCACTTTAATTTCTTAATGCTTCCGGCCTGGCGAAGATATATGGTCACCATCTCTGCCTCTCCGTTGGGATTGGCTGAAAAATAAAGAATCTCCGATCCTTTTTTTCCCTGCGCCAGGTCGTACTCCCTGTCTCGTGTAATCCCCGTGACATGGAACCTCTTGATAAAGCTTCCGCCACCTTTACCATCCTTATAGATCAGGTTATACACCGTGCGCTTATCTTTTTTCCTGAATACGGCTACGTGAATGATATTTTTGCCGATAAAGGTCTTGGCTTCCACTTTGGTCACCACCATTTTTCCTTCCTTCGTAAATACGATGATATCGTCTATATCACTGCAATCGCACACGTATTCGTCGCGTCGGAGTGAGGTCCCTACAAAACCTTCCTCCCGGTTCACGTAGAGCTTGGTATTACGGATAACAACTTTGGTGGCTTCGATATCGTCAAACACCCGGATCTCGGTTTTTCGTTCCCTGCCCTCTCCATACGTCTTTTTCAGACGTGTAAAATAATCTATCGCAAACGCCACGAGATGGCCGAGGTGGTGTTTTACTTCTTCGATCTCTCCTTCGAGGGCTTCGATCTTCTCCTGTGCCTTGTCGATATCGAATTTGGATATCCTCTTGATCCGTATTTCGGTAAGCCTTACGATATCTTCTTCGGTCACCGGGCGTTTCAAATGTTTGATATGGGGTTGCAGGCCTTTATCGATGGCTGCAATAACTCCTTCCCAGGTTTCTTCTTCTTCGATATCGCGGTAAATCCTGTTCTCGATAAAAATACGTTCCAGGGAAGCAAAATGCCATTGTTCCTCCAGCTCCTGCAACTGTATTTCCAGTTCCCGCTTTAACAGCGCTACCGTAAAATCCGTAGATCTTCTCAGCATTTCGGAAACTCCGATAAACAGTGGTTTGTTATCTTCTATGACACATCCGAGCGGAGATATGGAGGTCTCACAGGCAGTAAAAGCATACAAGGCATCTATAGTCTTGTCCGGTGAGATCCCTGCAGGGAGGTGCACCAGGATTTCTACCTCTGCCGCCGTATTATCTTCTATTTTCTTGATCTTGATCTTCCCTTTCTCATTCGCTTTGAGTATGGAGTCGATAAGCGAAGAGGTATTGGAACCGAAAGGTATCTGGGAGATCACCAGTGTATTTTTGTCCAGCTGGGATATCTTGGCCCGCACCCTGATTTTTCCGCCGCGGCAACCGTCGTTGTAATTGGACACATCCATGATACCCGCCGTGGGGAAATCGGGATACAGGGTAAACGATTTTCCTTTGAGGTGCTTTACGGAGGCATCTATAAGCTCGAGAAAGTTGTGCGGAAGAATCTTAGTGGAGAGTCCTACAGCAATCCCTTCTGCGCCCTGAGCCAGCAATAGCGGAAATTTCACCGGCAGATTTACGGGTTCTTTTTTCCGTCCGTCATAACTCTGCTGCCATTCCGTAATTTTAGGACTGTACACAACCTCCAGCGCAAACTTCGACAACCTGGCCTCTATATATCTCGGCGCCGCCGCACCGTCTCCGGTGAGTATATTTCCCCAGTTCCCCTGGGTGTCTATAAGCAGATCTTTCTGCCCTACCTGTACCATGGCATCGCCGATACTGGCATCACCGTGAGGATGGTATTGCATGGTATGCCCTACAATATTGGCCACCTTATTGTACCGGCCGTCATCGAGCTCCTTCATGGAGTGCAGTATACGGCGCTGCACAGGCTTAAAACCGTCTTCTATGGCAGGAACGGCACGTTCCAGGATCACATAAGAAGCATAGTCCAGAAACCAGTCTTTATACATCCCGGTAATCCGGGTTATGGAATCGGCATTTGTTTCTTCGTTATTCAGATCTTGATTCTCGTTATTTTCCTCCATCTATGCAGCGTAATTTTTTAAGGCTGTAGGTTGTTGTTTGTTATTTTCGATCATAAAAGCGGAAATACCCCGAAAAACGGGCAGCATTATTTCTCCTCCACAAGATCCAGTTCCACTTTCAGGTTATTTATGATAAATTCCTGCCTGTCCGGCGTGTTCTTTCCCATATAAAATTCCAGAAGGCTATCTATAGACATCGCCTTATCCAGCATTACAGGATCCAGGCGGATATCGTCCCCGATAAAATATTTGAATTCATCGGGTGAAATTTCTCCCAACCCCTTGAACCGGGTAATTTCCGGCTTTCCTTTCAGCTTGTTTATCGCATTTCTTTTTTCTTCCTCGCTGTAGCAATAGATCGTCTCCTTTTTGTTCCGCACCCGGAACAGCGGGGTTTGCAGGATATACAAGTGATTTTCCTTGATCAGTTCGGGAAAGAATTGCAGGAAAAACGTAATGAGGAGTAAGCGTATGTGCATCCCGTCGACATCGGCATCGGTGGCAATCACAATATTGTTGTAACGCAGGTCCTGGAACGATTCCTCGATATTGAGGGCAGCCTGTAGCAGGTTGAACTCCTCGTTCTCGTACACCACTTTTTTGCTCATCCCGTAGGAGTTCAGCGGCTTTCCACGAAGACTGAATACCGCCTGTGTATTGACATCCCTGGACTTGGTAATGGACCCGGAAGCCGAATCTCCCTCGGTGATAAATAAAGTAGACTCCAGCCGGCGGTCGTTTTTCATTTCGGTAAGGTGCACCCGACAGTCCCGTAGTTTTTTATTGTGCAGACTGGCTTTCTTGGCCCGTTCTTTGGCCAGTTTCCGTATCCCGGAAAGCTCTTTACGCTCTCTCTCGGCCTGTAAAATTTTACGTTGAAGTTTTTCTGCCGTCTCCGGGTTCTTATGCAGGTAATTATCGAGCTGAGTCCCGATAAAATCATTGACATAGGTACGCACCGTAGGTAAACCGTCCCCCATATCCGTAGACCCCAGTTTGGTCTTTGTCTGGCTCTCGAAGACAGGCTCCATCACTTTGAGGGAAACCGCTGCTATAATCGATTTACGAATGTCCGAAGCTTCATAGTTTTTCCCGTAGAAATCCCGGATCGTCTTCACTACCGCCTCCCGGAAAGCCGAGAGATGCGTACCGCCCTGGGTAGTGTTCTGGCCGTTGACAAAAGAGTGGTACTCTTCACTGTACTGGGTTTTGCTATGCGTCATGGCCAGCTCTATATCCGCTCCCTTGAGATGGATTATGGGATACAGCATATCCTCCGTATTATTATTGTCCTCGAGCAGGTCCTTGAGCCCGTTCTCGGAATAGAACTTTTCCCCGTTGAATACGATGGTCAGTCCCGGATTCAGGTACACGTAGTTTTTGAGCATACGCTCTATATACTCATTCCTGAACTTGTAATTCTTGAAGATCGATTCGTCCGGAACAAAAGATACTTTTGTCCCTCTTCGCCGGGAGGTTTCCGTAAGCTCTTCCTCATTGATAAGGTTTCCCGTTTCGAACTCGGCAGATTTCGATTTGTTATCCCGTGTCGATTCTACCCGGAAATACGAAGACAGTGCATTGACCGCCTTGGTACCTACCCCGTTGAGCCCTACGGACTTTTTAAAGGCTCGGGAATCATATTTTCCACCGGTATTCATTTTAGAGACCACATCGACCACTTTCCCGAGCGGGATTCCCCTTCCGTAATCGCGAACGGTAACTTTATTCCCCTGGATACTGATCTCGATGGTCTTCCCGGCTCCCATGACAAATTCGTCGATACAGTTATCCATCACTTCTTTCAGAAGGATATAGATACCGTCGTCCGCACTGGAACCGTCTCCCAGTTTACCGATATACATCCCGGGACGCATTCGTATATGCTCTTTCCAATCCAGTGAACGTATATTATCTTCGGTATACTGAGATGTTTCTGACATTTTAAAAAGAAGTTTGGTTCTGATGCTAATATAGCAACTCCGCCTAAAATATGAAAGACGTTAAAATTAAAATAATCAACAACAGGAGTGACAGTATTGTTGATCAAAGCCTCCGGACAGGCACGGATTTGCGAGTCGTAAAAAAGAGAAGCGGTCTGTCTTTACAAACCACTTCTTTCTGTATTTTTCAGGATGTGTATTACACGTTAAAGCGGAAGTGCATGACATCACCGTCCTGAACGACGTATTCTTTTCCTTCCACACGCATTTTCCCGGCTTCTTTTACTTTTGATTCGCTTCCGTAAGTGACATAGTCACCATATCCAATAACCTCCGCACGGATAAATCCTTTTTCGAAATCGGTATGAATAACTCCTGCAGCCTGTGGTGCCGTAGCTCCGACCGGAATAGTCCAGGCACGGACTTCTTTGACTCCTGCCGTAAAATAGGTCTGAAGTTCAAGCAGTTTGTAAGCCGCACGGATCAGACGGGAAACCCCGGGTTCTTCGAGGCCGATATCCTGCAGGAACATCTGCCGTTCCTCGTAGTCTTCGAGCTCCGCGATATCGGCTTCCGTAGCTACAGCCAGCACAATGATCTCGGCATTTTCATCTTTTACGGCTTCGTTCACCTGGTCTACGTATGCATTCCCCGCTTTGGCTGAAGCTTCATCGACATTACAAACATATAAAATAGGCTTGGCCGTAAGCAACTGGAACCCCTTCATGATCTCTTCCTCCTCCTCGTTGATCTCCACGGCTCTTGCCGAAATACCACTTTCCAGGGCTTTCTTGAATTTTTGCAGTACCGCCTGCTCCTTCTGTGCGTTTTTATCTCCTGTTTTTGCAGCGCGGTTTACTTTCTCCAGACGCTTGTCTACCGTCTCAAGATCTTTGAGCTGCAACTCGATATCTATGGTTTCCTTGTCCCTCACAGGATCTACACTACCATCTACATGCACGATGTTACCGTTATCAAAACAACGCAATACGTGAATAATGGCGTGACATTCGCGGATATTTCCCAGAAACTGGTTTCCGAGTCCTTCCCCTTTACTGGCTCCTTTAACCAGGCCTGCTATATCCACAATTTCTACCGTAGCAGGCAATACACGTTCGGGCTGCACCAGATCTTCAAGTTTTTCCAGCCTGGAATCGGGCACATTCACCACACCCAGGTTCGGCTCGATAGTACAGAATGGAAAATTAGCGCTCTGTGCTTTGGCATTGGACAAACAATTGAATAAGGTTGACTTTCCTACATTGGGCAATCCTACTATTCCTGCTTTCATCTTGATATACTGAATTGAATTTTTTGCGCTGCAAATATAAGAGGATTTAGCCATTCTCCACCATCCCCTTACACATAGTCGCTCAATAAGTTACAAAAACGGGAATACACAAAACCGATCCGAAAAACTCCACAACCCGATGTCCGGCACCTCAATATACTTTTTCAAAACCTGTTTTTAACACAAAACGCTTCCGGAAATTATTTATTTTTACCGTTCAAACCATCTGGACTATGAGAATACATCTGTTCTTCCTACTACTGCTGTTCACCACCCCGCTACTTGCACAGGACAGTACCGATAACACCCCGGAAATCCGTATAACACAGGGAAATGTGTTTAAAAATGACGAACGAGAAATCCCCATAGATATCATCGGGCACGATGAAAACGGGTATTATATACTCTACGCCGGTGGCAGATTCGGGCAGAAAAAAAACAAATCGATACGAAAATTCACACCTTCACTGGAACCTTCGGGAGAAGAGATCGACCTGATCCCCGAAGACCAGGAAGGAGAAGCCCGGACCATCGGAATTGCCCAGACTGGCGATAAAATTGTTCATGTATGGTCCCTACTCACCGAGACCGAAAAAAAGCTTTTCTATCAGCTTATAGACCTCGACGATTTCTCTTTGCAGTCCAGTTCCCTGATTACGGCATTTTCTAACGAAGAGACCGATATTACCCGGACCTACAGCAATTTTATCATGTCGCAAGACAAATCCAGGATATACCTGCTCTACGGGATGCCGACAAAAAAAGGAGAAACCGCAAGGATCAACCTGAAGGTGTTTGACAACAGCTTTAAAGAGATCAAAAACGAATCGTACGATTTTCCGTATCCCGAAGACACTTTCTATATTCACGATCTCTTTTTTTCGAACAAAGATGAACTGATGGTACTGGCCAAAAAGTACAACAGCGACAGGATACTGAAAGAAGAGAGGAACAAGGGCTACCAGTACCTCCTCTACCAATTGCAGGACCAGGAGTTTCACCACATTGCGAATATTCCGGTAAACGACAAGCACCTTCGCATGCTCGAACCCGTCTGGCTACCGGATGGAAACCTCGTGCTTACCGGCCTGTATTCCAAACTGGACATGTATGCGATGAGCGGCGTTTTCTATACACGGATAGATACGGAAAACGGAACGGTGATCTCGGCAAAAGAACATCCTTTCGGCCACGATTTTTACACGGCCCTGCTGGACAACGAAAACAAGATCAACAGGGTACTGAAAAAACTGGAGAAACAAAAATACGAAGACCCGTACTACATCCTCCGTAAAGTCCTGAAAAAACCGGACGATCACATTGTTCTCCTTACCGAACAGATTCATTCCGTCTCTCACGATTTTGTCATACAGTATTTCCACGAAAACATAGCCATGATAGAACTGGACGGTTCGGGAGATATCGTATGGACCAACAAGATCGGCAAAAAGAACATCAAGAACAATGTAAGCATATACTCTTCCTTTTTTCCGGTAAAGCGTGCTAACGATATTTTCCTGCTCTATAACGGCAATAGCTCCAATCTCGATCACCGTAAGGGCAGCCTGGCCAATGCTTTTGCCCCGAACGGCAGGGCATTCATGGCCACCAAAGTAAGAGACGACGGCACTTACCTCCGTACCGTACTGGCTACCGGGGAAGATATGGAGGGGATAACCATTCGGCCTTCACTGACCAACTGGATAGACGAGAATACATTACTGCTCTTCGGTCAGGATATAGACAACCTGAAAAACCAGCGGTTTATCAAGGTTATTTTCGAGCCTTAGAAAATCCGGATCGCCCCGACACCTTTAATAAGAGGAAAATTCGTAATTTCGTCACTTTGTCCAAAAAGCTGTTTTTAAGCAATCCTTATGACGAATTTCGAAGAGAATATTGAGGTCCTCGGGGCCAGGGTTCACAATCTGAAAGACATAGACGTTACCATTCCCAGGGAAAAACTCGTGGTAATCACGGGACTATCCGGAAGTGGAAAATCTTCGCTGGCTTTCGACACCATTTACGCCGAAGGACAACGCCGCTATATCGAGACTTTTTCTGCTTATGCCAGGCAATTCCTCGGCGGACTGGAACGTCCGGACGTAGACAAGATAGACGGGCTGTCTCCAGTAATAGCCATAGAACAAAAGACCACTTCCCGGTCGCCACGCTCCACGGTAGGTACAATTACCGAAATATACGACTTTCTGCGGTTGCTCTATGCCCGGGCCTCGGATGCCTATAGCTACAACACCAACGAGAAAATGGTGAGTTACAGCGACGAGCAGATCAAAGACCTGATCCTGGAGGATTTTGCCGGTAAAAAAGTATATATCCTTGCTCCGGTCATCAAATCGAGAAAAGGACACTACAGGGAGTTGTTCGAACAAATCGCCAAGCAGGGCTTTGTAAAAGTAAGGGTCGACGGCGAGATCAGAGACCTGGAAAAGGGCATGAAGGTAGATCGCTATAAAACCCATGATATCGAAATTGTCATCGACCGCCTGCAGGTCAACCAGGATGAGGATTTCCAGAAACGACTCATGGAGAGCATCAATACCGCCATGTATCACGGGGAAGATGTACTGATGGTCATGGAACATGGCGGGGAGCAAACCCGGTACTTCAGCCGTACGCTGATGTGTCCCACCACAGGGATCTCCTACCCTAACCCGGAACCCAACACCTTCTCTTTTAACTCTCCGAAAGGTATGTGCCCGCATTGCAGCGGACTGGGCACCGTACGGGAGATCAATATCAAAAAGGTTATCCCGAACCGCAATACCACGATTAAATCAGGTGGGATCGCACCTCTCGGTGAATACAAAAAATCGTGGATCTTCAAACAGGTGGAGACTATCGCAGAACGTTTTGATTTTAAAATCACCGATCCGATAAAAGATATTCCCGAAGCCGCTATCGACATGATCCTTTACGGCGGGAATGAAAAATTTTCCATAGCTTCCAAAACACTGGGCATCACCCGCGATTATAAAATAGATTTCGAAGGTATCGTTAACTTTATCCAAAACCAGTACAAGGAAAACCCTTCAGCTTCCGTAAAAAGATGGGCCAAAGAATACATGGACAAGGTAACCTGCCCGGAATGCGGTGGTTCGAGATTGCGCAAAGAGTCCCTCTATTTTAAGGTAAACGGAAAAAATATTGCCGAGCTGGCATCTATGGATATCTCTGACCTGGCTTCCTGGTTTGAGAAACTTCCGGAAAACCTGTCGGAAAAACAGTTTAAGATCGCCGAAGAAATCCTGAAAGAGATCCGTTCGCGATTACAGTTTCTTCTCGACGTCGGACTCGATTACCTCACCCTCAACAGGGGATCCAAATCACTCTCGGGCGGTGAGGCGCAACGTATACGTCTCGCCACCCAGATCGGCTCACAACTGGTCGGGGTCCTTTACATTCTTGACGAACCCAGTATCGGATTGCACCAGAGAGACAACGAAAGACTGATCAATTCCCTGGAATCGCTCCGCGATATCGGGAACTCCGTTATCGTGGTAGAACACGACAAAGACATGATCGAAAGAGCCGACCATGTCATAGACATCGGCCCAAGGGCCGGCAAACATGGCGGTGAGATCATCTCTCAGGGTACTCCCGAAGAACTCAAGAAACACCACACGCTTACCGCAGATTATCTCAATGGCACCAAGGCCATAGAAGTCCCTGCACAGCGCCGGGAAGGCAACGGGCACACCATCACCCTTAAAGGATGTACGGGCAACAACCTGAAAAATGTCGATGTTGAATTTCCGCTGGGCAAAATGATAGGGGTTACGGGAGTATCCGGCAGCGGCAAATCCACACTCGTCAACGAAACGCTATACCCTATACTCAACGCACATTTTTTTAATGCGGTAAAAAAGCCGATGCCCTATAAGAGTATCGAAGGGCTCGAACATATCGATAAGGTCATTGATATCAACCAGTCGCCCATAGGCAGGACCCCAAGGTCCAACCCGGCAACATACACCGGCGTATTCAGCGAGATCAGGAGCCTTTTCGCCAAAACTCCGGAAGCCATGATACGGGGATACAAACCGGGGCGCTTCAGTTTTAATGTAGCCGGCGGACGATGCGAAACCTGCCAGGGTGCAGGAGTAAAAGTTATCGAAATGAACTTCCTCCCCGATGTGTATGTAGAATGCGAAACCTGCCAGGGCAAACGCTTTAATCGTGAAACCCTGGAAATACGCTACAAAGGAAAATCTATTTCGGATGTGCTGGACATGACCATCAACGAATCCGTATCCTTCTTTGAGAACATTCCTAAAATATACCGTAAACTCAAAACCATACAGGAAGTCGGGCTCGGTTATATCACGCTCGGGCAGCAATCCACAACACTGTCCGGAGGAGAAGCCCAGCGCATAAAACTGGCTACCGAACTTTCCAAAAGAGATACCGGGAATACCTTCTATATCCTGGACGAACCCACTACGGGGCTTCATTTCGAAGATATCCGTGTACTCATGGACGTGCTGAACAGGCTGGTAGACAAAGGGAATACCGTGCTGATCATAGAACACAATATGGATGTGATAAAAATGGCAGATTATCTTATCGACATCGGTTATGAAGGTGGTAAAGGAGGAGGCCGTTTGGTTACCACCGGCACCCCCGAAGAAGTGAGCGAACACCCCAAAAGCTACACCGCCGAATTTCTGAGAAAAGAATTATAAATCAGTCGCTTGCTCCGGGAGAAAGCCGTATTTCCCCCGGGGCAACTCTTTATGGCAAAGTCACAGTAACAGGGAATACCCCCACATCCCCCGGTTTCCCATAGCACCTTCAGACTCCGAAATTTTAATTGTATTATAATATAGATAAAAACAAAATTATCTATGTTTACACCCTGAAACGGGAATCGGATCATGGTAGCCCGCAAACAAAATGTAGAAAAATACCGTAAAAAGACCAAAGGAAATCATATAACATGAGTCAAAAACACCATCATAAAAGTTGGAATGAAATAAAGGCTAACGATTCGTGGGCTATCTTTAAGATTATGGGGGAATTCGTAGGAGGTTTTGAAAAAATGAGCCAGATCGGCCCCTGCGTATCCATATTCGGATCGGCCCGAACCAAACCGGGAGAGAAATATTACGATCTTGCCCAAAAAGTCGCTTACAAGATCGTCAACCATGGTTACGGCGTTATTACGGGAGGTGGTCCCGGCATTATGGAAGCCGGTAACAAAGGTGCACATCTGGCAGGAGGAACTTCCGTAGGCCTGAACATCGATCTCCCTTTTGAGCAACATGACAATCCGTATATAGACAGTGACAAAAACCTGCATTTTGACTATTTTTTCGTGCGAAAGGTCATGTTCGTCAAATACGCCCAGGGATTTGTCGTAATGCCCGGCGGATTTGGCACTCTCGATGAACTTTTCGAAGCTATTACATTGATACAAACAAAAAAAATAGGTAAATTCCCCATCATTTTGGTAGGTTCCGAATTCTGGAGCGGGCTTTTCGAATGGGTGCGTACCGCGCTTCTCGAACAGCACGGTAACATCAGTCCTCAGGATATGGATCTCGTAAAGATCGTAGATACGGAAGATGAAGTCCTCGAAGTTCTGGATGCCTTCTACCAGGAATCAAACCTCAGTCCAAATTTCTGATAGCCCGTATGCCGCAACTGCATAAAAACATCGAATATCCGAAAGCAAGGTGTATTTGCAATACATCGCTGCGATATTTTCTGTTTTGTTGTGTTTCGGCTTTCGTTTTTTTAGTGTCCGGGCTACAGGAACTGACGGCACAAAACCGGCAAACCATTGTCGCCAGGCTTCTGCCGGAAAGCAATACGATCAATATTCAGCAGGAGATCGTATTTCACAACAATTCCCGGGACACGCTCAATACGATCTATCTCACCGACTGGAACAATGCCTATTCCGGTAAAAATACCGCATTGGCCAAACGCTTCGGCGAAGAATTTGACAAAAGCCTTCACCTGGCTAAAGAACGCGTCCGCGGAAATACTAAAGTTATATCTATAGTCGATAAAAATTACCGCCCTGTGGCGTGGGAACGTACGGACTCCAAAGACCTGATCAAGGTACAGCTGAACTTCCCGGTCTACCCGGGAGAAGATTTCCTGATGAAACTTTCGTATGCCATAAAACTTCCCTCCTCGGAGTTCACCCGATACGGTTTTGAGAGCAACGGCAATTTCACGCTGAGGTACTGGTATATCACTCCGGCAGTATACAACGGAGAGTGGATCCTGTACAGCAATAAAAACCTGGACGACCTGTATAGCGACAAAACAGATTACAGGATTGTCTTTAACTATCCCGATAATTACATTCTTACCAGCGACCTGCACATTACCGATATCCGGAAAATAGACAATCTGCAACAGGTCGTACTCACCGGAAACGACAGGAGCGACGTAAAACTTTACCTGGAAAAACAGAACTCGTTCCAGACCTATACCAACAGCAAGCTCAAACTCACAACCAATATAGAGTACAAGGACCTGAGTCCGGAGATCCGCGATATATCCGTAGACCGGGTCATTCATTTTATCTATGACCATCTCGGCACATATCCTCACTCCAAGATACTCGTCACCGAAACCGAATACCGGAAAAACCCGCTTTACGGCCTCAATCAGCTGCCCTCTTTTTTGCGTCCTTTTCCTGAAGAGTTCCAGTACGAACTGAAATTACTGAAAACAACACTCAACAATTATCTGGAAAACACCTTATTTCTCGACTCCCGGAAAGATCGTTGGGTTACCGATGCTATCCAAACCTACCTGATGATCAAGTACGTGGAAGAATTCTATCCCGACATGAAACTTATGGGAGGACTTTCCAAATTATGGCTGGTGCGTACTTTTCATATTGCACAGAAAAATTTCAACGACCAGTATCCGCTGCTCTTTATGCTTATGGCAAGCAGAAATCTCGATCAATCGCTGGCAACACCGAAAGATGAACTCATCAAATTCAACGAGAAAATTGCGGGGAAGTACAAGGCTGGTATGGGACTCGTGTATCTCGAAGATTATCTTGGAGACAGTAGTATACCGGAAAAAATCAAGGAGTTTTACAACGATTATACACTACTGCCGGTTGACGCTACAGATTTTGAAATGACCCTCAAAGAAAACTCGGCAAAAGACATAGACTGGTTTTTTGACGAATATGTAAGTACGCGGCATAAAATAGACTTTACGATCAAGAAAGTTAAAAAGACGGAAGACTCCATTTATGTGACTATCAAAAACAAAAGGCGTACCAATGTCCCTGTCTCGCTTTACGGCGTGCGCAACGACACCGTACTTTCCAAATACTGGTTTGACAACATTACAGGAGAAGAAACCTTTCGGATCCCATATAATCAGGAAAAAAGGCTGGTTCTCAATTACGACAAGATCATCCCCGAATTCAACCAGCGGGACAACTGGAAATCGCTGCGCGGTTTCTTTTCTCAGAACAGACGTATAAAACTGCAATTTTTCAAGGACGCGGAAAACCCGTATTACAACCAGGTATTCTACGTTCCTACTGCCTCGTACAACTATTATGACGGCGTGGTTTTGGGTATGCGCCTTCACAACAAGACGCTTACCACACAACCCTTCCTCTACGACATTGTCCCTTCGCTGGCTACGAAAGGAAATGCCCTGGTCGGATCAGGACTCTTCGCCTACAGGAATTATCTCGATCAGGACAATCTTTACCTGAGTACGTTCTCGATCAGCGGTTCCAGTTATCATTACGCACCCGACCTTCGTTACAGCACGATAACACCGGCTGTAAGTCTCGGTTTCCGCACCGATGATTTCCGCTCGAATATACGCGAATCCCTCACCTTTCGTTTTGTCAATGTCATCCGGGAGAAAGATCCCGTACACACCGCGGACAACACCAGTCCGGACTACAGCGTGTTCAACACCAGATATTCGTACTCCAACAACGGTATTATCAATTATTTCGCCTGGTTTACCGACCTGCAGGTCGCCAATAATTTTTCCAAGTTAGCCTTTGACATCGAATACCGCAAACTATATCAGAACAACAGACAACTCAATCTCAGGTTTTTTGCCGGAAAATTTATATACAACGATACCAGTTCCGACTATTTCAGTTTTGCCCTCGACCGCCCTACCGACTACCTGTTTGATTTCGGTTACCTCGGAAGGTCCGAAACCTCCGGTATCCTGAGCCAGCAGATTATCATAGCCGAAGGAGGATTCAAATCCAAATTCCGTGATCCTTATGCCAATAACTGGATGGTTACTGCCAATGCCAGCTTTAACGTATGGCGATGGATAGAACTTTACGGAGATGTAGGCTGGATAAAGAATAAACTCGAACCCGAACGTTTTGTCTACGACTCGGGAGTACGCCTGAACCTGGTTACCGATTACTTCGAATTGTATTTTCCGTTGTACTCCAATAACGGCTGGGAGATCGCACAGCCTCAATACAATGAAAAAATACGTTTTATCGTCACCCTTTCTCCGAAGACGCTCGTAAAGTTGTTTACCCGAAAATGGTTCTGAGAACCGGGCATGGCTTTGTAAACCCAGTAAAAAAACAGGCACTTTAAATTCCCGACACCCCCATCCCCTCTCCGAATTCTTCTATATTTGTCGCGTAATAACAAAAAGCTATGTCCATAGAAAAACAACTACACGAGAGAAGCGGTTCCGTATGCGAACTGAGCGGGGCTACCGACAACCTGAAAGTTTATGAAGTTCCCGGAGCTCCGGACCATAGTGCCGACGGATGTATCCTTATCAGCGAAACCTGCCTTCGGCAGATAGAAGATCCGGAAACCGCAGACGCCAACCACTGGCGGTGTCTCAATGACAGTATGTGGAGTACCGTTCCGGCTGTGCAGGTCGTAGCCTGGAGAATGCTCCAATCCCTGAAACACGAAGGCTGGCCCCAGGACCTTCTGGACATGATGTACCTGGACGACGATACCATGACCTGGGCCAAAGCCGGCCTGCAGACTTCCGAAGAAGGGTCTGCACAACACAAAGACAGTAACGGGGCACTTCTCCAGGCCGGAGACACAGTTGTTCTCATCAAAGACCTCAATGTCAAAGGATCGTCACTGACAGCCAAACGCGGAACCGCCGTAAGGAGAATTTCCCTGGTACACGACAACCCCGAGCAGATCGAAGGTAAAGTAGAAGGGCAGCACATCGTGATCCTGACAAAATTTGTCAAGAAAATATAATTTCCTGATACGGGGTATTTTTAGAATTTTCATTTAAAAGAAACGCAATAAAATGATGTATATTTAAATTTAATTGATTTTTTATCAAAAAAACGCAGGTTAAATTATCAATACACCATCAACAGGACACCCCGGACCCTTGCAAAAGAAGAATGTTTTCACTAATTTTGTGAACCTTAAAACGATGACATGCATACCGAAACAGATTCTCAGAAAGATATAACCTTCAACGATTTCAAAACCCAGGTCCTGCACGATTACAGAATCGCCGTAATGAGCAGGGAATGCAGTTTTCTCGGACGCAGGGAAGTCTTGACGGGAAAAGCCAAATTCGGTATATTCGGTGATGGAAAAGAAGTGCCGCAGCTCGCTATGGCCAGAGCCTTCAGGAACGGGGATTTCCGTAGCGGTTATTACCGTGACCAAACCTTTATGATGGCTATAGGAGGCCTTACTGCAAAACATTTTTTTGCGGGCCTTTATGCACACACGGATATCGAAAAGGAACCCATGAGCGCAGGCCGCCAGATGGGCGGACATTTCCTGAGCCACAACCTCAATGAAGACGGGAGCTGGAAAAACCTGACCACACAGAAAAACAGCAGTAGCGATATCTCTCCTACCGCCGCCCAGATGCCACGCCTGCTCGGACTTGCACAGGCCTCCAAAATATACAGAGAACTCGAAAGTACGGACAGCAGTAATTTTTCGGAAAACGGAAATGAAGTCGCATGGGGTACCATAGGAAACGCCAGTACCAGTGAAGGACTGTTTTTCGAGACCATAAATGCTGCCGGAGTTTTACAGGTGCCTATGATCATCAGTGTATGGGATGATATGTACGGGATTTCGGTACATGCCAGACACCAGACAACCAAAGAAAACATATCCGAGATCCTCAAAGGATTCCAGCGTGATGACCAAC
Organism: Sinomicrobium oceani; assembly: GCF_900119185.1. Taxonomy (GTDB): domain Bacteria; phylum Bacteroidota; class Bacteroidia; order Flavobacteriales; family Flavobacteriaceae; genus Sinomicrobium; species Sinomicrobium oceani. Next base: position 53,540 of record NZ_FPJE01000014.1, on the reverse strand, counting down.
CCGGACTGGAAATCGTCCGTGTCAAGGGATGGGACTATCCGGCCCTGGTGGAAGCTTACGAAAGTGCCGGTAAACTGGCCAGGGAAGAACATGTACCCGTACTTATACACGTGCTGGAACTGACGCAGCCACAGGGTCATTCAACTTCAGGCTCTCACGAAAGATACAAGAACAAGGAGCGGCTTCAATGGGAAAAATCATACGATTGTAACCTGAAAATGAAGGAATGGCTCCTGGAAAACGGTTTTGCCACCGATGAGGAGCTGGCCGCACTCGAAAAGGAAGTGAAAAGAGAAGTCAGGGAAGCCAAAAAAGAAGCCTGGTCAGAATTCATTTCTCCTATAAAAAGCAAAAAGAAGGAGGCCGTAGCCCTGCTCGACAGTCTTGCCGGGAAAAGTGCCAACAAGTCTTTTGTCAATAAACTGAAGAACGACCTGATATCCATAGACGAACCCGCAAAGAAAGATATCATTTCGCTTACCCGTCGCGCCCTGCGTTATGTATTGCATGAGCAGCTTGAAGAAAAAGACAGGCTCATAAGCTGGGTCGACAGCTACCTTGCCGAAGAGCAGCCCAAATACAGCTCTCATCTTTACAGTGAATTACCAGGGAAAGCCACTGCTATTCCTGCGATAGCTCCGCAGTATGCCGACGATCCCGAACTGGTAGACGGCCGTATCGTTATCCGTGATAATTTCGACAAACTCTTTACCAGGTATTCCAACGCTCTTGTTTTCGGAGAAGACAGCGGGAATATCGGGGATGTTAACCAGGGACTGGAAGGATTACAGAAAAAATTCGGGGAAATCCGCGTAGCCGATACCGGTATCCGCGAAGCCACCATACTCGGACAAGGTATCGGAATGGCACTCCGGGGACTGCGTCCCATTGCTGAAATCCAGTATCTTGATTATATTCTCTATGCACTGCAGACGATGAGCGATGACCTCGCTTCGCTTCATTACCGGACCATGGGAAAACAAAAAGCTCCTGTTATTGTGCGCACCAGAGGGCACCGCCTCGAAGGCATATGGCATGCCGGGTCTCAAATGGGAGGGCTTATCCATCTGCTTCGTGGAATATACATTCTCACCCCGAGAAATATGACCAAAGCAGCCGGATTCTACAATACCCTCATGGAAGCGGACGAACCTGCACTGATCATAGAAAGCCTCAACGGTTACCGATTGAAAGAACGTCTGCCCGAAAATCTCGGTGAATTCCGTACACCCATAGGCAAGATTGATGTCGTAAAAGAAGGAAAAGATATTACCTTGCTTTCCTATGGTTCTACTTTCCGCATTGTCGAGCAAGTGGCCAAAGATCTCCTGGAGGTAGGTATTGATGCCGAGCTTATCGATGCCCAGACACTCCTGCCCTTTGATATTCATCACGAAACCGTAGATAGTGTCAAAAAAACAAACCGCCTGCTTATTGTCGATGAAGATGTACCCGGTGGTGCATCGGCATACCTGATGCAGGAAGTTCTGGAAAAACAAGGAGGTTACCAGTATCTCGACAGCGCTCCGCAGACCCTCTCCGCACAGGCACACAGACCGGCATACGGAACGGATGGTGATTATTTTTCCAAACCCAATGCCGAAGATATTTTTGAAAAGGTCTATGCTATCATGCATGAAAGTAACCCCAAAAAATATCCGAAACTCAGGTAAAACGATATTCTTTTTCTCCCCTTTCCGGGATAACCGGAAAAATATATGAAAAATTAACCGTGGGATTATAAAAAAAACATATCCCGCATAGGATTTTTTTCCCATAATGCTTTTCTTTATTCCAAATTAAGGAATACACGGCCATGCGGATCGAAAGCGATATAAAACTGGGATTTAAAGACGTTATGATACGTCCCAAACGATCAACGCTCAAATCAAGGGCGGAAGTTACCCTGGAACGGGAATTCAGCTTTATGCATACTGGAAAAAGATGGACGGGCATTCCCGTAATCGCAGCCAATATGGATACCGTAGGCACTTTTGAGATGGCTACCGTCCTGGCCCGACACAGGCTCATCACGGCTGTACACAAACATTACAACCTGCCGCAATGGGAATATTTTATGTCCCGGTCCGGAAAAGACATTACAAATTACATTGCCATAAGTACGGGAACCGGTAAAGCCGATGCTGAAAAGCTACGGATACTGATTAACAATTTCCCCGAGATCCCCTTTATCTGTATTGATGTGGCAAACGGATATTCCGAACATTTCGTGTCCTTTTTAAAAGAAACCAGACAACAATTCCCCGATAAGGTCATCATTGCAGGTAACGTTGTTACCGGCGAGATGGTTGAGGAACTTCTGCTTTCCGGAGCCGATATCGTCAAGGTCGGCATAGGCCCCGGCAGTGTGTGTACCACCAGGGTAAAAACCGGTGTGGGTTACCCGCAGTTATCCGCAATTATAGAATGTGCGGATGCAGCTCATGGCCTCGGTGGCCAGATTATTTCAGACGGAGGATGCAGGATACCGGGCGACATCGCCAAAGCCTTTGGCGGGGGCGCCGACTTTGTTATGCTCGGCGGCATGCTGGCGGGCCATAATGAAAGCGGTGGAGAAACCACCGAACACGATGGCAGGAAATATAAGCTCTTTTACGGAATGAGTTCGGAAACGGCCATGAACAAACATACCGGCGGGGTTGCAGAATACCGGGCAAGCGAAGGAAAAACCGTCGAAATTCCGTATAAAGGCGATGTTGAAGATACCCTAAAAGATATTCTCGGCAGCCTGCGGTCTACCTGTACCTATGTAGGTGCTCAACGCCTGAAAGAATTAACCAAACGAACCACCTTTATACGTGTTATGGAACAGCAAAACGAAGTTTTTGAATAACAGGACACACCATCCGTACCCCTATACATATACTATAGACCATTATGAACATCACTATTGAGAACATTTTACTCATAGGCTCCGCCTTACTCTTTATCAGTATTATTGCCGGAAAAACATCGTACCGTGTCGGACTTCCCACGCTTATACTTTTCCTCGCTACCGGAATGCTCGCAGGCTCCGAAGGAATAGGTAAAATTTATTTTAACGATCCCAAAATCGCACAGTTTATCGGTATTGTCTCCCTGAATTTTATTCTTTTTTCCGGAGGTATGGATACCAACTGGAAATCCATAAAGCCGATATTCTGGCAGGGTATATCGCTGTCTACGATAGGTGTTTTGCTCACTGCGACCTCTCTGGGTGTCTTTGTATGGGCGGTAACCGATTTTACGATATACGAAGGTCTGTTACTCGGTGCGATTGTCTCTTCTACCGATGCTGCCGCGGTATTCTCTATACTGAGGTCTAAAAATATAGCTCTGAAAACCAACATACGGCCTACACTGGAGCTCGAAAGCGGAAGTAACGACCCTATGGCTTACTTTCTCACCATTGCCTTTCTGAGCCTGGTTATCAATCAGGATGAAAGTATCTGGACAATCGTCCCGATGTTCCTGAAGCAGATTTCCCTGGGTGTATTACTGGGATTTCTTTTCGGAAAAGCGGGAAAGTACGCCATTAATAAGATCAATATCGATTTCGAAGGATTGTACCCGGTGCTGGCTATCGCGATCATGTTCTTCACATTTTCTGCGACAGACTTCGTAGGAGGCAATGGCTTCCTGGCCGTATATCTCTGTGCGGTATATCTCGGAAACCAGGATATCATCCACAAAAAGACCATAGTACGCATGTTTGACGGACTGGCATGGCTCATGCAGATCGCCCTGTTTATCACACTCGGCTTACTGGTTTATCCCAGCCATATTCCTCCGATATTCGGTATCGGTATCCTCATCTCTGTCTTCCTGATCTTTATTGCACGGCCGCTAAGTGTATTTTTGAGTCTTGCTTTTTTCCGGATGAAACTACGACGTCGCTGGTATATTTCATGGGTAGGACTGCGCGGGGCCGTACCGATCGTATTTGCCACTTATCCGCTGCTGGCCGGTATCGATAAAGCCGATCTTATTTTTAATATCGTGTTCTTCGTCTCGGTAACTTCCGTACTCGTGCAGGGCACGACACTTTCCGTGGTAGCCAAATGGCTGCACGTGTCGCTTCCGGAAAAGGTAAAGCGCAAAACTCCCATGGATATCTTCTTATCGGATAGTGCCAAATCGGCCCTGGAAGAAATTTACCTATACCCCGAAAGCCCTTCTGTCGGAAAAAAAATCGTAGACCTGCACTTTCCTAAAAATGCGATCATAGCCATGATAAAAAGAGACGGAAAGTATATTACCCCAAATGGTATGACCGTATTGGAAAGTGGTGATTTTCTCGTTGTCCTGGCCGAAAACAAAGACGGTATAGCGCAGGTTTACGACTCGCTGCAAATGCCCCGCCCGGAACAGGAATACGAAATGGAATAATATACCTACCGTATTCTCCTTGATGAGAAATTGCGGCCGATGTTTCTCCTCCATTCCTGGTAGTTTCCGAAACCATGCACTCCGAAACGGAAAAATATTTTTTTCCGGAAAAAACATCAGTAATGTCATTTACTGATTATGAATGAGTTTGCACCCGTTACCGGATTTTTATAAATATTCCCGCTCAGGAGATGTTTGATTTTTTATATAATATCATTAAATTGGGATTGTCGCATTTTGTAACACATTCATATACCAAATCATTAAAAAGAAGAAAAACTATGCAAGAAACGGGAACAGACACAATTCAAGGGTACTGGGATGAATTTATCACCACCGCCATAGAATGGGCACCGAAGGTCATTTCAGCATTGATTTCGGCCGTACTGATTTACGTTATCGGTCTGTGGCTGATCAGGATTGCCAAACGACTCATGGCCAAAGCTTTCAAGCGTCAGAATCTGGACGTATCTTTACAACGATTCCTCAACAACCTTATTTCCTGGGCACTGAACATTCTGCTGTTTATCCTGGTTGTCACCCAACTGGGCGTTCAGACCTCCGCACTCGTCGCCATGATCGGTGCCGCAGGTTTGGCTATCGGTCTGGCATTACAGGGCTCACTTGCCAATTTTGCCGGAGGGGTCCTCATCCTTGTCCTCAAGCCTTTTCGTGTAGGAGATTTTATCGAATCCAGCACCGGGGTATCGGGAACAGTACGGGAAATCGATATTTTCAACACCAAGTTAAACACACCACAAAATCAATTGGTCGTTGTTCCTAACGGAAACCTATCCAACAGTAACGTCACCAATTATACCCAACTCGGAACACGACGTACCTGGTTTAATATCGGCGTATCTTATGACGCAGATCTCAAACAGGCCAAAGAAATACTATTGAACGTCGCCAGGAATAATCAGTATGCTTTTGAAGATCCCGCTCCGCAGATCATGGTTACGGAATTGGGAGACAGTTCGGTAAACTTATCCGTACGGGTAACTACTTCCAATGAAAATTTCTGGACCATGAACGAACAGCTCATTATCGACTGTAAGGCTGCTCTTGATGAGGCGGGTATTGAAATTCCGTTCCCGCAACGTGATATCCATATCAGGAACCAGGAACAATCCTGATAAACACCTCTCAGATACCATCAGCCACGGATATCCCGGAACTACCGCATATATTCGTGGCTGAATCGTATTCTACCAGGAATGATACCGTACTCCATCCTAATACAAAAAACGGTCGCCCCTCAAATTGCGGACGACCGTTACTGTTTTCATCAGGTTACAGATATTTCATTAGTCCGCTGAGATCACTCCACGGCAATACCCTTTAATGTGGGGGTCACTTCCTCAATATTTCCCTGCGCGTCAAAAGTCAGACGATCGATACAGACTTCACGATGAAATCCGGCTGCACTTCCCATGTGCTCTCCTTTAGGTCTTGTAAAACGATGATAAATAATATACCATTCGTCTTTTCCCGGTACCTGAATGACAGCATTATGCCCGGTAGCCAATATCCCGTTTTTTTCATCTTTCCGGATCACGATATTATTTTCCGGAATATGCAGTGGTCCCACAGGGCTGCCGGACGTGGCGTATCTAACCTTGTAATCGGGGCTTCGGGTATCATCCTCAGACCACAGGAAATAATACCTGCCATTTCTGTAAAACACTTCTGCCCCTTCCCGGAACGTATCATCTGGGGTTATTACTTTTATGGTTCCCTTTTTCAGGGAGGTCATATCCGGGTTGAGCTCTGCTACGGCCATAAATCCGTTACCCCAATAGAGGTAATGTTTGCCGCTTTTGGGATCGGCAAAAACATCCGGGTCAATATTTTGTCCTCCTTTTACCCCTTCGGGCTTTTCGGAGACCAATGGTTTTCCGGAATCCCGGAATGTGCCGTAGGGACTGTCGGATACGGCCACACCGATCTGCTGTGCGGCGGTAAAGTAGTAGTAATATCTGTATGCACCGTCAACCCGGGTTTCGATCATCGTCGGGGCCCAGGCATTCCTGTCGGCCCAGGAAACATCCTTCAGCAGATCGAGGATCACGCCTTCGTCTTTCCAATGGACCAGATCTGGGGAAGAAAATGTTTTAAAATAGGTTCCGGACCAGCCGTTAAACCCGTCACTGGTGGGATACAGATAATATTTTTTTTCTTTATGAGAATATATAATCTCCGGATCGGCGTAATAGCCTTGTACTACAGGGTTTCCGTCTACCGCTACGGTAAGCTCATAGGTCTCCGTTTTACCTCCGAAGGAAAGCTGGTAACCGATACTTCCTTTGGAGAAATCCTGCGGCCCTCCGGGTTTCACCGCTGTACCGGGAAGGGTAGTAAAACCGGGAGTGAAAGCCGAAACGTCCTGCCCAGGCTCAAGGGGGACGTAAATGGTCTTTTCCCGACTGTCAACAACCACATTTCCGGATTTTACTCCGGGTCCGGAAACGGCCAGTACCGGTGAAATATCTCTTGAAGGAAAAGCTTCGGTCAACCGCTCCAGTTCTTCCTGTGTGATCTGTATGATCGTTCCGTGACGGGGATGAAAATTCATAGAGACCTTTTCATCCACAACCTCAAAATCTTTCAGATCCGAACTTTTGGTAAACTGGTATTCTCCATCGACATACACATCATACATCAGGATGTAGGTATCGGAACCGATAAGCTTAAAAACCCCCGAACCTTCCACAGCCTTATCGGTCTGATCGACATTGCCGGGCTCGGGTTTGTACCCCGATGTGAGCCTGTCCGACACAGCTACCTTGATCCCCTTGTCACGTTCTCCTTCGGTTTTGTAGAACAGGTAATACTTACCACCTTTCTCAACGATGTCCCCATCGATACAGGCCTTTTCGGCAGGGCTATAAAACAATTGCTGTGGGGCACCCTCCAGAGCGGTAAAATCGTCATTTATATATGCGTAATAAATCTTGTCGTAGCTTCCGGTTTCCAGCATGGAAAAATAAACCATGTATTTCTTTTCCCTTTCATCATAGATTGTCTGCGGAGCCCATACCCGGTGAACTTCGGAAAATTCGGGGTATAAAGAAGGAATATCAATGACGGTAGAAGACCAGTCGACAAGGTTATCGGATTTCATCAATACCATGGCCGTATTGCTCCAGCCGTTTTTAGTGAGCAAATCGGTAACCACCATATAAAATCCTTTATTGTCTTCCCGTCTCAGGATATGCGGGTCACGAACTCCCCCGGTGGTACTGATAGCATCCGAAGCCACAATGGGTTCGTTATTATTCAGGGCGTAATAGTTATAGCCATCCGGACTTATGCCATAGCGAATCGCTTCCTCCCCGGCTCCGTTTCCGGTAAAATAGGTAAACAGATAGGCTGAGGGCGATGATAATTCTGTGGTTTTGTCTTTATCACACGAGAAAGTGACAAGGGCGATACATAAAAAGAGATAGGATGTAATTTTCATGATCTTCAGATCGGTTTTATTTGTAATAATATTGATTTGTTATTGTGATTACGGCAATAGACTGATGGTATATGTGTAACTGTAATTTCCACCTTCGAGCCGGTACTTTTCGTGGGGATATCTACCCCAGCTGTCATCTCCTCCCAGACCACGCTGCCTGTAGTCTACATGAAGAAATACCTTGTCCTGTACCTTGAGGTCGGTAGGGTGCCGCTGGGCCTTATGTTCTCCGGCATCCAGATCTTCCGTGGCGATATGCAGCGCACTGAAACCCAAAGGCTGGTCTCCTGTTACCCGGATTCCCCCTCCTCTTTTGTCGGCCAGTTGTAACCACCGCACATCGGTCTTATATCCTGATTCCTGCGGACGGATATACGTCCATGTAAACTGGTTTTCCACATTGTCTTCGTACAGCCCGATAAAAGCAGCCGTATTTCTGTCTTCATAATTTTCCCATGGCCCTCTTCCATAGTATTCGAGCATATCGTATGCTCCGGGGAGTATCATTCGCATACCGAATCTCGGTATTTCCGGAAGCTCTTTATCGGTATGCAGGCTTGCTGTTACCCGGATATCCCCGTTATTACGTATAAGATAATTTATCGTATAGGGCACCGCTACACCTGGCAGTTCATAGCGAACTGTGACCGGTACACCTTTCTTATTCTTTTTTCCGACCTGTACCTGTGTCACTACGGCGTTTTGCGTAGCTTCTTTCCAGGCTTTCAGCTTATGCGGCATTCTGTTCCCGAAGTCATTATCGGTGGGCGCCCTCCAGAAATAGGGTTGAGGGAAAACGGAGACCGGGCTTTCGGAACCTTTTCGATGATAGCTTTCGAATACGCCCCGGGCGGTATTAAATACGCCCTCGATATCGCCGGAAGAAAATGACAATTGTTCCCCGTTGCTTTTTACTTTTAATTTTTCTGCTATCGTTGTTTCCGGTAAATTAAAAAAAGAAGTGTCTCCTATAAAAAACTGTTCCCTTGCGATCTCATGACCTGCCGGGATCATGGCATCGGCTGTACGGGTATAGGCATACACATTGAGAAAACATTCCTTTCCGGAAACTTCCGGAAGATCGAGGCTGATCTCCCGGCTAACTCCGGGGGCCGCTTCGACCTCAAATTTTCCTTTTTCAACAATCTCTCCGTTTGCGATGACTTCCCAACGAAAATCGTATCGGTCCAGATCAGTAAAATCGAATTCGTTTTTAACCAGAATCTTGTTGTTCTCTCTCCCGAACCTGATGTTCTGATATACCTTTTTTACTTCCATCAAGCCGGGATGTGGCAGGCGATCTGCAGTAACGAGTCCGTTTGCATTAAAATTGTTATCGTTCTGCAGATCGTGGCCTCCCAGGTCTCCCCCGTAGGCCCAGAATTTACGTCCGTCTGCCGTACTGGCTTCCAGTCCCTGGTCTACCCAGTCCCAGATAAAACCACCCTGCATGTGCGGGCTACTATCTATAATATCCCAGTATTCCTGAAAATTCCCCGTGCTGTTTCCCATGGCATGGGCATACTCACACATGATAAAAGGCCGCTTTTTAGAGGAATCTTCGGCATACGACCTCATATGCTCCAAAGAGGGATACATGGGACAGACAATATCGGTATTCCTGTTCTCTCCGGCTTGCTCAAACTGTACCATACGTGTGGTATCCCGCTGTTTTATCCAGTCGTATCCATCATAAAAGACAGGGCCGTTACCACTCTCATTTCCCAAAGACCAGATAATGACGGAAGTATGGTTTTTATGAAATTCCACCATCCGCTTCATACGGTCGAGATGGGCGTCTGCCCAGGCTTCGAGGTATGCAGGGTGAACGGTCTTGTCGAACCTTCCCTGCCATTCGGCTCCCATCCCGTGGGTCTCTATATTGGCTTCATCCACGACATACATCCCATACTCATCAGCCAGATCATAAATGTAGGTATCGTGAGGGTAATGGCTCATCCGGATGCTATTGATGTTGTTCTGCTTCATCAGCTCCACATCCTTACGCATCATCTCCCGGTCCGGAACATGTCCTTTTACAGGGTGATGCTCGTGCAGGTTTACGCCTTTAACCGTAATGGCCTTACCGTTAATCATGAGTTGTGCCTCCTTGATCTCTACTTCACGGAATCCCGCTTTTCCTGCGAGTGCTGCAATTTCTTTATCATTCGCATCCAGCAGGCTAATGGTATAACGATACAGCACAGGATGTTCGCCGCTCCATTTACGTACCTCCGGGATAACTCTTTTAAACCGGACCTCTTTTTTATTTTTCCCGGTCGGTACGGTTTCCGTACAGACTTCTTTCCCCTCCGGATCGAAAAGGGTCATCCTGACCTTCGGGTTCTTAATACTTCCGTCGTCAAACTCTTTCAACCTTACGTTCAGGCTGAGGGTTCCGTCGCGATAATCAGGAGTCAGCCCACTGGTCAGAAAATAGTCCCAAAGGGTTGTTTTGGGCATCGCCTGCAGGCACACATCGCGTTCTATACCGCTCAACCTCCAGAAATCCTGGTCTTCGAGGTAGCTTCCGTCATGCCACCTGAAAACCTGTACGGCAAGGAGATTTTCTCCTTTTTTCAAAAGTCGGGTAATATCAAATTCAGCAGGTGTTTTGGATGCTTTGGTCATCCCGGCTTCTTTACCGTTGACAAATACCCGCGCATAACCGGAAACCGAACCGAATCGAAGGATAATCTCCTTATCCTGCCAATCTTCGGATATGGTAAATGTACGGCGATAAGACCCTACCGGATTGTATATTTCTTCATTGCCTTCCCGATCCGCAGACTTCAGGTTTATGCCCTTTCCCGAAGACAGTTCCCTGTTGGAAGGCTGTACGGGGTAGCCTATATAGGGCGGATTTTTCGGAAAAGGATAGGTGACATTGGTGTAGATGGGAATGTCAAATCCTTCGAGTTCCCAGTTGGAAGGCACGGGGATGGCATCCCAGTCACTGTCATCGAAATCTGTTTTATAGAAATCCTGTGGGCGCTGACTCGGGTGCTTTACGATATGGAATTTCCACGTCCCGTTGAGACTTTTATACAGCGGCGACTGCCCGGCCTCCTTTTTGAGCGCTTCGGCAGCGGAGGTAAACAACACAAAATCACTGCGGCCTTCGATCTTGTTACGGTCTACAACAGTCGGATCTTCCCATTCATTGGGTTTCTGTCCGCGAGCAGCAGTCAGAACAAATATCAACAAGAAGGATAAAAAAATCTTATTCATGATATAATCAGTTAGTATGTACAAATGTTACGACCGACTGTCCCGGGATCTCTACGTTCCCACCTCCCATCACTAACCCGGTTGTTTTATTCAGGTTTTCTTCTTCCGAGGTTACATAAGCATATCCGGGATTCCACCCGCGTCCGTCCAGGCTGAATTGTGCCAAGACACCATGTTCTTCGGTGTTTACCATAACGACCACACATTTTCCGCTTTTCGGATCTCTATAGGCCGATACCAGTAATCCTTCATGGTCCTGCCCGGTTTCCACGTGTACGCGTTTATATCCGGGGCGGATAAACCTGCTGTAGTTTCCGAGTGTCCAGAGCATTTTACCCGGGTATATGTTTCCGTCTGTTTTATTTTTATCTACATAAATCAGTCCGTCTTTATAATCGTAAGGAGAAATTGCCAGCCACCAATGCCATGCAGAGGCATTGGCGATAACAAGGTCGTGATGGATTACCCGGGCCATATACAGCGCGGGGGGCATACCGAGATCCCGGCCATGTCCCTTGATGTCACCGTCATTATTACCCAAAATACAATATTCGGACATCCAGTATTTTAACCCGGGATACTTTTGAAGTTCCCCTGCCAGTTTTTCTCTTTGTTTCACCAGAGTCGAGGCCGGAGAGGTCGTAAAATAGCTATGCCCGGAGATGGTATGGCTCACATGAGAGAGGTTGCCGATATAATCGGGAGATCCTTCTCCGAAAAAAGCAGCGATCTGTTTTCCTCTTCCTTCCTTGTTTCCGGTTTCGAATAAATAATTGATCTGCCCGGCTTCACTGATATCAATCTTCAGGTCCAAGCCTTTCTTATCAAGTTCCATGTCCAGAGCCCTCACGATTCCTGCAATTTCCGAATTCGTGTAACAAGTTCCCTCCTGGCCACCGTCTGTCCAGTCCCACTGCGGCTCGTTGACCGGACTTATAATCGTGGGGGTTAACCCCATTTTTCTTAATCCCGATGCAGTATTCGCCAGAAACCGTGCAAACTGTCCGATACGATGTTCGGGAAGGTTCGATTGCGTTCCGCTATTGCTGTATGCTTTTCCGTTACGCGTCATGGAGACGGGTGGGCTGTTGGCAAACAACAACAGGTTTTCCACACCGCGTTCCTCTGCGGCTCGGGCAAACCACAGCTGCCCTTTCTGCCTATCCCAGTCGTATGTTCCGTCTGCCTTTAAAAAAGATTCGGCCCTGCGCCATTCGTCCTTGATTCCGCTGTTTTCTGCCTGCCCGGCACTTCCCGCACCCAGGTTGAATCGCCACAGCGAAAGCCCTATGCCTTTGGGATTGCCACTTTCGTCCGTTTCCCTGCTAAAAAGCAGATCGGCCATTTGCTCTCTTTTTGCTACCGCCCATTGGCCCGTAAACTGGCAGGACCATGCATCGGAAGCGCCGAAATTGTCTATGGTCTGATACGAAACCCCGGTATTGATGTTAATGCGTACCGGCGATATGGTTTCCGGAAGCGGGAGCGTATGAGCATTGTTCCCGGTTTTGCCCCCACAGGAAGAAAAAACACTTGACATTAAGACAAACGCCAGGAAGGGGAATAGTATATTAAAAGACAGTTTCATAGTATTTAAAGACTACAATATAAAGGTTTACATCCGATTTAAGTGTTTTTTAAACAATTAAAACAAAAACAGGATGTAAACCTCACTTATTTATCAGGATATAAAGAAACTACAGTGGGGTAACGGCGTTTTTTACCGTCAAACATACCGGGTCACAGTTCTACTTTTTGGGATTGTGTATAATAATACTCATTGGACTGTCCGGACCGGACCCCGATACGCACAAAGAGGTATTCTTCGTTTGCGAGATTTTCCGGGATCTCAAAACTTACTGTGGTTTGCTGTCCGGGCACGATATCGTCTGTGGCTATATTACGTACATATTCGTTTTTGTTCTGATCGGTAAGCATTCCTGTTCCCAGATACACATTCACCGATTGCATGCTGGCCGTACCGACGATCCGGTCTACCGTAAAACTCGCTGTCAGTGTCGAGCTATTAACCGTAAAACCCGGATCTTCAATAGTAAAATACGGTGTTACTTCTACGTCATACGTTGTCTTACCTTTTACATCGACAATCAGGGTATCACTGAGCATGGGCACCCATGGCCCGCCTTCTTTAACGACCAGCTTGTATTGTCCTTCAAACAACGATACCGAATAGGTGCCGTCATGCGCTATATACACGGGGATATTCTTTTTAAGATCATATCCATCCTGCCATAATTCAAACTCGGGGCCATTGGTTCTCACTCCGACGGACTGCCCCCTATAACTTACTGTTCCTTCCAGGACGGCATTGGGTTCGTCATAATTGTCGTACTCACAACTTCCGGCAAGAAATGCCGTAAGCATAAGATATAGTAATCGGGATATATATTTTTTCATTGTGTTTGTTTTTATGTTTAACATTTAAAAACAGGCATGTCTTTTCCGTATTCCTTTCCGGTTCCGGACATACCTGTTCACCACTAACTATTAATGAAAAGGGTTTCTGACCAATGTGGGGTTATTGTTCAGCACATTCGGGTCTATGGATGAATAATAATTGGCAAACCGGAAAAAGCGTGCCCTCCGGAAGCGTGTAGGCCTCATCCTGTTGAAAATATACTTGTTGTGATCTTCATGACCCGGGCGAACAACACGGTAAGGGAATAAACCTTTAACCACGGCTTCTTCGCTGTTATCACTACCATCCCATATCTCGTGAGCTATACGCCATCTTTTCAGGTCGAAAAAGCGATGGTCTTCAAAGGCCAGTTCCACCCGTCTTTCGTTACGGATGATATCCATGGTCAAGGTGGTAATACTGTTTTCCGGAAACCCTGCCCGTGCTCTTACCGCATTTACGTAGCCCCGGGCCTCCCCTTCCAGTCCTCTTTCGAAAGCAGCTTCTGCCGCATTGAGGTATAGCTCTCCCATCCGGAACCAGGGCCACCAGTTTTGCGCGGAAACACCACGGGTACTGGCTCCTGAGGCTTCACTGACAAACTTGCGCATGTAAAACCCGGTGTTGGTTACAAACTGTGCATTATCCTGCGGACCATCGAAACCGGTCCACAGTGCGGCATCTTCGTATAGCCCTCCGAGATTGGGCGCTACCCTGAACTCATATTGTCCTTCTTCCCATACGGCAACTCCTGCCTGCATGCTTACAGGAACACTCTTGAATGTGGTTCCGGGATAAACTACCGAGCCGTAAAGACGTCCGTCCTTATTCTCAAAGATATCGGTGATATTTTCGTAGGGTATATAGCTACCGTCCGCATTTTTATCATGTAATGTTCCTTCGTTTCCATCCAGGTAATCGAAACTTTCCACCAGGTTCAGAGATGGGGTCAGCATGGAAGAACCTTCGTTATCCTCGGTAATGCTTCTCACGATATTGTCATAGGAGAAGCGGTGTACTTTAAGGCTCAGTTCAAAGTCTTTGGCAAAGATCACCTCCCGGCTTCCTTTATTCATCAGCATTTCGTAAAAGTTCGCTCCTTTGTCGGGGTTCTCATCATACAAGGCATAGCTTCCGCTACCTAGGATTGTCCGCGATGCGACAAGGGATTTCTGATAATAATCATCGGCCTTATCAGCGGGAATTCCCACCTCCCCTCCGGGTAACATGATCGGGGAAGACATCAGGTTATTGTATTTGGCCAGGGAACCTGCATAAAGCATGGCGCGACTCTCAAGGGCAAGTGCCGTATAGGTATTGGCCCGGGTCTGACTTCCATTGTTGGCTTCCAGGTCGGATTTTATGGTTTCCAGTTCCGAGTAGATAAAATCATAAATCTCATATTCTTTGGCCCTGGGAACACGCAGGTACGCAGGGTCACCACTGTAGTCATAAATAAGTTGTGTCGTCACCAGGGGAACACCTCCCATGCGTTTTACCATTTCGAAATAGACAAACGCACGGATAAACCGAAGTTCGGCTTTGTACAGGTTTTTCTGATCATCGCTGAGCTGTACACTGTATTCGTCTATATTTTCCAGGGACAGGTTGATATCGCGGATAAATCCATAATCCCAATAGCGTCCGTAATCATCCCCGAACTGGAAATCGTTACGCCAGTTTTCGTCGAAATGCCCGGACCACATGGCATCATCTATTTCGCTCATTCCCCCGGTATTAAACACGCCGTGCATAGAAGGCAGGCGATCGTAATAATTAGCCATTAAAGACTGGATAAGTTGCGGGTCGTTCCAGAGCTGCTCGTCTGTAATAATATTTTTCGGATCTCTTTCCAGCCAGTCTTCATTGTTACAGCCGGCAAGGAAAAATGAAATTATAATAGAGTATATCAATAAATGTCTCATCGTTTCTGTTTTAGAATGAAAAGTTAAAACCGACCAACACGGTCTTTTGCTGCGGATAAACCACGGCAGCTCTCGCTTCGATTTCCGGATCGATCCCGAATTTCTTTACGTTGTCAAAAGAGATCAGGTTAGACCCGTTGATATAGATCCGTGCCTTTTGCACATTTATTTTTTCGGTAATTACACTTGGTAATGTATATCCCAGTTCGAGGTTTCGCACCCTGAGGAAGCGTACATTGGTCAGCCAAAAGTCGCTGTTTCTCGCATTTGGGCCGGAATTTCCCTCGCGGATCGCAGGATAGCGTCCGGGTATCCACTCGCTGTCCGGGTCGTACGGATCGGCACGATGCCAGCGGTCCTCCAGCAGATAGGCCGGCGAATTACCCCCGCCATGAAAAGCATTCCGCAATTCGTAATCCTGAAACCAGGATTGCATGGCGCCTCCTGCAAGGTCTATATTCAGGTCTATACCTTTCCAGTTCAATCCTATATTTCCTCCGAACGATACCATAGGAGCCCATCCTGTAGGATATCCTATAGGCCGTTCGTCCATGCCGTTGATAACACCATCTCCGTTTACATCCTTGTATATGAAGTCTCCGGGAAGCAGGGTCCTGTTGTTCTGCCCGTCCATATCCACCGGGTAATTCCTGATCTCTTCTTCGTTCTGGAACCGTCCTACGACCTGGTATCCCCACCAGACACCTCCCCAGCGGTCTTCCGCCGAATTGCGGTATTCATCCAGGGAGTTCCCAAAACGGGGTTTATAACTGCTCAGGCTTTTGTAACGGGAATACGTAAAGTTTCCGCTGACGTTATAGTTGAGCTCCCCTATGGAACTCTGATAGCTGATCATTCCTTCTGCACCGTAATACCCGTTTTCGTTAAGGTTCTCATTAGGAAGAGAATATCCCACTTCACTCGGCAGAAGTACATCATAACGGGCCGCAGGTACTCCTGTCCGCTTGATCCTGAAAATATCTGTGGTCAGTTTCAGTTTACTGTCGAACATGGCCAGGTCCATACCGATATTGGACGTCGTATTCTTTACCCAGGATAAATTGGTTACCGGTAATCCCCGCGGCCTTAATCCGGCCGTAAAGTTTCCATTCAGTACGGCATTACCATCGTTCCATGTATATCCGCTCAAATATCCGAACATTCCGACACCCTCTTCTTTACCGGTCTGTCCCATAGAAGCCCGTAATTTCAAATCGCTGACAACGTTCTTTAAAGGTTCGAAAAACGATTCCTCCGAAATTCGCCATCCTACGGAAACTCCCGGAAAAAAGCCCCACCGGTGTCCCGGAGGGTAGAGATAAGACCCGTCATAACGCCCCAGTAATTCCAGTAGATATTTACTTTTGTAATTATAATTTATTCTCCCTATGTATCCGGCCCGGGCTTCGTAATCCCAACCATCCGAAAATGAATTGAGCTTATCAAACTCGAGCAATGGCAAATAATTATTGGAAGGATTGGTACCCAGCTGCAGGTAATCGCGTTCGTAATCCGACCGCTCATATGCGGCTGTTACAGCGAGTGAATGATCCCCGAAAGTTCTGGAATAATCCAGTTGAAACTGTGCAAACCTGGACACTACTTCCCTTTCGGTCTGGTATCGCCATCCGCTGTCTGATCCTCCGGTGCGATTATAGGTATCTTCAGCTTCGTTATAGGTATATACGTCATAGGTATACTGGAAACCATCGAATTTATTGTTGGTATAATTATAAGAAACGGTCCCTTTGGCTTTGAGTCCGAAATCAAAATCATAACTGGCGAACATGTTGATATTCAGGTTTCTTCCCAGGTTATCTTTATATCCTGCCACATCCCTGTGAAACAAGGCGGGGTTCCTGGAATAATCGCGCGTATGGTTTATATACTCCGGGTTATCGTTGGCATAAGGGCCTACGGTAGGGATATTACTGAGCATCCCGAGGATCGATGCAAAATATCCGTCACCTCCGGGCAGCCCGACATCTTTGGTTTTCTCCTCCCTTCCGCTGATCTGGGTTCCTACACTGAATCTCTCCGTGATATTGGATTCGAGATTCACCTGTATATTGGTCCTGTCATATGAAAAGTCCTTCATCAGAGCTTCCTGTTGTGTATTGGCCACGGAGATATAGTAATTCGTTTTTTCCGATCCGCCGGTGACGTTGGCGTTAATGTGATACTGAGGAACGTTCTTACGCATCACCAGATCGTAATAGTCATAGCCCTGGTATCCGGGTTCGGTTCCCGCCTGCCATTTGGCCAGTTCTTCCGGAGTATAGACACTATAAGGGTCCTGTCCGGCATTCTGCGCGGCCTCTACCCTGCCTCTCGTGTATTGCGCCGCATTGGCCAGCTTGGGAAAACGGGTAAGATTCTGCCACCCGTAGTAACCATTGATATTGATACGGACATCTTCATTCTTCCTCCCTTTTTTAGTGGTGACCAGGACTACCCCGCTCGATGCGCGTATTCCGTAAATGGCCGCCGAGGCATCCTTAAGGATGGTAATACTTTCGATATCCTCCAGGTTCAGGGAATTAAAAATATCATTACCGGATACATTCGAAGATTGCACCCAATCGTTACCTGTTTGGCCACCATAGGGAATCCCATCTATAACAAAAAGAGGATTTCCCATATTTCGGATCTCAATCGCTGCTCCACGGCCCGGTCTGGCATCTTTTGCCCTCACCGATATCCCGGCTACTTTTCCGGCAAGCGCTCCTGCAGTGGTTGTAGAGGATGATCTTACCAGGTTATCCGATTTGATAGTACTTACCGCCCCGGTAACTTCTCCCATTTTCTGTGTTCCGTAGCCTACTACGACCACTTCGTCCAGAGACTCCAGATCTTCCTGCATCGTTACTTCCGCAGCGAGACTACCGTCCAAAGCAATCTCCTGTTTTTTAAATCCTACAAATGAAAGTACGAGAACCGCAGTATCCGGATCCGTTACCTTGAGCACGAATTCTCCATCTATATTGGTCATCGTACCATTGACAGTTCCTTTTTCTACAACAGACGCTCCGGGAAGCGGCATTCCTTCGCTATCGATGACCCGGCCCTTTATTTCAGTTTCCTGAGCAAAAGCAACAGCACAGATCATCAGAAAAAAAAGAGCATAAAACCATTTTAATCTTCCCGATCTTAGTAATCTTTGATACATACTTTAGTAGTTTTGGTTAATTAATTTTGAAATTGATTGATCCGTTTCCGAAGAAAAACAGGTTGTTTCTTCATAACAGTATTACAATGTTCTAAATATTGTGTTAATAGAAGCGGGTACTATTTGTCAAAATATGGGGCACAGATTGTTCAGTATTGACAAAAAAGACATTTATTTAGTGTTTTTTAAAGATTTCATTAAATTTGAACATCTTATATGCGGATACTTGAAAACAAAATAATTGTATTTTTTACACTGATAAGTTTTTCCATCGCCGGCCAAGACGTCCGGCAAGGCGGTACTATTGATAAGGATCTGCATTTTCACCTGATCAATGTCAGCTCCGGATTATCTAACAATGTAATCAATGCTATTGCCCAGGATTCTCTCGGGTATCTCTGGATCGGTACGGAAGATGGCATGAACCGTTTTGACGGCACTAATTTCAAAGTCATTAAGAAAAACCTAAAAAAAAAAGGTGAAGGGCTTGCCAATAACTTCGTGCAGTCTTTGCTGCTTCGGGACGGAAACGAGCTTCTCATAGGCACGGACGGCGGATTAAACATTTATAATCTCCGACATGACAAGATGGCCCTTATCGATTATTCGGATGGTCTTCTGGACAACAGTATCAGCGGGCTTTATCTCACCGACAAAAAACAGGTAATTACAACAACCTATCGCGGGGGGATACAGTTTCTGGACGCCACAGGGCATTTTGCCCAGAAAAGCAGCCTCATTAACCGTGATATTTCTTCTAATGAAATATCCTCGATCAGTATGCAGGGAGATTCTGTCTTATGGTTGGGGACCTTCGGTTACGGGCTCAATAAAATCGACTTCCGGAACAAGGTAGTTACAAACACCCTGAACAAGGAGAACAGCTTTTTACCCTCATCGGCCATAAACAGCCTGTTTACAGACAGTGACCATAATGTATGGATCGGTACCCGGCATGGCATCGGCATCATTACGGCTGCGGGAGATTCTATAGTGCTGCGCAAAGCAAACCTGAGTACAAAAGGGCTCAGCGATGAGGATGTACTGTGCTTCAGGGAAGATAACAATAAACGTATGTGGATCGGCACCCGTAACGGAGGATTGAACATTCTGGATATGGAAGTATTGAAAGCCCCGGAGCATCCGATACAAAACACCTGGTTCCTTCCCGAAAACGACGGTACCAGTGTCTACAACAGGACGGTTTCTTCCATCTTCATGGACAGGAGTTATAAAATGTGGATCGGTACACCTACAGGGTTAAATTATGTGGACCCGAAAGGGGAGCCTGTACATATTATCCGACAAAACGAAACACTCCCCGAGAGCGTCAGTCACAATCGCATCGGTGCACTGGCCGGTACGGACACCGAAAATATATGGATAGGTACGGATGGAGGGGGCCTCGATCTCTTCGATCCGGTGACCCGGAAATATATCCATTACAAGCACCAGGACGATCATGCTTCCAGTCTCAGCAACAATTATGTCATTTCCGTATTGCAGGACAGCAAAAAACGGGTTTGGGCAGGAACGTACAGGGGCGGAATCAATCTGATGCTCCCGGGACGTAATGGATTTACACACTTTTTACAGGGCAAACCGGAAAACGGCAGCGATGTCCGGGTTCTTTTCGAAAGCAGTGATCATACCATCTGGGCCGGTACCAACCAGGGCGGTCTTTTCCGGTATGACGAAAGGCTTCGCGACTTCCGTTACATCGAATCCCTCCGCAGAATTGATATCCGCAATATAACCGAAGATCATACCGGAAGACTTTGGCTGGCAACCTTCGGTTCGGGAATTATAGCTCACGATCCCAATACGGATACTTCCGAATATTTCTATTCGGGAAACGTCGATAACCTGCCCAGCAATATCTTTTTCTGTATTCTCGTCCTTAATGAGGAAGAAATACTGGCGGGTTCGCGATATGGTGGTCTGGTGAGACTTAATACCAAAACAAAATCGCTGCTAAATATCACCGAAGCCGATGGATTGAGTAACAATTCGGTAACTGCTATAATCCGAGAAAACAACCATTATATCTGGTTATCGACATTCAACGGTATAAACAGGTATGATCTGCGTACCAACGAAGTGTTGAATATCTCCGCGCTGGACAATATCGATGAAGGCGGATTCAATGTCGGAGCTATCACACGCTCTCCGGGAGGTACGATCTATGTAGGCGGGAATAACGGTATTAATTATTTTAACCCCTCAGTATTTCCCGGGTTGGAACAGGAGTACCCGTTGTTTTTTGAGGAATTACGGATACTGAATAAAAAAGTTAATGTAACAGATCAAAAAAAGTCCATTCTCCGGCAGTCTCTTACTTTTCAGGATCACCTTACCCTAAACTACGACCAAAATACATTTTCTGTAGACTTCGTGGCATTGAAATACCCGGTATCGAGTAACATTACTTATTCGTATAAACTCAAAAACTATAACAATTTCTGGATTAACACCCGCGAACTCGGCACGGCCAACTTTACGGATGTCGCCCCCGGCGATTACGAATTACAGGTGAGGGTTAACCATCCGTATACGAGCAGGAAAGCCAAAAAACTGTATATCACCATAGTCCCCCCGTTCTGGAAAACCTGGCCTGCATATCTTTTATATATAGTAATAGCCGGTTTACTGATATGGATATCCATACGGTATTATACCGAACGGCTGAAACTGAAAAGCTCACTTGTACTGGAAAAAAGACAACGGCAACTGGAGAATGATCTCAACGAGGAAAGGCTCCGCTTTTTCACCGGTTTTTCGCACGAACTAAAGACACCCCTCACCCTGATCATGGCTCCGGTAGAACAACTGATCGAAAAAGTAAAACAAAAAGAACTGCTGGACCATCTGCATTTTATAAAACGAAATGCACAAACCCTCCATCATTCCATCAACCGGCTTCTCGAATTTCGCAAGACCGAAGAGGGATTGAGCCAGCTTACCATAGGTCAATACGACATGGGAGAAAAAATTGCTCAATGGACCGAAAATTATCGGCTGCTGGCCAAAGATAAAAACATCAGACTGTACATTTCCGTAAGCGACAAAAACGAACTCCTCCGATGTGATATAGAGAAGATCGAAGTGATCTTCAACAACCTTTTGTCTAATGCATTGAAACACGCCGTACGTAAAGGTATTGTAAACATTGCTATGTTTCGCGACAACCATATGCTCTGCATACAGGTGAGCAATACGGGATCCGGAATCAATGAGGAGGAAATCGATCATATCTTCAGTTGGTATTACAGGGCCGGAAACAGTGTCAGTAAAAGCGGGTCTGGTATAGGACTCGCACTTTCCAAAAGGTTTGCCGAACTCCATCACGGCCATATTTCCGTAAACAGTAAAAAGGACGGCATGACCCGTTTTACACTTTCCCTGCCAACGGACGTGCATTTCGAAAATTATTCCGAACTCCGTGCGGATACCCTCCCACAAAAGCCCTCCATGGGAGAGGTTTACGCGGAGCATACGGAGACTCCCGCAAAAGGGGAAAAGATCATACGTTCGTCCAAAGACCGCGATCTGATCCTGCTGATCGATGATAATCCGGAGATCCTTAAATTCCTGGACGGCCTGCTCAAATCTGAGTTCGATCTCATCCATGCTTTCGACGGCGACGAAGGAATTGTCAAGGCACTCCAATATATTCCCAACCTGATCATCTCGGATATCATGATGCCTGTCAAAGACGGTATAGACCTTTGCAGTACCCTGAAAAATCATATAGCTACAAGTCACATTCCGGTGATCCTGCTTACGGCCAAAAGTAATACCGAAAGTATGAACACCGGGTTCGAAGAAGGCGCGGACGCCTACATGACCAAACCCTTTAACCCCGTTATCCTGAAAATACGGATAAAGAACCTGTTGGCCAACCGGATAAAACTCCGTAATTTTTTTCTGAACCAAACCGGACAGGACCAGGTGCCGGCTGCAACGGGAAATCAATCCGGAATATTAAGACGGGAAAAGGATTTTCTGCTAAAGATGGAAGAACTTATTTTAAAACAATCGGAAAAAGAAGCAGTGAATACGGTAAGCCTGATCAGTGAAATCGGTATGAGCAGAACTTCGCTGTACAGAAAATTAAAGGCTCTGACGGGACTTAATATCAACGAATTTATCCGTGATGTAAAGCTTAAAAAAGCAGCCGACCTCATCCGCAATGAAAATTATTCCGTCAATGAAGCTTCTTATGAAGTAGGTTTTAACAGTGTGAAATACTTCCGTAAAATTTTCAAGGAAAAATACGGGATGACCCCGGTAGATTATCGGTCGCAACCTCCCCGATCCTGATACACGTCTGTCGGACACCGTATATAGCTATGACGACAGGCAGTTCTTTAAAAGAGCTGCCTGTTGTTATCTGCTGTATGTTTAGCCGGAAGCACATAACTTCCGTACTTAGGTCTCATTGGCCATTGGCTTTTACTGTCCCCTGGCGGGTTGTACTTCCAGTATTTCATTATCATTACCAAAATAAAGTTCATCCGCACAAATTTCCCGAAGCAGTTCTTTAGCGGAAGGATCGGCTATCCGGTGATATACGATATAATATTTACCTCCTTCTTCCAGCACAGAATGGTGCCCCGGACCATAGGTATCCGTACCGGGAATCGTATGCAGTACCGGGCTGTTCTTTCCTTCTTTAAAGGGCCCGTACGGATTATCTGAAGTCGCATATCGTACCTGGTATGTGCTGTCCGTGCATTTACCATCGGAATACATCAGGTAATACACTCCGTCTTTTTTTATCATATAGGGGGCCTCGAAATAATTTGCCGGAGTAATATCCTGGGGTTCGGACACCAGTTTTGTCATAGAGGTATTCATTTCGGCCACCAGGCAGTGCCCATTTTTCCAGTCGAACCCGGAACCCCAATACAAATAGGCTTTTCCGTCACTGTCCAGAAATGCTTCGGCATCTATAGTATGGATATTATCTTCTTTCTGGGTCCGTACAAACGGTGACTGATCGGCATTGACATTCTTCCACGGTCCTTCGGGGTGGTCGCTTATTCCCGCATATACTTCACTCCCTACCGAAACAAACATGTGAAACTTGCCGTCCTTTCCTTCTATCACGGAAGGGGCCCATACCATACTGTCATTGGAATCTTCGCTTTTACACTGTGCTTTGGTAGGCCAGTTTAGCGCTACTTTTTCCCAGTTCTCGAAATCCGTAGATTTGAAAAGGGCCAGGCTATCCCCACCCCAGGGATCTATGGTAGCGTATAGGTAAAAAGTACCGTTATGTTTGATCACCGAAGGATCGGCATAATATCCCTCGATAACCGGGTTACGTCCCGTAATGTTCAGTTTCCGTTCTGTACAGGAGGTCGTACAAAGCAAAAGAACTCCTATAATACCTGCAATGATCAATACTGTTTTTTTCATAATATACGGTCAACTAATTTTGATAAGCGACACCGGGATGCCCTTATATTTTAATATAAATATTCTTTTTATCCATCCACCACCCGAGGCTCCAGCATAGCAGCATATAGACCAGTGCCGTCATAAATGCCCCGAAAGAACCCGGAAACAGCAACTGAAAAACGTTTTCACTCACCCATTCGAAGGTATCCTGATGTTCATTGACCGGAATAAGTCTCAACGTGATGAAAAATATCTCGGAAAACAGGTAGATCACAAGCGGATTTTTTCCGAAGATATCGAAAAACCGGGTACCGGTACGGATATTTTTAAGTTCCACTACAAAAATCAGTACAGCGAGCACAGAAAGATCAAGCCCTACGGTCAGAAGCGCGAAAGGGCTTGTCCACAATTTTTTGGAAACCGGAAAAACAAGACCCCACCACTCGGCAAGGCAATACAGTCCGAAACCTGCAATAAGCAGCATAGCTATGGTTTCGAAAGTTTTTCCCTTTTTACGGATAAAAACTCCTGCGAGATATCCTCCGAGCACATTGACAATACTGGGCAGGGTACTCAGAATGCCCTCCGGATCAAAAGGTATAGCGTCTTTTTTATAGATGTGCCCCATACCCAATACGGACAAGTCGAACTTTGTAGCGGCATTTCTCGCCATTTCCAACTGATGCCCCGGATCGCCGAATGCATATAATAGCCCCCAATATCCCAGTAACAGGGTTACACATATCCACACGATGGTCTTTACCGAGCAATACCGCACGAGTACGGCCCCGAAAAAATAACACAGGGCTATACGCTGCAGTACGCCCATAACCCGGGTTTCCCCGAACGGTATCCACTCCGTATGACCATCGGAAATCCTCAAGAACGGGTACCAGTACATCAAAAAACCGAGCAAAAAGATAAGGAGTGTCCTTTTAACGACTTTCTTCCAGAAATCTACAGCTGCTGCTTCCCGGAACTTTCTCATGGAAAAGCTCATCGCATTTCCCGTAGCAAACAGAAAAGAGGGAAAAATCAGGTCGGCCAGGGTAAAGCCAAACCAATCGGCATGAACCAGGTAAGCATACATCTTTGCTCCTGTTCCCGGGGTGTTTACCAGGATCATCAGGGCTATGGTGAGTCCCCGGAAAACATCCAGGGACAGGAAACGTTCATTTTTGAGTACTCCTGTCATTCCGCTCTTATTTTTTTAGTAATTATAGATTATGGATGGCATTTTGTCTGCCATCGGAACTATACGGTCCCGATATTTTTTATGCAGTGCTTCTGCAATTTCGTAAGCATCTCCACGGGGTTCCAGCGGGTAGTCTTCTCTTTTGTTTACCCATTCCCACTCCCATGTTTTTATGTCCTCATCAAAAGCCTGCTGGTCAAAATCCTGCCATTGCGTTTTTACAACGGTAAAAAACTGTTTCCAGCGGGGCAGGTAAAAATCGGAGAACAGGCCGCTCCACTGTCTGCATGAATACTCGTGCAACGGGTTGTCGGGCCCTCCCCACAGGGTGATAAGATCTCTGGCATTACGTTCATAAACGGCCTTTTCTTCGGGTGTATTACCCCATTTCCGGGCATCGTCGATCCAGGGTCCCAGGAGAAAATCTTTCCGGGTCGCCAGAAGTTCGTCCATATCGGAAATGAGCTCGAGAAACTCTGAGCTATACTGCTCAAAGGCTTTTTTATCATTTTTACGATAGGCTTCGGCCACCTGCTGCTGCAAAGGCAGGGCATAATTGGCCAATACCTGCCGGGTGATATCCACGAGGTCATATCCGAAACCGTCCGAGTTTTTAAAACCGGAACCGGCTTCTATGAAAAGATCCCAAGCCGGGAGCAGGTCTTCCTGCCTGTAATTCAGTTTGGTTCTCGCCCATCGGCGATATCCTTCGAAAGTAGGTCTGGCGGAAATAATGGTCTCGGCGCCATCCCGTATCGTCTTTCCGTTATATACGGTACGAACCAAAATATCCCATGCCCTGAGCAAACGCTCGTCCTTTGTTCCGTAGCGATCGGCATTGTATTCTTCCAGCCAGGTATCCAGTGCGATCGGAGTATCTCTCCAGGTATGATCGGTCATCAGTTCGTACAGCAAGGGGTTCTGCTCTATCCCTTCCATAGTCAGCCCTATTCCTTTGAGATTACCGGAGGTACTGTCTTTCAATGCCACGGCGGGTTGTTCGGCCACGGTTTCTATCCGTCCGAAAAGGCTTATATTTCCTCCGAAGTTATGTAGCATATTCCATATCCACTGCTTGCCATAAAAGGCTTCGGTACGTTTCCAGACCGGTTCGATCTCGGCAGCGAGATCGAGAAGGATCATACGATCGTCCGGAACGGTACTCAACAGTCCTTTGATCTGCGGGGCTTTCCAGAAATCCCTGTGGCTGTAGAACAACCATCCCTGCATGACCCATACGGCTTCGGGATCAGCAGCTTTCATGCCTTCGAAGATCCGCGCACTAAGTTCGCCAAGGTATTCCGGATCGTCCGAAGGCGGTTCGTTCTCATTGAATGTATCGGCCGTGTATAAATGATCCGTTCCATAGATCTCGGCCTGCTTTTCGAGAAACGTTCTCCCGATCTCCTCAAAAAGCGGATCTTCGGCATCGAGGATATAGGTATCTTCGAAACCATTGCCCCAATTGGTCTTCTTCAGATTGGCTTCCGGAAAGAACTTCTTAAAGGAAGCCGGAACATGACCGGTAAATGCAGGAAGTACGGGTTTCATGCCCAATGCCCTTTCCCGCTCCAGTATTTTTTTCTGCAGATCGCGATGACTTTCTTTCCAGCTTTGCGGCAACGGTCCTCCCCAACCGTCCAGATTTCCCATCCAGAACCAGGAAAAATAGGCCGGGCCACTGAAAAATCCCTGTAGGTCCTCATCGGTAAAGCCGTAAGACTTATACACTTCGTCCCATACATATTCTTCCCCGGTAATAGCCAGAGGCATATTGATGCCGTGCAGCACCATCCAGTCTATTTCTTTCTCCCAGCGATCCCAGTCCCACCAGCTCATCGTATAGTTGAAGGTACAGTAGTTGAGATAGTAGCGGTAATCGTAAGGAGAATTTTTGCGTATTACCTTTCCCGTTCCGGGCAGAGTATCTGGCAATTCGAGCCGGGTACCGTTCCAGGTAATCTGGCTGTCGGTGTATTCCCTGAGATAATAATACAGAGCGGATGCTATCGCAACACCGTTATTCCCGCGAAGTACAATTTTACCGGATACCGATTCGATCTCAAAAACATGTGCCCCGGCATCTTTGAGTGGTTCTGTTTTAAAGTGTTCCGCATGGCCGGGGATAACCCTTTCGATCAGGGCCTTATAAGGTCCTTCTTCATTTTCGGTTGTTGCATGGTCCTTACAACTCCACAGCCCAAAGGATAGCATACCCCCAATGCACAACAGGTAATACAATTTCATATACTGATATTTCATCTTGAATATCCGGAATTTAATATATTTAATTTTATACGTTCACTATCAGAACCTGAGGGTATCGGGCAGGAATTTGGCTGCCAGATCTTCGTAATACGGTCGCAACTTTTTAACATCGGGTGGCACGGGAGCCTTGGAGTACAGATCGTAAGGATTGAACTTGTCTACCCATTTGAACATCTCCCTGTCGTGATCGTTCATAAGGTGATCGTATGCTTTCTCCCTGTGCTGAGCATAGAACGAATGATACCGTATCATATACAATGCGGGTTCGGGAAGGTAATCTTTCATGATATGATAGAGGTATTCATCGTGCCCCCAGGACATATGTACGTTATCCAGACCGCAGTTCGGTTCGTAAACGCCGTATTTCGTGTTGTAACGTTCATCGTAAACATCGGGATTCTTTGCAAAGAATTCCGGATATACAATTTTATCGGAGTGTTTGCACCCTACCGGGAAGGTATCTCCTACCACGGCCCACTGGGGCTCCCCGAAAAGGCAAAGCACTTTTCCGAGATCATGCAGAAATCCGGTGAGCACAAACCAGTCGGGATGACCGTCGGCACGGATGGCTTCTGATGTTTGCAACAAATGCTGGGTCTGATCGAGATCGATATCCGGATCGGAATCGTCTACCAGGGTATTCAGAAACTCTACGGCGTCCCAAAGGGTCATCTCCTTGCGGTTAAACCGAAGAAAATCTTTTTCTTTATCCAGCACAAAATCATAAGTCTGGTTGCTATGATTGATCCGGTAAAATTCTTTTACGGTATCCCGGGCAGGGGCATCATAATTCCGGTATTCTTCTTTATTTTTATGTGCTTTCTCCGGATAACGGCGTACCACATCGTCTTCCCATTCTTCCAGACTCTTCAGGGGTTCGTTTTCTTTGTTTGTGTTTTTCATCATTACCATGTT
The DNA here is from genome assembly GCF_900119185.1 of Sinomicrobium oceani. GTDB lineage: Bacteria > Bacteroidota > Bacteroidia > Flavobacteriales > Flavobacteriaceae > Sinomicrobium > Sinomicrobium oceani. Next base: position 25,160 of record NZ_FPJE01000014.1, on the reverse strand, counting down.
TAATATGTTAGTTATTTCCCGAGTACGACCATGAGGTAAAGCAACCCTATGATCAGCAGAACCATGAGACACGACAGCAAAAAACCGGTACTGTCCTTTTTATTCCACTTATAGAATTCCCAGGCCGAACCGGGAAACAGTAATGTTTCGGTTGTCGGTTTGTTGAGCAGACTCTCATTGTCATTCGCTCTCGTCCGCATTTTGCTGTAAAACCTGTTCAGTACTTCCGGACTGTCCGGTTTGGTAAACAGCGCTACCAGGATCAGGACCAGGAAAGGGAACAATAAACGGATGGAGAGCCTTATCGTTTCGTTGAGTGCATAGGGATTATGAGAAAGGTCCCATCCCAGCTTATCCAGTACATACAATTCCAGGAAAATATAACCGCTGCCATACATCTTTTCATCCTTACCGGTTTTTACGCCTTTGGACCAGAAGATCGATTTTTGAGGCATCGCGTAGGATACCGCGGTCGTTTCTCCCTTGTGTAGCGATTCGGGACGTGAAATTTTTTGTTGTTCTACCACAGGCAGATTCTCCCATTGCGCTATTTCATGATCCCGGGATTCTATATCGAGAATTTTAGCTTCGTAATCGCGGGTCACTATTTTAGATTGCGTCATTTTCAGCAGGTCTTCATTAGTCCTTATACCCGGAAAGAAGGCCGGGATGAGCATAGGAACCAGGTAAAAACTAAGAAAAGTCAGGGATACCGAAGCCCAAGCTGCTTTTCTGTTGGCGCGACGCCATTTGAGACCAAGCCAGAACGCGGCCACGAAGATGACGAAGAATTCCCATATAAATTTTAATATCTGTAGAATATTGTCGAACTGGGTGGTGATAATCGCCGCTCCGATGAGAAAGGCGGCTCCCGAAATCCTTGCTGCCCATATATAGTGTTTTGCACTTTTTTTGGAGACAAAAGGTTTGTACAGATTGTTCACGATAAGCCCGGATACAGTAATCATCAGGCAATCTGCGGTAGACATTAATGCAGCCATCAGGCTCGCAAGCATGAGTCCTACCAGTCCCATATTCAATGGGGCAAGCAAGTCTCGCGTAGCATGTCCCCAGACGAGGTCGGAGTTGACAATCTTTCCTCCGTACAGCAGAATGGCACAGAGTCCTACCATTCCCCATAAGATGGTAATAATCCTTTTCATAAAGGTCCCGGTCACAAACCCGGTTCTTGCGGCATCTTCGTTTCTCGCCGCCCCTGCGGTAACCAATTGATTCGGTTGTACTACTACGGTCATCCCTGAAACCACAGCTGCGGCAATAATATAATACCAGGTAAAATCTATAGTAGCAGGCGAACCGAAAATTTCAAAGTAATTTTCCGGTAACCTTTCGTGCAGATGCCCGAGCGCCTGCATCATTCCCGATCCGCCGTAAAGATCATTGATCGCTTCCCAGGCAAAGGGAATAAGAATAAAAGATAAGAGAATAATAAAAATACCCTGGAGCAGATCGGTATAAAAAGCAGCTTCGAGTCCGCCGAGCACCGTATAAATCAATACGACAAAACAGATACTCCAGACCAGCATGTTCTCGGAAAAATAACTGAAAAGGGCACGCGGCTCTTCTTTTCTCAAAGTCTTCAGTTCTTCTTTTTCGGCAGCGGAAAGGTAATTGAAATTTTCACTGGACAGCATAAACAACCTTTCCGATTTAGCTTTCTGCATCTTTTCATCTGCCGTGAGTTCCGTATCGGTTTTGACAGTCATAGCCATTGCCGTGGTAGTCACTGCCTTGTAGCCTACGGAAAGTAGTCCCATCATACCTATACTTCCCACCAGGGCATAGGTCGCTGCCAGTTTCCTGGAGTCGTACCGGTCGTTGTAGAAATCTCCCATGGTAGTTACCCTCAACCTGCGAAGCCACGGAGCGGTAATCCAGAACAAGGGTGTGGCAAACAGCATCAGGAGCGAACTCCATATTCCACTGGCCCCGTTCTTGAAGGTAGTGGTAGCCACTCCAGCAGGGCCATCGGCGGAAGTCGCCTGCCCGAAACTGGCAAAAGTGGAAAACAATTTCCCGAATTTTCTGCCACCCAGAAAATAATCTTCTTCTTTCTTGATTGCAAAACTGGAACGAACACCTATATACAGTATGATAGCAAAATAAATAATCAGAACAATGATGTCTACATGTGACAGGCCAAAAATCATAATCTTTTATTTTTCTGTTAGTTGCCAGATAGTATCTCCTTTTTTCACAAAATCTTCCTTGTGAGCAAATGCGGCTTTCCCTTTAAAGTTTTCTGTCGAAAGCTCCTTTATATTTTCGGCATAAACAGCGCTTCCGTAATATTCCGGAAGGTTATTTCCCCAAGAAACCGAAGTATTATGCAGCGTAATATTTCGTGCATTTACCATATAGAAACCCGCAGTTTCACCTCCGATAAATCCTTCTCCTTCACAGGGGCGACAATCGTAATATCCTCCCGGATGTTCGGTGGTTTTATCGATCTCCACAGCGACGTTATTAAACTGTACGTCATCGATAAGATCATCGGAAGAAGCTCCTATAAAAATACCGTTCTCACTTTTGCAACGGATATTGGTGAATGTGATATTACTTACTTTTCCTATCTCTGCGGTATCGGAGCCCGCCTTGAGTCTCCACCCGGCATCTTTATGATTGTGTACGGCTCTCGGATAAGCTGTTATATAAACAGGTTCGGCCATCCCCCACCATACTTCGGAATACAATCTGCATTCTATGATAATATTGGAGAACAGGATATCCGACACGGTTCCTTCGTCCCTATTCTGTATCCCTATCCCGCGACAGCTTCCTTTGATGACACAATTGTTAAAAATGATCCTTTTGATATCATCCATATTTTCCGACCCTATTTTGATGGCGCAGGATGTACTGATCAGGGTGCAATTACTGACTACAATATCCTGGCAAGGCCCCATATCGTCGTATTCCCTGCGATTTTTGATGCAAATGCAGTCATCTCCGGACTCTATATGGCAATCCGAAATACGAACATTCTGGCAATGATCGATATCGATACCATCGCTGTTCCTGATCTTTAAATGATTAAAGACTGATATATTCTGGATAGACACATCATAGCACCCGGCAAAATGGAGTGCCCAGTAGGCGGCATTCATAACCGTGATTTCCGTAATCTTGATGTTGCGGCAACCTACCAGGGTAAGGATATGAGGGCGGGGATCTACCCGGTCAAAAGGTTTGAGTTCGAACGAATCGCTGAGCTCCTCCCCCATAAAGAAAATACCGTTTCCATCAATGGTTCCTCCTCCGGAAATAGTGATGTTCTCCAGGCCTTCTCCCCCGATCCAAATAGTACCTTCCCCTTTGTTTTCGCGAAATGCACTTTTGGTGTAACGGGATTCGTCGGGTACCGCTTTTAAAACCGCCCCTTTTTCTATGTAAAACTTTATATTTGATTTTAAATCGAAAGGGCCTGTGATGAAGGTATTCCCTGCAGGGATCACAACCATCCCTCCCCCGGACTGGCTACAGGTGTCTATAGCATTTTGAATGTACATAGCATTATCGGTTTTTGCGTCACCAATAGCACCAAAATCCGTGATATTATAAATATTCATTTTGCGCTTATTATGTACTACATATTTTATACCTTGCAATATATGTATTACTGATTAATTGTTTATATAATTTGATATTCTATTTAAGCGGGGTAAAACTTAACATGTTATGGAAAAAGATAGTAAAAGCATAAAGCCCATTAAGAACGTGCCTTTGGTGGAGCAGGTCGAAGACCACATTATGCAGTATTTAAAAGCAAATAAGTTCAAGACGGGAGACGCGCTCCCTAAAGAAATAGAACTTGCACAAAATCTCGGTGTAAGCCGTAATGTAGCCCGGGAGGCACTGAGCCGCCTGCGCATGCTGGGGATTATCGAATCCAAGAAACGAAAAGGTATGGTGATCTCAGAACCCGATCTTCTCAGTGGTGTGGAACGTGTGCTGGATCCGGACTTTCTCGGGGAGGGAACCATGCAGAATATTTTTGAATTGCGTCTTGTTCTGGAAGTGGGTATGAGTGATATTTTGTTCATAAGAAAAAAGAGTAAAGACATTGATATTTTACAGGACATTGTAACCAGGGAATCCCAGGACCCGGAATGTACGGACGATATCAAGGTAAGGCTGGCCTACGAGATCGAGTTTCATTCTCACCTCTACCGTATGTCCCGCAATAATACCCTGCAACGTTTCCAGTCTATGTTGCTCCCGGTTTTTCACTATATGATGGAACAGGAAGCCCGGCTGGAACTCAAGCCGAAAAAAGGCAGTATCTCGCATCAGGACCTCGTAGATACGATCAAAAACGGAACGCCCCGCGACTTCAGGGAAAACATGCGTGAACATCTCACTCCGCATTATCAGAAACTCATCCGGCAAAAATCCTGATATGATCTTTTTAATTCTCAACAGGTGTGTTCGTTCTTTTTTTTAGCTGATCAAAACATAAAGGGTATTCGTCAATCGTGTATACCTCCGTATAGGGAAACGCAATTTCTGCATTATAGTGGATCGGACGGCGACACGAATTGACGAACATTATCCTTTATTTCATTTTATCCTTTCTATTTATAATCTTCATTCTGCTCAATGCTTCCCCCGGAAGCATCTACTTCGTACTGCGGTATGGGTCTCAACAAATGTTTGGAACTCAATGCCTGGTTGAGAGCCGCATGAGGATTGTGAGCCAGAGTACGCTCTACCAGTTTCCCGGTACGTTTCAAATCCATCCATCGGTTTACTTCCCCGATCAATTCTCTCGCTCTTTCGTCGAGAATAAAATCGATATTCACATCAGACGCCGCAACGGGTGTTTGTATGCCCGCACGTCCGCGCAATGTTGTCAGTAAAGTTGCTGCCTGGTCATTGTTACCCATCCCAAGGTAAGCTTCCGCAGCGATGAGACAGGCTTCTCCTCCACGCATCATCACCATATCTCTTGTTCCCAAAGCGGGTTGATCTGCATATACAAAGGGAGCACCCGGATTATCGAATTTTTTAAACATAGGATAATGCGTATTGGTAACGCCGTCGTTTATCAGATACTTTTCTGGGTTAATAACCACATAGGGCTTGGTATCTATATCGCTCTGACTCCATGCGGTTTTCGGAAAGTACATCGCAGTATCGCCTATCTGTATCTGTCCGTCCGAACTCGCCTGATCTGCATACAACACATACCGTAAGGTAGCATCATCCCTTTCGTCATCGTCTTCGAACATATCAAAGAAGAAAGGTGTAGGCATACGACCTATCCCATTCTGATAGAGGGTTCCCCTGGCCAGGCCGGGGTAGTTGAAATACTCGAATTTATAGAGCATGTGTTTGGTATTTCCCCATCCTATACTGGACGTTTCGCTGCCAAACAGATACGAAAATATGACTTCCTGGTTTCTCTGGTTATCGATGTCTACCAGGGATTCGAAAGAGGAGACCAACGGATGGTTTGCGAGCACGGTCTCCGCCAGATCTGCGGCTCTTTCGAAATCTCCCGACACTGCAAAAGTTTTATATCCTCTTGTCAGCAACACTTTAGACAATAAATGCCTCACAGCGTCTTTGGACACTCTTCCGTATTCGGAAGGCTGATCGTCTACACCGGCGAGAGCGTCTTCCAGATCGGCAACGATTTGTACATAAACTTCTTCCTGGGGAGCACGGGCATAATCTGTTTTGGCTTCTGTTGCCTGCGTAAGCACCAAAGGAATATCCCCGAAGTTTTCCACCAGGTTAAAATAAGCCCATGCTCTGAAAAACTTAGCCTCTGCCACGCCGGTATTCAACGTATTTTCATCTACTCCTGCTATGGATTCAGCATTGTCCAACAATGTATTAACGGCCGATATATTAGCGTACTGGTTTCCCCAATATACCTGTAATGCATAGTTAGACGCATTGAGATCGACATAATCATTTAAGGCATCCGTACCTGTGACCGGGCTGGCACGGGTTATGATATCCGTCCCCAGGTCTTCAAGGACATAAAGCATGTCCGATGCGTATCTGGTAGTATTATTTCTCGATACCTCATATACATATGCGAGAAGCTGATCGAATGTTTCCGCATTTTTCCTGGCTGCGTCTATAGAAAGACTTTCCCTGTTGGTCTCATCCAGAAAATCAGAACAGGAAATACTCAACGATGCCGTAGCGAGCCCCAGCCCTACAATGAAGAGTTTTTTATTTAGAATTTTCATCGGTTATTTTTTTAGTTTTTCAATGGTTATTTTGAAAGGGTATTTTATTATATTCTTTTCAGATGTTGTCAAAAACTGAAGTTTACCCCCAGCATATACGTCCTTGATGCAAACGAAGCCGCATAGGTATTTCTTCCTGCACTTTCGGGATCCCAACCATCATAACTACTGAATATAAACGGGTTCTGAATCGTGGTATAGAATCTCAGCTTTCCTATCCCCATCTTCTCGGTAAGATTGGTGGGTAAGGAATATCCCAGTGTTATATACCCTACTTTGACATATGAAATGTCCATATACTTGATCGCTTTGCTGTAAGGTCCGCCATTACCGGGCTGGAACCAGTTGTTTGTAGGGTTGTCCGGGGTCCAGTAATCTGTTCGGTAACCGTTCCACAACCTTGCGGGGTCATCGTCGTAAGCGAATCCGAACGAATCGTGGAAATTGCTCAGCATGGTAGCTCCCTGACTGGTATATAAAAAGAAGGAGAAGTCAAAGTTTTTGTAGTTCATCGTACTGGTAAAACCTCCGGTCCACTTAGGCATGGAGTTCCCTATGATCTTACGGTCCCCTTCTTCGGTAATTTTCCCATCATTATTCAGGTCTTTTACACGTACCTGCCCTGGTCTTTGCCCGTATTGTGCCGCTTCTTCAGCTTCGTCAAGTTGCCAGATCCCATCATACTCAAAACTATAGATCGATCCCATAGGTTCTCCTTCTTTATGAATAAAAGTACCTCCCTGAGCCCCGAAAATAATTTCACTGTCATTTCCGTCGAGTTTCAATACTTTATTTTTGTTGGATGCAAAATTTACATTGACGGACCAGTTAAAGTTTTCCGTATTGAAAACTGTTGCATTCAATGCGGCTTCTATACCTTTATTACTGGCTTTTCCTATGTTGTCGAAAGTGCCTCCGAAACCGGAAGCCAGGGGCAGCGGACGATAAAAGATAATATCCCTTGTCGTTCTGTCGTACAGATCAATAGATCCGGTCAACCTGTTTTGTATAAGTCCGAAATCCAAACCAACATTGATCTCCGATGTACGTTCCCAACTCAGGTTTTTATTGGCCAGTCCTGTTACGTACAATGTAGGTCTGCTCTGATCTCCAAGATTTGTATAACTCGTTCCTAACAGCGATTGTGTAGCCAAAGGCTTCAATCCTCCTCCGGCTCCGGTATTCCCGGTTTCTCCATAGCTCAACCTCAGTTTCAGATCGGAAAACAAGTTTTGAGACCGCATAAAATCCTCATTGATCACCCGGTAAGCAAAAGCGGCTGAGGGGAAGAAGGCCCACTTGTTATCCTGAGAGAGGATAGAAGCTCCGTCATAACGTCCCGTAAGTGTAAACAGGTATTTATTCATAAGGTTATAGTTAACCCTTGCGGTATAAGATTCTAAAGTTTGTTTTACATAACCGCTGGAATAACTGTTTACATTAGATCCTGCTCCGAGATTGTAAAAAAGAAAATCATCTGAAGAGAAATTACGGATCTGCAACTGATAAGACTCATTCTGTTGTAAATACTGAGAGTATACAAAAGTAGCGGCCAAACGGTTGTTCTCGTTGAACTCTTTTTGAAAATCTACGATATTATCCCAGGTATAGGAATAATCGAGGTAATTGACAACCTCAGCACGTGTACTGCTCTGGTTACCTATAGAACTTTTCGTGTAGAGTCCACGGTATTCGCCATACCGCGTATACTTTACGTTGGGTGCAAACTTTGACGTTACACTAAGTCCGTCCGTAAGCTTAACCTTTAAAGCTATATTCCCTATATAATTGATATATTTGGTCTCTCTCTTCTCATTTTTAGTATCAAAAACAGGATTACTCACCTGGGTTTCCTTGGCTGTAGGTAAGAACTTGAGTTCTCCGTTTTCATCATACGCACGCCCCAGAGGCTTTAAGCGGTATGCACTACGGAAAGCTTCATTACTTCCCTGGTTTTGTTCTGCTATCGTCACGTAATTGTTATAGCTCAGATTCAGCCAGTCGGTCAGGTCGCTCTCCAAACTTCCTTTTATGGTATAACGCTTAAAATCCTCTCCATATACCGTTCCCTGATCTTCCGTATAACCAAAACCGGCAGAGTACACCGTTTTATCACTCCCTCCACTCAGATCGAGGGTATGGTTGGTTTGAAAACCTTTTCTGGTTATAAGATCTACCCAATTGGTACTCACTCCATCGGCAATATTCTGTAATTCTTCCGGACTAAGCCAGTCTGCAATATTCACGTTATCCGCAGCATATTGAGAAAAATTACCACCTGTTTCCGATGCATACTGGTTTCCTACCACGACATCCTTAAGAAAAGGAATATAACTTGTCGTATTGTACACCGAGGGAAGATTATATACTTCTCTGAAGCCTACATAATTGTTGTATCGTACGGACAGTTTTCCTCTCCGACCTGTTTTGGTCTGGATAATAACAACACCATTAGTCCCTCTTGACCCGTATATCGCAGTAGCCGAAGCATCTTTAAGCACATCCATCCGTTCGATATCGGAAGGGTTCAGGAAAGAGATGTCGTCCACAAAAATACCATCTACGATAAACAGGGGGTTTTGTCCCGGGGTATATCCACCGTTAGATATAGTCTCATTGGTATTAATGGTATTGGATCCGCGAATTCTTATGTTAAAGCCTCCGGCTCCCGGTTTGTTATCGGTACGCTGTACCATGACCCCCGGTACCTGCCCCTGTATAGAGGAGACCGCATCTACCTTGTTGGTCTGTTCCAGAGTCCTGGAACTTACCGTAGATACCGAACCCGTGAGTTCGGACCTTTTTACTTCTCCGTAACCTACTACGACCACTTCATCAAGAGATTGTACGTCCGGCGCTAAACTTACACGGAGAGTGTTTTGATCCTGTACCCGGACCTCTCTGTCTGCATAGCCCATATAAGTAAAAACCAGTGTAGCCCCGGTTTCCACCTCTATGGTGAACTTACCATCCAGATCGGAAACAACCCCGTTGTTCGTACCTTTTTCAACGATACTTACACCCGGCATGGTCTCTCCGGTTTCCTCATCTGTAACCACTCCGGTAACAGCAGCCTGAACATTGTTCAATGCTTCTGCGGAATCAGCGTTATCCCAGGCATATAACGGATTCGAAGCAATAACACAAATTAAAAAACTAAGGGGCAAAAACAACCGATTTCGTATTGGTACGGTTTTTTTCATAAGATGAATTTTAAAGTTAGTTAAAATTGTCATTATGTAATTATGTACTACATAATACAATATTATGAAAAAAATAATTACCAACACAAACTATTGCCGATTTTTCATATTAGTCCCCTATTTCAGACAGATATCGATATTAAAAAAACGTTAACAACAGGCATAAAACACGAGACATAATTATTTTTTTGACCTAAAAAATTAGTGTCTGATCACAGATATAGCCTGAAACATAGAGATTTTGTTGTTATCGCAAAGGCTTTGAAGACATACGAAAAATATCCGGAAGAAATAATTTTGGTAAAAAATGAAAAAAGGACCCGAAAAGGTCCTTCTATACTCTTAAAAAAGATACGTTTTACATGAATTATCCTACATTAAATCTTTACGTTCTTCATATAAACGGCATCGTGGGCTAAGCTTTCGAGTGAAGATACCGGATACTGTTCCTGTTCCACAAGAAAATACTTAATTCCGCTTTTGTCCACCACCTTCAGGGTATCCTGCATATCCACACTTCCTTCTCCGAGATCGCATTGCAAAGGTTTTCCGTCTACCATATTATAATCCTTGATATGGCAAAGTTCATATCTCTTTCCGTATTTACCGAGATGTGCGGCCGTATCTACCCCGGCAACATCGATCCAGCAAAGATCCAACTCGAACGTCACATACCCGGGATCGGTATTTTCGAGCAGGTACTCCTGGGGAAGTTTTCCCTCCAGGGGACGAAACGTATAATCGTGATTGTGATACCCGAATTTCAGTCCCGCTTTCTTTACTTCCTCACCGGTACGATTCAGCGTATCCGCAATTCTCTTCCAGTCGTCCCAGCTTTTTTGTGCCCCTATATATGGACACAGCATATATTTGAGGCCGGCCCCTTCGGCCATTTCTATATTTTTCTTTAATTCGTCCGGATTGTTCATAACTCCCATGTAGTTAAAATGGGTGCTGACCATATCCACTCCTATATCTCCCAGGAAGGTTTTCATTTCTCCCGGCGACATTCCCCAAAGGAATCCGTCCTTTCCCCCATAGCTTTCAAACTGTTTATATCCCATACCGGCAAGCTTGGTCATTACCCCCTTGGGATCTTCGGGAAGAACATCACGTACGCTGTATAATTGTACTCCGAAAGGATTTATAGATTTTTTTCTCAGCATGTCTGCCCATAGCTCTCCCTGCCCTAAGGCAAAGGCTCCGGCAGTGAGAAGCCCCGTTTGCTTTATGAAGTTTCGTCGTCTCATTGAACTTTTAGATTGTATTTGAAAATCAAGTGTTTAAAAATCATCTTTGTAGCAAGATGCACACCAATATACAACTTTTTCCATCTTTTCGGGAGGATCAATATCAATTTGTTTTCATAGCACATTCTTTTCAAACGAACGAAAACGTTTTAGAAGAACATAAGAAAAAACACATTTACTCTTTTTTGTTCCGTACATCATACGCGAGTTCAATTCCTGTCTCCTGCATGTAAAAACACAAAAACCATGAATTTATGTAAACTCATGGTTTTCCCTTCCACCAGATTGTCACCCGATGAATTTATGCATTGGATATTATGATCTTCAGGGCTTTTTCTTCCGCCCCGTTCAGAAATACCTGATAGGCATGTTCCAGTTCTGCGAGTGTGAAATGATGAGTTATCATTTTTTTCAGATCAAAGCGATTTGTCGAGGCTGCTTTCAATAGCATCGGTGTGGTATTGGTATTGACGAGGCCTGTGGTTATGGTCAGGTTTTTGATCCATAATTTCTGAATTTCGAAATCCACTTTTTTGCCGTGAACACCGACGTTAGCCAGGTGTCCTCCCGGTTTTACGATGCGCTGGCATATATCCCATGTTGCCGGAACCCCTACGGCTTCTATGGCTACATCCACCCCTTCGTCTCCCACGATATGCTTTACTGCGACCTCCGGATTTTCCTTTCCCGAGTTCACGGTATGTGTGGCGCCAAGCTCTTTGGCGAGTTTCAACCTGTTTTCATCAAGATCGATGACGATAATGATGGAAGGGGAATAAAACCGGGAAGTCAGCAATACGGACATCCCTACCGGACCGGCCCCGACAATAGCGATGGCGTCACCGGGTTTTACCTTACCGTACTGCACTCCTATTTCATGACCGGTGGGCAGTATATCACTCAATAATACGGCAACTTCGTCATCTATACTATCCGGTATCCGGTGAAGACTGTTATCGGCATGCGGTATCCGTACATATTCGGCTTGTACGCCATCGATCTGATACCCGAGTATCCAGCCGCCGTCTTTGCAATGTGCATACATTTGTTTCTTACAGTATTCGCAGGACCCACAGGATGTGATGCAGGATATAAGTACTTTATCTCCTTTTTTGAATTGCGAAACACTACTTCCCGTTTCCTCGATGATACCTACTCCTTCATGTCCGAGAATACGACCGTCTTCCACTTCGGGGTTCTTGCCCTTGTAGATTCCGAGGTCGGTACCACATATTGTTGTTTTCAAAACCTTTACAATAACATCCGTTGGTTTTTGTATCTCCGGTTTCGGACGATCCTCCAGGGCAATCCTGTGTTCTCCGTGATATACTAAAGCTTTCATTTTCTGACCTGTATTTAGATGATTAATAGTATTTAAAAGTACCTCTTTATACCGGACAGGAATATGATATATATCATGTTAACCGAAAAATTACGGGTTACAGCAACGGACTGAATATTCTGGCGATCCCTTCGAGAATTTTGTTTAAAAAAGATCTTTTCTTAAAAGTATCAAGATCGAGTTGGTCTGCTCCGGAGCAATCTCTATCAAAACCCTCCCGGATATCCCGCGCCACCCTTTCATCGAAGACCAGGGCATTTACTTCAAAATTCTGGTCAAAACTCCGGTTGTCAAAGTTACCGGAACCTACGGATACCATCTCATCATCTATCACAATAATCTTACTGTGCAAAAATTTCACCGGGTGTTCGTAGATCACTATACCTGCAGAAAGTAACTCTTCGAAATACGAGTGCATACTGTATTTAACAACTGAAGTATCCGATTTCTTAGGCACGAGCAATTTTACCCGGACTCCTCCCAAAGCGGCCATCTTCAGGCTTTCCAGAATGGTAGCGTTAGGAATAAAATACGGATTGGCGATACAGATCGATCGCTCCGCCTGGTTGATCATCGAAGCATACTGATACATCACCGAAGAAAAATCGGAATCGGGTCCTCCGGACACGATTTGTACCACAGTATCCCCGGTCTCCGTATTTTCCGGAAAATATTCGGGTTTCCAAAGGTCTTCTCCCCCGCTGGCAAAAAAATAGTCCTTTACAAAAACGCGGTGCAGGCTCTTTACGGCAGGCCCCTCGAGCCTAAGGTGCATGTCGTCCCATATCCCAAGATAATTAGAAGGTCTTATGTATTTATCTGAAATATTGACTCCCCCGGTGAAACCGACATTTCCGTCGACTACTACGATCTTCCTGTGGTTCCTGTAATTAATGGTAAATAATATACTACCAAACCGAATTGGCATTGTGGAGAAGATCTTTACCCCGATGGCTCTGAAACGCCTGATATGCTTTTTGGGCAGTGAAAAGCTACCGATCGCATCATAAATTACCCTGATTTCTACCCCTTCTTCCATTTTCTTTCGGAACAGTTCGAAAAGTTTTTCCATCAATTCGCCATCCTCAAAGATATAGAACTGTATATGAATGAATTTTTCGGCCTTTTCCAATGCTTCAAAAATAGACGTAAAGGTCCTTACCCCGTTATTCAGTATAGCAACACGGTTTCCTCCTTTGGGTAATACCCCTATACTTCCTTCGATCAATGCCGATATTTTTGCTGATTTTCCCGACGAAAATACTACGGGATGGTGGTTACCATTGCCGCGAAATACGTTGTAAGCCCGCATTTCATCGATCCGCTTCAGCTTAAAAAATTTTATCTTCCTTCGGTTGATCCCAAAAAGCGCATATAATATACACCCTATATAAGGTAGCATTACAATGACCAGCAGCCAGCTAAAAGATTTGGAGGGCTTGGTTCCGAAGAGTATAAGGGTTACCAGGGAAGCCAGTGTTATAAGAATATAAAAGATAAATAAAATGGTAGTCATTGGTTATCCGAAATTCGTTTCGAATAACCAATTTAACAATTCTTTTTTAACCTGTGTCAAGGAAAAAGATCAACTCCACAGGAATATTTCCATACTTTTTCATTAGACAGGTATGATCACGAGGATATTCAACTAACCTGAAGACACAGATAAGCTCAGTATTCCGGCTTCATCAGGTATAATTATTCCGCGATCAGTTTTTTAAGTGCGTTGATCATACCGGGATTTCCATAATCCATTCCTCCTTCGATCTGACCGGCAATTTCTCCCTGTTTGTCAAGAATTACCGTAGTGGGGACCACACCACGGATAAATCCGGAAGGCAATCTGCCATCGGGAATATATACGGGAAGATTATACTCATGGCTGTCCATAAAAGCTTTGGCCCTTTCGTAATTACCGTCTACATCCACCATTAAAAACACTATGCTATCCTCCCCTCCGAATTGCTGTTTCAGTTCATCGATTGAGGGCATTTCTTCCCTGCAGGGCGGGCACCAGGTAGCCCAGAAATTAATAAAAACAACCTTTCCTTTCAGGTTATCCAGCAAGATTTTAGTACCGTTTCCATCCAGAAAAGCTACTTCTTCCTGTTCGGTGTACGTATTTCTGCCTTTTACGGAAAACACCGCTATTACAAATACTGCAGCTATTATAAATACCCCTGTTGCAGCGTTTCTTTTAATCGTTACTGATTTCATATTCCTGATATTTTTAAAACATTAAAAATTAATTATCGTTTACTCGTTTATTTTTCCTTCCGGGATCTCCTCGGACGGATGGGCCAAGATCATGTCTTCCGCCGAAATATTCCCGAAAACTTCAACGATACTGTCCAGATGAGTTCCCCGACTTACCGGCACCCGTTCTATTTTTTTGCCAGCCATCCTCAAAACGAACATTCCGGATGAGGCGTTGACAATACTCTTCTCCGGTACCCACAAAGACGGAGAGTTTCTTCGGAGCGATAGTTGTACCCGGGCATAGGCTCCTGCCTTTAATATACTGTCTTTGTTATCCACATCAAATTCGAGGGCAAGAGATTTGTTTTGGTTACTGAGTACCTCTGAATTGCGGGACATCACTGCATGAAATGTTTTTCCCGGTAAAGATCTCACGGTGAATGCAGCTTTTGTATCCTCATTGACGGATGCTGCATGACTTTCGGGTATAAAGAGTGTCAGCCGTAACCGGTCGTATTGAGCAATAGTAAACATCGGCTTCCCATTATCCGGCCCCACCAATGCACCGGGTGAGAAGTTCCTCGCCGTCACTACCCCGTCAAAAGGCGCCCTGATCCGGAGATACTTTTTTAACTGCGATGCTCCCGCCGTGCCTGCTTTTGACGATTCGTATGCAGATCTGGCACCAAGCATCGCACTCTTTGCGCGGTCCAGTTCGAGACGGGCTACGGCTCCATCGGTTTGTGCTGCTTCTTTCAATCTTTCGTAAGATTGCTGTGCAAACAGAAAATCGCTGTACATTTTATCCTGTACGGATCTGTCTGAAAGATACTGTTGCTCCATTTCGGGGGCTTCAAGAACAGCGATCAACTGATTTTCCCCGACAAAAGTGCCGCGATCCACATTTATTTTCTGTACGAACCCCGGTACCCTTGCATATATTTCAACTTCTTCAAAAGGTCTTAACGCTCCCGGAACAGCTAAGGTGTATGTCGGATTGAGTAACCGGACAGGAGTAGTCTCATAGGAAAAAACACTTTTTCCGGAATTTTTTTCCGGTTTTTTTACCTGAGATTCAGACGAACAGGCGACGAGAATAATTGCCAATACGATTACGAACAAGAAACTTCCTATGCCCTTACGGCTTAATATTGAATTGAATACCATGATTATTTTGATTTATACATGATGTAATGAAAAATGTTTGTTGTCTTCGTCATCAGGATCGAGAGACGGGCTATCGGTTGTTGCCTTTGCCATCACGGCAGCATAAAAGTGGGGCAACAGTATTAATATTGTACATGTGGAAGCCAGTAAGCCCCCTATGACTGCCTGCCCTAACGGGGCTACCTGTTCTGCTCCGTCCCCTATTCCTACGGCCATAGGAGCCATTCCGGCCAGCATCGCTGCAGCCGTCATCAATACGGGCCTCAGTCGGGAAGAAGCTGCCATTCCGGCTGCATGCCATGGTTTAATCAGAAGTTTTTTCCTGTAATATTCCGCCTGGTTAACCAGCAATACGGCATTGGAAACAGAAACCCCTACAGACATTATAATTCCCATATATGACTGTAAATTGAGCGTACTTCCGGAAACGAACAAGATGATGAGACTCCCTGCAATAACAGACGGAAGTACCGATAGGATCAGCAGAGGCACCTTAAAAGACTGGTAGTAGGAAGACAGCATTAGAAATATGGCCATGACCGCTACAGCCAACCCGGCCAGGAGGCTATGCAACGTTTCTTCGAGTAATTGTAATGTGCCTTCCGTCCATACGACCGTACCTCTCGGAGGTTCCCCGGCGTCTTCGATAGCTTTACTCACGGCGCGCGATGCTGTCCCCAGATCCTTGTCATAAATATTTGCCACTATGGTCACATAGCGGTTGGGCCCTTTTCGGTTCACCTGCGCCGGTGCGGTTATACGTTGTATTGACGCCACATCTTCAAGTATGGGCACCGGGCTGTTTTTTTTCAGAGGAATAGAGCGCAACATTTCCGCAGTGGTCATAACCTTCTCGGGGATTTGTACCTGCACCTGAAAAACAAGTCCCGAGCCGGGATCAACCCAAAGGTTTTTATCGGTGTATCTTGTAGATGAAGTTGCAGTGACCAGGCTTCCGGTAACATCTTTCATGGTAAGCCCGAATTGTGCCACCAGGTCCCGGTCCACATCGATCTGCAATGTGGGATAATCCAGGGGTTCTGCAATACGTATATCTCTCAGATAGTCAACATCTTTCAGATGCTCTGCTATTTTAGCTGCATGAGATTCGGCAACTTTCAATTGTTTGGCACCTACTTTTACTTCAATAGGCGTCATTGCTCCCTGTCCCATAATTTTTTCGGTAAGTTCCATGGGCTCAAAGTTGATCTTTACCCCGGGATGACGCGTAGCAACCACTCCCCTGACCCTTTCTTTTAATGTTTCCATATTACCCTCATAAATATCCTGATCTACGGAAACCTGCAATACCGCTTCATGTGAAGCATTGGTAAACAGGAATATAGGGTTGATGGGCGTCCCTGCCGGATGCATGCCTACAAAAGCAGATGTAATGGTTATCGCCCGCTCAGGCAGTTCGCCTGCGATATCTTTTATAACCTCCTTTACCAGCTTTTCTGTTTTTTCCAGTCTGCTGCCCTGTGGTGCTTCGATACGTATCTGAAAATCTCCGCTATTGGAAACCGGCATGACATCGGTACCTACGACCCGCAGAAGAATGAATACCGTAATTCCCGAAATAATAATATATACGCCAAATAACGGGACTGTCTTACCCGACCAGCGACGTAAACGGTATCTGTATTTGATCCTGAATTTGTCGAATGATTTTTTTTCCTTTTTTCTATGTCCATGATCATATTTATGCTTCATCAGCCAGTTGGCCAGAATAGGAACAAAAGTCTGGGATGCCAAAAAGGATGCTACCATGGCAAAAGCCACAGCCATGGATAACGGCAGAAACATATCCTTAGGAATTCCGGTCATTATAAAAGCCGGAGTAAGTACGGCAAGGATACACAACAAGATAAGCAGTTTCGGAACGGATATTTCCAGCAGGGCATCGAGTATGGCTCTTTGCTTTTTCTTCCCTTCTTCCATGTGCTGATGGATGTTCTCAATGGTTACCGTAGCTTCATCGACCAGGATTCCGATAGAAAGGGCAAGACCACTGAGTGTCATGATATTAATGGTATATCCGGCCATATACAAAACAGATATGGCAGACAGTATGGCAATGGGTATGGTAAGCACCACTATCAGGGCGCCACGAATATCTCCCAGAAACAACACTATCATTATCCCTGTAAACAAAGCCCCAAGGCCCCCTTCATGCACCAGGTTGGACAGCGACCGTTCGATGTAGGTTGATTGATCGAATTCGTAACGGATATCCACATCTTCAGGCAGTTGATCTTTCAGCATCGGTAAGGAAGCCTTGAGGTTCTTTACGGCTTCCAGCGTAGAGGCGTCTGCTTTTTTGATGATAGGCAGATATACCGAACGCTTTCCGTTGACCAGCGCGTACCCGACAGTCTGATCGGCCGCATCTTCCACACGCGCTACATCTCTTATATATACGGTCCGGCCGTCTTTTGTTTTTACCGGCGTGTTCAAAAACATTTCGGGATCTCTGGCTATCGTATTTACCGGAGCCATAAGGTTTTCCTCTCCTATACGTATATTTCCGGCCGGTGAAGGATAGCTGTTCATCGTTACAGCCTTTGTAATTTCTTCCGGGCTCAACCCGTTGGCCTGCATGGCGTGCGGATCGATGTTTACGACAATGGTTCTGACATTTCCTCCGAAAGGCGCAGGAGCAGTTATACCGGGTATCCGGACAAACATCGGGCGGACTCTTGTTACGGCCAGGTTCTGTAATTCGGTTATGGAACGTTCCGGACTTTCAAAGACCAACTGTCCCACAGGCAACGAACTACCGTCAAACCTTACTACCATAGGAGGGACGGCACCGGGTGGTAAAAAACCCATGGCCCGGGAAACCTGGGTAGACACTTCCCCCGCCGCCTGCGCCATATCCGTACCGGGATAGAAAGTGAGTTTCATGAGCGAAAGCCCCTGTACACTTTTAAAATCTATATCTCTTACTCCACTGACAAACAGCAGGACTTTCTGAAATTCGTTGGCCATAAAGCCATCCATGTGCGAAGGCGAAAGCCCCCCATAAGGCATGGCTATATATATGGCCGGCAACTCAACTTCCGGGAATATATCTACATTAATATTCCGGATAGCGTTATAGGAGAAAAAGCCGATAGCGGCTACAAACACCATAACCGCAACAGGTTTTCTCAGGGCAAAACGTATTAAATTCATAACAGATACTTAAAGGGAATTAAACAAAAAATCAAAATCCGCGGTGAGTTCCGCTTGCTCCGCTACCTGCATCCAGTATTCCTGTACAGCTTCTATATGACTGTTTTCGGCCTGTTCCAGAAGCATTCTGATCTGTAAAAGCTCAGTCAGGCTGATAAGTCCGCTGCGGTACCGGGCCATATACATTTCATACGCCTGTCCGGCATTTTTCAATGCCTGTTCCGTTTTCCGCAGTTGCTTTTGCTGCTCGGTTCTTTTACTTAATGTGGCGGCGTATCCGGCACGAAGGGCCTCCTCTGCCTGTTGCTGTAACATTTGATGTTCCCGGGCTTTGTAATTCCACATCCTGCCCTTCTCACGGTAGGTTCGCATCCCGGTAAGATCCCATGTAATACCTATACCGACTATGAAGTTATCCGCAGTATTGGAAAAACCATCCGCCCAGTTTCCGGATACGTTGCCATCCGCATCGATCCCCGAGCCGCGATATGCAAATCCTCCCAGAAATTTTACGGAAGGCAGTCCGGACCTTGTTTCCGCCGTACCTTTTATTTTATAGTAAGAAGACTTTTTGCGTAATACTTCGGTGAAAGGATGCATTTTATCCATGCGCACTCTTTCGTTTTCCATCAGAGGAGGATGGGCAAAACGACGTTCTGAAAAGAGCAAATCAGGTTTGGCATTTCTATAAAATTCACGAAATTTTTCCAGTGAGGCGTTACGGTTTCCAAGCCATTTATCCTGTTCGGCCATGGCCTGTAAATAAGACGAACGGGCAAGGAGACTATCGGCTTCGGGTTTTATTCCCGCGCGGGCAAGACTTGCTGCAGTAACTCCGATCTCTCCAAGACGCCGCGCATTTTTCGCTGCCCATATCCGTTTTGATTCGGTATATAATAATTTGATGTAACGTACAGAAAATTCTTTTTTTAACCGGAGTACATAAGCTTCCTTTTCAAGGCTATACCGGGCGGACATTTCAGAAGCTGCCAGTTTTCTCTTATGTTGTTTTCCAAAAGCAAAAAGTTCCCATTCTATTGTTGCAGAAGCAAATGTATTTGCGATGACCGAAGCTTCCCCGGTATGCAGCATATTACCACTTACGTTAAAAAACCCGGGCTGCGGAAAAAAGGCTCCGTTGCGCCCATCGTAAGTACTGAAAGTATTTTGCAGCTGAATTCTGGCTTGCGGCAAGGCTTCACTCTTTACAGCACGCTCATTTGATAATGCAGATGTTATTGCAGCTTCACTGGCGGCAATTCCGGAATAGCCCCTTTCCACATCATACCATAATTCCCCGAGCGTTGGTTGCCGGGATTGTGCACCAAGCTGCGGTGCGAGCAGTGTCAGCCATGAAATATACGCGACCGACAGAAGTAATCTGATCATATTAAAAACAGGATTGATACCGGATAGCGACAGATCCGGTACGTGATTATACATACTATAACACAACGCCTATCCCGGAAGGAAAAGGCCTAAAATGAAATTGTATTATCCTATATGATCAGTTTTCGGTGCCTGATGAAGATGGGGGTGGCACCGGCTATACGATGCGTGGAATATCCGGGATGTACCTGAAGTGTCCCGAAAAGATTTTCTCCAAAAAGAAATGTAAGCAACGCGCAACATACAAATACGGCTGCGGCATGTAATGAAAGTCCGGATTGCTCCTGCCCTGTCACCGAATAGTCCGGGACTGCCTGATGGGAACAAGCTTCCGTGAAACCCCCGGTAAACACCTTATTGGGTCTTTCCGGTATATTGACTTTTTCCGTAGTATGACCATACCCCAGGACATTTTTTATTCCGGATTTTACCGTGCAGGAAGAAAAGACAACACAGCACAACGCCACAGCAATAAAAAAGAACTGTCGCATATTTAACTTATCCTGTTGTTGTCTTGCTTTCATAGTCTACAATAGTAATACTTTTTATTTTTCATCACAACCCTGTAACACTTAACTCTTTGTTAAAACCCGGTATATGATCATCGGTATCACAAATCGTAAAAGCAAATTCCGGGAATCGTGAATACCAATTCCCGGAATACCGCCTCTTCCTTTTTATTTTTTAAAATCCCCGATATGGTCTCCCAGATCATACACCGGAGTATCTTTCATTTTTTCGTTGACAATACTGCTTCCGGCAGCACTGCGGTATCCTCCGGCACAATGTACGACTACCGGCTTTCCGGCAGGAATTTCCTTGATGCGGCCGCGGAGTTCGGGCAACGGAATGTTTACGGCATGTGAAAAGAAGCGGTTCTCTTCGAACTCCGAAACGTTCCGGATGTCCACTATGGTATAGTCCGACGGATTTTCCCGGAAGGCTTCATAATCGAACTTACCGGAAGCCTGCAGGCTTTCGGTCACCGGGATGATGACGGCGACCACTTGCTTCTCATAACCTATTTTCGAAACCCGTTCCATAATCTGCTGCTGGCTGTTTACATCGGGAAGCACAAGGTAAAAGGGTTCTCCGGGTTTTATGATACTCCCCAGCCAGGTCTCGAACTTATCTTCCCCGTTTCGGGCCATAATATTGATACTTCCGGGAAAATGCCCGGATTTGAATATTTTTTCATCCCGTACATCGACAAAAGTAAAAGCATCCGTGATCCTGGGGTCGAGGAAACGGCGGACACCGGCAATAGCACTTTCCGAAATATCTGCTCCGTTCCTGTTGATTTCCACATCATAGCCGAAATATCCCGGTATAAAGGGCTGATCTTTCAGTATCGTCTTTACAAAAATATCTTCTTCCGTTGTTTTAAAAGCCCAGTTTCCCATTCTTTCGTTACCCAGTGTACTCGATGCCGCACTACTCAGGTTTTTACCACATAACGATCCGGCTCCGTGTGCAGGATACACGATGGTTTCATCCGGAAGGTCATTAAATTTACCGTGTATGGTATGATACATATTTCTGGCCAAAGCTTCCCTCTTGGCCTTCATATTCCCCGCATGTTCTCTCAGATCCGGACGTCCTACATCTCCAATAAACAAAGTGTCCCCGGAGAACATAGCGTACTCCCCGCTTTCTTCTGCAATAACAGTGATACTATCCGGGGAATGCCCGGGGGTATTCAGCGCGCTGAATCTTATCTTTCCCATTTGAAGCGTATCACCCTCATCAAAATTCGTATGCGGATAACCGGCTCCCACCAGTTTGCTGGTATAAATAGCAGCCCCGGTCTCTTTATGTATTTGCAAATGACTGCTTATAAAATCGGCATGAGGATGTGTTTCGAAAACTACCACTATTTTGGCCTCCCGCTCACGGGCATACTCGTAGTATGGCTTAGGATCGCGCGCGGGGTCTACCAGAGCCATCTTACCATCGCTCACAATGGCATACGAATAATGAGCCAGGGGTTTATCCTGAAATTGTTTTATTTCCATCACTTCTAATTTTAATATAAAAGTAATGCATAAATATTTTGTACAGGGTAACTTAGGTTACATTGTTTAATTGCAAGAGGTTGCCAGCTGTAGTAAAGATATACGCTATATTTTTCCTTGTGCTTCAACGCTGCTCTTTTCGGGTATAGGCCTTTTATGCCAGAATGAAGCAAGGACAGATCCGGTAACATTCATAAGCGGTCCGAAAATTGCGGGGGCAAGCCCCATGGTCGCAATTTTACCGAGATTATTTGCAATCGCGGAAGCCAGCCCGCCATTCTGCATTCCTACTTCTATGGCAATAGTACGACAGTCTTTTTCCGATAAACGGAAAAACCTACCGTACCAATATCCCATGGTATACCCGAAAATGTTGTGAATAAGTACCAGCAATATAAGCAGGAGTCCTATATCCAGTAAACTATCTCTTCCGGCTGCGGTAATTACAACAATAATCAGCGCTATTCCTGCCATAGAAACTATTGGCATCACCTTATCTATCCAGGTCGACTTCCCCCGGATCAGCTTATTAAAAATAAGTCCGGCGCCAATCGGGATAATAATCATTTTCACGATACCCCACATCATAGTTAATACATCAATCGCTATAAATTCTCCTGCAAGCATCTTCATTAGTAGAGGTGTCAGAAAAGGCGCCACCAGCGTAGCTATTGAGGTTATGGTCAGTGATAATGCCAGATTTGCCCGTGCAAGATATGCCATCACATTAGAAGCCATGCCACTCGGAGAACAACCTATAAGAACTATTCCCGCCGCAATTTCTCCGGGAAATCCGCTTATCAGAGCCAGCAGATATCCCGATAAAGGCATAATAATAAATTGTGCGGTGACTCCGACAAAAACCCCTTTAGGTTCTTTGGCCACAGCCAAAAAATCCCCGGCACTCATAGATGTTCCCATTCCAAACATAATAACCTGTATGAGCGGAGTGATCAATCCGGTCAGTTTGAAACCATTCACTTCAAGAAAATATTCCGGATAATACATAGCCAGGGAAACGGCAGCAAATATCATTACGGTATAGACATAGCTGCGAAGCTGCATATAACCATAAAAACTTATAGCCAGAAGTATAAAAAAAATAGTCAGCAGAGGACCTGCCTTTGCGACATACCCGGTAAAAAGACACACCACAAAGGACAACAAGAATAAACCGGACAGTACCAGTATTATATTGTATATTTTTTTTGTTTTTATCATATCATCAGAGTTTATATGCCTGTCTGGCCAGTAACATCCATTTCCCGTTGCTAAGGACCAGTACCAGTATATTTCCTATACGAACTTTGACCGGTGTATCATTATCCATGGCATCCGCCACAAAAACATGCCTTACGATGGCCGTACTGTCCTTTACTGTTATAGTCTGTTTTTCGAGTTTTATTGTCTTGAACACAAAGGGGCCATATACGAGATCCTCTATAAATTGTTCCTTGTCCTGTATTTTTCCGGTCGAATGTCCGTAACTCAGTTCCTCACAGGTCAGTTTGGCAAGAATTGACGACTCCCGCTTCTCCATGGCTACGGTAAATTGTTTAACCGTAGCTTCAACAGCCATGCTGCTGTTTTTTATTACGAGTTCTCTATCCGAAAGATTATGATCTCCTCCCTTCTTTTTATCTGTTGTAGTACAAGCTGTTGTGCATATTGAAAAAATGATCAGCAGCGGTAATACCTGTTGTATTTTCATATTGTTTTGTGTTATCTATTCTGTTTTAATAGCTCTCCGGAAAACCGGGAAAAGGATCGCATATTCATGGTCTTCTCCCGGTATCACTCCTAACAACCAATTAAAATTTTAATCCAGAGAAAAAGCAATATACTTCCCTCCCGATGGTGTTCTTCTCCCTCCTCCGGCTGCAATTACCATATATTGTTTTCCTTTTGCAGTATAAGTAACAGGTGTTGCAAAACCTGCCTCGGGAAGTTCATATTCCCATAATATTTTTCCGTCAGAACTATCGAAAGCCCTTATTTTACTGTCTTTGGTAGCAGCTATAAAAACAAGGCCGCCTGCGGTCACTACAGGACCTCCGTAATTATCTGTTCCGGTCGTTGCTATACTCCGCTCACGTAACTCGGGATATGTCCCCAAAGGCACTTGCCACAAATGATCCCCGGTATGGAGATTGATGGCGGTAAGCGTCCCCCAGGGTGGTTTTATACCCGGGTACCCTTCGGGGTCTTTGAATTGCTTCCATGAGGCTACCAGATAACGCGGACGAAAGCCGAAAACCGTATCCTGCTGCTGACGATCCTGTGCGAGATGCTCTGCTTCCTCCACGGATAAAGTTTCCTTTTCTCCCCAGATATATGCCAAAAGTTGACGGACTTCCGTTTCCGATACATGAGGAAAAGCAGGCATTCTTCCGGAACCGCTACGCACGAGTTTCAAGAACTGTTCTTTCTTCATCCGCTCTTTTAGCTGCAAGAGTTCCGGAAACTGGGCTCCGCCCTTTCGGTCTGCTCCATGACACATGGCACAGTTTTTCAGATAGTGTTTTTCGCCCTCGCTTATTCCCTTTTTATGATCAAAGCGGTTAGCATCAATCATTTTTACAACCCAGGGCTCTTCGTTGGCATTGACATATAAAATACCTTCGTCATCTATGGCATTGCCTCCCCATTCCGCGCCGCCACTATATCCTATTAATAGCGTACCTTTTTCACTCGGAGGTAAAAACTTATGGCGACTTTCCAGGGTGTCAAACTCCGCCTTAACGGCCTGGTGTGCACTTTCAGAAATATCAGTCAGCTCTTCCTCTGTAATCACTTGTCTTACAAAAGGTTTAGGTTTTACCGGGTATTTCTGTACCGGCCAGGGATGTTCCCCGGGAAGTCCTTTTACGGGGACAGGCCGCTCCTCTACCGGAAATACAGGTTCGCCCGTATCCCGGTCCAGTACATACACCAGGCCGTCCTTGGTCGCCTGTACCACCACATCCGTTTTCCTGCCTGCCACAGTGATCGTGGTGAGGTTGGGCGGGCAGGAGATATCGCGGTCCCACAGGTCGTGCATAATGGTCTGGTAATGCCATTTCCGGGTCCCGGTAGCCGCATCAAGGGCCATGATACAGTTGGCATACAGGTTTTCTCCTTCCCGGTTGCCCCCGTAAAAATCGGAAGAAGGCGAGCCTGTACCGAAATATACGGTTCCCCGGTTTTCATCG
>NZ_FPJE01000015.1 GCF_900119185.1 Sinomicrobium oceani | reverse complement strand
TAATACGGTTAAAGGCCAAGGCCAAAGCACTGTTGCTCTCAGAACAGGGCATTGCCCACCGAAAAAGGAGGTGCTGGGAGGTGGAGGCTGTCTTTGGGAATATAAAGCAGAATATGGGCTTCAAGCGCTTTATGCTCAGAGGACTGGATAAAGTGGAAACCGAAATAGGGCTTGTGGCTATGGCACACAATCTTAAAAAGGTTGGGTTAAGGGCGTAATCCCACAACTTCTATTAACTCATTAACTTTTTAACACGCAACTCTTGCTCCTTGTAGGTTGAAAGCAAGAAAATAGCCTAAATATAAAAAGACCGCCTAAAACTTTTTAGACGGCCTCTTTCTGTTATTGTGGATTAACCGGAAATGTTTTTTTAGTTAACATCCCAGAAAACCGGTGTTTGCTGTTCGTCTCCACCAATTGCGGAAGCTGCAGCGGCAACATTGGCTTCATTAAGGGTATATTCTCTATTTGGATAAGTAAATCTTAAAGGGATAGGGTTGCCAGTAGCCGCCGGTAACCTGAGCTCTGGAGAACTAAATTTTCTCCAGACATTCCAGGCTTCAAAGCCTCTGTTGTACATGGCGATCCAGAATTGCATACCAATTTTTTCTTGCCACGTACCCGGTGCAGTAGCATAATCAACTTCTGGTCTCATAAGGTACGCATCTATTTCGGCCGAACTCAAGCCCCAATATTCCATACTTGCCGTAATACCCTGAGTGTAATATTCTTCAGCGCTCGCTCCAACATTATAGCCGCCTCTTTCAGCAGCTTCAGCAAGTAAGAAAGAAATTTCGGCAAAATCTAATAAATTACCAGATAAATCCGGTTCATAAAATACTTCTCCAATATGTGTGAAATTAGCGTAATTGTTAAGAGCTCCATAGACACCACCAATATAAGTATTTTCCCCTAGGTTGTCATCTAGAAATACAGATCTACGCGGATCTTCCAAATTGTTTAAATAATCTACAAAAGTATCTGCCGGAACAAAATCTTGTCTGCCACTTAATACCAAATCAGCATACAATGGATGAGCATTAGTGTTATTAGGTTCGTAAGGGAGTGTGAAATTATCACTATTTGATGTTATTAGTCCCCAACCTATAGCTTCGTTTGCATGTTGTTGGGATAGTGATGGATTTACATCTGAAAGCCGCATAGCGAGTTTAAATTTAATCGATGCTGCCAGTTTTTGCCATTGACTGATATCTCCATCATAGATAAAATCGCTATCTAAACCTTCGGACCCGGTACTGAAATTATTATACGCCTCGGTGATGCGTGTCAGTAAATCCTCGTAAATAGTAGCTGCATCATCATAGGCGGCAACAGTGTTTTCTGTTCCTTGAAGAGCTTCTGTGTAAGGTATATCTCCAAAAGTATCTACCATTTGTTGCCAGGCGTAAACCTCTACTATAGTAATAATAGAGGACTGATTTGCTTTTACACCATCTAGCAGGTCGGGATCTTCCTGGACAGATATTCTGGCCTGCTGCAAATCATATAATGCAGTATAAATATTATTCCAATGAGCAGAAGGTATAGATCTGTTCTTAATGTCATAATTAGTCTCTGTCACATACTGGGTTTCCGTCCACTGTTGAGCGACCAGCCTAAAGATATTATTATTTACACTTGTAGATCCCATCTGATCAAACAACGATTTGACACCACTGGTAAAAAGAAAGCTACCAGGGACGGATATTGGATTTTTTGGATCTTCATTCAGCCTGGCGTAATCATCATCCGAACAAGCAGAGATCACCAAAGCTGACGTTAATATGAATATTATTTTTTTCATTGTCTTTCTCTTTTTTAGAATTCTATTTTCAGACTAGCTCCTATTTCTTTAAAGCTCGGATGTGATCCATTCTGGAATCCCATTATATTTCCAGCAGACATTCCTGATTCCGGATCAGCATACGGCAAATTCTTATGTATAATCCATAGGTTTCTCCCTATAAGGGAAAGAGTCATATTGTCAATTGGTGACTTTTCTCCAAAGAAATCTTTGGGCATATTATACGACAGAGATATATTCCTTAACTTAACATAGGAGGCATCATATACATGCATTTTTTCTGGAGCACCTATACCGCCTGAACCTCCATAATAACCATCAGGATTATAATAAGTAGAATAATCTGCTCTTATGTCATTTGTAGTCCCATCTTCTTTAACTCCGGGAAGAAGAACTCCACCACCTGCAGAAACAGGGTCTCTTTTGGGATTCCCCAATTCGTTAAGACCTGCAGTTTCCGGATATAAACCTGTGGCTAAACCAAAGGCCATGTCCTGTGAATAGACATCTCCGCCATGCTTAATATCAATCAAAAAGCTTAAATTCAAATTTTTGTAAGTAAAGGAGTTGTTCAAACCTGCAATCCAGTCTGGATTAGCATCTCCTATTACTGCTTGCGAATCAGAGGTGTCCACTAGGTATTTTCCGTCTGTTCCAACAACTTTTTGCCCGGTAGCGTCATCGTAAACGAAATCATAGCCTCTTATGGTCCCGGTAGATTCCCCAATTTGAGCTCCAACAGTTGTATTCCACATCGAGCCTAACAGAAGGAATTCGTTATCACCGAATATTCTTGTCACTTTATTCTCATTTTTAGCCCAGTTAGCCGTCATTTCCCATCGGAAATCTTGAGACTGTACCGGAACTACTGTAACTCTGGCTTCAATACCTTTGTTCTCGATATCTCCTGAGTTCACCCAAATACCTGTGAATCCGCTAGAGCCTGAAACTGCAGTATTAGTAATAAGATCAAAAGTTTTACGCTGATATACCGAAAGATCAAAGCTTAATCTGCTAGCAAAGAAATTCATTTCGAGTCCTGCCTCGAACTCTTCCATAGTCTCTGATTTCAAATTAGGATTGTTTGAGGTAGCAGGAGCAGACGCGCTATATGCGCCGTTAAAACTCGGATCAAAGGCATATGTGTTCATAAGTTGGTAAGGATCTGTATCATTACCTACACGGGCGTAGTTAAATCTGAATTTACCAAAATTAATAGTTTCTCTGGAGTCTAAAAGTTCAGAAAACACAAAACTCACCGACCCGGAAGGATACCAATATCTGTTGTTTTTAACCGGAAGTGCAGACGACCTATCAGTTCTAACAGATCCACCTAAATAAACCATATCACGCCATCCCAAATTAAACTGTCCAAAAAAGCCGTCTACTTTTTTGTTTATGTTGAGATCCAGCATATCCTCCTCTGTTAAAGGATTGGCGGTATTTGTAATGGAATATAGACCAGGAACTTTAAGTCCACCATTGGTTTGGGCACTATTCCCGTATCTCTTGTTCACTCTTAAGTTCCAACCGACATTAGCATTCAGATTTAAATCCTCGTTGAGATCTTTATCTATATTAAGAATCATGTCGTAATTGTATTCGCTTACGGTATGGTTCATAAAATAATATTCTCCGGCACCCCCATGGCTAGTTCTACCAATGCCGGAGGATGAGCCTGCTGCCACTCTTTCTTCTCTCAACTCACTAAACGTATCAAAGGTAAATCTCCCCATTAAACTCATCCAGTCATTGATCTCATAATTCAATCCGAAATTACCGAAGAAACGATTCTTTCTATCCGATTGGTAATTATTGTCACGATCAAAATAATGGTTATCGGCGTACCCAACCTTTCGGGACTCCCAATCTGTAAGGTTCCATGTCATGTTTTGTCCAGTAGCCAAATAAGCTTCTTTTTGTTTTTGCATATCCACAGACATGTTCCACCACTGTCTGAATCCCTGCATAGGATTCCTGCCTTCATATCCGGTATAAACACGTCCTTGTCCCTTAGTATTTGTATAAGTTATGTTTCCGAATGCACTTAGCTTCTCTGTAAGATTATAAGTTGCTGAAAAGTCAATAGTGTTCCTTGTGATATCACTATTTCGGAGCGCACCTTCTTGCAGGAAGTTGGTATATGCCATTCTGAATGTTCCCTTATCGTCACCTCCACTAAAAGAAACTGAATTCATGTAAGTAGTAGCAGTACCCCAAATGTCATTGGGTGTTGAGGCTCCAGCGACAAAAGGAGTTGGTTGAAGATAACCGGGCAGTTGCGGGTACTGCGAATCCCAGTTGTAGACCAGTTTGTTGGGGTCAAATCTGGAACCGAAAGAGGCATCATCATAAGTATAAACAATGTTGTCATCAAAAATACCATCACCATTGATATCTGGTCCATTTTCAGTTACATCATAGAAAGAATATCCCCCATAACCTCCTCCATATTGATTTTGGTATTTAGGTAGAGTTTTTTTATTAACTGTCCCTACGGTAATAGCACTATTAAACTGAACCCCGATTTTTTCATTAGCCCTACCTTTTTTCGTGGTAATCATGATAACACCATTCATACCTCTTGAACCATATAATGCAGTTGCAGCAGCGCCTTTTAATACGTTGACATCTGCGATATCATTTGGATTAACGTCGGAAAGACCATTACCATAATCATAACCTCCACCGCCATCACCAATTCCGTTTTGGTTAAAAGTTTCGTTGTTTATGGGAGTTCCGTCAATAACAATCAGCGCCTGGTTATTGCCTACTAATGAACTCACACCTCGCAGGACTATATTGGTAGAACCACCCATAGTTCCTGATTGTGTTATGTTCAGTCCTGCAACAGTACCACTTAAGGCATCACTCATGTTTGCAACCGGAACCTGAGCCAGCTTCTCTCCACTTACTTCCTGAGAAGCGTATCCGAGAGATTTTTTCTCTCTCTTAATCCCGAGTGCAGTAACAACGACTTCATCCAGGCTTTGCGCATCTTCTTCGAGCTGGACAGCGATGTTCGAAGATGATCCAACTCTTACTTCGGAAGTTTTCATACCGATATAAGAGATTTGAAGGGTTTGTCCTTCACTTGCGTTTATGGTAAAGTTACCGTCGAAATCTGTTTGAGTACCCGTGCTGGTACCTTTAATGACGACGTTGGCACCTGGCAGTGGCATACCGCCGGTGTCTGTAACCGTACCGGAAATCGTCTTTTCCTGTGCAAAACCGATTTGCACCATTAACGCCAGAAAAAGCGTTAAGATTCCGCTAAGTTTTGTTCTCATGTTTTGAAAATTATTTTGAATTAGTGCTCCAAATATGTGCAAAAAACCTAACGGTAACAATTTATTAACAGAAATATCTTAGGAGTTATGTGTGTCTTAGTATTATATTTTAACATAAAAAGATGCGTTAATATTATTTTAAGATAATATTTTTTTAAGGTTTTATGTTAAAAAAGTTATTTTTATATCGTATTTGTAAAAATAAAGGTTTTCGGTTGTAACGTTAATTTTTCTGATTTTAACAGGAAAAGTAGTGGTTTGGTGTGAATTTTATGCAAAAAAAGACGGGATTGTGAGGGTTTGCGGGAAATGCAGAGGTGAAGCTTGGTTTTGTAACAATGTCTGCGGGTTGTAATGTGTGGTTTGCGTATGCTTTTCTGAGGTTTTAAATGAGTCGGACTGAATGTTGGGTTATTTGGTTTTTTTGTAAGTATTGAGCGGTCAGAGGGTTGGGTGTAGGGGGTGAAAATAGGAAATAGGGCTATTTTGAAGAAAATTAATCGTTTATGATTTGAATAGTTGGAAAATATTTCTACCTTTGCCACCCTCTAAAAAGAGGCTTTATTTAATTTAAACATTTATCGTAAAGTAAATTATGCCAACAATTTCACAATTAGTACGAAAAGGAAGAGCCAGAATTACCAAGAAGAGTAAATCGGTTGCTTTGGATTCGTGTCCTCAAAGAAGAGGGGTTTGTACGCGTGTTTACACTACTACGCCTAAGAAGCCAAACTCAGCGATGCGTAAAGTTGCTCGTGTACGTTTGACTAACGGTAATGAGGTGAACGCTTATATCCCGGGAGAAGGACATAACCTCCAGGAGCACTCGATAGTATTGGTAAGAGGCGGAAGGGTAAAAGACCTGCCTGGTGTGAGGTATCATATTGTCCGCGGGGCGCTTGATACTGCAGGTGTGCAGGGAAGGACGCAAAGAAGGTCTAAATACGGTGCAAAGCGACCTAAGGATAAGAAATAGGTGTTTTGCGGAGAGTAAGGTGATGAACCTTGCTGTGTAGAAGACGCGTTCCGTCTTTGATTAATAAAAAAGGTCGAATACAATTTAAAGAAAAGAAATGAGAAAAAGAAAGGCGAAAAAGAGGCCTCTTTTACCGGATCCAAGATTTAACGATCAATTGGTGACCCGCTTCGTGAATAACCTGATGTGGGATGGTAAGAAGTCTGTAGCGTTTAAGATATTTTACGATGCGATTGATATCGTAGACGAAAAGAAGCAAAACGAAGATAAATCTGCTTTGGAGCTTTGGAAGGATGCATTGTCTAATGTGATGCCACACGTTGAAGTGAGGAGTCGTCGTGTTGGGGGTGCTACTTTTCAGATCCCTATGCAGATAAGGCCTGACAGGAAGGTGTCTATGGCTATGAAATGGCTTATCGGGTTCTCTCGTAAGCGAAATGAAAAGTCTATGGCGCAGAAACTTGCAGGAGAAATTCTTGCTGCGGCAAAAGAAGAAGGTGCGGCTGTTAAGAAAAGGGTTGATACGCATAAGATGGCTGAAGCTAACAAGGCATTCTCTCACTTTAGATTTTAATCGCTAAGAACATAATAAAAAATGGCAAGAGATTTAAAATATACTAGAAACATCGGTATTGCCGCGCATATTGATGCGGGAAAGACAACGACTACAGAGCGTATCTTGTTCTATACCGGTGTGAGTCATAAAGTAGGAGAAGTGCACGACGGGGCGGCTACTATGGACTGGATGGAGCAGGAACAGGAACGTGGTATTACCATTACTTCGGCAGCTACAACCTGTACCTGGAATTTTCCTATGGAAAATGCGCAGCCTACACCTGATACCAAGCCGTATCACTTTAATATTATAGATACTCCCGGTCACGTTGACTTTACGGTGGAGGTAAACCGATCATTAAGGGTTCTTGATGGATTGGTTTTTTTATTTAGTGCAGTAGACGGTGTTGAGCCGCAGTCTGAAACTAACTGGAGACTTGCTGATAACTATAAGGTCCCGAGAATGGGATTTGTTAATAAAATGGATCGTCAGGGGTCTAACTTCCTCAATGTTTGTAAACAGGTAAAGGAGATGTTAGGGTCTAATGCAGTGCCGATCGTACTTCCTATCGGTGAGGAAGCTGATTTTAAGGGCATAGTCGATCTTGTTAAGAACAGGGCTGTTGTATGGCATGAGGATAATTTCGGTTCTACCTTTGATGTGGTGGCTATACCGGAAGATATGAAAGAGGAAGTGGACGAGTACAGGGCGATGTTGATCGAAGCTGTTGCCGAGTACGATGAGAGTTTGATGGAGAAGTTTTTCGAGGATGAGAATTCTATTACCGAAGATGAAATTCATGCTGCGCTTCGTGCTGCTGTTATGGATATGAGTATCATACCTATGGTGTGTGGTTCTTCCTTTAAGAACAAGGGTGTTCAGTTTCTGCTGGATGCTGTTTGCAGGTATTTGCCTTCTCCGGTAGACAAAGATGCTATTGTGGGTACCAACCCGGATACCGGTGAAGAAATTTCTCGAAAACCGGAAGTGACTGCGCCTTTTGCTGCCTTGGCATTTAAAATCGCGACAGATCCTTTTGTGGGCCGTCTGGCGTTCTTTAGAGCGTATTCGGGGAAACTGGATGCTGGTTCTTATATTTTGAATACGCGTTCCGGTAAGAAGGAGCGTATTTCCCGTATTTATCAGATGCACTCTAACAAGCAAAACGCGATAGAGTCTATTTCTGCCGGTGATATTGGAGCGGCTGTAGGTTTTAAGGAAATTAAGACCGGAGATACGTTGTGTGATGAGAAGCATCCTATAGTGTTGGAAAGTATGAACTTCCCTGATCCGGTTATCGGTATTGCGGTAGAGCCAAAAACCAAGGCAGACGTAGATAAGCTGGGTATGGCGCTTTCCAAACTGGCGGAAGAAGATCCTACCTTCCAGGTGAAAACCGATGAGGCTTCCGGTCAGACTATTATATCCGGAATGGGAGAGCTTCACTTGGATATTATCGTGGATCGTTTGAGACGTGAGTTTAAAGTGGAGGTTAGTCAGGGTCAGCCCCAGGTGGAATACAAAGAGGCTATCACGGCTTCTGCAGATCACAGGGAGGTTTATAAGAAACAAACCGGTGGACGTGGTAAATTTGCGGATATCGTGTTTACTATGGAGCCTGCCGAAGAAGGAAAAACCGGTCTTGAGTTTGTTAACATCATTAAAGGTGGTAACATCCCTAAAGAATATGTGCCTTCTGTAGAGAAGGGCTTCAGGGAAGCTATGAAAAATGGTCCTTTGGCCGGATTTGAAATGGATGCGATGAAGATTGTTCTGAAGGATGGGTCTTTCCACCCTGTGGATTCCGATTCGCTTTCTTTTGAGTTGGCTGCGAAAATGGGTTATAAAGTTGCTGCAAGAGCTGCGAAAGCTGTTTTGATGGAGCCTATTATGAAGCTGGAGGTCCTTACTCCTGAAGAGAATATGGGTGATATCGTGGGTGACCTTAACCGTCGTCGCGGACAGGTGAATAACATGGATGACAGAGCCGGAGCTAAAGTTATCAAAGCTTTGGTGCCGCTTTCGGAAATGTTTGGTTATGTAACCTCGCTTCGTACCCTGTCTTCGGGTAGAGCAACTTCTACTATGGAATTTTCTCATTATGCGGAAACTCCTGCGAATATAGCTGAAGAGGTTATTAAGAAGGCAAAAGGAGTTGAAGCTTAAATTTTACGGAAATGAGTCAGAAAATAAGAATAAAATTAAAATCATACGATCATAACCTGGTTGATAAGTCTGCTGAGAAGATCGTTAAAACGGTAAAGACTACCGGAGCTGTGGTAACTGGTCCTATTCCGTTGCCAACCCATAAGAAATTGTTTACGGTTTTGCGTTCACCTCACGTTAACAAAAAATCGAGAGAGCAGTTTCAGTTGAGTTCTTACAAAAGGTTACTCGATATCTACAGCTCATCTTCCAAGACTATCGATGCTTTGATGAAACTCGAATTGCCGAGTGGAGTTGAAGTGGAGATCAAGGTGTGATGATTTCCAGTCCGGAAGCGTGTTTTTCCGGAGACATGTCCTGAGCGTTTCGCAAGGGAAAAACGGAGATAGAAAATATATTCAGGGTTGAAATATGTTTTTTAACCCTGAATTTTTTGAAACAATAGTTTAATTAATAACAACGGGTTTGGATCTTGTTCCATGCAGTTTCGTGGACCGGGGTTTAAATCTAAAATCACAAAAATCAGTATGTCTGGGTTAATTGGTAAAAAGATTGGCATGACCAGCATTTTTGACGAGAACGGAAAAAACATTCCTTGTACCGTTATTGAGGCAGGTCCTTGCGTAGTTACCCAAGTCAGAACCAAAGAGGTTGACGGGTATGAGGCTCTTCAGCTTGGTTTCGATGACAAGGCAGAAAAACGTGCTAATAAGGCCGAATTAGGTCATTTTAAAAAAGCAGGTGTTTCTCCTAAAAAACAGATCGTCGAGTTCCAGGGCTTTGAAGGAGATTTTAAATTAGGTGACACGATCACAGTAGAGCACTTCAGTGAAGGAGAGTTTGTAGATGTGACAGGAACGTCTAAAGGTAAAGGTTTCCAGGGTGTTGTTAAGAGACACGGATTTGGCGGTGTGGGTCAGGCTACTCACGGTCAGCATAACCGTCTCAGAGCGCCCGGATCTATTGGTGCGGCATCTTATCCTGCCCGTGTATTCAAAGGAATGCGCATGGCTGGAAGAATGGGAGCTGAAAGAGTAACAGTTGAAAACCTGCGAGTGTTGAAAGTTGTTCCGGAAAAAAACCTTATCGTTATCAAAGGTTGTGTCCCCGGGCATAAAAACGCTTACGTAATAGTTCAGAAGTAATGGAAGTAGCAGTATTAGATATAAACGGAAAAGAAACAGGTAGAAAGGTTAGTCTTTCTGATGCTGTTTATGGAATAGAGCCAAACAATCATGCTGTTTATCTCGATGTAAAGCGTTACCTGGCCAATAAGCGTCAGGGTACTCATAAGGCTAAAGAAAGAGGAGAGATCGCTGGTAGTACCAGGAAGATCAAAAAGCAGAAGGGTACCGGAACGGCACGTGCCGGAAGTATCAAGTCTCCTGTTTTTGTAGGGGGTGGACGAATTTTTGGTCCGAGACCTAAAGATTACACCCAGAAGCTTAACAAAGGAGTAAAACGCCTGGCTCGGAAATCAGCTTTAAGTATAAAAGCAAAAGAAGGGGCGATCGTGGTTTTGGAAGGTTTCAATTTTGATGCTCCAAAGACCAAAGATTTTACTTCTGTGCTGAAAGCCTTAGGGTTAGAGAATAAAAAAACACTGTTTGTATTGGGTGAGCCAAATAAAAATGTATATTTGTCGTCACGCAATTTAAAAGCGTCTGAGGTTATAAGTGCTTCTGAATTAAACACTTATAAAGTGATCAACGCAAACAGTGTAGTGCTTCTTGAGGGTGCTTTAGAAGGAATTGAGTCGAATTTGAGTAAATAAATGGACCATGAGTGTGTTAATTAAGCCTATAATTACGGAAAAAGTGACCGCTGACAGCGAGGTGAATAATCGCTATGGTTTCATTGTAAACGGCCAGGCTAATAAGCTGGAGATCAAGGATGCTATAGAAGCTGCTTACGGAGTTTCTGTAGAGAAAGTCCGAACAATGAATTACGGTCCTAAGAGAAGTGTACGCTACACTAAAACCGGTATGCAATACGGTAAGACCAATGCTTATAAGAAAGCTATTGTTCAGGTGGCGGAAGGAGATACTATTGATTTTTATAGTAATATATAAGGAAAGACAAAAATGTCAGTTAGAAAATTAAAACCGGTAACCCCGGGACAGCGTTTTAGAGTAGTAAACGGATTTGACGCGATTACTACTGATAAGCCGGAGAAGAGTTTGCTCGCTCCGTTAAAAAAGTCAGGGGGAAGAAACAGTCAAGGAAAGATGACTATCCGCTACAGAGGTGGTGGTCATAAAAGGAAGTATCGTGTTATAGACTTTAAGAGAGAGAAGGTTGGTGTAGAAGCTACAGTGGAGTCTATTCAGTACGATCCGAACAGAACGGCGTTTATTGCCTTGTTGAAGTACAGCGACGGTGAGAAACGTTATGTGATAGCTCAAAACGGTTTGAAAGTTGGTCAGACAGTTGTTTCCGGTCCTGGTAGTGCGCCTGAGATCGGTAATGCAATGCCTTTGTCTGATCTTCCATTGGGTACAGTGATTTCTTGTATAGAGCTACGACCGGGGCAGGGAGCTGTAATGGCTCGTAGTGCCGGTGCCTTTGCTCAGTTGATGGCGAGAGAAGGGAAGTACGCTACGGTAAAACTTCCTTCTGGTGAAACCAGGATGATCCTCGGTGCTTGTTTTGCAACTGTTGGAGTAGTGTCTAACTCAGATCATCAGCTCATCGTATCCGGTAAAGCGGGTAGAAGCAGATGGCTTGGTAGAAGACCGAGAACAAGACCTGTGGCTATGAACCCGATAGATCACCCGATGGGTGGTGGTGAAGGTAGGGCTTCAGGAGGACATCCGAGGTCTAGAAACGGAATTCCTGCAAAAGGATTTAAAACCCGTTCCAGAACCAAGGCGAGTAATAGGTATATTGTAGAACGTAGAAAGAAATAAAAGAAATTACAGATGGCACGTTCGTTAAAGAAAGGACCTTACGTTCACTATAGTCTCGAGAAAAAAGTACAACAAAATGTAGAGTCTGGGAAGAAGACGGTTATAAAAACCTGGTCCAGAGCTTCTATGATAACACCGGATTTTGTTGGTCAGACTATAGCTGTTCATAATGGTCGTCAGTTTGTTCCTGTATATGTTACAGAAAACATGGTGGGACATAAATTAGGAGAATTTTCACCGACACGATCTTTCCGAGGTCACGCCGGTGCGAAAAATAAAGGAAAAAAATAATAGGAAGCTATGGGAGTTCGCAAAAGAGAAAGAGCAGAGCAAATCAAAGCAGCTAAGAAAGAATTAGCATTTGCAAAGTTGAATAACTGCCCTACTTCCCCCAGAAAGATGCGTCTTGTTGCGGATCTGGTAAGGGGACAAAAAGTAGAAAAAGCGCTTGCTATTTTGAAATTTAGTCAAAAGGAGGCATCCCGTCGTTTGGAAAAACTGTTGTTGTCTGCTATAGCCAACTGGCAGGCCAAAAACGAGGATGCAAGCATTGAAGATGCAGACCTGTTTGTTAAGGAGATCCGTGTGGACGGAGGAAGTATGCTGAAAAGGCTTCGTCCTGCACCGCAAGGTCGTGCGCACAGGATAAGAAAACGTTCCAATCACGTAACATTGGTGCTTGGAGCTAATAATAACACACAAAGCTAGGAGATAAATGGGACAAAAAACAAATCCAATCGGAAATCGCCTTGGTATTATCAGAGGATGGGAGTCTAACTGGTATGGCGGTAAGGACTACGGCGATAAAATTGCCGAAGACGATAAGATCAGAAAATATGTTCATGCTCGTTTGTCAAAAGCTAGTGTTTCAAGAGTAATTATTGAGCGTACCCTGAAGCTTGTAACCGTTACTATCACCACTGCCCGTCCCGGAATTATTATCGGGAAAGGCGGACAGGAGGTAGACAGGCTGAAAGAAGAGCTTAAGAAAATTACGGACAAAGAGGTTCAGATTAACATTTTCGAGATTAAAAGGCCGGAACTGGACGCTAATCTCGTTGCTGCAAGTATTGCACGTCAGATAGAGAGCAGAATCAGCTACAGACGAGCTATAAAAATGGCTATTGCAGCTGCAATCAGGATGAATGCAGAAGGTGTTAAGGTGCAAATTTCCGGACGTTTGAACGGGGCGGAAATGGCGCGTTCTGAATCTTACAAAGAAGGAAGGATTCCTTTGTCTACCTTCAGAGCTGATATCGATTATGCACTTGTTGAAGCTCATACTACTTATGGTAGGCTGGGTGTGAAGGTGTGGATCATGAAAGGCGAGGTTTACGGAAAGAGGGAGTTGTCTCCGCTTGTTGGAATGTCCAAAAAGCAACAAGGAGGCGGTAAAGGCGGTGCGAAAAAAGCTCGTCGCAGAAAGTAATTTTTTAAAGTAAAGAAAAATGTTACAGCCAAAAAGAACCAAATATCGCAAGCAGCAGAAGGGACGTATGAAAGGGAACTCCCAAAGAGGACATGAGCTTTCAAACGGAATGTTCGGTATAAAATCTATGGATTCTTCATTCATTACAGCGCGTCAGATAGAAGCTGCGCGTATTGCGGCTACCCGTTATATGAAAAGGGAAGGGCAGTTGTGGATTAAGATTTTCCCGGATAAACCGATCACCAAGAAGCCTCTTGAGGTACGTATGGGTAAAGGTAAAGGTGCAGTGGAATACTGGGCTGCAGTTGTTAAACCAGGCAGAATTATGTTTGAAGTCGGTGGAGTACCGCTGGACGTTGCGAAAGAAGCATTGCGTCTTGCAGCACAGAAGCTTCCGGTGAAAACAAAATTCATTGTGGCGAGGGATTATTCAGCTTAATACTTGAGGAATTATGAAACAGTCAGAAATTAAAGAATTATCTGTTGCTGAGCTACAGGAAAAGCTCGGTGAATTCAAAAAGAATTATGCAGACTTAAAAATGGCCCATGCTATTACGCCACTGGAAAATCCGCTTCAGCTTAGAAAGGCAAGAAGAACGGTTGGGAAATTAGCCACTGAGCTTACTAAAAGAGAATTACAATAATTCTATGCTGCTTTAAGATGGAAGAAAAAAGAAAATTAAGAAAAGAGAGAATAGGTGTTGTAACCAGTAATAAAATGGAGAAATCCATTGTCGTTTCCGAAGTGAAACGGGTAAAACACCCTATGTACGGAAAGTTCGTGTTGAAAACTAAGAAATATGTTGCGCACGACGAAAAGAACGATTGCAACATCGGTGATACTGTGAAGATAATGGAGACTCGTCCGTTGAGCAGAACCAAGTGTTGGAGATTAGTTGAAATCATTGAAAGAGCGAAGTAATTATGGTACAACAGGAATCTAGATTAAAAGTAGCGGATAATACCGGAGCCAAAGAGGTTCTGACTATCCGTGTTCTCGGAGGTACAAAAAGAAGATATGCTTCTGTAGGTGATAAGATAGTAGTTACTGTAAAAGAGGCTACTCCTAACGGAAACGTTAAGAAAGGACAAGTATCTACTGCAGTAGTTGTTCGTACCAAGAAAGAGGTGCGTAGACCTGACGGTTCTTACATTCGTTTCGATGACAATGCTTGTGTGTTGCTGAATGCTGCCGGTGAAATGCGTGGTACACGTGTTTTCGGTCCTGTAGCAAGAGAGCTTCGCGATAAGCAGTTTATGAAGATCGTATCATTAGCACCTGAGGTGCTGTAATACAAGATAGCAAAATGACAAAGCTAAAAATAAAATCAGGAGATACTGTAAGGGTTATTGCCGGAGATCATAAAGGTTCTGAAGGTAAGGTTCTGAAGGTAGATCGTGAAAAGAATAAAGCGATCGTTGAGGGAGTTAATACGGTGAAGAAACATCAAAAGCCCAGTGCTAACAACCCTCAGGGAGGAATCGTTGAAAAAGAAGCTCCTATTCATATCTCTAACCTGTCGCTGCTCGATCCTAAATCGAAAGAAGTAACACGAGTAGGGTATGAAGTTAAGGATGGAAAGAAAGTGAGAGTTTCCAAGAAATCTAATGAAGTAATTTAGTTATGGCTTACATTCCGAGATTGAAACAAGAGTATAAGGACAGAATAGTTTCTGCTCTTACAGAAGAGTTCGGGTATCAGAACGTAATGCAGGTACCTAAATTAAAAAAGATTGTAGTTAGCCGTGGTGTCGGAGCTGCTGTTGCCGATAAAAAACTCATTGACCATGCTGTGGATGAGCTTACCAGGATTACCGGGCAAAAAGCAGTGTCAACCATGTCAAAAAAGGACGTTGCATCTTTTAAACTTCGTAAAGGAATGCCTATCGGGGCAAAAGTGACTTTACGGGGAGAAAGAATGTACGAATTCCTTGATAGATTGGTGACAAGTGCTTTGCCAAGGGTAAGGGACTTTAACGGTATCAAGGCCAATGGTTTTGACGGTAGAGGAAATTACAACCTGGGAGTGACAGAGCAAATTATCTTCCCGGAGATCGATATAGACAAAGTGAATAAAATATCCGGTATGGATATTACCTTTGTTACTTCTGCGGAGACCGATAAAGAAGCGAAATCATTGTTAACCGAATTGGGATTACCATTTAAAAAGAATTAAGTATGGCAAAAGAATCCATGAAAGCCCGTGAGGTGAAGAGGCAGAAACTGGTAGATAAGTATGCTGAGAAACGTAAGGCTCTTAAGGAAGCCGGTGATTTCGAAGCACTTCAGAAATTACCTAAAAATGCTTCACCCGTAAGGTTACACAACCGTTGCAAACTTACAGGTAGACCAAAAGGGTATATGCGAGTTTTCGGTATTTCACGGGTAACTTTCCGTGAAATGGCTAACCAGGGATTGATCCCCGGTGTTAAAAAAGCAAGTTGGTAAATTTTTAACTGGTGGTAAGTTCGGAGTAGATCCGAAAACTGCAACCGCAAATAAATACAGATGTATACAGATCCTATAGCAGATTATTTGACAAGAATCAGGAATGCCAACAGTGCTGGTCACCGTGTAGTGGAGATTCCCGCTTCTAATTTGAAAAAAGAAATAACCAAGATCTTGTTTGATCAGGGATATATCCTGAGTTATAAATTCGAGGATAATGCCGTGCAGGGTAAAATAAAGATAGCTTTGAAATATGATAAAGCTACCAAGGAGCCCATTATCAAAAAGATACAACGTGTGAGTAAACCCGGGTTGCGTAAGTATGTTGGTTCTGCCGATCTGCCCAGAGTTCTGAATGGTCTGGGAGTAGCTATTGTCTCTACTTCTCACGGAGTAATGACCAGTAAGCAGGCTAAACAGGAGAATGTGGGTGGTGAAGTGTTGTGTTACGTTTACTAACAAATAAAGACAAAGAAAATGTCAAGAATAGGAAAAAGTCCAGTAAATGTACCTGACGGGGTTACCGTTACCGTAGAAGGGAACAACGTAACCGTTAAAGGTAAATTAGGCGAATTAACTCAAGAAGTTAAAGACATTGCTGTAAAGCAAGAGGATGGACAGATTATATTGGAAACTACCGATGAAAGCAAAGAACAAAGAGCAAAACACGGACTGTACCGTGCTTTGATCTATAATATGGTTGTTGGGGTTTCTGAAGGGTTTACCAAAGAGCTGGAACTGGTTGGTGTAGGTTACAGAGCCAGCAATCAGGGTCAGAAACTTGATCTTGCTCTTGGTTTTTCTCATAACATCGTTTTGGAGCTTGCACCTGAAGTAAAGGTGGAAACCATTTCTGAGAAAGGGAAAAATCCTATTATTAAACTGACATCGTACGATAAACAGTTGGTAGGCCAGGTTGCTGCCAAGATCCGTTCTTTCCGTAAGCCAGAGCCTTACAAAGGAAAAGGTATCAAGTTTGTCGGAGAGCAATTGAGAAGAAAAGCAGGTAAATCAGCTTAATAATTAGTATTATGGCATTATCAAAGACCGAAAGAAGACAACGTATAAAAAACAGAATCAGAAAGGTGATCAGCGGAACTGCTGTAAAGCCGAGACTGGCTGTTTTCAGAAGCAATAAAGAGATTTATGCACAACTGGTGGATGATGTTGAGGGAGTAACCCTGGCATCGGCATCTTCCAGAGATAAGGACATTGCGGACTCTAAAGGCACTAAAATAGAAATATCTGCTTTGGTAGGTAAGGCTATTGCCGAGAAAGCATTGAAATCCGGAATAGAAACTGTTTCTTTTGACAGAGGTGGTTATCTTTATCACGGAAGGGTGAAATCATTAGCAGAAGGAGCAAGGGAAGCAGGACTTAAATTCTAAGAAATTATGTATCAGAAATACAAAAACGCAGAATTGGTAAAACCCGGCGGGCTGGAACTGAAGGACCGTCTGGTTGGCGTACAGAGAGTTACTAAGGTTACTAAAGGTGGTAGAGCATTTGGTTTTTCTGCTATCGTGGTAGTCGGTGATGAGAACGGAGTTGTTGGTCACGGCCTTGGAAAATCCAAGGAAGTTGCCGATGCTATTTCCAAAGCTGTAGAAGATGCTAAAAAGAACCTGGTTCGTATCCCCCTGAACAAGGGAACGTTGCCACATGAGCAGAAAGGTAAATACGGTGGAGCAAGGGTGTATATCCAGCCTGCTTCTCACGGTACCGGGGTTATCGCAGGTGGTGCGGTTCGTTCCGTACTCGAAGCGGTAGGAGTACATGATGTATTGTCTAAGTCTCAGGGATCTTCTAACCCGCACAATGTGGTAAAAGCTACTTTCGATGCACTGTTGCAACTGAGAGGGGCCGGAACCATTGCTGCGCAGCGTGGAATTTCTCTGGAGAAAGTTTTTAAAGGATAAACAAGGATAGAAATGGGAAAGATCAAAGTTACACAAGTAAAGAGTAATATTAAACGTCCTCAGGATCAAAAGAGAACGTTGGAAGCTCTTGGTCTGAAGAAAATAGGACAGGTTGTAGAACACGATGCTACACCAAATATCCTTGGTATGGTAAATAAAGTTAAACACTTAGTTTCTGTAGAAGAGGCTTAATTAACAATATAGGTATGAACTTAAGTAACTTACAACCTGCAGAAGGTTCAGTACATAAGGACGGAAAGAGAGTTGGCCGTGGAGAAGGTTCCGGAAAAGGAGGTACCGCTGCAAGAGGTCATAAAGGAGCTAAGTCTCGTTCCGGATACTCTAAAAAGATCGGTTTTGAAGGTGGACAAATGCCCCTTCAAAGACGTGTTCCTAAATTCGGTTTTAAAAACATTAACCGAAAAGAGTATGTTGGGATCAACCTTGGTACTTTACAGGACATGGTAGATAAAGGTGTTATCACCGATACCGTGGATATGGATATCTTAGTGACTAACCGAGTAGTTAAAAGATCCGACCTGGTAAAAATACTGGGTGGTGGAGAACTGAAGGCAAAGCTGAAAATATCTGTTCATAAATTTACTGCCAGCGCTAAAGCTGCCGTTGAAAAGGCAGGTGGAGAAGCGGTAACTTTATAAGAAAAAACCGACCATGAAGAAATTTTTAGAGACACTTAGCAACATTTGGAAGATAGAAGAGCTGAAGAGCCGAATAGTAGTAACCCTCGGGTTACTGCTGGTGTATCGTTTCGGTACACAGATCGTGCTTCCTGGTGTTGATTCGGTACAACTAGCGGAACTGTCCACCAAAACAGATACCGGTTTATTGGGGATTCTTAATGCTTTTACGGGAGGGGCTTTTGCCAACGCTTCCATTTTCGCTTTGGGTATTATGCCTTATATTTCTGCATCTATTGTGGTGCAGCTTATGGGGATAGCAATACCTTACCTGCAGAAACTGCAAAAAGAGGGAGAGAGCGGTAGAAAGACCATTAACCAGATCACACGATGGCTTACCATAGCAATATGTGTGGTTCAGGCACCGGCCTATCTGTACGGACTCGGAGCTCTGGGTGTACCGGACAGTGCTTTTCTTTTAGGAAAAGGACTCGATTTTATCATCCCGTCGGTTATTATTCTGGTAACCGGAACAATTTTTGCGATGTGGCTCGGTGAAAAAATTACGGATAAAGGTATCGGTAATGGTATTTCACTGCTCATCATGGTGGGGATTATAGCCCGGTTACCTCAGTCTTTCGCTCAGGAATTTGCATCGAGAGTATCTGAGAACAACGGAGGTCTGATGCTGATTCTTATTGAGCTTGTTATCTGGTTTGTGGTTATCCTTGCAAGTATTATGCTGGTTATGGCCACACGGCAGATCCCGGTTCAGTATGCCAGAAGAACAGCTTCAGGCGGTTATGAAAAGAATGTATTCGGATCAAGACAGTATATTCCCCTTAAGCTTAATGCTTCGGGAGTAATGCCCATAATTTTTGCACAGGCCATTATGTTTGTTCCGGGAGCGCTTGCAGGATTGTCTAATTCTGAGGCTGCGCAATCCGTGAAAACTGCCTTTATGGATATTTTCGGATTCTGGTATAACCTGGTCTTTGCATTGCTGATCATAGTTTTTACGTATTTTTACACCGCCATTACGGTTCCTACCAACAAAATGGCTGACGATCTTAAACGAAGCGGAGGGTTTATTCCGGGGGTTAAACCCGGTAAGGAAACCGGTGATTATCTCGACAAAATCATGTCGCTGATCACTTTTCCCGGATCTATATTCCTGGCAATTATTGCTATTTTGCCTGCGTTTGTGGTTAAAATCGTTGGTATGCAGCAGGGATGGGCGCTTTTCTACGGAGGGACGTCGCTGCTCATTATGGTCGGAGTTGCCATTGATACCATGCAGCAAGTAAATTCGTACCTGCTGAACAGGCACTATGACGGACTGATGAAAACAGGTAAGAACAGAAAAGTAGTGGCATAAGGAAGGCGAATTATGAGCCGCATGTGGTACTCATAAATCTATAAACCTTATCTGCCCGTACAGGCAGGTTACAAAACTGAGAAGTATTTAAATGGCTAAACAATCAGCAATAGAGCAAGACGGAACAATTATCGAAGCATTGTCTAATGCAATGTTTCGTGTAGAATTGGAAAACGGTCATGTGGTTACTGCTCATATATCCGGAAAAATGCGTATGCATTATATAAAACTGTTGCCTGGAGATA
Source organism: Sinomicrobium oceani (assembly GCF_900119185.1). Classification (GTDB taxonomy): domain Bacteria; phylum Bacteroidota; class Bacteroidia; order Flavobacteriales; family Flavobacteriaceae; genus Sinomicrobium; species Sinomicrobium oceani. The sequence goes on along the minus strand of NZ_FPJE01000015.1, from coordinate 107,358 downwards.
AGGTAAAGCTGGAAATGAGTCCCTATGACCTTACTAAAGCAAGAATCACGTATAGATACTAAATGGTTCGGAATAGATAGCTATCTTTGCAATCCCGAACTCGAACATTGAATTATCATGAAAGTAAGAGCATCATTAAAAAAGAGAAGTCCCGAGTGCATTATTGTGCGTCGTAAGGGGAGATTGTACGTAATTAATAAAAAGAATCCTAGATTTAAACAAAGACAAGGGTAATTATGGCAAGAATCGCAGGAGTAGATGTACCAAAACATAAAAGAGGGGTTATCTCATTAACCTATATTTTTGGTATTGGAAAAAGCAGAGCCAAAGAGATACTGGCGCAGGCTGAAGTAGATGAAAATACCAAGGTGTCTGATTGGACCGATGACGAAATCAACCGTATTCGTGAAGCTGTTGGAGCTTTCAAGATCGAGGGGGAATTGCGTTCTGAAGTACAGCTTAACATCAAGCGATTGATGGATATAGGATGCTACAGAGGTATCCGTCACAGAATTGGTTTACCACTTAGAGGGCAAAGGACCAAAAATAATTCCAGGACAAGAAAAGGTAAACGAAAAACTGTTGCTAACAAGAAGAAAGCAACTAAATAATAGGTAGGGTAATATGGCAAAGTCAAATACAAAAACTTCTAAGAAACGCAAGGTCGTTGTAGAATCTGTAGGTGAAGCGCATATTTCTGCATCATTCAACAATATCATCATTTCCCTTACGAATAAAAAAGGAGATGTGGTATCCTGGTCATCTGCCGGGAAAATGGGTTTCAAAGGATCTAAGAAAAATACTCCTTACGCTGCCCAGGTAGCTGCAGAAGATGCTGCGAAGATAGCTCAGGAAGCTGGTCTCCGAAAAGTTAAGGTCTATGTTAAAGGACCGGGTAACGGAAGAGAATCTGCTATACGTACTATCCACAATGCAGGTATAGAAGTTACGGAGATCATCGATGTTACACCGTTGCCACACAACGGATGTCGTCCTCCCAAAAGAAGAAGAGTTTAAGTTAATTAACGCGTTTATACAACTGGGGATAGTTAACGATTATCGAAGGATAAGCCTTAATTCATAATCATCCTCAAAAAAATTAAGAAATGGCAAGATATACTGGTCCAAAAACCAAGATCGCAAGAAAATTCGGAGAGCCGATCTTTGGAGATGACAAATCTTTTGAAAAGAAAAATTACCCTCCCGGACAACACGGTAACAACCGTAGACGAGGAAAGAAATCGGAGTATGCTATCCAGTTGATGGAGAAGCAAAAGGCTAAGTACACCTATGGTATCCTGGAAAAGCAATTCAGAAACCTGTTCGAAAAAGCCAACCGAAGCAAAGGAGTTACCGGTGAGGTATTATTACAATTATGTGAGTCCCGTCTGGATAACGTAGTGTACAGAATGGGCGTATCACCTTCCCGAAGAGGTGCAAGACAATTAGTTTCGCACCGTCATATTACCGTAAACGGGGAAATCGTAAACATTCCTTCTTATACTTTAAAACCCGGCGATGTTGTTGGAGTTCGCGAAAAGTCAAAATCACTTGAAGTGATCGAGAATTCTTTGGCAAACAGTTCCAGTGTTTACGAATGGATTACTTGGAATTCCGAGAAAAAAGAAGGTTCTTTTGTTGCTGTTCCGGAGCGAATTCAGATCCCGGAAAACATCAAAGAACAATTAATCGTCGAGTTATACTCTAAATAATAATCAGACAGCTGTCGTATTATGGCAATATTTAATTTTCAAAAGCCCGATAAAGTTATAATGATCGATTCCTCCGATTTCGAAGGGAAATTTGAATTTCGCCCTTTGGAACCCGGATACGGATTGACCGTTGGTAACGCATTGCGAAGAGTCTTGCTGGCTTCTTTGGACGGTTTTGCTATTACATCGGTAAAAATAGAAGGCGTGGAGCACGAATTCTCTACAATATCCGGTGTGGTGGAAGACGTCACAGAAATTATCCTGAACCTCAAACAGATCCGCTTTAAAAGGCAGATCGAGGATGTGGATAACGAAACTGTTTCGGTTTCAGTGACCGGTAAGGAGCAATTGACAGCAGGTGACTTCCAGAAATTCATTTCCGGTTTTCAGGTATTGAACCCGGATCTGGTTATCTGTAATATGGAATCCAGTGTGAATATCAACCTGGAACTTACCATAGAGAAAGGAAGAGGATATGTTCCTGCTGAAGAAAACAAGAAGCCAAACGCGCCTATTGGGACTATTTTTACAGACTCTATCTTTACTCCGATAAAGAACGTAAAATACAGCATTGAGAACTATCGTGTAGAACAGAAGACGGATTATGAAAAGCTGGTTTTTGAAATTATCACCGATGGTTCCATTCATCCTAAAGATGCCCTTACTGAGGCGGCCAAGATACTCATACACCACTTCATGTTGTTCTCCGATGAGCGGATAACGCTCGAAGCCGATGAGATCGCACAGACGGAAACTTATGATGAAGAGTCTCTGCACATGAGACAATTACTGAAGACCAAACTGGTGGATATGGATTTGTCCGTACGTGCATTGAACTGTCTGAAAGCTGCCGAGGTGGATACACTGGGTGACCTCGTATCCTTTAATAAAAACGATTTAATGAAATTCCGAAACTTCGGTAAAAAGTCCCTGACTGAACTGGAAGAACTGGTAAGCGTGAAAGGGCTGAGCTTCGGAATGGATTTGTCAAAATATAAATTAGATAAAGATTAATCTTTTCCTTTTTCGAATGTATTCCCTTCACAGGGAGTACATTTCCGGAAAAGAACAATAGGGAATTAAGATGAGACACGGAAAGAAAATAAACCATTTAGGGAGGAAATCAGCACACCGAAAGGCTATGTTGGCGAATATGGCGTGCTCTTTAATAGAACACAAGCGTATCAACACTACCGTAGCCAAGGCAAAAGCGTTGAAGCAGTTCATCGAGCCTCTGGTAACAAAATCAAAAGAAGATACTACACACAACCGAAGAATAGTTTTCAGCAGACTTAGAAGTAAGGAAGCTGTCAGCGAACTTTTCAGGGATGTTGCGGTAAAAGTTGCAGATCGTCCGGGAGGATATACGCGGATTATCAAATTAGGTAACCGTCTCGGGGATAACGCGGATATGGCGCTTATCGAGCTCGTTGATTACAACGAAACTTACGATACAGGAAAAGGTAGCAAGAAAAAGACTACCCGAAGAGGTCGTAGCAAGAAGGCTCAGGACGATGCGGTTGCTGAAGCTCCCGTAAAAGAAGAGAAAAAAGCAGAAGCTCCCAAAAAGGAAACGAAAGCTGAAAAATCTGCCGAAGGAGAAGATAAGAAACCTGCATCGGAGGAATAACAAATGATAACGAAATCATTACATATCAAAAGGATAAACATTTTAGTTTATCCTTTTTTTTATGTTATTTTGTAAAACTTTTTAAAATTCTTCGGAATGTCCGGAATGACACGATCTTACTGTTACCCTGTATGGGTGGTAATATCAAAGGGTCTTATATCAAAAAGGACTTCAGAGAATTTATTTAAAATACTTATCCTTACATGAAGTATCAATCGAGAAAGAAAGCGGTCATTATCCTCGCGGATGGGACCATTTTTTATGGAAAAGCAGTAGGTAAAGAAGGAACTGCTTTCGGAGAAGTGTGTTTTAATACCGGTATGACGGGGTACCAGGAGATCTTTACGGATCCTTCCTACTTCGGCCAGATCATGGTAACAACCAACGCGCACATCGGTAATTATGGTGTAAATGCCGATGAAGTAGAATCGGATTCGGTGAAAATAGCGGGGCTTGTTTGTAAAAACTTCAGCTATAATTACTCCCGTGTCGATGCCGATGGGTCGTTAAAGGATTTTCTCGATGAAAATAACCTTTTCGCTATTTCCGATGTCGATACCAGAGCGCTGGTAAGTTATATACGTGATAACGGAGCTATGAATGCCGTAATTTCTACGGAGGTCGATCGTATAGAGGAATTGAAAGCAAAACTTGCAGAAGTTCCGGACATGAAAGGATTGGAATTGTCTTCCAGAGTATCGGCCAAAGAGCCCTATTTCTTCGGAAATCCTGATGCTACCTATAAGGTTGCGGCACTGGATCTCGGTATCAAAAAAAATATTCTTCGGAATCTTGCCAAAAGGGATGCCTATATCAAAGTGTTCCCCTATGATGCTACTTTCGAAGAACTGAAAGCATGGAACCCGGACGGATATTTCCTTTCCAACGGGCCTGGTGACCCGGAACCCCTGGAGAGTGCTATAGATGTAGCTAAAAAGATTATAGCAGAAGATCTGCCGCTTTTTGGTATTTGTCTCGGACATCAGGTTATTGCATTGTCTCAGGGGATTTCTACGTATAAAATGCATAACGGACACCGCGGAATCAATCATCCTGTGAAGAACCTGCTTTCCGGAAAAGGAGAGATCACATCACAGAATCACGGATTTGCCGTAAACAGGGAAGAAGTCGAAAATCACGCAGGTGTGGAAATCACCCATGTACATCTCAATGACGATACTGTTGCAGGTATCCGTATTAAGAACAAAAACTGTTTTTCCGTACAATACCATCCCGAGGCGAGCCCGGGACCACACGATGCATCGTATCTGTTTGACCAGTTTGTGGAAATGATCTCAGGGAAGAATGCGGTAAATAGTTGAACTGATCGTAGTTGACAAGCCAATTATAACGAAAAAGAAAAAGAATATAACAAAGCAATATTATGAGTATAATTATTAGTGTTCACGCAAGGCAGATATTAGATTCAAGAGGTAACCCCACCGTAGAGGTCGATGTTGTTACCGAAAGTGGAATTTTAGGTAGGGCAGCCGTTCCTTCCGGAGCATCTACAGGAGAGCATGAAGCTGTTGAGCTCAGAGATGGTGGTTCTTCCTATATGGGTAAAGGAGTGTCTAAAGCCGTAGATAATGTCAATAACATTCTTGCCGAGGAACTTGTAGGAACGTCTGTTTTCGAGCAGAATGCTATCGATAAGAAAATGATAGCGCTCGACGGTACGTCAAACAAGTCCAAACTTGGGGCTAATGCTATACTCGGAGTATCTCTTGCCGTGGCAAAAGCTGCAGCAAACGAACTTGGTATGCCTTTGTATCGTTACGTTGGTGGGGTAAGTGCCAATACGCTTCCCGTACCGATGATGAATATTATAAACGGAGGGTCTCACTCCGATGCCCCTATCGCGTTCCAGGAGTTCATGATCATGCCTGTAAAAGCAGAGAACTTTACACATGCCATGCAAATGGGAACAGAGATCTTCCACAACCTCAAAAAAGTATTGCACGACAGAGGGCTTAGTACAGCAGTAGGAGACGAAGGAGGATTTGCACCTACCCTCGACGGAACCGAAGATGCTCTGGAGACTATCATCAAAGCTATCGAAAAAGCAGGTTACAAAGCCGGTGATGATGTGAAGATAGCCCTGGATTGTGCTTCTGCCGAGTTCTATGTTGACGGAAAATACGATTACACCAAATTTGAAGGTGATAAAGGGAAAGTCAGAACGTCTCACGAGCAGGCAGATTATCTGGCCGAACTCGCCGGTAAATACCCTATCATCTCTATTGAGGACGGGATGGACGAGAACGACTGGGAAGGATGGAAATACCTCACCGAAAAGATAGGGGATAAGGTACAGCTGGTAGGTGATGACCTGTTTGTTACTAACGTGGAGCGCCTTTCCCGTGGTATAGAGAACGGTATAGCCAATTCCATTCTTATCAAGGTAAACCAGATAGGTACCCTGACCGAAACCATCGCTGCCGTAAATATGGCCCATAATGCAGGATATACTTCCGTAATGTCGCACCGTTCCGGTGAGACCGAAGATAATACGATTGCAGACCTTGCTGTGGCTTTGAACACAGGTCAGATCAAAACAGGTTCGGCTTCACGAAGCGATCGTATGGCCAAATACAACCAGTTACTGCGTATCGAAGAAGAATTGGAAGATGTAGCCTACTACCCCAAAGAAAAAGCCTTTAAGGTAAAATAGGGCATTCCTTTTTCGCAAGTTAATACAAAGCTCCGGAGTTCACCTTCCGGAGCTTTTCTTTTTCGGGGGTTTTCTCGGTCGGATATGGAAAGTCTAATTGCTGTGGTCTCGAAGAGCGAAGGGGTTTATATTTGTCGATGTAATTCTGAGGATTGATAATATTAACCTGTAGAAAGATCTTTGTCAGATAACCGCTTTTCAGGCGTCTCAACAAGCAAAAATAGTGGTAATTAACCTTATATTAACACATTATTTTGTATTTTCGCAACTCTCGTTCGCTTCTGTTTTTCAGAGATCTGCCGAAGAACGGAAATGAGGGAATAAGTAAATCTAAAATCTATAGAATTATTATGTCAAAAACTGCTACCTTAGAGTATAACGGTGAGAAATATGAGTTTCCAGTAACCATAGGGACTGAAGATGAAATAGCCATAGATATCAAGACACTCCGGGCAAACAGCGGGATCATCACGCTCGATCCCGGATACAAGAATACCGGGTCTTGTGAAAGTGCTATTACCTATTTGGACGGGGAAAAGGGGATTCTTCGCTATCGCGGTTATACCATCGAAGAACTGGCCGAAAAAGCCGATTTCCTTGAGGTTGCATATCTTTTGATTTTTGGCGAGTTGCCCACACAAAGTCAACTGGATAAATTCCATGACGATATAAGAGACCAGGCTGTGGTTGACGAGGAGATGAAAAAAATTCTCGACAGCTTTCCGAAGTCTGCTCACCCCATGGGAGTTCTGGCGTCTTTAACCAGTGCTCTTATCGCATTTAACCCTTCTTCGGTAAATGTATCTTCAGAGGAGGATATGTATAAAGCCATTGTAAAACTAATGGCTAAATTCCCTGTTCTGGTAGCATGGACATTGCGCAAGAAAGAGGGGCTTCCTCTGGATTACGGGGATGATACCCTGGGGTATGTGGAAAACATCGCCAAAATGATGTTCAAAAGACCTAACAAGGAATACAAGAAAAATGATATTACTATCAATGCACTGGATAAGCTGCTCATATTGCACGCCGATCACGAACAGAATTGTTCTACATCTACCGTGCGTATCGTAGGTTCTTCTCATGCCGGATTGTTTGCTTCCATTTCTGCAGGGATCTCGGCCTTGTGGGGACCACTTCACGGTGGAGCTAACCAGGCAGTGATTGAAATGCTGGAAGGTATTAAAGCCGATGGAGGAGATACCAAAAAATATATGGCAAAAGCCAAAGATAAAAATGATCCGTTCCGCTTGATGGGATTTGGTCACAGGGTGTACAAAAACTTCGATCCCCGTGCACGAATTATCAAAAAAGCAGCCGATGATGTTCTCGGAAACCTCGGAATCGTTGATCCCGTTCTCGATATTGCCAAAGGATTGGAAAAGGAAGCACTGGAAGATCAGTATTTCGTAGACCGGAAGTTGTACCCTAACGTAGACTTCTATTCCGGAATTATCTACAGAGCTCTTAACATACCTACCGAAATGTTCACGGTAATGTTCGCCATGGGAAGACTACCCGGATGGATAGCGCAATGGAGGGAAATGCGTTTGAGAAACGAACCTATCGGAAGACCGAGACAGGTATATATCGGGGAAAATCAACGTGCTTTTGTTGATATAAGCAAGCGGTAATAACCATATTCCCAAAACAAAAAATAAAGTAGAGGTGCACTTTTGTGTGTCTCTACTTTTTATATTTGTAACAAATCATAATCTTTATGTTGCATCTTAACGTTAAAGACGAAACTTCCAGGTTAAGAGCTCTGGTGCTCGGTACCGCCAGAAATAATGGCCCGGTGCCGAAACCGGAGGAAACTTACGATCCTAAATCTCTTGAGCACATCCTGGCGGGGACCTATCCGAAAGAGCAGGATATGGTAACGGAAATGGAAGCATTTGCAGGCGTATTGAAAAAATATGAGGTAGAGGTTTTTCGCCCCGAAGTTATTGCGGATTACAACCAGATATTTGCAAGAGATATTGCATTTGTGGTCGATGATCTCTTCATAAAATCAAACATTCTTCCAGACCGTGAGAAGGAATTGAATGCCATTGGCTATGTGATGGAAAAAATCGCTCCGGATAAAATAATCACACCGCCTGAAGAAGTACACATAGAAGGAGGGGATGTCATGCTGTGGAACGATCATATTTTTGTCGGAACCTATAAAGGCGATGATTACCCGGAGCAGATTACGGCACGGACCAATATGCATGGCGTTCATTTTCTTCGCGATTTGTTTCCGAATAAAGAAGTGAAGGCATTTGATCTGGTCAAGTCCCGTACGGAAGCAAGAGATAATGCCCTGCATCTCGACTGCTGTTTTCAGCCCGTCGGGAGAGATAAAGGGATTATTTACAAAGGCGGATTTCGAAACGAAGAAGATTACAATGATCTCGTCGGGTTGTTCGGAAAGGAGAATCTCTTTCACATCACACGAGACGAAATGTATTATATGTTTTCGAATGTCTTTTCCATAGCTGCCGATGTCGTAGTTTCCGAGCGTAATTTTACCAGGCTTAATCACTGGCTCAGGGAAAACGGTTTTACCGTAGAGGAAGTCGCTTATGCCGAGATCGCCAAACAGGAAGGGCTTTTCCGATGTTCAACCATGCCATTAATACGCGAATAATGATAAACAAGCAGATAACCGATACGGTTTTGATGATCCGTCCGGTAAATTTTCGGATGAACGAACAGACCGCAGTAAACAATTATTACCAGAAAGTACTGGACGGTCTTTTACCGGAAACTGTTCAGGCCAGGGCATTGAAAGAGTTTGATGCCTTTGTGGAGAAGCTCAGAGATGCGGGAATTTCCGTCATCGTTGTGGAGGATAGCAAAGAACCGGATACCCCCGATGCTGTATTTCCCAACAACTGGATATCTTTTCATACCGATGCTACGGTAGCTTTATATCCGATGTTTGCCGAAAACCGGAGACTGGAACGACGCGAAGAAGTCCTGGATATGGTCGAAGAGCAAGGATTCCGTATAGAGACTATTGTCGATTATACAGAGGCGGAAGAAGACGGCGTGTTTCTGGAAGGCACCGGAAGTATGGTTCTGGACAGGGTAAACCGCAAAGCGTACTGTGCACTTTCTCCCCGAGCGGATGAAGAGCTGTTTATCGAGTTCTGTGAGAATTTCGAATATACTCCGGTAATTTTTACAGCATATCAGACGGTGGAAGGAGAACGAAAGGTCATCTATCATACTAATGTGATGATGTGTATAGCCGAAGATTTTGCCGTGGTATGTCTCGATGCAGTCGATGACAAGAAAGAAGCTAAAAATCTGGTAAGGCATTTAAAGGAAGACGAAAAAGAGATCATACGTATTACGGAAGCACAGGTAAATAGTTTTGCAGGTAATATGTTGCAGGTTGCAGGAAAAGACGGAAAGAAATTCCTGGTTATGAGTGCTGCCGCATATTCTTGTCTGACAGACGGACAGATTATGGCCATAACGAAGTATTGTGAAATTCTCTCTGTTTCGCTGGATGTCATAGAAGCTTGCGGCGGAGGAAGTGCCAGATGTATGATGGCGGAGATATTCCTGGAAAAAGACCCGTCACAAAAATAATCGTTATATTAGAGCAGGGCTTACCTATAGTAGATAAGAGGTAGAACTTTTAAGGGCAGTTTTTCAAACTATGTTATCAAAAAAAACCAAATACGGGCTGAAAGCACTGGTGTATATGACCAGAAAAGAAGATAATAAACCGGTATTGATATCCGAAATTGCCGAAAGTGAAAATATTTCCAAGAAATTTCTGGAGATTATATTGTTGCAATTAAAGAATTCCGGTTTTCTCGGTTCTAAAAAAGGGAAGGGCGGAGGATACTACCTGCTGAAAGATCCGGAGCAGATTACAATTGCCGCGCTGATGCGGATACTGGAAGGCCCCATAGCACCGCTGCCGTGTGTGAGCCTGCATTTTTACGAGAAATGTAGTGACTGTAAAACAGAAGAAGCATGCTCGCTAAACAGGGTTATGGTGGAGCTTAGAGACAGTATGCTCAGTGTGTTAGAGAAAAAAACACTGGCCGATCTTTCTGCGGAAGGCTAAAAAATCACTTTAAAATCTACTAAATCGATAGATTAATGGTATATTTGTAGCCTATTACCATTATTATGATACTCGATTTGCTCAAAACACAAAAATTAAAACCGGCATCAAACAGTCGCAGGGTGTCTGTTTTAAAGGCTGTTTCATGGCGTTTGGTAGGTACCATAGATACCATGATCATCTCTTATATACTTACCGGTAACATCAGGATAGCTGTAGGGATAGGGAGTATAGAAGTGGTTTCGAAGATGGTACTCTACTACCTGCATGAAAGAGCCTGGTTGCGAATCACAAAAAATAAATGATCATGGATCTGAATACGATAAACGAATATCTGCAAGACAAATCGCCCGGAGAGATCGTAGCCTGGGCGCTGGAAACGGCCAATCGCCCCGTAGTGACGACCAATTTCAGGCCCTATGAAGCAGCTATCCTGCATGCAACTACAGCAGTAAAAAACGATATTCCGGTGATATGGTGCGATACCGGGTATAACACTCTCCAGACGTATAAGCATGCGGAGCGGCTTATTGAAAAGCTACAATTGAAAATAGACCTTTATGTGCCCCGGCAGACTGCGGCACACCGGGATGCGGTTATGGGAATACCGGGAGTTGATTCTCCTCTACACCAGAAATTTACCGAGCAGGTAAAACTGGAACCGTTCCGCAGAGCCATGGAGGCTCATAAACCGGATGTATGGTTTACGAATCTGAGAAAGGGACAAACCGCTTTCCGCGATTCTCTGGATATTGTAACACTCGGCAGCGATGGCGTACTGAAAGTATCCCCATTCTTTTACTGGTCTGACGAAAAACTGGACGGTTACCTCGAAGAACACGGATTGGAAAATGAATTCAAATATTACGATCCGACCAAAGTATTGGAGAACCGGGAATGCGGACTACATGTTTCGACTTCCAAAAATGCTTAACAGGCCATAATAGTTAATCTTATATATTTGAAAGCCCGGAAATGTAAATTGCATTTCCGGGCTTTTCCGTACTGTATATACAGCAGTTTTATTTAATATGTAATCTGGTTAAATGTGCTCTTGGCCTGTACCCATTGATTTTCCCATTCTGTAGACCACCCGAATGCGTTCTGAGCAAGAGGCTTCAGGTCTGTTCCTGCGGCACCGCTCCAGAAATGAACAAATTCTCCCCAGTTCATTCTACGGGAATATTCCGTCCCCGAAGCATTTTTAGGAAAGTGCGCCGCAAGGAGTTCGAAGAAATTGTTCAGAACAGCACCTTCACCGTATTGAGAATATATAGGATAGAACCAGTCCTTGAACCATTGGGTGTTTTGCCTGGGGAAATTATCATATTTATTCATCAGGTCATCATAGACTTCCTGTGCAAAATCGTCTTTGCCGAGATTTTTATAAACGTCATAGATAAATATCTCTGCCCATTTGCTGTCTTTCCAGATGTCCCAGGCCGGAGAACTTTTTACACCTTTTGATGCGATCTCCACGATATGGCCCACTTCATGAACCAGCATATTGATGCCCCCGGTAGGTGTCTCATCGGTCCAGGTGTAAGGCCCGCAGTCGATGACATTTCTGTAATCGTGACTCGAATCGAAGTAGGTAGAAGGATGGCCTCCCGAATATTTTCCGGTGTGCAGTATGGTAAACAATCTCGGGTCGTCCCCGAAGCTGCCGTAATTGCTTTTTACGTATTCCCACACGTCCGAAAGAAAAGTGTTCGGCCAGGTGACAGCAGTGTCTACATCGTCGTCGAAATACAAGGCCAGGTGGTCGTCAAAAAATACTCTTTGAACGAGCTGATTGTGCTCAAACCAATGTTCCTGCCAGGTTAACGGAGGATCGGGATAGTTGACTGCTGCAGTAAGTGTCTCACTGTTCAGGGCAATGTCTTCTTTGACCTCTGAAGAACAAGAGGTCTGAAACAGACAGAGCCCGACCAGGCCCGCTGCAAGTGCGAGTTTGGAAAAATTCATAGTTTTCATGATTTGGAATATTTAAAGATTAATAAATAGGTTAGGTTGTTGGGGTTAACTGATATCCGGATTTTCCGTGTACTGTTGCCATAAAGTCTCGAGGTCGTACCCGGTCTCCTTCTGCCAGAAAGCATCGTTATATGTAGCATTACGCATGTTTTTATCGAGTTTTGATAGCATTCCTTTTTTGTAATTCAGGGAAAGCCAAAAGAAAAAGCGGGCCGTTATCCGGTAACTGTCCGTATAATGCTGCCCTTCTTTATACTCCGGTAGAGACCAGCCGGCACCCTTGTTATCGACGCCGTATATATAACGGACATAATCTGCAATGCCCTCGGTAATCCAGCCGGGACCGCTTCCGGAAGGATAGGCCTGTACGAGGTGCATTGTTTCGTGAGTGATTACATCGAGATCTCCGGGTTTTTTCCGGAGCCATTCCGAACTGATCGTTATTTTTCCGTTGTGGGCATATGCCACCCCGGTATATGCCGTATCGATCCGGACTTCCACGTCTTTTACAGCGTTTCGGTTGAAGGTTTTAACCAGTTTGGGATAAACTTTAAAAAAAGTACGGACCAGTCCGGCCTGGACCTTCGGATTCAGTTCAGGGTCCTCATTGATGAATACCAGGGTCTTCCCCTTCTTTTTAAAAGTTTCGGATTGCTGAGCGCCCAGTTGTAGGGCCAGTAAAGATAGCAGGCTATAAGCAAGAATTTTTTTCATTATCATTTGTCAAGGGTTTAAAATGGAACCCGGAGTGCAAAAGATGCCCTGCCGGGTTCGCTATATAGAAAAGAATCGGGTTCAATACAATGTTACCATCCTGTGTTTTGCTGAAGAGCCGGATTAGCGTCAATTTCTCCCTGCGGAACAGGAAAGAGATAATGTTTTTTTGTGAATACTCGTGTTTCGAAAGTAATGACACGATAAAAATCCGCTTCGTCAGTAGCGTTGATATCCATACTGTGTACAGGGCCATGCAGGGCATTTTCTGCCTGTTTCCAACGGATAAGGTCAAAGTATCTTACGCTCTCCAGGGCGAGTTCCACCCGGCGTTCCCGGTGTATGGCCTCTCGCATGGCATCCTGCCCTGCGGGCTGTGGTAGTCCGGAAGAACCGTAGAGGGGAATACCGGCACGTTCTCTGATCAGATTGACATATTTCAGGATATCCGGGTTTCCGGGCTCGTATTCGTTCAGGGCTTCTGCATAATCGAGGTAGATCTCCGCAAGCCGTATCATAGGAATGGCCCTGCTGGTCGATCCGTCGGGAGCAATATTTTTCCTTGCAATATATCCCGTCGGTGTATAATCGTTACCTCCGCCCGAGCCCTTCCCGGAATTCCCGGAATACCAGGTTGTGGTGATGACATCACCATGGTCCCTGTTCAGCCAGAGCGAATTATTGAAGGTAACATTGACATAGAACCGGGGTTCTCTGTTTGCCCAGGCCGCGAAGATCGTCCGGCTCTGATCGTCGTAAGGAGTTTGAAAATCGGTAAACCCCGAAGCCTGGTACCCGGATTCGGGATCATCGATAGGTCGTCCGTTTTCCGTGAAGAAGGCATCGACAAACTCCTGGGTTAGCCCTAATCCGCCAGCCCCTTTAACCCTGCTGTCTGCCCCGGCATGGTACGGGGTACAATCGTAATTGAGGTAAAAAGTTCCCCGCGGCCGTTCGTAGATCATTTCCGGATTCCAGTCCCGTAACATCACATTTCTGCAGGAGAGATAGCCATTGACAGAACCATCGTCGTTATATTCCTTGTATAGCGAAAAGGTGCCGGGCACAAATTCGTCGATAAAAGCTTTGGCGGCATCTGCTGCTGTTTTCCATTTGTTGATGTCCGGAGACTGTGGGATCAGGAAATTACCTTCTTCATCCGTTAATTCCGCATAATCGGTATTGCCGTTAAAAATAGGGCTGGCCGCAAACAACAAGGCTTTTTCCTTAATAGCCATTGCAAAAGGCCGGCTCATCCTTCCTGCATTTCCGCCTTTGAAGTTGATCCCTTCCAATGCCTCTGCGCCGGTATCCAGCTCGCTGACTATATAGTTTACCACTTCATCTATGGTATTTCGTTTGAACATCGAAACATCGGAGTCTGCATTGGTCGAGGCATCACCGAGCAAAATTACGGGACCCCAGGAGCGTAATAGGGCGTAGTAGAAAAAACCCCGGAGCACATGGACTTCCCCGGTATATTGTTTGATATTTGCCTCCGTACAATCCCTGCAGTTTTCTATATTCTCTATAAAGGTAGAACATTCCCGTATGCCGCGATAAAAATTGCTCCACAAGGTGCTGATATTCCCGGTTGTCGGATTCCAGTCACCTATATTCATATAATTGGACAGGGGGAATGACCATACGTATTCTCCTTCGTCCGAAGCCCCGGTCCACGGACCTGAGTTCTGGGTTGTGGTATAACGTTGTGCGTACTCATTGGGAAGTCTTCTGTATATTGCAGCGAGGTATTCTTCTGTCGTATTCCTGCTGGAAAAGGTCTCTTCGAAAGTCAGTCGGTCATCGGGGACCTGATCCAGAAAGTCGTCATTGCATGAAAGCACCGCGCCTCCGATCGCTATGGAAACGATCAGTTTTTTCATCTTGTTATATGTGAAATACATTGTTTTCATAATCGGTTAAAATTGAAGGTTAACACCCAGAGAGCATACGGAAATGTTGGGGTATGCACCCCCGTTGGAGGTATTTAATTCCGGGTCCCAGAGTTTAAACTTGGTAAAAGTCAGCAGGTTGGTACCCCTGAGGTAGAACCGGGTGGTTCCGATATGCCATTTGTTGGTCAGGGTTTTGGGGAGCGTATAGCCTATCTCGGCAGATTTTAAACGGAGAAAATCTATTTTGCGAAGCCACCAGGTACTCTCCTGGGTATTGTTGTTTTGTCCTATACCAGAGGCTCCGAAAGACAACCTCGGATACATGGCATACGGATCATCGTTGTCGGGCGTCCAGCGGTTGACAGCGATATCGTACAGGTTACCTCTTCCACCATCGCCGTTAAAAGGTATGATGCTGTTCCCCGAGATGACGCGTGAAGCATGGAACTGACCCTGGAAAAATACGCTGGCGTCAAAACCTTTGTAGTCTCCGCCAAGCCCGAACCCTATGGTGAGCCTGGGTACATCCCCGTCACCGATAAGCTGCCTGTCGTAGGCGTCGATCTGTCCGTCACCGTTCAGATCTTTGTATTTGACATCGCCGGGCTGTATCTGCCCGTATTGAGAAGGAAAACCATCTTCGGTAGTAATATAACCGTCCCCGTCTTTATCATCTTCGAGAGTGAATAACCGTTCGGCGACCAGGCCGTAAATGCCGAGGATAGGATTGCCTTGCCTGTTGAGCCATGTATGAGGCTGTTCCGGCTGACCGTTTTGTATGATCTTGTTTTCGTTGTATGAAAATGTTCCCCGGAATGAAAGGTTGAAGTCCCGGATCGCGGTATAGTATTCGACCGTACCATCGACTCCTTTATTTTCGGTTTCCCCGATGTTACCGAACGGATCGGAGACCAGCCCGATATAGTTGGGAATGTCCTGCCTTTGCAGGAATGCGCCTGTGGTGTGTTCCTTAAAAAAGTCTACGGTCATTTTAAATTTGCTGTTAAACGCATTGAGCTCCAGTCCCAGGTCCTGCTTTCTGGACTCTGCCCAGGTAACATCTACTCCCTGGTAGGTTTCCCTGATCCCGTTACGGAAATTTACATTTTCACCGAAATCAAAACCGTAGTCATTGTCTTCTTCTACCTTACTGAGGTACGCAAAGCGTCCGGCTCCTGAGGCACCTCCCACTTTACCATCGGAATACCGGATCTTTAGGAAGTTGATCGTTTCGCTTATCGGTTCGAAGAATTTCTCATTAGAAACGACCCAACCCACGGCTACGGAAGGAAAGAAGCCGTAACGCCGGTCCGGGGCAAAATTTTCGGAACCGTTGTATCCTCCGTTCAGTTCCAGAAAATATTTACTTTCATAAGCATAAGTTACCCTGGCGGCAAATCCCTGGTTACGGAAAGGGATAGATTCGGTGAGGTCGCCGGCAAAGGCATTGACATAGTCCGTACGGTTAAACAGCAGCAGGCCTCCGAGGGTATGGGCTCCGAATGTCCGGTTATAATCTAAGGAAGCCTGAATATAGAACCTCCGGTTACCACCATTTTGTCTGCGATATCCGAGGTGGTTCTGTCCCGGATAAGTTTCCTGGAGGTTCGGGCTGCCGTCATCGTTATAGGGGTTGGCAATATCCACGTAATACGTACTTTCCCGCTTGGAGCGCAAAATGTTGTGAGCATTATAGGCATCAAAGGCGAACATACCGTTAAAGGATAAGCCTTCTGTAAAGAAATCCAGTTCCTGTGTAATGTTGAGGTTAGAATAGATCTGGTTTCGCGTGTCTGTACGGTAGCCGCTTCTGGTAACCAGGGCATATGGGTTTTTGAGATCTCCGTTGGGACTGATCCCCGGAACAAAATCTCCGGGATACATGACGGGGTACTCTACGGGAGGTACCTGCATTGCGGCATTGAATATCTCGTTGACGACATCTCTTGCGGAATCATCTTCACCTCCGAGAATTCCGGGGTATCCGCCTTCCGAGATGTATCCCTGGACCCCGAGGTTTACTTTGGTTGTCGGGGTGATATCTACCGTGAGGTTTGAAGTCACATTATACCGCTTAAATCGTGTTCGGGCATCGTCGTTTTCCATGCCATCGGTAGTAAATAATCCGGATTCGTCGTAATAACTTAGCGATACGTAGTACTGGGCGTTCTCGGCACCTCCGTTGACATTGACGTTAACCTGCCTGTTTCTTCCGAAATCTTTAAACACCTGGTCCATCCAGTCGACATTCGGGTATAATAACGGATCTTCACCCGAGGCAGTGCGGTCTATGGTTTCCTGGGAATACCTGGGAGCGAGCCCACGGGTCGTATTGGCCTCATTGGCCAGTTTCATATAGGTAATGCCGTCGGCCAGTTCGGGTACTTTGGTGAAGAAAGATATGCCTTCGTTATAATCGGCCTGAATAGAAGGTTTTCCTATTTTCCCGCGTTTGGTTTCGATGAGTACTACACCGTTTGCTCCGCGAACCCCGTATACCGCTGTTGCAGAGGCATCTTTGAGGATGGTAAAGGAAGCGATGTCCCTGGGGTCTATATTGTTCATGGACCGTTCCACGCCATCTACCAGGATGAGAGGGCCGTTCCCGGCCGAGGTAAAGGTAGATATCCCCCGGATCCAGATATCCGCACCGTCATATCCGGGTAATCCCGAGCGTTGTACTCCAGTTAATCCGGCAACACGACCTGCCAGTACGGTACTGATGTTGGATACCGGTTGTTGGAGCTCCTCGACATTTACAGAGGTCTGCGCCCCAACGACACTGATTCGCTTTTGTTTGCCGAAGGCTACGGAGACTTCCACTTCTTCGAGTGAGTTCACCTCTTCCGTAAGAGCGATATTTACCGTAGTATCTACAGCCGTTATCTTTACGGATTGAGAGGCAAACCCGATGTAGGAAAACAGTAAGGTGTCTCCCCCGGCTGCTGCGATGGCATATTTACCATTTTCATCGGTAGTAGTGCCTGTACGGGTACCTTCTACCAGAATGGTAACTCCCATCAGGGGAATTCCGCTGCTGTCTGTGATAGTTCCCGTAATAACCCGCTGTACGGGCATTTCCGCATGGTAAACAGGTTGCGGGGCAAACGCGATTTTTTTGGTCAGTACAATTTGCCTGTCGATAATTGTAAAAGTCACCGGACTTCCCCGGAATAACCGTTCGAGTATAATTTCTACAGTCTCCCTTTCGGCTTTTAAGGAGATCCTCTCGGAGAGATCTATAACTTCCCGTTCAAAAAAGAATTTGTAGTCGGTTTGTTTTTTTATTTCCTCCAAAACCTCATTTAGTGTTACGTTCTGCAGGTCAAATACCAGCTTTTTCTGTGCAGGGGCGGAGGAAGCCGTAATCTGGAGCACCACGAAAAATAGCAAAAGCAATGATATTTTCATTCTCAGGTAATTAATTTTCATAATTTTGATAGAACTTATTCAATGGTTAGTCACTTTAATTATTAATAAGTAGCTGAGGGAAATGTTGGCGCATTTCCCTTTTTTCAGGTAATACCTCCCGTATTATCCGAAAAAAGTGTTTGTAAACAGGTTATGGCATAGGCAATAGGGTTTCATGTTCTTTTTTGTCGGCATCGGGCAGAATGGTAATAACATTGCCATTTCTTTCGTACGAAAAAGGCCTGCCGGTAGCAAATACTTTCAGCACGTCATTTACACTTTCCTTGTGGATGTCGAAATCACCGTAAAAGCGGGCGTGCTGTAGTTTTTTATTCCGGTTAATGATCTTCACATCATAACTTCTTTCAATGGTTTTCAGGATATCCCCGAACGGTTTGTCCACAAAACGCATCTTACCGTCTACCCAGGCGATATGATCTGTGACGGTCACCTGTTGCACCGAGAGCTGTTCCGACGCCCTGTTATACGTGGCTATCTGGTTCGGTACGAGTTCACGTACGGTTCCTCCCTCCGAACGTACTTTTACCCCTCCGCTGACCAATACGGTATGTAAGAGGGAGTCTTCGGTATAGGCCGAAATATTAAATTCTGTTCCCAGGACTTTCACATCGATTTTTCCTGTGCGAACGATGAATGGACTTAGGGAATCGTGCCGGACAGTAAAATAAGCCTCGCCGTCCAGAAGTTGTACGATTCTTTTTTCACCGGGGTGAAAGGCTTCCGGATACCTGATCCTGCTTCCGGAATTGAGCAGAATACGAGTACCGTCGGATAAGATAAGCTGAAACGTTTTAGCTTTAGGTACATTTAATACGTTGTGAAGTACGGAGGTTTCCCCCGGCTGTGATACATGGTCGTAGTGAAGGGTGTTTTTTTTCTGAGATACAATGGCCCTGCCGTTATTGCCGGTGATGATATTCACTGTACTCTCGTCCAGTTCCCTTACGGAGCCATCCTCGAGTTGTAACGTTATTTTAGGGGTGTTGCTTTCGGTGGTATGGTGAAAGAGATACCAGCTGTACCCGGTGATCAATATCCCGGTAAGTATGGCCGCATAGCGCATCCATGGCCGGATCCGGAGTGCTTTTTTCGGTTCGGGTTTCATGCGTTGTTTTAGCGCCAGAAGTGCCTTTTTTTCGTCCAGGTCACTTGTTTTCAGGGCGGTGGCCTCATGGTGGATGTCTTTCAGGTGCAGTAAGAAAGGTTTTAATCCCGGATCGTCACGGAGTTTTTTCACCAGTAACCGTCGTTCTTCGAAGGTCAGCGGATGGTTCTGGATCACTTTGAGGTATATTTTTTCGATATCCGTATGCATTTTTCAGTTGGTTCTTTACTAAGAGAGTCAAAAAAAAGAGAATGATGTGAAATCGTCGTTAATTTTTTTTAAAAGCAGGCTCCGGGAATCGAAGTGAGACCGGTTATTTATCGTATCCCTGCCTGAAAAATCAGTTGGTTTCGAGGCAGATATCCCTGGTGAGCAGCAGGAGAAAGAGAGAAGGGTGCAGTTGTTCCCGAAGTAACCGGAAAGCTCGCGTCATGTGTGTACGCACCGTATTGATCGATACACCGAGGTCTTCTGCGGTCTCTCCGTAGGTTTTTCCGTATATGCAGCAATGGGTGAAAACCTCCCTGCACTTCTCCGGGAGGTTGTTGATGGCTGTATAAATAATTTCCTTTCGGTCGAGTTCTCTGTACAGAGGGAACTCCTGGAAATTGTCTTTCAGCGATTCGTCCGAGACCATTTTTTTTGCCCGGTCGAGATGCTTCAATGCAGCGTTTCTTATAGCGCGATACACATAAGCAGAAAGATCTGTGGTGATGGAGAGATAGCGTTTGTGCTGCCAGAAATCCAGAAAAAAATCCTGCACGATATCTTTGGCCAGATCAGGATCTTTAACAATGCTGTTTGCCCATAGCAAAACGTGATTATGGTAGCAAGAAAAAAAGATATCAAAAGATGCTTCACTCCTCTCACGCTGCAAATCGTGTAAGATATCTTTCGGCGACTTTTTCATCGTTTAAAGTTGGCATGATGACAAATATAGTTATTTTAGTTACGTAGCAAACAGGTGGTGCTGTTTTGCATATCGTCAGAAGAAATACATTTTCAGGGATTAATTCCCGGAAAATTAACACATAAATCTCATCGTTATGAAAAAAATAATCTTATTGGCTTGTTCGTTTTTCGTGTGTTTTCTGGTGTTTTGTCAGAGTCCTGCGGTCGATGAAGTCGCTGTGCGGGGCTTTGCCATAGCAGCTCCTGCACGTGACGGAGTAGGTCGTTTTGTGAATTTTATAAATGAAGAACTGGCCTTTTACCGGATAAATACTTTAATCCTGAGGGTCGATTATAATTACCGGTATACCTCACATCCGGAGCTTGTCGGTGAAAGTGCGTTATCCGCGACAGATGTAGAGCAGATTGTGAAAGCCTGTCGGGAACACGGCATACGCATTATTCCGCAAATCAACCTTCTCGGACATCAGTCCTGGGCCGGTACCGTAGGAAAATTGCTGGAAGTATACCCTGAATTTGACGAAACTCCGCATGTCAACTTACCGGAAAACTATGAATGGCCAAATCCCGATGGTTTGTATTGTAAGAGTTATTGTCCGCTACACCCGGAAGTTCATGATATCGTATTTGCACTGATCGATGAAATCACCGGTGTTTTCGAAGCGGATGCATTCCATGCCGGAATGGATGAAGTGTTTTATATCGGCGATGAGAAATGCCCGAGATGTGGCGGACGTGACAAAGCTGTGCTCTATGCAGAAGAAGTAGCACGGATAAGAGATCATCTTTCCTTGAGCGCCAAGGAACTCTGGATATGGGGAGACCGGCTCATCGATGGAAAAACAACGGGTATAGGGATGTGGGAAGCGAGCATGAACAACACACACCGGGCCATAGATATGATCCCCAAAGATGTGATGATCTGTGACTGGCACTATGAAAGAGCAGACCCTACCGCAGTGTACTTTGCCGTAAAAGGGTTTAATGTGGTCACCTGCCCGTGGCGTAAAGAGGATGTAGCGGTAGCACAATTGGACCAGTTGCTGACAAACAGAAAAAATGCAACCCCGGAGATGCGGGATCGTTTTCGCGGTTTGGTCCATACCGTATGGACAGGGACAGAAAACTTCCTGGATGCGTATTATAGCGAAAAAGAGAATGAGGATAAGCCGGACGACCAGGTAACCTGTTTTAAGACATTGTTCGGAGCTATACGGAGAGTTCGGGGTGAAGAAACCGGAACCAAACGCATCAGAGATCGTCGATAAAAGTAGGGTAACTGTCCGATTTGGATTTGAGTATTTTCTTTATAAAATCTCTGCCCGCTTCATTTCTCACATCGATATTCACATGGTAGTCATCTTTGTGAATAGCGTATATACTTGTGTTTATCTTGTGTATCGAAAGTTTGTAATAGGGAATAAGAAACATATACTTGTTCATCGCGGCAAAGAAACGTAAAATGATTCCGCCGGGCCTCAGTTCCAGGGTACACGACGTACTGTGCGATTTGTTGAGAATAATGAGATTGTGAAGTTTGACGGAAGACGATATGATATCCATCTCAGGGGAATGCACACCTCCGATTTTTACCCTGTCCGCAATGGTGCAGGGCTTTCCTACGATCTTTTCAATTTTTTTCTTGTTCCCGATCTCGTTACGGGAGGCGCAGAGGAGCATGAATTTTTCTTTAAAGATACGCTTTTTTCGAATACTTTGACAGGTAGCTTGCCATCAGAAGTAACAACCGTGAAAGGGTGGGGAAGGGATGTAGGCCCTTTTTTTGATCCCGAAGACGGTCCGACGGAAGCAAATATGCGAAATCTGGCACCTAAAACCTAAAGTCTTTTTATCTTTGCGGGCCTGTACAGGAAAAAAATACGCAGATGGATATACAAGATCATATTACAGCCCGGGTCAGGGAAGCCGTTAAAAAAATATTTGATGCCGATCTCGAAACGGTAGAATTACAACCTACCCGTAAAGATTTTGAAGGAGATATCACCGTAGTGGTATTTCCCATGCTGCGCCTGTTAAAAGGCAATCCGCAGGCCATAGGGGAGCAGATAGGAAGCTATCTGGAGACGCATGTGGCCGAAATAGACAGGTTTAATGTGGTGAAAGGATTTCTGAACCTCGTGATCTGTGATGATTATTACCTGGATTTTTTTGGAAGTATCCGCAAGCAGGAGCAATACGGGTATGTCACTCCCGATCCGGAGGGGAAAGCCGTCCTGGTCGAATATTCTTCGCCCAATACCAATAAGCCGTTGCACCTGGGGCATATCCGGAATAACCTTCTCGGATATTCGGTTGCGGAAATTCTGAAAGCTGCCGGAAAAAAAGTATACAAAACCCAGATTATCAATGACAGGGGAATACATATCTGTAAGTCCATGCTGGCCTGGCAGAAATTCGGGAATGGAGAAACCCCGGAATCTACCGGGTTAAAAGGAGATAAGCTGGTAGGGAATTACTATGTTATTTTCGATAAAGAATATAAAAAAGAGATCGAAGAGCTCGTTGCCGGAGGAATGAACAGGGAGGAAGCTGCCAGGCAGGCACCGCTCTTGTTACAGGCACAGGAGATGCTCCGCAAGTGGGAAGCCGGCGATGAAGAAGTAGTGAGCCTCTGGAAAACGATGAACCAATGGGTGTACGACGGTTTTGATATTACCTACAAAAATCTCGGTGTCGATTTCGATTCCTATTATTATGAGAGTGATACCTACCTGTTGGGAAAAGATGTGGTGGAAGACGGGCTGCAACGCGGTATTTTTTACCGTAAGGAAGACGGCAGTGTATGGATAGACCTCACAGATGAGGGACTGGATGAGAAAATTGTGCTTCGTGCGGACGGAACGGCGGTGTATATGACTCAGGATATAGGTACTGCAATTCAGCGGGTTAAAGATCATCCTGATATCGGTGGGATGGTATATACGGTAGGTAATGAACAGGATTATCACTTTAAGGTGTTGTTCCTTATC
This sequence comes from Sinomicrobium oceani, assembly GCF_900119185.1. Classification (GTDB taxonomy): domain Bacteria; phylum Bacteroidota; class Bacteroidia; order Flavobacteriales; family Flavobacteriaceae; genus Sinomicrobium; species Sinomicrobium oceani. The sequence continues at coordinate 84,239 of NZ_FPJE01000015.1, read as the reverse complement.
CTGCAAAAGCTCGGTTATGAATGGGCGAAAAGCCTGTACCACCTCAGTTATGGTATGGTGGACCTGCCCAGTGGAAAGATGAAGAGCCGTGAAGGGACGGTAGTCGATGCCGACGATCTCATTGTGGAAATGACCAGGACCGCTGCAGAGATATCCGAAGAGCTCGGGAAGCTCGATGGTTATTCGGAAGAAGAGAAAGAAGAGCTTTATCGCATTATAGGTTTAGGTGCCCTGAAATATTATATCCTTAAAGTGGATCCTAAAAAGCGGATACTGTTCAACCCTGAAGAGTCCGTTGATTTTGCCGGAAATACCGGGCCTTTCATCCAGTACACGTATGCCCGTATACAATCTATATTGCGAAAAGCGGATGAAACTGCGCACCATAGCGACATCAAAAATATCGTGCTCCACGAGAAGGAAAAGGAATTGCTGAAACAACTGGAAGCCTTTCCGGCCGTTATAAGCAGTGCTGCGGAGGGTTACAGCCCTGCAGTTATTGCCAATTATACCTATGATCTCGTCAAAGAATTCAATTCTTTCTACCAGAACGTTTCCATTCTGGGAGCTGAAGAAGAGACCAGCAGGGCATTCCGGGTGCAATTGGCAGGAAAGGTAGGAGAAGTTATTGCATCAGGGCTTCGGTTACTGGGAATTAATGTTCCTGAGCGCATGTAGAATTTTTTCCCGGAGATCAAAAAAAGAACCGCCTTGCTTGGGACAAGGCGGCTCCACAGTTAACCATAGATGAAAACTAATCCCGATGATTATCGGGGGCAATAAAGGGCACTATTGCATCTTTGATATCTTCAGATGAAGCACTGGTGTCCATGTCGAACAGTACCTCATAGAGTCTTTTGTCATTGGCTTTGGGCAGCAGCTTCAACGTGGTTTTTCGGGCAAATATGGCATCCCATTCCCCGCGCACTCTGGCCCAGTACTCCTGGTTTTCTTTCCACCATTTTCGGGCAGGGTCACATCGGGCATCCTCCGTTTTTCTATAATAATTCATTCCTTTTTCCTGGGCGAGAACCTTGTCTTCTACCTGATCGTTACGGACAATCTTGTCATTGTCCTGTTCGTGCAACCAGCCATAAGAAGTAATTTCCTGCCTGTTGGTCCTCCGGGTTACATTATAATCATTCCTTTTGGTGTGTTCCCGGCGGGGTAGCGGAGCATCTGTGGTGTTTTCCCAGTAATGCTTACCGTCTGTATGTATCCACGTGGCCGTGCCTTCATAGCGCGGACTGTCATCGACCTGGTAAACCTTTTGTGTCCATTGTCCCCGGACCTCGTCCTGCGGAAGCTCCCCGTAATTCCACTGGTTGTCTTTATAGTAGGTATATAACCCTGTGTTTTCATAAAGCCAGTCCTGTCTCCAGTGTTTGATAATCATTGTGTCGTTGATGATAAGCAGATGTTGCAGAACGATTTTGTCATTACTTTCTTCCACGGGAGTTACCCATTCCAGAGCGCCGGACCTGTAACGATCGTGGAATTTATAATTCTTATCCGGTGCAAAAGTCTCGGCAAAATTAAAAGCTACCTCATAACAGCCGCACATGGCTTTTATAGCTTCGACATCTTTCTCTTTAGTGTCTTGTGCAAGCCCGGATATCGTAAATCCGAGTATAAATAGGAGGTGTAGCCAAAAGGAGTTTTTATTCATAATTGATGATTTTAATGAGTATGAGGTTCCCGTATTATCCCGCAAAGAACCGGGACAAATTTAATAAATTAATTTAGATTGAATAAAAATAAATTATATATTTGCTTCAATATTATTGATATTTATTCTTAATAAAAATAAAGATGTTCCTTAAAGTCACACATATCATATTTCGTTTGATTCTCGGTGGAATGCTGACATACGGTGGGATTGCAAAATTTACCAAACCTGTTCCGGAGCCGACACAGATGATCGAACAGGTACAAAGAGGAGAGGAACTGGGAGACAATATACCGGTTTTGAAAATCCGAAATTATATTTTCGGGATGAAACAAACGGGTTATTTCTGGCCCTTTCTCGGTACTGTCGAACTACTTGCGGGCGTATTGTTGCTCAGTCAGGTTTTTGGGATTCTCGGTGCTATAATTGCTTTACCTGTTACGTTAAATATATTTTTCTTTCACCTTTTTCTGGAACCGGAACACATCAGGGAATTGATACAGACCGGCGGATTACTCCTCATAAATATTTGGTTATTGCTGGTGTCCTATCCCCGTTGGAAATCTGTGGTTTTGGATAAGGTATGGTAGGGACAGAGAAGATAAATGCCAGTTTTATACGATAATGATTATACGTTTACCTCAACATATTACATACTTTTTTACAGCAATACTCCTGCCGATATGTGTCATGGGGCAATCCGGTGCCGATACCACTTCTGTTAAAGTGAATGAGCTTCAGGAAGTTGTGGTAACCGATCAGTTCAGGAGAGGGAATGTCCCGGCAAAACTGTTTCCGGTGAGTCGTATAGACCGGCAGACTATTGATAATATTGCCGGTAATACCCTGGCCGATGTTTTACACTACTCCCTGAATATCAACGTAGTTCCGGATCCACAGTCCGGACGATCTACCATACGTATGTTTGGCCTGGACGGCGATTATGTGAAGATCCTGATAGACAATATCCCCCTGGTGAGCGATAACGGTTATGGCAATAATATAGATGTCACCCAGATCAATCTGGACGATGTGGAGCGTATTGAAGTTGTGGAGGGGGCCATGGGAGTGTTGTACGGAGATAATGCCGTGGCAGGGGTAATTAACATCGTAACGAGGAAAGGGACAGAAGGAAAGTGGAAGATACGGGCTGCTCTACAGGAAGAAACCGTAGGCGGAGAGTATGACTGGTCTGAGCAAGGCAGACATATTCAGTCGTTGAACATAGGACATAATCTAACGGACAGGTTATATGTATCAGCCGGATTTAACCGTAATGATTTTCAGGGTTTCTTTAATAACTACCGGGGGAAGGACTATTTTAAAGTTCAGGGCAGCAGTGTAGTCAATGACGGACTACGGGGACATGAGTGGTATCCGAAAGAACAGTTGAACCTCACCGGTGGGGTGTATTATACGGCTCCGGGGATGAGCCTGTACTATAAATTCGGGTATTTCGATGAAGTCCTCGATGTATATAATCATGCTATTAATGCCAGGGTAGAGAACAGCAATTATCGCATTACGGCCAATGACCGTCAATACAGTAGTTCCCGGTTTATGCACCAGTTGTACGCCGATGGAAATCTGTATCACATGAATTATATGCTGTCGCTTTCTTTTCAGAAACAGGAAAGGGATAACAGGAATTATGTGTACGATGTAGGCGAGCGACGGGAACAGGAAGTGATCACTGATATTAAAGACCAATCCAGTAATCTTCTGTTTTCGAAAGGAACATTAAGTCGTATATTTTCGGGTTCCGGTTTTTTTGATCTTACCATGGGCTATGAGTTGACCAACCAAAGAGGTTATGATGCCTCCGCAAGCGGATATTCATCCGACATCGTAGAGAACAGGTTGGAGAATTACGATGTATTTACATCGTTGCACATCACTCCTGCAGCGCGTTTTTCCCTGTATCCTGGAGTACGTCTCAATAATAATTCGATGTACGATAATCATTGGATATGGAGTGTAACCGCTGCGTATGAATTTAAAAAAGACCTGACATTGCGTAGTGTTTTAGGATCGGCCTACAAAACCCCGACCTTCGAGCAGTTATTTTACTATTTCGTAGATGCGAATCACAACATCCAGGGAAACCCGGACCTGAAACCCGAAGACGGTATATCGGCATTGCTGGCTTTGGAAAAAGAATCCGAACTTAAGGATGTCAGGCTTATCAATGCTTTCAAAGGGTTTTATTATGATATCAGGGATAAAATAAACCTCACCCTGGTGAATGGAGACAATTCCTCCGGAAGCTTCCGTTATATGAATCTCGATCGGCACAGGATCCTCGGTGCGTCTCTGGAAAATACATTGTATTATAACCGCTGGAGTGCTACATTAGGATTGGGCTACACCGGGATTTCCCAGCAGGCATCCGGAGAAACCGATATGCGGGATGATTACTTGTTTACCTATACGGCAAATGCTTCTGTAGGATATACTATTCCGTCGATACATACCACCTTTTTTGCTCAACTCAAATACAATGGCAAGCAACCGCAATATGTCCAGCAGGCGACGGATGCCGGTGATCCCGTATACGTAAAGGGCGAACAGGATGCTTTTACCTGGCTGGATGCCAGTGTCCGGCGATCCTTTTTTGATAGGCAACTCGAGCTTACGGCAGGAGCCCGGAACCTTCTCGATGTGGTCAGTGTAAACACTACGGCCATAGCAGGGTCTGCACACGGGGCCCCTCCGGGAAACATATTGCTGGGGTACGGCCGGTCTTTTTACCTTAAACTTTTGTATAATTTTAAAATCTAACCTCAATATGAAACGAATTTTTATTTCTCTTATTTTTATGACAGGCCTGCTTGTAACCGGGTGTAGCAGTGATGATGACGGTACGGGTGGGGGACCGGAAATCCCGGCAGTAGAATCTGCTACTGTCGATGTGGAATCCGGTGGCCCCAATCAGCCCAACCAGGTATATATAGACCTGAGTACTTCCAATACTACCGTAGTGAAAAGAGATACCTGGGAGCTCGGGTTTTACTGCGGTTCACAGCACAGAGTTTTTCTTAACAGCGCTATTCTGGCGACTGCTGCGGAACTTCCCGGCTTTACGGATATCGATGCTGTGAACAGCAGCACCGTTTTTGAGAGTTCAATACCTCTCAAAGGCCTGAATGCACAGTTCCAGTTGACGGAGGTTAGCGTAAGCGGTGTCGGGGAACTGATTGCAGGACTTCCGTTGAGTTATTATATGTATGGAGATCTGGATAACGGAATTTCATTTACCGACACCAAAGAAGGAGAACCGGGAGGTACGGCTATCGCTGAAATTTCTACAACAGCTTCGGACAACAATGTGTACATCATATCCGCAGGAAGCACTATCCCGACAGAGACACCGGACGCAGGAGATATACTGACGACCGGGGAACACCGCGGATTTTATAAGGTAAGGATATTAGCGGACGGAGAGGATTATATACTGCAATATGCTGCACTGGATGCTAACGATCACGAAGAAGTGGTCATATCCAAAGATGACAGTTATAATCTCAAAGCTTTTAGTCTGGTAGAGGGTAGTGAAGTAAGTGTAGAGCCTGCCAAAGCGGACTGGGATATTAATTTTACCAGTGTTTATTCTTATTACGGCAATATGGGAGGATTGGTAGCAGGGGCAGCCTACTCGGATTACGCATTACATAATACCCTTGGAAATGTAGGGCTCTATACCGTTATCACCAAAGAAACGACGGACGGTGAAAGCGTAGAAACAGGTGAACCTTCTTTTGAGGCATTTACCAAAGCCGATATCAGGGAATCCGAATTCGTATATGATGACAGGGCGATTATAGGCAGTGACTGGAGGCAAACAGCAAGTTTCGGAGGGTCGGCCCAGGTAAAGGATGACAGGTATTTTGTTGTTAAAGATGCTTCCGGAAATTACTATAAATTACAATTTACCGCATTTTTGAATGCCTCGGGAGCAAGAGGATATCCGCAGTTTAAATATGAATTGCTCGACGAATAGAACCATTATTATTTTGAAGTTAGTTAGTTTTTAAGTTTTTTATTTTTAGTTGCATGAACCCCGGTAATTGTCGTTGCCGGGGTTTTGTATTAAAAAAATATCCGGAAGGTCACATTCGGCGTAATACCCAAAGAGCGGTTTTCAACTTTTTGGATATCCGTACTCTGATCGTTTTCGAGTCTGTAATAGATGTCGAGGGTATTCTTTTTATTGATGATGTTGAGTATGGCTATTCCGAGATCGGCATTTACTTTTTTACCCAGGGCAAAATTATAGGTCGAAGACAGGTCTGCACGTAAAAACTGCGGAAGCCGGTCACTGTTGGAACTGTTGTAATTTATCGTGTTTCCGGTTTGTCTTTCCGTAACCTCATTGCCCTGCTGTGGGGTGGTGTAAGGTCTTCCCGACCGCCAGTTGATTCCCATTGCGATTTTCCAGTTATGCAGGATATAGGTTCCTGCAAAGGACACCGCGTGACGAATGTCGAGATTATTAGGAAAAGAAGAAGGGGTGAGGGCATCAAAATTATAAGTATTGATCGCGTAGGTATAGCTAAGCCAGGTACTGTAATGTGGTGTTTTTTTATTGATGAGAAACTCTATGCCTTTGGAGGTATAGTTCCCGGAAGTACGCAGATATTGACCTTCGTTCTGGAACTCCTGTCCGGATGTCGTAATTCCGTCTACGGTTTTGTAAAAAGCTTCTAACCCGGTGTAGAAACTGCTTCTGTTATAATTGATACCTGCCGATACCTGTTTACTCCTGGTCACCGGAAGATCATCGTCATTAGAAAGTATCCAGCGTCTTTTCTCTACTCCCAGAAAATCCCGTTGCAGGTCGATCACCTGGTTGGTGACCTGGCTGCGCATTTCGCCCTGAAGCTCTACGGCAAGTCTGCGACTGAGTTTCTGACGGATGTTCAGGCGGGGCTCGTAAATATATTTCTCAAATTTTTTGATGTAATTTCCGCGTAATCCCGCTCTTATGTATGTTTTTTTTTCGGCCGACTGATAGGTGAATTCCGAGAAAAACGCGTGATTTTGAATGACGTCTTTTTCTTTAACACGATACCGGGGCACGTTGATATCGTCCGTATTGCTGATCCCTACCTCATAAAACTGGTAGCCACCCCTTAAATGAACGGTGTTGGTTAACCTGTAATTGAAATGCATTCGTACACCGGTTTCGAGTACCTCATTGTTGAGTAGCAGCCGCTGGTCGGTAAAGAGTGTGTAATTGGCTGCGTCCAGGTTGTATTTGGTGTAATACGTATTGACGTATGAAGTGAGCCGGGACGACCATTCGCTTTCCAGGCTGGCACCGAAAGCGAGGTTTTGCTGGTCCAGCGTACTTTTTTTGGACTCCGAAGCGGACGAACTGCTCTCATCATAGAGCAGACTGTTTTTAAAGAACAGTGCATTAGCCCTTATTTTGTGTTTCTCATGCGGATTATAAAGTACTTTTATGCTGGCATCATAAAAATAAAAGTTTTCTTTTCTGTCGATGTCTTCGGCAACTTCCTGGTTTTCGATATCGGTAATTTTGGAATGCTGGAAAACCCGGTCAAAATAGGAATTGTAGGTGGGGGTTGAAACCAGGTCGGTAACAGAGCGTCGGGCCGAAAGGTGTACGGCCAGTTTTTTAGTTAAGGGTATCCGGGCAAATGCATCTGCGGCGATAAGGTTAAACCCTGCTCCGCCGCCAAAGCTACTGTCAATTTCATCGGAGGAATGCATATCTATAGTGCCACTTACACCGTCGCCGTAAAACGCACTGGCCCCGTTTTTTATGACCGATACATTCCGGGTGAGATAGGGATTAAACGCCGAGATCAATCCGAAAAAATGGCCGGATTGGTACATTTTGATACCGTCCCAGAGGATGAGGTTCTGATCGTGAGACCCTCCCCGTATATTGATATTTGAAACAGTCTCATTTACACTTTCTACCCCGGGAAGTGCCTGTATGGTCTGTAATATATCCGGCTCGACCAGTCCGGGAAGAATACCGAAACGTTCGGTACTTATTTCGATGCTTCCGTCCATTTTCTTGTCGAGACCCGTGGTGAGATATTGCTTTACGACCACCTCTTCCAGTTCTTCGTATTCCGGCTGTAGCAGCAGGGTATTGCAAGGGGGATTTTCGGGGAATACGGCGTTAACCTCGGTGGACTTATAGCCCATGGATCTGATCAGGAGTTTTGTATTTTCGGGTACTTCGTCAAAACGAAAAAAGCCGAGTGTATCCGTAACCGTAAAACGGTTTGTTCCTTTGATCTCTACGGTAGCTCCTACGACCGGTTCCTTACTGAGGGCATCTCTTATTGATATACATACGCCTTTGATATCCGGACTTATAACATAATATCTCTGGTTGAGCTTTCTGAAATTCAGAGCTGTTTGTTCTTCGATTTCAGCCAATATCCTCAGGAGTGGTTTCCTGAGATCGGGTTTGTCGATTATATAGGGGGCTATATCCTCATCGGCATAAGAGAACTTGACCTGAAAATGATTTTCAAGAACAGGTAAAACCGTGGAGAGCGCTTTTTGATGTTGTGCGGAAATGATGCGGGGGATACAGACAAAACATAAGGGTAGCAAGACCCTCACCAGTTTAGTGTTTATCGGTGTATATCGTAACCTTTTCCTTTTTGCCATCCGTGAATCTGTACTTTAGACGGAATGGCAAGGTAATACTTTTTAAGGCGGTTTCTATATCCTTATTGCTAAAACTTCCGGTAAAGTAAAGATCGGTAGCTTCGGGGGCGGTGATGTCAACGTTGTATTGCCTCTCGAACTCTTTTAAAACTACGGAATACGGCACACTGCGGAAGGACGTTTCATCGCGCATCCATGTAGGCACTTCCCCGGCAGTATTGTTTTTTTTGGTTTTTATCCCTTGTATTGCCCGGAAACTTTCACCAGGTTGGAGTATGAGGCTGTCTTTACCGTGTATAACCCTGACAGCACCCCGGTAACAACTCACCTCGAAATAATCGTTCCTGTCATTGACATTAAAAGCAGTTCCCAATACGGAAATCACTCCCTGATCGGTTTTGACTTCAAAAGAAGCTCCTTCACTGACTCGGAAAAAACCTTCGCCCTTCAAATGAACTTCTCTTTTACGTGCCCACTGTTTTTTGTTATATATCAGTTCGGAGCCTGCATTCAGAGTAACGTGTGAATCGTCTGGAAGGACCAGATCTGTTGTTTGGGCATTGGAAGTGGAAATAACGGTATCTCTTCCGGAAAGAAAAACATAGGAAACGAGTGCGATACACAATACGGCAGCGACCCGGGCATAAGGTATCCGGGTACGGATTTTCCGGACACGGGACGACTCCTGTTCTTTTCTCACCTGTTGTATTTCGTGCAAAACGGCCTCCTTGTCAAAAGCCGGGGCTTTTAACATGGCGGTATATGTGATAATCTTCTCGTAAGACTCCAGTTCTCCCGATGCTTTCAGGGCTTTGAGTTCTTCTTCGGAGATATCACCATTAAGCCATTTTGCTAACAGGGTATCGTTATTCATTTCCGTAATTTAGTTATAAAACAGTTTACAGAGGTAAAACCCTACCTCTATGGTGTTTTATTTGTATGTATAACAGCTCGTTGATCGGGCTAAAAGCCTTCTATTTCTTTTCTCAGACTAACCAGGGCTTTGTGTATTCTTTTTTCAACAGCCTTTACCGAGATGCCGAGAGCCTCTGCTATTTCGGTATATTTCAGGCCGTCTATCCTGTTCATCAGAAAAGCGGTCCGTTGTGCTTCACTCAGGTTGGATATGGCAGTTTGAAGTTTGTCCATATACTCCTTTTCCTCCAGCACAAATTGTGGACTTTCCTCATCGATGCCAACAGGTTTTTCCCGGGCATAATGAAGAACCACCTTTCTGTGTGCAACAATGTTTAAAAACAAGTTGTTAGCTACTGTAAATAAAAAAGATCTGGCTTTTTCCAGGGGCACGTTATCGCAGTTTTTCCATAACCTCACGAATGATTCCTGAACAATATCCTCTGCTTCTTTACTGTCTCCGCACTTATAATAGACAAAGTTGTTCAGTTTTTTGGCATAGGTGTTGTACAGCGAGATATATGTTTTCTCCGAGCATACCGGATCGTTTTGTCGTAGCATAGGACTTACATCTGGTGTAGCGGCAAAGATATCTATTTTGCGAATAGAAGTAAAGCGAGACAGAAATTAAGACCGGAAAAAATCACGTTATGCGCATAAAGAAATATTTATTTTATTCCTTTGTGATACTCTTGCCGGAAGGAGGTGTTCTGTTTACCTTGCAGTGAACGAAGGTGATAGCCTTAAAAAGATTTTCTTTCGGTATCGGTAAATATGATTTTTTTTAGAAAAAAATAAAAAAATACAAATGAGGGGTAGGGTATTTGGTGATACAACTGTTTTAATGTTGAAGTACGCGGGAAAAGCGGGTGAGAATATGAAGAAGTTCCCGGTGGTATGGATAACGTTCATTTTATTATTTTCCTGTCAGAACGAAATAAATGAAATAGTCGGTGAAGATCCGGATCTGGTGATAACCTCCGGTTCGGAAATGGCATTGTGGATTCAGCGTGCAACGGCGAATGACGGTACATCAGATGATTTTCTTGACATGTACAGTTGCGGAACCGTAAAATTACCCGTAGCAATTACCCTTAACGGGGCGGTAAGGATGATTAATAACGAAGCGGATAAGGATTTTGTCCGTCGTATTGCAGAGAATCTGGAAACACCGTTGACATTACAGGTTCCCTTTACGGTCGTATCCCGGGAGTATACTGAGAATACTGTGCGTTCAGCTGAAGAGTTCGACATGCTTAAGGCCATGTGTACCGATAGTCCGGATAGCCGGATAAACTGTGTGCAGTTTCGTTATCCCGTGGAGATGTTTACGTACAATGCTAATAATCAATCCAACGGAAGCGTGACGATAAATGCCGATCAGGACTTTTATGAATTTATAAACCAGATAGGAAACCTGCGGACCAGCATTCACTATCCCGTAATCGTTATGTATGCGACGGGTGAAGAAATAGAAGTGAGTACAAACAGCGAATTGATTGCTGCCGTCAAGAACGGGAGAGCTATTTGCAGTCTCGGTAGCTGAATTTGTACCGAAAAGGGAAATAATAAAGAAAAATATAAAGACGAACACGGAAAAGATATAAGATACAGTTGATGTTTTGGTTAACAATCTGTCTATTTTTTATACTTAAAATGATCAACTGTCAAATTTAGGTTGTTTGGATTGAGCTGTTGGGTAGGGGTGCCTGACAGCCAGAAAAGAGGCCGCAAGGCCTCTTTCTCTTTTTATAAAGATCTATGAATATCTTGGGGGTAAACCGGTAATTTGCTGTTTCTCCCGTTATTAAGGTATCCGGTAATGCTGTTTAATGCTTTCTTCTGTACAATATAGTATTACACCTTCTTTGGGGCGGATATTCTGCGGAACGGTTTTTTACTGATCAGGTCGTGGAATGATATTGTGGTAATACGCCTTGCCCTTCTGTTGTTTTTTGTGAAAAAATATATAGCCGGAAATTCGAAAACAAAAGTTTCTGTTAAAGAAACCCTGATCTTTCCGGATTCTTCCGATGTCGCAGATGGAAAATGTTTAAAATTAGCGCTTCAGCCTGTCTGTCTTCGGTTCAAATTCTTAAATTTGCACCTGCCGCGAAAAGAAACGGCACTCTTGTAAAAAAAGAAGCAGGTAATTATGTTTGATAATTTAAGTGAAAAGCTGGATAAAGCCCTTCACGTCCTTAAAGGACACGGGCAGATTACGGAGATCAATGTAGCGGAGACCCTGAAAGAGGTACGGAGAGCACTGCTCGATGCCGACGTAAATTTCAAGATAGCTAAAGATTTTACCAATAATGTCAAGGAAAAGGCCCTCGGACAAAACGTACTGACTACGTTACAACCCGGGCAGCTGATGGTAAAACTCGTGAAAGACGAGCTTACGGAGCTCATGGGGGGAGATGCCGAAGGTGTTAACCTTTCCGGTAATCCTTCCGTCATTCTGATGTCCGGACTTCAGGGGTCCGGTAAGACTACCTTTTCCGGAAAACTGGCTAATTTTCTTAAAAATAAAAAGACTAAAAAACCGCTCCTGGTAGCCTGTGACGTCTATCGCCCCGCTGCTGTAGACCAGTTGCATGTCGTAGGAGAGCAGATCGGGGTAGAAGTATTTTCGGATCGTGGAAATACCAATCCTGTGGCTATTGCACAGGCAGGTATAGCACATGCCAAAGCTAACGGTCATCATGTGGTTATCGTCGATACGGCAGGTCGTCTCGCTGTGGACGAGGAAATGATGAACGAAATATCCGAGATCCATAAAGCCATCAAGCCGGAAGAAACCCTGTTTGTAGTGGATGCGATGACCGGACAGGATGCGGTAAATACAGCCAAAGCATTTAATGACAGACTCGATTTCGACGGGGTGGTACTTACCAAACTCGACGGAGATACCCGTGGTGGTGCCGCGATTTCTATTAAGTCCGTAGTGAACAAGCCGATCAAGTTTATCGGTACCGGCGAGAAAATGGATGCCATAGACGTATTTCACCCTTCGCGTATGGCTGATCGTATCCTTGGAATGGGGGATGTGGTATCTCTTGTAGAACGTGCTCAGGAACAATACGACGAAGAAGAAGCCCGGAAATTACAGAAGAAGATCGCAAAAAATCAGTTTGGTTTTGATGATTTTCTATCCCAGATACAACAGATCAAAAAAATGGGGAGCATGAAGGATCTCCTCGGAATGATCCCCGGTGCCGGAAAAGCCCTTAAAGATGTGGATATCGATGATGATGCCTTTAAACACATCGAAGCCATTATTCACTCCATGACCCCGGAAGAACGTTCTACGCCCTCCGTATTAAACGCTTCCCGCAAAAAGAGGATCGCAAAAGGTTCCGGAACCTCGGTACAGGAGATCAATCAGTTACTTAAGCAGTTTAACCAGATGAGCAAAATGATGAAGATGATGCAGGGCGGCAGCGGAAGGAAAATGATGCAGATGATGGGAGGAATGAAGGGAATGCGATAAGGAATTTATGTTTGAAAAATGATAATTCTCCTTTGGGGATACCCGAAGCGAAGGGGATATCCCCGGTGTCAAAAACAATAAACCACAAACCGTAATATGGAATTACTCGACGGGAAGAAAATTTCCAATCAAATTAAAGATGAGATCGCTGCGGAAGTAGCCGAAATGAAGAAAAAAGGAGAGAAGGTACCACATCTGGCAGCTGTGCTGGTCGGAAATGACGGGGCCAGCCTGACGTATGTGGGAAGTAAGGTGAAGGCATGCGAAAGGATCGGGTTCGAATCGACACTCGTTAAATTGCCCAGTACGATCAGCGAGGTGGAGCTTCTCAAAAAGATAAAGGAACTCAATGAAGATGATGACATAGACGGTTTTATCGTGCAGTTGCCTCTGCCCAAGCAGATTGATACTCAGAAAGTACTGATGGCTATAGATCCGGACAAGGATGTCGATGGTTTTCACCCCGTAAATTTCGGTAAGATGGCTCTGGACATGACTACATTTATTCCTGCTACTCCTTTCGGGATACTGGAATTGCTCGAGCGTTATAATGTAGAGACCAAGGGGAAACATACCGTAGTGATCGGAAGAAGCCATATCGTGGGAAGACCTATGAGTATCCTGATGGGAAGAAAAGGGTTTCCGGGGAACTCTACCGTAACCCTTACACATAGTCATACCAGAAACATTACGCAGATTACATCACAGGCCGATATTATTATCACTGCACTTGGGCAGCCCAATTACCTGAAGGCAGAAATGGTTAAGGATGATGCCGTGATTATCGATGTGGGAATTACCCGTGTCCCTGATGAGACCGCAACGAGGGGATATCGTATCGTCGGAGATGTGGATTTTGAAAATGTAAGCAAAAAAGTAAGCTATATAACTCCTGTTCCGGGTGGTGTGGGACCAATGACTATAGCCATGTTGCTGAAAAATACCCTCCTGGCCAGAGAAAGACATATTATACGTAAGGAAGAAAAATAAATTCGTATATATACTACCGATTCCGGATATTTTCCTGTTTTTTCAGGCCGATATCCGGAATTTTGTTTTCGGTATATATGTACGTTAAACCAGGGCCCTGCATTGCATGTGGTGCACAGAAAGTAACTGTTCTACTTCCTCCTCCGTAATTCCGCAGGATACCACCCTGAGAATATTGTCTATATCTTCGAGGTCAAAATTAGCCTGTTTTACACCCTTGTGAAGCAGTAATAGTTCCAGTAGCGTATTGGCTTCTTTAGTGGTGGTTATACCGGTAGCAAATACCAGTACTTCGAAGGGAGTGCCATTATTGTTCATCTTCGGGCTTTTGGGGGTTACACATTCTTTCTTCCCACTTTTTCCTGAAATCCGATTTCCACCGGCGTTCACGCTGGCGGGAAGGACGACCGTATCGGCCTCTTCGGTAATTCCAGCCGTTACCCAGAAATAGGAGCTTACACAATAACAGTACGCCCAGGGTTTGCCAGAAGGTCAGTTCCGTGATACCGAAAACATAAGGCATCAACCAATTCCAGAGTTGCATGACCACAAATACGTATAGTCCAACGCAGGCCAGTTTTACAACTACCATTCCTATGATCTTTAGTATTTTCATCAGTTTGTTTTTATTGTTTTTTACATCGGGATTCCCCGGATATCCTTGTTTATATGGGTTTAGGGGTTAATCATTCAATTCGTTATATAAAACCTGTAACTCTTTTTTGAGGCGGGCAACCGCATATCTTTTTCGAGAGAGTACCGTGTTGACGGAAACCTGTTGTTTCTCTGCGATCTCATTGATAGACATACCTTCCAGTTCATGAAGTGCAAAGGCTTCCCGTTGTTCTTCAGGAAGGCTTTCCAGGGTGTGTTCCAGTACTCTGTATACCTCCTCCTGCCACATTTCCGTTTCCTGATGTGCGGGAACATGTTCCTGCAGCCATTCGAAAATACCGGTTTCATTTTCATCCGTTTCCGAAGGTCTGGTGAGCTGGGATTCCGGCGTCGGTTTTTTCTTGCGTATGAAATCGATGGCCTTAAATCGCGCTGTGCTGTACATCCAGGACGAGATTTTGTCCAGATCCCGTATTTCTTCAAAACCGAGTACGAGATTGTAAAATACATCCTGTACGATATCACGGGCATCTTCCCTGTTGGGTATCCATTGCTTTAAAAAGTGGATCAACTTGCCCTCTTCGGAAATCGTTACCCGTTGAATAAGATTATTTTTTTGCTGTTGATCCATGCAATGCAGATGCGTTATATCTATATAGTCGGAATAGGCGGTAAAATATTTTACCGGGATTGTCTTTTTTTTTGTCTTTTTTTCTGACGCAGAGTATCGGTTGGCTTTATTTTTTTTTGTAATAAGGTATTCTGTAGTTTCTTTAATTAAAAGAGGGTTTATCTGCGTCCTTTCTGTGATTCTTTCGCCACATTATAAATGTAATTTAAAAGGAAGTACCATAAAAACGGAGTTGGTATGTAAATCCGAATGTATATTGTAACAGGCAGTAACGAGTCCTAAAAGGGCAGGAGAAACAGTATGGTTGATTGATATTGGAGGGAAAAAACAGGCTGAGATTACCAGACACTGAAAATATCGCTTTACGGAGACAAATCACGTCTTAGGAGGGATTAGGTGTGTTGAATTCTGCAGATTTCCCGTGGTGCGTATTGCAAGGCTATAAAGTCTGGATCCCGAAAATATGCCCAGTCAGTGATTAAGCCAAGCCTTGAAATGACGAACGCGTTCCCTGCTCACAATAATATCCTCTTCTACCGGGGTTTTCAAAGTGACTTTTAGACGGTTTCCAAACCATTGTCTGATAGAAGATATAGCTGAAATACTAATGATGAATTTTCGGTTGATCTGAAAAAAATCACGTGGGTCCAGTTCCTGCGAAAGGCTGTTTACAGACAGCTCAACGAAATGTTTGTCTCCTGAAAAAGTACGGGCTATGGTAAGACCGTCTTCTGATTGGAAACATGCAATACTGGTAATAGAGATCGATTGGTAGAAATCTCCCAGTTTTACGAGCAGACGGCCTTTATATTCGGGTTTTAGTACCTCTCTGAGTATTTCATTACCTGGGTTCCGGAGGCTATCCTTAACTTTTTTTAGTTTGTCGAGAGCCCTGAAAACATCTTTTTTTTCATAAGGTTTCACAATATAATCGAGATTGTTTACTTCAAAAGACCTCAAGGCATATTCGCTATATGCTGTTGTGAATACGATAGGAGCTGATATTTCAATGGCCTCGAAGATCGCAAAACAATTACCGTCGGAGAGCTCGACATCCTGAAAAACCAGATCTGGCATGGGGTTTTGGGCATACCATTTAAGAGTGTCCCGTATTGATCCCGTCATCCCGGCGATATGAACGGGATGATGGTATGAGGATAACAGCTCCCGAAGCCGGTTTGCCGTATGGTGCTCGTCTTCAATAATTAATATGCGCATGTAGAATGTTTTTGGTGATGACAGGGAGACGAACAACAAAATTATTTTTCTGTATATTATACGTTATTCCTTTTCCACACAGTAATGTAAACCGTTGGGATAGATTTTTTAAACCTATTCCAGTGGAATTGATCTTTTTGGATTTATAAACTATATTATTGCCAAAATAAATAAATTTTTCGTCATTGTATAGATATACTGTAAGTGGGATTTCCAAACTGTGGCTATTGTGTTTTATAACATTTTCCATGAGTGTCTGTAGGGTTCCTGGAGGTAAAAAAAAATCTTTTGTCGATGGGATACAGATGTTGTTCCGGAGTGTAATACTACTATTTCCGAACCGTGTCTGCATCAGAAAAAAATAATCAAGCATAAAATCGACTTCTTCCTTTAACGGAACAAACATTTGTTCGTTCCAGGTCATGGAAAAACGCAGTAGACGTGATAGTCTTATAATGAAGTCAGAGGAGAGTCCGGCATCCTGATGCACCAGAGAAGATAACACACTTAGGCTATTAAAAAGGAAGTGTGGTTCTATCTGTGTTTGCAGTAATTTGTAATGTGCAATGGCATTTTCTTTTTTTAGTTTTTCGGTGAGTATCTGACTTTCCTTTGCGGAGAGTTCCGCCTGAAAGTATTCATTAAAGCTTAGTGCCGAAATAAACAATACTAAGATGCCCAGGATAAGCATCGGATTGAAATATCCGATATCTCCCCAGTCGGTTTCGAAATAATTAGTGTCTACATACCGGTAAACAATATTGGTGATTAAAGCAAAAATATAACCATAGGCAATACAAAATCCCAAGTAGGTATACGGTTGTTTCCGGGAAACAAACCATTTTTTTTTCAGATAATCCAACAGATAGATGCAGGTCATCCATAGGATGATTACAAAAGTCGAAAAGTATATACCACGGAGTGTAAAATCGAAAAAATGATGAAATGTTTCATCTCCCCATTTGATGATGAGGTGCAGCCCGTAGATAAGTAATAGTCGGGAAAGGAATATCTTTAATTTTTTGTTTTTCAAATGAATATCTTTGGTTTTCAATAACCTTTATTGTCCGAGCTCAGGTCTTATTTTTATCATAACCGTGTACAGTAAACCAGTGAACACCGTCTTTCAGGGCCTCATCGATATTGGTATCGGACATTTGCAGAATTTTCTTTGCTTTTTCATTGCTGAAATAATTATCCAGAGCCAGCATACGTAGGTGAGCATTGAGAAGTCTTAATCGCTTTGCGGGTATGATGCCTGAGAGCAGGCGAAATATGGTTCCGAGAATTTTCGGCAACGGTATGAGGTATTTACGTTGCCCGGTAAAGGTTTCCACTTTCCGGAAATAGGTTTTATAATCCATATTGGCTCCGGACAGGAGGTAGCAGCTGCCCTCGTCGCCCAGGGTGAGCACATTGACCGTCGCGGATGCGGCAGCACGGACATCGACAAAACTCTTTCCTCCGCCCGGACAGAAGAGTATCTTGTTTTTCATGGCATACAGGAGGAGAGCTCCGCTGGAAGGTTTGGTGTCGTTGGGGCCTACCAGGAACGTAGGGGCGACGACAACAGCAGGAAATTTTTCTTTTCGGTGCTTTTCGAGTACGTATTGCTGGGCCAGATACTTGCTGTAGGCATAACCGGAATGGCGTAGCCAGGGCATAAAGCCGGAGTCTTCATTTCCCGGGTTTGCCCGGGAACCATTGGTGAAACAATTTGCCGTACTCACCAGTACAAAACGACGGATACGGTGATCTTCACAGGCTTTGACCAGTAACTTTGTGGAATCGACATTGACTTTCAGGTACATATCCGTATTGGTGCTGTTCGGATTGGTATAGGAAGCACAATGAATAACATAATCCGATTTCTGGACGGCATTCTCTATATCGTTGACGTTATGAAGTTGTCCATAGAGTATGGTGCAGTCCAGACCCCGGAGTGCAGTGATATCACTTCCCGGACGGACCAAAGCCATTACCTGGTATTTGCGATGTCCTAACATCCTTACGATATGATTGCCGAGGAAGCCGTTTGCTCCCGTAACCAATATGGTTTCTGTCATATTTAATGTTGTAATTCGCGTTGTAATTTATGACTTAAAATTCTTAACTGGAGATCTACCGGGATAAATTTCTGGATGATAGAACTTACCCTGTTCATTTTCCCTGGAATAATAATGCTTTCCTTACGAAGGAGTTTCTCCATACAGATCAATGCGGTGTCTTCGGCAGAAAGTATGGAAGAGCGGATAAATTTGCTATGAGAATTAATCCTTTTAGTCGTATCTCTGTTAGTTGGCATGCCACCGGGGTGTGCTACCGAAACATGGATGTTGCTTTTCTTGAGCTCGGCGTGCAACCCGCGCGAAAATGAGTACACAAAAGCCTTGCTTGCCGGATAGACTGTTTTATACGGCATAGGCGAAAAGGCAGCCAGGCTGGATATGTTAAGGATATATGACTGTCGTTGCCTTTGAAGTACGGGGAGTAGTTTATGGGTAAGTAATACCAACGACCTCATGTTGAGCAGTATGATATCATCGATATATGCAAGGTCTGCGTCTGCAAACTTTTTGGTTCCTCCGATTCCTGCATTATTGATGAGTGTGTTGATATTATACCGTTTCATGTCATCGACGGTTTTGAATATATTTTCTTCACGTGTCAAATCCGTTTCAAAGCAGACTGCTTCCACCGAATGCTTTTGCATCAGTTCCCCGGCGGTATGGTGAATATTTTCGCCGGGAAGTGAGATGAGGATGAGGTTCTGTCCTTTTCGGGCACAAACTGAGGCAAGGGCTTTTCCCAGTCCCTGACTCGCTCCTGTAATAACAGTATATGTATTTTGATAGCACATTTTATCTATAAGTTTTTTTTCGAAACCAAAGCAATACAAGGTAATGGCTTAGCCATGCAGAAAATAACCCTGTGATACACCCTCCTGCAAGCAGGGCATAGAGCACGTTTTTTCCAGAGGTGAACACTATATGTATAAAATCTAACCCGATTGTATCCGGAAAGTGAAATTCCGATGATATTCCCAGTACAGTACCACCCAGCCAATAATTGAACGTAAAAATGAAAGCTCCGGTGAAGAGATTAGTATTGAAAACAGCAAGGCAGGCCGCTTTCTTATTTAGGCCTATGAGCGATGCTATTCCAAGGGACACAAAAAGCTGAAATCCCGGGATGGGCATCATACCTATGAAAGATCCGAGGGCAAAACCACCTGCAATATGTTTAGGGCTACCTTCTATTGCAAAAATCTTTGTTTTTAATATAGTCAAAATTGCGGGCATAAAAAAACTTTTTCAGATTTGTTGTCGCAATCGTTCTACCGAGGTTATAAATTTGTTCTGAATTATCGGGTCTGCAAGTACTCTTGGAAATTCAGGAGGGTCATAGGTGACCACCATGTGGACAACTCTGATCCGTTTTTTGGAAACTGGTGTAAAACGCCATATGGCTTGATAAGAAGATATACGTTTATTTCCGGTAACCTTCGGACGTGACTGAGGTATACTGTTCATTAGGATCACTGTGGTGTCTCCTGAGACCCTTAACTCGTTTTGTGTTATGAGATCTCTGGACCTTAATGGCCAAGGGAAATCGAAACAGATGTAGGTTTCCCAGGTATTGTCGGCTTCGGGATATATTTCACAAGTCTCTGCGGCGACCGACCATTGTATCAGGTTCCTGGCATTTCGGAATTGTGCGATAACCGTTGGTATATCAGTGTTCAGGATAAATTCAGCTTTCATTTCCCGTGCTTTTTTACCCTTCGGAGATGTTACCCACCGGTAACTGATTTTAACTCCATTCTCCTCACGAACTGTTTTCCATTCATCCTGATGTATGTCGCTTGTATTATATAGGGCAAGTATACAAAGCAGGGAATTTATGATTAATACATTCATGTTGTGTTTGTTTTTACAAAGATAGGTTCAGGGTATTTCCTTGTCTATGGAAATTCCTGTGAGATGGTGTATATAAGTTTTAATTGAGGGATCCGGTACATGGATCGTATAACAGGTTCTAGTGCCTGGGGGAAGTAATGCGGTTTTGGAGAAAAGGCATGAATAGGGAAGGTACTGATTATATAGCCGATTGAAGGACATTCGGAGTCCTTCAACCGACCTTTGGTTATGAAATGCAGCAAGGTTAGGATGATACCGGTTCAGCCCAGGTATACATGAAAATTAAACATTAAGGGAGTTTTGTCGATAAGCGTAATATTCAGGCTGTCGGGATGCGAGGGACTTATACCCCTGAACCCAAAACTCCAGCCGTCTCCGGGATGTGTAATGCACCAGGTCCTGAGGTGGTCGGTGTCGTCTCCGTTCATTTGATAACCTGCAAAACCACAATTAAACCGGGTGCCGCTGATCACACATTGTATATTGACAGTTCCGTCTTCGATGGTTGTACAGGTTATGGTGCCTGGCTTCCCGGTAAGATATTGATGATATGCAGCTGTGATACACTGCTCTACAGAAGATAAAGTCAGGGTTTTCATGATGTTGGTGTTTTGCTGTGATTTTTATGCGGTCTTCATGCCCATTTGATAGTGTAGAGTTCGGCGATGTTTATCGGCCGGGTTTCTTTTCCTTCCGATTGTGGGTTGGTCTTGGAGGTCGTGGTCGTATTGATGACGGTGGCAGCTCCTTTATCGCCGGTGAGGATCTGTTTGTCAAGAGAAAATTTAAGGCCGTGATCGTGTTTCAGGAATATGTCTTTTTCCGAGGAACTCACATGATCTCCGCTACGATTACCCTGTCCGGTTTTTGTTCGGTCTCCGGCGTCCGGATCAATACCGGAGCCATTGTCCCACGCCCGGCTGAAGTATCCTCCCATATTGATCAGGTAGGGGTTGCCGTTTGTACTGTTGATTCCGAACTTGTCTCCGATTACCGATCTCAGCCTGGTGTAATTTCCATCGAGTTCTTTGAGACCGTTGCATAGTGATAGTTCTTCTGCAGGCGGGGTTTCCGTGGCGATATATTGCTTTCGTTCCCCGATGATACCCTGTACCATACACGGAAGGTTCCTGAGCGGAATGTGTCCCAGATTTGCTGTCGCATAGTCGATATTAAGCGTCATGTAGGGCACTGTGGTAGTTAAAGAAAGGATAAGTCCGGTAGCGGCCGGATCGGTTTGCAGTTGAATATCGAAGGTCATGGACTGATTTCCGGATCTGGTTACCGAAGAGGTGTTGATACCGTCAGAAAGCGAGACAGTAACATCGCCCGATTTGCCCGCACTCATTATTATCTGTGCCGAAACGGTTTTGCCGCGAAGCGCCTGTTCCCATCTTGGAAATTCATGGAGCGCCTGTTTGAACTCCATGAGTTCGTTGCCTCCGCTTTTTTTAATGACACATTGCATGGTAGTATTGTCAAAACCGATAGTGCCGTTTTGTCCGGGGTCCTGATATTGCCAGCCATCGGGGATACCGTAATCCGTAACGTTTCCGTTTATGTTCCGGTTACTGAAATATCTGAAATCGTGATTGTAGACCAGGTTTCGTTGCTGAAGGGCATACAGGTAATTTTTCAGGGATATGGATTCCCTCTGTTCATCGGTATTCTTCATGGGGATTGCTTTAAATTAACGGGCTGTATGTGCACATACAGCCCGTAGGGATTGAATATAGGTTATAAGGCCGGTTCGAGATAATGGATCGATACCTTGGAAGATTTAGCCTGTCCGGAATTGATAAATTTTCCGGATTGGGAATCGTACTTCACCGAAATTCGATTGGTCCCTCCTCCGAATTTCAACTCGGTCATGGGAGAGGTTACGGTGGTTACTACGGAGTTACTTTTTACCTGCGATTGCAACCAGATATAGACCGTAGTGTATGGGGTCATGACCGCTGTACTGGATAACAAGGTAGGAACTGCGGAAATAGCGTTTCCAATGATGTCCGTTCCGTTTACATTGGCATTCTGGTAAAGTCCGACAGTCATCAGTGATTTCTGATCGTACTTGTTCAGCAGGGAAAAAGCGTCTTTTGTACCACCGTCCGCAGGGCCTGAGATAACGGCACTGGGTTGCAGTGTAAACAACTTATTCATAGGAGCGCCGACATCGACACTGGAGAGCTGTACGAGCTTGGCACCGTTGGTTACTTCCGAAGTGGAAGCATATATACCATATTCTTCATCCCAGCTCAGCGTATTGGCCTGCATAGGCTTAAATACCTGCCATGCCACATTGGGTGTACTGCCGTCTCCGCTCGGTTTTGCTACTACGACATTGGATCCTGCCATATACAGAATTTGTAATTGATCCTGTGTAAATTGAATGTCTAAACTATAATCAGCCATTGTTTTAAAATTTGGGTTGTTCTTACTCTTTTTGTTGGTTTTTCAGATTACACCATCGCTCATTATTCGGGGTTGAAGCTTCACTTGCAATGAACTGGTTCAAAGTAAGGAAAGAATCCCGGGAAGTTTTAGCGTATAAATAACCAAAATGAGTATTCCGTATTTATACGGAGCCCAAATATGGCGAGGGGGGGATGATTTCGTGAGCAATGGCATAGATCACCAGTCCTACGGTATTCCGGGCGCCTATTTTTTCCAGTATCCGTTGCCTGTGGCTCTCTACGGTCCTTTTGCTGATGTAGAGTTTATCACCGATTTCCTGGTTTGTAAGTTCGCTACAAATGAGTTTTACCACTTCTATTTCCCTTTCCGATAATTCGTCAGATGAAATGATACTATGCTTTTTAGGTTTATCCTTAACGTATTCCAGGAGCATACGATGATCTCCCGGTGAGAAATAAACTCCGGTTTCATGCACGGACCGAATCGCGTTGAGCAGGCTCTCTCTTGTGGAGTTCTTGGGTAGAAATGCGGAAACACCGAGCTTTATCATCTGACCGAAAACAGCATTTCGGTAATGGGAAGAAAGAATGATAATCCGCAGGTCGGGATAGTACTTTCGTAATTGCTCCACCAGTTCGAAGCCGTTCATGGGCTGCATTTGTATGTCGGCAAGAACGATCTCGGGAAATTGTCCTTCTTCAATTTCCGATAGCTTTCGGAGTAATGCAGTACCGTCTTCTGCTGTGGTGGTTACCGTGATCTCTTTGGAGACAGATAGCAGGCGGGTCAGACCTTCCAGGAACAGTTCCTCGTCATCTGCCAGTGCAATTTTTATAGTCATGGTTTGGGGATTATGAAGATTAAACGGGATCCTTGGCGCTTCGTGCTTTTCCATTTGTAAGAAGCGTTAAGGGAACGAAGACGTAATGTAATGTTCCGCAGTCCCATTCCCTTTCCGGAAGAACCGGTGTCAAAACCTTTGCCGTTATCAGAAAGTAATACAGACAGGGAACCTTCCGAATCACGGAGATAGATTTTTACAGCTGATGCTTCTGCGTGTTTGATAACATTGGTCATGAACTCCTGTATGATCCTGTAGAGCTGTACTTCGACAACAACAGGCCTGTTCTGGTACGGATGTGTGGTGATCAGGCGTGTATGAAGCGAAGGGCTCATTCCGGACAGCATTTCTTCAAGGGAAAGCAGAAGTCCGAAACGTTCCAGATTGATAGGATACAGAGAATGGGAAATACTCCGGGTGGCATCGATCAGTTCCGGGATCTGTGCCAGTATGATCTCCTGCGATCGCCGGCTGTTCCAGGCTTCGGGGTTGTGCAGCCATACCGAAAGTATATTCAGGCGGTTGCCGATATCGTCGTGGAGCAATACGGCAATTCGTTCACGTTCATCCTCCTGGATTTTCACCTGCTGTTGCAGGAAATCTTTCTGATGTCGTATTTCCTGTTCATATTGTATGCTCTTTTCGCGGATTATTCTTTTGATAAAACTTTGGTAAGCGAGCAAAGAAAAACTGATGATTATCGTAAGGATGATAATCATGATAACCAGTTCGCTGATACTGATGTTTATTTCTTTAATTGCAGGAAGGTATACCATGAAACGCCGTAAAGAACTGATGATAGTATGTTATTCATTCCCCAGATGACAGCAGCATTCCGGGGTGTAAGCGCTGTGAGCTGGTCCAGAATTAGGAACAGAAAAACAGAGATGGCATAGTACAAGAGCAGGCAACTGTATATATTCAGAAAATAATCGATTCTGCCCGATTCGCGTATGGCTCTGATCAGTATATATCCGGAAAAACACACGATGGAGAGGTGCGATATGATTTTTCCGTACCCTGCCGATACATCTGCTCCTTCACTTCGCAGCCATGCGGCCTCGGCAAAAAACAGCAGTGCCACCGCTGCGGCAACATAATACCAAGATCCGGACATCTTTTGTATGGATAGGAATAAACACATGAGCAAAAAGAATTCCCCGCTTATGTAAAACGGGTAGATAAAACTGATGTCCTGTACGTAAAACAGCATGATCAGTATTTCATTGATGACTTCTATAGTAAGGACGAACCCCAGGTAGGCTACAAAAAAATGTCTTTTGTCCCGCTTCAGGGTGGCCCACCGGGATAGCCCCAGTACAAAAGATAAGATCAGTAAACAGTTGGAAAGGATCAGGGACCCGTAATAGAAACTCATGGTGTTTCCTTAGTTTTTCTCTTCTAATTTTTCCCGGCAAAAAGGGGGACAGGGACGTGACCAGTCGTAAGCATTACTCAGCATATCCGTATTGATGGTGCCAGCCGGAGCAGCATTGCGTATCTGTGCCTGCATAGTCGCGGTGTCTACGGCTATGAATATCAGGGTGGGGATATATCTCTGGTATATGACCGAATATTTAAGTCCGAAAACGGCAATGATTTTATCGAATTTACTGTTGCCTTTGATCAGATCCGTAAAAGGGATCGTAAAGGTCCTGAAAATTCTTTTGCCGTTAAACTCCGTGCATTCCCTGTAAAACCAGTCCAGACAGTTATTCTTCCACATTTCTATCTCTTCCAGAGATGTCTTCTCGTTCAGTACGGGGTTGTTGTACACCGGGAGTTCCGTCTCTTCACAGCAGTGTGTGATATCCAGGTCGCGGGAAAGCGTTGTTTTTTTGATGACCACGGTCTCTTCCCGTTCCAGGAGTACCAGGTCTTTTTGTAAAGGGGTAAGGGGGATATTGAGAAAAGCTTCCAGATCTTTCGGCTTTCCGTTTTTATCGAGTGGCGTAATAATGAGATTCAGTTGCTCCCGGTACACCCCGATACGGGCATAGATATATGCTTTGTTATCGTTAAACTTCTCAATCCAGTTACAATCTTTTTCTTCGAAATCAAATACAAAAACGGGATTAATAAGCTGTTCGGTTCTGGAATAACTTTCTTTGGCGGTATCCCAGGAAAGGACAGCTTTGAGGCAATCTTCTTTAGAGAGCATAATTTTGTTGTTTGGTTAAAGTTCAGATATTAAGAGGGCTTTGACATAGCACAATGCGCTATGGTCTAAAATTAAGCTTTTTTTTGCAACCTGTTAAAGTATCCGGGGTGTAAAAGTCCCGAAGTTTTCCTGGAATGTCTTGTCAAGGAGGGAAGTGAAAAGAGATAAAAATAAAAAATCGTCCCAAAAACTTTGTTTCTAAGACGATCATCTGTACTCGGGGCGGGACTTGAACCCGCACGAACATTACTGCTCATTGGATTTTAAGTCCAACGTGTCTACCAATTCCACCACCCGAGCGGTTGTTGTAAAACTGAACCCGCTCCGGGAGCGAATTAAGACTTGAGCGAAAAACGGGATTCGAACCCGCGACCTCCACCTTGGCAAGGTGGCGCTCTACCAACTGAGCTATTTTCGCATGTGTAAGAACATATCCTTGTAAGGATTATTGCGGATGCAAATTTAATGTTTTTCTATAAATGGCAAAGAGATTTTTAAAAAAAGAGTATGTTTTTCATGACTGTTTTCCTTTTTTCAGATCTGTGATCCGGCACATGCCTGGAACTGAAATTATTACTGTACAGGACTACAGTTCCTATTTTCCGGATTTTACAAGCATACGCTTTATTTCATTGAGCTTCATCAGGGCTTCTACCGGGGTCAGGGTGTCGATATCCGTATGAAGGATCTCTTCCCGGATATCTTCCAGCAGCGGATCGTCCAGGTTAAAAAAACTCAACTGCACGTCATCGCGCATCGATTTCAGATTGTCGGACAGTTCGTCGGACGAATGTGATTTTTCCAGTTTTTTCAGAATTTTGTTGGCTTTTTGTATAACCTGTTGCGGCATTCCCGCCATTTTGGCGACATGGATACCAAAGCTGTGCTCGCTTCCTCCGGGAACCAGTTTCCGGAGAAAGAGCACTTTGTCTTTGAGCTCTTTGACCGATACGTTATAATTTTTGATCCGGGTAAAAGTTTCACACATCTCGTTGAGTTCGTGATAATGTGTGGCGAAAAGGGTTTTGGCCCGTGCCGGATGTTCATGGAGGTATTCGGAGATCGCCCATGCAATGGAAATACCGTCGTATGTACTGGTACCCCGGCCTATTTCGTCGAGGAGGACGAGGCTGCGTTCCGAAATGTTGTTCAGTATTGAAGCCGTTTCGTTCATTTCCACCATAAAGGTCGATTCTCCCATGGAGATGTTATCACTGGCCCCTACCCGGGTAAATATCTTGTCTACAATACCTACACGGGCTTCGTCGGCAGGGACAAAACTACCCATCTGGGCCAGCAAAACGATTAGGGCCGTTTGCCTGAGTATGGCCGATTTACCACTCATGTTAGGTCCGGTGATCATAATGATCTGCTGGTCTTCCCTGTCGAGATAAACATCGTTGGCAATATAACTTTCTCCGAGGGGAAGCTGTTTTTCGATAACAGGATGCCTTCCGTTTCGGAGTTGTAATTCGAATGAGTCGTTAATTTCGGGACAGGTATAGTTATTTTCCGAAGCCAGTTGTGCAAAGCCGCTTAGGCAGTCGAGCTGGGCGATGAGTGCCGCATTGGCCTGGACAGGGGCGATAAACTGTGTGAGCCATTCCACCAGTCGGGCAAACAACTGTTGTTCCAGTTGCAGTATCTTTTCTTCCGCTCCGAGGATTTTGGCCTCGTATTCCTTCAGTTCTTCCGTGATATAACGCTCGGCATTGACCAGGGTCTGCTTCCGGGTCCATTCTTCGGGAACTTTGTTTTTATGGGCATTACGCACTTCGATGTAATAACCGAATACGTTGTTGGAATCGATCTTTAAGGAAGGGATTCCTGTTCGTTGCGATTCCCGTTCCAGCATTTGTTCGAGATAGTCTTTTCCCGAAAAAGCGAGGCTCCGAAGCTCGTCCAGTTCCGGGGAGAATCCGGAAGCTATGGCATTTCCCTTCTGAATGTTTACCGGGGCTTCTTCATGCAGTGTTTCCACGATTTTTTCGCGAAGCGCATCGCAGGCATGGAGTTTGTCTCCCAGTAATCTCAGGGCTTCTTCCGGGCTTTCTGTGGCCAGTGTTTTGACAGGAATGATAGCTTCGAGCGAATTTTTGAGCTGTACCACTTCCCTCGGGTTGATCTTCCCGGTAGCAACTTTGGAGATCAGGCGCTCGATATCGCCGATTTGTTTTATCTGGGTGCGTATTTTTTGCAAGGTGCCGTCCTCTTCCCGCAGGTAGCGGACCACGCTATGACGTTGTCTTATCTTCTCCGCATTTTTCAGAGGCAGGGCGAGCCACCTTTTGAGCATACGGCCCCCCATGGGAGAGATGGTTTTGTCTATGATATCGATAAGCGTAACGGCATTGTTTGCCGTAGCGCTGTATAGTTCGAGGTTGCGTATGGTAAAGCGGTCCATCCATACATATTCGTCTTCGGCGATCCGGTTTACCGATGTTATGTGCTGTAACTGGTTGTGCTGGGTTTCCGAAAGGTAGTGCAGGGTAGCACCCGAAGCGATAATGCCTTCCGAAAGATGATCGATCCCGAATCCTTTCAGTGAACTTGTTTTGAAATGGTTGGTCAGGGTCTCCCGGGAAAAATCGTCCTGGAACACCCAATCTTCCATAAAGAAAGCATGAAAATCATTGCCGAATGCACTTAGGAATTCCTGTTTGTGTTTTTTGGATACCAGTACTTCGCTGGGACTGAAATTCTGTAAGAGTTTGTCGGTGTATTCCTGGTCTCCCTGAGAGGTGAGGAACTCTCCCGTAGAAATATCGAGAAAGGCTATACCCATCATTTTTTTACCGAAGTGTACTGCGCAAAGAAAATTATTGGTTTTGGCATGAAGTATGTCGTCATTCAGGGCTACTCCCGGAGTGATGAGTTCGGTGACTCCCCGCTTTACTATCTTTTTAGTGAGTTTAGGGTCTTCCAGCTGGTCGCAGATGGCTACACGTTCTCCGGCTTTGACCAGTTTGGGCAGGTACGTATTCAGCGAATGATGGGGAAATCCCGCAAGTTCACTACGGTCACCACCATTATTGCGATGCGTGAGAACGATCCCCAGTATTCCCGAAGCTTTGACAGCATCTTCCCCGAAAGTTTCATAAAAATCTCCCACACGGAACAAAAGCATTGCATCAGGATATTTTGCCTTGATCTGGTTGTACTGTTTCATCAACGGTGTTTCCTTCTTACTCTTTGTAGATGCCAACGTTATTCGAGGTTTTTAAGGTTTGTAGTTTTACATTCGGAAACGGAGAAGTTTTCCCCGGTCTTAACCAATGGCGAATTTATGAATAATTTTAGCTGTTTGAAATTTTTGTTTGCACGATATCCCGGAGCTTAAGTGATAAAAGACATACCGGCCGGTTTTGTATTGGGTTGCAAAAGGTTATTTTTGTCATGAGATAATAGCGATCAAAACCAGTATATGCGAAAACTGAAAAACAGTGAGCTGGAAAGGCTCGAAGTAGAGGAGTTCAAGAACACGGAAAAGACGCCGTTGATAGTCGTTCTGGATAATATAAGGAGTTTAAATAATACGGGGTCGGTGTTCCGGACGGCCGATGCTTTTCTTGTAGAAAAGATATATTTATGTGGTATAACGGCCACACCGCCGCACAAGGATATTCACAAAACAGCGCTTGGGGCCACGGAAAGTGTGGACTGGGAGTATGTGAAAGATACGGCCCCCCTGATTGCGGAATTACGCGATTCCGGAATAATAACCATAGCCGTTGAGCAGGCGGAAAAGGCGGTAATGCTCCAGGATTTTATCCCGGAGCCCGGTAAAAAATATGCCGTAGTATTCGGTAACGAGGTCAAAGGGGTGGCACAAGATGTGGTATCCGGGTGTGATGAGGTCGTGGAGATCCCCCAGTTCGGAACCAAGCATTCCCTGAATATTTCGGTCAGTGCAGGCGTGGTGATCTGGGATATGTTCAATAAATTACAGGCTGTAAATTCTTAAACAAGACACAACATGCTCATTTCCGATAAGATATTCGAAAACAGGGATTTTAGCGCAAATGTTCCTGAAAAGGGAGAATACGAAGGATGTACGTTTGACCGATGTAATTTTTCCCGGGTCAGTCTAACCGGCATCGATTTTTCGGAATCCCGTTTTTCCCATTGCGACCTGAGTATGGTACAACCCTCACGTACGGCTTTTCGCGATGTGCTTTTCGAGCACTGTAAATTACTCGGAGTCTCCTTTGACCGGTGTAATGACATCCTGCTCGATTTCCGGTTTGAACACTGTATGCTGGATTTTTCTTCCTTTCAGCAGTTAAAACTCAGCAGATGTGTTTTTACGGCATGCAAACTGGAAGGCGTGGATTTCAGGGCATGTGACCTTCGCGATGCTGTTTTTGACCGTTGCGACCTGACAGGTGCTGTTTTTGAACAAACACACCTGGAAGGCTCTGATTTCCGGACATCTCAACGTTTTGCTATCGATCCGGAGACGAATTATCTGAAAAAGGCGAGGTTTTCCCTGGAAGGTGCATCAGGCCTGCTTGGAAAATACGGGGTTATCTTGGAATAACAGCGTTTCTATTTTTTAGCTTGATAAGCATCTTTATACCTGGACCATATCTCACTGATCGGTTTTCCGGCCGAGCTTTTTCCACTGTGATACCACTTGCCGTCCCTGACGTCATAATGGAATCCGAGAGAAGCTCCGACCCGGTCTTTGTCCCGCGAGAAGAAAGTGATATGCTCGGTGTACTTTCCATCTTCGGCAGTGTAGGTGCCACCACCTGTGCCATGAAATTTTTTTGTGGCAGAATTAAAGGCTACCCATTGGAATCTTCCACCACTCAGGATTTTAATAGTCCGGCGATCGCCCGGAGTCATTTCGTTCATTTTCCCTTTGGGGTCGGCTCGTCCCGTAATTACCCAGTTTCCCGTAAGCTGGTCTTTCTCTTCTGATATCCGTGTCCAGGTTTCGGTATGGCCTCCTGCCTGTTTCAGGACGATCTGCTGTTTGGTGACCGCTATGAAATACTGTTGCTTTTTTCCTGTTTTTTCCGGTGCAGCCGTATAGAAATCCGGTATTTCCGTATATTGATCTCCTTCTATGGTGTATGGGCCTCCCCCGGCATCGGTAAAAGAATTATCCGCTGTTTTTTTACCTCCGAAGGTAAAATATCCGTCCTGGTATATCCGGATGTACTCCGTGTCATGGACCATTTTTCCGTTTTTATGGGTAAGCTTC
This sequence comes from Sinomicrobium oceani, assembly GCF_900119185.1. Taxonomy (GTDB): domain Bacteria; phylum Bacteroidota; class Bacteroidia; order Flavobacteriales; family Flavobacteriaceae; genus Sinomicrobium; species Sinomicrobium oceani. The sequence goes on along the minus strand of NZ_FPJE01000015.1, from coordinate 53,502 downwards.
CAGGAACCATCGAGTTTCTGGGCCTGTAAGGTAATTGCGTAAAATAACAGAAGTGTAAAAGATAGTATGTATTTCATGATCCTGGGTTTGCGTATTTGTATAAAGATAAGTTTTTATTCTTTTTCAAGCGGCTTCTTTGGATCGCCCGGGTTTTCCTGTGAAATAAGTTTTATTTCCCTCGGTGCTACGGGCATCACAAAACCGTTGGCTTCGATGGTGTCTTTACAGATTCCGTGAAGTATTAATGGAGCGTCGAAATAGTTGAACGGATGGGTATAGGCCCTTACTGTAAGATGGATACGATCTGTCGTAAAAGCTTCGATCTCTGCCGTAATCGGTTTCCCGGGAATGAATATTTTGTGCTTGCGGATAGCTTCTTTCAACAAGGGAGAAAGCCTGTGTATATCCGAACGGTATTCCACGCCTACCGTAATATCGATCCGGTAAGTATCTTTGGCGGAATAATTGGAAAGCGGATGATTGAATAAGGGGGAATTGGGCAATACGATAATCTCGTTGCGGGGAGACCGTATCGTGGTGTTGAGCAAGCTGATCTTTTCGACATACCCGATATCGTCACCGGACTGAATGAGATCACCGGTTTTAAAAGGTTTGGTAAAAATGATCATGATGCCCCCTGCAAAATTGGAAAAACTGCCTTGTAACCCGAGGCCGATACCTACGGCACCACCTCCTATGATCGCAAGAATGGAAGTAACCTCAATACCTGCGGTATGAATGGCCATAACAATAACCAGGATGTTGAAGAGTATACGCAGGAAATCCCGGAGAAAGTTCCGGGTGGAGAGTTCCACTTCCCGTTTCTCCATCAGCAGGCAGATGTATTTGCTGATAATCCGGGATAGCCAGAAACCGATAACCAGTATGGCGATAGCTTCAAGTAGAGCGATCCCGAAACCGATAAGCTTCTGAAGGTAGATATGTGTTTCCTTGTCGAGAAATTCTTCCATGGATTACAAAAATAGAAAATAAAAGCTTTGGGATTTCCCGGGTATGCCGTGTATCGTTTTGTATTGAAAACACCTAAAATACATTTTTCCCGGATATAAAAAAAGAGATGCTTTAGTATATCCGGATGTGGCGAGCCCCTCCGGTTCGGAAGAATACCCTACTTTTGCCATGGTAAAAACGACGAAAATGGCTGCTCCGGAAATCAGACAGGTAAAAGTAACCAGGTATATCACCCCGCTTCGCGAAGGAGGTTCGCTGCCGGCCATAGCGGAAGCCGATGACGGATTTAAATACGTGATTAAATTCAGGGGTGCAGGGCATGGTGTAAAAGCGCTTATCGCAGAACTGCTCGGTGGAGAGATCGCCAGGGCACTCGGACTTAAGGTGCCGGAGATTGTCTATGCCGAACTGGATGAAGCTTTCGGCCGTACGGAAGGAGATGAAGAAATCCAGGACCTGCTCCGGGAAAGCCGGGGGCTCAATATCGGACTTCACTTTCTTTCCGGAGCTATAAATTTTGACCCTGTAGCTGTGCAGGTCGATCGTGAACTCGCTTCGAAGATCGTATGGCTCGACGCTTTTATCACCAATATAGACCGGACGTTCCGGAACACTAATATGTTGCTCTGGCACAAAGAGCTGTGGATAATAGACAACGGAGCCTCCTTTTATTTTCACCATTCGTGGAATCAATGGGAAAAACAGGCCAGAACGCCTTTCCCCTATATCAAAGATCATGTACTGCTTCCGCAGGCTGATATGCTCGATGAAACTGACCGGCAATTCCGGAGCATCCTGACGGACGAGGTGCTGAGAGCTATTACGGGCCTCATACCCGATACCTGGTTGCAATGGGAGCAGACCGAGGAGAGCCCGGAACAGATACGGGAAGTGTATTTTTCCTTTCTGAAAACCAGGCTGGCCAATTCCGGTATATTTATTAATGAAGCTAAGAATGCGAGAGATGCTACTGTATGAATACGCCGTAATCCGGCTGGTCCCCAAAGTGGAACGTGAAGAGTTCCTCAATGTCGGGGTGATACTGTTTTGCAAGGAGCAAAGATTCCTCAAAACGCTGTATCACATTCCGGAAGAAAAACTGAAGTTGTTTGCCTGCGAGGTCACTGCAGAACAGCTGGAAGAAAACCTGAGCTCTTTCGATAAGATCAGCAGGGGAAGTAGCGATGGCGGGCCCATTGCCCGGCTCGATATCGCATCCCGGTTTCGCTGGCTGACCGCTACCCGGAGCTCCGTTATACAGACTTCCAGACCACATCCCGGTTTTAGCGCAGATCCCGAAGAAACTCTCCGGCAACTGTTTCGGGAGCTGGTACTTTAATTCCGAAAATTAAGACATAAAAAAAGGGATTCAAGTGACTGAATCCCGGGGGTTGGATTATGAAAAAAGTTAGTTAGTTAGCTTTATTAGCGGTACTAATTTAATACAACATTATCGTAAAATGCAAGAAAAGGTTAAAAAAATTATAATTTTTGTATTTTGTCCTTAAAATCGTGTATTTTATCGATTATGAAATCGTAGTCATTCTTGTTCTGCACAAAATCCAGGTCGGAAATGTCCAGTAATAAGACATTGTTGTATTGGTTTGCCTTGATAAAATCGAGATATCCTTTCTGGATTTCCTCCAGGTAGTCCGGGGGGATATTCTGTTCGTATTTTCGTCCTCTCTTCCGGATATTTTGTAATAACTTATCGGTGTTCTGGTAGAGATATACATAGATGTCGGGTTTGGTCACTTCCCTGTACATCAGGTCAAAGAGCTTACGGTACAGCCGGAATTCGTCTTCGGCGAGTGTTACCTTGGCAAAAATCAACGATTTGAATATGTCGTAATCACTGACCATAAAATTCCGGAACAGGTCGGGTTGTGAAGTGTCGTCCGTAAATTGCTGGTACCGATCGGCCAGGAAAGACATCTCCAGCGGAAAAGCATAGCGGTTTCTGTCCTCGTAGAACTTGGGCAGGAAAGGGTTGTCGGCAAATCTTTCGAGAATGAGTTTGCCGTTAAAGTCTTCTGCGATCTTGGTGGCCAGGGTGGTTTTCCCGGAACCGATATTTCCTTCTATGGCAATGTAGTGCAGGGAAGCAAACGGATGCTCCCTTTCGGTATGTAAGGAAAGGGAAGTGGTATGGATCTCGCTGTGATCTGCACATTCTTCCAGCAGTTGTCCTATGGTTTTTCGCAGTTCCGGATGCACTTTCCCCGGTGCAATATCAGCCAGCGGGCGAAGTACAAAAAGACGGTTGGGAATCTGAGGGTGAGGAACAACGAGATTGTCCTGCCGGATAATTTCGTCTTCATAAAACAGGATATCGATATCGATGGTCCGGGGCTGGTATCCCTTTTCGCCGGAACGTACTCTCCCCAGTCTTTTTTCCGTTTCCAGGATATGATGTAACAGTTCCTGCGGTAGCAGGGATGTTTCGATAGCGATACAGGCATTGAGAAAGTCCGCTCCCGTAAAGCCCCACGCCGGTGTTTTATATACCGCAGAACAAGCCGTGACGCTCAGGGGATTGTCTTTTTCGAGATAGGTTACAGCATTTTGGAGGTTTTGTATCTTGTTCCCGAGATTACTTCCTATGGACAGGTATGCGCGTTTCATTGTGCAAAATAACTAAAAGAAACCAACATAAACGAGGCCCCCCCGTAAAAACAATACGGCTTTTTTGCTGCCGCTTCCCGCATAAATGTAAATCGGTATTCCCGATGCTAATGGGTAAAACGAAAAGATTATCTTTGTGATGTATAGTACAACGCTACTGTACGTATCGAGTTTTGGAATGTAAGTAATACGAGAGAATACCATGAAATTTTTGAGAAACCTGCTGGCATCTGTCCTGGGATGTTTTATAGCCCTTGGCGTTTTATTTTTTATGTTTATTATCTTCATTTCCCTGGCGGGCAATCAGGACAATGTGGTTACCGTACCGGACAAAGCCATACTGGAGGTGAGTATCGACAAGCCTCTGAGCGATTACGGAGGAAAGTTCGATTTTACGGATTTCGGGATGAAATTCGAAAAGTATGACGGCCTGAACCATTACCTGGCAGCGATTAAGAACGCCAAAAACGATGACAAGATCAAGGGGATAAGCATCAACAGTAACTATCTCCCGGCCGGAATAGCCCAGACCAAGGCTTTACGTGATGCCCTGGAAGATTTTAAGACTTCCGGGAAATTCGTATATGCTTACGGTGATTTTTATTCCCAGAAAGACTATTATCTGGCCTCTGTGGCAGATTCTGTGTTTGTGAACCCTGTCGGGGATATAGATTTTAAAGGGCTTTCTTCAGAAGTCTTGTTTTTTAAAGATCTTCAGGAGAAATCAGGAGTGAAATTTGAAGTCATCCGTCACGGAAAATATAAAAGTGCGGTAGAGCCATTCCTGAGTAACGAAATGAGCCCGGACAACAGGCACCAGATTTCCGAATTATTATTTTCGGTATGGAATTCCATGCTGGACGGGATTGCTGAAACCCGCGGACTGGAATCTGATAGGTTAAACGATATTGCAGATACGCTGGGAGCGAGAACTCCTGCGATGGCACTGGAAGTTAACCTGGTAGACCGTATCGCTTATTTCGATGAGTATGAGACTTCACTGAAAAATGCAGGCGCTCTGGAACAGGATAAGGATGTGGAGTATGTCAGCCTGCGCGAATATGCGGAGTACGCAGCTAAAAAGTCTAAAAAATCCGGTAAAGACAAGATCGCGGTTATCTATGCCGAGGGGGAGATCGTGTACGGAGAAGGTGGAAAAGAGCTGGTCGGGCAGGGTATTGTAGTAAAAGCGCTCAAAAAAGCCAGAGAAGACGATAAGGTAAAAGCTATTGTACTTCGTATAAACTCTCCGGGAGGAAGCGCGCTGGCTTCCGATATTATCTGGAGAGAAATAGAAATTACCAAACGCAATAAGCCGGTGGTGGTCTCTATGGGGAACCTCGCTGCTTCAGGTGGCTATTACATTGCATCGGGGGCCGATAAGATATATGCGGAACCTAATACCATAACCGGTTCTATCGGGGTTTTCGGGATGTTGCCCAATTTTAAGGAGCTTGCAGACCGAATGGGAATACATTCGGAATATGTAACAACCAATGAGCAATCCTTAGGGTACAGCGTGTTTCAGCCCTTGTCTGAAGACTATGAAAAAGTAACCAGGGAAAGTATCGAAAACATATACAGCACTTTCGTCGGCCACGTTGCCGATGGCCGGGATATGACCCGCGAAGAGGTGGATGCCATTGGCCAGGGAAGGGTATGGAGTGGTACGGAGGCGCTGGAAATAGGTCTTGTCGATGAGATAGGCGGATTGGAAGATGCGGTCGCCTATGCAGCTGAAACCGGGGGTACTACGGACTATACCATTCAGGATTTCCCGGTGTATACGACAAGCGTACAGGATATTATGGACAAATTTATAGGAGTTTCCATTGGTAAGACCAAAGAAGAAATTTTAAAGGAGGAAATAGGAGAGCAGGCCTACCGGGTATTACAGAACATCAAAGTGTTATCTGCGCAGAAAGGGGCACAGGCCCGTATGCCGTTTGAGCTGATCATACGCTGATAAAAGTAAAGCCTAAAGTTCCGGAGATTCGCTACCACAAATCTCCGGAACTTTATCCCATTTTTCGAGCAGCTTTTCCGAATACGAAAAACTATTTACATGCAAAATCAGAAGGCAGCGTACCGGTTGTATTTATACCTCTCCGCATTATTTATAACATCCCTGGTCGTATCCAACCTTATTTTTCAGAAATTTTTTTACTGGTATCCTTTCGGAGAGATCAATATTTTCGGGGCCAGAATATTCGAAATATCCGTAGGTATTCTACCCTACCCGGTAACGTTCCTGATCACGGATCTGATCTCTGAAATATTCGGTAAGAAGAAAGCAAACCAGGTAGTGACTGCCGGGATTTTCGCATCACTGTTTTCCCTGCTCATTATCTATGTTTCGGTAGCTGCCCCTGCCACGGACTGGTCTCCTATAGGCGACGAAATATTCCGGGATGTTTTCGGGCGTACGATACTGGCTGTTATGGCTTCCATGCTGGCATACCTCGCTGCGCAGTACGTAGATATTCACATATATCATTTCTGGAAGGGTTTTACCAACGGCAGGCACCTGTGGTTACGCAATAACTGCTCTACGATATGCTCGCAGATTATCGATACGATGACCGTGCTCCTGCTGCTTTGTTCATTCGATGTCATTGCCTGGGAACGTTTTTCCGGATTATTGGTGGGGGGCGTGCTCTTTAAGATGATGATCGCCTTACTGGATACTCCTTTTCTGTATTTTTTCGTATATATTATACGAAGGTGGTTTGGTCTCGGAGAAGGAGAAGAGATCCGGTTACCCTGACCGTAAAGTTATTTCCACATCATAAAATACAAACTCTTTAATAACGTTACATCTATATAAAGGACTAAAGCAATGAAAATCAAAAAGATTTTAAAGATTACCGGAATTACGCTCGTTGTTCTTATCGTATTACTTGCAGCGGCGCCGTTTTTGTTTAAAAATAAGATAACTGCCCTGATTAAGGAGAATATCAATAAAAATCTTTATGCCCGGGTAGATTTTAAGGATGTGGATATCAGTCTGCTGTCCGGATTTCCAAAGGCCCGTGTTGCCTTAAATGAGATATCGGTAATCAACCTGGCTCCTTTTGAAGGAGACACTCTTTTTTATGCCGATGAGGTTTCCGTGAAAATGGGGATCGGAGAGCTTTTTAAAGGTAGCGGTATGCGCATCAGTAGTTTCGGCGTAGATAAAGCCAAGGTCAATATCCTTGTTAATAGTGAAGGAAAAGCCAACTATGATATCGCAAAAGAAAGTGAAGAAAACAATACGGCTGCAGATACTCCCGAAGAAGGCGGAGAAGACTTCAGGTTTTCCGTAGCGCAATACGAAATCCTGGACAGCCGGATCTCCTATCTCGATGAGGAAGGAAAAATGCAGTTTGTTCTGGAAGAACTCAACCACTCCGGTAGCGGAGATCTTTCCCTGAAACAATCCGAGTTGAAAACCCAAACGGATGCCTTGGTTTCTTTTGTCATGGACAGCATGGCATACATATCAAAAAACAAAGTAAATCTCGATGCGGTTCTGGGGATAGACCTGGAAAAAAACCGGTACACTTTTCTCGACAATACGTTACTGCTGAATCAATTGCCTCTGGTGTTTGACGGATACGTGCAGATCAATGACGATAATCAGGAGGTCGATATAACGTTTAATACGCCCTCCTCGGACTTCAGAAATTTTCTTGCGGTGATCCCTGAGGCGTATGCAAGCAACATCGAAAATGTACAGACTACCGGAAATTTCGAAGTAAAAGGAGAAGTAAAAGGTGTGATCGACGAAACCCATATCCCGGCTTTTGACATAAAAATAGCATCGGACAACGCCTCGTTCAAGTATCCCGATCTTCCAAAATCGGTAACCGATATACGTCTGGCTACCGATATTGTCAATGAGACCGGGCTTGCCAAAGACACCTACGTGGATATCCGTAAACTCTCGTTTCGTATAGATCAGGACGTGTTCAATGCCAATGCACGCCTCAATAATATTACCGAAAACATGTATGTAAATGCCCGGGTAGACGGGAAACTCAACCTGGCAAATCTTTCCAAGGCCTATCCCTTTCCGATGGAACAGGAATTGAGCGGTATCCTGGTTGCCGATATTACGACGGCTTTTGACATGGCTTCTATCGAGCACAAACGGTACGAAAATACCAAAAACTCCGGAACCCTCGACCTTACCGGATTTACCTATGACTCACCGGAGATGGCACACCCGGTAAGTATAAGCCAGGCCAATGTGGTATTTAATCCCAAAACCGTAAAACTGAATACCTTTAAGGCGCGCACGGGGCAGACCGATCTCAATGCGACGGGGACCATCAGTAACCTGATGGGCTTTATGTTTAATAAGGAGAACATTGAGGGGAATTTTACATTGTCTTCCGATAACTTCTCCGTAAATGATTTTATGGTTGCCGATTCGGAAGAAAAAGGAAACGGAAAGGCTCCGGAAACGGGGGAGAAAGAAACAAAGACTCCGGAAAATACATCCGGGGAAAAAATAAAGATCCCTTCTTTTCTGGACTGTACGATAAATGCTGCTGCCAAAACCGTAGTGTATGACAATCTGAAACTCAAAAACGTCAAAGGTACGCTGATCATCAAGGATGAAAAAGCTACTTTGAAAGATCTTCGTTCTGATATTTTCAACGGAAACCTGGCCATTAACGGCGATGTTTCGACCAAAGGAGCCACACCGACCTTCAATATGAAAATGGATATCAACAGTTTTGATATTGCCGAATCGTTCCGCGGATTGGATATGCTACAGGCACTCACACCTATAGCCAGCGTTTTACAGGGTAAACTCAATACGGATCTTTCGCTTTCCGGTAATCTTAATGATGACCTGACCCCGATATTGATGTCTGTTTCGGGGAATGCCCTGGCCGAGCTGCTCACTTCCGGAGTGGATACCAAAGACTCGAAATTATTGCAAAGCCTTACCAGTAACCTGAGCTTTTTGGATGTGAGCAAACTAAATCTCAAGGATGTAAAAACCTACCTGACTTTCGATAACGGAAAAGTAAATGTGAAACCTTTTCATATCAAATACCAGGATATAGACGTGGAAGTAGCAGGTAGCCATGGTTTCGATAAAACCCTGGCATATAAAGCTACTTTTAATGTACCGGCAAAGTACCTCGGAAAAGAAGCGAGTAGCCTGCTGGCAAAACTCAGTGAAAGTGAAAAGGATAAAATGACGGTTCCGGTGACGGCAACCATAGGAGGTACGTATAGCAGCCCGTCTGTGTCTACGGATATCAAATCGGCCGTAACGGCACTGACACAACAGATCGTGGCCAAACAGAAAGACAAATTGGTCAATCAAGGCAAAGATGCCGTAAACAATGCTATCGGTAATCTGCTGGGCGGACAAGGTAAGGACAGTACGGCTACAGACTCTACAAAAACGAAAAAGCAACAGGATGTTAAAGAAGCCGCAAGAGATGTGCTTCAGGGACTGTTTGGGAAAAAGAAAAAAGATACGGTAAACTGATTATCGGTATAGCTTACAAAAAGGCCGGACTGCTGATGTGGTCCGGCCTTTTTTTAACCTGTCACTCGATTTTTCTTCTGATAAACCAAAGATCCTCGAGACTGACATTCAGGGTGATGAAATGGTAGTTTTCCTTGACCAGCACATTAGTCAGTTGTCCTTTCTGTCCGTAGGAATAGGACAGGTTGAGCATAGAGTGCGTGTTGGTGTTCAGCGGTAGACCCAATCCGGCAGTAATCGCATACCCACCGACCTTTCTGTTATTGATAGACAGGTAACCGTTGTCTGCGGTAAAGCCACCCCGAAACTGTACCCTGTCGATGTAATCCAGCGAACGGGCATTTTTCATGTACTCTGCTCCGAAACTGAAAATATCCTGGTCTTCATACCGGCCAATATTATCTGTCTGATTCGTGCTGCTCCAGAAGTTTCGTTTGTAATCGGCATTTACCGAAAGACCTCTAAACGGGGAGAAATAGACGCCGATCCCGATTTCTGTCGGAAGTTTAAATCCTGTAATACTCTGGTCTTCTTCATCTTCTACGGTTACACTGACCCCGTCTAATGTCTTGATAACGGACCGGTCCATACTGGCATCCAGGGTTACGGGAAGTTTTACGGTACCCCCAAGGGTGAATTTCTTCAGGATGTCATATTGAAATCCCAGCCCCAGACGTACCCCCTGATAAAAAGAAGTTTCATCCATATTAAAATAGCTGCTTCCCACGTAAAAAAATTCGTTTTCCTCAATGCTCCCGAAGAGGTATGAGGCACTGGCTCCGAGTCGTATTTTGTCGGAAAGCATATAACCGTAGTTGATCTGCAGATCGTTTAATCCTCCCGTACCGTTGATCGTACTTTCGAAGGTCTCATCAGAACCTTCGATATTCGTAGTGACACCAAGTAAGGTGTACCCCACATTGGTATAGGGAATAAGCGTAACACCTATACCCGATCTTTTGGAGAGGGAAAAGGCAAGCGCGAGGTTGGAGAAGTTAAAACTCCATTTGCTCTCGTCGTTGATCTTATTGGCAAAATGATTGTATTCGGATTGAAACCCCACATCGAATAAAAAGGATTTTTCATAAATGGAAGCATACGATGCGGGGTTCATGTTGTTTATTCCGGTGTTACCGGGCATAGCAATACCCCCGTGTCCGAGAGCATTGTATTTCCCTACATTGGCCTGGTTGAGGATACCGAGGCCATACATGGAGTAGGGCGATGCGGTAAGTCCTTCGGATTGGGCACTGATAACATGAGAACATATAAAAAGGCATGCAAAAAAAATGATCTTCTTCATAGGGAATAGTTGTTTTTGTCCTTTCGGCTGCGGGCTTGAGGTCTTGTGGTTATTCCTGGTTTTCATCATAGACGGCATATATAACTTCCAGGGTAGCCTTGTAATCTTCGTTGTTTTCGCCGTTGAGCACCATCCGGTCGATGGACGAACTGTATTCGTTCGGAATCAGGATGATCGAACTTCTGTCCTCTCTTGTTGCGGTTAACAGACGTTCGAGATAAGTGCCCAGGGGAACTTCGAAATAGACATCATTAAATTCCTGGTTCTCCCGGTTTAGTATGGCCTGTAAAGCCGTAGACTCCGAGGTTGTCAGTTGTTCCGTAATATCGTTATTCTGGTCTACTACGTAGATATTGAGGGTATCCCGAAGAGACAGGTTTTTGTCGTAATAGGTGTTTGCAGGCTTAATTTTCAATACTGCACTGAGTACAGTTCCCGTACCCTGTATGTCGTAAAGAGAACGTACGGAAGGGAAATTTATCCGTGTAGCAAGACCTCTTCCCGATTGTATAAAGGTCCGGTTTCCGGTATCGGAACTGGATAACAGTGTTTTGTGCGAGGTGAGGTTGCTGAAAAGCGTATTGCTGTCTTCGGAAACTATACCGTTGAAGAAAGTTGCCGGGCTGTTCCCGGTAGTAATGGTGAAATCCGTGTACTTTACGGTAGCTTCTTCCGTTTCCCGGGTAGAATAATATAACCTGAGATAGGTGTTTCCGCTGGTCGTGCTGAAACCGAGTACGGCTCCGTTATCATCTTCTCCGGGCTGAAGCACCACACCTTTGAAGTATTCCCTCAACTGATCGTTCGTAGAGATGTTTTTGTTCTGAATGCGCTCAAAGAGATCCTCTCCGAAAGATTCATCCAGTCTGATCTCTACAGAATCCTTGCCGCCAAGCGGACGGGGTGTAAAGGAAATCACTCCGAGATCCTGGCTTTCATGTGCTATGGACTGTGTGTTGTAAAAAGAATTTCCCTGTGGAGGTTTAACCTTGGAAGTCAGCCTTTTTACATGGATGGAACTCGTCTGGAGGGTGTCGTTATAATAATAATTGTCATATCCCAGGAACAGGGATATGCTGTCAAATACGGCATCATTACTTATACTGTATGAAGACGGGAGTAATTCGAAATAGCTTGAAGCTGTCGTTTTGCCAAAAACCGTATCTGTGTATTGCCCGACCAGTATCCGGGTAGCATCGGAAGTGATCAGACTGTCGAATTTCATCGTAGACATCTCAACGGTCATCGTGTCGATAGAAAGCACCCTGATATTACTGTCGGTAAAATCTTCACCGGCATCAAAATCGGTGTCGTATGCATTGTCATCGCCACAGGACCACAGGAGTACGGACAGATATAATAATAATACGTATCGCATATAAAATTGATTTGGAGCAAAAATAACCGGGTTGATATAGCAGGAAAATGAAAATCGACCAGTAGGAGAGGACACTATACCAAACCTGTCTATTTGTCTATCAAACGGTCTGCGGAGTTTTCATCTACAGAAGCATCCCGTTGGTATAGAAATAGGCGGGTTTCATCTATTCCGTTTTTGCCCGGTAAGGCAGCCGTGTAGATTTGTTCAAAAAATTGGTGAGAAGGTTATTAATCATTATGTCTCTCTTGATGGTAGTCACCGAAGTGGCGGGGCAGGAAAAATTTTCGGATATGATCCGTTTGGACTACAATATAAATAAATCGGACGATGGGGTAAACATTTACGAAACCCGCATAGGAGGGAGTAAGGTTTTCAACCTGGGCAGGTTTCGTATCGGAGCTGCTGCCGATCTGCATAAGTTCGATCTGGATTATACCTATACGTCACAACCGGCAACGGACATGCATTTTACCGGAACGTACACCCTGGGGACCGAGTTTTTTGTTTCGTACGCTATACGAGATGATTGGTTTTTCACCGCTTTCGTTCAACCGGAGATAGCTTCGGATTTTCGGGGAGACTGGACTGCGGAAGGATTCAATTTCGGTTATGGCGGATATTTTACCCGAACATGGTTGCATACCGGGGGAGCTACTTCTTCCCTGACGGTGGGAGGAGAATATACCACAGCTTTCGGAAAACTCCGTTTTGTGCCAATCGTCAATTACCTGAGAAAAATCAATGCGAGATGGGCCTATGCGATCGGGTATCCCTATACGTATGTGTCCTGGAAAGCGGGTTCGAACCATACACTGAAACCGATACTTGGTCTGAATGCTTTTTATGCGGGAGTACAGGGTTGGAACGGATATTTTGATGACAAGGAAGCTGTACGCTACAAACTGAGTTATATGAGCCTCAACGGGAGACTGAATTACGAATATGATTTTAACCGAGGCTGGCAGCTTACGGTAGGAGTCGGATACACACTTTATAACACGTTGGATCTTTACCGGGACGATACCAAAGACTATACGTACGATATGGCATCGTCCCCCTATATATCCTTAGGGGTCAATTATAAATTTTAAACCAAATAACAAATGAGAAGAACAAAGAAAAGAAACCTGGATTTTATCTTGTACAGAGCTTCCCTGCTTTTCTTCGTAGTGTTCCTGGCAGGTTGTTCCAGTGACGATGATGAAGATATGGGGAACTGGAAAATACGCTCTGTTTTTGACGGGAAACCGAGAAGTAGTTCCGCCTATTTTTCCATAGGAAATAAAGGGTATACCGGTACCGGTTATGACGGTGATAATTATCGTGTCGATTTCTGGGAATACGATATGGACGGGGATTACTGGGTGCAAAAAGCAGATTTTCCGGGTACGGCACGTAGTGCTGCCGTTGGTTTTGCCATAAACAACAACGGTTATGTAGGGTCCGGATATGATGGGGTCAACGAACTTCGCGATTTTTACACTTATGATGCCAATGTAAACTCCTGGAGTGCTATTGCCGATTTTCCCGAAAATCCGAGACGGGAAGCCCTGGCTTTTGCCGCTAACGGGTACGGTTACTTCGGTACGGGAACCGACGGAGATAATGACAGAAAAGATTTCTGGAAATACGACCCCTCTTCCGATACCTGGACCGAACTCTTTGGTTTCGGAGGAGATAAACGCAAAGGAGCGACAAGCTTTACCATCGATGATAAGGTCTATATGGGGACTGGTGTTTCCAACGGAGTATATATCAAAGACTTCTGGATGTTTGATCCGGAGACCGAAAGCTGGACCAAACTTAACAGTCTTGACGAGGAGGACGATTACAGTATCGTACGAAGTAATGCGGTTGGCTTTGCCATAGGGAGCTATGGGTATATTGCCTGTGGGACCGCATCGGGAACATTGGGCTCTGTTTGGGAATACGATCCCGTATATGATATCTGGGAACGTAAAACAGGTTATGAAGGAACGTCCAGACAAAGTCCTGTAACTTTTTCAAACGGGGCAAGGGCTTTCGTAGGACTGGGACGTTCCGGAAGTCTTTATCTCGATGATGTTCAGGAATTCTTCCCCTGGGAGGAATACGACGAGGATGATTAGTGCTTTTTTTAGTTGTTAATTGGTTGCCGGTAGATGAAAAGAAAAGGAATACTTCGGGTCCATATTCCCCCTGTTAGGCCGGGAGTGTACATGAAGAAGAACCGGAAGTACTGTCCGTTATCCGTTCGAAGTCTTAATATAGTGTATTATGAAAAAGATAGCATTGATATTTGTTCTTGCTGTATGTATGTGCGCAGTGGTGATAGGCCTGTTTTACCCGCGGGACAACAGTGCAATAAGTACGGAAGTCATAGCAATTCCGGGCGGATACGGATATGTGCTTAAAAGTGGGAATAAAGTACTGATAAAGCAGCAGATTATTCCTGCAATATCAAATACCTCCCCTTTTTGTACTTATGACGATGCCAGGGCTGTTGCATTCCTGGTAAGGAAAAAGATGCTGAAGGGAGAGACTCCTGCAATTACTAAGGAAGAGTTAAAAGCGCTTCACGTTCGTTTAAATTGTATAGATTTAGCCAATTAAAGGTATCGAAAATGCATTTGTCCGGGAATATGGTCAGCAAAAAGAAGTGGAAATATATCGCTGTACATGCCGCGGTATGGATACTCTTTTTTGTAGTTCTCAATTATCAGGTGTATTCTGAGATACGGTATGTCCCGGTAGAGATACTTTACCGGACACTATATCGCAGTCTGATTAATATCGCACTTTTTTACCTCAATTACGCCTATCTCGTTCCTAAATTTCTGCTGAAAAAAAAGCTGCGCAAATACGTTTTTATTTCCCTGTCTATCATTGTGCTCAATGTCGTGCTGATCGGTGGGTTCGATAGCCCGCCTCCGGGTGCGGTTATTATAGCGGAAAGAATGGATGCTCCTCCGGGGATGGAGAGCGGCAGCGTTTCGGAGTCGGTACGGGCAGGTCATGATTCTATCCGGCCTCAAAGAGGCGTAAATATCAGACGCTATGATGACATACCTCATCCTGGTATGGAACCCGAATGGCATAAAGCTCATGCAACAAGAGCCGCAGAGAACTTTGGCCGTACGCAGATGTGGCGTTTTAGGCTTTTGATGTCTTTACGTGCAGCTATGGTGGTAGCTATGTACTTTGTTATCGGGGCGGCAATTAAAATATATATGGAGTGGAAAAAAGGAGAAGCCCTGCGCCACCAGATACAGTCGGAAAAGGTGACTTCGGAGTTGCAGTTCCTCAAAGCACAGTTGAATCCGCACTTCCTGTTTAATTCCCTCAACAGTATTTATTCGCTCTCCGTAAAAAAATCAAACGATACGCCCGAAGCTGTAATCACCCTTTCGGATCTGATGCGCTATATGCTCTATGAAGCCAATCGCGATCTGGTGCCCTTGTCGAAGGAGATCGAATATATTAAGAATTACATAAAATTACAACGGCTTCGTTTGTCCGACGGAGAACAGGTGACGCTTAATATTTACGGGGACGACCGGGATAAGAAAATACAACCGCTTCTCTTTATTTCTTTCATAGAGAATGCCTTTAAGTACGGAACGGATTACAGAGGGAGAACGGTAGTGAAAACCGTGATTTCTATTAAGGAAGATGCTATCCATTTTTACATTCGTAATATCATTGGCAGGTATAAAAAGAACGATGAGAGTTCGGGAGTAGGTTTGCAGAACATACGAAACCGGCTCAACCTGTTATATCCGGATTCGCATACTCTCGATATCACAGATGACGGAGAAGCCTTTACGGTAAGCCTAACGCTAAAATTCGACAAGACATGAAATGTGTAATTATCGATGACGAACCCCTGGCTATCGATGTCCTCAGGGACTATTGCGAGAAGATCCGTTTGCTGGATGTTGTCGGAACATTTACGAATGCTCTGGATGCCATAGCAGTGATCAAGGAAAAAGAAGTGGACCTCATCTTTTCCGATATCGAAATGCCGCAGATCAGCGGTATCGATTTTATGCAATCTATGGACAACAGGCCCCTGTTTATTTTTACAACAGCATACTCCCAGTACGCCATAGAAGGTTTTGAACTGAATGCTGTGGATTATCTTGTAAAACCGATCCCTTATCACCGCTTTGTCAAGGCTGTTGTGAGAGCTAAAGAACTTATGAGTTTAAAAGAAAAAGACAAAAGCATGAAACCTTATATCTCATCTTCCTGCGGACTCAGTGATGTGCAGACAGGATATATTTTTGTAAAGGCAGATTACGAAAACGTAAAACTCAATATCGATGACATTGTCTATGTACAGGGCTTAAAGGATTATCTGAAGATTCACGTAGCCGGTACTAACAAACCGGTACTGACACTTTTGAGTTTTAAAGATTTTCTGGAGAAAGTGCCGGAAGGGCAGTTTTTACGTATACACAAATCCTTTATCGTCAATATCGGCTATATCCGGTCGGTGCAGAAGAACAAGGTGATTATCTACGACAACCGTATTCCTATCGGTGAGAGTTACAAGAATGAATTTATGGAAAGGCTCGGGCTTTAACCGGCTTTATTGTATTTCGATATTAACGACATATCCCTCATTTCCCCTTACATTAAATACGGTACCGTTGTCAAAAATGAGGTACTGCCCCTTGATGCCTTTAAGCTTCCCTGAAAACTCAGGAGTTTTGTCCAAGTTGAGACTTTTTACTTTTTCCGGATATTGAAGGACCGGATATTCTATGGTATAGATTTTTTGATTGGTATCCAGGTAGTAAGGTTTTACCGCTTCGGGAAGAAAATCGTCCAGACGGTCTTTTTCCGCGACCAGGTCGATATCTGCCAGGGTGTTGGTCAGCATTTTGCGCCAGTTGGTCTTATCCGTCATGTGATCTTTCAGTGCTACCTCGGTAATACCGGCGAGATATCTGTTCGGAACTTCCACGACTTCAATCGCCTGATGGGCGCCCTGGTCGATCCATCGGGTAGGGATCTGGGCTTTACGGGTGACACCTACTTTTACTTCACTGGAAAGGGCGAGATAAACCACGTGGGGTTGCAACTGCATTTGCTTTTCGAAATCCAGGTCACGGTCTTCCTCGTCGAGATGTGCTTTGCTGAGCTCCGGTCTCATGATCCAGTCGCCGGCCGAAGCCGTTTCGAAAAAACAGCTTTTACAAAAGCCCTGGCGGTAAATGGGCTTGTCGAGATGGCAGTTAAGACATTCGTAAGAAACAAAAGAAAACTTTACTTCTTTATCCAAAAGCTGGTTCATATGAATGAAATCATTTTTGAAAACCAGGTAATAGTTTACGGGACTGGTAAATTCGGTTTTCATTTTTATCAGGACACCTTGGTACATGGTAAAGTTTTTTAGTATTTTTATTCCCTGTCAATATAGAAAAGGATTGTAAAAGTACACAAAAAATGCCGATTCCCCTGTTTAATTCCATAGCTTCCTGGTGGCTGAAAAAAAGGTTTTACCAGATGGAACTTTTCCTGAAATATCCGGAAGAAGTCCAGGTAGAACTTTTGAACCAGTTACTTATAACCGCAAGAAACACGGATATAGGGAAGAAATACGGTTTTGAGACCATAACCAACTACGAACGTTTTCGCGACAATGTTCCTATCAACAAGTACGAAGATATAGAGCCCTTTATAGAAAGAGCCCGGCGGGGAGAGCACAATGTGTTCTGGCCGACGCCTATAAAGTGGTTTGCAAAGAGCAGTGGAACGACCAATGCCAAGAGCAAATTTATCCCGGTAAGTACCGAATCTCTGGAAGACTGTCATTTTAAGGCAGGCAAGGACATGTTGTCGCTATATTTTAATAACAATGAAGACTCCAAACTGTTTACAGGGAAGAGCCTCAGGCTGGGCGGGAGCAAATCTATTTATGAGGATAATGACACCTTCTTCGGCGACCTGTCGGCCATTATCATAGACAACCTCCCTTTCTGGGCGGAAATGAGTAGTACGCCGAGTAACAGGATCTCGCTGATGAGCGAATGGGAGGCCAAGATCGAAGCGATTATCCACGAAACTACCCAGGAGAACGTCACCAGTCTTGCGGGAGTTCCTTCCTGGATGTTGGTATTGCTCAACCAGGTATTGGAAAAATCGGGTAAGAACAACCTCTTTGAGGTGTGGAATAACCTTGAAGTGTATTTTCATGGTGGTGTGAATTTTAATCCCTACAGGGACCAGTACAAAAAACTGTTGCCCAGAGATTCTTTTAAATATTACGAGATATACAACGCCTCCGAAGGCTTTTTTGCGATCCAGGACCGGAACGATTCGGACGAATTGCTGCTAATGCTCGATTACGGGATATTCTACGAGTTCATCCCGATGGATACTTTCGGTGCAGACGCGCAACGCGCCATTCCGTTATGGGAGGTAGAGCCCGGAAAAAACTATGCCATTGTCATTACAACTAATGCGGGACTTTGGCGTTACCTGATAGGGGATACCGTTCGTTTTACCAGTACGGATCCTTACCGTATAAAGGTGACCGGGCGTACAAAGCATTTCATCAACGTGTTCGGCGAAGAACTGATCATAGAGAATACGGAGGAAGCACTTAAAAAAGCGTGTAAGGAAGCCGATTGTGAGATTGTAGACTATACGGTAGCTCCTGTATTTATGGAAGGCAAGGAGAAAGGAGGGCACGAATGGCTTATAGAGTTCCGGAAACCCCCGGAAAATATGGAGCAGTTTATCATCCTGCTCGATGAAGGCCTGAAGTCGCTCAATTCCGATTATGAAGCCAAGCGCTATAACAACATGACCTTAAATATGCCGCGGGTAAACATTGCGAGAAAAGGATTGTTTTACGACTGGTTGAAAACATATAACAAGCTCGGAGGGCAGCATAAAGTACCGAGACTGTCCAATAAAAGAAATTATCTCGAAGAGATGCTGGGCATGAACGGGTCTGTAACCGAACCGGCTTCCGAAAACCGCGGTGCGGGAGTGTAAAAACAAAAACTGCCTGAAGTACGAGATGGAACTTCAGGCAGTTTTGTTTTATAGCGTATCGTCTTCTTTTATGAAGCTGCTTTGAGTTTACTCACTTTAGCTTTAGCCAGTTTTTCGCTGGCGTACTGACGATCGATTTCCAGTGTCTTTTCGTCCGAACTCGGAAGGTCAAACATAGCATCGGTAAGAATGGTTTCGCATAGCGAGCGTAATCCCCGAGCACCCAGTTTGTATTCCATTGCTTTTTCTACGATAAAATCCAGCGCATCGTCCGAGATGTTCAGGGTGATATCATCCATGTCAAAAAGCTTGCTGTATTGTTTTACAATCGCATTTTTGGGTTCGGTAAGGATAGCCCGTAGTACTTCGGCATCCAGCGGGTCCATATAGGTAAGGACAGGAAGTCTTCCTATGATTTCGGGAATAAGTCCGAACTCTTTAAGGTCTTTGGGAATGATGTACTGAAGCAGATTCTCTTCGTCTATGACCTCTTCTTCGCGGGAAGCATTATACCCGATAGCCTGCATGTTCAGCCGTTTGGTAATTACCTTTTCAATACCATCAAAAGCTCCTCCGGCGATAAACAGGATGTTCTCGGTATTCACCTCGATAAATTTCTGGTCGGGGTGTTTACGTCCTCCTTTCGGCGGTACATTGACCACGGTACCTTCGAGCAATTTCAGGAGGGCCTGCTGAACGCCTTCTCCGGAGACATCGCGCGTAATGGAAGGATTGTCGCTTTTTCTGGCGATTTTATCGATTTCATCGATAAAGACAATACCCCTTTCTGCTTTTTCCAGGTTATAGTCTGCGGCCTGCAACAGGCGGGTAAGGATACTCTCTACATCTTCACCCACATACCCGGCTTCGGTAAGTACGGTAGCATCTACGATAGCCAGTGGTACGTTGAGCATTTTGGCAATGGTCCGCGCCATAAGCGTTTTACCGGTACCGGTTTGCCCTACCATAATGATATTGCTCTTTTGTATTTCGATATCGTCTTTGGAGGCCGGTTGTAACAGTCTTTTATAGTGATTGTACACTGCCACGGACATTACTTTTTTGGTAAAATCCTGACCTATAATGTACTGGTCGAGGAAAGCTTTTATTTCCTGCGGCTTTTTCAGTATCAGTTCGGCAGAGAGTTCTTCCGATTGGGATTGTTTGATCTCTTCCAGAACAATGCTATGGGCCTGTTCGATACACCGGTCGCATATATGTGCGTCCAGTCCGGCAATAAGCAGGCTGGTTTCCGGTTTTTTCCTTCCGCAAAATGAGCATTCTAATTCTTCTTTAGCCATAACGGTTTTTTTTGTCAAATCAGCCCTGTTCCGTGAGGAAAAGGGCTGTAATTATTAATGTGAAAACCCGTAATACAGGCTTTCCCGGGAGATGTCTTTCAGATCGGTATGTCGTGTTTACAGACAGCTCCGGTTATTTTCTTTTAGCTCCGGCTCAGGATCTCATCGATCATACCGTATGCTTTTGCCTCGTCGGCCTTCATCCAGTAATCCCTGTCACTGTCCTTATTTACTTTGTCAAAGGGTTGTCCGGAGTGGTTGGCAATAATATGGTAAAGCTCGTCCTTGAGTTTCAGGATCTCTCTTGCCGTGATCTCGATATCGCTGGCTTGTCCCTGTGCACCTCCCAGAGGCTGATGGATCATGACCCTGGAGTGTGTAAGACCACTTCGTTTTCCTTTTTGTCCGGCACAAAGCAATACTGCAGCCATTGAAGCGGCCATACCGGTACAGATCGTGGCGACGTCCGGTTTTATGAACTGCATAGTGTCATAAATCCCCAGACCTGCATATACGCTTCCTCCTGGGGAATTGATGTAGATCTCGATGTCTTTGGACGAGTCTACGCTGGAGAGAAACAATAACTGCGCCTGTATAATATTGGCGATCTGATCGTCTATGGCAGTTCCCATAAAGATAATACGGTCCATCATGAGACGGGAAAAGACATCCATGGCAACAGCGTTCATCTGCCGTTCTTCGATAATGTTGGGGGTCATCCCCACAGGAGCCATTCTGCTTACGATTTTGTCGTAATACATGCTGTTGACTCCGTGATGTTGTATGGCGTATTTTTTAAACTCTCTTGTGTAATCCATAGTTTTTTATTTTATATAATAAGGCGTTAAATCGAATGAATTAACGCCTTAAATATAGTTATTTTATTTGTCTTTGCGGACTACTGGTAAACCTCTTTAACGAAGTCCTCATAACTGACTTCTTTGGTTTTGAGGTTGGTCTTTTCCTTATAGAGGCTGAGCAGTTTTTTGCTCATCAGCTGCTCGGAAAGGCGTTTTACCTCGTCCTGGTTAGACAGGATTCTTGCTGCGATACCATCCAGTTCTTCGTCTGAAGGATTGGTTTGTCCGAACTGCGCCATCTGTATTTTTATGAAATCTTTGGCAAAATCTTTCAGTTCGTCAAAAGTAACCTGGAGTTCATTGTCACGGATGATCTTGCCTTCGATAAGCTGATAGCGTAATCCTTTTTCGGATTTTTCATATTCCTCGCTGGCTTGCTCCTCGCTGATAGGATTTTCTCCGGTTTGACGGATCCATTTTTTCAGGAATTCGGCGGGAAGGTCGAAGGTTGTGCTCTCGACGAGATATTCGGTAACATCATTCAACAACTTTTGATCGGCTTGTTGCTCGAATTGTTTTTCGGCATCTTCTTTGATCTTGGCTTTCAGTTCGTCTTCGGTAGTCACAGTTCCTTCCGGGAACAACTTATCGAAGAGTTCCTGGTTGAGTTCCGCAGGTTCTCTTTTATTGATTTCCTCAATAGTGAAATTTACGGAGATGTCCAGGTCGTGAACTTCATCGTGTTCTACCTTCAGGAAATTCATCAGGTCGTGATCGTCCTGGAAAAGGCTTTTGGTTTTGAGCTCCAGTACATCACCGGTTTTGGCTCCGGTGAACTTACCGAGGTTTCGTTTTCCCTTGATCTTGTCAAGTGAAAAAGTAGCCTTGTTGTCTATCTCCTTTTCTTCACTGGTAAATGTTCCGGTGATTTCATCTCCTTCTTCTATAGTGTCTTTGGATATGAGTTTCCCGTATTGGTTGCGAATTCTGTCGACCTGCTCGTCCAGCATTTTATCATCGGCAACGATCTTATAGCTGGTTATTGCTTTTTTACCTTTCAGGTTAACTTCAAATTCGGGAGCCAGTCCGAGTTCGAATTCAAAAGAAAAATTTTCTGCATCCCAGTCAAAATTATCCTGTGCCTTAGGCAGCGGATTTCCGAGAACATCAATCTTTTCTTCGGTGAGATACTTATCAAGGGCATCTTGTAAAAGCTTGTTAACTTCATCTACCAGAACCGCTTTCCCGTATTGTTTTTTCACCAATCCCATAGGAACATGTCCTTTTCTGAAACCGGGAATATTCGCCTTCTTGCGGTAGTCATTCAGGACTGTGTCTACTTTGTCACTGTAATCGTCCTTGCTGATAGCAACCTTTACTACAGCATTCAACTCATCTATTTGCTCTCTTGTAATATCCATTTACTCGCTTTAATAAAATTAACATGGCATATAAAACAGGGTGCAAAATTAGAACATTTTACAATGTTAACCAACTTTTTGAGGGTCTGAATTTTAGAGCATCTTTTTGTGTGATAAAAGGAGGTTTTTCGGGAGGGTGGAGCCTGTTTTTCAGGGAAAAGGCTGCCCTGCCCGTAAAGCATCCGTAGCATACGGCTGCAAAAAGTGATGGGATGGCTCAGGTATTTTTGGCTGTCTTAAATGCATTCCGGGCAAAACAGCGACATATTTCCGATAGAAAGATGCCGGGTTTTGCCCGGAATACTACAATGACGAAAGCGTCTACCTTTCGGTGTTTTCTTTAAGAAACGAATGTAGAATAGATTGTAAAAAAGAGAGTAAAAGACTGAATAGTAAAGCCCACCAGATATTCTCTACCTGAAATCCGCTGACAAGGCTATCTGTGATAAGGATAACCACGGCATTGATAATCAGTAAAAACAATCCCAAGGTGATAATCGTGATCGGTAACGTAAGGATAACGAGTATCGGTTTTACGATGAGATTTAATAGGGCTAATACCACCGCAACGAGAATAGCAGTCGGATAGCTGTCTACACTCACTCCCGGAAGTATTTTAGCAATTACCACCACGGCCAGGGCGGTGAGCAATACTCTTAAAATAGTGTTCATAGAATTTTCCGTTTTTCTTAGACACAGCAAAGTCCCTCTCCGGGATTTTCTGGTCATTTGTTAATGAAAGGGTGTTTAACAAAAATAAGTAATTTCTTTCGCTTATTTTATTTTTTCTTGGCATTACTGAGGTTACTTACAGGAGGTAACGAAACTGTATGCCACCGTAAAAGTTTCTCGGTAGACCGGGGTAATAGAAACGCGGTTCGGAATTTCCGAATCCTACGGCATTGATAAGGACCGATTGGGCGTAGTTCTTATCTGATAAATTATTGATGCCACCTGAAATTTCGAGGATAAATTTTTCGGATAACGTATGTTTGTAACCCGCCTTTACGTTGGCAATTCCGTAAGGATCGGTGTATAAGTTATTGGCATCGGTGAGCGGGATCTCGCCGATATGCTGGTAATTGGCATAAAAATATAACCCGCTGCGGTGTATGATCCGCAGTCCGGCATTGGTCTTATTGTCCGGTACGCCGGTAAGGTTATTTCCGGAATGATTGTTGTCCCCGTCCCGGAAACGTATGAATCGGTGATCATTGATAGAAGTGTTTATAAAAGGGATCAGGAGCAGGCTCCGGGATACTGCCCAGTGATACTCGGCCGAGACTTCTATACCTTTATGTTCGGTTTTTCCGGCGTTTCTTCCTATATATTGGTCTTCTCCCACGCGCTGAGCTACCAGAAGGTCTTTGATATCCATAAGGTATGCGGCCACGGATAGCCGTAGCCGTTCCTTCCATAGCTTAATGTGGCTTCCCGCTTCGTAGTGCATACCTTTTTCCGGTCCGAGATCGGGATTGATGACCCCTTCGGGAGTGAGGGTCTCTTCTGTACCCGGAAAAGAAAAACCACGGCTTACGTTAGCATAAAACCGGAGGTTGCTGTCGTATTGATAATCGAGGTTCAGGGAAGGGGCCACTATGGGGTCGAAACGCCTGGAAGCACTGGTGTTGTCTTCTCCGGTATGGTAATGATCCAAAAAATTATACGAGGTAAAATTGCTGTTGAGGCCCACCTGGGCCTTCAGTCCCCGGGCCAGGGGAAGCGATAGGGAAGCGAAGAGATTTACCTGGCTCCGGTATTCTTTATTTCTGCTTAGTTGCTGTCCTTCCAGGCTGCCGTTGCCATTGTTTTCCTGGTAGCGGTTCTCGATGGTCTGCCAGTTGTACTGGTCTTTATACAGCTCTGTTCCGAGGTAGACTGTTGCCTTTTGCCCGGCGAAATCAAAATCTTTCCGGAAGGTACTTCGTATCCCGTACCCGTTGGTAAAACCGGTAAGGATATTGAAGGGGCGGGGTTCGTAGTGGTCCAGGTAGGTGTAAAAAACACTGGTGGTGTTCCGGAATTCGGAACTGAAACGGTGGGTATAGCTCAATCCGGCCAGGGTGGACCTACTGTTTTTATAGCCCTGTGCTTCGAGCCAGTTGGAAGCTGCCTGTCGGGGATTTTCTTCCAATGCTGTCCGCCCGATAGAACTCGAGATCTGTGCGTTGTAATTGATCTGGTTCAATAACAGGGTAAAGGCATTTTTGGAGTCTGGCCGGTATGTGGCATTCAGGAATACGGCATTACGGCGGTATGCACTGTTCTCCCTGTAGCCTTTTGTTTCCAGATGCTCGTACCCTGCATTTACAGAAAGTTTTTTGTCACTGTATACGGCATTGGTGGTATTTTTAATGAGGTCATAAGATCCTGTGGTGAAGCTGTTTCGGATATAAGAACCCGATGGGGTTCCTGACCGGAACAGGAGAGCGCCTCCGAGGTTGGTGCCGTAATTCACGGCTTTCGGACCCTGGATCACTTCAACCTGGTCTATATTTTCGGGATCGAAAATTTCTATGGAGGTTTCCCCGATGGCATTGGTAACCGGAATATCGTTGAGGTAGGCTCTGACCTTATTACTGCCATAAGGAGTTCGGGCCCCTACACCCCTCATGGTAATGCGGTTTACATTCATTCCGCCGGAAAGCATATAAACACCGGGTAACTGGTTGAGAGCCCAGGTGACATCAGTGGGGCCATACTGGTCCAGTTGTTGCCGGTTGACGACCGGTGTCCCGATAATAAGCGAACTGTCTTTGGAGATGATTGATAGCGAATCCGTACTTACGATAACCTCATCCAGAAGGGTGGTTTGTTTATCCTGCCCTACAGACGATAAGGAGGTAAATAATAGGGCAGCCAGTGAAAAGACTGTTATTATTTTCTTTTTCATTAGGGGTTTTGCCATAAAAGTAAGAAATAAAGCGGGAACAGCTCAACACAAAAAAGAGGCTATCTTTTACGACAGCCTCTTTTGCTTAAGAAATATACTCAGGAACAGTAGAGGGCTGATTAATACCCTGTATTCTGAACGAGATTAGGATTGGAAACCAAGGCCGTCGCCGGGATGGGATAAAGGACCCGGTATGCTTCGGTGTTTTCTTTAAATTCCCAGGTGTCGTTATATACTCCGAAACGGATCATATCATTTCTTCTCCATCCTTCTGTGTAGAGTTCTCTCGCCCGTTCGTCCAGTAATTCCGGAAGATCGACGGAGCTGCGTTCGGAGGCATGTCTTATGGCCCGGAGCGCGTTAACCATGGCTGTAGCGTCATCGCCGGAAGACCCTCCGCGTAGTATGGCTTCTGCTTTCATCAGGTAGGCATCGGCATAACGGAATATGATCATACCGGTGGCTTCTCCTCCGTTGCTGGGGTGATATTTGAGTATCCGTATCCCGGTTCTTTCGTTATTACCTACCAGCGCCGGAAAGTCTCGGGTAAATATCAGCGGATTTCCTGCACGGTCATTTAATGCATTGCCGAGCGTATCATATTGTTGCCCGACCAGAAATCCATAACCGATACCTTCGGCAGGTACAAATCCTCTGCGTTCTTCCTGTCCCGAACCTTCGGCATTGGTGTCGGACGGCCCTTCAAAAAGGTCGAACAGGCCGGCAAGGGTGGCAAATCCGTTCCATCCCCCGGATGTATAATCCGAAACTACCTGGTGATAGTGGAGTCCGGGCCACATTCTTGTCGCTACCGATGCATCGGTGTACCAGATTGTTTCGGAATCCGGGTCATTTTTAAAAATATCAAAAAAACCTTCCTGCAGTTCAAATCCTTCTGCGGTAATGGCATCGACTTCTTCTATGACTTTATTCATATCGGCCTGATCCGGACTTTCGTTACCTTTATAAATATGTTTGTTGAGAAATAATTTGGCCAGGAGAAAGTGTACGGCGGCTTTGGAAGCCTTTAGTGTCCCGGCACCGGGGCCTTGTGAGGGCAGATCCGGAAGAGCTTCGTTGAGGTCATTCAGTATAAAATCAAAAGCCTCACTTGCCGTAAACACGCTCGGGTCTACATCCACCCCTTCGTCGGCTTCCCGGAAGGGTACCTGTCCGTAGAGATCCATAACGTGGAACATGCTGAAAGCACGGAGAAATTTGCCTTCTGCAATCTGTTGTGAGCTGGCTTGCGATTGCGGAGCCAATAACTGATTGATACGGTATATATTGGAGTTGAGCCTGTTCCAGGTATTCAGGATGTCCCGATGAGTGGGATCCCAGGTATGTTCGTGCAACAGCCTCCATACTCCGTTGTCGCCCCAGTCGGTCCCCCGGGTAGGGACCAGGACCTCGTCGGTAGATACTTCGGAGAGGGCATACAGGGCTTCCTGGGTATTGAACGTATTACGAATGTCTACGTAAGCCGAGTTCAGTGTCTGATCCGGGTTAACACCTCCGAAGCCTTCATCGGTGTCGGGGATCACGATCGAATCTTTTTCATCTACCTCAAGGTCTGTACACGAAAAAGTAAGGGCCAGACAGCTTAAGAAGAATATATTTCTGGTTGTATTTTTCATAACATATTTTTTAAAAAGTTGCATTTAATCCTAAAGTGAATATTCTCGGTCTGGGATAGGAGGTGTAATCTATTCCCAAAGAGGGAACACCATCCAGTTCCTTGTTGACATTCACTTCGGGATCAAGCCCGGAGTAATTGGTGATGACAAACAGGTTCTGAGCATTCAGGTATAAGCGGAATGACTTGAACACCTTGGAATTGTCCGCAAATTTAAAATTGTGTCCTAATGTAATGTTCTGAAGCCGTAGAAAATCTCCTTTTTCCAGGAACCTGGTCGATACATCGGCAGCATTAAGGTTAGATTCCTGGCGGCTCAATATGTCACGGGTAACATTTCTTCCGTTGCCGATAGCGCCGGCGGTGAAGAATGCATTACGCGTATTGTTATAAATGTAATGTCCGAACTGTCCGGCAAGGAAAGCGGAGAGGTCCCAGTTTTTATAGGTGAAACTGGTCGATATTCCCAGATTGTATTTGGGTAGGGCACTCTTACCTACAAACTGCTGCCGGTCTCCTCCGTTATAAACGGTTAGCCCGTTTTCGTCGTAACCGGCAAATTCCCTGAGGAAGTAAGAGAACAGCGGTTGCCCGTCCTGGATGCGCTGCGCAAATGCCCCGGTGAGTCCCTGTCCGTTGATCCCTCCGGTATCCACAGTACCGTCAAAATTTTTGACCTCATTATCATTGTATGACAAATTGGTGCCGAGATCCCAGGTAAAGTCCTCGGTTTCGATAACTCCGTAGTTCAGTGTGATCTCAAAGCCCTGATTAATGACATCAGCATCGAGGTTCCGGTACACAAATTCCTGAGGAGCCGGCTGTGCAGACATGATCTGCATGAGGAGATCGGTGGTGTTTTTGCGATAGAGGTCCACAGATCCGCTCAAGCGATTGTCGAGGAAACCAAAATCGAGCCCAACGTTAAACTGCTGGGTCTGTTCCCATTTGAGATCGGGGTTGGCAAATGCGACGTTGTCCAGTCCTACCCGTTGTACTTCCCCGCTGTTGGCATTAATGCCGAGACCTGCATACCGTTGCCTGGTCTGATAGCGGTTGTGCGGGATTTCCTGATTACCGGTAACACCGTATCCAAGTCGTAGTTTCAGGTTGTAAAAAACATCAGGAATGAATTCTTCATCGGAAAGTATCCATGCAAAAGCTCCGGAAGGAAAATAGCCGTATTTGTTGTTTCCTCCGAAACGTGAAGAACCGTCAGCCCGGAGCGTCGCGGTAAAGAGGTAACGATCTTTTAAGGTGTAGTTAAGTCTTCCGAAGAACGATTGTAATTCGTCTGTATATTTAAACCAGTCGGAAATAGCAGCCCTGATGGGAACATCGGAAACCGAAATTTCTTCGGTAATATCTTCCGGAAATAAGCGGTTGACAAAAGCCTCGGTTGTTCCATACCCGTATTGCTGATAGGAACCTGTGATGGAATTCCGGATACTTCGGTCTGTGGTTTTGAGATCATGGATCATACCACCCATGTCATTATCCGGAAATCCCCACCCCTGATAGTTACGCCCTTCGTTCTTGAACTGCTGGTATGAATATCCGAGCATGGCGGAAAGCTTGGAGTTTTCAAATTCTTTGCGGTAGTTAAATAATACTTCGAGAAGCTGACTGCTGTTGTCCTGTTCGGCAATAAAAGCCCTTCCGTTTTCAAAAACCCCTCCCATAAAAAGTAAAGGTGAAAGTGCACCTTCCCTGTTGGAAGAGGAGTTGTCAAAACCTGTATTTACCTTGATATTAAACTCATCGGTAAAGTCATAAGATGCCGACAGGTTGATAAGGCTCCTGTTGGTATGCGTGTTGTCCCGGTAGTACTCCAGCATGGAGAGTGGGTTGAGATTGGAAGTGGAGAACTGAAACTGGGGGTCGGCAGGCCAGGTAGGGTTTGCTGCATATGTAGCGCCCAGCAAATCGCCTTCGTGCCCGGCATTGTCGGTAATTAAAGGCGCTTCGTCATTGACCCGGGAAAAAGTGATCTGTGCCCCGAGTTTGAGCTTGTCGTTGAACAGGCGCTGATTTAAGTTTAATCGGCCGTTCAGTCGTTCCATCGATGAGTTTTTAACGATCCCCTCCTGGTCGGAATAACTCAGGGACAGCCTGTAGTCTCCCGTTTCATAACCATTGGAATAGGACAGGTTATGGGTTTGTGAAAAAGAAGTACGTAATATCTGATCCTGCCAGTCCGTATCGGACCCTTCATCCTGTTCGCTTACATTTCCTCCGTATTTTTCGATGCCCTGAAGAAACTGATCCCGGTTTAAGAGGTCGTAAGTGTTGGCTGCTTTGGATACACTGGCCGTTGTGGAGTACTCCAGGCTTCCCTGTTTCCCTTTTCCGCTTTTGGTGGTTATGATGACAACCCCGTTAGCACCCCGGGAACCGTATATTGCCGTGGCGGAAGCATCCTTGAGGACGTCAATACTGGCAATGTCGTTGGGGTTGATAAAATTCAGCGGGTTCTTGGATGCCGAAGAACCGCGTCCTATATCTGCTCCTCCTGATGCAGTGTTATCCCCGGAAAGCGGAATTCCATCCACAACAAACAACGGGTTGTTATTACTCCGTACGGAAGATGTCCCCCGTATTCGTATGTTGATCCCGGCTCCGGGCTCACCACTTGACGATGTGATCTGTACCCCTGCGCTTTTTCCCTGTATCAGCTCTTCCGGAGCGGCGATAACTCCCTTGTTAAAGTCCTCTGCCTTAACCGAAACCACAGATCCCGTGGCATCTCTCCTGGTGGTTTCGCCATAACCGATGATCACAACCTCATCCAGGGCCTGGGCATCTTCTGCAAGTGTAACATTGATAGTAGATCTGCCGTTGACAGTGAGTTCCTGGCTCTTATACCCAACGTAACTGATAACGAGAACAGCATCTTCGCCTACGTTATCTATCGAGTAGTTACCATCGAAATCGGTCTGTGTTCCATTGGTTGTGCCTTTTACCAGAATATTGGCGCCGGGTAGGGGACCCATGGCGTCCGAAACCGTACCGGATACCGTACTTTGTGCCTGAATACTGCCATATATGAATATGGTAAAAATCAAGGCAAGATTTTTAATAAAGTTAATTTTCATAAATAGTAGTTTTGATGTGTTTTTGCCATGTAAAAATCAATGTAGAGTTAAATTTATGTGAATTTTTTAATGCAGCCATGTCTTGCTGATACGAAAACGTTGTAGTGTTGATAACTTTGATTATTTTAACATATTGCCAATAATTGATTTTTTATTTTGATTTATTAGTGAAGAATAAGAGGTAAAACAAAAAAATGGTAAAATTTATTCATTTTTCACGAAAATTACAGCACTGTATATCAGGAGTCGGCAACAGTACTTTTTAACCTGAAAAGGATTACAATGAGGACTTTATCCCCCAGTTTGTTCCGCGATGTTGGTGTGTGTATTGCAGAACAGGAGTATTATCCCGGGAGATAAACAGATAAGCCCGGGATAAATAACCTGGTCTTTCCGAATGGACGTTGTTTTTACCGTAAAATTATTCTTCCGATACGGACCACACGGCAAAGTTATGTGCGGGAGCTTCTATAGTTACCTGTCCCTGGTCATCTGTAATTAGCCAGGCATTGGTGCGCCCGGCATAATCGACAAGCTTTGTATTTTTCCAGTTGGAGGATACGGTGTGTTGCCGGTTGGAAGTTCCGATATTCATGTAGAGGATAAGTCCGGGGTTGTCTTCCGAACCGTGGCGTTTCATAATGTATTCTTTTTCGCCTTGATACAGAATTTCAATATCGCCGGAAGCGATACTGTTGTGAATACGGATAAGGGCCCTGAGCCCTGTTCTGTAATTTGTATTTTCGAAGTCGCTGTAAAAAATGGTAGGGTAACCGTCATGGGTCAGTATATACGCATAAGCCAGCATTTTATTGGTTACACTGATATTGTTTTCCGGGTTTTCATCTTTTTCGGTATCGTGGTTAGACACGAAAGTTACCGCCTTGTCCGGATATATTTTCCGGAGCATGTCTCCGGAGAGCACCCTCAGGTCTTTTTGGCGATCCAGGGCTTCGTCCAGTTTGTAAAAACAGGCAAAGTCGAATGCCCGGGAGCCGGAATCTTCTACCCATTGGGCAAGGTCAGGCGCATTGCCGTCCCAATACTCGCCTACGGAAAAACCTCCGACTTCATCATTCCATGCCTTTACTACCCAAGGGCCGAACCCTTTTACATAATCAAAACGCCAACCGTCAAATTTCATATGGTCTTTGTAATAATGAGCAATGGAATTTTCGCCTTTCCACAGCCATTCCTGTACCCTGGGTTGATGATGGCAGAGATCCTGTTCTTCGAAGAAAAGTGCTTCTTCATCATGATCGTGCAAGCTGTTAGGGTGGAAGTCTTTATAGGAGCGGTCGAATTTCCCGGAGGCATTACCGTGTGTGGTATCAAAATGCGTATAGGTGTTTTTATTGCGATACGGATTGAATTCTTCCCCGCCTCCCGAATTGTGATTGAGTACGATGTCTGCAATGACTTCCAGACCGTTCTGATGGGCTTCGCGGATCAGCGTTTCCAGTTGGGCCCTGGTGCCGAATCGGGTGGGGACAGTTCCGTGCTGATCGAATTCCCCGAAATCGAAATAATCCGAAGGGTCATATCCCATAGAATATTCACCCGACTGGCCCTTGGTAGCCACCGGAAGCCAGATACGATCGATTCCCGAAGCTGCCCAGTCTTCTATTTTTCCGGTGAGTGTGGTCCACCATTCGAACCGGGGTTCGACATCCCAGTAAAAGGCCTGCATCATTACCCGTTCGCCGTTGTCGAAACGACTGAGATCGGATTTTACCGGAAGTGGTTCGGGAGCATCTGTGGTATAGTGCTGCTCATCACTGTTGCACGCCCATAACAGGAGTACCCATGCAAGAGCATAAACGATACGGTTTGTAGAGATTTGCTGTGATGTTTTCATGGTTTTGGTTTTAGTGGTGTTTCTGACCGGAGTAAAGTACAGGGGACGAAATGCATAGGGGCTATCATGCATTCCGTTTCCTGCAACTATTTTTGATATCGTTTACTCTGTTACGGCCGTTAGGGTATAGGAATATACTCCGGGTTGACTCAGGTCAAGCGCCACGGTGTACGTACCACCGGCTTCGACGTTGATATTGCTGCCTCCTTCTTCGAGGGTCCCGTCGGTGTCATCATCTCCGTAGTTCAGATCCCAGGCGTCATTAGCACGGAATTTGAGTTCGCCTGCCTGTAGTTCAAGAGTGGTTTTCCAGGTTTTTTCAGCAGGATCATAGGTCAAATCCACATCGCTGTCCCACCCGGTGCCGGGAATGGCATCTCCGATAATCCCCCAGTCGGTGTCGAGAAGGGTGTAGGTGAGTTTTTCTGTATTCACCTGCATACGGTAATACCCGGCGGGAGTTTTGAGATTAGGGCCTTCATCGCGTAACAGCGTACCGGAACCACCGTCACCGTATTCGCCATTACCCCATTCTGGAGCTGCGGTGAACTTAAACTCTGCCTCTGCGGCAAAATAGATATATCCTTCAAACACTTCGGGGTCGGAAGATAGTGATCGCAATTGAGGAGCTTCGGAAGGGGTCCAGTCCTGGCCGTAATTTCCGGCAGCCTGGAAACCGCCCGGAACCCAGAGGTACGAAGTACCGGTGTTTCCGGAGCCATAGGGGGTAACACTTATAAGTATACTTTCGGAAACCAGGGCTTCTACTTCATCGCTGACCGAAGCAACAACCCGGACTTCCATTTCCGAGGCTTCTCCGGATGGCAGTCCTAATGCGATAGCAGTATTGTTAAGGTGCTCTACGCTGACATTGATTTGCGTGGCCGTCGTGCTTCCGAGTGTCGCCGCATTCTGGAAGTCGTTACCTGGGATATCGGCCTGTAGATTGTAATTGATCTGCGTCTGAATACTGAAGTTTGCCCTGTTCCAGACAAAGCGATCGGCTTGTTCGGTAGCATTATCTTCCGATAGGATATAACTGCTCCCGGAGGCCGGTGCGGTTATAGCAGGTTCATCGGCAGCAATCAATGTGGGGTGATCGTCATCGGAACACGCCCAGAAAAGCCCTGCTGACAGGATCAGCGTAGCCAGAATATTCGGTGTTTTCATTGTTTTATTCTTGTAAGGTTAGCATATGTTGTTATGTATGTAAGGGATAGCCAAATATGGCGTATCTCTTTTGGTTTAAGCCTGCCGTTAATATCCGGGGTTTTGAACCAGGTTTGAATTAACGCCGAGGTCGGTCAGCGGAATAGGCAGTAGGGTACGGAACGATTCTACGGCAGATCCTCCGAGGGTAGCTCCTTTCCAGGGCCATAGATAGGTGTTACCCGTAAATTTCCCGAAGCGGATGAGATCGGTTCTTCGGTGACCTTCCCAGTACAGTTCCCTTCCTCTCTCATCCAGAATAAAATCGAGGGTAAGTGCTGCCGAACCGATATTTCCGGAGGTGTCCCCATAGGCCCGCTCCCTGAGCTGATTGACGAGATCCAGGGCTGTAGACAGGTCTCCTCCGGTTCCTCCTCTTACTACGGCTTCGGCATACATAAGGTAGGCATCGGCAAGGCGGAACAGGGGAAAGTCCGTGTCTACGAATTCTCCGCTGGTATCGGATCCCATGTCGCCCGAAGCGGTGATGTTCTTAAATTTGGCGATGGCATAACCGTTATTGAAAGCCGTGTAATCTGTATTTTCCTTAATATGTCCTTCGGTATGGAACAGGGCACGCCGGTCTCCGTTGGTCTCAAGGTTACCGAAGAGGTCCACGAAAGCCGAAGTGGTACGGTTGCCTTCCCAGCCTCCGTTAACACCGAAGTCGGATGGATTCATCGTAGAATTACTGATCCCGGCGTGAATGATATACGTGGTTCCTCCGTAAGACTGGCTCCGCAATCCGTCGGAGGCCAGAGGCAGGATAATTTCCCGGGAATTGTCATTATCGGCCAGAAAGAGGTTCTGGTAATCCGGTTCCAGACTGTATCCGCTCTCCCTTACGATGTTGTCCAGATAGGTGAGTGCTTCACTGTATCTCGGCTCCCCGATGTACACCTCGGCATTCAGGTATAATTTGGAAATTAGCATCCATGCTGCGACCCTGTCGGCCCTGGCATATTCGTTGGTTCCGGGATCTTTCATCAGCGGGATGATTTCCAGGAGTTCGTTTTCTACATAATTGAAAAGCGCTTCACGGGTATATCGCGGGGGTTCGAAGTTGCCCACAGGATCATTTTCGGTGACAAACGGTACATTCCCGAACATGTCTATGGCATGCCAGTAGGCCAGGGCACGAAGAAACCGCGCTTCATTTCTGAAATCCTGTATTTCCTCGTCTTCGATACCCTGGGTTTCTCTCAGGAAATTGTTGGCCATAGCAACCTCCAGATAAATGCGGTCGTAGAGGATACGTACAAAGTTGTTTCCCGCTGTCCAGTTGAGCCGGTTCAGGGCATCGAGTCCGCCGTCTCCCCATCGGTTCAGGGCTTCATCGGTAGTGAGTTCCTGAAAATTCCAGTAGTTCCGGATGTAGGAGGAAGCCCCGGCATCGGGAGCAACAACATCCGTTTGTCCGGAAGTTTCCTGCCCGGTAAGGATGAAGGCACTGTATATTTTGGCCAACATCCCTTTATAGGCATCCGGATCTTCGTCCAGAATATTGTCTATGGTCTGCTCGACCCTCGGATCGGTATCGAGATCACCTGTACAGGAGGTGGCGAAGACTACCATTAGTCCTGCTATCCCTGTATATATGTAGTTGAACATTATCTTTTTCATGTCGAATGTCTTGATGTTTGTTTAAAAATCCACACTGAGTCCCAGGAGGAATGTTCTCGGACGGGGATAGATATTATAATCGTTCCCGTTTTGTACTTCCGGGTCCAGCCCGTCATATCCGGTTACGGTAAATACGTTCTGTACGGAGCCGTATATCCTGGCAGAGAAACTGTTCCCCAAAAACCGGCCTGCATTATAGCCCAGGGTAATGTTGTCCAGCCGCAGGAACGACGCATTCTGAATGTAATAATCCGAAAGTCTTACCTGGTCCGTAGCTTGTACAAACCCGGTCTCGTTATAGTTTTCCACGATATTGGTCAGGAACGTAGAACTGGTAAATACACCGTTTCGTATTCCTACATTGGAGTCGATATTGTTGTATACATAATTGCCGGCCTGTCCACGGAAAACCATGTTGAGATCCCATTTTTTATACCGGAACTGGGAAGTAAAGCCATAATACACATCCGGTAGTGCCGATTTGTGGATATAGCGGTCGTTATCATCAACGACACCGTCACCGTTACGGTCTACGAAGACATTTTCTACGGGTTTTCCGTCGGCATCATATACCTGTTCGTATACATAAAAGCTGTACGGAGTTTCTCCTACGGCATGTACCTGGTTGAAAAGTCCGGTTCCCCCGGTAATATTGCGGTCTTGTACAGAGATAAAATCGGTGTCGGCATTCAGTCCGGTGACTTCGGAGCGGTTCCAGGTGAAGTTGGCTCCGAGATTCCAGCTGAATGTATCGGTTTCGATGGCCGTAGCGTTGATCTCGAATTCGAGTCCTTTATTCTCCATGGTTCCTACATTGTCCACAAAGACATTGGAAAGATTGCTTCCTGCAGGTGTGGATACTTCACTGAGCAGGTCTTTGGTCTTTCTGTAATAGATATCGACCGCACCGGTAATACGGTTGTCAAAGAACCCATAGTCCAGCCCGGCATTGTAGGTCGTGGTCTCTTCCCAGGTCAGGCTGTTGCTGTATGGGTTAGGCCGGTATGTAGTGTAATAGTTATCCCCGAAAGGATATTGTACCTGGGGTGTACCCGCAAGATAAACGGACAGGTAAGGAAAATACCGCCCGGGAAGGTCCTGCTGCCCGGTAATACCCCAGCCCATACGAAGCTTCAGGTTACTCAGCGTAGCTGAATTTTCGAGCCACGGCTCGTTGTACATATTCCAGGCAAATGCTGCGGAGGGAAAATTACCCCATCGTACGTCCGGATCAAACCTGGAAGAACCATCTCTTCTGAGCGTTGCAGTAAGGAGGTATTTATCCTTGATGGAAACATTGGCCCTTCCGAAGAAGGAGGCAATAACCACAGGGTTGTAGTACCGGGTTACGATAACCTGGTCGTTGATGTAATCATAATTGTTCTTAAAACCGCTATTCGTAAAGGACTGATACGAATGACCTGCAGTAACATCCAGATTGGTGATAAAACTGTTTTCATAGGATTTCGAGTAGTTGAGATACAGATCCATCAACAGGTTCCGCTTATTTTGTGATTCGGTTTCGAGATGTCCGTACCCGGTGCCGTTGCGGTAATATCCTGCAGCTTCTTCCGATACCCGGTCGTTGCGCTCTCCGGTAGAAATGTCATAACCGAAATTGGCATGGGCACGAAGTTCGGGCAGGAAGTGAAGTTTATAATCCAGCTCGATGTTTCCGACACTTCGTTTTACATCTCCTGTATTATTTCGTTGTTTCAGAAGTCCCAGCGGATTGCGGGGGGCGAGGGTCTCTACATTGCCGTTGGTAAAATCTTCATAATATCCGCCAAAAGGTAAACTGCTGTCGTAAACCGGGTTGGTCGGGTTCATCAGTATGGCACTGCCTATGGCCCCGGTATCCCCAAAACGACTGTTGCTCAGAATCCCCTTTACATTGATGTCAACTTTCAGGTGATTGTCGAAAAACCTGGGAGTGATACCGAAAGATCCGGTCCAGCGTTCCAGGGAAGATGTTTTTAAGATCCCGTCCTGTTCCGTATATCCTACGGAGGCCCGGAAAGGGGTGTTGCCGAAGAGTTGCCCCTTGGCACTGAAATTCTGGTCGAAACTTATGGCATCTCTGAAGATGATGTCCTGCCAGTTGGTATGGTAATTTCCCAGTAAGGCTTGCTGTGCATCAGAGCCGTAGTTTTGTACGAGATTGCGGAAGGAATCTGCCGAGAACGCGTCGACTGTACGGGTTACCGTACTCACCGATGTCTTGGCGTTATAATTGAACTGTACTTCACCGCTACTTCCCTTTTTGGTGGTAATGATAATTACCCCGTTGGAGGCCCGAGAGCCGTAAATGGCAGCTGCCGAAGCATCCTTGAGCACTGTGAAACTTTCAATGTCATTGGGGTTTACGATATTCAGCGGGTTGCTCACTCCTGCGATCCCTTCCTTGTCTACCGGAACACCATCGATAACGATAAGAGGATCGTTACTCGCATTCAACGAAGCTCCTCCACGGATCCGTATATTGGCCCCTGCTCCGGGTTCTCCACCGCTGGAAGTGATCTGTACCCCTGCGGTCTTTCCGGCGATAAGCTGATCGGGTGAAACCACCATACCGTTATTGAAGTCATCGCTCTTTACCGTAGTTACCGATCCGGTAGCGTCCTTTTTCTTTACCTGTCCGTACCCTATCAGTACCACCTCGTCGAGTTGTTGCGTGTCCTCTTCCAGGATGATATCCAGAGTATTACCCGAAACCGTTTTCTCCGAAGTACGGTAACCGATATAAGAAAAGACAAGTATATCACCGGAAGCGGCTTCGATGCTGTAATTACCGTCGAAGTCTGTTGTGGTTCCCGTGGTGGTACCCTTAATAACCACGTTGACCCCCGGCAAAGGACCCGAATGGTCGGTCACCGTACCGTGAA
This sequence comes from Sinomicrobium oceani, assembly GCF_900119185.1. GTDB lineage: Bacteria > Bacteroidota > Bacteroidia > Flavobacteriales > Flavobacteriaceae > Sinomicrobium > Sinomicrobium oceani. Next base: position 16,013 of record NZ_FPJE01000015.1, on the reverse strand, counting down.
CTGTTGTTTGTGCATACGCCCCCAGGGGAAGCCCAAGCAAAAACAACAGCAGGATGGAAATATAAAATGTTTTCATGCTGTAGATAGATTTGATTTTAAAGCGAACACGAATATTGGTTTTATGTATTTTTCGTGTCGGTTTTTTGTTGATTTAATTAAAAATCAGGCTTATAATTTTACTTCTCGGAGCTAAAGCTATGTAAATTTTAGGTTAAGCAAACTGACGAAGATCTATTACAACGTTTTCGTGTGGACAACTTTTCTCTTTTTTGGTATGATCATCAGTTTTTACATGTTAAAATTGATGATGTAACAATTTTTAAGTCTCTTGTGGAGGAGAGATTAATATAATGTTAATATGATTAGAGCTTTTCCTTGTATTTTTCATCCGCTTTTCAAAAGGGAAAAATAAGTTTTCAAAGACTAAAACAGTATTTCGTGTAAGTTTTTACGTATTTTTAACGAAAATTTATTCTTTAATGCGTCGGAAGCTATAGAAGAGTATTTTGCGGCTGCTTAAAAGCGGTTGGTTTGTTTGTAAAATGATCCCAAAAAAAATAAAAACCGATCAGAGAAAAGCATGAATTTTATGCATAATTTATCAAGTAAAAACGTTATTGATCATCCTTAAGCCCTTTCTAAATCATAACCTAATAACCTGCTCATCATGAAAAAAACAGTACTATTAAGTTTCTTCTGGCTTCTCTTTTTATCCTGTAATAAACAGGATGTTTCGGATGAACCGGATGCTTTATCTTCGGAAGAATTATATATGGCAGTTCAGAATACGATACAATTCAGCGGATATTACTGGAATGTAAAACACGCGGAGCAACCTACAGGACCGATGAACAATTATTGGGACAGTGATAATGTATGGGTAGATGAAGAGGGAAAACTGCATTTAAAGATCCGTCGCGGAACGGATGGACGCTGGACCTGTGCCGAGGTGAGTTCGGTAAGCAGTTTTGGTTACGGAACCTATGTATGGCAGGTAGAGGGGCGTGTGGACCAGCTCGACAAGAATATTGTTTTCGGTCTTTTCGACTACCGGGACTGGCAGTATGACGGTTACGATGAGGTCGATATCGAATTTGCCCGTTGGGGAAACGATCAATGGCATAATTTTAACTACACCGTGTATCCGGAATATCCCAGCGGACAGTCGAGAGTATCGTATACGAACGAACTTTCCCTGAACGGTTCTTACACGACGTATCGTTTTACGAGGAGCAATCAATACGTAGCTTTCAGTGGCTTTCACGGGCATACGGAAGCCTCCCGGAATGCTTTTTTTCAATGGCAGACCCCGTCAGGATTTGATGTTCCGCAGGTGGCCATGCCCGTGCATATGAACCTGTGGTTGTTCGATGCTCTCGCGCCCTCGGACACAGCAGAAGTAGAGCTGGTCATAAAATCTTTCGAATTCCGGCCCTGATCCCGGTTTGTTTTTGCCTGTACTGCGGTTCTGCGGCTTTTGGTAACGTTAATTTATAAAGGGATACGATTTGTAAAAGAAGCGGTATCTTTGTAAACAAGGTTTTTTTGGGGAAGCTACGAAAGCTGTGTTTTTTTGAGACTTTTCTTTTATATCGTAGATATCCCCGATCCTGTATGCCTGGTATTTTTCAGGTATAAATTGCAGACAGATGAAAAAGAAAGTTACCATAAAACAAATTGCCAGGGAACTGGATGTGTCCGTTTCTACGGTGTCCAAAGCACTTCGCGACAGTAAGGAGATAAGCCTGGATACCAGACAAAAGGTTCAGGCCTTTGCCAAACTTCTGAATTACAAGCCTAATAACATAGCCATTAGTCTTAAGAACAGGAAAACCAAGAATATAGGGGTCATTATTCCGGAGATCGTGCATCATTTCTTTACCACGGTGATCAGTGGTGTCGAAAGAGAGGCTAACAAAGCGGGATATAATGTTATTGTCTGTCTTTCCGATGAATCTTTTGACAAGGAGGTGATCAATATGGAGACACTGGCTAACGGGAGTATTGACGGTTTTATATTGTCGCTTTCCAAAGAAACGCAGTCGAAAAAAGATTTTCATCATCTTCTGGAAGCCATAGACCAGGGAATGCCGTTGGTGATGTTCGATCGCGTCTCGGAGGAGGTCCCGGGGGATAAGGTGATCATCAATGATATCGAAGGCGCTGAAAAAGCAGTGAATTTTTTGCTTGAAACCGGCTGTCACAACATCGCATTACTAACTACCGTAGATTATGTGAGTGTCGGAAAATTGCGTACGGAAGGATATATCCGGGCCCTGAAACAGTCCGGCAAAGCGGTGAGCGAATCGCTTATCGTTAAAATTGAAGATATCGATAATTGTGAGCGGCAGATCGCAGAACTCTTTGACTCGGAAAAATTCGATGCCGTTTTTGCTGTTAACGAATTGTTTGCCGTGACGGCAATGAAAGAAGCACAGCGAAGAGGATATAAGATTCCGGAAGATATCGCTTTTGTAGGCTTTACAGATGGCATATTATCTCAATTTGCCTTTCCTACCCTCACTACGGTAGATCAGCACGGGCTGGAGATGGGAGAAATGGCTGCAAAAATGCTTATTCAGCGTTTGGAAAACGATGATATGGACGATGAAGCAAGCCGTACCCATGTGATACCGACTTCCATAAAAGAGCGGGAAAGTACAAAAAAATAAATCAGCCTTCGTAACAAGGGCAAGCGGCATGACCGGAACCCCGAAAACAGGAAGAACCGGGAGAGTTTAATAAAACTACAATGTATTTCCGAAGTTGTCCGGTCGCCTTGTTACACGTAGGTTTACTACAACGTTGTAGTGCAAAAAAACTTGTGAATTAGAAACTTACCACAAAAAAATATTTTATATTTACACCCGTCAGGACTTATAGTTTTACTTCTCACCCGATTAAAAGTCTTGATAAGTGATAACGCTTATCGTAGTGTATAAACGAAAATTACGATAATGAAAAAGCGTAAACTGAGTTTTCTGGAGATCTGGAACATGAGTTTCGGTTTTCTGGGAATACAAATGGGTTTTGCTCTCCAGAATGCAAACGCCAGCAGAATTTTACAAATCTTCGGGGCAGATATCCATGAGTTGTCCTGGTTTTGGTTAGTAGCACCGCTGACCGGTCTTGTGGTGCAGCCTGTTATAGGGCATTACAGCGACAGGACCTGGACACGTCTCGGGCGCAGGCGGCCTTTCTTTCTCACGGGAGCGATCCTGGCTTCTATAGGGCTGATACTCATGCCCAGAGCAGATATTTTCGTAGCTTTTCTGCCGGCATTATGGGTCGGAGCCGGGTTGCTGATGATCATGGATGCTTCCTTTAATGTGGCTATGGAACCTTTCCGTGCCCTGGTAGCGGATAATCTACCTTCGGACCAGCGGACGCTTGGGTTTAGTATTCAGACCGTACTCATCGGTATAGGAGCTGTAGTAGGGTCGTGGCTTCCTTATGTACTGGCCAACTGGATGGGACTGTCCAATGAAGCTGTTCTGGGGAAAGTACCGTTGAATCTCCTGGTGTCTTTTGTCATCGGAGCTTCCATACTCCTGGTGAGCATTATTGTCACGGTAGTGACAACCAAAGAATACACTCCGGAAGAACTTGCCCTGATGGAACCCGATGTCCCTGAAGAGCCGGAAGAAAAGGCAGGTTTGCTGACCATATTTTCTGATTTTGCAAAAATGCCAAAGACCATGATACAATTGAGTTGGGTACAATTCTTTTCCTGGTTCGGATTGTTTGGGATGTGGGTGTTTTCTACTCCCGCCATTGCGCATCATATCTATGGTCTGCCACTGGAGGACTCCACGAGCCGGTTGTATCAGGATGCCGGCGACTGGGTTGGGGTACTGTTCGGAGTTTACAATGCCGTTTCTGCGGTTTTTGCTTTTTTTCTGCCCGTTATAGCCAAAAAGGTCGGGAGAAAAACTACCCATGTCATAGCACTTATTACCGGTGGACTGGGGTTGATCTCTGTTTATTTTGTACCAGACAAATACTGGCTTATACCCGCTATGTGTGCAATAGGCATTGCCTGGGCCAGCATCCTGGCCATGCCCTATGCTATTCTCGCAGGTTCCATACCTGCGCGAAAAATGGGAGTATATATGGGGATATTCAACTTCTTTATCGTGATCCCACAGATTATCAATGCCCTTATTGGCGGTCCTATGGTGAAATATCTCTATGGAGGTAATGCCATATATGCCATTGTGGTCAGCGGAGTTTCTTTTCTCATTGCTGCTGTCCTGGTTTTCGGGGTGCAGGATGTGGATGAAACCGGACAACAGACAAGCCCATAGCGAGACAGGAAAAATCATCGGGATAAACTCAGAGACAGGGTTATGTTCTCATGTCCGGAACGTATATCAACTTCATTACAAGATTAAAAAACACAATAAAAACACAGCATCGAAATCCATAACCGTTTTCGGAAATGACATAGAACCGCATGGTTCGTGTATTCGATCTGACTATTGAACACTACATAAAAACGAACAGATGAAAGGATTTATTTTCGACCTGGACGGCGTCATCGTCGATACTGCAAAATATCATTTTCTGGCCTGGAAAAAACTTGCAACACAGATCGGGGTCGGTTTTACCATAGAGGACAACGAACGGTTAAAAGGGGTGAGCAGGGCCCGTTCGCTCGATATTATTCTGGAACTTGGAGATATCACGGCTACAGATGAGCAAAAACAGCAGTGGATGACACAGAAAAATGAAGAATATCTCGGCTATGTTTCCCGCATGGGCACGGAAGAAGTTTTGCCCGGGGTATTGCCTGCATTACATTTTTTGCGTGAAAACGGAGGAAAGATAGCCCTGGGATCTGCCAGTAAAAATGCGAGGCTGATCCTGGAGAAGACCGGTATAATGCCGCTTTTTGATGCGGTTGTGGATGGGAATGACGTGTCTGCCGCCAAACCCGACCCGGAAGTTTTTGTTCTGGCAGCGGCTCAGATCGGTGTGCCACAAGGAGACTGTACGGTTTTTGAAGATTCCGTAGCCGGCATTGAGGCGGCAAATAGCGCCGGTATGGTAAGTGTAGGTATCGGGGAAGCCGAAACCCTCAAAGATGCCGATCATGTGTTTCCCGGTTTTGCGGCTGTAGCCCCGGAAACACTTTTATCACTATCCGTAAAGCACTAAAACCACAAATAGAAAACTGATGATACGGGAGATCTGACTGAGATTTCCCGGAAAAATACAAACCAATTTAAGAAGCAGGAAAATGAACCAAGATTATATTATTCCCGAAGCATGGTCCATCGTAGAAGAAGGATTCGACAAGGAACGGGTAAAATCGTCCGAAAGCTTATTCAGCATAGGAAATGGCGCCATGGGGCAACGGGCCAATTTTGAAGAAACCTATTCGGGTCCGACATTCCAAGGGAGTTATATCGCCGGGGTGTATTATCCGGATAAAACGCGGGTAGGCTGGTGGAAAAACGGTTATCCGGAGTATTTTGCCAAAGTGTTGAATGCCCCCAACTGGATAGGTGTTGATGTCGGGATCAATGGCGAGAAGCTGGACCTGAACAAGTGCAGTGCCATCCGCAATTTCAGGAGAGAACTGAATATGAAGGAAGGCTGGTATCACCGCACTTTCGAAGCTGTTTTACAAAACGGTACGGAAATCCGGGTGGATGTCCGGCGTTTTCTCTCACTGGAATACGATGAGCTCGGGGTGATCATGTACGAGGTAACACCGCTTAATCGCGATGCGAAGATCAGCTTTACCCCCTATGTCGATGCCGGGATTACCAATGAAGATACCAACTGGGACGAGAAGTTCTGGGAACCACTCGAAACCCGGCACTCGGAAAAGGAAGCTTTTGTTGTGTCCCGTACCTTCAAAACGCATTTTCATGTAGCGACCTATATGCACAATACGCTCTTCCGGAATGGAGAAGAGATAGCTTCCGTACCCGTATCTGAAAAGGCCGGGGATGACCGGATCAGTCTGTCCTATGAAATTTCGGTCGCGAAAGGGGAAAAAGCAGGGTTGCAGAAATTCGGAGGGTACACCGCATCTATGAACCATCCGCAGGATAAGCTGGTTCACGCTGCACAGGAGGTGATCGGTAAAGCAGTGGAGGAGGGATATGATCGGCTTCTGGAAATACAGAAAAAATCATGGGCGGAGATATGGGACATGGCAGATATTACTATCGAAGGGGATATCAAAGCCCAGCAGGGGATCCGTTTCAATATCTTTCAGCTCAACCAGACCTACCTGGGTAAAGACGCCCGCCTCAACATCGGGCCTAAAGGATTTACCGGGGAAAAATACGGAGGAAGTACATATTGGGATACCGAAGCTTATTGCCTGCCTTTCTACATGGTTACCAAAAACCAGGAGGTGGCACGTAACCTGTTGTCTTATAGGTATAACCAGCTTGATAAGGCGATAGAAAATGCGGAAAAACTCGGTTTTAGCCATGGGGCTGCGCTTTATCCCATGGTAACGATGAACGGGGAAGAATGTCATAACGAGTGGGAGATTACCTTTGAAGAGATTCACCGTAACGGGGCTATTGCCTATGCCATATACAACTATCACCGCTACACGGGCGATTACAGCTATATTCCGGAGAAAGGTCTGGAAGTACTTATCGGTATTGCCCGCTTCTGGGCCCAGCGGGCTACATTTTCTACCGCGAAAAATAAATATGTGATCCTGGGAGTTACCGGTCCGAACGAGTATGAAAATAACGTCAATAACAACTGGTATACCAATTATGTGGCCAAATGGTGCCTGGAATACGCAGCGGAGCAGGTGGAAGAGGTCAAAAAACATTACGTTTCCGATTTTTCCCGTATTGCGGCCAAAACCGGAATAGAACACACAGAAGCAGCACAATGGAAAGCGGTTGGGGAGGCCATGTATTTTCCGTACTCGGAGACGCATGGGGTATATCTGCAGCAGGATGGTTTTCTGGATAAGGAATTGATCAGGGTTTCTGATCTCGATCCTGCACAACGACCGCTCAACCAGAAATGGTCCTGGGACCGGATTTTACGTTCCCCATATATCAAGCAGGCCGATGTGTTACAGGGATTTTATTTTTTCGAAGACCACTTTACCGGGGAGGAACTGGAAAAGCATTTTGATTTTTATGAGCCCTTTACCGTTCACGAATCTTCACTCTCCCCCTGTGTGCATTCTATACAGGCAGCCCGTCTCGACAGGATGGAGCAGGCGTATGCCTTTTACCTGAGAACTTCCCGTCTGGATCTGGATGATTACAACAGGGAAGTGAAGGAAGGATGTCATATCACATCGATGGCCGGAACCTGGATGAGTATCGTAGAAGGGTTCGGGGGAATGCGTGTCCGGGAGGATGTATTGCATTTCAGCCCGAAAATACCGGAACAGTGGAAGGCTTATTCCTTTAAAATTAATTTCCGCGGACAGCTTTTGAGCATTCATGTCAAAGCTTCCGGAACCGAGTTTGAGCTGGACGGGAATACCCCGGTGCCTGTCGTGATCAACGGAAGGAAAACCGAAGTACATCCCGGTACCCCGGTAACCGTGTAACAATATGTAGAATATCTTAAAACAGAATAGATGAAGCAAATATTTCTTATACTCTTTTGTTGCAATGCCATACATCTTGGAGCGCAGCATATAGAAAGGGTAGAACCCCCGTTCTGGTGGAGCGAAATGAAAAGCGAGTCACTGCAACTCATGCTTTACGGAAAGGACATTGCCCGCTACACTCCGGAAATGGATGGGATAACCATTTCGAATATACGGAAAACGGAAAACGCCAATTACCTGTTCATGACCATCAGCACAACAGATGTGGCCGAAGGGACCTATGTCCTCCGGCTGAAGAAGGGGAAGCGGGAGGTGTCCCGTTATACCTACGAATTCCGGAAGCGTAATGAAGGATCGGCCCTGCGTAAGGGGTTCGATAGTTCGGATGTGATGTATCTCATTATGCCCGACCGGTTTGCCAACGGCAACCCTGATAACGATTCGAGCCCCGAAACGGCCGAACAGGCAGACCGTACGAAGCAGGGAGGCCGTCATGGCGGTGATATACAGGGTATCATAGATCATCTCGATTATATTCAGGAGCTGGGGGCTACAACGCTGTGGAGCACGCCTTTACTTGAGGATAACGATCCGGAATATTCTTATCATACCTATGCGCAGAGCGATGTGTACCGTATAGATCCGCGTTATGGGACCAATGAAGATTACAAACGCCTGGCCGACGAATTGCATAAGAAGGATATGAAACTTGTTATGGACTATGTCACCAATCACTGGGGGGCAGAACACTGGATGATCAGGGACCTGCCTTCTTATGACTGGATACATCAGTTTCCTGGATATGCCAACTCCAATTACCGTATGGAAACACAGTACGATCCCAATGCTTCGGATATCGACAGGAAATATTGCGTCGATGGTTGGTTTACTTCGACCATGCCCGATCTTAACCAAAGTAATCCGCTGGTGCTGAATTACCTCATACAGAATGCTATATGGTGGATAGAATATGCAGGACTGGATGGTTTCCGGGTCGATACCTATTCCTATAATGATAAAGAAAGTATAGCGGCATGGACCAAAGCCATTACAGACGAATATCCGTATTTCAATGTTGTCGGAGAGGTCTGGCTGCACGACCAGGCCCAGATTGCGTATTGGCAGAAAGACAGCAGGATAGGTGCCATACAGGATTTTAATTCTCACCTGCCTGCAGTGATGGACTTTACGCTACACGATGCTTTGAGTACCGTATTTCACGAAGATGAAGCTTCCTGGGATAAAGGGATCGTAAAAGTGTACGGGAATTTTGTCAATGATTTTCTGTATCCCGATATCAATAACCTGTTGGTCTTTGCGGAAAATCACGATACTCAGCGTTTCAATCACATGTACGGCGGAGACCCTGCGAAATACAAAATGGCCATGGCTATTCTGGCTACGGTACGGGGTATTCCACAATTGTATTACGGGAGTGAAATAGGTATGGGCGGGAACAAAGATGAGGGCGATGGAGCCATACGACAGGATTTCCCGGGAGGATGGCCGGATGACAAACAAAATGCGTTTACCGCCTCCGGACGAACCAAAAGGCAAAATGAGTTTTTCGCTTATACCTCAAAGCTGTTCCAATGGAGAAGACAAACACCGGTTATACATTCGGGGAAAACGAAGCACTATCTCCCGCAAGACAATGTATATGTCTATTTCAGGTATAACGATACGAATGCGGTTATGGTTGTGATCAATAACAGTACGGAGAACCGGACAGTGGAGACCGGACGTTTCCGGGAAAGCCTTAACGGCTTTGAAAAAGGAACAGATATTATCACCGGGAAGGAAATGTCTCTCGGGGAGATTTCGATAGCTTCCAAGACCGTGATGATTCTCGAACTGAAATAGTGTATTTGCGGAATCTGGGATGTTATATCGTATAAAAAATGTATAGTAATAAAAAAAATAAACATGAATAAATTAGTGATAACCGTGATGGCCTTTTGTAGCCTGCTGGCCTGTAAGGAGCAGCCGGGGAAAAAGGAAAAGCAACAAGAAGAACAAAGCAAACCGGTGCCGGTTTCGGATGATGTGCTGGAGACGGCCGTTATCTATGAGGCCAATATCCGGCAGTATTCCGAAGAGGGGAGTTTTAATGCCTTTGCCCGTGACATTCCCAAACTCAAAGAGCTGGGAGTGAAGATTATCTGGTTAATGCCCGTGTATCCTATTTCCTCGACCAAAAGCAAAGGTTCCCTGGGGAGCTATTATGCGATTACCGATTATACTAAGGTCAATCCCGAATTCGGTTCTATGGAAGATTTTCGTCACCTCGTAAAAACGGCTCACGACAACGATATGTATGTTATACTGGACTGGGTAGCGAACCATACCGGGTGGGATCATATCTGGATAAAGGAGCACCCCGAATATTACACGCAGGATAAGGATGGTACTATCATAGACCCTCTGAACCCGGAAACAGGGGAGTCCTGGGACTGGACCGATGTGGCAGATCTCAATTACGACAATCAGGAGATGCGGCAGGAAATGATAAGGGATATGCGTTATTGGATAGAAGAAGAAGGCGTTGACGGATATCGCTGCGATGTAGCCCACCAGGTACCCGTAGATTTCTGGGAAGATGCTGCGGCTGCCCTGAGAGAAATTAAACCCGTCTTTATGCTGGCGGAAGCCGAACAGCCTGAACTTCTGGAAAATGCTTTTGACATGCAATATGCCTGGGAAGGCCACCACATTATGAATGAAATCGCACAAGGAAAGAAAGATGTGAAAGCCTGGGATGATTATATGGCTAAGAACAATACCTTGCTGGAGTCCGATGATATATTTATGAACTTCACATCCAACCACGATGAAAATTCATGGAACGGGACTGTTTTTGAAAGAATGGGAGGTGCGGCAGAGACCTTTGCGGCCATGACCTATGCGATTCCGGGTATGCCTTTGATCTATAGCGGACAGGAATACGACATGGATAAAAGACTTCTCTTTTTCGAAAAGGATACCATAAGGAAAGAAAAAGGAAAGTTTTACCCACTCTATGAAAAACTGGGAAAACTCAAAAACAATAACAAGGCGCTGCACGGAGGAAAAAATGCTGCTGCCTATCAAAGGCTGGCCACTTCCGAAGATGCTAAAGTGCTGGCGTTTTGCAGAGAAAAGGAAGGAGATACCCTGTTGTTTATAGCGAACCTTACCGACAAACCGGTCCGGTTTACCGTTGAAGCAAAAGGGGTTTTTAAAGACTATGAAACCGGAGAAGAGCATGCGGTAAACCCCGGAACCGGATTTGATTTTCAGCCCTGGGAATACCTGATCCTCACATCCGAGTAGAAGATATTTTTAAAACGTACCCGGTAAACCCGCAACTTCTATATAATTGCGGGTTTTTACGTATATTAAGGGATTGAAAATAAATGGGACATGCAACGATTGTTTTTCTTTTTACTGGGATTGCTGTTTTGTTGTTCCGGATGCGAGCAGTCAGGTAATCGTATGAAGATTATAGGACACCGGGGAGCCATGGGGTACGAGACCGAAAATACTCTGGCTTCGGTAGATAAGGCCCTCGAACTCGGTGTGGATATGATCCAGATCGATGTATTCCGCATCCGCAGCGGGGAGCTGGTTGTTTTTCATGATCCTCAGGTGGACAGGCTCACCAATGGCAACGGTGCGGTTCAGTCCTTTAACCTGCTGGATCTGAAGTCTCTTTTGCTCGATGGGAATCACAGGATACCGACTTTGCAGGAAGTGTTGCAGCACGTAGACCGGCGTTGCAGGGTTAATATCGAAATGCAGGGTGAGGGCGTGGCCGAAACCCTGGATAGTGTGCTGGACTATCATATCGAAAAAAAGGGATGGCGTCCGGGGGAGTTCCTGGTATCCGGGGAAGACCGGCACGAACTGGGGGGCTTTCGGATGCAGAACCCGGAAATCCCGTTGGCGGTAGTAGCAGGAGATGATCTTCCGGAAGTTTTGAAGACGGCGACGGGCATTGATGCCTCAGCAATTATTGCGGAGTATTCCGTACTTACACGTGAAGATGTGGATAGGATACACAAAGCTGGGCTTCTGGTATTTTGCCGGACAGTAAATACACGTTCTACGGCAGACCAACTTCATAAAATGGGAGTGGATGGAGTACTGACCGATTATCCCGACCGTGTGAATTAGCCTGCACTATGAACAGTATTTTGGCGTTCTATTATTGCTATAGACAATACGATCATAGTCAAAACTAATATGTAAGCGTGAGATTTGGAAGAATATTTGATTAAATTTGCATGGTAAATAAGATAGGAAACTAAAATTTTATATTATGGCATTAGAGATCACAGACGCTACTTTCGAAGAAGTAGTTTTAAAAAGCGATAAACCTGTAATGGTAGACTTTTGGGCTGCATGGTGCGGACCTTGTAGAATGGTCGGACCTATCATCGAAGAAGTTAGCGCTGAGTATGAAGGTAAAGCCGTTGTAGGAAAAGTGGATGTTGATGCAAACCAGGAATTTGCCGCTAAATACGGTGTACGCAATATCCCTACCGTATTGGTTTTTCAAAATGGTGAAGTCGTAGGAAGACAAGTAGGTGTGGCTCCCAAAGGTACATACACCGAAGCCCTTGATTCTTTGTTGTAGAAACACATAGATACCCGGAATTATAAAAAAGGTTTGGCCTGTGGCTGAACCTTTTTTATTTTTGATAAGACCTTAGGCTTATTTTTTCAGAATGTCACGGATATATTCCGTGGTTTAATTTAGGATAATGTGGATATTCAAAGCGAATTAAATAGCGTACAACTCTTTAAGAATCTCGGGCTACTGGCCAACCAGGTTGTGGAAGGGTTTATCAACGGCATGCATAAAAGTCCGTTTCACGGGTTCTCCTCGGAATTTGCAGAGCACAAGATTTATAATCAGGGCGAAAGTACCAGGCATATCGATTGGAAATTGTTTGCCAAGACCGATAAGCTCTATTCCAAAAGTTATGAGGAAGAGACCAATATGCGCTGTCATATTATCATTGACAATTCTTCCTCGATGTATTATCCGGAAGTAAAGCGTCCTTCGGTAAATCATCTCAATAAGATCGGATTTTCCGTGCTGGCTGCCGCTTCTCTGATGAATTTGCTGAAGCGTCAGCGCGATGCGATGGGGTTAAGTGTATACTCAGATGATTATAACTTTTACGCCCCGGAAAAGGGAAGTAACAGGCATTATCAGATGTTGTTGAATGTTCTGGGGAGACTGGCGGAACACCGTGAGCAGGAGAGGAAGACCCGGACGTATACGTACCTGCACCAGATTGCGGAGAAAATACACCGCAGGAGTATGATCTTTCTGTTTACCGACATGTTCCAGGATGAAACCGATGACGAAGAACTTTTTAATGCATTGCGCCATCTGAAATACAACAAGCATGAAGTCGTTCTTTTTCATGTGACGGACAAAAGCAGTGAACTTGATTTTGAATTTGACGATAGCCCGAAGCGATTTGTGGATGTGGAAACCGGTGAGCATATCGATCTTTATGCCCGAAACATGAAGGAAGACTACCGGAAAGCACTAAAAAATTACACCGATACCATTAAATTAAAAGCCGCGCAATACCGCATAAAATATGTGGAAGCGGATATTGGAAAAAATATCGAAAAAATTTTACAGACTTACCTTGTTGAAAGACAAAAGTTTATTTGAGACCTGTAAAATATCTTGTGTTTTTTTAATGAAAACATTTGCGGAATTGAAAAAGGGGTGTATATTTGCAACCGCAATACAGAAAGGTCCGGTAGTTCAGTTGGTTAGAATACATGCCTGTCACGCATGGGGTCGCGGGTTCGAGTCCCGTCCGGACCGCTTTTTAAGAAAGCAAAAAACGCTAAAAGCCTGCAAATCATAAGTTTGCAGGCTTTTTTATTTTCAATCTTCCTCCAGAATATTCAATTTTTTCCAAAATTCCGGTGAGTCATTCGGTGAGTACTTTTAATCACTGAGGAAGTACTCACCAGAAACGGTTTAAATAATTGTAAATGAACATGTTTGACAGGTGAACATCTTGTTTCATGTTTGCTGCAAGGCTAACTTTGTTTAACTTAAATGATGTATTGTCATGAGTGCAAATTATTCCTTGCTCTTCTACCTGAAGAAGCCGAAAAACTATGCGGGTGGCCCGCAACCGATTTACATGCGGTTAACTGTGGAAGGCCGTCGCAGTGAAATCTCCACCGGAAGGAAATGTGAACCGGATCGATGGAACCCCCATGCCAACCGTGCAAAAGGGACCAAAGAGATGATCCGCCAGCTTAACCAACACTTAGACACCATAGAGCGGAAAGTCCATGGAGCATATCTTGAACTGGTTAATGAGGATGCAGTTATTTCTATTGAAACGTTGAAGAAAAAGTACCTCCGGGAAGACGAAAAGAAAAGTCGGGAAAAGATGCTTATAGAGGTTTTCGAAGCGCATAATAAAAAGGTGGAGTCATTGATCGGAAAGGATTATTCAAAAGGTACGCACAAGAATTTTGAATATTCCTTAAATCATCTTCGCAATTTTCTTGCTCATTATTACGATGTAACGGATTATATAATAGCAGATATTGACCTTGCCTTTATTGAGAATTATGAATTTTATTTGAAGACGGAAAAGGGATGCATTCCCATAACAGCACAGAAATATATTAAACACCTGCGAAAGATTATCAACTTTTGTCTTTCCCATAGATGGATTACAGAAAATCCGTTTGCTTTTTATAAGTCAACAGCAAAGCCGACTCCGAAGTCTTTTCTTTCTGCCGAAGAATTACGGAAGATCGAATCAAAGGAGCTTTCCAATCCCCGGCTTCGACATGTCCGGGATATTTTTGTATTCTGCTGTTATACCGGTCTGACCTATGGAGACGTGAAGAAACTGAAGCGTTCGGATATCGTCATCGGATTCGATGGCAGCCCCTGGATCACTACCAACAGGCAGAAAACTTCCGTTGCTTCCAACCTGCCGCTGTTGCCACAGGCCCTGGGAATTATTAACCGCTATCAGGACTATCCGCCCTGTGTCCAAAGTGGCCTTGCGCTGCCTGTGAAAAGCAACCAGAAGATGAACGAGTATTTAAAGGAGATAGCGGACCTTTCGGGTGTTTCCAAGAACCTTACCTTCCACTTATCGAGACACACGTTTGCTACGACAGTAACCCTGGCGAACCGTGTGCCGATTGAAACGGTGGCAAGGATGATGGGACATACCAAATTGAAAACCACCCAGCATTATGCCAAGTTGCTAGATACCAGGGTGAAAGACGATATGCTTCAATTGGAAAAAAAACTATCCAGCGGGCACTCCGCCTTGTCGGACCGATCCTGACCATGCTGGTTTATTGTAATCTTCAGTATCTCAACACGCGAGATAAGCCATTTTTAAGATAAGGGTGCCAACCTAAACCTGCTTCCAAGGGAAGGATGCCAGGAAGGTTGGTACTCCACGTAGCCGTAGGAAACCAGATCGGATAGGCATTTATGATATGTTGCTATGGATTTGATGCGAGATATCCGCATGAGTTTACTGCGGCTTCCCCGAAAATAGCCTTTTTTCTCTCTATCATTGTGATGGTAATATAAAAGTGCGGCAACAAGTCCCATGTGCGTTAACAGTAGACGTTCATCTTCTGCCAATCTTTCCAACAGCTCATTGAACACACTGCTCCCGAAATCGATTTTATTTGCCATTGTGGTCATTACTTCCATTCTCCATCATAGTATCCACATCATCTCGGCGGTAATATATAGTGCCACCAATTTTCCGGTACGGCAGGGTCCCGGTCACCCGTAAGTTCTGCAGTGTCCCTGGCGATATCCCCAATAGCCTCCGTACCTCAGCGCTTTTCAACCAAACCTTTCCCTGTTCATTAGTTGAATTGCTATGGTTTAATGCCCTGATTTCGGCCAGAATATCCTCCTTCAATTTGAACAGGTCATCTTGCGTTATAATTTCTATCTTCATTATTCTGAACTTAGTTATACATTTGATATGCGGAGACGCTTTTTATCTTCGTTTGACCCGAATACGGTCTTTCCCGGATAGTCCTTTCCGTAATCTTGCCCTTTTTTGAAGGCCAGTTTTTTTCGAGAGTTTGCCATTTAGCGCCTGGGTGGAAAGAACGGACAAAGTGAGCCACCTAAAACGGATAAAAGTGAGCAGTGTAAATGAAGTGTTTAAAATCGATTCATTCTTGGTGTAAAGTTAGCTTTTATTTCTTAGTTTTTTCCGCATAGATTCTCCCTTAATATTAATCCGGTGTGCGGTATGTACCAGGCGATCTAAAATAGCGTCCGCAATAGTCTGTTCCCCGATGGTTTGATGCCAGGCCTCTATAGGAAGCTGGGAAGCCATAATGGTGGAGCGTTTTCCGTGCCTGTCTTCGATAATTTCCATCAACGTTTGCCTATTGATATGATCTAAGCCTTTTAATCCAAAATCGTCAA
>NZ_FPJE01000016.1 GCF_900119185.1 Sinomicrobium oceani | reverse complement strand
GTTTTCATGTAGGGCCTGCTCTATTTTACGCGAAGAATACAGGTTGCGCAAATAGGCATACACTAAAATTTTTAGCAATACTTTGGGATGATAGCTCGATGTACCGCCTCCACGATAGGTCTTTTCCAGGTTGCTCAAGTCTACCGAGTCCAAAATCGTGTTGACAATACGTACAGGATGGTTCTGAGGAACTAGGTCATCATAACTGGGCGGAAGCAGGCTCAACTGCCCTTGGTCGTAGATCTTCCAGGTGACTTTTCGGCTCATGCTTAAAGTTACAAACACAAAACCTTATAACAAAAAAAAGAGGCTGCCTTTTTAGACAACCTCGATTTTTAAAGGTGGTCCCACATGGGCTCGAACCATGGACCCCCTGATTATGAGTCAGGTGCTCTAACCAGCTGAGCTATAGGACCCGCATTTTGCGGATGCAATATTACTACATATTTTGATTTGCTGCAAACTTTTTACGGTTTTTATATTACTTCATTTTTTCCCCTATCCGCTGCGGAACGCCCGTCTCCCGTATCCTGACAGAGTTCTACCAATACTCCATGAGTTCCCTTGGGATGCAGGAAAGCCACCAGTTTACCGTCAGCGCCCTGTTTGGGTTCCGGATTCAGTATTGTAAACCCTTCTGCCTGTAGTCTTTCGATCTCCATTTTGATATCATCTACATCAAAAGCAATATGGTGTATACCCTCTCCCCGTTTTTCGATAAACTTATGTATCGCACTATCCGGATCTGTCGCTTCGAGCAGTTCGATCTTGCTCTCTCCCACCCGGAAAAAAGACGTTTTTACCTTTTCGCTTTCCACCGTTTCCGTTTTATATGGCTCCACCCCCAGCAGTTTGGTGTACAAGGTGTTGGCGGTATCCATATTACGGACGGCGATGCCGATATGTTCTATTTTTTTCATGT
Source organism: Sinomicrobium oceani (assembly GCF_900119185.1). Taxonomy (GTDB): domain Bacteria; phylum Bacteroidota; class Bacteroidia; order Flavobacteriales; family Flavobacteriaceae; genus Sinomicrobium; species Sinomicrobium oceani. Next base: position 110,712 of record NZ_FPJE01000016.1, on the reverse strand, counting down.
CCTTTGCGTTTACACAAATATAACGATCACCCTGTAATTTACTGAATATGTAACGATTTATGCCTGCGATTGTCTATCACTTCCCGGTATTTCCTATTTTTGCAGTATGGAGAGTAACAGACAGAAAAAGATAGCAGGGGTAATTCAGCGCGACCTGGCCGATATTTTACAACGCGCTGCCACAGACGGAGGCCTGCACGGTGTGCTGATCTCCGTAACCAAAGTTGCCGTAACCGTAGACCTTTCCATAGCAAAAGTCTACCTCAGTATTTTTCCGAATGACAAAGCGGCAGAGCTTATAGCAGGCGTACAGAAAAGTAAAGCTCAAATAAAGCACGAACTGGCCAGACGTACCAAAAATCAGCTTCGCAGGGTTCCGGAACTGGACTTTTATGTGGATGATTCGCTCGAATACATCGATAAAATCGAAAAATCCCTGAAAGGTTCCGAAAATCCTATCGAGAATCCGGATATCCTGGACAAAAGAAAAAAGTCGTAAATACGCATCATGTGTTTTCGGCGTTTTTCTAAGGACAAATCCGTATTTTACGAAAACAGTGCAAAAGACAGAACGTGCATTTTCCTACCTACATAGCCAAACGATACCTGGTCTCCAAAAGTAGCCAGAATGCGGTGAATATTATAAACCTGGTGACCTTCCTGGTGGTGGTTATAGGGGCTGCTGCCCTGTTTATCGTGCTTTCGGGCTTTTCCGGACTTAAAACCTTTACGCTGTCTTTCAGCAATTCTTTTGATCCGGACCTCAAAATCATGAGTGACGGCGGGAAGTTTATGGAATTTACCCACGAAGCGCACGAACAGCTTCGTAACATTCCGGAGATCGCTTATTTTTCCCGGGAAATAGAAGAACAGGTACTGCTCACCCATCAGCATAAAAATCACGTGGCCCTCATTAAGGGAGTCGATACGACATATACACACGTCGTACAAACCGACAGCATCCTGTACTATGGTAATTGGTTCGACAGGGAACTGAATGAAGTCGTCACAGGAATCGGTACGGCAAGTCTGCTCGGCCTGGCACTGAACGATTATATGAATCCGTTGCGCATCCTCGTCCCAAAACCGGGGAAAGGGAGCATTACCTCCGGTTCTACACCTTATAACGAAGTGGCGGTGACGGTTTCGGGGGTATATGCAGTGACGGAAGACCTGGACAAAAAATACGTATTTGCAGACCTGGCTACCGTTCAGCGGATACTTCACAAAACTCCCGAAGAACTCACCGGTATTAATGTAAAGCTCGTTACGGGAGCCGATGTGGCAAAGGCTAAAGAACACATTGCCGAAGTGTTCCCGAATGGAATACAGATCAAAGACCGGGTAGAACAGAATGATGCCCTGTACCGCATGCTCAATACGGAAAATATGGCTACGTATCTCATATTTACCCTGGTGCTTGTCATCGCCCTGTTCAACGTAGTCGGGGCTATTATCATGATGATCCTGGACAAACGCAAAAACTTAAATACCCTGTTCAGTATGGGCGCTACCGTACGGCAGCTTCGGCATATTTTCTTCGTGCAGGGGCTTATGGTAACCCTGGTCGGCGGTGTCATCGGGATTGCCCTCGGACTGCTCCTCACCTGGTCTCAAATGATCCTGGGGTGGCTTCTCATTACTCCTACATTACCCTATCCTGTAGAAATTCACCTTGCTAACATAGGTATAGTTTTCGGGACTATTGCCGTACTCGGACTTATCGCTTCCAGGATCGCTTCCGGAAGGATCTCCGAAAAACTCATTATGGAGCAGGGCTGATACGTTGTGAGACACCCACAAGACACATGCCGAAAATGCTCAAATCCGGAAATCAGTACACAAACTGTTGTTCGCCGTACGATCAAACAAACTGATAATCTCCGAACTTTTCCAGCACTTCATCAAAAGCCGCAAAGACGTCCGCGGCATCGTCTGAAGTTACCATTTTCTGCCGGTATTCCTTGAAGTGAGGTATCCCTTTGAAATAGTTCGTATAGTGCCTCCTGGTTTCAAAAACGCCCAGCTTATCCCCTTTCCAGTCAATAGCCATACTCAGGTGTCTCCGGGCTGCATCCACCCTTTCCTCCATCGTCGGCGGGGCAGCGTGTCTTCCGGTTTCGAAAAAGTGTTTTACTTCCTTAAAGAACCACGGATACCCGATACTTGCCCGTCCTATCATGGCACCATCCAGTCCAAATGTATCGCGCATTTCCACAGCTTTTTCCGGACTGTCCACATCGCCATTCCCAAAAACCGGGATATGCATTCTGGAATTGTTCTTGACTTCTGCAATAGGCTTCCAGTCCGCTTCACCTTTGTACATCTGTACGCGGGTCCTTCCGTGTATCGATATTGCCTGTATGCCCACATCCTGAAGCCGTTCCGCGACTTCGACGATCTTTATCGACGCATTGTCCCATCCGAGGCGTGTCTTTACCGTAACCGGAAGTTTGGTACGCTTCACGATCTCTTCCGTGAGTTTTACCATCAACGGAATATCGCGCAGTATTCCCGCTCCGGCATTTTTGCACACCACCTTTTTTACGGGGCAGCCAAAATTAATATCTATGATATCCGGGTTGGATTGTTCGACGATATCAACCGCCTGTAACATGGAATCCAACTCCGCACCGAAGATCTGAATACCTACCGGACGTTCCTTTTCATAAATGTCGAGTTTCTGCATACTTTTGGCTGCATCGCGTATAAGCCCTTCGGACGAAATAAATTCCGTATACACCACATCGGCCCCCTGTTCCTTGCAAAGCGCCCGGAACGGAGGATCACTCACGTCTTCCATAGGAGCCAGCAAAAGCGGGAACGCACCCAATTCTATGTTACCGATCTTAGCCATTCTACTACATTGATTTTGTTGCAAAATTAAACTATTTATACTAAAATGCAGATTTACAAGCACCGGATGTCCTATCTTTACCCCTCAAAAAGCCTGATCCTTGCTGCAGATACCCTTTGAGCCTTATATTTTCGGCTATCGCGTCAACATACACCTCATCCTGGAATACCTGGCTTTCTTTATCGGTTTCCGGTATTATCTCTATCTCCGCAAAAATCAGAAAGACACGATTTCGACATCCAACCGGCTTTCCATAATCATAGGGGCTACCGTAGGGGCCTTTCTCGGATCGCGGATCGTGGGCATCCTGGAAAATCCCTCCCTACAGCTATCGCCCCAAAATATCCTCGTGCTCCTTAATACAAAAACCATTATGGGCGGACTCTTCGGGGGCCTGCTTGGCGTAGAGCTTTGCAAAAAGATTATCGGAGAGAAATCATCTTCCGGCGATCTGTTTACATTACCCATTATCGCCGGGATCTTTACAGGCCGGATCGGGTGCTTGCTCAGCGGAATTAATGAGTTCACCTACGGTAAAAGCACAGATTTCTTTCTGGCCATGGACCTCGGCGACCAGATACCGAGACATCCCCTGGCGCTGTACGAACTGATATTTTTATTATTTTTATTTTTTGTCTTAAAAAAGCACATCAGTGCCAGAGACCTGCCGGACGGTACGGTTTTCAGGATATTTATGATCTCCTATTTTTCGTTCCGTTTCGGTATCGAATTCCTGAAACCCAATGTGTTTTTCGTTGCCGGTCTGAGTACCATTCAGTGGCTATGCCTGGTGTGTATACTATACTATTATAAAACTGTTTTTCAACTACTGCATTATGCCGGAAAGAAAGTACACTTATTATGATTTTACACTGAGCCTTTGCCCGGAGTGCCTGAAAAGGGTCGATGCCAAGATCGTCTTCGAGGACGACATGGTATATATGCTCAAACGATGCCCCGAACACGGAGCCTCCAAAGTGCGCATTGCAGATGATATCGCCTATTACAAGAATATCCGCAATTACAACAAACCTTCCGAAATGCCCTATACTTTCAATACCAAAACGCATTACGGATGTCCTTACGACTGCGGTCTGTGCCCCGATCATGAACAACATTCCTGCCTGACTATTGTCGAGGTTACCGATCGTTGCAATCTCACCTGTCCTACCTGCTATGCCGGATCTTCCCCGCATTACGGCAGACACCGGACACTTGAAGAGATCCGTAACATGCTCGATGCTGTCGTGGCCAATGAAAAGGAGCCCGATGTCGTCCAGATCAGCGGGGGAGAACCTACCATTCACCCGCAGTTCTTTGATATTCTGGATTATGCCAAAACCTTACCCATAAGGCACCTCATGATCAATACCAATGGGATCAGGATCGCCAAAGATTTCGAATTTGCCAAACGTCTCAAAACCTACAGTCCGGATTTTGAAATCTACCTGCAGTTCGATTCGTTCGACGACCACGTACTCCGCGAAATGCGGGGGGCAGATCTCCGGGAGATCAGGCAGAAAGCCCTGGATCATCTCAACATCCTTAACCTGTCCACCACCCTTGTGGTCACCTTGCAAAAAGGGTTGAATGATCATGAAATAGGAAAAATAATCGATTTCGGATTACAACAGCGGTGCGTCCGTGGCGTCACTTTTCAGCCTACGCAGATCGCCGGAAGACTGGAAGGTTTCAATACCGATACGGACCGTATTACCCTCACGGAAGTACGCCGGAAAATACTGGAACAATCTCCCGTATTCAACGAAGACGACCTCATTCCCGTTCCCTGCAATCCCGATGCCCTCGTAATGGGATATGCCCTGAAACTCGGCGGAGAAGTATTTCCTCTGACCCGGTATATCAACCCGGCAGACCTGCTGGACAACAGCAAGAACACCATTGTTTATGAGCAGGACGAAGCCCTGCACGGCAAAATGATAGCATTGTTCAGCACGGGAAACTCCGTAACCTGTGCCGAAGAAAACCTGCAGTCCATCATGTGTTGCCTTCCACAGATCGATGCACCCGACCTCGGATACGATAATCTGTTCCGGGTTATTATCATGCAGTTTATAGACGCTTATAATTTTGATGTAAGGGCCGTTAAAAAATCCTGCGTCCATATTGTGAACAAAGATTATAAAATCATCCCCTTCGAAACCATGAACCTGTTTTACAGGGATGACAAACGAAAAATTCTGGACAACCTTATCGGTTGAAAAATAACTAATTAAAATGGAAAAAAATGATTTTTGAGAGTGCAAATATGGATTTTACAGGAGTCGTTGTATTTCTTTTCAGCCTCATGCTCGGGCCGCCGATCATTCTTTTTATCATCGGTCTGGCCATGTTCCAGAAATATCGCAAAGCCGCCAAGATACTGTTTATTCTCGGTGGGGTTTACCTGCTGATAGGCCTGGGGATATGCGGATCACTGCTCGCCTCATAATATAGTACACCTAAGAAAATAATATCCCCCATGTAACAAGGTTATAACATGTGCCGCAACGATTAAATTATCCGGTAATTTTTCGGATTATTCCCGAATAATCCTTTACTTGCCCGTTCCATAACCAAAACCAGAACAAATTATGTCAAAAGCTACACCTCCTCTTATCCTGTTGTTTTTAATTTTGTTATCGTGCACAAATAGAGAAAAGCATAAAAAGACAACTTCTGCACCACCCAATGTTATCATTATTTTTACCGATGACCAGGGTTATGAAGATGTAGGTTGTTTCGGTTCCCCGGATATTCTTACACCCAATCTCGACCAGATGGCGAAAGAGGGTATAAAACTCACTTCATTCTATGCCGCCCAGCCGGTTTGTTCGGCTTCGAGAGCAGCCTTACTTACCGGGTGTTATCCTAACCGTATCGGTATTCACAACGCTCTGATGCCACACTCCCCGATAGGCTTGAATCCCGAAGAGGTTACCCTGGCGGAAATGCTCAAAGACAAGGGGTATGCTACCGCTGTTTACGGTAAATGGCACCTCGGGGACGATCCTCTTTTTATGCCAAACAATCAGGGATTCGATGATTTTTTCGGTATTCCGTTTTCCAATGACATGTGGCCCAATCATCCGCAGCAGGGCAGTGTATTCCATTTCGATCCGCTGCCGTTATACGAAAACCAAAATGTTATAGATACCCTCAACGACCAATCCATGCTGACTACCCGTATCACCGAAAAAGCGGTGAACTTTATCACAAACAACCGCGAAAAACCGTTTTTTCTTTACGTGGCCCATCCGCAACCCCATGTACCTTTGTTTGTTTCGGATAAATTCAAAGGAAAATCGGAGAGGGGACTGTATGGCGATGTGATCATGGAAATCGACTGGTCTGTCGGAGAAATATTGCGCACGCTCCGGGAACAGGGACTGGACGACAATACCCTCGTTGTCTTTACCTCCGACAATGGTCCGTGGCTGTCTTACGGAGACCATGCAGGATCGGCATATCCTTTTCGCGAAGGCAAGGGCACATCCTGGGAAGGAGGACAACGCGAACCCTTTATTGCAAGGTTTCCCGGTAAATTACCCGAAAATAAAACCATAAGTACACCGGTCATGGCCATTGATCTTTTTCCTACGATAGCTGCACTGACAGGTGCCCGCGTGCCCGATCATAAAATCGACGGAAAAGACGTATGGGATATTTTTACCGGGGATACCGATAAAAATCCGCATGACGCTTATTATTTCTATTATAAAGTAAATGAGCTCCACGCCGTCAGGTACGGGCACTGGAAACTCTATTTTCCTCATAATTACCGTACCATGGAAGGACAGGAGCAGGGCGCAGGAGGACAACCCGGGGATTACCGATATGTAGATGTCAAAGAACCGGAACTATACAACCTGGAAACCGACTCTTCCGAAACGAAAAACGTAGCTGCCCTGCACCCGGATATTGTTGATAAAATCACAAAACTGGCCGATGCCAAACGACAGGAACTCGGAGACAATCTCCTTGACATCAAAGGCAAGGAAAACCGGGAACCCGGAAGATCGAAGTGATGTGTGCGTAGTCGGGAGGTTCGGAATTGGGTGGTAAATGATTACCTGAGAAATACAATATTCAAAGTTAATGAGTTCCTCCGTTATTAGGGTCATAGAAAAAAAATAGACCTATGAACGCTTATCGGATTAAAATCATGCCGTAACAACTGAATAACCCAACCTAACGTGAATACTGTTTATGATATGTATCCATAATCTCATTTCAACAGTTTTAAAAATATTAAGATCGTCTCCCGATATTATCGGGAGACGCTTTTCCGTTACGGCTCCGGGAAACCCCCAAATCATCACGAATAAATTACCTGTTTATCAATACTTTATATTTCATCTTATCCATTATTCATGTTAACCTAATAACTAAAAAACTACCAACTAAGAACTACAGAACCAATAAAACTCCATCCCCCTCTCACGGCCCGGAAAGCATCGTTAATAAAATCCGAAATACACAAAAATAAAATTATATTTGCAAATTGAACCTGTCCCGAAATACCGGAGGTCAGCCCGGTAATTAAGGACGTATAACGTTTGCAATGAAGCACATCCGGAATTTTTGTATTATCGCCCATATTGACCACGGTAAAAGTACCCTGGCCGACAGGCTGCTGGACCACACCGGATCGGTTACGGAGAGGGAAAAGCAAGATCAGTTACTCGACAATATGGACCTGGAGCGGGAGCGGGGTATTACCATTAAATCCCACGCCATCCAGATGGAATATGTTCACAAAGGCGAAACCTATATCCTGAATCTTATCGATACGCCCGGGCACGTGGATTTCTCTTATGAAGTATCGCGTTCCATTGCGGCCTGCGAAGGCGCACTTCTCATTGTCGATGCCGCCCAGAGTATACAGGCCCAAACGATTTCCAACCTTTACCTGGCTTTGGAAAACGACCTGGAAATCATTCCGGTACTAAACAAAATAGACCTTCCGAGTGCCAATCCCGAAGAAGTTACCGACGATATCGTAGACCTCCTCGGATGCGATCCGGAAGAAGTAATCCCTGCCAGTGGAAAAACGGGACTCGGGGTTGATAAAATACTCGAAGCCATTATCGAAAAAATTCCACCGCCCAAAGGAAACCCGGAAGAACCCCTTCAGGCTATGATCTTCGATTCGGTATACAACCCTTTCCGTGGTATTGAAGTGATCTTCCGTGTAGTCAACGGTGAGATTACCAAAGGGCAGAAAATAAAGTTCATGGCCACCGGGAAAGAATACTACGCCGACGAGATCGGTACGCTCAAACTCAGCCAGGTTCCTAAAAATGTTATTAAAACAGGAGATGTAGGTTATCTGATTTCCGGCATCAAAGAAGCCCGCGAGGTCAAAGTGGGGGATACCATTACCGATGCCAAAACTCCTACCAAAAATATGATTGCCGGTTTTGAGAACGTAAAACCAATGGTCTTTGCCGGTATTTACCCGGTAGATACCGAAGATTACGAAGAACTGCGGGCTTCTATGGAAAAGCTTCAGCTCAACGATGCTTCACTGGTATTTACCCCAGAGAGTTCGGCTGCACTCGGGTTCGGCTTCCGTTGTGGATTTCTCGGTATGCTCCACATGGAGATCATCCAGGAACGTCTGGAAAGAGAATTTGATATGACGGTAATTACGACCGTACCCAACGTATCGTACCTCGCTTACAGCAAAAAAGAACCGGATACCCCGATCATCGTCAACAACCCTTCCGATCTTCCCGATCCGTCGTCAATGGACAGGGTAGAGGAACCGTATATCAAGGCAACCATCATTACCAAATCCGATTTCGTCGGACCGGTAATGAGTCTTTGTATTGACAAGAGGGGACAAATTACCAATCAGACCTATCTCACCCCGGAGCGGGTAGAGCTCAACTTCGATATTCCGCTGGCGGAAATCGTGTTTGACTTTTACGACAGGTTGAAAACCGTTTCCAAGGGATATGCTTCATTCGATTATTCGCCTATAGGAATGCGTGCGTCCAAACTGGTTAAGGTAGATATCCTGCTCAACGCACAATCTGTCGATGCGCTTTCTGCATTGATTCATGCCGACAACGCATACAACATCGGTAAAAAGATGTGCGAAAAGCTCAAAGAACTCATTCCGCGTCAGCAATTTGATATCCCGATACAGGCCGCCATAGGCGCCAAGATCATCTCCAGAGAAACCATAAAAGCCCTGAGAAAAGACGTAACAGCCAAATGTTACGGAGGAGATATTTCCCGTAAACGAAAACTGCTTGAAAAGCAGAAAAAGGGTAAGAAACGTATGCGCCAGGTGGGTAACGTAGAAATCCCTCAGCAGGCATTTATGGCCGTACTTAAACTCAACGATTAAAATAATACCTGTATTTCATTTTTAATTATCTTTTTTATTTTGTAATTTAATAGGATAAAACATTACTATGTAATGAAATACAGGTTTCTTAAAATATCCGGGATCATCATCTTCATGTTCGGTATTATCGCTTCTACGGTCTATCATACGGCAACAGGAGAAGAGATTCTGTGGCTCGATTTTATTCTGGGTACCATCACCGGAACAGGGGTGGGACTTACCCTTGCACTGATGCCCAAAAGATCCCGTTAATACCTGCTGCTTCCGTAACCATACACTTCTTTCGGTAAGCCAGGCGTATTATTCCTTTGAATTTTATTACCTTGAACTCTCCCGTGGATATCCGGCGGCAAACCTCAAATGTTATTGCTGCAGGTACGGACAACAACATTAATAATACCCTAATAACAACTCGATATGCAATATTCCTACTGGGAAAAATCGGAGTGGCTTTCCGATATTGATTACACCATTATAGGAAGCGGTATTACCGGGCTGAACTGTGCCCTTGCACTCCGCAAAAAATATCCGGAATCCCGAATACGAATTCTCGAAAGGGGGACCATGCCACAGGGTGCAAGTACTAAAAATGCCGGATTCGCCAGTTTCGGAAGCATTTCGGAACTTCTGGACGATCTCAATCATACTTCCGAAGACGATATGGTTTCTCTCGTCGAAAAGCGCTGGAACGGCCTGCAAATGCTCCGTAAGAACATCGGTGATAAAAACATGGAATACTACCAGTTTGGCGGACAGGAAGTATTCCCCGAAGATAATCCTGCTTTCTTTGAGCGTTGCAAAGACAACCTCACACGTATCAATACCATGCTCCGCCCGGTCTTCGGTACCGATGTCTATGCGCTAAAAGATAATATCTTCGGATTTGAAAACACGGGAAAACAATATATTTTCACACCCTTCGAAGGGCAGATCAATACAGGTAAAATGATGCAGGCACTGCTCAGAAAATGTATGGAAAACGATATTCTGATACTTCCCTGTACCGAAGTGGAAGCATTCGAAGATCTCGGCGATAGCGTACAGCTACAAACCCGTAATTTCGACCTGGTCACCCGAAAGCTGTTTCTGGCCACCAACGGTTTTTCTTCACGCCTTTTCAAAGAAGATATCGTACCTGCACGGGCACAGGTTCTTATTACCAGCCCCATTAAAAACCTGCATATCAAAGGCACCTTTCACCTCGACAAAGGGTATTACTACTTTCGCAATGTCGGTGACAGGATATTGCTCGGCGGCGGAAGAAATCTCGATCCCGATCAGGAAACCACCATGGAATTCGGCGAGACCGACCGGATACAAAACCGTCTGGACCAATTGTTGAAAACCGTTATTTTGCCCGGTATTCCCTTCGAAACAGCACACCGGTGGAGTGGTATTATGGGTATGGGAAAGCAAAAAATACCCATAATCAGAGCACTGTCCGATAATGTGTACTGTGGTATACGGCTGGGGGGAATCGGTATTTCCATAGGTACGTGGACAGGAAATCAGCTCGCCGCTTTAAACAGGGAATAAAATGATAGGTAAAGTAGTAAAATTTATCGTAAAATGCATATGCTGGTTTGTTATTGCTTCTGTTTTCGTGGTCCTCGTTCTGAAGTGGTGCCCCGTTTACCTGACCCCGCTAATGCTCATCCGCAGTTTCGAACAGAAACAGGACGGAAAAAACATAGTCATGGAACACGACTGGGTCGCTATAGACCAGATATCCAGGAACCTGCAACTCGCCGTAATATGTAGCGAAGACCAGAATTTTACAGAACATAACGGCTTTGATATCGAAGCCATCGAAAAAGCCTATGAAAATAACCAGAAAGGAAAGCGCATACGAGGTGGCAGTACTATAAGTCAACAAACCGCCAAGAATGTTTTTCTGTGGCCTTCGAGAAGCTGGCTGAGAAAAGGCCTGGAAACATATTTTACCTTCCTCATAGAGCTTTTCTGGAGTAAAGAGCGCATCCTGGAAGTTTACCTCAATTCTATAGAAATGGGAGACGGTATTTACGGTGCGGAAGCAGCGGCGATCTTCTGGTTTAATACTCCTGCCGAAAATCTCAGTAAGACACAGGCTGCGGCAATCGCTGCCATACTACCCAACCCAAGAAAAATGACAGCTCATCCCGCATCGGCCTATATACAGAACAGGATCAACTGGATTACCCGACAAATGGGATATTACGGAAAATTGGAACTGAAATAAAACAATTCCATATAATTCTCCGCATTATTCCCGTATCATGGCAACATGCGGAATACCATCTTCCAGGTAGCCTTCCCCGACTTTGACAAAACCGTGTTTTTCGTAAAACCGCACCAGGTACTGCTGAGCCGATATCTTTATGGCCTGTTCTTTAAAATGAGCCGCAATAGCTTCGATCGAAGCTTTGAGAATATCATGTCCGTAACCGTATTGTCGCTCTTCCGGCCCTACAACCACACGCCCGATACTGGCTTCTTTAAAATACACCCCACCGGGAAATAAACGGGTATAGGCAACCACCTCATTATCCTTTTTACCGATGAGATGTAAGGCACGGGAGTCCTTGCCGTCGATATCCTGGTATACACAATCCTGTTCTACTATAAAAACCTGTGCACGAAGTTGTAATATGGCATACAATTCGTCCAGGCTGAGGTCGTCAAAATATTTTACCGATATGGAAAGCATAATCCGTGTTCATACGAAAAAAGTTCCCCGAAGAGAACTTTTTATATTGTGTTACTATTCTTTAATATCCAATAGACAGGTCAAATTAAGAACATACCGGGATCTTGTCGATTCTGTTCTGGTGTCTTCCGCCTTCGAATTCCGTATTCAGGAATGTTTTTACCATATCCAGCGCCTGGGGTAACGACACAAAACGTGCGGGAATACTCAGTATGTTCGCATTGTTGTGCTCCCTGGCCAGCTCGGTGATCTCTTTGGTCCAGCACAAAGCAGCACGGATACCCTGGTGTTTGTTGGCAGTCATCGAAGCACCGTTACCACTGCCACATATTATAATACCGAAATCCACCATACCTTTTTCCACATCATCAGCTACAGGATGAACAAAATCCGGATAGTCTACACTGGAACTGACATCCGTTCCGTGATTTGTTACCGTAATCCCCATACCTTCGAGGAGTTCCTTTATCGCAAATTTGTATTCCGTGCCCGCATGGTCGTTACCAATGGATATGTTCATCGTATATAGGTTTATGTATTAGAAGCATACAAAGGTACTAAATAAGCCTTTTTTAACGATATAAACAGCCTTGTTAATTCGATTTTATAATTATTTAATTTACAGTTTATTATAACTTAACAAACCATGTTGATATTTATAGATTATTATCTCACAAAATAATTTGCATATATCGGATTATATTGCAATATGGTTTTCTTTCCGTAGAAAGCAAATCATTTCTTTTAAATTTTCTTCGCTGTTTATTAATATTCCGATCGTAGTTATCAACACTTATTAACAGGGCAAATTATTAAAAAAAGACTAGTGTTTACAATTGTTGACAACTGTTAACTACATCCCCTTTTGCAGTAAAAATTAAAGCTTTAGAACCTGCATAAATTGTTAATTACCGGGTATAATTTTTAATAAACACCAAAGTCAAGTTTTCCTTCGAAAATTTACACTACAAGTTAACAGACCATAATAACACCATCAAAAAGTTTTTTTAAAAAAAGAATTAATAATAGTTATTATATCTGTTGTTAACTTCTTTTGGAAAAAGGATACGATGATAAGGGGATATACAGTATAAAAGGAACGGGAGAGATAGCAAATACGATGCGATACCAGAGGTAAAGATAAAGAGACAGAGGCAAGGGCGGAATTTTGTTTGTTAGTGGCGTAGTAATAAAAAAGCAGGTCTTTGAAAATAAATGATTTAAGCAATAGCGTGTTGAAAAGAAAGGCGGAATTCTCTGTGAAATACGGAGGTTATCAACACATGCGGTGCCCCTGAGGATAGAATCAGACGATACGCATAAACGATCTGTTATCGTCCAGGTCCTTGATAATGGCGAGGACCTTTTCGGCATCTTCGCGATGTACTTTAAGCCTGATACCTCCCAGGGCATTGGAATAGAAGGGAGTAAGGTTGATCATGGTTTCATTCTCGAAGACATGAGAGATACCTTCCTCTTCGAGAATATGCCGTAATACGGTATATTCGTGAGGATAGGTGAAAGTAGCCACTACAACGGAATCTTTCATGAAAAAGATTTTAGTTAAAACCATGGGACATACGCCCGATGAATATTATACGCTAATTGCTATAAAATTAAAAAAATAGACGGATATTTGCTAAAATATTTTGGCGTAGACTGCCGCTGTCCTGGTCGCAGTACGTACTTCTCTTTTATCCTCTTTCTGGTCCAGGGAATAATCGATGTATTTTACAAAACAAAGTATTCCCGTGATGAGGATAAGCATAAAAACAGCGGTTATGTTATAAACTTTTTTCAAGAGTACTGTGGTCTTTTGAAATATAAGACGATGATACACAGGAAATGTTACACTCTTTTTAATAAAAATTTAACTTATCCTTACCGGTGAACTACTCCAATTATTATTTGTACTTTTCAACTTTAATAGAAACGATTTTATGTCAAGAAAGAAAAAGCGTGCAGAAAAGCATAAAAAAAATGAAATAACAAAAGGCATTTTTTCTGTACTGGAAAAGAATCCTAACGAATCTTTTAACTATAAACAAATTGCTTCCAAACTCGGAATAACCGACGCCAGCGGAAGAAACCTTCTGATCAAAAAACTGGTACAACTCAAGGAAAAAAAATCTGTAGAAGAGACCGAAAGAGGAAAATACAAGGCGATTCCTTCGCGTAATTATTACAAAGGTGTCTTGGATATGACCAGCAGGGGCAATGGTTATGTGATCTGCGAAGAACTGGATCAGGATGTTTTTATACCTTCCAACATGCTCGGCAAAGCGCTGCACGGTGACGAAGTGGAAGTCTATGTCTTCCCCAATCGCGGAAGGCGCAGCAAAAAGATAGAAGGGGAGATTACCACTATTATTTCCCGTAAGAAAAGTGCCTTTGTAGGGATCGTGCAGATGCAGAAAAATTTTGCATTTGTTATACCTACCGATTTTCGTATGCACACCGATATTTTTGTCCCGAAAAACAAGATCAACGGAGCAGAAAACGGTGATAAGGTTCTGGTAGAGATCACGGACTGGCCGGAAAAGGCCGATTCGCCTTATGGTGAGATTTCTCAGGTGTTCGGAAAACCCGGTGACCACGATACGGAGATCCACGCTATCCTGGCCGAATATGGCTTGCCTTATACCTTTCCACCCGAAGTGGAACACTATGCTAATCAGCTCGATACGTCTATTACCGAAGAGGAGATCGCAAAACGCCGCGATATGCGGGATATTCTGACATTTACCATAGATCCCCGGGATGCCAAGGATTTTGACGATGCCCTGTCGTTCCGTATGCTGGAAAACGGACATTACGAAATAGGTATTCACATTGCCGATGTATCGCACTACGTTGTTCCCGGCACCCTGCTCGACGAAGAAGCCTATAACCGGGCTACTTCCGTATATCTGGTGGACAGAGTGGTACCTATGCTACCTGAAATCCTGTCCAACAATGCCTGTTCGTTGCGACCTCATGAAGAAAAATATACATTTTCGGCAGTTTTCGAGATGAACGATAAGGCCGAGGTACTCCAACAGTGGTTTGGCCGTACCGTGACCTATTCCGACAGAAGATTTGCTTATGAAGAAGCCCAGGCTATACTGGATACCGGAGGTAACGAAATTCCAGCGGAAGTATCCCTTACCGGAGAAGCTTATACCGTGGAAAAAGAAGTTGCCGATGCCGTTATTACGCTCGACAAACTTGCTAAGGTGATGCGCTCCAGGAGAATGCTTCACGGAGCGATTTCGTTTGATAAGGTCGAAGTGAAGTTTAATCTCGATGAAGATAATGTACCTACCGGCGTTTATTTTAAGGAAGCCCGGGATTCCAACAAACTGATCGAGGAATTTATGTTGCTGGCCAATCGTAAGGTAGCGGAGTTCGTAGGAAAGAAAAAACCGGAGAAGACGTTCGTCTATCGGGTACATGACGAACCCAATGAAGATAAATTAATGCAATTACAGGGCGTTATTTCCAAATTCGGATATACGATCAACATGAAGAGCAAAAAGACCATTACGAGCTCTTTGAATGGTTTACTGGCCGAAGTACAGGGAAAGAAAGAACAGAACCTGGTAGATACCCTTACCATACGCACGATGAGCAAGGCCGAATATACCACCCAGAACATAGGGCACTACGGACTTGCATTTGATTACTACACGCACTTTACATCGCCTATACGGAGGTATCCGGATGTTATGGTACACCGGTTGTTGCAACATTACCTGGACGCCGGCGAATCGGCCAAGCAGGAAGAGTACGAAGAGCGTTGCAGACATTCTTCGAGTATGGAGAGTCTTGCTGTGAATGCCGAGCGGGATTCCATCAAGTACATGCAGATCAAGTTTATGCAGGACCATAAGGACGAAGAGTTTCTCGGTGTAATTTCGGGTGTTACCGAGTGGGGGATCTACGTGGAGATCGTAGAGAACAAATGCGAAGGCATGATCCGTACCAGGGATATCAAGGACGACTACTACGTATTCGATGAAAAACAATACGCGCTCGTCGGTGAAGTCACCAAGAATATGTACCAGCTCGGCGATGAAGTAATGGTCAGGGTGAAGAACACCGATCTCGTGAAACGACATCTGGACTTCGATTTACTGGGAAAAGCCGAAGAATAGCGATACCTTTGGAATAATTATTGCCCCGGATAATTCGTAATTTTGTATTCATCAAAAAAAAACAGACTTATGAAAAGGATATTTTTTGCGTTGTTTCTTTTAACGACCATTACAGGAATCGCACAGGAAAATATAACCAAAGAGACCGGAAAATTCGATGAGGTCAAAGTATTTGACGGTATTTCGGCACAACTCATTCCTTCTTCGGAAAACAAGGTAATTATATCGGGTGAGGATGCTTCCGAAGTGAGTATTGTTAACAACAACGGTATTCTAAAGGTGAGGATGCAACTGAAAAAAGCATTCAGCGGGCACAAGACTTTCGTAGAGATACACTACAACCAGAAGCTCAGCCTTATCGATGTCAATGAAAACGCCTTTATATCCTCTCCGGAGACTTTCCAACAGATCAACCTCGAATTGAGGGCACAGGAAGGCGGAGAGATCGATATAGATATTGCTGTGGAGAAATTAAAGACCAGAGCGGTAACAGGAGGAATAATAGAAGTCAAAGGAAAGGCTAAAAATCAGGAAGTGAAGATCAATACGGGCGGACAGTTTGACGGAAAATCGCTGGATACCGAACAAACAACCGTCAATGTCAATGCTGGCGGAAGTGCCGATGTCAATGCTTCCGAATACGTAGAGGCCAAAGTAAAGGCCGGTGGTACCATAAAAATATTCGGAAATCCTAAAGTTATAGATAAACAGACTTTCCTGGGCGGAAAAATATTAGAACAATAAACCGGACGTGATGCAGGATATACTGGCTGCTATTCCGTGGGGAATATTACTTGCTTTTACCATAGGGCCTGTCTTCTTTGTACTTCTGGAAACCAGTGCTATCAAAGGGATCAGGGCCGGGGTCGTATTCGATCTCGGTGTAGTGACCAGTGATGTCGTCTTTATTCTCGTAGCTTATTTCAGTACCAATCAGATCCTGGAAAAACTCAAGGACGATCCTGCACTTTTTATTTTCGGAGGTGTATTACTGCTGTGTTACGGAGTGATTTCGTATTTGAAAATCCGTAGAGATTTTAAAAGAAATGAAGATAACCTGGAAGATTTCGTCATCCCGAAAAAAAATTACATGGCGTTGTACATAAAGGGTTTTCTTCTCAATTTTATCAATATAGGAGTACTCGGTTTCTGGTTGGGAATTATCATTGTTTTCGGGCCGAAGCTGGATATGGAACCGGACAGGATCATTACTTTTTTTGCATCCATCATCATTACCTATCTCGTGGTAGACGGTATAAAAATAGTACTGGCCAAACAACTCAAGGGAAAACTGACACCACGGCGTATTTATAAAGTAAAGCGCGTTATCAGTATAGTTCTGATGGTTTTTGGATTGGCCCTGATCATACAGGGAGTTTTCCCGCAGGAGAAGGAAAAAATCAAGGAGGCCATAGAGGATATCCGAAATAAATAACGGGTTACCGGGATGCCAGGAAATCATCTTTCCCGGAGGATGCCGGGAACTCCGTACGGACCGTCGTATGTTTTCGGAAACCTGTTTAAAGTTATGCCGGGCAGGACGTGTATCTGCTCATATCATAAGGCTGAAATTCAGCGTTTGTCCCACAGTTTTTCGTAAAGATACGTTATAGGTGAAATGCCTCAAAAAGAATTAATTTGATTGGGTAACCCAATAAAAAAACGTCTGAAATTTTTCAGACGTTTTTTGCAGAGGCACCGAGCGGATTCGAACCGCTGTACAAGGTTTTGCAGACCTCTGCCTAGCCACTCGGCCACGGTGCCATACTTTATGGACGGCAAATCTACTAATTTATTTTTTAAATCAAATACATTCTTCGGGGGAATTCCCCGTATAGCCATTACAATTCCTTTTGTATCCTGTGCCGGCTTCTTTCGAGGGTCATGGAAATGGTCACCATTTCGACATTACCACCTATGGGCGGATTGATTTTGGATACCTCTACGGTAGCTTCTTCGGTGATGGCTATTTCGTCGAAAATGCGATCGAGGATACGCCTGGCTACATGTTCGAGTAACTTGGAACGGATAGCCATTTCTTCCTTGACAATACGATTGATATGTACATAATCTACCGTGTCTGCCAGGTGATCCGAATCTGCAGAAGGTTGCAGATTGGCTTTTACGGCTACATCCACGCGATAGTCGCTGCCTATTTTTCCTTCTTCGACCAGGCATCCGTGGTAAGCATAGGCCCGGATATTGTGTAATTTTATAATTCCCATGGTTTCCTTTAAAAAGGCAAAAATAAGGCTATTCCCCGCAAACGCAAAAGGATATGGAGAGGAGGACTGTACATTTTGGGACGTACCCCCTGTCAGGTTTCAAAACTTGACGTATTTTTGCAGTAAAAGAACCGCAATTATCATGTCGGAAAAAGAAAAGTCGCTCAATTTTTTAGAGCATATCATAGAAGAAGATATCAGGAAGGGCTTCCCGAAGAAAGATCTCAGATTCCGTTTTCCGCCGGAACCCAACGGGTATCTTCATATCGGTCATGCCAGTTCCATTTGTCTTAACTTCGGATTGGGAGAAGAATATAAGGCGCCCGTAAACCTTCGTTTTGACGATACAAACCCGGAAAAGGAAGAGCAGGAATATGTAGATGCCATCAAAAAAGATGTGGAATGGCTCGGATATGAATGGGACAGGGAATGCTATGCTTCCGATTATTTCCAGCAGTTATACGATTGGGCGGTAGCGCTTATAAAGAAAGGAAAGGCTTATGTAGACAGTCAGGCTTCCGAAGCTATAGCAGCACAGAAAGGAACCCCGACAAGGGCAGGAGAAGACAGCCCTTATCGCAATCGCTCCGTAGCAGAGAACCTCGACCTTTTCGAACGTATGCGAAAAGGGGAATTCCGTTCGGGAGAGCATGTGTTACGGGCAAAGATCGACATGGCTTCATCCAACATGCTCATGCGCGATCCCATTATGTACCGTATACTGCATCGCAGCCATCACCGGACCGGGAATGACTGGCCCATTTATCCTATGTACGACTGGACGCACGGAGAAAGCGATTATATAGAACAGGTATCGCATTCGTTCTGTACGCTCGAATTTGCCATGCACAGGGAGTTGTATGAATGGTTTCTGGATAATGTATATGACAGGGAGAAAGTTAAGCCGAAACAGCGTGAATTTGCCCGGCGTAACCTGAGCCATACCATAGTGAGCAAGCGAAAGCTTCTCAAACTTGTGGAAGAGGGTGTTGTCAGTGGCTGGGACGATCCGAGAATGCCTACCATCTCCGGATTGCGAAGAAGGGGATATACGGCGGATTCCATTCGGAATTTTGCCAACACCGTAGGAATAGCAAAACGGGAAAATCTCGTGGACGTTTCCTTGCTGGAGTTCTGTATTCGCGAGGATCTCAATAAGAAAGCACCACGGGTGATGGCCGTACTTGATCCGGTAAAAGTAATTATCACCAACTATCCGGAGGGACAGGAAGAATGGCTCGATGCGGAAAATAACCCGGAAGACGAAGCTGCCGGATTTCGCAAGGTACCGTTTTCAAGAGAAATATATATCGAAAGGGAAGACTTCAGGGAAGAAGCCAACCGCAAATTTTTCCGCCTCAAACTCGGAGGTGAAGTGCGGTTGAAAAACGCGTATATCATCAAGGCCGAAGACTGCGTCAAAGATCAGGAAGGAAATATCACGGAGATCCTTTGTACGTATGACGAACTTAGTAAGAGTGGTAGCGGAACAGAAGAAAGTATGCGTAAGGTAAAAGGAACGCTGCACTGGGTATCCGTACCTCATGCCATAGAAGCCGAAGTACGCATCTATGACCGTTTGTTTACCGATCCGGAACCCGATGGTCATAAAGACAAGGATTTTATGGATTTTATCAATCCCGATTCCCTGCACGTTACCAGGGGGTATCTGGAACCATCACTGAAAGATGCCGCTCCCGAAGAGCGATACCAGTTTCAGAGACTCGGATATTTCTGTGTAGATAAGGAATCTTCGGCCGATAAGCCGGTATTCAACAAGACAGTAGGTTTACGGGATACCTGGGCGAAAATTCAGGAAAAGGATTGAGACAGCGGTAAAAAACAGAAGCGTTTACAAAGCGCCTATTTTTTCCATAATAAGTTCGGATTGCGTGGTATTACGGAATCCGAACTTTTTGTATAACAAGTGGGCATCAAGAGTTTTTAGTCCCCATTTTTCTATACTCTTCAGTTCGGGATGTTCCATGAGATTTTTGAGCAGTAGTTTTCCGAGACCGTTCTTCCGGTATTCCGGCACTACAAATACATCCATAATCCAGCCGAATACGGCATAATCGGTAACCACCCGGGCAAATCCGGCCTGTTGGCCCTTTTCCGTATATACACCAAAGCACATGGAATGGGCAATGGAGCGTTCTACGATTTCCCGGTTCCTTCCTTTAGCCCAATACGATTTGTTGCGAAGAAAGTCCGTGATGAGATCAATATCCAGGAGCGATTTGTCCGTCGAGACAAAAAAGGAATTTTCTTCGGAGGTAGGGATATTTGATGAATCTATGGTTTTGATCATCCTGATTGTAAATAATTATTATTGAGAAAAACTATATATAGAGCGTAGTGTATTATGTTCGGCAATCAAAAACGACCCTCATTATTCCGGTTTAAAAGAAGATCGTTTTTGATCCGATGAACGTTATATCCGGCACTTTAAAATGGCCTTAAAAGGCTTTATTTTAGTTTTTATCCGAAATTAGCGGGTATCACCATTGTCGGACTTTCCTTTGGTCTTAGAACTCTTTTTCATGGCTTCACCGATCTGGTTACTGGTAGCAAATGCGGCTACCATATTGTTGAGCATGTCTGTTCCGGCCTGTGGTGAATTCGGTAACAATATCAGGTTGCTGTTGGTTTCTTCTCCGATAGATTGCAGCGTGTCGTAATGTTGTGTAACCACGATCAGGGCGGAAGCTTCCTGCGAATTGATACCTACCCGGTTCAGGACTTCTACGGATTCTTCGAGACCCCTGGCAATTTCCCTTCGCTGATCGGCAATACCCTGTCCCTGTAGACGCTTGCTTTCTGCTTCTGCTTTTGCTTTTTCAACAATACGGATGCGTTCCGCATCGCCGTCGAACTGAGCCGCTATCTTCTCGCGTTCTGCGGCATTGATACGGTTCATGGCCGATTTCACCTGTGCATCCGGATCGATATCCGTAACCAGGGTTTTTATAATATCATAACCGTATTCGAGCATGGCATCCTGCAATTCGCCCTTAACCGCAATAGCGATATCGTCTTTCTTGACAAAGACATCGTCCAGTTTCATTTTCGGTACCTCGGCCCGTACCACATCAAATACATAGCTGGTGATCTGGTCATGCGGGTATTCCAGTTTGTAAAAGGCCTCATAGACCTTGTCACGGATAACCACATATTGTACCGACACTTTGAGTTTTACGAATACGTCATCGAGCGTTTTGGTTTCCACAATAACATCGAGTTGCTGTATTTTAAGGCTCACCCTTCCGGAAATGCGGTCTACCAAAGGAATTTTGAGTTGTAAGCCCGAATGGCGGATGCTTTCGAAACGTCCGAAACGTTCCACGATCACTGCTGTTTGTTGTTTTACCACAAAAAAAGCAGAAATAAAAATGATAATGGCAAAGAATATTACCGGATACAAAATAAAACTCATAGGAGTAATTTTTAATAGATTAATTATTTGTCAATATACATAAAAAAACCTCATAGCTTACATAAAACTATGAGGTTGATTTTTTGATGATGATGGTATAAAGTTATTATGCCAGGCGATCTATAGCTTTTCGGATACGGTTGAGGGTTTCCTCCTTACCGAGGATTTCGGTAATATCAAAAATATGCGGACCTTTCATTTCTCCGACGAGGGCAAGCCGTAACGGAGGCATAATTTGCCCGAAGCCGTAATTGTTGTCGGCAATCCAGCTCTTTACATTTGCTTCTGCCTTTGCGGAAGAAAAGTCGTCAAGACCTTCCAATATACCGAGGAGCTGTTGCATAAGCCCGGAAGTATCTGCTTTCCACTGTTTTTTCGAAGCTTTTGCATCATAAGCTTTCGGTGCTTCAAAGAAGAAAGAAGTCTGTTCCCAGAGGTCACTCACGAAAGTAGCTCTTTCCTTAACCAGTGAGACTATTCTGGAAAGGGGCAGGGAAGTACGGATCTGTTTTTCGATGAGTATTTCCGAAAAAGCGGCAGCCAGTTCTTCGTCATTTTTTTCCTGTAGGTAATGATGGTTGAACCATTTGATCTTTTCCGGATCGAAGCGCGCACCGGATTTATGTACCCGTTCCAGTTCGAAAGCCTGTACCAGTTCGTCCTTACTGAAAATTTCCTGTTCCGTACCCGGGTTCCATCCCAGCATGGCCAGAAAATTCAGTACGGCTTCCGGAAAATATCCGTCTTCACGGTATCCGCGGGAGATATCTCCGGTGGAAGGATCCTGCCATTGCAGGGGAAATACCGGAAAACCGAGTTTGTCCCCATCCCTTTTGCTGAGTTTTCCTTTTCCTGTAGGTTTCAGGATCAGCGGAAGATGTGCAAACCGGGGAGCTTCCCAGGAGAAGGCACGATAAAGCAATACGTGAAGGGCAAGCGATGGTAACCATTCTTCACCCCTTATCACATGAGTGATCTCCATAAGATGATCGTCGACGATATTGGCCAGGTGATAGGTGGGCATACCATCACTTTTAAAAAGCACTTTGTCGTCGAGGATGTTGGTATCAATAGTGATTTCACCACGGATGAGATCCTGGAGATGAAGCATTTCGTTTTCGGGAGATCTGAAACGAATGACAAAATCTTCGCCTGCATCCAGTTTTTTCTTCGTTTCCTCTTCGGATAGAGCCAAAGAGTTATTCAGTTTACTCCGGTTATGCCAGTTGTAAATAAAGGTCTTTCCCTCACTCTCGTGTTCACTTCGGTACGTATCGAGTTCCTCCGCCGTATCAAAGGCGTAATATGCCATACCGTTGGCAATGAGCTGATCGGCATAATCTTTATACAAGTGTTTGCGTTCGCTTTGGCGGTAGGGGCCGAAACCTTTGTCTTTTCCTATACCTTCGTCAAAAGGAATACCACACCACTGCAAAGCTTCCGTAATGTAGCTTTCCGCGCCTTCCACATAACGGTTCTGATCCGTATCTTCTATACGCAATATAAAATCTCCGCCGTGTTTTTTGGCAAAGAGATAATTGAACAAAGCAGTGCGGACACCACCTATATGTAAGGGCCCTGTAGGGCTGGGCGCAAAACGTACGCGAACTTTTTTTGTCATTTCTTACAGGTTTGAATCGCAAATTTAAGGGTTTCTCCAGAAGCCGCAAATTACAGTTGGTACTATAGAAAAAATTGTAATTTTATAGGTTATAACGAAATGATGGTCAGGCGAAGGATTTTCGCCGGGCAAAACACCGGAATGTAGTATGCAGGGATTAGAAAACATAAGATATAAACTTCAGGCCTTTATCAGGAAATACTATATAAACGAACTTATTAAAGGGCTGTTGCTGTTTACTGCAACGGGGTTACTTTACCTGATAGCTACGTTACTCGTGGAACATTTTTTGTGGTTAGGAACTTTCGGGCGAACCGTATTGTTCTGGTTGTTCGTAGGGGTAGAGCTGTTCCTGCTCTACAAATTTATCGCCATTCCCATATTGCAGCTGTTGCGTATACGTAAGGGGATAGATGATAAAGAAGCTTCAGGTATCATAGGACGATACTTCCCGGAAGTAGGGGATAAGCTGCTCAACGTATTGCAACTTTCTGACGAAAGTAAACTCCCGGGGAATAATAATGAACTGCTGCTGGCAGGTATAGCGCAAAAATCTGCCGAACTTCAGCCCTTTCCCTTCCATATTGCAGTCGATTTCCGGGGAAACCTCAGGTATGTAAAGTATGCCCTGATCCCCGTAGTGCTGATCGTTATCGTATGGGTTAGTGGTAATATTAATTGGTTTTCAGATAGTTATAAAAGAGTAGTGCATTACAGGGAAGCGTATGAACCACCAGCTCCTTTCCGTTTTTTTGTCATCAATAACCAACTGCGTGGCATAGAGGGAAAGCCTTTTGAAATCGAAGTAAAAACTTCCGGTGACGTGGTTCCGGAAGATGTTGAAATACACTTTAAGAATGAGAATTACTTTATGCGGAAGGATGCTCCCGGAAGCTTTCGTTATGAATTCAGGAGACCGGAGGAGAATACCGTCTTTTATCTTTCGGCCAATGGAGTACGATCCAGGCCTTATACCCTGGAGATCGTAGCTACCCCGGTTATGACAGCTTTTGAGATGTACCTTCGATATCCCGGATATTTACACCGGAGTCCGGATACCTTAACCGGAACAGGAAATGCGAGAGTCCCCGAGGGTACCGAAATCACCTGGAGATTGAACACGAAGAACACTGCCGGGGTGAGATGGGTATCACAGGATTCCGTTATGCATTTCCGGGAACTATCCAGAGATGCGGAAGGCATAACTTTCGATGGCTCCATGCGTATGTTCCACGATACGGATTACGAGATTACAACGGGAAATAAAGCCCTACCGGATTATGAGTCGCTCGGTTTTGGTATATCCGTTATCAAAGACGAATATCCGGAGATTGAAGTAAAGCAGATCCGGGATTCGTTAAAGACCTCCGGGCAGTATTTTGCCGGGCAGGTGTCGGACGATTACGGCTTATCCGGACTTTCCATAAACTATTATCCGGAAGGGGAAGAAGAGGCTGTGCAAACCAGTAAAATCCCTATGAATACAGCGTCTAATGTGCATAGGTTTGTGAGCGTTTTTCCGGCCGATCTCGACCTGAAGGAGGGGATCAATTATATGATATATTTCGAGGTTCGGGACAATGATGCGTTACATGGAGGGAAAGCGGTAAAGTCCGGCTTGTTTAGTTACCGCGTACGTACGGTACAGGAGTTGGAGAAGGAAAACATGGAGCAGCAGAAAAATGCAATCCGTTCGATGGAACGGTCTATGGAGGAGATGAAGGATCAGAGGCAAGAGCTGAAAGAGATTAATACGCTCAATATGGAAAAAGAGCGGAAGTCTTTTAGTGAACGGCAAAAGATAGACAACTTTCTGGAACGCCAGCTGCAACAGGAAAAGATTATGCAACGGTTCACAAAAGAATTGGAAGAACGTCTCGATGAAGCCCCTTCTGCGGAAGATGAGCAGGCCAGAAAGCTGCTTGAAGAACGGTTGGAAAGACAGCGTGAAGAATTGCAAAAGAATGAGAAGTTGCTTGAGGAATTAAAGGAAGTTGCGGATAAGATCAACCAGGAAGATATGGCGAGGCGTTTGGAGAAGTTATCAAAATCCAAACAGAACAGCAGGAAAAACCTGGAGCAGGTATTAGAGCTGACCAAACGGTATTACGTAAGCCAGAACGCAGAACGTTTGCGACAGGAATTGGAAAGGCTGGCGAAGGAACAGGACAAAGCTGCGGAAGATGAGAAAGAAGAGGAGCAGTCCGCTGAAAAAGGACAGGAGGATAAAACGGGAGCACAGGAGGAATTGAATAAAAAATTCGATGAGCACAGGAAGGAGATGGAAGAATTGGATAAGGATAATAAGGCATTAAAAAAACCTATGGATATCGGAAGAGATGAGAAGAAGGAAGAAGCGGTTTCGGACGATCAACAGAAAGCATTGGAGGACATCAAAGAAGATAAGCAGGAGGAAGCCAAAAAGAAGCAGAAAGGGGCGGCACAAAAAATGAGGCAGATGGGGGAGACGATGAAATCGAATATGCAGGGAGGTGCATCGGATAATGATATGGAGGATGCTGAAGTATTAAGGCAAATCCTGAAAAACCTCGTTTCTTTCTCCTTTGAGCAGGAGTCACTGATGAAGGTGGTAGAAGATATGAGGCCGGATCATCCTGCACTTTCGCAAAGTTTACGCAGACAACACAACCTGAAAGAGATGTTTATGCATATCGATGATAGTATTTTTGCGCTTTCTTTGCGAAGGCCCGAACTTTCGGAGCAGGTGAATAAGGAAGTTACGGAAGCGCATTTTTATCTCGATAAAAGTATAGAACAGTTGTCCGATAATGAAATTTACCGCGGAGCATCGAGTCAGCATTACACCTTTACAGCTGCCAATAACCTCGCTGCCCTGCTCAGTAAGATTCTGGATAATCTGCAACAGAATATGGGTATGGGACAGGGGTCCGGAGATAACGAGATGCAGTTACCTGACATTATCCAGGGACAGGAGGAATTGAACGAAAAAATGAAGAATGCGATGGATGGAAAAGGGTCACCTCAAGAAGGTGAGGAAGGGGAGAAAAGGGAAGGGAACGGCCAGGGAGAAGACGGAGATTCCGAAGCGCTTTTTGAAATCTATAAGGAGCAACAGATGCTTCGCGAAGCGTTGCGAAAGCAATTGGAAAAGCAGGGAGGTTCCGGAAACGGAAAGGATAAAATGCTCCGTGAGATGGAACGCGTTGAAGACGAATTGTTGAAAAAGGGGATGAACCGTGAGACGATGAAGCGCATGCAAAAATTGCAATACGAACTGTTGAAGTTAAAAGAAGGCATCAGGGAACAGGGAACCGAGGAGAGAAGGGAGAGTCGAACCAACACCAAAGAATATGCCCCGGGGCAGGAGGGAAGCATTCCCGGACTTGACGAATATTTACAGGGGATGGAAATATTAAACAGACAAGTATTACCTTTGCGGCAAATTTATAAAGAGAAAGTAAAAGCGTATTTTAAGAAGGATGATTAACTTTCATTACGAACTGGAATTTGCCCTGGAGGACGAATGCAAGTATGCCGATTGGTTAGAGCAGGTTATAATCTCTGAAGAGAAACAGCCCGGAGAGATCAGTTATATATTCTGCGATGATGAAAACCTGTTAACCCTTAACCGTAAATATCTGGATCATGATACACTGACCGATATTATAAGCTTCGATTATACGGAAGGGACCATGATACATGGCGATATATATATATCGGTAGAAAGAGTAAGGGAGAATGCGGAGGATTTCAATGTGAATTTCGCAGATGAATTAAGACGCGTAATGGTACATGGGGTATTGCATTATTGCGGTTATAAGGATAAATCTCCGGAAGAGGAGAAGCTGATGAGGGCTAAGGAAGAAGAAAAAATGAAGATGTTCCACGTGGAACAATAGAAAGAAGCGAGATATAAAGACGCTATTGTTCCACGTGGAACAAAGTGTTTCTATATAATGAAAAGAATAAGCAATAACAGTAATAAAAAACAAGGCATGTTTGATAGCACGTATGATGTAATTGTGGTAGGGGCGGGCCATGCCGGTTCGGAAGCGGCGGCAGCGGCAGCCAATATGGGATCTAAAACACTGCTCATAACCATGAATCTCCAAAACATAGCACAGATGTCCTGTAATCCGGCCATGGGTGGGATAGCCAAAGGACAGATTGTCCGGGAGATCGATGCTATAGGAGGATATAGTGGAATGGTAACCGACAAGACAGCCATTCAGTTTAAGATGCTTAACAAGTCCAAAGGTCCTGCAATGTGGAGCCCGAGGGCACAGTCGGACCGAATGCGTTTTGCTGAGGAGTGGAGGCTTATGCTCGAACAGACACCAAACCTTGATTTTTACCAGGAGATGGTCTCCGGATTATTGGTGGAAAACGGAAAAATAACGGGGGTGAAGACTTCCCTTGGTATCGAAGTAAAAGCCAAAGCTGTGGTGCTGACCAACGGGACATTTCTCAATGGCCTTATTCATATCGGCGAAAAACAGTTTGGTGGTGGCCGGGCAGGGGAGCGGGCTGCAACAGGTATCACCGAAGATCTTATCGGTCTGGGTTTTGAAGCCGGGCGCATGAAAACCGGAACCCCTCCGAGGGTAGACGGACGATCACTGGATTATTCCAGAATGCAGGAACAGCCGGGAGATGATATTCCGGACAAATTTTCGTATTCCCATACCACACGGCCGCTGGAAAAACAGCGGTCCTGTTATATGACCTATACCAGTAACGAAGTGCATGATCTGCTCCGCGAAGGGTTCGATCGCTCCCCGATGTTTAACGGAAGAATTAAAAGTATCGGACCGAGATATTGCCCTTCGATAGAAGATAAGATCAATCGTTTTGCTGATAAAGACAGGCACCAGATTTTTGTAGAACCCGAAGGGTGGGATACCGTAGAGGTTTACGTCAACGGATTCTCTACATCGCTTCCGGAGGACGTGCAATTTAAAGCTTTAAGATCGGTAGTGGGGTTCGAAAAAGTGAAGTTTTTCCGTCCGGGATATGCTATAGAATACGATTATTTTCCACCTACACAACTCCGTCATACCCTCGAGACGAAGCTGGTGGAGAACCTGTATTTTGCCGGGCAGATCAACGGAACTACCGGTTATGAAGAAGCGGCCTCGCAAGGACTCATGGCCGGGATTAATGCACATCTCAAAGTACACGATAAAGAACCTTTTATTCTCAAAAGAAGTGAAGCGTATATCGGGGTACTTATCGATGATCTTATTACCAAAGGTACCGAAGAGCCGTATCGGATGTTTACCTCAAGGGCAGAATATCGTACGCTGTTGAGACAGGATAATGCCGATTTCAGACTCACCCCAAAATCGCATGCCATAGGCTTGGCTTCGGAAGAGCGTCTGCGTAGCATGGAGAAGAAAAAAGAAAGTTCGGATGCCTTTATCCATTTCTTTAAAGAAACCAGTGTAGATCCTTCCGAGATGAATCCGGTGCTGGAAGACAAAAAATCTTCCCTGATGAAACAGTCCGATAAAATGTATAAGGTCTTTTCCCGACCCAATATTACGATGGAGGATATGATGAAAATAGGGGAGGTGCGTAATTATGTAGCAGAAAATAATCTTGATAAGGATGTCATGGAGCAAACCGAAATCCAGGTGAAATACTCCGGCTATATCGAGAAGGAAAAAAACAATGCAGATAAACTGAATCGTCTCGAAGATATTACTATTCCGGCTAATTTTGATTACGACAAATTAAAGTCGCTTTCTTTTGAAGCCCGGGAAAAACTAAAAAGTATCCGACCTGCTACACTTTCCCAGGCATCTCGTATAAGTGGAGTCTCTCCAAGTGATATCAGTGTAATGCTGGTCTATATGGGAAGATAAAAAAGACACATGAAAAACATAGGGTTCCACGTGAAACATCCTTGCCAGCTCCTTTGTTTATTGGGGTTGGTTTTTTTAATAAACGGATCAAAATCGAAGAACATATTTTTATTTTGGAGAATCCGAAGCGCAAGACACAATTCGAAAATTTTCTCGAAAAAGAATATAAACTCATTCCCTACGGATATGGTGAACGCTATGAGACTGTCCTCAATGATCATACTTTTGATATTCGGGTCAACAATTCTATATTATCCGATAATTACATTGCACTGACCGATGCTTTCGATAAGAGTGAGCGTGATCCGGATGATTCCGATAGTTATCATTATATTGCCATACGGGTTTCGGCTCCGGATGATGACGATGGCCTGGCCGTAGATTCTATGTATTACAATCAGGTACTGCTTTACTTGCAAAACCTGCGAAACGCATATTTAAGATCCCTCTGATGGATAAAAAGAAAACCTCCCTTTATTTGAAATGTAAAGACCATACCGTTAGCGGTGAAACGTTTTCATTGGTGTGGCATGAAAAATATAAAATGCTCTGTACCGATCCGGCACCCGATGTCAAAAAATTACCCGACTATTACCAGAGCGAAGATTATATCTCCCATACCGATTCCCGGCGAAGTCTTTTCGAAAAGATGTATCATATGGTTAAGCATTATGCGCTCCGGCAAAAATTGAAATATATCGTTTCCGGAAATCAGGGACACGGGAAACTGCTGGATATCGGCGCCGGTACCGGAGATTTTTTGAATGTAGCAAAAAATAACGGATGGGAAGTAGAAGGTATAGAACCCAGTGATGCAGCAAGAAGACGCTCCGAAGAAAAAGGAATTACATTGCATGAAAAAACAGATCCGCAGTTTATGGAAACATACGAATCCGGATTTGATGTAATTACCATGTGGCACGTGCTCGAACATGTGCCCGAGCTGCAGATACAAATCGGACAACTCAAAGCATTGCTCCGTCCAAACGGAACACTTTTTATTGCCGTACCCAATTTCAGGTCGTACGATGCAACTCATTACGGAAAATTCTGGGCGGCCTATGACGTGCCCCGCCACTTATGGCATTTTTCTGCGGATGCTATCAAAGCCCTATTTGCCGATAACGAAATGAAAGTGGTTCGCAGGATACCAATGAAATTCGATGCCTTTTATGTGAGTTTACTTTCTGAAAAATATAAAACCGGAAAAATGAATTTTTTAAAAGCCTTTTGGAGCGGATGGCGCTCTAATCGTAAAGCAGCGCACTCCGGAGAGTATTCTTCTATAATTTATGTAATAAAACATCAAAATTCATGAAATAAGGGCTTTTAAGAGGTTTTAGTAAAAGGCTGTAGGGATTTGAGCAGGTAAAATGAGATGTGCTCTTAGGAGCAAAATATGAAACCTGTTTTGTATAGATGTTCCTTATTATATATTATTTGCTTCATAGAAAATTATTATAAGTCTGGTTTTCATGAAAAAATCAGGTAAATGGCGTAATGGGGACGAAATGTTAAAAAATTAAACTACAGGGAAGAGGCTACTTTGAAAACTTTTCTATTTTTGCGTGTAAACAAATTTAAAACCGATGAAAAAAATTATCATAGCCGGAGTGGCTCTGTTTGGATTATTTTCCTGCCAGCAGGATAAAATCGCTTTTGTAGATAATACGACGCTTATAAACGATTACCAGGAAAAGAAAGATATAGAATCCAAATTCAAAGGTAAACTGGAAACTTTCGAGAAAAAAACCGATAGTCTTTCCAGGGCTTTACAAGCCGAAGCACAGGCTTTTCAGGCCGAAGCTTCCAAAATGTCCCAAAACAAAGCACAGGAAAAATACGAGCAGTTGATGCAGAAGCGTGGACAGATCCAGCAACAGGTACAGCAGGAAGAAATGGAATTGCAGCAGGAGAGCCAGGAACAGATAGACTCCCTGGTTAAGAAAGTAAGAGCATTTATCAAAGAATACGGAAAAGATAAAGGGTATACTTATATTCTGGGCGCCAATGAGGCCGGAAGCGTATTGTACGGAGAAGATTCCAGGGATATTACCAAAGAAGTTCTCAAAGAACTCAACGACAAGTATTCCGATAAAAAGTAAACTGTTGTTAACAACATACTATTCCAACCCGGTTAATACCCGGGTTTTTTTATGCATATCCGTTTTCTGAAACAGCCCCTTACCCGTAATCCCGGCAAGATAAAAACAGATGTTCCACATGGAACATCATAATGTAAAGTATCTCATAAGGCCGTTGTGTGTGCTTGGCCCCTTTTTTTACTCCTAATAAACCTTTTTCTTGCAACACCATATAAAATGGCATTAAGTTTATTCTGTTTAATATGCTAATAATCAGGTAATTAAATAAGTTTTTGTAATAATTTAAATTAAAATATATCATACGAATCCGGAAAAATTGTAACTTTCTTAGATATTTAATCGTCAGATACTTACACAAACCAATAAAACTTTAAAGCAATGAAAATACCGTATTTTTTAGGAGCAGCGCTGCTGCTTGTTTCCTGCAATTCGGAGCAGAAGAAAAAGGACAACGATACAGCATCGCATAAGGTCAAAACATATAGTATAACACAGTTTTACGGGAACAGTCGGATCAACGGGGGAGCTTTTTCCGGTGACGAATCGAAGCTCCTGGTGAGCGGTGATGAGTCCGGGATATTTAATCTTTACGAGATTACGATCAGTGATGGCACTTCAAAGCAGGTAACCCATTCGGATAAAGAGTCTTTTTACGCCATAGATTATGTGCCCGGAACAGGGGAGATGCTGTATTCCGCAGATAAGGGCGGAAACGAGATCAGCCATATTTACCTTCTCGATAACGAAGGTAAAAGTACCGATCTGACACCCGGAGCGCAGGCAAAATCCAGCTTTGTCGGATGGAGTACAGATAAAAAATCCATGTATTTCCTGTCCAATAAACGCGATCCCCGCTATTTTGATGTCTATAAGATGGACATGGCGGGGAGGAAGCAGAATATGCTTTATGAAAACAAGGAGGGTTACAGCTTTTCGGGGATGTCCGATGATGAGCATATACTGGCCTTGACCAAATCGGTGACAACCAGTGAAAACCGCCTTTTTCTCTATAACAGGAATACCGGAAAAACCGAGGAGGTCTCCGATCCTGATAAGCCGGGAAGCTATTCGGGTTCGGGGTTTAGTAAAGACGGGAAATACTTTTTTTACAGTACCGACGCCGACGCCGAATTTGCCTACCTGGTAAAATATGAGCTAACCACAGGGAAGAAGCATATCCTGTATAAAACCGATTGGGATGTGATGTACAGCTATACCAGTGAAAACGGGAAATACCGGGTTATAGCGATCAATGAAGACGGTAAAAACAGTCTTGTTATTCTGGATGATGCCACCGGGGAAAAAGTCGATTTTCCTGAGATCCCCGATGGCGATATTATCGCGGTGAGCATTTCCGAAAGTGAAGAAAAAATGCGCCTCACCGTAGGCACCTCAAAAGCGCCGAACAATATCTATGTCTACGATTTCAAATCGGGAGAACTTAAAAAACTTACGGAAACCCTGAACCCTGAAATTGACGGAAATGACCTGGTTTCTGCTGAAGTTGTCCGGTTCAAATCTTTTGACGGACTGGAAATCCCTGCTATTTATTACAAACCACTTTCCGCTACGGCCAGCCATAAGGTTCCCGCACTGGTCTGGGTACACGGCGGCCCGGGGGGACAGTCCAGAACCGGCTATTCCTCGCTCATACAATACCTGGTAAACAGCGGTTACGCTATTCTTGCCGTAAATAACAGGGGAAGCAGTGGTTATGGGAAGACATTTTATAAAATGGATGATAAAAATCACGGAGACAAGGATCTTAAAGATTGTATCTGGGGGAAAAAATGGCTGGAAAAGCAACCCTATATAGATGCAGACAAGATCGGGATCATAGGCGGGAGTTACGGAGGTTATATGACGATGGCTGCAATGACTTTCGAGCCTGATGCCTTTAAAGTGGGGGTAAATATCTTCGGGGTAACCAACTGGCTGCGCACCCTGCGTTCCATTCCGCCATATTGGGAATCGTTCCGCACCGCGCTGTACGAAGAACTGGGCGACCCGAATACGGCCGACTCGGTTCGGTTAAAAGCCATCTCACCATTGTTTCACGCCGAACAGATCAAAAATCCGGTCATGGTGTTGCAGGGATCCAATGATCCGCGGGTTTTGCAGGTAGAATCGGATGAAATCGTAGAAGCCATGAAGCAGAATGGGGTCCCGGTAGTGTACGTGGTTTTTCCGGATGAAGGACATGGTTTTGTCAAAAAAGAAAATGAGATCAAGGGATACGGGAAAATCCGCGAATTCCTGGATAAGTATCTTAAAGGAGAAAACACGGAAACCTGAAAAAAAACAGGTTTATTGAAGGAGATAAACCGCAAATACCGAGGGGATCAGGTATATAACAATACCCCGGGCCCCGTCGTAGTCCCTGGCTATACGCTGCCCGAAAAGCAACAATAACAAGGTGAAACTACAGAGTACTGCGCCGTAAAAGGCGCAGGCCCTGTCGTTGTATAGGGCAATATCAAAAACCCCCCATATACAAAGTACCCCCGCAATGATTTCCAGTGCCAGGATCAGGGCCACCGAAAAAGGAATGATATGCTGCATAAACGTGCCGGAAAAGTGCTCCCGGAGCCATGAAATGTTCCCTTTCCAGTCCGTTATTTTTTCCAGGCTGCTTTGTACAAAAGTTATAATAAGTAGCAGAAGGAGCAGGATCCCGGCACTGTTTTCGAGAATATTTTGCATGGTTGTCGTTTATAGGTCCGATCAGTATTTGTGCAGCAACCGGGTAAGTTTTATCGAAAGATCGGTGAGTATGATCTTGGAATTCCCGTTACGTTCTATATGATAAATGGCATCCTGAAGTTCGCGGGTGATTTCGTTGATATTATTTCCGCTTACAAAAGGAGCAAATTTTTCCAGTTTGAAATTTTCAACGCGAAATTCCATAAACACCAGCGATCCGGCATTGTAATTGAGCAAAAGAGCCTGCCGGAAAACATCCAGGCAGTAATTCAGAAACAGTTTCTGCGTTTCTCTTCCCGTCGCAGCGATTTGCTCACCCCAGGCAATCAGGTCGTGTATAGCGGCCTTATTGCCTTTGGCCCGGAATGCTGAACGAACCCATTGTACGAACCAGGTCTCGAAAGTCAGGTCGTTATTGTCCGCATCTGCCAGTACCATTGCACGGTTATAATCTCCGTTGGCCTGGTGTGCGATTTTTACCGCCTCCGTTTCGGAGAGATGTTGTTCCACGAGTTTTTCCCGGATGGCAATTTCTGCCAGTGGCGGGAAATGCAGGATCTGGCACCGCGATAAAATGGTCTGTATAATCTGTTCCTCTTCTTTGGCTATCAGAATAAACAAAGTCTTGTTCGGAGGCTCCTCGATAAGCTTAAGAAGCTTGTTCGCTGCTGAGGTATTGAGCTTTTCCGCCATCCATATAATCATCACCTTGTATCCTCCTTCATAAGGTTTCAGCGAGAGCGATTTTACAATTTCCTGGGCTTCATCCACACCAATCTGGCCCTGCTTGTTCTCAATACCCAGCATCTGGTACCATTCGAACAATGTCCCGTAAGGGCGTTCCTTTACGAACTGCCGCCATTCTTCCAGGAAGTTATTGCTTACCGGGCGTGATTTTATTTTGCTGTTTGCAGCTACCGGAAAGGCAAAGTGCAGGTCCGGGTGGCCCAGGTTTGCGAATTTGAGATTGCACGCCTGCACACCCGTATCGTTTTCTCCGCCGGTATTTTTACAGAGAATATACTGCGCATAAGCAATAGCCATGGCCAGTACGCCACTGCCTTCGGCACCGACGAACAATTGCGCATGAGGTATTCTGTCCTGTTCCGCACTGACGGTCAGATGTTTCTTTATATGTTCCTGTCCCAGGATATCTTTGAATAGCATATGGCAAATATAAAGGGTTTGGGGAAATAAAAATACCCGGCTTCGTCCCCGGTCTTCGATCGGTGTGTCCCGATTTAACATTATTCTAATAAAACCGCTATTTTTGCAAGCCAATATTTATTTACATTTGTGCTTTCGCACCGGGTTTTTTAGAGTTCCGGCCTGCGGAGAATCTTTACAAAATACGTAAACACATACTGTTATGAAGACAATAGATGATTTTGACTTTAAAGGAAAAAAAGCATTGATCCGTGTGGATTTTAACGTACCTCTGGATGCGGAATTTAACGTCACCGATACGACCCGTATAGAGGCTGCGAAGCCTACGGTGATAAAAATCCTGGAAGACGGGGGAAGTGCGGTGCTCATGAGCCACCTCGGCCGTCCGAAAGGTCAGCCTCAGGAGTCCATGTCTTTAAAGCATATCGTAAATGCAATATCCGATATACTCAGTGTCAAAGTAAATTTTGTAGAAGACTGTGTAGGCAAAAAGGCCGAAGAAGCCGTAGCTAACCTCAAAAGCGGGGAGATACTGTTGCTGGAAAACCTGAGGTTTCATGCCGAGGAAGAAAAAGGAGACGAGGCTTTTGCCGAACAACTGTCCAGATTGGGCGATATCTATGTAAACGATGCTTTTGGTACCGCGCACAGGGCACATGCCTCTACGACCATCGTAGCAAAGTTTTTCGAAGACCGCAAGTGCTTCGGGTATCTGCTGGCCAAGGAAATAGAGAGTATAGACAAGGTGATGAAAACAGGAGAAAAGCCGGTAACCGCTATTCTCGGAGGGTCTAAGGTGTCCTCAAAAATTACCATTATCGAAAATATACTCGATAAGATCGATCACCTGATCATCGGTGGAGGAATGACCTATACCTTTGTCAAGGCACAGGGAGGAAAGATCGGAGATTCTATCTGCGAGGACGACAAGCAGGAGCTCGCCATGGAGATCCTCAAAAAAGCCAGGGAGAAAGGGGTGGAGGTCCACTTGCCGGTCGATGTTATTGCTGCCGATGATTTCAGCAATGATGCCAATACAAAGGAAGTCGCCGTAGACCATATCCCCGACGGATGGCAGGGGCTGGACGCAGGTCCGGCTACGCTGGAAAATTTCAGGGAAGTTATCCTGAAGTCCAAAACCATCCTCTGGAACGGACCCGTAGGCGTTTTTGAAATGGAGAGCTTCCAGAACGGTACCAAATCCATAGGATATGCTATTGAGGAAGCGACCAAAAGAGGAGCATTCTCTCTCGTAGGGGGAGGAGACTCGGTAGCGGCAGTAAAACAGTTCGGCTTCGAAGACAAGGTGAGTTATGTTTCTACCGGAGGAGGAGCCATGCTCGAAAGCCTCGAAGGAAAAACATTACCGGGTATAGCCGCTATACTGGAATAATGTAGGTAATTACTCTGTTTTTTATACAGAATAGATCCCTGTTCCGGATATCCGCGAACGGGGATTTTTTATTTTAACACCTTTTAAAAGTCCTATGTAAATAAAAAATACGATTTTTACGGGATTTCCATGAATACAAAAAAGAGTCCAGACCAAATGAAACGTTATTTCGCTACCCTATTTTTCGCCACGATTGCAACGTGGAGTTATGCACAGGAAGTTGCAGAAATTGATGAAAATCAGCAAGAAACATCTTCGGAAAGTACAGAATTGTCCATTGAAAAAGCAGATTCGCTGGAATCTAAAATCACTATCGAGAAAGTAGATGGGAAGTTTCGTCTTCTCGACCATTCACTCGCTGCAAAAATAGATAGTCTATGGCTTAAAGAACTCTACGATAACAGCTTGTTCGACACCATTGTCGAAACCGTTACCGAACTGGATTATCAGAATGTCGAATACAAAGAACTGCCCACCGATGTGTTAAAATCGCGTTTGGCCGCACTAAATCAGAAGACACCTTTTAACGTAGAATACAATCCGGAGCTGGAAAGTGTAATCAAGAATTTCCTCAAAAACAAGAGAGGTTTCCTGGAAAGGACCATGCTGAAAAGCCAGTATTACTTCCCGATGTTCGAACAGGAACTGGATAACAGTGATATTCCGCTCGAAATGAAATACCTTGCTGTTATCGAGTCTGCCCTGAACCCGAGAGCAAAATCCTGGGTAGGAGCTACCGGGATCTGGCAGTTTATGTATGCGACCGGAAAACTGTACGGTCTGGAGGTAAATTCTTATGTCGATGAAAGAAGTGACCCTGTAAAATCTACAAAGGCGGCCTGTAAATACCTTGCCAAACTCTACCAGATATTCGGCGACTGGGACCTGGCACTCGCAGCGTATAATTCGGGGCCCGGAAATGTTTCCAAGGCGATACGCCGCTCCGGGGGTTATCAGAACTACTGGAACCTCAGACCTTTCCTGCCGAGAGAAACCGCAGGATATGTACCTTCTTTTCTGGCTATGATGTATATTTTCGAGTACGCCTCAGAACACGGACTCCATGTACAAAGACCCGAAGTCGCTTATTTCGAAACCGATACGGTACACCTGAAGCGATCGGTAAGCTTCGATCAGATCTCCGAACTTGTCAACGTAGATGTCGATCAGCTGCAGTTTCTCAACCCGGCTTACAAGCTGGATATCATCCCCTTTATCCAGGAAGAAGTTCATCCGCTCCGGTTGCCGAGCAGTGCCCTCGGTAAATTCGTTGCCAATGAAGGAGCTATTTACGCCCATATCGAATCGGAAGAAGCTAAAAAAGAAAAACCACTGCCACAGCTTTTCGAGAAAAACAGCAGGATTACCTATCGTGTAAAAAGCGGGGATTATCTCGGTAGAATAGCAAACCGTTACGGGGTACGGGTGAGTGATGTGAAAAAGTGGAACGGATTGAGAAACAATAACCTGAGAATAGGTCAACGCCTGACTATTTACCCGAAGAAATCCGGGCTGACAGCCGTGGCCAAAGCTTCATCCAAAACGCCTGCCTCTACCAAAAATAATGTGTATACCGTGAAAAAAGGAGACTCGCTCTGGACGATCTCTAAAAAATTTCATGGAATTTCTGTTAAGAATATTCGAGATTGGAACGATATTAGTGGGAATGATTTAAAACCGGGAATGAAGCTGAAGCTTTGTAACTGTTAGCAAGAACCACTAAAATCTAAAGCAAAATGACACAAGATGTACCTGCTTTTCACCGGGCAGACAGGATGTTTAAAAAGAACCGGCAAAGCCGGGAAAGAAGACAAAGTTCAGCAAAACAGCGCAATAGGGCGCTATTAACCCTGATAGCCGGTGTCCTTTTGGCTTTTACCTCCTGTAAAGAAGAGAAGAAAGATCAGAAACGCTATCTCCCCGATTCCGTCGGAGCGATAAATTCGCTCGCTGTCGTTATCGATAATGACATGTGGAACGGAGAAGTAGGTGATGAGATCCGGGAGTATTACGCGGCCCCCGTAGACGGTCTTCCATGGGACGAACCCGTTTTTACCCTGCACCAGATACCGCTACAGGTGTTTAAAGGATCTACAACAAAAAGCAGAAATATTCTTTTTGTCCGGAAGGACAGTACGACCAATTCCGGGATAAAAACCGATGCTTATGCCCACCCTCAGAAAGTAGGGGTTATCGAAGCTCCAGACAACGGGACGCTTATCGATATGATCGGTAAAACCTCAGCACAGTATATCAAGGAATTCAAAGACAACGACATTGTCGAAAACCAGAAACGGTTCCGCAGTTCCCTGAACAAAGAAACATACCTGCAGAAAAAATTCGGTATTTCGCTCACGATGCCTTATGTGTACAAGACATCAAAGCAGGAAGACAACTTTATCTGGATAGAGCGGGTTATCCCGAAAGGCTCTATGCATATTTTTGTTTATGAACTCCCCATCAACAGTATTCCGGACGATTCTACCCGGGTTGATGCTTTTATAAAAATGAACGATTCTATAGGTCAAAAATACGTCCCCGGAAGAGAGGAAGGGATGTATATGGTTACCCAGCAAGCTTATGCCCCCTATATTTTTGACATTACCCTTGCCGGAAAACCTACCATAGAAGTGAAAGGGATGTGGGAGATGAAAAATTTTGCCATGGCCGGACCGTTTGTATGCTATCTCATACGCGATGAAGAAAATGACCGGCTGCTGGTGCTGGAGGGATTGACTTTCGCGCCTTCGGAAGATAAGCGCGATTATATGTTCGAACTCGAGGCCATCTTAAAGAGTGTAAAATTTATTTCCGAGAAAACCCCGGACCAAAAACCCTGAACCCAACGGTAAAATCACAGTATAAATCATAATTATGGCGGCGTATGCCGCCATGAGCTTTTTACATAAAACCCACATCTGAGAGTGAATATTTTAAGCTATGTTTCCGGCCTTACCAACCTCCCCGAAAAGAGTATTACAAACACACTGAAGCTGCTCGATGAAGACAGTACCGTTCCTTTTATAGCTCGCTATCGTAAGGAAATGACGGGAAATCTCGATGAGGTACAGATTTCCGATATCCAAAAACTTAAAACGGCTTTTGAAGAACTCCGTAAACGCAAGGAATCGGTATTAAAATCCATAGAAGAGCAGGAGGCCCTTACCCCCGAACTGAAGCAGAACATAGAAAGGGCAACAACCCTGACCGAACTCGAAGACCTTTATCTGCCCTTTAAACGCAAGCGTAATACCAGGGCCGGAGTTGCCCGGGAAAAAGGACTGGAACCCCTGGCTAAAATACTGATGGCACCATCCGTGAACACCGATCCCGAAACGATTGCAAAGCGTTTTCTGAGCGATAAGACGGAAACCGTGGAGGACGCCTTACAGGGCGCTGTAGATATTATAGCCGAATGGATCAGCGAAAACAGTAAGGTCAGGCATATACTGCGAAAGATGTTTCAGCGGAATGCCGAAATTTCCGCAGCCGTGATCAAAGGAAAAGAAAAAGAAGAACAGGCTCAGAAATACCGGCAGTATTTCGACTGGAACGAACCTTTGTACCGTTGTCCGTCGCACCGGCTGCTGGCCATGCTCAGGGCCGAGAAAGAGGAAGTGATCCGGGTAAAGATAAGTATCGATAAAGACACCGCGCTGGATAGTGTGGAAAGAGCCGTTTTGAGAAACGGGCATGGCGCTTCGGCAGTCTATATCAGAAAAGCGGTAAAAGAGTCTTACGAGCGGCTTTTGTACCCCGCAGTGGCCAATGAAAGCCTGAAAGAAGCCCGGGAAAAAGCAGATAAGAATTCCATTCGGGTATTTTCCGAAAATCTACGTCAGCTTTTGCTCGCCCCTCCACTGGGAGCAAAGCGGATTCTCGCTATAGATCCCGGGTATAAAAGCGGTTGTAAAATTGTTTGCCTCGATGAGCGCGGAGATCTGCTACACAACGAAAATATCTATCCCCATCCGCCACAGCGCGAGAGCGCACAAGGCATCAAAAAGATCCGTTCCCTGGTCAATGCGTACCGTATTGATGCTATTGCCATTGGCAATGGTACGGCTTCCCGTGAAACCGAGACCCTGGTGAAACGCATCGCGTTCGACAGGGATCTGCAGGTTTTTGTAGTTAACGAAAGCGGAGCTTCGGTGTATTCCGCCTCCACGATTGCAAGACAGGAGTTTCCGAACTATGATGTTACGGTAAGGGGAGCTGTTTCTATAGGAAGACGACTTGCCGATCCCCTGGCAGAACTGGTAAAGATCGACCCGAAATCGATAGGGGTAGGGCAATATCAGCACGATGTGGATCGGGGCCTGCTCAAAACCGAACTCGATGCCGTAGTGATGAGCTGTGTGAACAGCGTAGGAGTCAATGTCAACACGGCAAGTCCCAGCCTGTTGAGCTATGTTTCCGGAATAGGGCCTGCACTGGCCGGAAAAATCGTGGAATATCGCAGTAAAAAGGGGGAGATCCGTTCCCGTAAAGAGCTGCTCGACGTGCCCAGACTCGGCAACAAAGCCTTTGAACAAAGTGCGGCATTCCTCCGGGTATTGCAAAGCGACGACCCGCTCGACAACTCGGCAATCCATCCCGAAAGTTATGCCGTTGTAGAAAAAATGGCAGCCGATCTCAATCTCCGTGTTTCCGATCTCATAGGCCATAAAGACAATATAGCAAAGATCCGTCCCGAGAAATACTGTACGGGAACTATAGGATTGCCC
Source organism: Sinomicrobium oceani (assembly GCF_900119185.1). GTDB lineage: Bacteria > Bacteroidota > Bacteroidia > Flavobacteriales > Flavobacteriaceae > Sinomicrobium > Sinomicrobium oceani. The sequence goes on along the minus strand of NZ_FPJE01000016.1, from coordinate 69,443 downwards.
ACGTTGACCGATATTCTGAAAGAGCTTGAAAAACCCGGGCTTGATCCGAGAAAAAAAGCAGCCGTATTCGAATTCAGTAAAGCGCTGAAAACCATAGAAGATGTTAAACCGGGAATGACTGTACCGGGAATAATCAATAACATTACCAACTTCGGATGTTTTGTGGATATCGGAATAAAACAGAGCGGATTGGTGCATATATCCAATCTCAGCAATGAATTTGTAAGCGATGTAAACGCCGTGGTAAAACTACATCAGCATGTCACCGTTAAAGTGATCGACGTAGATCTGGAGAGAAAGCGAATACAACTTTCCATGACGGATTAACAAAGAAATTCATCACAGTTACCGGCTGGTATAGAGCAAAAAAAACCCTTATCCCGCAAGGGATAAAGGTTTTGTTATCTTTGGCAGAATAAAACTATTCTTTGGTATTGCTGCTGCTTTCTGCAGAATGCTCGTCTTCTTTAGACGCGTCCTTAAATTCTTTTATCCCACTCCCAAGGCCTCGCATCAGTTCAGGTATTTTTTTACCTCCGAAAAGCAACAGAAGTACTACAACTACTAATACTATCTGCCATGGGCCGATCATTCCTAAAAAAATATTCAATGACATCATTTTTAATTAATTTTACTCTAACAAAGGTAATAAGAAAAGTTTAATCGAGGCGTTAATTATTATATTTTTAAGAATAGCACTGTATTTAGAACGTTATATTTGCAGGAATTATGGCAAATAATAAACCGAAAAGAAAGAAACTCGCAAAAAAGCTTTTACACAAGTATCGGTTGGTTATCCTCAATGAAGATACTTTTGAAGAGCGGTTGTCCTTCCGGCTGAACAGGCTGAATGTTTTTGTCGTGGGTACGTCATTTGCCGTGTTTCTTATCGCCATTACAACCATCCTTATCGCGTTTACACCGTTGCGGGAATACATTCCGGGATACTCGTCTACGGCGCTGAAAAGGCAGGTGGCAGATCTCACGTACAAAACGGATTCTCTGGTTTCCGTTCTGGATTATAACGACAGGTACCTGAATAATGTCAAGAGAGTCCTTACCGGGGAAGTGAGCCCGGCTGACATGGAGGCCGAAGCCCCTGCCGATTCCCTGGACAAAGAAGAACGGCCGGACCCTTCGGAGATAGATCTTTCTCCTGGCAAAGAAGACCTGGCATTGCGCGAAGAAGTTGCCATGGAAGACAAATACAATCTTGTAGGCAGTGCGATATCAAAAACCAACTTCGTGCTTTTTCCGCCGGTTTCCGGAAATATATCCAACGGATATAATCTCGAGGAAAAGCATTTTGCCGTAGATATTGCAGGAGTTTCGGGTACTCCGGTAAAGACAGTTGCCGATGGTATTGTTATATTTGCCGAGTGGACGGTAGAAACCGGTTATGTATGTATCATAGAACATTCTTTTGGTCTGATATCCGTGTATAAGCACAATGGGTCCCTGACCAAATCGCAGGGCGAACTCGTAAAGGCCGGAGAAGTTATAGCCACCATGGGCAATACCGGTGAACTTTCCACAGGGCCGCATCTTCATTTCGAATTGTGGAGCAATGGTTACCCCGTAAATCCGAAAGATTACGTAGATTTCGATTGAGGGACAAACCCCGAACCGCTTCGGCTATCGGAAGGCAAAGTATGCGGGATTTATTAAATTCAGAATATGTCTTTAAAAGCTTTTGCCGCTAAAATATTTGCCCGGATCACTTATGCAAAGATCCGGAAATGGGCCGATCACCCGATAGAAGCCCAGGACAAGGTATTCCGCGAACTCATCGCTTCTGCTTCCGGTACAACGTTCGGAAAAGACCATGGCTTCGATGAAATACGAACTCCCCGCGACTTTGCGGAGCGGGTTCCCGTCAGGGATTACGAAGCCCTGAAACCCTATGTAGAGCGGGTGGTTGCAGGAGAAGAAAATGTACTCTGGCCCGGAAAACCCGTGTACTTTGCAAAGACCTCCGGAACAACCTCCGGCGCCAAATATATTCCGATTACCTCCGAGTCTATGCCGCATCACATCCGTGCGGCGAGGAATGCCATACTCTGCTATATCCGCGAAACCGGGAATGCTTCTTTTGTAGACGGCAAAATGATATTTTTACAGGGAAGTCCCGTGCTTCAGGAAAAAAACGGGATTAAACTCGGAAGGTTATCCGGTATAGTAGCCCATTATGTGCCCGGATACCTGCAGAAAAACCGAATGCCAAGCTGGGAGACCAATTGTATAGACGATTGGGAAACCAAGGTCGATGCTATCGTGGAAGAAACCCTTCCGGAGGATATGACGGTCATCAGCGGGATCCCTTCCTGGGTACAGATGTACTTCGAGCGCTTACAGGCCCGTAGCGGAAAAAAGGTAGGAGATGTGTTCAAAAATTTCCGGCTTTTTATCTATGGAGGGGTCAATTACGAACCCTACCGGGCAAGGTTCGAAAAACTTATCGGCCGAAAGGTGGACAGCATTGAGCTTTTCCCCGCGAGCGAAGGGTTCTTCGCCTACCAGGATTCACAACGGGAAAAAGGGATGCTACTCCAACTGGATTCCGGAATTTTTTATGAGTTTATACGTGCTGACGATTTCTTTGAGGAAAATCCGGTACGGCTCACCATAAAAGAAGTGGAAACCGGGGTGAATTATGTAATGATCATATCTACCAATGCCGGTTTGTGGAGCTATAACTTGGGAGATACCATACAATTTACCACACTTAGTCCCTACAGGGTAGTGGTTTCCGGAAGGATAAAACACTTTACTTCAGCTTTCGGGGAGCATGTTATAGCAAAAGAAGTAGAAGAAGCGATGAAACAGGGAATCGAGCACTTCGGGGGAAGTATCAATGAGTTTACCGTAGCCCCCCAGACCGATCCGGAAGAAGGACAGCTTCCTTATCACGAATGGCTGGTAGAATTCGGAGAAGAGCCCGATGATATGCCTGGCTTTGTGCAAACCCTGGATAAAACCCTGCAAAAGCAGAACAGTTATTATTACGATCTTATCTCGGGGAACGTACTGCAACCCCTGAAGATTACCCGGATCAGGAAAGACGGTTTTGCCAGCTACATGAAGTATATGGGAAAGCTTGGGGGGCAGAACAAGGTGCAACGACTATCCAACGATCGCAAACTCGCAGAAGCATTGTATAAATACAAACTATAGCAACCTATGAAACACACCACGACATTTTTCGGATTCATTATTTTTTCGGTGCTTACCGTATTTTTAGCTGTCGGCTGTGCTTCCGGGCATATCGATGACTATGAGGTAAAGCCGCCTCAGAAAATCTACGATAAAGTGGCCTTGGTACATATAAATTCCAGGGAGGATATTGATGGGCTCGATGCCGATGTCTATGACGAATCCTTTCGGAAGGATTTCAATAACCTCGACGAGGCCAAATACCGGAAACAACTGGAAAAAACCTTCGGCAGGAACATGGTTCCCACGCAGGTAGTCGCAGCGGGAAGCCTTTTTGAGATCAACAAAGATTACGACTATGAGACCTTTACCGACAAGATCAATGCTTCCGGTGCCGAAGCCCTGCTTGTGATCAAGCAAACTTCCTGGGAACGTCGACAGGAAGTCAGCGGTATAAGAGGAAATGTATCGACCAGCTACGAACCCGAAGCGAGGTTCCATGTGTACCTTATAGATCTCGGTTCCGGCGAAAACGTGTGGATGGCGACCTCGGCAGTCTCCGGCGATCTGTATGCCGGATATGAAACCATAAATAATAACCTGGCCAGGAAAGTTGTACGGAAATTACGACAGCGTCATTATATTGCCGGTAAAGGTCTTAAAAAAGCGATGCGCTAACTACAGATCCATACCTTGCGAGAATACTGATGCAGATAACATAAAAATCCCGTATTTTTGTGCGGAAAATTAGATATGAGTAAGATCAAAGGAAGAACAAGGGCCCAGGAATCCACCAACGCTATCGAACGGATGTACATCACCATGAGACATTTGTTCAACCGCGGATTCTATAAACCCATGGGCATTTCCGGGGAAACATTACGGCAATCGTTATTGCAGTTGCGCCCCGAAATATATGGCTCTATCGCAGAAGACAAGGTAGAACTGAACGGACTGATGTACATTCTGGACAGGCTTCCCGTAGGGATAGAAGAATGCCGTTATGTAAACCTCACTTCCGATGAAGGGTATAAGAAATCTCATTTTCAACCCATCATTCCGCCCAAGCGAAGAAGAAACTGTTACCGGGTAGACGAAGAGCAGATGAGTATCGAGATTACTCGGGGGCGCTCCGATATTTACGATATCCTTACTCACCTTACCTTTCTGTATGTAGAATCGCAAAAAATATGCAGGCGTGTGTATGCGGACGATACCGGAGAGATCAACAGGGACTGGTTTAAGCTGGAAAATGCCGTTCGAAAAGGGAAACTCACACGTGCCGAAAGAGAAATCGCCCTGATCCATGTGGCCAACATTATCGGAAGGACATTCGAAGAAGCGCTGGATGCACACCGGGCTTTTGCCACGAAGCAGATGCCCGAAAGGTTTCTGCACATCGTCTACTGGATGGGAAAACTGGCCATAGAGGAGGAGCGGGATAACGACAAGCGGACCATTACGTTCAGCCCTATACTACGGGAACGGCTGGGACACCATATTCACGGAGAGGCCTGGGCCAATACGATTAAAAAAACATTGCAGAAGAACAAGCTGCTGCATCGTCCCATACATATCATCAGCGCCAATATGCACAGCGTCATGAATTCCGTTTATGCTTCCGAGGCCCTTAAAAAAGAGGCTTCCGGAAAAGAGCGGCTGGAACTTTACGAAGCCCTCAGTATGCCCGGAAACGGTACTATGCGAGACAAGGTAAAGGCCTTCGCCCACAAAAACGGTATGATCTCTATAGACGATACCTCCGGAACCAACATCGATGTACAGGTATTCGATACGGCAAAGATAAATTTCAGCCATTCCGATTACGATCTGGATTCCGCCATCCCGGACGAAGAAAAACCCGTACTTTTTGTAATGGACTACGCCTTCGGGGAACAGGCTTATGAGACTATAGACGAGCTGTTAAAACCCTATAAGGACAAGAATAAAACCGTAAAGGAAACAGAGAAAAAAGATAAACTCCATTTTTTGAATGTCGTATCCGTGTCCATCATGGGAAAAGCAGGGATACTCGAAGGAGGAAAAGGAGACCTGATGATTCCTTCCGCACATATTTTTGAAGGAACGGCAGATAATTATCCCTTTAAGAACGAATTGTGCAAGGCCGATTTCGAAGGTCACGGACTGAAAGTTTTCGAAGGGACCATGATCACCGTACTCGGTACCTCTTTACAGAATAAGGACCTTCTGAAGTTTTTCCACGATTCTACCTGGAACGTCGTAGGTCTCGAAATGGAAGGAGCACATTACCAGAAGGCCATACAATCCGCATCGAGGATCCGGAAGAGCATAGCAGAAGATGTTAAGGTCCGTTATGCCTATTACGCTTCCGATAACCCGTTGGAAACCGGAAGTACCCTGGCTTCGGGAGGATTAGGAACGACGGGGGTTAAACCCACCTACCTGATAACCCGGAGGATACTCGAACAAATCCTGAATAAAGCTCAGAATTAATTCTGTCCACATAATACATAGTAAAAGATTATCAAAAAGCAATACCATTACATGATGAATGAGCATACACAAAAGCATGATAATACCTCCGATGAAATAGACCTTGGGGTGCTGCTCCAGAAGATCAGGGATTTCTTCAAGTGGATTATCAGGGGGATATACAGCATTTTTCTGTTTTACAGGAAATTTGCCATACTATTGCTTATTCTCCTGCTTGCAGCTTTTGCCGCCGGATATTTTATGGATGGTTCGAACTCCAAGACCTATAAGAACGAAGTGATCGTGGTTCCCAATTTCGGAAGTGTCGATTACCTCTATACCAGTATCAACGAAATTGAAGCCAAGCGCGAAATCGGAGATATCAGTTTTTTTAAGGATATGGGAATAGATTCGGTCAGCTATTTTTCCGGAATCGAAATAGAACCCATAGTGGATATTTACAGCTTTCTCGGAGAAAAGCAGGCAAATCTGGAGGCTTTCAAGGCCCTGAAAGGTGATGCGTCTACGGTAAGTGCGATGGAAACGGCCAAAAATTATAAATACCACAGAATAACGATTTATACCAAAACCCGGAGGAATTCCCTGAAGGTCGTTACGAAAATCCTCGATTTTCTGAATAACAACGATTATTACAATACTGTGAGGCTGAGCCTTAGTGAAAACCTATTGTCCAGGATACAAACCAATAAAGAAGCCGTACAGTATATCAATGAAATCCTGAAAGCTCAGGGAAGTACAAAGCCGGAAGGACTCAAACCGGAGGATAATATGTTTTTCTTCAGGTCCGAACCACAGATCGGCTCCATGGGAGGCCTGGTCAATTCCCAGCAGAACCTGTTTGATGACATTGATAAACTCACCGTAAAGGCGAGTGACGGGGATAAAGTTATCAAGGATGTTTCCGTAAAGATCAACATCCCCAGGAAAGGACTGGCTTCTTCCAAAAAGTGGTTATTCCCCCTGCTCGTATTTATCGGGTTTACCGGGCTGTTCCTGTTGATGTTCCTCTTTAAAAAGATGAAGGAAATAGCAACGGAGGAATAAGCCGTTGGGATTTTCCGGCAAACGGGCAAAGAAATAAGGAATGTTGTACGATGAACGCTAATGCTGTTTTTGACATCACCGATGATTCGGATTTCACAGCGGTTGCACTGAAAGTATTCCGGCATCAATACCGGAATAATGAGGTGTACCGTGAATTTTGCGATCTTCTGGGGCGAACTCCCGCAAAGGTGGGTACCGTAGAAGAGATTCCTTTTTTACCGATATCTTTTTTTAAAAGCCACAAAATAACCACATCCGGGGCTCCTCCGGAAGAACTCTTTACCAGTAGTGGTACCACCGGTATGAGTACCAGTAAACATTATGTCGCAGACAGAACGATATACGAGCGCAGTTTTTCAGACGCTTTTCAGCGCTTCTACGGTAATATCAGCGATTATGTGGTCCTTGCCCTGTTGCCTTCCTATCTGGAGCGGCAGGGGTCTTCCCTGATCTATATGGTAGACGACCTTATCAGAAGATCTGCCGACCCGTACAGCGGCTTTTACCTGGACGACCTGGAATCTTTGGGGCATACCCTGGAGACTCTCGATCAGAAAGGAAAAAAGATACTCCTTATCGGGGTTTCATTTGCCCTACTGGACCTGGTAGAGACCCACCGGTTTCAGCTCGAAAATACCATTGTCATGGAAACAGGGGGGATGAAAGGGCGCAGAAAAGAACTTATCCGCGAAGAATTGCACCAGCTACTGGAAAAAGGGTTCGGAGTTTCCGAAATACACAGCGAATATGGAATGACAGAGCTGCTGTCACAGGCCTATTCTCCCGGAAACGGAAATTTCCACTGTCCGCCCTGGATGAAAATCATCATCCGTGATCCGGAAGATGCCCTTTCGCTCCAGCCTACCGGAAAAACCGGGGGGATCAATGTGATCGACCTGGCCAACATACATTCTTGTTCCTTTATTGCGACCCAGGACCTTGGCAAGACACACCCCGATGGGAGTTTCGAAGTTCTTGGAAGGTTCGACCATTCCGATATACGCGGATGCAACCTCATGGTGATGTAAGGCATTTTGTTCCGCACAGACCAATAAAAAACGGGAACTTTCGAAGTCCCCGTTCTCTGTATGGTAATATTCCGGTTTTCAGGATCAGGCCTTCACCAGTACGAAATAGTTTTTCTTTCCGCGTTGCAGTAAAACAAATTTGTCGTTAATAAGGTCCGAGGCAGTTACCATATATCCCTCGTTTACTTTTTCCTTGTTCACGGAGATCGAATTCTCTTTGAGCGCACGTCTCGCCTCACCGTTGGATTTCAGGAAGCCCGATTTTTCACTCAGTGCCGCTATGATATCCAGGCCTTCATGGATCAGTCCGGCAGTTATTTCGGACTGGGGCACTCCGTCAAAGACATCGAGAAAAGTTTTTTCGTCCAGCGCTTTCAGGTCATCTGACGAGCTTTTTCCGAAAAGGATTTGAGAGGCTTTAATCGCTTTTTCCAGCTCTTCTTTACCGTGCACAAAGGTTGTGATCTCTTCGGCCAGCCTGTGCTGTAAAACACGTGTGTGCGGAGCCTCCTGGTGTGCCGCAATAAGATCTTCTATGGTTTTTCTGTCCAGAAATGTAAATATCCTGATGTATTTTTCGGCATCCTCATCAGAGGTATTCAGCCAGAACTGATAGAATTTGTAGGGAGAGGTCTTCTCCGGGTCAAGCCAGATGTTCCCGCCTTCGGTCTTTCCGAATTTAGAACCGTCCGCCTTGGTGATCAGCGGACAGGTAAGGGCATAAGCCTTGGCACTGTCATCACTCATCCGCCGGATCAGTTCCGTACCCGTAGTGATGTTACCCCATTGGTCCGAACCTCCCATCTGCAGGAGACAGTTATGAGTTTTGTACAGGTGGTAAAAATCGTATCCCTGTATCAGTTGGTAGGTAAATTCGGTAAAAGACATTCCAGAGCCCGAATCCGAACTCAACCGTTTTTTAACCGAATCTTTGGCCATCATGTAATTTACGGTAATACGCTTGCCGACATCGCGGGCAAAACCGATAAAAGAAAAATCTTTCATCCAGTCGTAATTGTTTACCAGAACGGCAGCATTGGAGGTATCCGAGCTAAAGTCGAGCAATCGGGACAGCTGGACTTTAATACCTGCTATATTGTGTTGCAGCGTTTCCTCATCGAGAAGGTTGCGTTCCTCCGATTTCATAGAAGGGTCTCCGATCATCCCGGTTGCACCGCCTACGAGAACTACGGGTCTGTGGCCTGAAAGCTGGAAATGACGGAGCATCATCACCCCCACAAGGTGCCCGATATGCAGGGAGTCGGCCGTAGGGTCTATACCTACATAAGCCGAGGTCGGTTCCTTGCTGAGTTGTTCTTCCGTTCCCGGCATGATATCGTGGATCATTCCTCTCCAACGCAGTTCTTCTACAAAATTTTTGACCATGGTCTTCGTACTTTTTTGGTAAAACAAGCGCAAATTTACAATAAATAGATCATAGAGGAGTCTGTTGAAGGCTATTTTATAAGGGCATGGCAGGATCAGGTCTCCGTAAAATACATATCTTTGGACTATGATTTTAGTCACCGGAGGTACAGGACTTGTCGGGTCCCATTTGCTGTATGCACTGGCCCGTAACGAAGATAAAATACGTGCTATTTACAGAAAAGGCAGTGATGTCAGTGCCGTGGCATCTATGTTTTCCGGTTCGACGGAAGACCGGGTGAGATTTGATGCGATAGAATGGGTCGAAGCCGATATTACGGAGGTTCCGGCACTTTCCGATGCATTCCGGGACGTTACCCGCGTCTATCATGCGGCAGCACTTATTTCCTTTGATCCTTCCGATTATAATCTGCTTAAAAAAATAAACTCCGAGGGGACGGCCAATGTGGTTAACCAATGCCTGGTCCACGACGTGGAAAAACTGTGCTATGTGAGTTCCGTAGCTACCCTCGGAAGCAGTATCAAAGGAGCTCTTATTACCGAGGATACCCATTGGAATACGGAGTCGGAAAACAACGTATATGCCATCACCAAATACGGTGCGGAAATGGAAGTATGGCGCGGGAGCCAGGAAGGCCTGGAGGTGGTTATCGTCAATCCCGGTATCGTACTCGGAATACCCCCGGGAAAGAAAGGGTGGATGCAGGGGAGCGGGAGGATTTTTAGAGAAGCGTACGGGGGCATCCGGTATTATACCTATGGTGTTACCGGTTATGTAGCTGTGAATGATGTTGTCGCCGCTATGATAGCCCTGATGAAAAGTGATGTAAAAAATGAAAGGTTTATCCTTGTGGGGGATAACCTGAGTTTTAAGGAAGTTCTTACCATGGCATCGGTTTCCGTAGGCAGGGGGGTTCCGGAAAAAGAAGCCCCGGAATGGGTGTTCGCCTGGCTGTGGAGACTCGATTGGCTGCGGAGCAAACTCACCGGAAAAAAGCGTAAACTGAGTAAGCTGATGGCCGCGTCCGCAACGGTGAAAAGCCCCTATAGCAATACAAAAATAAAAGAAGAACTGGGTGTGGAATTCCGCCCGGTAGCCGAAACCATAGCGGTAACAGGAAAAGCTTTTCTCGCTACCGTTACGAAATAAACAATCCGGTAAATTCGAATTTTCTCCCGTCAAACAACCCCTTATCACTTAGTTTCAGGTCGGGGATCACCAGTAAAGCCATAAAACTCAGGGTCATAAAAGGAGACTGCAACGTAGCGCCCATCGCTTTAGCCATAGCATCCACCGCAGTATAGGCTTTTGCGACTTCATACCCGTCTTCTGCAGACATGATACCGCCTACGGGCAGTGGAAGTAGAGCATGCTCTTCGTCGTGTACTGCACACACTCCGCCTTTGCTCTCCATGATGAGGTTTACCGCTTTTGCCAGGGAAACATCGTCCGTACCAACAGCGATGATGTTATGAGAATCGTGGGCGACCGAAGAAGCAATAGCCCCTTGCTGCAGCCCGAAATTTTTTACGAAGGCCACTTGTGGAGCCGCGTTCCCGTACCGGTTGACAACGGCGATCTTCAATATGTCTTTTTCGGTATCCGCAACGGCATATCCCTGTTTCTCACTAACAGGTACTACCGTTTCCGAAGTGATGAGTTCGCCGTCTTTTGCTTCGATAACGCGAATGCGCTGCCCTTTGGCTTCGAGCAAAAAGTCGGCCGGAGTTTTTACGGAAGTTGTGAAGTTGTTGATTATGTGGTGTTCCTGCCGGGCGATCATGGCTTTCCCGTGCTGTGCAACACGTTCTCCGTCGATATAGGTTTCGAGGACTTCAAATCTTTTCAGATCTTTGACGACAATAAAATCGGCAGGGTCGTCTTCCCTCAGGTGCCCCACCCGGAGCCCGTAGTGATCTATAGGGTTCAGACAGGCGGCACGAAGCACGTCAAACAGGTCTTTTCCCCGGGCCACGGCACGGGCCACGAGCTGGTCTATATGTCCTTCCACGAGATTGTCGGGGTGCTTGTCGTCCGAGCAGAACATGATATGTGCGGCATGACCGTCGATAAGGTCTATGAGCGCGTCGAAATTCCTTGCGGCGCTGCCTTCGCGGATGATGATCTTCATACCGTGTTTCAGTTTGTCCAGTGCTTCGCCGGCAGTAAAACATTCATGATCGGTAGAAATCCCGGCAGCGATATACTGCCTGGCAAGTTCTCCTTTCAGTCCCGGGGCATGGCCGTCTACCGGCTTGTGATATTTTTGTGCCACAGCTATTTTTTCCATGACGTCCGGATCGCGGTGTACTACCCCCGGCCAGTTCATCATTTCCGCGAGATAGACGATATCTTCCCGCGAGAGTAAGGAGTCGATCTCTTTTGCCGTGATTTCTGCTCCCGCCGTTTCGAAGGGGGTAGCAGGAACACATGAAGGGGCACCGAAGTAGAATTTAAACGGTACTTTTTCTCCGTTGGCTATCATATACCGGATTCCTTCCATACCACAGACATTGGCAATCTCATGCGGATCGGAGACGGTGGCTACCGTACCGTGTGTAACGGCTATACGGGCAAATTCTGCAGGGATCAGCATCGACGATTCGATATGTACGTGGGCATCGATAAAGCCCGGGAGGATATAAACCTCCGGGGCATGTGTTGTTCTGCTTACCGAAATGATCTTCCGATCCCGGATATGGACCTCTGCCGGAAATATATTCCTGTTCGGGATATCCACAAATTGTCCGGATATAATTTTTGGCTGCATACTGCTCTCATTGTTTTGGTCACGGAATATAAGGAAAAACTGCCGGACAGGCCGGACTGAGGTTGTTACTGAACAACCTCAACCCATTGTCCTTTGGTTCGTACCCTGTAATCGTTATCGTACATGGCCTCACATTGTATACCCGGAAGATAATACCGTCCCAGATAAGAGGCATTGATCAGTACCCGGAATGTTTTCGTTTTATGAGCATCCAGGTCAAAATAGAAATTGGCTCTGTCGTCCCGGAGGTCGGTATAGGTGGCCTGGTCTGTGGTTCCCTGGGCATCTCCGAAATCTGTGAAACGGGTATTTACGATTTCCCAACCACTCGGAAATATATGAGAAAGAGCAATATTCTTCAGGTTTTCCCCTTTCTGATTGGTAATACTCACTTCAGCGATAAAATTGGTTCCCTGTAGCAGGCGGCTGATCTGGATGGCATTTCCGTTTCGTCCTTTATAAGCTACTTTGGCGGAGAGGTTCTGCTGCTCGGCGAGTTCCTGTCCTACGGGGAGGATACCGCTATGGAGAACGCGTACGAAAACGGTATTTTCCTTGTTGTTTTTCAGGCGGACGGTGTTATTTCCCTGCCGGATATCCAGTTCTCTTTGGGCGAGGGTGAGGGATGTGCTCACAGTTGCTGTTTTTCCGTCGAGCTCATATTGGACTTCGATGCCTTTACCTCCGATATACGCAGCAAATTTTGCCATGGCCAGGAGACTGTATGCCGTACTTTGTGTACTCATCCAGCTATCGGTATCCAGGTTTTTGGCAATAGTTACCGCCATGTCCTGTGCCCGGGATTTTTCATCGAGCAGGATGAGGGTTTCGAGGGCCAGTGCACGGTTCCGTTCCGTAGAGCCGTAGGTGTAATAATCGTATTTTACCGGCCGGATATCGATATTGGCATTCCCGAACACTTCCCGGGCCACGTTTTTCTGCCCGATCAGCGCATAGGCTGCGGCGAGCCGGTGTTTGGCTTCGTTGGATATGTTCGGTGTTTCCCTGAGCCTGTTCATAGAAGAGACATCTGCATTCTCTGCCAATGCCAGGGTATAGAGCCTGTAGGCCTGGGCGAGATCGGAACTGCGGTCGGACTGCCGCCATTGTTTGGCAGCCTGTTTCTGGTAGTTGATCCAGCTGTTTTTAAAGCCTATGGGCAGCACATACCCTTTTTTCTCCGCTTCGAGCAGGAAATGCCCGGCATAGGAAGATCCCCAGTCATTTGCATAATTCTGCCCGCTCCAGTACGCAAAACCACCGTTGGGTAACTGGTAGCCTCCCAGGCGTTTCAGGGCAGCCTCCACATTTTTCTGGGTCTCCTGTTTTTTAGCGGCAGTAAGATCAAAAATATCAGCGAGATACAGTTGCGGGAATACCGCAGAAGTGACCTGTTCCACACATCCGTGGGGATATTGGATGAGGTATTGCATACGACCGCTGAAATTCATCGGGGGCAGGGTAGAAAACTCGAGGCTTGCCGTATTGCTTCCGGCAATGCCGAAGGTCTCGAAGGACAATGCTTCGGAACTGCCCGGCTCCAGGATGATGTCGTGTACGGAAGTGGTTACGGGGTTAGGGTTCACCACATCGATCTCTACACCGTAAGAAGCTTTCTCCCCGTTCCCGGACGCCGTAATATCGACCTTACCGATACCTTCGACATCGGCGATCTCTAATTCGAAATAAGCCATTTTTTCGTCCGGCCTGTCAAAAGAAACGGTTTGTGAAGACTCGCTAATAACCCGGAAAGCCTTGTGGTCTTTTACCTGTACCGTGACGTTTTTCACTTTATCCTCCATAGCAAAGACCGTTACCGGAAGTGTAACCCTTTCTCCGGGAGTTATTTTTCTCGGTAAAGACGCCAGGACCATCAACGGTTTACGTACGGGAGTGGTTTTTTCCGTGCTGCCGTATGCACCGGTTTCCGGATCTCCGGCAACAACCATGGTCCGCACTGAGCCTATATATTTCGGAATACGGATTTCGTGCGACCGCGTTTGTCCTTTTGGAAGTGTGAAAGGGCCGAGGTAAACCACCATGGGTTTAAACCTGTTGGCTTTTTTGTTTTTGGCGCCGGCAAGCTCTTCATCACCCCCGATACTGAATACCTGGTCTATACGCCCTCCGAAAGCCCCGATGACATCATCGTAAACATCCCAGGTTTTCACACCCAGTGCTTCGCGTGCGAAGAAGGATTCCCAGGCATCCGGGGTTTTAAACCGCGTAAGATCAAGCAGACCGTCATCGACAACTGCGATCGTATAGGTCATGGGTTTGCCCTGTTTTTCCCGGACTTTAACGGTTACGGTCTCTTCCGGCCGTAATACATCGGGCATGTTTACCTGGGGTTGGAGTCGTGTCGCCGGATCTTCCACCTGGATAGGCACGACCCCGTACAGACGCAGGGGAAGGTCATTGGCCGTAGAGGCATGAGGCTGTAACAGGGAAATATGGATATACACATTGGGAGTGTACAAGGCCGTAACCGGCAATTCGAAACGTGTTTCCCCGTCCTGGGCTTCCACCCAGCGGGAGTAGAGGACCTCCGTGCCGTTTTCTACGGTTACAAGAGCACGCCCTCCGGCACTTCCCGGAAAGGTTACAACAGCCTTTTCACCGACTTTATATTCTTTTTTATCCGTGGAGAATACGAGCATTGTTGCCGAGGAAGGGTCGTTTTTCATCGATTTTCCCGCCCATCCCGGCCAGTCGATATACACGGTCTGTCCTGTAGCATGGCCTCCTTCCGGATCTTCCACATGAACAAGGTAGCGTCCCCATTCCGGATATTTCAATTCGAACTCAAAATCTGCTTTGCCGTTTGCCCCGGTATTCAGCGTCGTTGAGAACACGTTTTCGCGTTGGCTGCTTCCGCGGTACGAAGACAGGTTATCCTCGGAGGTATCCCACCACCAGCGCCAGTTGACTTTATAAATGTTTACTTTGAGGCCTTTTACCGCTTTCGGATTACCCTTTTCGTCTACCGAGACCACTTCAAAGCGGTGCCTGGTATCCGTAAGGAGCATCCCCCTGGTCTGGTCTCCTTTCGGGGTATTGAGACCAATATAGGTGCCGTAGGGCGAATAGGTTTTTGTAAATACATCCGTACTGAAGTCTCCCCCGGTTTCATAGACCTTGGTAACGAAAGAAGCCTTTAACATACCGGGAGCCTGTTTCTCCAGTTGTGGTTTCAGCGTAAAGGAAGCTTTTCCCTCAGCATCGACCTTACCGTCAAAAACCGTTTGCTCTTCCGATCCGAAAGCTCTTGAAGGATCGTTGAAAATATATCCCGGAAATTGCCTGAAACTCGTATTTTGCGGTTGAAACCTGGCCTGTATATCCGCTTTCAGATTTCCGGCAACAGCACCGTGGAGCCAGGCTACCTGAAGCGTGCCGCTGATGGGTGAAATTCCCGAAAGAATATCTTCTTTAAAATCCGCTTTGATCTTTAAACGATTGGGTTTTATAGTTTCTATACGGATATTCTTGCTGAAAACAGCACCCCCGACCGATACCTGTGCCTGCCAGTTGCCGGTAGGAGCATCCTGTTCGGTAGGAATGGTAAAAGCATAAAAATTGTTCGTACTGCTGTTTCGCACTTCCTTACGGGTCATTTTCCCGTACGGATCACGTAACTCGAATTTTACCGGATGCCCTGCAGGAAGTTTATTGGCGTTGTCATTGAGCATAAAAGTCAGGAACAGGGTGTCGCCCGGACGCCATACACCGCGTTCGCCGTAGAGATATCCCTTGATGCCTTTTTGCAGTTTTACCCCGGAAACATCAAATTTACTGACCGAAAGGACATTGCCGTCGTACAGTTTTACATACGTTTTCTGTTTTCCTTTTTCGGCAATGGCAAAATAGGCGGGAAGAGAGGCGTCATACATGGCAAACCCGTCTTTGTCCGTGACTACCGTAGCTACTTCCTGTTGCTGGAAATTGTAGAAGGTTACCCTGGTATCTCCTTCCGGTTTTGCAGAAACGAGGTTGGTAACGCTTACAAAATACGATTCGTTGTCGCCTTTTTTAACAGTTACGCCCAGATCGGAAGCAAGGACGTTTACCGATACATCCTTGTTCCGGTAATATGAAGTATGGCAGGGATTGTCCCTTTCTCTCCAGTCGTAGGTATAATCGTAATAATAGTCATCATAGTAGTAGTTCTCCACATTATCCCAGTAGCTCGACTCCTTTTCCCGGTCGTAATCCGTGGTTGCTTCGGCTTCTTCTTCGGGGAAGTTGGTCTGGTCGCATTTATAAGTACTGTACGAGGGTTTGTAGCGGAATTCCACACGATAGATAGCACCGGGGTCGGGCGTGATCAATTCGCGGAGATCCAGTGCATAGGCATGCCATTTCCCGTCTGCGGAAGACAGATTGCTTTGCAGGGGTATGGTTTTTTGGGCGATAGGGCGGGCTACGGTACGCAGGTCCCCGCTGCCATCGAGATTCATATATTGCAGGAACTGAAGAATGTTGTTCCGGAATATTTTGATTACCGATACGTCAACGGCATTGAGGTTTACCGCTTCGAAATTTATCTTGAGATTGTTGGAGGAAGGCAGGATGTTTCCGCTCTGCAGAAGTCGTACTTCGGGCTTTAACTGCTCGAAAGCAATCTGTTCCCTGAACACGGTTTTCAGCTTGTAGTTGTCCACATTCTGTATGCCCTGGAATATTTCGAGCGATTTTACGCCTTTCAGCTCGTTCTGCGGATAGACTTTAAGTACGTTTCCTTCTGCCGAAAACTTAAGTGTCCCGCCGTCCTGAATACTGACCAGTCCTGTGAAATTCTGGTTTTTTTTCAGCGGATCCGAAAAATTGATCTCTACATAGGGTTTATCCGTTCCGGCGATGTTAACCTCAAGGACGGTAAAGTTGTTTTTCCCCGGGATGAGGACTTCTCCTTTTCCCTCCGTATCGATATCAAAGTCCTTTCCGTTCCACTGCAACAAGACCCTGGAGTCTTCTTCCGTACGTTTTATACTGTCTACTTTAAACCGGAACATCGTATTGGTTTCGGAAGTATTGTAGAATTTTACAGACAGGTTGTCGTCGTTTTGTGTGGCGCTCACCAGTTTCTGGGCTATGTCGCCGGACAACTGGTCGCTGCTGCGAAGAGTGCCTTCGAGATACTGCCAGTTCCGGTCGTAGGACTGTATACTTTCGGTGGTGATATTAAACTGTTGTTTGATGGTTCTTACTTTAAAACGAAAGTCCCGTAATTCTTCGGGTAAATCGTTTACAAGCCTTTCCAGCTTCAGGGAAAACCGGTATTCCGTATCTTGCCGGAGCGGAGCTTCGGGGATAAAAGCGATGGTCTGGTTGTTCAGGGCCACGACCTTACCCTTGGTTTTCGGGGATACCCGGAGGAGGTCGTCCGGGAGTTCCTTGTCGGCTTCCCATCCTGCCACCGGTGCGCCAAGCATGACTTTTATGCTCGAACGGGTGGATATAATACCCTGGGAAACATCCGAGATATACTCCCGGTACTTGTACAGGTTCGATAGCTGTTCCCGGATATCGTCCCGGTCGTTGTCCTTGTCTTTACAGGAAAACAGGGAGAGTATAGCCATAGCGGATACGAGTAATGTTTTTAATCGCATGATAGTCTGTTATTACATTGGTTTGCCTTTGACGGCGTGGTTTTATAAACTTAAAGAGCAGACCGCAACGGGGTTTTACAGCGTGTCTCTTTTCGTGTCCCTGTGATATTGTGGTATACGATGGTGTTAATTATCGTAAATACCGATGTAAAGTGCTCCCTTGGCATCCATACTCGCCCTGTACATTCCGGCGGTGTTGAATTCCATGACCATGTTTCCGTTATGGTCCACGGCTATAATACCTCCGTTTCCTCCGAGATCGGGAAGCTTTTTATGTATGACTTCGCGTGCGGCATCACAGAGCGTCATTCCTTTATATTCCATCATGGCCGAAATATCGTAAGCGACAAGGCCCCGTATAAAAAATTCTCCCCATCCCGTAGAGGAGACGGCACAGGTGTTGTTATTGGCATAGGTCCCGGCACCGATAACGGGAGAGTCTCCTATGCGGCCCCAACGTTTATTGGTCATACCTCCCGTAGAGGTTGCCGCGGCAAGGTTTCCGTTTTTGTCCAGGGCCACACATCCTACGGTCCCGAATTTGGCATCCTGTATATAAGGATCGTAAAAGGCTGTTTTCTGGTCGTGGTCAAGCGCTGTTTTTTCCTGGTCTTTGATCCGTTCAAGTGCTTTCATACGCGGTTCGGTATAGAAATATGAAGGGTCTACAGTCTCAATACCCTGTGTTTCGGCAAAGGCTGCGGCACCTTCCCGTGCGAGCATAACGTGCTCCGATTTTTCCATCACCGCCCTGGCCAGGTCAACCGGGTTTTTTATAGTGGTTACGCCGGCTACGGCACCGGCATTACGTGTTTTACCATCCATGATCGAAGCATCCAGCTCATTTTTGCCCTCATGGGTGAATACCGCGCCCTTTCCGGCATTGAACAGCGGGGAGTCTTCCATAACATTTACGGTTTTCTGAACGGCATCGAGGCCTGAGCCCCCGTTTTTCAGAATATCATAACCCGTACGGATCGCTTTTTCAAGCACTTCCCTGTAGGCGGCTTCCCGTTCGGGAGTCATGTTCTTTCGTACTATCGTTCCGGCCCCGCCATGGATAACAATGGCAAATTTTTTCTGCCTGTCAACGGGAGTATGTTCCGGGTCCTGTTTCTTTTCGGGTGTTTCCTGACAAGCCGTAATACCCAGCAATATCAGGGTGTAAACCAGTACAGGAACAATGCGTTCTCTTCTCATGTATGAATCGTTAGTTTGAGAAACTAAATTTAATAAAAATACCCGGCTCCTGTTAAAAATAAAAGGCTTTCCGGAGAACCTGCCCGCATTTTGCAGACAGATTTCCGAAAATTTCAGCTAACTAATCCTGTCACTCCGGAAAAACCGGACTGCGGAAAAACAAAATCCCGATCAAAAATACGATGGCTGTATCCGAAGAAAAATCCCGGGAATCGGGTATTTTTCATCCGGAGGAAAATAAAAAAGAAGAAATTCTTCAGGTCCTGCGGAAATGCTTAAATTTAAGGCTTGTAAAGAACGGGTCAAACAGGCATTGCGAAGGATTGCCGAAGGGCCGTAAGACAGATCAATACATGCACCCATGAGTATAAAAAAGCCGTTTAACCTGTTACAATGGATAGAAGAACACCGGGAACTCCTCAAACCTCCGGTAGGGAATAAGAATCTCTACGTAGATTCGGGCGATTATATCGTTATGGTTGTTGCGGGGCCAAATGCGCGGAAAGATTATCATTACAATGAGACCGAAGAGTTTTTCTACCAGATCGAAGGTCAGATAAAAGTGATTGTCCAGGAAGACGGACAGCGAAAAGAAATGGAACTGGGTGCAGGCGATATTTACCTGAATCCTGCGAAAGTGCCACATAGCCCGGTCCGCGGAGAAGGATCAATAGGGCTTGTTATCGAAAGAAAGCGGGCAGGGAAAAATTTTACGGACGGGTTGTTATGGTACTGTGAAAACTGTAACCATAAACTGCACGAAGTATATTTCGAACTACACGATATCGAAAAGGATTTCCTGCCACACTTTAAGAACTTTTATAACTCGGAAACACTACGTACCTGTGAAAAATGTGGTACGGTCATGGATACGGATCCGAGATTTACAGGTTGATCAGTTGCCTTTACGGCTCACGAGAACCACTCCGGCGATAAGGCATATCACACCTCCGCCGAGATAGGCATATCCCATGTTTTTGGATGAGGAATCCTCTGCTTTAAGCTCAAGGTCGCCGATTTCGATACCGCTTTCGCTATCCCCCAGGGTGTTTATACCTACATATCCTGCAACCAGTCCGGCCAGGATCAGAATTATTCCGATTGTTTTTTTCATAATCTGAGTTTTTATGTTGCTATATTCATAAAATTAAGAAAAAATAACACATAAATTTAATATGTGTAAAGAAGTTATAACAGCTTCCTGTATTATTTAACCCGGGAAAGCTGTGATTATTGTTTTGGGAAGAACGATATTAGCAGTTAGTTCGTAGTGGGGTAGCTAATACGTTATGGAGTTACTTCGTTCATTAGTTTGTAGTGGGTAGTGTGAAGGGAGAGGCGGTTGTAAAGGATCCCCGGCTTGACTTAGGGTGGAGTTCGGGAGTTCGTTATTGGGTTATAGAAGAAATCATATCCTAATAACCCAATAGCTGATTAACGCAATAACCGATCACTAAATTATACCGCCAGGTCCGTTATCTTTTATTGCAGGCTTATCAAATGAACCAATGACGAGCTAACCTCCGGCAAAGGGTTTTAGTGGTAGGAAAGAAAATAATAATTTGTAACTTCGTGAATATTTAACAAACCAAGCAAAAAAAGTTATAAATGTCATTAATTGCTACTGATTTCGGAATAGATAAAAGTCTCAGGGCGCTGGGGCTTGCAGATGTGAATAACGGAACATCAACGGGAAAGCACTTTTTCGGGAGCGGGGAGCTTATTGCATCCTGTTCGCCTGTGGATGGTGCCCTTATCGGAAAAGTGAGTACCACTACCCGGGAAGATTATGAAAAAGTAATTACGGCGGCTACCGAAGGATTTGCCGTATGGCGGACCATGCCTGCGCCGCAACGTGGCGAGATCGTTCGGCAATTCAATGATGAGCTGCGCCGGCTTAAAGAGCCGCTGGGGAAACTGGTATCTTACGAAATGGGAAAATCGTACCAGGAGGGTCTTGGTGAAGTTCAGGAAATGATAGACATCTGCGATTTTGCCGTAGGGTTATCGCGCCAATTGCACGGTCTTACCATGCATTCCGAACGTCCCGGTCACCGGATGTACGAACAATATCATCCGCTCGGGGTTGTGGGGATTATTTCGGCCTTTAATTTTCCCGTAGCCGTATGGAGCTGGAATACTGCCCTGGCCTGGGTATGCGGCGATGCCTGTATCTGGAAAGGCTCGGAAAAAACACCGCTTACTTCGGTAGCCTGCCAGAATATTGCAGCGAGGGTATTTGCCGAAAACGGATTGCCCGAAGGGATATCCTGCCTTATTACCGGCGATTATACCGTAGGGGAGATGATGACCCATGACGACCGTATTCCGTTGGTGTCCGCTACGGGATCTATCCGTATGGGGAAGATCGTGGCCCAGGCCGTAGCGGCACGTCTCGGAAAGTCACTTCTGGAACTCGGAGGGAACAACGCCATTATCGTTACCCCGGATGCCGATATCAAAAATACGGTGATCGGAGCTGTTTTCGGGGCTGTCGGGACCTGCGGACAACGGTGTACATCTACCCGCCGTCTCATTATACACGATGAGGTTTACGACAAAGTGAAGGATGCTTTAGTAGCCGCATACAAACAATTGCGTATAGGAAATCCGCTGGATGAGAAGAACCACGTAGGACCGCTTATCGATAAGGATGCCGTAGCCCGGTACCTTCATGCCCTTGACAAAGTGGAAGAAGAAGGTGGTAAGATCCTGGTAGAAGGCGGTGTAATTTCCGGGGAAGGATATGAGAGCGGATGCTATGTAAAGCCTGCGATCGCAGAAGCTGAAAACCATTACGAAATCGTACAGGAAGAGACCTTTGCGCCGGTACTGTACCTGCTCCGTTACAGCGGAGACCTGGACAATGCCATTAACCTGCAAAACGGGGTGAAACAAGGGCTTTCTTCGGCAATAATGACCAATAGCCTGAGAGAGGCAGAGCGATTTTTATCCGTAGCGGGATCCGATTGTGGTATTGCCAACGTAAATATAGGAACAAGCGGAGCGGAAATAGGAGGTGCTTTCGGAGGAGAGAAAGAAACCGGCGGAGGCAGAGAATCGGGCTCGGATGCCTGGAAAGTCTATATGCGCAGACAAACCAACACCATCAATTATACAACCGAACTCCCACTGGCGCAAGGTATCAAATTCGATCTGTAAAAAACCGGCAAGCCGCCCCGGTGTCCGGAAAATTCCGCAAAGTAAGTTTATCATGTACCAAAACCATACATACTAAAAACCATCAAGACATGAAAAAAGTACTTTTAAGTGCCATGGTCATGCTGGGAGTGCTGGCACTCCCGGTGTCCTGTAAAGAAAAGCAAAAAAACACTTCGGAAACGGTAGAACAGGAAGAGGTCATCGTCGAAGAGGAGTCCCCCGAAGTTCCGGACATGCACAATGCAGAGACTTCACTCGATTTCGAAGGGGTTTATGAAGGAGTCATTCCCTGTGCGGACTGCGAAGGGATCAAATTCACCGTAACCATCCATGAAGACGGTACACTTGAGGAGAACAGCGAATATCTCGGAAGGGCCAAGGAAACCACATTTAAGGACCATGGAACCTGGAATATCGACGAAAGTACGCTGACTTTTACGCCCGAAGCAGGAAACCCGAGACTGTATTTTGTCGGGGAGGGCTTTATACGCATGCTCGACCAGGAAGGCAATGATATCGAAGGCGACCTGGCAGATATGTATATCCTTCGGAAAAAATAGGGAGGTAGCAATACCGTATAAAGAGACGGCCTGAAAAGCGGTCTCTTTTTTTATTCTTTTTCTTCTTCGTTATCCGTTTTGGTTTTGGCGGCACCGGAAGTTTCTCCGGTTTTGCGCTCCTCTTCCCGGGCTTTGTCCTGTGCCTCTTTCATATCCTTCAGACGCTTTTCGACGTCTTTATACATGGCGGCATATTCCGAAGGGTTGGCAGCGTAGTACGTATTGCTCTCCGCAAATTGCAGGCTGTCTATCTGGTGTTTTTGGTAGATATAGGTATCCGGAACGATATGGTGTTCTTTCAGGACATCCATCCCTACACCCCGGGCCGCATTGACAAGGGCTACATCAAACAGGATGTCGGTCATCTTTTTTTCGGGGATGAGGTTTTCCGGTTTTTCCACGGATTGTTTTTTGCACGCAGCAAATTCCAGAACCAGCAACAGGATCAAAAAAGCTCTTTTCTTCATGGGTCGAAGTTTTTACCGGTCAAATTCCAGGCGTTTTACATTCCTGTAGGATGAAAATTCACCGTTGTTGTAAGCCAGGTTACCGTTTACAAAGGTATGGGTTATGGCCGACTGGAATGTCGTTCCTTCAAAAGGAGACCAGCCACACTGGTATAGTAAATGATTACGTTCTACGGTTTGTGGGCGGTTGAGATCGGCCAGGACCAGGTCGGCAAAATACCCTTCCCGGATAAATCCCCGCCCTTTGATATCGAAAAGAATTGCCGGGTTGTGGCTCATTTTCTCGACCATTTTTTCCAGGGAGATCTTCCCCTGGTGATATGCTTCGAGCATGGCGACCATGGCATGTTGTACCAGCGGCCCTCCCGAAGGGGCATTGGTGTAGTTGTTCTGTTTTTCCTGTAAGGTATGCGGAGCATGGTCGGTAGCAATGACATCGATACGGTCGTCCAGCAGGGCCTGCCATAAACCTTTGCGGTCTGTGGGTGTTTTTACGGCCGGGTTCCATTTGATGAAAGTGCCTTTGGACTCATAATCATCATCGCAAAACCACAGGTGATGAATACATACTTCAGCGGTGATCTTTTTGTCGCGAAGCGGAATGTCGTTCCGGAAAAGTGCGGTTTCACGGGCTGTGGAGAGGTGAAAAACATGAAGTCTCGCGCCGGTTTTTTCCGCCAGGGCTACTGCACGTGAAGAAGACAGGTAACAGGCTTCTTCGCTGCGGATCAGCGGATGGTATTTTACCGGGATATCATCGCCGTAAGTTGCTTTGTATTTTCCGAGGTTGTTTTTTATGGTGGTCTCGTCTTCGCAATGTGCGGAGATCAGGAGGTTGGTTTTCGAAAAAATGTTTTCGAGTACCTTTTCGTTATCTACCAGCATGTTTCCCGTAGAAGACCCCAAAAAGAGCTTAAGGCCGGCGCAGGATTTCGGGTCGACTCTCAGAATTTCTTCGAGATTGTCATTGGTTCCCCCGAACATAAACGAATAATTGGCCGAAGAAGTCCGGGCGGCAATGGCAAACTTCGCTTCCAGGTTGTCTATGGTCGTGGTTTGCGGATTGGTGTTGGGCATCTCGATAAAAGAGGTAATCCCGCCTGCAATGGCCGCTTTACTCTCCGTCGCTATCGTTGCTTTATGGGTAAGGCCCGGCTCCCGGAAATGGACCTGGTCGTCAATGGCTCCCGGTAACAGGTGCTTTCCTCCGGCTTCGATGACGGTACAATCGGTAGCCGAAATATCGTTATCGATCTTTTTGATGATCTCGTTCTCAATGAGAATATCGGTTTCGAATTTTTTGAATTCATTGACTACGGTGGCATTCTTTATCAGTGTCTTCATAGTATTTTTTTGTTTCGTATATTCCGGGGAGGTGCCCCGACAGCGATCTTATACCGTTTGAGGCAGGCATTCTCAGAATCCTTCCCTGTGAAAAATACTCCGGAATTTCATGGTTAAAACCCCGAATACGGCCTCGTTAATAATTTTCCCGCTCATTTTGGAATTCCCTTTTTCCCGGTCTTTAAAAATAATGGGAACCTCGACGATCCTGAATTTTTTCAGAAAGGCCCGGAATTTCATTTCTATCTGGAATGCATACCCTACAAAACGTATGTTATCGAGGTTTATACGCTCAATAACTTCGCTCTTATAACAAATAAAACCCGCTGTAGGGTCGTGAATACGCATACCGGTGATAAATTTCACATAGAAGGAAGCCCCGTACGAAAGAAGGATCCGTTTCATCGGCCAGTTCACCACATTGACCCCTTTTACGTATCGCGATCCGATAGCTACATCGGCCCCGTGGAGTGCACAGGCATTAAAAAGGCGTACCAGGTCTCTCGGGTTATGGGAAAAGTCGGCGTCCATTTCAAAAATATAGGGATAGCCCTTTCGGAGGGCCCATTTGAACCCGTGAATATAGGCCGTACCCAATCCGGATTTTTCTGTTCGTTCTTCCAGGAAAAGGCGTTCCGGGAATTCCTGTTGCAGGGTTTTTACCCGATCACCGGTGCCATCCGGCGAACCGTCGTCCACAATCAGTACATGAAAGTCTTTTTTGAGCAGAAACACTTCCCTGATAATAGCTTCAATGTTTTCGATTTCGTTATATGTGGGGATAATGACCAGTCCGTCCGTGCGCATAAAAAGTTTTAAGTAAGATGCAAAAATAGAATTTCCTTCGTTTTATAACTACGATGACAGGAGGTTATTTATTGTACAGAACCCTTTTAAGGCTAAAATAGTGTATTATTCTCATATATTATTAAGTATTTTTGCTTGAAATTTTCGGGAAGCATGAGTATTACGCAAGGAAAAGAACGACTGTTACTGCTGTTTTTAGGAGGGCTGACACTGATCAACCTCATTCAGGGCAGTGCGACTCAATTGATATTCGACGAAGCCTACTACTGGTATTTTTCGCAGCACCCGGCCTGGGGATATTTCGATCATCCTCCCATGGTGGCCTTTTTTGCCGCCATCGGCACGACTTTGTTTGACCATGAGCTCGGGGTACGTCTTTTTGCTCCGTTTCTGCTCTCCGGAACCATCTGCCTGTTGTGGAAACTTATAGACGATAAGCGAAAATACGATCATCTCCCGGTCTTTATCCTGTTTACGGCCTCGGTGGCCCTGTTCAATGCCTACGGATTTTTTATGCTGCCCGATACTCCGTTGCTGTTTTTTTCGGCTTTATTCCTGTTTGCCTATAAAAGATTCCTGCAGTATCCCGGTATCCGGTTTGTGCTTCTGCTCGGATTTTCCATGGCAGCCATGATGTACAGTAAGTACCACGCCATTCTCCTGATCGCATTTGTACTGGTGTCCAATCCCAAGATTTTTCTCAGTTACCGCTTCTGGATGGCAACCGTTTTTGCCCTGCTGCTGTACACACCGCATTTGTACTGGTTGTATGAAACCGATTTTGCCTCATTGAAGTATCATCTTTCCGGGAGGGCCAACAGCTATTACCGTATCAAATTTACGCTCGATTATATACTCAATGCTCTGATTGTCTGGGGGTTTTCTTTTCCTCTGATCTATTGGGCCCTCTATAAGTTTACACTTCCGGGGGGTGTGAAAAAAAATGTTTTCGACCGTGCCCTGGTGTTTTCCGCATGGGGTATCCTCGGTTTCTTCCTGTTGTCGTCTTTCAACCGTAAGACACAGGCACAGTGGCCGCTTCTTGCTGTTCTGCCTTTTATTGTGTTTACCTTTCGGTATGCCCTGGATAAAGAAGGATTTCGCAAATGGCTGCGCATTACGAGTATCATTTCTTTGGTGATCCTGTGTATGGTACGGGTCATCGTAGTTGACGAAGATATCTCTCCCATAAAATACGAAAGCCATGGCAACAAGCGGTGGGCGCAGCAACTTTATGAAAAGACCGGCGGGCTTCCCGTAGTCTTCGAAGACTCGTACCGGAATGCCAGCATGTACGGGTTTTACGCCCGGGTACCCGTATACTCCCTGAACAGTGTAAAGCACCGGCAAAACCAGTATGACATCGATAGTTCCGAATATAAGTTTCAACATCGCAGAGTAGCCTATATCACGGGCCGGGAAGATTATGACTCCGTTATAAAAGTTCGTATCGGAAAGGGAAAAGGACATCCATGGCGAGGAAAATTTGTAAAAGATTTCAGGTCGTTCCGCAAGCTGATATGTAAAGTAGATGACCATAAGATAACTCCGGGAAAAGATTCCATAGCCCTTACACTGATAAACCCCTATACGGAGGGTATTGCTTTTGAAGACCTGGAATTTTACGGGTTGGTGCTGAACGAGAAAAGGCGGATACAGGATACGATACGGATGTATCCGGGGAATACCGGAAAGACAAAAGTGCTTACTGCCGGAAGTACGATCCACCTGAATGCTGGGATGGACCGTATAGAGAAACTGGAGGAAGGCGTCCTTTTCAGGGTTTCCATTTCCGAGTTCGGATATCCTTCGGGTTTCCAGGGAGATATTATACCTATTGCGAAGTAAAGCGGAAATAGCCCGCTGAAGCCCCATCACTATGAATATGGAAGTATTATACCGACATACGGACCAATATACCTTAGAAACCATCCTGCTACTGGTGTGTATTGCCCTGATCACCTTTGCCAAGACTACGCACGAAGTAAAGTTTCAGCGTTTTATGGAAACTTTTTTTTCCGACAAATACCTCAAATTGTACGGAAAGGAACAGGAACCCAGTCTGAACAGGTTCAATATTTTGCTTTTTGTGGTCCAAATGATCGTTTTCGGAATTTTTCTGAAGCTTGTTCTCGGCTATCTGGACATCGGTCCGGACCCTATCAACCTTATCCTGATCATTACAGGTCTGGGGCTCTTTGTGCTTTTCAAGTTTTACCTGGAAAAAATTATTGCCACCATATTTGATCTGAATGATTTTCTGGAGCAATACAACTTTCATAAGCTGACCTACAGAAATCTGGTTGCCATAATTTTACTACCTTTTATAGCGCTGCTTATTTACAACCCTATTAATGAGAAGATTGCTTTATTTATAACAACAGGTCTTTTTCTTTTGTTAAATCTCATCGCATGGGGTAGCTTACTTAAAAAGTATCAAAAATTTATCTTTAAGAAGTTGTTTTATTTTATTTTGTATCTTTGCGCTCTGGAAATAGCACCTTATCTTTTGATGGCCCGGGTGGCTTTTTTCAGATAAGGAAATCAAACAAAAGGTTAATATGAAAGTGAAAACAATCTTGGTTTCGCAGCCGGAACCTAAAGTAGAAAATTCACCATATTTACAGCTTGTAGAAAAGCAAAAAGTAAAAATAGACTTCAGGCCTTTTATTCATGTCGAGGGAGTTAGTGCAAAGGAAGTAAGGCAGCAAAAAATAGATTTAGCCAAGTTTACTGCTATTATTCTTACCAGTAGGAACTCTGTTGACCATTTTTTCCGTGTAGCAGAAGAGATGCGCTTTAAGGTGCCGGACACTATGAAATACTTCTGTCAGTCGGAGGCTGTGGCTTACTACCTGCAAAAATATGTGGTTTATCGCAAGCGTAAGATTTATGTGGGAAAACGCACTTTCCAGGATCTTGCCCCGACCATCAAGAAATATAAAGACGAAAAGTTCCTGCTCCCCTCTTCGGATGTACTGAAGCAGGATGTGCCCGATACGCTTGATAAACTCGGTATAGACTGGAAAAGGGCAATTTTCTACAAGACTGTGATCAGTGATCTTTCGGATCTTAGGGATGTGTATTATGACATTCTCGTGTTCTTCAGTCCTTCCGGGATCGAGTCCCTGTTCAAGAATTTTCCGGATTTCAAACAGAATGAGACCAGGATCGCGGTATTCGGTAATACCACGGTAAATGCGGCAAACGATGCGGGTCTCCGCATAGACATACAGGCCCCGACACCGGAAACGCCTTCCATGACCATGGCCCTTGAAAAATACATTCTGGAGGCTAACAAAAGATAAGAAAAACGATATAGAAGTTATATCCTATAAAAAATCCCCGGTTATTATTACCGGGGATTTTTTGTTTAGAAGCATGTTCCGGCTGTTACAGCGGAGCTCCTCCCATGATTTCATCGTTGGCAAAGGCCTCAAACCTGGAGAAGTTGTTTTTAAAAGCTTTGGAGAGGTTTTCTGCCTGTCGGTCATAAGCAGTTACATCCTTCCAGGTGGTTCTCGGATTGAGGACTTCAGAAGGCACTTCCGGACACGACTGCGGTACTTCCAGTCCGAATACGGGGTGTTTTTCAAAATTCACCGTATGTAGCTGTCCATTGAGGGCCGCTCTGATCATGGCCCTGGTGTAACGCAGTTTCATTCTCGTACCGGTGCCGTAAGGCCCCCCGGTCCATCCGGTATTAATCAGCCATACGTGGACTCCGGCAGCTTTCATTTTCGCACTGAGCATCTCGGCATAAGCGGTAGGGTGCAAAGGCATAAAAGGGGCGCCGAAGCATGCGGAGAAAGAAGGAACGGGCTCGTTGATCCCGGCTTCCGTCCCGGCTACTTTAGCCGTATAACCGGAGATGAAATGATATGCCGCCTGGCCGGGTGTAAGCCTGGAAATGGGAGGCAATACGCCAAAGGCATCTGCCGTCAGGAAAAATATATTTCCCGGATTCCACCCGATAGACGGTTCCTGGATGTTCTGGATATGGTTAATCGGGTAGCTTACCCTGGTGTTTTGTGTTATGGAAATATCATCAAAATCGACATGGCCCTGCGCATCGATAATTACATTTTCAAGCAACGCGCCTTTTTTAATGGCCCGGAATATATCCGGTTCGTTCTCCTCGGAGAGATTAATAACTTTGGCGTAGCATCCGCCTTCGAAGTTAAAGACGGAATTTTCGGCGGTCCACCCATGCTCATCATCGCCGATTAATTTTCGTTGCGGATCGGCCGAAAGTGTTGTTTTTCCTGTCCCGGAGAGCCCGAAAAATATAGCGGTACGACCGTCTTTGCCCACATTGGCACTGCAATGCATAGGCAGTGTGTCCTTGAAAACGGGTAGCTCGAAGTTCAGTGCGGAAAAAATTCCCTTTTTGATTTCGCCCGTATATCCCGTACCTCCGATGAGGACGATTTTCCTGGAGAAGTTAAGGATCGCAAAATTGTGTTGGCGGGTCCCGTCTCTTTCGGGGTCTGCATGAAACCCGGGTGCATTGATCACCGTCCATTCCGCATCAAAGTCTTCCAGTTCATCCTGTGTAGGCCGGAGGAACATGTTGTATGCAAAAAGGTTACTCCAGGCATATTCGGTAATAACCCGGATACCTGTCCGGTAATCCGTGTCGGCACATGCATAACAGTCGCGTGCAAAAACCTCTTTACCGGAAAGGTAAGCCGTTACCTTACGGTATAGGCTGTCGAAGCGATCCTCGTCAAAAGGGATATTAATAGCTCCCCACCATACCCGTGCTGTGGTCACAGCATCTTTAACGATAAAACGGTCCTTAGGGGACCTTCCCGTAAATTCACCGGTGTTTACGGCAAGGGCCCCGGAAGAAGTCTCCGTACCCTGACCTTTGTCGATAGTGATCTTGTGCAACTTTTCGGGAGAAAGCTGGTAACGGACCCGGGCGTCTTTAATCCCGTAACCCTCCAACGAAATCGTTTTAGTGTTTAGTGTGTTGTTAATCATTACGAAATAGTTAGTGTGTGTTTTTACAGTACAAAAGTAAAAATTAATCCTAACGAAATCGTTTTCGTGTTATATTTATTTGCTTTTCACCTTTATAAAGTTAAAAAATAATACAACCCATGCCGCGATCAGTAAAGTCCCGCCTATCGGGGTTACTATGCCGATAGTTTTAAAGTCAAAGGCGGTAAGGGCATTGGTGGCCAAACCGTATATCGAACCGGAAAAGAGTACAATTCCGGAGGTGACGAGTGTGTATATGATTTTCTTTGATTTTTCGGATAACATGCCGAGATTCGCAATAACAAGAAGGAACAAGGCATGATACATCTGGTATTTTACCCCGGTCTCGAAAGTGTCCGAAGCCTCTGTTCCGATAGCCGATTTAAGTGCGTGTGCCCCGAAAGCACCGAGGATGATGGCCAAACATCCGAAGCATGTTGCCGTGAGGAGAATTGTTTTCTTCATTGTTATTGGATTAATTGCGTTGTTTGTTGTTTCAATACTTCAATAAAATTTCAGGGCGTACCGAAAGCTGTTATAACCCCGGAAACCAAAGGGGCATTGTCCGGTAATACCCAAACTTAGTACATAATGATTTTTTATAAATGTAACATTTTACTACATTCGTGTTATAAAAATAATATTCTGTCATCTGAACCGATACAAAAATACATCAGAAAAAATTATGGAGCATATATTGATCGTCGGCATTGGAAAATCTACATCGTATCTTATCGATTACCTTTCTAAAGCGTCTGTAGCACGCGGTATGGAGATCACCGTGGGAGATATTGACAAGGATACCCTGGACCAACTGAAAAATTCATATCCGCAGATTGAAGGTGTAGTGCTTGATATTTTCGATGCAGTACAGCGTAAGGAAGCTATCCGCAAGGCTACCCTGGTGATTTCGATGCTTCCGGCGCGGTTGCATATCGAAGTGGCCCGCGATTGTGTCTCCTTGGGTAAACATCTGGTGACGGCGTCTTATGTGAGTGATGAAATGCAGGAACTGGATGCCGAAGTAAAGGAAAAAGGGCTTGTTTTTATGAATGAGATCGGCCTTGATCCGGGAATAGATCACATGAGTGCGATGCAGGTTATAGATCGCGTTCGTGATCGTGGTGGTAAAATGTTGCTTTTCGAGTCGTTTTGCGGAGGACTCGTAGCCCCGGAAAGCGACAATAACCTCTGGAACTACAAATTCACATGGAACCCACGGAACGTAGTGGTTGCGGGGCAGGGGGGTGCGGCAAAATTCATACAGGAAGGCACCTATAAGTATATTCCGTACCAGAAGCTTTTCCGCCGTACCGAATTTCTCGATGTGGAAGGTTATGGAAAGTTCGAAGCCTATGCCAACCGGGATTCGCTGAAATACCGCGAAGCATACGGATTACAGGATGTACTGACGTTGTATCGCGGGACGATGAGAAGAGTTGGGTTTTCCAGGGCCTGGAATATGTTCGTTCAGTTGGGCATGACGGACGACAGTTATATTATGGAGGACTCCGGGGATATGAGCTATCGCGATTTTGTAAATGCATTTCTGCCCTATTCCCCGACCGATTCGGTAGAACTGAAAATGCGGCACTACCTGAAGATCGACCAGGACGATATTATGTGGAACAAACTGGAAGAGCTCGGTCTCTTCAGCAGGGATAGGCGTGTAGCACTGCCTCGTGCCACGCCTGCAAGAATACTACAAAAAATACTCGAGGAAAGCTGGAGTCTCGAAGAAGATGATAAGGACATGATTGTCATGTACCACAAATTCGGTTATGAACTGGAAGGCCGGAAATTCCAGGTCGATTCCAGTATGGTGGTTATAGGCGAAGACCGGAAATTTACAGCCATGGCCAAAACCGTCGGGTTGCCCGTAGCCATGGCTGCTTTACAGATATTAGAGGGAAAGATCAGTACTCCCGGGGTACAGATCCCCATACGTAAAGAAGTTTATCAACCCATTCTTGAAGAACTGGAACGACAGGGCGTGGTGTTTCACGAAAAGGAAGGGCCTTATACCGGGTATAATCCGGATCATGTGGCAGGATAAGCTGTGATTTTTGTTAAAATAAAATTAAAAAACCGTTTTTTGTCTTTAATTTGTTAACGAATGGGGTGTTAGCCCCGTTATTGACTTGCAAAAGTTGTATATTTAATTGCAATTTAATATCGGAGCTATGAAGATTATTAATGAAACGGTTGAAATTGATGGTATAGACAAAGAAATCCTTCGTTCCCTGATGAACGATGCCCGGAAGCCCATTCTCGAAATTGCCCGGCGTATCGGCATCTCCGGAGCGGCAATCCACCAGCGACTCCGTAAGCTGGAGGAATCGGGGCTCATTGCAGGGTCCAAATTTGTTATCAACCCTAAAGTACTCGGATATTCTACCATGGCCTTTGTAGGCATATTTCTCGATAAAGCCATGCGTAATCCGGAAGCCGTAAAACAATTGCAGGAGATCCCCGAAGTCCTGGAGTGTCATTACACCACGGGAAACTGGAGCGTACTCATAAAGATATTGTGTAAGGATAACGAACACCTGATGTACCTGCTGAACCATAAAGTGCAGACCATAGAAGGGGTGTCCCGTACCGAAACGTTTATTTCCCTGAACCAGCAAATCGACAGGCAGATACAGCTGTGATGGTTTTGGAGTGGGTTGGTTGCGTAGTTCGGCGTTCGTAGTCTGGTGGCTTTGTGGTGATTGGTTAATAAGTTATTGCGGAGTGAAATCTCCTATTAACCCAGTGACAGTCCCAGGATATATTCTATCTCCATACGTCTTCGACCCTGTTCAGGGATCAACCTGAAACTAAAAACGACCCGACGGAATTGGGTTTTGATTATTGCACTACTGTCCGGTTAAGGAATTATACATATTTTGCTGTGCTCCAAAAATATTGGACTTAGTGTGATTTCTTTGATCTTTCGATTTGAAAACAGTTACATTTTAATGGTTTAAACCTGTTTTGAAGGAGTAACGGGCAAACTGTTCTTACTCTACTGGCATCATTTATTATCCACGAGCTTAAAAGGAGATATGAAACGTTATGGTGTTCGTTGTGTAAGGACATTGGCGAGTAGTGAATACTTTTACGCGATACGCTTTACTCATATACGCTTTATACCATGAAATAAAAGAGCCAAAAAGCTGTATCCTGTACGATAGGGATAGTTATCTATCTTTATCTGCTGGCAACTATGGTCAGGAAAAAGTTAAAAATAGACCATAGCCATAACTCTTTATTACAGATTTTTGGCCTAAGCCTATTATAGCTACAATTTAATTGTTTGCAGGCGAAATACTAATAACTCAAGATGCTAAACGATTAATTCCGTTCGACTTTTATAGTATAGCCATCATTCAATTTCGAATACAATAGACGTCTCAAATGGCATTTGTGCTGGACAAATAACAGATAAACCATCAGCTTCCTGTTTCCATTTTAGCGGACCCTCGTATCCTAATAATTTTATTTTTTTAATGGTTTTGCCCAAATATTTGGCATTCATACCAAGCGACTTAATTTTCAATTGTGTACCTGGATCTGGAACAGTCATGCAAAAAATGTATAATTTACCATTTTTCCCAATTGTAAAACGAAAGTCTTGATCGTCAAATTTAAACTCAGCATGTTTTTTTCTCAATGCACCACCAGGAAGCATCTTCAATTTTCCGTTTATTATCTCACCTTCACCAGGAATAGTCCAGGCATGACTTCCGTATACTGCTTCCCCGTTTCTTCGCATCCAAATGCCGACTTCTTTTAGCATCTTGATACTACCCTCATCTAAAGAACCATCAGGTAGAATGGATATACAAAGTGCTGCATTGCCATCACGGGCAATAGCTTCAATAATATAACGAATCATCATCCCGGAATCATACGTAAAATCTGGGGCATAAAACCAGTCTCCGACCGGGGCTTCGGCAATCCATGGTTGGTCTGTATTGATTTTTTCTGGAACCCCAAATTCTTCGGTATTTACAGTTCCATTGGTCTTGTGACGGAATTTCACAATACTAAAAGTATTTACTTCACCGCGGCGTTGTAAGGTTCGGTTGTAAAAGTCGGCCATGACCAGTGGCATGGCATTAGCTTTGATACCGGTTCCTGTGCCATTTCCTGTAAAGGGACCTTGCACGGTACCGTCAGTGTAAATAAAGTCCGGGTCATAATGTTCTACTACATCCATCATTCGTAATGCCCATTGCGTGGTATACCATTTGGCATACTCGAGATGATTTGTGAAAATTCCGGCTGGAGGGGGCGACCAATCATGATGAGCGTTCTCTTCTACACCTTTGTATTCGCGGAGGTCAATACCATAAAGTAAGCGAGGATCATAACCTTCCCACCATTTTCCTTTGCCATCGGCAAGAGTAAGATTTCCATCATATGGTACGCCTTTTTTATCCCCTTCTTTATCGCTGCCAAAAGCTGTTTGCCACCACCACCAAGAGTATTCGTGGTGAAAGGTAACACCGAATCGCATTCCTGTAGCTCGGCTCGCCTTTGCCCATTCCTCAATTAGGTCGCGTTTGGGCCCCATATTTACGGAATTCCAAGGCTGATATCGTGAATTCCATAAATCGAATTGATCGTGATGAACTCCCTGAACCATGAGAAAACGGGCACCAGCATCTTGATATATTTTGGTAAGTTTAGCCGGATCAAGTTTCGTGGGATTCCAATCACGTAAAACCTCTTTATAACCAACTTCCGACGGATGCCCATACCTTTTTAGATGATTCTTATAGGCTATTTTATTAGACTTGTAGAGATTACGTGCATACCAATCACCACTCTTTCCGGCAGATTGTGGCCCGAAGTGAACCCATATGCCGAATTTCGCTTCGCGAAGCCAGGCAGGCTCACCAGGATAATTTTCTTCTATGGATTCCCAAGTTGGCTTAAAAGGACCTTCCGCAATAGGAATATCCAACGTTATTTCTGGGAATGATTTCCAATCACCCATTTCAACACTGTTTAAAGGTTTTTTTTCTGGGATGACAGGAAAAGACACTAATAAATTAGCATCACTTGAATGCGTTGGGTTTTGCGACTGACTTATTTGTAAAAAAAGCGTACAAATAAGTATAAGAATGATATTTGGTGTTTTCATAATTTGAATTTTGTATTCGGTAATCTTATCGTGTTTATCATATAAAATAAGCACGAACAACAAAAGTGTAAACATAACACTTTTATATGTGGTATTTTGCTAAAAGATGAACGTAAATTCATTATTTAAAACATTAGTGTCTGCCAAAAATCAACATACGTTCTTTGAAACTCTTATAGTCCTTAGCCTTCAAGACTTTTTTATGGTGTGACGATTGGAATGGTTGTGTATGGGAATATTTTGTAATGCTCAATATTTAAGCCTGAAACTAAAAAACCACGGACTGTAAAACGGTCCAACTCATCGGTTTTAAGTTATTAATGCGAATTAATAGTCCAAAGCATTAAAAAAGAATAGTGAAAACACCGTTTACACTGCAATAGCATACTAAAAATCAGCATCTATATAATAACTCCAATTATTCTAAATCACACACGGTTAGTTAGATCAAGGCATTAGAATGAATACAATGATAGTAATCTATATGTGTAAAATAGCAAGAGAGCCTGCGATTTATTTGACAGCGACATACCAATAACGCCAACCCGGAATTTACCGATCAAGGAGTGATCACCATAGACCTGTTTGCCATACATGAAGAACAGAGATTCAAGAGATGGCCTAACTGTGATTTCACCAGAGGGATCGTACCTATAAAGGTATGTTTTTCACGGGCTGTATCCAGAATAAGACAACCTGTAGAATCACTTCTCAATTGGATTAACGGAAAAAATACAGATTCAAAATGCAAATAAAATAAGGGCTGCTAAAGGACTGATGCCTCTTTTTGCGGTAAGCTCATCGCTTGCTTTTTAAAACCTATTGTCAACCCTTGATCCGCATTAATAATTGGTTAACTCAATAACTGAGTAACTAACAACTACGAACTAAAAAGCGAACCAACCACCAAACGACCCTACAACAGGTATGTTAAATATCGTAAATCAGTTTGTATTTATTCTAAATAATAATTAATTTTGCTTCCTGAATGGAAACGATAGTATTCAAATCCAGATATTACACCGCGTATCAACCCGAAAAGGGACGTTGTTTTTTTGCGGAGATCCAGGGGAAAAGGATAAAAATGACCTTTTGCCAGTTGCTGGCTTTCCGTCAGAAAGTACTTTCCATTGATATTGATGCCCACTTCAATCCGGAAGAGAACCGTCATGGTATAGAGATACTTACGCTTTGTAACAGGGAACATCTGTTCGTGCTCGATACCCTTGAAATCATCGATTTAAAGATGTTTGTTGAAGGTATATTTGCCATGTCCGAATTGCATACCCTGGTTTCGGCATAACCTGCTACAGTTTCTTCCTTATTTATATTTAGTCTTAGACCGGTTACAAATTCCTTGCAAATGAGGCAGTTACGCATTGTTTTCTTATCTTTGTATAAGAAAGTACGAGATATAGTACTGCGAAAATTAAAAAATCAGACCGATGAAAGATTTAGTTAGACAACGATTAAGTATAAATGTAGATGTTATGGACCTGCTCAACGAACAGATCGTTAAGGAGGCACATTCATCATCCGTATATCTGGCCATGGCTTCATGGTGCGACCACAATGCGCTGAACAACAGTGCCGAATTCTTCTATGAGCAATCTAAGGAAGAGCGCGATCACATGATGCGTATTTTCAAGTTTATCAATGATAACGGAGGTATGGCGATCTCTCCGGAAGTTACGGATATTCCTCATGATTTTGATTCTCTCGAAGGGATATTTGAAACCTCGCTGGAGCAGGAAATTGCCATAACCAAGTCTATTCACAACATCGTACTGAAATGTCGTAAAGTGAATGACCTCGCTACGGAGAGTTTCCTGCAGTGGTTTGTAAAAGAGCAGATGGAGGAAGAACAAACAATGCGTAAAGCGCTCGACCTGTTTGACCTGATGGGAACGGACGGGATTGCTTTGAAACTTATTGATGAGCGTATTCCGAAAATCAAGGAATAAGTTTTTTACAACATACCGTTTAATTGAAAAAGGCTGCCGGAAGGCGGCTTTTTTTGTCGGTAGTAGTGTGGATTCAGGACCAGGGTCTCAGTACTTAGGATGCTCGATTTGAGAAAGGTTCCTGGGTATGAGCAATACGGTGAATCATCTAAAAGCCCGTCAGGATTTGATTCCGGGCGGGCTTTTTTGCTATTGCGAAATAATTTATCAGTTCCTGGAGCCCAGTACACGCAGGGCCCAGTAGAGGAGCATAGCCAGAGAGCCTATGGCGGCCACGAGATAGGTTCTTGCCGCCCATTTCAGGGAGTCCGCAGCACCGTCGTATTCCTGGGGGCTCAACATATTTTTAGTTTTCAGCCAGGCCAGGGCACGGTTACTGGCGTCGTATTCTACAGGCAAGGTCACCAGGCTGAATATGGTAGCCAGTGACATCAGGACCAATCCGGCAACAGCGATCAGGAAACCGAAGTTATTGGCGACCCCGAGAATAAGCCCGCCTATGATCAGCCATTGTGACATTCCGGAGGATACACTGACCACGGGAACGAGTTTGGACCGCAGCTGTAACCACTGGTATGCTTTAGCGTGTTGTACGGCATGTCCGCATTCGTGTGCCGCAACGGCAGCAGCAGCAGCATTACGCTGGTTATACACACCCTCGCTGAGGTTGACAGTTTTATTGGACGGGTTATAATGGTCGGTCAGCATGCCGGGAGTGGAGATTACTTTGACGTCATAAATACCGTGATCGGCAAGCATTTTCTCGGCAATTTCAGCACCGCTCATGCCGTTTCTGAGGTGTACTTTGGAATAGTACTTAAACTTACTCTTCAGCTTGTTACTCACCAGCCAGCTGATCAGGGCAATCCCTCCTATAATGATATAATATCCTAACATTCTTTCTGAATTTTTGCGTTATAAAAATACGAAATTTTCCGATTCCGTTACGGTTTACAATGTAGTAAACCAAAGGCAAAAACCCGGCCAAATGTAGCTTGCCGGGTTTGTTGTTAAGAATATTTTAGTATTTACTGCCGTTGCGTGAAGTTTTGGCAGCCTTTCGTTACGCTATGGCGTTCCAGCCAAAGGCCTCGGCTATACCCCGGTAAACGAGGTCTCCGTGAACGATGTTCAGTCCCCTGGCCAGGGCAGGCCGTTGTGCACAGGCCTTTTCCCAGCCTTTTTCCGCCAGTTGCAGGACATAAGGCAGTGTGACGTTGGTCAGGGCTACCGTAGAAGTATAGGGTACGGCACCGGGCATGTTGGCTACGCAGTAGTGTACTACATCGTCGATGATATAGGTAGGGTCTTCGTGGGTGGTAGGCCTGGTCGTTTCTATGCAACCACCCTGGTCTACCGCGACATCGACCAGAACCGTACCGGGGCGCATTTCGCCGAGCATATCTCGCGTGATCAGGCTGGGAGCCTTGGCCCCTGGAATGAGGACTCCGCCAATGATGAGGTCGTGGGTACGGATGTGTTTTCGTATATTGTATTCCCCGGAGAATTCGGTGACGACATGGCTGGGCATGATATCGTTGACATAACGGAGACGCTTCATGTTAATATCGAGAATAGTCACGTGCGCGCCGAGCCCGGCAGCCATTTTAGCAGCCTGTATTCCCACGGTCCCCGCTCCCAGAATCAGGACTTTTCCGGGCGGAACCCCGGGAACCCCGCCGAGCAGTACTCCCCGGCCCTTTATCGGTTTTTCAAGGTATTTAGCGCCTTGTTGTATGGCCATTCTGCCGGCAACCTCAGACATCGGGATGAGGAGAGGCAGACTGCCGTCCGCCTCCTCTACGGTTTCGTACGCGATACAAACAGCCCGGCTTTTCAGCATGGCCAGGGTAAGATCCTCACTCGATGCAAAGTGGAAGTAGGTAAATACAACCTGGCCTTCACGGATCAGCGGGTATTCTTGTGCAATCGGTTCTTTGACCTTGACGATCATCTCGCTGCCGGCGTAAACTTCTTCTATAGAAGAAAGGATCACAGCCCCTGCGGCTATGTAATCGGCATCAAAAAAGCCACTCCCTTCTCCGGCAGTGGCTTGAATGTAAACCTGGTGTCTGTTTTTGACGAGCTCGAAAACCCCTGCGGGCGTCAGGCCCACCCTGTTTTCGTTGTTTTTGATTTCTTTGGGAACCCCTATTTTCATAATGTGTGTGTTTTGTACTTGAAATTTAAGTATTTACAAAAACAAAGGCATAGCAATTCAGACAAAAATAAAGGGTGTTCTTTCCGTATTACGAAAAAAAACACCCCTGGTATTAAAAATATCTAAGGGCCAACAGGCCTGACAGCAAAATGTTACCCTACGATATTGATGATCTTTCCGGGAACGATAATAATTTTTTTAGGAGTTCTTCCCTGCAGTTGTTCCTGTGTTTTTTCGTGGGCCATCACCACTTTTTCCATGTCTTCCTTAGACATGTCCATCGGAAGTTCCAGTTTGAACCGCATTTTACCGTTGAAGGAGACCGGGTACTCCTTGCTGCTTTCCACCAGGTATTTGGCCTCGAATTCGGGGAAAGTCGCAAAAGTTACGGACTCATGATGTCCCAGCTTGTGCCATAATTCCTCGGCAATATGCGGGGCATACGGAGCGATAATGACCACAAGGGGTTCGAGGATCTCCCTGGAATGGCATTGTTGCGCAGATAATTCGTTTACCGCGATCATAAAAGAAGAGACCGAAGTGTTAAAGGAGAAATTCTCAATATCTTCGATGACCTTCTTAATGGTTTTGTGCAGGGTTTTCAGGCTTTCTGCGGAGGCAGGAGCATCGGATACGTAAAAATCACCTCCCTGGCCCCCCTCGAGGGGAGAATGGTATAGCTTCCAGAGTTTTTTCAGGAAACCGTGCACACCGGTGATACCCGCAGTGTTCCAGGGTTTGGCCTGGTCAATAGGGCCGAGGAACATTTCGTACAATCTCAGGGTGTCCGCCCCGTATTGCTCACAGATGTCATCCGGATTGACCACGTTGTACTTGGATTTGGACATTTTTTCCACTTCACGGCCAACGATGTATCTCCCGTCTTCCAGGACAAATTCGGCATCCTTGAATTCCGGCCGCCAGTTTTTAAAGGCGTCCACATCGAGTTCGTCCGAAGCGTTGACAAAAGAAACATCCGCGTGTATGGGTTCCGTTTCCAGCTCTTCTTTTTTATTGGCAGAGACCAGGGTATTTGTACCTTTTACACGATACACAAATGCACTTGTGCCCAGTATCATCCCCTGGTTGATGAGTTTTTTGGCAAATTCGTCTACCGGTACCAGTTTCATATCGTACTGGAATTTCTGCCAGAACCTGGAATAGAGGAGGTGACCGGTAGCGTGTTCGCTTCCGCCGATATACAGATCCACATCTTTCCAGTATTGCAGTGTCTCGGGCGATGCCGTTTCGCTTTGGTTATGCGCGTCCATGTAGCGGTTAAAGTACCAGGAACTTCCGGCCCAGCCCGGCATGGTGTTCAGCTCGAGGGGGAAAACGGTTTTATGATCGATACGTTCATTGCCGACCACTTTGTGATTTTCGATATCCCAGGCCCATGTTTTGGCATTGCCCAATGGGGGCTCACCGGTTTCGGTGGGCAGGTATTTTTCTACTTCCGGCAGGCGTACCGGTAGGTGCTCTTTACCGATCATCTGCGGGAGTCCGTTTACATAATAGACCGGGAAGGGTTCTCCCCAGTATCGTTGACGGCTGAAGACCGCATCGCGTAACCGGTAGTTGATCCGGCCTTTTCCGGCCCCGATGGCTTCGAGTTTCCGGATGGCTTCTTGTGTTGCGTCCTCGTAGGAGAGCCCGCTGAGAAAATCGGAATTGGCGATGACCGTCCCCTGTTTTTCGCTGTGGGCTTTTTCCGAAATATCGGCATACTCAAATATGTTGGGTATGGGAATGCCAAAGTGTTTGGCAAAATCGTAGTCGCGCTGGTCACCGCATGGCACGGCCATAACCGCTCCTGTACCGTAACCTGCCAGAACGTAATCGCCTATCCATACCGGAATGGGCTGTCCGCTGAAAGGGTGTTCGGCATAGGCACCGGTGAATACCCCGGAAATGGTTTTGACGTCCGACATCCGGTCGCGTTCACTGCGTTTTGCTGTAGCTTCTATATAGGCATCTACTTCTTGCTGCTGTTCCGGGGTGGTGATCAGCGAAACGAGGTCGTGTTCGGGGGCGAGGGTCATAAAACTCACTCCGAAAATTGTATCTGGCCTGGTGGTAAAAACGGGAATCTTCGCATCGGAACCTTTAACCTTGAAGGTGACTTCGGCGCCTTCGGAACGACCGATCCAGTTGGTCTGTGCATCTTTGAGGGGCTGTGGCCAGTCCAGGCGGTCCAGTCCGTCCAGCAGGCGTTGGGCATAAGCCGTGATACGCATGCTCCACTGGGTCATCTTTTTGCGGATTACCGGGTGCCCTCCACGTTCGGATACCCCATTGACAATCTCGTCATTAGCCAGTACGGTACCCAGGGCCGGACACCAGTTCACTTCGGTCTCCGCAAGATAGGTAAGTCTGTATTTAAGCAGGATGTGCTGTTGCTCTTCATCAGTAAAAGCATTCCACTCCGCAGCCGTAAAAGATCGCGTGTCGGAATCACAAACAGCGTTAACACCCGTATTTCCGTCTTTTTCAAATTTCAGGATGAGGGTCCGGATATCTTCGGCTTTATCCGTATCATTGTTATACCAGGACCGGAAAAGCCGGGTAAAGATCCATTGTGTCCACTTGTAATAAGCGGGGTCGGAGGTGCGTACCTCCCGACTCCAGTCAAACGAAAAACCGATCTTGTCCAGTTGCTCCCGGTAACGTGCAATATTGGTCTCCGTAGTAATGGCCGGGTGTTGTCCCGTCTGGATGGCATATTGCTCCGCAGGAAGTCCGAACGAGTCATACCCCATGGGATGAAGTACGTTAAAGCCCCGGTGACGTTTGTACCTGGCATAGATATCCGATGCGATGTATCCCAGCGGATGCCCCACGTGCAACCCGGCCCCGGAAGGATAGGGAAACATGTCCAGGACATAATACTTGGGTTTATCCGCCCCTTCTGTGCCGGGGTTTTTGGCTTCGAAAGTTTTGTGTTCTCTCCAGAACTGTTGCCATCTGGCTTCTATGACTTTGTGATCGTATTTCATAGTCGGGAATTACCGTTTTTCGACGTAATTTTTTGTGAATTAAGACAAGTGATGCGCAAAAATACAGTTATTGTACGACACAGGCAATATCTGAAAAAG
The DNA here is from genome assembly GCF_900119185.1 of Sinomicrobium oceani. Lineage (GTDB taxonomy): Bacteria > Bacteroidota > Bacteroidia > Flavobacteriales > Flavobacteriaceae > Sinomicrobium > Sinomicrobium oceani. Next base: position 27,088 of record NZ_FPJE01000016.1, on the reverse strand, counting down.
CCTGTCGGAAGGGAGGGCGGGTTACACGTTCCATGTTGCAGGTCTGGGCACATTGGGCTGTGGCCGAAACGGAGGCGGCTGAGTGTCCCGAACTTCGTTCGGGATGTACCGAAACCCCGGGTTACGGCTTACTCAAACGGATTTTTGAATATCTTCTTTAAGATCCGTCGGCGAATATTTGTTTTTAAAAGTAAAGGCATAAGGTGTTTCCCCGTGTTTGCGGATGTGATCGAGACGTTCGCGGGCATCGGTTACGGAAGGTAGTAGTCCGTCTTCCACATACCAAAGTGCCATATGCATTTCCTGCATTTTATGAAACCATTCCTTTTTCTGTTTTAATATTTCGGCATGGTTGCTGCGGTATACATAGCCGAATAAGGATTCTATGTCTGACCATACAGACATATTGACGATAATAAAATCATCGTCGTATATTTTTATCGAAGTGGCATTGTTACCATCATCCTTAAGTCTCCAGATAAATCCGGGACTTCCCTCCGCAAGACGGTTTATGCGGTCGAGGTTGGCAACGAAATCGGACATTACCGGGCTGTCTATGGGCCCTTTTATGCGGGAGATATTAACTTGTGCCAATGGCATGGGATTTGCTTTTGAAAATGGATCGCAAAAATACGAACAAAAGCGCAAAAAACTAATGAAACGGGATGTTCTCGTAGGATCGGGGGCAAAAGAATACAACAAAAAGGGGAGGAGGTTGTCCGGAACAGAACCTGTAGACCGACGACATGGTTGATCTTGGGATCTGTTTACAGGTTTTTCAGGTCTTTAATGACTTTGAAAGCCTTGTCGATCTGTCCTTCTCCGACGATAATGGTAAACTCGTTGGTCGTGGAGATGACTTCGTGCAGAATAATACCTTCCCAGGCAAGTCGTTGGAAAATAAAGTAATAAATCCCGGGGATGACGACATTTTCTTCAGGCAGCTTTACAGTAATAGAAGCCAGATCCTCGACTTTCTGTGTCATTTTTTCTTCCCGGAAGAGGGTTTCCACCATCGTATTGAGCGCATTGCTCACCACGATATTGGTCTCGTTTACGCCACGGGATGAGGTGTAAAAAGCATCTTTGTTCTTGTTGACTTCCTTGAGCAGGCTGGCCTGGCTGTTGAGAATGGTGTCAGACAATAAGAAGGTGTAATCGGTCAGTGACGAACGTACCGTGATCTCACCGATATTTTTCAGGACTTTCAGGATTTTATGGGTGGCCCTGAACTCCATATCCGATGACAAACGCTTGAGTGCCATAACAACAGCCCCACTTCTGACTTCCTTACCCAATTGTTCTTCGATCTCCGGCCCGATGATTCTGGAAAGCGACGTGAGGTTGATAATCCCCTGTGCAAGAGCACTTTGCAAAAAGGGTTTTGTCTTGATGTAATTTTCAACGACGGAAGAAATAGTTTTCATCTTAAATGGTTTTGGTTTACAGGGGCTAAATTAACAAATTGTTTTATTTAAAACAAATAGTAATTTAAATAAAATGATAAAAAAAATACAACAGTAGGTTTTTAAGGAAGTGTTTTTGTGAAATTTCTGCTTTTTCCGGGTTCGGATACAGGTTTATCCGGGGTTAAAAATGATAAAAAGCGTCTTTTAGATGTTCCAGGGTATGTTTTTTTCCTTTTCGGGTGATGGCAATAATATCAAATCGGACCTCTTCCTGTATGTTATTTGTAACAATATAGTGGTCGATGGCTTTGACAAGGTGTTGTATTTTTTTCCGGTTTACGGCATCCTGGGGATTTCCGAAGTCTGCCGAATTCCGGGCTTTTACCTCTATAACGGCGAGAATATCCTCTTTTTCGGCAATAATGTCTATTTCGGCCTTGTCAAAGACGTAATTTCTTTCGATAATGGTATACCCGTTTTGTAGCAGGAACTGTACGGCCATTTCTTCGCCTTTTTTTCCGAAATCGTTATGTGTTGCCATGGCGGTGTTTTTGTCTGTGGTATACTCAGGGGTCGCATTGCAAAATCATGTGGCAGGCCCGGGAACAACCGGCTACAGCACAGCGGGACTTGGCCGTCGCGTCAGATGTATTGGAATCCCGGGGATCAGGTAAAAATAATAAAAAGTTTGTAAAGCATTGATTTTCTGTGCTACACAATTGTTTTTTTATGGTTTTCGGACGGGCGGATGTGCTATTGTCGGGTATTTCGTATCTTTAAGTAAAAGATATACGTTATGAATTTCAGAAAAACAGGTTACGCTACAGTTTTCGTCCTTACCCTGGTACTGATGGCCTGTGGTGGTAAACAGGAAAAAGAAAAGCAGGATAAAAAAACGGTTTCCGGTAACGCTGCCCCGGAACGTACCGTGATCTCTGGCGATACACTGAAGCTGGCACTGGCCGGTGGGGAAGCCTGGGAAAAAGTACACAAACCCGCGCGTGACAAGAAGTTTTTTCTCTTCCGTACCGATGTTCCGGGAAAACTGACTGCCCGTCTCGAAACCAAAGATAAACATGCGAACCTGCGATTCAGCCAGATCTTTATGCCGGACGGCACGGCAGACGGGCCTTTCGGGCAGGAACTGCAGTATGATCTGGACAGTCCGGGAACCTATATCCTTGCTGTAGGAGAGAGTCAGATGGCCGGAGAACCCTGGGCCGGGGATTTTACGATAACCGTTAAAGTAGAGTAAGCGTTCTTTGTGTTATATACGTCGGGTTGTAGGTAAGTTATTAAGGCTACCTGTTTATGGCTTTTAGAACCTGATGATCCGAATTGTATCACTTGCCGGGACCCGTGAACTTCAGGTCCACGACTTAGTTTTTCCGGTTTATAAATTCCAGGGATACCTCGTCTTCTGTCACTTTGAGCACGGCATCTTTTCCGAGTATCAGCGCCCGGTTGTCCTGTATATGTCCCGCGGGAAAATCGAAACACACCGGGAAATTATAAGCCTTGGCAATGTCCCTGACAATCCCGACAGCGTCTTTACCCCATGGGATACTGTTATCGTGCATTTTGGTCATCCCCCCCACGATAAGCCCGCGGATATTGTCGAAATAACCGTTGCGTTTCAGGTTCATCATCATCCGGTCTATATGATAGAGGTATTCGTCCAGGTCTTCGATAAACAATATTTTCCCTTCTGTTTTGATGGCCGATGGCGATCCGAGCAGGCTGTATAGAATGGAGAGGTTCCCACCCACCAGTTGTCCTTCGGCCACCCCGGTACGGTTCTGCGCTCTGGGCGGAATATGGGTGTATTTCAGTTTTTTTCCGAACAGGGCTTTCTTCAGGCTCTGCATGGATGCTTCAGAATTCTTTTTTACATTGATCGGCATGGTGGCATGCAGGGTTGCTATACCGAGCGTGTGAATATGACTGTGTAGTACGGTGACATCGCTGTATCCCACGATCCATTTCGGCGTTTTCCGGAACCGGGTAAAATCGAGCATATCTATGATGCGTACGGTACCATAGCCTCCGCGTGCCGCCCAGATGGCCTTGATCGCCGGGTCGTCGAGCATTTGCTGAAGGTCGCGCGCACGGGCCTCATCGGTTCCGGCAAGCTGATGATACTCCGGCCCGATGGTTTTTCCCAGTACTACATGCAATCCCCATGTGCGTAGCGTATCGATAGCAGGCTGAAGGTCTTCCGGCTGAAAGCTCCGCGCTGTGGCTACAATGGCAACAGTGTCTCCTTTTTTGAGGTGGGGAGGGTAGAGCATCGGGGTCTGGGCATAGAGTCCGAAAGTGGTACAGGCAAACAGCAGGGCATAGAGAAAATGCGGTGTATATCTTGACATAATATGATGAGGTGTAATTTATATCCCGGAGAGCAAATTAACAAATTACCTGCAAAACAGGGCGACGATTTCCGGATTTTTACGATGTAATCCACACCTAATGCTTATTTTTGCAACTTCATCCGGATTTGTGCCGGACGGTAAGGAACAGGACTCCCAGATGGTTGTCCGGGTTCCTCTTTTTTGGAGATTAACGCAATTAAGAAAAGAATATATGATGCCACAACACCCGAAACGCTACACGATTACGTCAGCACTACCTTATACGAACGGACCGATACATATAGGCCACCTGGCCGGGGTGTATGTACCTTCCGATATCTATGCCCGTTATCTGCGGTTGCGGGGAAAGGATGTTGCTTTTATCTGCGGAAGTGACGAGCACGGGGTGGCCATATCCATGCGGGCAAAGAAGGAAGGAGTGACTCCGCAGGAAATTATAGATAAATACCACGCGATCATCAAAAAATCCTTTGCCGATTTCGGTATCTCATTCGATAATTATTCCCGGACCTCGGCCCCGGTACATCACAAAACGGCATCCGGATTTTTCCGTAAACTATATGATGATGATAAATTTATAGAAGAGGTCACGGAGCAACTCTACGACGAAGAAGCCGGACAGTTCCTGGCCGATCGTTTTGTGATCGGCACCTGTCCCAAATGCGGGAATGAGGAAGCTTACGGAGACCAGTGTGAGAATTGCGGGACCTCGCTGAATGCTACGGACCTGATCAATCCGAAATCGACCATCACGGGGACCAAGCCCGTACTCCGGGAAACCAGGCACTGGTTTCTGCCGCTGGACCGCTATGATGCTTTTCTGCGGGAATGGATACTGGAAGGACATAAGAACGACTGGAAACCCAATGTATACGGACAGGTGAAGTCCTGGCTGGATGACGGATTGAAGCCCCGGGCCGTAACCCGCGACCTGGACTGGGGGATCCCGGTACCTGTGGAAGGCGCCGAAGGCAAGGTGCTTTACGTATGGTTCGACGCCCCGATAGGGTATATCTCTTCGACCAAAGAATGGGCGGAACGCGAAGGGAAAGACTGGGAACCTTACTGGAAAGACAGTGAGACCAAGCTGGTCCATTTTATAGGAAAAGACAATATCGTATTTCACTGTGTGATATTTCCGGCGATGCTCCGGGCGGAAGGAAGCTATATCCTGCCGGATAATGTTCCGGCAAACGAGTTTCTCAACCTCGAAGGCAATAAGCTCTCTACGTCCAAAAACTGGGCGGTATGGCTCCACGAATACCTGGAGGATTTTCTGGGGAAACAGGATGTGCTCCGGTACACGCTGACAGCCAATGCGCCCGAAACCAAAGACAATGATTTTACCTGGAAAGACTTTCAGGCGAGAAACAATAACGAACTGGTAGCGATCTTCGGTAACTTCGTCAACCGGGTTATCGTGCTTACCAACAAATATTACGAGGGGGTCATCCCCGCACCTGCGGCTTTTTCCGAAAAGGACGGGGAAACCCTGGAGGCCCTCAAAGCATATCCCGGTATCATTTCTGCCTCCATAGAGCGCTATCGCTTCCGGGAGGCCCTTGGCGAGCTGATGAACGTGGCACGCCTGGGCAACAAGTACCTGGCGGACGAAGAACCGTGGAAGCTGATCAAGGAAGATCCGGAACGGGTAAAGACCATTATGTATGTGGCTTTACAGGTGGCCGGGGTGCTCAGCGTGCTGAGCGAACCTTTTCTCCCTTTTACAGCCCAAAAACTGCAGAAGATGCTCGCGCGTCCCGTTTCCGGGACCAAGGCACCTTGGGAAACCGTAACGGAGGGAGCAGATCTGTTGCCTGCAGGTCATCGCGTAAATCAGGCCGAGTTGCTGTTTACCAAGATCGAAGATGCCGAGATCGAAAAGCAACTGCAAAAACTGGAGCAGACCAAGCTGGATAACAAAGCCGGGAAAAAAGAGGTGGCTCAGCAAAAAGATACAATTACCTACGAGGATTTTGCGAAACTCGACATGCGTGTGGGGACCATCATCGAGGCCGAGAAGATGAAAAAGGCAGACAAACTGCTCATTCTGAAAGTAGATACCGGGCTCGACATAAGGACCATAGTGTCGGGAATTGCCGGGAGCTTTACGCCGGAAGAGATCATCGGTAAAAAAGTAACGGTACTGGTTAACCTGGCCCCCAGAAAACTCAGAGGTGTGGAAAGCCAGGGGATGATACTGATGACGCAGAATGCCGAGGAGAAACTCGTATTTATGAATCCGGATGCCGAGACGGAAAACGGGGAGACCATCTCCTGATAAGGAAGGTATGTCGGTATACAGGTTACGGTACCGGCCGGTCTGCCGTACGCTCCGTATATGCATAATGGCCATAAGATAAAAGCGGCTGTTGTCTTCCCGGGAAGATGACTGAAACAGCAGGAAATATATCCGACTATAAACTATAAAATTACAGACAGATGAACATATTAATATTGGGAAGCGGTGGCAGAGAGCATACGTTTGCCTGGAAAATTGCCCAGAGCGATAAGGTAGAGCGCCTCTTTGTCGCTCCCGGAAACGCCGGAACGGCCAAAACCGTGCTGGCCTCGGGAGGTACGGTAACCAATGTGGATATAGCGGCGACCGATTTTGACGCCATAAAGGATCTTGTGCTCCGCGAACATATCGGGATGGTCGTGGTAGGGCCGGAAGATCCCCTGGTACAGGGCGTTCACGATTATTTTCTGGAAGATTCCGAGCTTAGCGGGGTTGCTGTGATAGGTCCGCAAAAACAAGCTGCGCTGTTGGAGGGGAGCAAGGAGTTTGCCAAGCAGTTTATGGCACGCCACAATATACCTACCGCGGCGTACCAGAGTTTTACCAAAGACCAGCTGGAAGCCGGATACGGTTTTCTGGAAACGCTCCGGCCACCTTATGTGCTTAAAGCCGATGGCCTGGCCGCAGGTAAGGGAGTACTGATCCTCGAAGACCTGGAAGAAGCCAGGACCGAGCTTAAAAAGATGCTGGTCGAAGCCAAATTCGGTAATGCCAGTGCCAAGGTGGTGATCGAGGAATTTCTAAGCGGTATCGAACTGAGCTGTTTTGTGGTGACCGACGGTAAAAACTACCTGACCCTGCCTATGGCCAAAGACTATAAGCGGATCGGTGAAGGAGATACCGGGCTCAATACCGGTGGGATGGGAGCCGTATCGCCGGTACCTTTTGCCGATGAGGCTTTCCTGAAAAAAATAGAAGACCGGATCGTAAAACCTACGGTGGCCGGGTTACAGGAAGACGAACTGCCGTATAAAGGCTTTGTGTTTATAGGACTGATCAAGGTAGGGGATAACCCCTATGTCATAGAATATAATGTACGTATGGGCGATCCGGAGACAGAAGTCGTGCTGCCCCGGGTGAAAACAGACCTCGTGGAGATCTTTGAAGCTGTTCATCAGGGGAAACTGGATGAGGTAACACTCGATATCGATCCGCGGACGGCGACAACGGTAATGGCCGTTTCGGGAGGATACCCGGAAGCTTATGAGAAGGGGAAGGAGATTACCGGAGAAGAAGCCGTAGAAGGTGCTCTGGTATTCCATGCCGGAACGACACTCAAAGCCGGTAAGACCATAACGAGCGGAGGCCGTGTGATCGCTGTGACTTCTTACGGAAAAGATGCTGAGGAAGCATTGCAGCAGTCTTATAAGAATATGGAAAAACTGCATTTCGATGCCATGTATTACAGAAAAGATATTGGGTTCGACCTTTGATGTACGATCGATATACTGAAACAACGGCATTTGAAATAAACATCTCCAACCGGAAAGGATGTTTATTTCAAATGCCGTTGTTATTTTATGTTTATATGTACGAGCCTATTTCAGGAAGGAATGTGCAGAAATATCCTTGCCCCCTTCACCGGCATCGTTATATTTTTTCAGTTGCATCACCCAATATACCAGAGCGGCCATACAGATGATGATAAATATCCAGTTGAGCGCATTTGCAGCCCACCAGTTTTCAAGCTCTACATTACGCAACCAGTTCAGGGGTAAAAAAAGTACATGTTCAAACAAGTACTGAATGCTGTCCAAAAAGTCTTTCATGTGTTTATATTTAATCGTTTTCGGCGGGATAATCCCTTGTTTATATCCGATCCCGTACAGATAACCGGGAAGCAAAAAGGCATTTCATCGCCGAAAGGTAAAAGTTGTACTATATTTACGCAGCAAATTTACGTTTTTTACGTTGTAAAAAATAAAAAACCACATGATTTCCAGTTTTTTTAACGGGGCCAAACCCATAAACTTTTTGTTGATCGTACTGTACGTGGGTTTTTTCTACTGGATCACACAGTTTTATCTTTACGATACCGTGTGGACCGGAGGGGAATTGCTTTCCCGATTTTTTACCTTTCTCGTTGTCGTATTCAGTGTATTCCTGGTAAACTTTATCATCCGTAAAAATACACTTTGCGAGGGCAATGCGTATGGAGCATTGCTCTTTGTATTGTTTCTCTGTGCATTTCCACAGATTTTCAGAAGCCCGGAGATTATTATGGCCAATCTTTTTGTCTTGCTTGCCCTGAGACGGATGATCAGTATCCGCTCGCTGATACAGATCAAACAGAAGATCTTCGATGCTGCTTTGTGGATCTGTGTTGCAGGATTGTTTTACGAATGGACCCTGGTATTTCTCGTTGTCGTATTTGCCGCTGTACTGGTATACCGTATCGGTGATTACCGTAACTGGCTGGTGCCTTTTGTCGCTGTATTTGTCGTGGGGTTACTGCTGGTGACTTACGTGGCCTGGTGTTCGGATATGGCCTGGGTCCGGCAAACGTTTCCGTTTTCCGTGAGTTTTTACAGTGCCCGGACCACAACGGCGGGATTTGTTATTCCGCTGGTCCTGATCGCGCTGTTCAGTTTTATGTCGCTTGCGGTATTCCTGGCCAATTACAAGTCAAAGCCTTCGGCACTGCAGTCCTCCCTGCTGTTGGTGGTCATTACCCTGCTCGTCGCGTCGGGTATAGCGGCGATTTCCAATAACAGGGAAAGTGATGAGGTGGTTTTTACCTTTTTTCCGGCTGCCGTGCTTATGGCCAACTACCTGCAATTGCTTACCAGAAAATGGTGGAAGGAATTTGTACTATGGGTTTTCGTAGCCCTTCCCGTGATACTATTGTTTGTTTAAGCTAAAGGCAAAACGACAGCTAAGTGTTCCGGGTAATATCAGCCTTACCCGCGAAATGTCTGGTATATCAACCCCTTTTTAAGTGATGCTATAAACAGGTTTTCAATGCTGTAATTTATTCCCGTATGCCAGGTCTCCGGCATCGCCAAGCCCGGGTACGATATAGCCTTTGTCGTTGAGGGTATCGTCTATGGCTGCGATCCACAGGTGGGTTTCCGGGGGGAAGTGTTTCTCGAGGAGTGCTATACCCGGCCTGGCGCCGATCACGGCAAGGATGTGTACTTCGGCAGGGGTTCCCAGTTTTTTCAGGCTTTCGTAAACAGATACGAAAGACTGCCCGGTAGCGAGCATGGGATCGGCAAGGAGTAGTGTTTTGTTTTCCAGTGAAGGTGCGGAAAGGTATTCTACCAGGATCTCGAATTCGTCTTTCGTTCCGGTGTGGTGCCTGTAAGCAGAAATAAATGCGTTTTCGGCGTGATCGAAATAATTGAGCAACCCGTTGTGAAAAGGAAGTCCGGCCCTGAGGATAGAGCAGATCACCATGTCTCTTGCCAGCATAGGGACCTTCTTTTCTCCGAGCGGAGTGGTGACCGTTTGCTCCCGGTATTCGAGGTATTTACTCATTTCGTACCCCAGGATCTCCGCGATGCGCTCCAGGTTACGGCGAAACCGCATACGATCGGTCTGTACCGAACAATCGCGTACCTGTGCTATAAAATGATTGAGTATGGAAGGACGGGTTTCGATATGATGAATATGCATTTTGACGAAGTTTAAAGATTCAAATGTACGCAAAATGAGGATAAAGCCTACGTTTTGTATTTGCATAGGACTTTCCCCTTTGAACTTTACAGGATTATCGTACTTTTGCGCGGAGGTGGAGGGGGATAAAGATGTTTTTATGAAATTAGACCGGGTTTTTAAGCAACGGTTTGGGGAATGGGGCGTCTTGGAGGAGAAGGCAATGGACCGACATATTTGTATGTTTAGTATTGACTCTTAAAAGTAAAGCAGTAATGAATAAGATAAGAAACCTGATTATTTTTGGAACAAGACCAGAGGCCATTAAGATGGCCCCCTTGGTAAAAGAGTTTCAGAAACATCCCAATCAGTTTGATACTAAGGTTTGTATTACAGCTCAACACAGGGAAATGCTGGACCAGGTTCTTTCTTTTTTCGATATTATTCCGCACTATGACCTGAACCTTATGAAGCCTGGTCAGAATTTATATTCACTTACTGCGGATATCATTAGCAGCCTGAAAGAAGTTTTAGAGGAATTTAAACCTCATTTTGTTTATGTGCACGGAGATACGACAACTACTATGGCTTCAAGTATTGCGGCATTTTATTCGGGTGCCAAGGTCTGCCATGTAGAAGCGGGATTACGAACGTATAATATGCAATCCCCTTTTCCGGAGGAAATGAACAGATGTGTTACGGGTGTAGTTTCGGATATACATTTTGCTCCGACCCTGACTTCAAAAAATAACCTGCTTGGGGAAAATAAAAAGGAAGAGCATATTGTTGTCACCGGTAATACAGTCATTGATGCCTTATTTTATAGTGTAGATAAAGTAAAACAAACGGATTTTCAGGATAAGGAAATAGAGTATTTGAAAGAGCTGATTAAAAAAGGGAAAAAACAGATTCTTGTTACCGGTCACCGTAGAGAAAATCACGGAGAAGGGTTTATAGCCATTTGTAAAGCCCTGAAACAAATAGCACAAGAGAATCCCGATGTTCAGATAATTTATCCGGTACATTTAAACCCTAATGTACAGAAGCCGGTATATGAATTACTTGCTGAAGTAGATAATATCAACTTAATAAAGCCTTTATCTTATCCTGCTTTTGTATGGCTTATGGAAAAGGCATATTTAATAGTTACGGATAGCGGGGGAGTACAGGAGGAAGCCCCTAGCCTTGGCAAACCTGTATTGGTTATGAGGGATACCACAGAAAGACCGGAAGCTGTTGAAGCCGGAACGGTGTTCCTTGTTGGTACCAACAAGGAAAAAATAGTCAGAGAGACGGAAAAATTATTGAATAATGTCGAGTTATATGATGCTATGAGTAAAAATCATAATCCATATGGAGATGGGGAAGCATGTAGAAGAATAGTGGAATACATAAGTAATGTAAGCTCATTGACTCAGGTTTTAAAATAGAGCTATAATTTATTATAAGAAAAAAGCAATGAAGAAACCCGAGGTGGTCATGGTTGGTTTGGGATATATAGGCCTCCCTACCGCTGCACTTATAGCACAAAAAGAGGTGTTTGTACATGGCGTGGATATAAATCCCTCTGTTGTGGAGACGATTCATGAAGGGAAAATACACATTATAGAACCGGAACTGGATAAGGCAGTAGCTGAATCGGTAAAAAACGGGTACTTGAAGGCCGCGCTTACCCCTGTTGAAGCAGATATTTACCTGATTGTTGTTCCCACACCTTTTAAAGGTAAAAATGAACCTGATATTTCTTTTGTGGAATCTGCCACCAAAGCTGTCATACCATTACTTAAGGAAGGCGATCTGTATATCATTGAGTCTACTTCTCCCGTGGGCACAACCGAGAAAATGCAGGAATTAATCTATAGTGAGCGACCGGAGCTTAAAGATAAGATTAATATAGCCTATTGTCCGGAGCGTGTTTTGCCGGGAAATGTAATGTATGAACTGGTTCATAATGATAGGGTAATAGGAGGAATAGATCAAAAATCCACAGAAAAAGCGGCAGCTTTTTATAGTAGGTTTGTAAAAGGAGATCTGCATAGAACAAATGCACGTACGGCCGAAATGTGTAAGTTGGTGGAAAACTCCTCAAGGGATGTCCAGATTGCTTTTGCTAATGAGCTATCCATTATATGTGATAAAGCGGGAGTAAACGTGTGGGAATTAATTTCACTTGCCAATAGGCACCCGAGGGTGAACATTCTTAAACCGGGTTGTGGAGTTGGCGGGCATTGCATTGCTGTTGATCCTTATTTTATCGTATCTGATTATCCCATGGAATCGCAATTAATAGGTAAAGCCAGGGAAATTAATAATTATAAAGCCTTCTGGTGTGCCGAGAAGATACAAACGGCAAAACTGGAATTTGAACTGAGACATGGGCGTAAACCAAGTATAGCTTTAATGGGATTGGCCTTTAAGCCTAATATTGATGATTTACGGGAATCCCCAGCGAAATATATAGTACAAAAGGTTTTACAGAATGCCAATAATGAAGAGTATTATATAGTGGAGCCTAATATTTCAGAACATAAGGTCTTTAAGCTGACTGACTATAAGGATGCGGTGAAAAAGGCGGATATTTTAGTGTTTTTGGTAGGTCATAATGAATTCAAAGATTTGAAGATTACTGAGGATAAGGTTGTGTTGGATTTTTGTGGGGTCTATTAGAAAAAAGAACTTGTTTGGGAAAAATAAAACTGCTATTAAGAAAGATAAACAACTCCAGTGATCTTAAAGAACTTTCTATAAATTCTTTTTGGTCACTTTTGGCATCTGTTATTTCAAAAGGATTAATTTTTGTAGCGTGGTTAATGGTGGCAAAAATATTAGGTAAGGAAGGAAATGGTCAGGTTGGAGTTATAAGGTCTACTATTAATTTATTCATGATTTTTGCAGGGTCAGGTATAGCTTTAACGACAACTAAGTATATTCCTGAATTAATAACTAAAGATAAAGATAAGGTTAGTCGCATCATTACATGGTCAGCTGTTTTTTCTTGTTTTATTGGGTTGATTTTAAGTTTTTTACTTTTTTTTGGAGCGCCATACATTTCAAAAAATATTTTAAACTCTGCTGAATTAGCTGATACTTTAAAAATCAGCTCTTTTCTTTTATTTTTAAGTGTGGTTGATAGTCTTATATCAGGTTGTTTAAAAGGCTTTAAAGATTTTAAAGGGCTTCTATTGATAGGTTTCCTGTATGGTATCTGTTTGTTTGCCTCATTATACATAGGTACTATAAGATACGGAGTTGAAGGAACTTTTGCGGGGTTTACTTTTAGCACTTTTATTTTAGTGCTTTTAGGAGGAACCTTTCTAAAAAGAAATATGATAAAGTATGGACTGAAGTTTGCGTTTAAACTTGAAGATGAAGTTAAGATTCTCAAGAAGTTTACTTTGCCAGCGATTTTAACCGGAGTAATGGTTATTCCATTTAAATGGGGTGTGGACACTATTATGGTAAACCAACCAAGCGGATACAAAGAGTTAGGACTTTATGCAGCAATAATACTTTTTCAAAACATGATACTAATGATTACTGCAACGCTGGATGCACCATTAATAACAATTATGGTGAAAGAAAAAAAGGACAAAAGAATTGAAAAATTGAATCTAATAATTCCTTGGGCAATAGGAACGTGTATGGTTCTTCCCATACTTTTTTTTCCATCTATATTTAATGTTTTTCTGGGAGAGGAATATACGGGAGACGATAATTATCGGAAAACATTATTTTTAATTATGCTTACTACTACAATTATCCTTTATAAACAAGGAATTGCGCGGATCATGATTGTGAATAGTTTAATGTGGTTTAGTTTCTTCAGCAATTTAGTTTGGGGAACTTTATTAGTGTTATTTTTTTATTTTGTAAAAAATAAAAATGCAGAAACTCTGGCTTATTCTTATTTTATTGCATACGTAATAAATACGATCTTAATAATTCCAATCTATATAAAGAAGAAAATTATTCCTTTGACACTGATTACGTCCAGGTGGGCAATACTAATTTGGATAATTTTTTCAGGGACCTTTATTGTTTTTTATAACTATAGTTTTGAAAATGTTATCTTTAGAATATTTGCTCTTGTAATCTTATTTATCACTTTTGTTGGACTTTTTTACAATTTATTATTAAAGGATTAAAAATGAAGAATGTAATTTCCAGCGTAGTAGCTAATGATTTATGTGTGGGCTGTGGAATGTGTGTTGCGGTCTGTCCTTCAGAAAGCTTAAAAGTAAGATTAGGAGAAAAAGGGACTTATGAACCTTTTATGATACAAGATCATTGCGATGAAACAGGAAACTGTTTAAAAGTTTGTCCTTTTAATCCTTTTCCTGATGAGGAATTAAAGATTGAAGAAGACATATCAGTTAAAATAGGGATACAGGATAGTTCTTATAATTTATCTAAGGCATTCGGCAGATATTATTCATTATATGCTGGCTATGCTTCAGCATTTAGAGAGGAAGCATCATCTGGAGGAGTAGCTACATGGTTGCTTAGAGAATTATTAAAAAATAAAATAGTAGATTACGTAATTGCAACTATCGGTGATAATTCAGATGAAGAGAGGTTTTTTAAATATACTATAATTGAAGATATAGGCGAATTAGATTTAACAACTAAAACAAAATATTATCCAATAGAGGTCAGTGAAGTTTTAAAATTGACAGAACTAAAAGGAGGGAAGTATGCGATAATTGGGTTGCCATGTACCATTAAAGCGATAAGGTTAGCTCAAATTAATAACCCGAAAAGATGGGGTTGTATTAAGTTTACGATCAGTATTTTTTGTGGAGGATTAAAAAGTTCTTTTTTTACTGAATATTTGGCTTCCAAAGTGAATGTGAAACATGGTGAAATTACTACACCCAAATATCGTGTTAAAGACATCAAATCAAGTGCATCAGATTATTCTTTTTCTTGTATTAAAAAAGGAGAACAAAAACCACGTTCAATACCGATGAAAGAGGTTGGGGATATGTGGGGAACAGGGTATTTTAAGCCAAATGCTTGCGACTTTTGTGAGGATTTATCGGGAGAATTAGCTGATATTTCATTGGGAGATGCATGGATTCCCCCGTTCAGTAAAGATGGAAGAGGACATAGTATTATCATAACAAGAACAGTTTTTTCAAATAATTTAATAGAGAAAGGGATTGATATAGGAGAATTATCCTGTAAACAAATTTCTTCAAAACAAGTTTTTAAATCTCAGGAAGGCAATTATAATCATAGGAGAATAGGGTTATCCTATCGCTTAAAATGGGCTTCGGAAAAGGCGCATATTGTTCCCCCAAAAAGGACTAAAAGAGTTTTTTTCGAGAATCCTTTAAAATCCCGAATTTTTGGCTTAAGACAGAAAATTCAGAATGAGAGTACTCAGTATTGGCTTGAAGAGAGAAATAATGGGGGAATGGGTTTTGAGAAAAAGATTTACGGGACAAAGAAGAAGTTATTGCTTTATACAAGAATAGAACATTTATTTAGAAAAAAATATTGGCTTAGAAAATTGAAGATAAGATCATGAAAGTTTTATTATACGGAATTTGGGGTGTATATAACTATGGGTGTGAAGCTATTGTACGAGGGACGGTTAATAATTTGAAAACTGTTTTTCCGGAGGCAACTTTTTTTTATGCATCTTTTAATGTAGAAGAGGATAGTAAGCGGTTAAAAGGATGTGATATAGAAATAATAGAACGTCCTTTCCACAATAGTATTATTAAGCGTGGTATTCGAAAGTTATTATCTTTTGTCAATGTGGATTATCCGGTGTATATAGATTCTTTTGATCTAATAGACAATTATGATGTTATTGTTTCTATTGGCGGAGATATGTATACAATTAGCTCAGAAGGTTATTACCCTTACTCATTAATGAAATTTGGTGATATAGCGGTTAAAAAAGGTAAAAAGTATATTCTTTGGGGATGTTCTATTGGGCCTTTTGATAGACACCCAAAAATTTTAAAAAAGTTTCAAAAACACTTAAATAATATTTCTCTTATTGTTTGTAGGGAACTAGAAACTGTGAGATACTTGAATCAGATAGGGATTGACAAAAATACAATTTTTTGTCCCGATCCTGCATTTAGTGTGGCTCCAAATAAAGTGAAACAACTATCTGATGATACAACAGATATCTTTACTATTGGGATCAATTTGAGTCCTTTATCCACTCTTTATTATACAGATGATGTAAAAAAAGCTATTGATAGTCAAACTCAAACGATCAAAGATATAATTAAAAAGTTAAATTGTTCTGTAATTCTATTGCCACATGTCTTATCCAAAAATATTAAAGATGATGATTATGGATATCTGTTGGAAATAAAAAGTAAAGTCTCTGAGGATTTTCCTGAAAAAATACAGATTGTGGAAAACGACCCGGGGTTTATAGGAATTAAGGAAGAGATTGTTAAATGTGATTTGATTCTTGCTGCAAGAATGCATTGTGCCGTAAATGCAGTTACTTCTTTTGTGCCCGCCATATTTTTATCCTATAGTAAGAAATCTTTAGGGATGGCTAACTTAATATATGGAAGTGATGAATTTGTTATTGACCTAGAGCAGTTTAATAATTCTGAAGTTGTAATAAATAAAATACTTGAAATTATCAGAATAAATAGATCTAATTTTCATTCTAAAATAGAAGAATTGAAAAATAATGACAATTATTTAACTCAAATAAAAAAACATCTTAACAATTGAAGGTTATTTTCTATTTAACAAAGTTTGAAACTATTAGTGATGCGGTCATTGTATATTTAAAAATAATTAATGAAGCATTGACTGGCGAAAAGAAGTTGAATATTACGGATAATATTAGGAAGTTAAAAAATGCCGATATGATAGTTACTTATTTTGTGAAAGATTATTTTTTCGCAAGGATATTTAACCCAAGAGCAATTATTGTTAACTGGTATCAGGGAATACTTCCGGAAGAATCCTTGATGTGGCAAAAGAGTAAGATGAGATATTATGTTTATACTTTAATGGAATGGTTTGCCTTAAAAACCTGTAAGTACAATTTTTTTGTCTCCTGTGCTATGCTTGAGCACTACCGGCAAAAATATAATTATAACGGTGCAAATTACTACATAATGCCTTGCTTTAATGCAGAGATCGGTGATTTTACTCATAAGAAGAGAGATGAGATTTCTTTTGTTTATATTGGTTCATTATCGAAGTGGCAATGTATTGAAGAAACGTTGAAATTATTTAAAGAGATCAATGGGGAAATTCCAAATGCTTCTTTAGAAATACTTACTAAAGAAAAAACTAAAGCACAAGAATTATTAGCTAAATATGGCTTAGATAATGTAAAGGTGAATTATGTTTCGTTAAAAGAACTTCCTGATTATTTATTAAAATTTAAATATGGCTTTCTTATAAGGGAAGATATTACGATAAACAGAGTTTCTACCCCAAATAAACTTAATACCTATATGGCGTCGGGAGTCGTGCCTATTTACTCTGGAGTAATAGATGCTTTTAAAATATATCTTGATAATGTCAAATATAAAATTGAATTATCCGATAATTTTAATTTGCAAAATGCATTAGAGCAAATTTTATTGTTTGAAAATGAGGTAAATTTCGATTATGCTAATATGCATAAAGAATATTCTGAGGTTTTTACTAACTTTTATGATAGGGAAAAATATATTAGTGATATTCGGAATGTGCTAATAACAAAAAATCTATTGAATTAATAGTTTCTCGGTCTTGAAAATATCCATAAAGAATACAGTTGTAATATTTCCAATTTTATTAATTTTTGTATCGGAATATTTTAGGTTTGTATATCCTGTCGCCGGTCTTGTTTTAAAGTTGGTATCAGTTATACTTATGGTCATAATTGCGATAGTTTATGGAAAATTGGACAAGAAACTTGTTTTTTTTTCTTTTTTAGTAGTACCTTTTTTAATAGTTCATTTTTTTGCTTCTTTTAGTTATCGTGCTGCTTGTGAAGAATTATTTAGATATTTATTTCCTATAGTAGTTTTATTTTATGGTTATACTTTAAGAAAGCAGTTTGAGGTAATATTTAAATTTCTACTGTTTTTTTTGATACTAAATTATATTGCGCAGATTATTAACTATTTGTTGTGGTGGCAAGGGATAGACCAATGGTTTTATATATACTCTCCTACTGGACGGGTGAATATTCCTGCCGTGTCTGGCATTCTGAGAGCTACAGGATTGATGGGTTTTTTTAGTGTTTTTGGATTCTTCAATATAATAATGTATTTTTTAATTAGTTTTCTTTATGAAGGTAAATTCAAAAAAATACTTCTAATTAGTACTGTTGTTTTTTTGTTTTTAAGTTTGTCTTTTAAGGGGATTGTCACTTTTTTTGTACTCTTATTTTTCTTGGCCAAGAATAAATTGAAAATTTTTGTAACTTCCTTGTTTACCTTTCTCATAGTAACTATAGCTTTCCCATTAAAAGTTGTATTTTTTGTTGACAATGCAATCGTTAGGTTACGAGCTTATATATTGGAAGGAACTTCGGCTAGATCAGAATCTTATAGAATAATGTTTAGAGAAACCGGATTTTTATTTGGTGAGGGTTTAGGAGCTTTTGGAGGTCCGGCGTCAACAAAATATAATTCTCCTTTTTATGAAGAGGTTAACTTTAATTGGTTTGGCCTACCTAATTTACAAACAACAGATACGTATTACCCCCATTTATTTGTTGAACTTGGTTTTATTGGTGCAACATTATATCTTTTAATTTTTTTTGTTCCTCTTTTTAAATTGAAACAATTGAATGTAAAATACTTGAAGATTATCCTCATTGTTTATATTGCTTTATTCCTGGATGCGTTATTTACATATTCTCTTAATAATTTGGTGTATTTATCGATATCCATGTTATTAATATATCCTATAATATATTATGGAAAATCATCGAAAATTAAGAGTACTATTTCTTGCTAATATTCCCGTACCGGACAAGCGATCTATAGGAGGGGCCACAGTACTATCTGAAAGAATATTAAATTATTTGATAAAAAAAAACAGTCTGTGTATTGAGCATTACCAATTTAGAAAAAACTGGAGACCAAAATTTCAAATTTTAGATTTTATTATTCTGTTAATTAAAGCTCCTGTCCTTTTTAGGAAATTTGATGTTATTAGTATACATTCGACACCGGATATGAATATCAGCCTATCTCCTTTGTTGGTTTGGATAGCTAGGTTCAATAACAAGAAAATAGTAGTTCATTTTTTTGGAGGAAATTTTGATAATCAATACAATTCTTTACCGTCTGTACTCAAATCATTCATAAATAATACAATTTTTAGAAGTGATTATGTGCTTTTTGAAACCAAAAATCTTGTTAAGAAGTTCAATTTTCAGAAGACTACTAGTCTCTTATGGTTGCCAAATTCTAGAGAAACTGTTTTTACGGAAAACCGAAAAAAAAAGTATAGCAAAAAATTTGTGTTTATTTCTCGGGTTATTAAGGAAAAGGGAATTGGAACTATTTTGAAAGCATTTGAGAATCTAGATGCTTCCTATAGTGTAGATATTTATGGCCCTATTGGTAAAGGAGATTATGCAGAGGAAGAGCTGAATAAAAGAAATTGTAAATACAAAGGTGTGGTACCGGCAAATAGGGTAATTGAAATACTTAAGAAATACGATGTTCTCCTACTGCCTACATTTTTTGAAGGAGAAGGGTATCCTGGAATTATTATTGAATCCTTGTCCATCGGAATGCCGGTGATTACTACTAAATGGAAGGCAATAGATGAAATAATAATCCATAATTATAATGGCTTTTTGATAAAACCGAAGGATTCAGACGAGTTACTCGATAAAATAAAATTATTGGATGAAAAAAATTATGAAAATTATTCTTTAAATGCGTGGAATAGCTTTGAAGAGTTTAATACTGACAATGTTTTTAATAAATTATTAGAGTGCTATTTAAAATAAGGACTGGCAGTGAAGTGTTTTCCCTCCATTAGGTTTTATGTATTTATTTTTAGCTTAATAGCTATATATATACTTATAGATTTTAAAGTAAAGGGATATAGAGAGTTTCCCCAAATGGATTTTGATTGGGAAAAAAAAGAGTTGATTAATCGTTATGGAGTCAAACGAATATATTTTGTTACGCATAATTCAGTAGGAATCGAATATGATAAAGATGATTTAAGTCATGTAGAGAATAGCAATACCATAGAATTGATAACCTCTGAAGGTAAGAAGTATTATTTTAGACATGAATATAAAATAGTAAGGGATTCAGTATTATTTTTAAAAGGAGGGATATGGCTTACTAAAATACCTGAAAATAAGAATATAAAGAAAGCAGAAGTTAATGAGATAAAACTAAATTACAAGCGAAATAATGAAGGAATAAATGTTTGTTTTATAGGTAATACGGATAATAAATGGGGTAGGTATAGATCTCTTAGACGTAGCATTAAAATGAAAAATAGGGAAGTAAACTTCATTGGGTCTAAACAAGATATTTATGGATATTTTTATGATCCGGTTGATTATAAAAAAGATTACTTTCATACACCAAATGTCTCGTTTTATATAGTGTTTCTAGGAAAGTTGAGTGAGAAAAAGGATTTTTATAAATATGAAAAATTGATAAATAAATTATTGCTTAGGAATGGAAAGGTAATTATCAATACATGGCCACAGATTAATTGTAAATTGAACCCGATGATTTTAAAGAAAAATCAATTTATGAAGCAATGGAATGAAAATGAAAAAATAATTTTAATTGATTTAGAGAATTTAGTCGGAGGAAGTGAGATACGAGAGGATAATACATATGATTTATCTAAGGAGGGGTACAGAGTATACATAAAAGAAATATTAAAAAGCATTGAGTAACAGTAGAGCAATTTTAAAAGAAAAGATATTTTATGGGTTGTTGTCTATAGTTTTTATTACTATACCATTTCCTAAATATAGTTTAAATACCCAAAGTATAATTGTTCTGTGTATTTACTGGTTATTTTATAATTCTTTGTCCAGTAAGAGAAAATATTTAAAAGAGAATAAGAGATCTTTTTTGATTGTTTCAAGTCTTTTTTGGATTTCTCTTCTCGGGTTATTTTATACCGATTCTTTTCATGGAGTGCTTTCCGATTTATTTATACCTTTTTTAATTTTCCCTTTAATTTTTTTTTCAGTAAAAGGGATTACTAAAGAAAAGGTTGGTTTTCTATTGGATTATTTTTCCATTGCTACAATTATAGCATCTTTAATAGGTTTGTTAAAGGCGTTTTGGTTGATGTATAATGGTTTAGGAGATTATTTCTATTACTTGGATTTTGCAAAGGTATTAGGTATCCATACGACGTATTTTTCACTCTTTACATGTGTGTCCATAATTCATGTGACCAATAAATTAAAATTATCATCTCGATTAAAGTTAAAAGATTGGTTGAATTTATGTGCAATTATATATATGTTGTTCATATTATACATGATTAGTGCAAAAATTAGTTTTATTAGTTTATGGGTTGTACTAATCCTCGGATTTGTTTGGTCTTATAAGTCGATGAAGAAAAAGCATGTGTTTTTTGGCTTTTTTTTCATTTCTTGTCTTCCATTAGTTTTTTTTTCCCCCAATTTACAAACTAGAATCCGTCATGAAAAAGCGTCTAATATTAATGAAAGAGTAATTTTATGGGAGGCGGTTGGAAAGTCATATCTAGAGGGAAATATTTTTTTAGGGAAAGGTACAGGAGATGGGCATAAAGGGTTGGTGGAGGAATATAAAAAGGCAGGTTATGAGATTGCTGCTAAAAATGAGTATAATGCTCATAATCAGTTTTTAGAACAGCTTTTGTATTTTGGACTTATCGGCTTAACTGCACTTTCGTATATCTTTTTTTATTCTTTTAGGTCAATGCTATTAGGCAGAGAGCTGACTTACATGTTGATTTTAGTTGTATTTTTATTATTCATGATGTCCGAATCACTCCTGAAACGCCATAGTGGGGAGGTTTTGTTCCCGCTTTTAGTCACAATTTTTCTGTCTACTTCAAAAGATGAGATTAAATAAATGAGTCATAAAATTAAACTTTTGAATGTTTTAATAGATAATCTTTCCATGCAGGAAACCCTGCGAGAGATAGAAAACACCATTACAAAGCAACAACAACTCCACCACGTTGTAGTCAACGCAGGGAAAATCGTTGCCATGCAAAAAGACCTGGAACTACGCAAAAGTGTCAATGAAAGTGACCTGATCAATGCAGACGGCCAGGCTGTAGTATGGGCCTCTAAGTTTTTGAGAAAGCCCCTGAAAGAACGGGTGGCGGGAATCGACCTCATGACTAATTTGGTGGGGATGGCATATGAAAAAGGATATAAAATATTCTTTTTCGGGGCAAAAGAAGAAGTGGTCATGAAAGTTGTTGAAAAGTACAAGGAGCAATACTCTCCTGATATTATTGCAGGTTATCGCAACGGATATTTCAAAAAAGAAGAAGAGAAGGATATAGCCCGGCAGATTTCGGATAGTGGTGCTCACATGCTGTTTGTGGCCATTAGTTCGCCTACTAAGGAAAATTTTTTATATCAAAACAGGAAGCTACTATCCGGTGTAAACTTTATTATGGGAGTTGGCGGTAGCTTTGATGTAGTGGCCGGAAAAGTAAAACGTGCCCCTATATGGATGCAAAAAGCCGGCCTGGAATGGTTTTATCGTTTTCTCCAGGAACCCGGAAGGATGTGGAAAAGATATTTGATTGGTAATACGAAATTTATTCTTTTGGTATTGAAGGAAAAGTTCTCTTCTTCACAATTCTCTTCATGACTGGATATCTCGGAACAATTTGTGCCAGTAAAAATGGCTGGTTAATGCCAGGGGTTTCGGTTTAAATTGTGCCACTACGTAATGGCGGTAACGGTTCGTTTTGTGCCAGTGTAACGGTTCAAATGATGCCACTTTATACCGGTGTTAGGGATTAACGTTTTGATTTGTGCCATTTCTTTCGGTTTGAATGGTGCCACTGGGAAAGATCAAGTATAAATACCTTGCTGTTAAAAAGCAGCATGGCCGACACACTTGATCCAATGGACTTAAAGCAAATCATCCGATTACACTTAGACGGTTTTAGCAATCGCAACATAGGAACCACTTTAGGGCTCTCCCGCAATACAGTCAATCATTATATAAAACTCTTCAAGGCCAGTAAATATACCCTGGAAGCATTATTGTCTTTTGACCAGGGTGCTTTACGAGCCCAGTTTCCAGCCTATACGACCATAGAGAACGATCGCTATAATGCGTTAATGCTTTATTTTGAAGGGGTCAACAAGGCCCGGAATCATCCCGGTTTTACCTTTTTGCACCATTACAGGGAGTATTCTTCATTGACCACGTCTTTGCAGCAATAAATGAAGTAAGACTTGTGAGAAACAGGGATACGCCACAGAGAGGCGTTTTTCGTTTTTTTCTTTTTATTGAAGGTTTGGGCTGCGAAGTTGTAAACTTCGCAGAGCGGGGTTCAGAAATCAATCCTGGAATTGGAAGCCATATTTTCAATATCAATCACCTAACTCTTATTCGCTATGGTAAAAAATAGAGTATTATTAGTATTAATGTTTATTTTGGGTTCTATTTTTTCATGTAAAACTTGGATTCACACAAGCGAAGGAGGGTTTTGGCCTAAAAAACCTAAATTTAGTTTAATCTCTTCTGGAAATAATAATGAAAATAGTAGAATTAATACAGTGGGAATTTATAGGCTTTATAGAACCTATATGGGAGAAGATAATTTCTCATCCAATGAAAGGATGTATGATAAATTAGTATCAGATGATGAATATTATAAAAATAGACCTATTCCTATTTTGAGATTTTATGATAACTTTAGATATAGAAGTGATTTAAACTTTTTTTAAAAATAAAAAAGGGTTGCAGATATTTGTGTTGCGAAACATACAATTATCAAAACCAACCCTTTATGTACTCTGTACTTGACAAAGATACAATAGCATTGGAAATAGTCCCTTACATACCAAAGACGAATCGAGGATTTGCTCCGACGGTTCCATTGGTTGAGATCGTTAATGCCATCCTTTACAAACTCAAAACGGGTGTTCAGTGGTATCAATTGCCTGTAAAAGCCCTTTTTGACAGTAAAGTACTCAGTTGGCAGTCGGTATATTACTCCCGCTCAACGAAGTGTTGTAGGCTCTGCGAATGTCTTCGACTTCGCAGTTCACTGCACATCGATGACGGCCAATACGTCGTGCTCCTCTCTGAGGGGCTTCCAAAAACGATATTTACAGGCTTAAATCACGTTTTTTGTAACTTGCTTCTAAAAGGAACAAAGCCATGCCAGAAGGATATAGCATACGTGACGCTTCCAAACCACACTTTATTACCCTGACCGTGGTGGATTGGATAGATGTATTTACAAGGAAAGTTTATAAAGACTGTATATTGGACAGCTTACGGTTTTGTATGGTTAATAAAGGGATGCTACTATATGGGTATGTGCTTATGAGCAACCACCTGCATATGGTGGTACAGTCGGAAGCCGGGGACTTATCGGGTTTGTTACGAGATTTTAAGAAGTTTACTGCCAAGACCATTCTGGAAAAAATACAAACCGTACCGGAAAGCAGGAGGGAATGGATGCTGGAACGATTTGCCAGGGCAGCCAGTACGCATTCCAGGAATAAAACATACCAATTCTGGCAATACGGTAACCATTCCGAAGAGGTTTATAGCGAAAAATTTCTGTGGTCTAAGTTAGACTATCTCCATTTAAATCCTGTAAGAACAGGTATTGTGGAGCGTGCGGGGGACTATTTGTATTCCAGTGCTGGTAATTATATCTGCATATTCCGCTTAAAACGGACACCCATTCCGCTGGAAAGCGGACAGTCATTCCGGATTAATACGGACACCCGTTCCGTTTCAAAACGGACAGTGATTCCGTTTTAAAGCGGACAGCCATTCCGGAGCAAAACGGACACTTTTCTCATCTTGGAGCCATTAACTTATAAAACGAAGGATAATGGCCAACATTCCGATAGGTATGAGAGAAGTACGCGAACTATTACGTTTATATTTTGAGCAAGGGCTTAGTGGCCGAAAGGCGGCTAAAATTGTAGGCATCGGTAAAACCGCAGCCAGCCAGTATATTGCGGGTTTTAAAAGCAGTGGTCTTCCCATTAGGGGAATCTCCGGGATGAGTGACAGTGAGCTCATCCACTTACTCAATATCAGGAAGCAAACCCAAAATCCCCGATACATTGTTTTAGAAAAGCTTTTCCCTTATTTTGAAAAGGAGCTTAAAAAGGTAGGGGTAACCCTGCAACTGCTTTGGGAAGAATACCGGCAGATCCATAAAGAAGGCTATGAATACAGCCAATTTTGCCATCATTATTATCATTGGCGTAAAGAGAGCAAAGTCAGTATGCATATGGAGCATAAGGCTGGCGATAAGCTCTTTGTGGATTTTGCAGGACAGAAACTTTATATCACGGATCGGACCACTGGTAAACGAAAAGCTTGTGAAATTTTTGTCAGTGTTCTTGGCTGTAGCCAGTTGTGTTATATTGAAGCAGTCCCCTCGCAAAAGAAAGCCGATTGGGTGGCCGTAAATCAAAATGCCCTTCGTTTTTATAAAGGTGCTCCGGCAGCCATTGTCCCGGATTGTTTACGTGCTGCGGTGAGTAAATCCCATAAATACGAACCTGAAATCAATCAGACCTATCAGGATTTTGCCGCGCATTACGGAACCGTTATTTTACCGGCCAGAGCTTTACACCCAAAAGACAAGGCCTTAGCGGAGAACTTTGTGCGCATTGCCTATCAGCGTATCTATGCCCCTTTGCGCAATCAGGTCTTTTATTCTATAGAAGAACTCAATGAAGCCCTTTGGGATCAGTTGGATAAACACAATCAAAAGTCTTTTCAAAACAAACCCTTTAGCCGGCAAATGCTCTTTGACCAGGTGGAGAAAAAAGAGTTAAAGCCGCTGCCCACTACATGGTATGAATTAAAACACTTTTGCAAACTCAAGGTGCAATACAATCATCATATTTATTTAAAAGAAGACAAACATTATTATAGTGTCCCTTTTCAGTATACGGGAAAACAGCTCAGGGTCATCTATACCGACCGTTACCTGGAGGCTTATTTTGATCACCAAAGGATTGCGCTGCACCGGCGCGACCACACCCCCTATAAATATACCACAAAGAGTAAACATCGCCCGGCCCATCATCACTTCCAGGCCGCATGGACCCCGGATCGTTTTATCCGCTGGGGCCGATCCATTGGCCCTGAAGTAGAACAACTCATCACTAAGGTCCTGGACAGTCGCGATCATCCCGAACAGGCTTACCGAAGCTGTATGGGACTGTTGAATCTGGCCAAAAAACACCCCAAGTCCAACTATATAAAAACCTGCAAAAAGGCACTTGAACTGAACTGCTTGCAGTATAAGTTTATCAAAAACACCCTGAACAACAAAACCTTTGATCTGGAAGAAGAACCTTTAGACTTATTCCAGTTACCAGTACACACCAACATCAGAGGAAAAGAACATTTTAATTAAAACCAATAGATATGAATATTAATGCCACTTTTGAAAAGCTGCATACCATGCGCTTAAACGGGTTTGCACAAGCCTACCGGGAACTTACCGAAAATGCCTTGGAGAAGAACTTCTCCTTAGATGAGCTTATCGCTCATCTTATCGAAGCAGAGTACGAGAATCGGTACAATAAAAAACTAAAACGCCTGATCACTCAGGCCCGATTTAAACAACAAGCATCTTTTGAACAAATCAATTTTCATCAACCCAGAGGAATGGATAAAAACATGCTTTTGCGTTTGCAGCAGGGGGACTGGATCAAAAAATCAAAAGACCTGATCATTACAGGACCCACCGGAGTCGGCAAATCGTTTATTGCTTGTGCTTTAGGCTTCCAAGCTTGTAGCCAGGAACTCAAAACCATCTATTATACCGCTAATAAGCTACTGGATCGTATGACACTGGCCAAGGCTGATGGCAGCTATTTTGAGTTTATGGACAAATTAGCCAAGACAAAACTCTTAATTATCGATGACTTTGGGCTCAAACAAATTGATCATAAACAATGTAATATGCTTTTGGACCTGGTGGATGAGCGCCATGGAAGTTCATCCACAATAATCACCTCACAACTACCTGTAAAGGCTTGGTTTGACTGCTTTAAGGAACCCACTATTGCCGATGCAATATTAGATAGATTAACTAATGGTTCTTACAGAATAGAATTGCAAGGGGAATCCATGAGAAAATTTAGAAAAGAACAGTAAAAAAAATTTAATTAATTTAACCGAAAGTTTTTGAGAAAAGTGTCCGTTTTGAAACGGAACACCTGTCCGTTTTCAGCGGAATATGCA
>NZ_FPJE01000018.1 GCF_900119185.1 Sinomicrobium oceani | reverse complement strand
TGCATATTCCGCTTAAAACGGACACCCATTCCGCTGGAAAGCGGACAGTCATTCCGGATTAATACGGACACCCGTTCCGTTTCAAAACGGACAGTGATTCCGTTTTAAAGCGGACAGCCATTCCGGAGCAAAACGGACACTTTTCTCATCTTGGAGCCATTAACTTATAAAACGAAGGATAATGGCCAACATTCCGATAGGTATGAGAGAAGTACGCGAACTATTACGTTTATATTTTGAGCAAGGGCTTAGTGGCCGAAAGGCGGCTAAAATTGTAGGCATCGGTAAAACCGCAGCCAGCCAGTATATTGCGGGTTTTAAAAGCAGTGGTCTTCCCATTAGGGGAATCTCCGGGATGAGTGACAGTGAGCTCATCCACTTACTCAATATCAGGAAGCAAACCCAAAATCCCCGATACATTGTTTTAGAAAAGCTTTTCCCTTATTTTGAAAAGGAGCTTAAAAAGGTAGGGGTAACCCTGCAACTGCTTTGGGAAGAATACCGGCAGATCCATAAAGAAGGCTATGAATACAGCCAATTTTGCCATCATTATTATCATTGGCGTAAAGAGAGCAAAGTCAGTATGCATATGGAGCATAAGGCTGGCGATAAGCTCTTTGTGGATTTTGCAGGACAGAAACTTTATATCACGGATCGGACCACTGGTAAACGAAAAGCTTGTGAAATTTTTGTCAGTGTTCTTGGCTGTAGCCAGTTGTGTTATATTGAAGCAGTCCCCTCGCAAAAGAAAGCCGATTGGGTGGCCGTAAATCAAAATGCCCTTCGTTTTTATAAAGGTGCTCCGGCAGCCATTGTCCCGGATTGTTTACGTGCTGCGGTGAGTAAATCCCATAAATACGAACCTGAAATCAATCAGACCTATCAGGATTTTGCCGCGCATTACGGAACCGTTATTTTACCGGCCAGAGCTTTACACCCAAAAGACAAGGCCTTAGCGGAGAACTTTGTGCGCATTGCCTATCAGCGTATCTATGCCCCTTTGCGCAATCAGGTCTTTTATTCTATAGAAGAACTCAATGAAGCCCTTTGGGATCAGTTGGATAAACACAATCAAAAGTCTTTTCAAAACAAACCCTTTAGCCGGCAAATGCTCTTTGACCAGGTGGAGAAAAAAGAGTTAAAGCCGCTGCCCACTACATGGTATGAATTAAAACACTTTTGCAAACTCAAGGTGCAATACAATCATCATATTTATTTAAAAGAAGACAAACATTATTATAGTGTCCCTTTTCAGTATACGGGAAAACAGCTCAGGGTCATCTATACCGACCGTTACCTGGAGGCTTATTTTGATCACCAAAGGATTGCGCTGCACCGGCGCGACCACACCCCCTATAAATATACCACAAAGAGTAAACATCGCCCGGCCCATCATCACTTCCAGGCCGCATGGACCCCGGATCGTTTTATCCGCTGGGGCCGATCCATTGGCCCTGAAGTAGAACAACTCATCACTAAGGTCCTGGACAGTCGCGATCATCCCGAACAGGCTTACCGAAGCTGTATGGGACTGTTGAATCTGGCCAAAAAACACCCCAAGTCCAACTATATAAAAACCTGCAAAAAGGCACTTGAACTGAACTGCTTGCAGTATAAGTTTATCAAAAACACCCTGAACAACAAAACCTTTGATCTGGAAGAAGAACCTTTAGACTTATTCCAGTTACCAGTACACACCAACATCAGAGGAAAAGAACATTTTAATTAAAACCAATAGATATGAATATTAATGCCACTTTTGAAAAGCTGCATACCATGCGCTTAAACGGGTTTGCACAAGCCTACCGGGAACTTACCGAAAATGCCTTGGAGAAGAACTTCTCCTTAGATGAGCTTATCGCTCATCTTATCGAAGCAGAGTACGAGAATCGGTACAATAAAAAACTAAAACGCCTGATCACTCAGGCCCGATTTAAACAACAAGCATCTTTTGAACAAATCAATTTTCATCAACCCAGAGGAATGGATAAAAACATGCTTTTGCGTTTGCAGCAGGGGGACTGGATCAAAAAATCAAAAGACCTGATCATTACAGGACCCACCGGAGTCGGCAAATCGTTTATTGCTTGTGCTTTAGGCTTCCAAGCTTGTAGCCAGGAACTCAAAACCATCTATTATACCGCTAATAAGCTACTGGATCGTATGACACTGGCCAAGGCTGATGGCAGCTATTTTGAGTTTATGGACAAATTAGCCAAGACAAAACTCTTAATTATCGATGACTTTGGGCTCAAACAAATTGATCATAAACAATGTAATATGCTTTTGGACCTGGTGGATGAGCGCCATGGAAGTTCATCCACAATAATCACCTCACAACTACCTGTAAAGGCTTGGTTTGACTGCTTTAAGGAACCCACTATTGCCGATGCAATATTAGATAGATTAACTAATGGTTCTTACAGAATAGAATTGCAAGGGGAATCCATGAGAAAATTTAGAAAAGAACAGTAAAAAAAATTTAATTAATTTAACCGAAAGTTTTTGAGAAAAGTGTCCGTTTTGAAACGGAACACCTGTCCGTTTTCAGCGGAATATGCAATTATATCCATGGAAAAGGTGTTTTAGAGGGCCTAACCCTTGCGGCAAACCCGGTTGTGGATGTGCTCAGGCCTTCTTCATTGACCAGGTCATTGCAGCAATAAATAAAGTAATATTTGTGAGAAACAGGGATATGCCACAGCGAGGCGTTTTTCGTTTCTTTCTTTTCACTGAAGGATTGGCCAGCGAAGTTGTAAACTTCGCAGAGCGGGATTATTAAACTAATGTGTGACATCTAAATAACTCACTACCCTGACAACCTAATAACGGAATAACCCAACAACCCAATAACCACTAAAGGCCTGTCCATACCCAACTACACAACCATTTTCAAAATACATAATACAGCACAGACACCACCCCGAAGCCTGTTAGTGCGAGAATGGTGGTCATCACCGTCCAGGAGCGGAATGTCTGTTTTTCGGTAAGCCCGAGAAACTGGTTGACCATCCAGAACCCGCTGTCGTTGACGTGCGACATTATCGAGCCTCCCGAAGCGATGGCGATGACGATACAGGCCAGTTCAAAACCGGAAAATCCTGTGCCCTCGATCAGGGGAGCAACCAACCCGGCGGCAGTGATCATGGCTACGGTCGATGACCCTTGTATGATACGTACGGCAGCACTGATCAGGAAGGCAAAGACCAGGACGGGAAATCCGACCCCGGCCAGGGATTGGGCGATCATCCCCCCGGCTCCGGTATCAATAAGGACCTGTTTAAAGGCTCCGCCTGCCCCCGTTATAAGGATAATGCTCCCTGCCGGAGCCATGGATCTGGACGAGATATCCAGCAGTTGTTTTCGGGTAAAGCCCTGCCGTAATCCCAGCAGGTACCACGCGAGGATATTGGCTATGATCAGTGCCGTAAACGGGTGTCCGAGCAAGGCAATTCCCTGTGTAATGTATGGCGAACTTACCGGGATGAGTCCGCTTTCGGTAAAGGTATTCAGCAGGATGAGGAAGATGGGTACGGCGATAATGGCAAAGACGGTCCGGATATCCGGAATTTCCTGGTCTGCGGTGACTTCTTCATCGCTCAGGGAGGGAGCCTCCACAAAGATTTTTTTCCCGATATATTTCCCGAACAGCAAGCCGCTGACAACGGCTGTGGGCATACCGACGAGAAAGCCGATACCGATAACCCACCCCAGGTCGGCCCCGATAATATCCGCCACGGCAATGGGTCCGGGTGTAGGCGGAATAAAAGCGTGTGTTACGGCCAGACCCGAAAGCAGGGGAATGGCAAAGAGCAACAGCGATTTTCCGGTACGTTTCTGCAACGCATAGACCAGGGGGATAAGCAGTATAAAGGCGACGTCGAAGAAAACCGGAATGGCTACGGTAAACCCGGAGAGGACCATGGCTACGGGTGCCCGTTTTACGCCGAATTTCTGCATCAGGAAACCGGCGATCCCCCGGGCACCGCCCGAATGTTCCAGGATAGCGCCAAACATGGTGCCGAGCCCTACGACTGTGGCCACGAACCCCAGGGTGTCTCCCATTCCTTTTTGTACCGTAGTTATGATAAGCCCGGCATCCAGTCCGGCTGCAAGACCAACTACGATAGCGGCGATGAGCAGGGCGGGGAAGGCGTGCATTTTTACGCGGAGAATCAGCAACAGCAGTACGATGATCCCGGCTGCTATGGCGGCGAGCAGGCGAAGTTCTGTCATAGGTTCCCGGTGTTTTTCCAGGCGGTATGATGTACGATCGTTCCCCCGTCATCGTTACGCCGGTAGGTGTGGGCGCCGAAATAGTCGCGCTGGGCCTGTATAAGGTTTGCACTTCCGCGGGATGCGGTGGCGCCGTTGAAATATTGCACCGCTTCTCCCAGGGCCGGTACGGGTATGCCACACTCCACACCGGCCGATACCAGCCGGGCCAGGGCCGGATTCCACGATTTCATACGGGTTGCGATATCCGGGTGTGCCAGGAGTGAATGCGCTGTGCTTAGGATGGCGGGCAATTGCTCCATCAAATCCGATCGGATGATACAACCGTTGGTCCAGATGCGGGCCAGTTCCGGCAGATCCAGCGTCCACCGGTAGGCTTCGGAAGCTTCCCGGAGCAACCGGAACCCCTGGTGATGGTTGATAAGGCGTGCTGCCCGATAGGCCCGGAATACCGTATTTTCATCGATATCAGGCACCGAATCGCGTGTTCCGTAAAGGGCTTCCATGGCTATGCGCTCTTCCTTGAATGCAGAAATGTAACGGGCAAAGAGGGACGCTACGATCATGGTAGCAGGAATCCCCAGCCTGGCGGCGGCGATGGCGGTCCAGTTGCCCGTACCCTTGTTCCCGGCCTTGTCCAGGATACTGTCGATAAGCCAGCCCCCGTTTTCGCGGGTGCGTAGAATGTCGATCGTAATGTCCAGTAAAAAGCTGTTTTCTTCCATTTTCCACTGTTCCAGGATGCCGGCAATGTCGTCCGGGTTTTTTCCGGTCCGGGTAAAGAGGAGGTATATTTCGGCCAGCAGTTCCATCTCCGCATATTCGATGCCGTTGTGTACCATTTTTACAAAGTGTCCGCTGCCTTCCGGTCCGATATACGTACAGCATGGCGCCCCGTTACGGTCCCGGGCAGCAATAGCCTCGAGAAAGGGTTGTACGGTTTTATAGGCTTCGGGGTCCCCTCCCGGCATCAGTGAAGGACCGTTGAGGGCCCCTTCTTCGCCCCCGGAAACCCCGCAACCGATAAAGTGTATGTGGTGTGCGGCCAGCAGTTCGGAGCGGCGCCGGGTGTCCGTAAAATGCGAATTCCCCCCGTCGATTACCGTATCGTTTTCCGAAAGCAAGGGAATCAGTTCATAGAGGATCTCATCGGTTGGGGTTCCGGCAGGGACCATGAGCATGATTTTCCGGGGTGTTTGCAGCGACCGGGTAAAAGCCCGGAGATCGTCAAAAGCCAGGCTGTCCTGTAATTCGGGATGTTCTTCCCGGAAACGGACGGCGATATCCTCTTCCTTTCCGGGTACATGGCGGTTATACATGGCGATGGGGAAGCCTTTCCCGGCGAGGTTACGACACAGGCTTTTTCCCATGACGCCGAGACCGATCAGGCCGAATTCTTTTTGCAGTTTGAGTTGTTCCATAATATCCGATACGATGTGTTCGGGGTCGTTACCGATATCTGCAATGACGGCTTCCCGCGGAGCTTCCAGGATGTCGAACTGGGAGGTCAGCAGCGAGGCAGGCATAAAATGGCCGCGGCGTGCCTGCAGACGTTCCATGATCTGGGTATAACGCCCCCGGAGATAAACAAAATATACCTGGGTTTCCAGCCCTTTCCGAAGGATATCCCTGTATTTTTCCCGGAGTGCGGAACATGCGATAATACACGATCCGGACTGTAGCTGTGTGGCAGCCAGCCGGTTCAGAGCCTGTAACCATCCCTCACGGTCGTTGTCGTCCAGCGGAATTCCGGAAGCCATTTTAGCACGGTTTGCTTCCGGGTGATAGTCGTCCCCGTCAAAAAAAGGAAATTGTGTACTTAGGGAAAGCAGTTTCCCGATCGTGGTTTTCCCGGAACCGGAAACCCCCATAACAAAGATTGCGATTGGTTTTTTCAATACGATTAGGTTTTTGATATCAAGCGGTACCTCTCACAGCCGGATTGCCGCTGTTTTTCGCCCCGGATGTACCGGGTCCGGATTTTCTGATGTCAAGATAACTGTTTTAACCGCATCGTGCAAGTAGACGGGATTATCGGGGCTATATTTTCCGGATGACGGGATTGAAAGCTTTGGAGGCAACGGCGACTTTGTCTCCCGGTTGCAGGTCTGCGGCTTCGGAAGGGTCGGCGATGATCTTTACCTGGTCATGGCCGATGCGCAACGTAACAATATAGACGATATCGGCCTTCTGTACCCCGGTTACTTCCCCGGTAAAGCGAAATCTGGCACTGCTTTTCCCCAGACCGAATATGTCCGCAGGGGTACCCTCACGGACGATCCTGCCATCCTGAATTTCGTACAGCCGGTCCGATAATTTCATGATCTCACCGACATCATGGCTGATGAGTAGCGTGGTAAGCTGGTATTTCCGGTGTACATCGAGGATATACTGCTGCAGTTTTTCGCGCATTTCCCGGTCCAGGGCCGAAAGAGGTTCGTCCAGCAGAAGCAGGTCCGGTTTACGTACCAGCGCCCGTGCCAGGGCTACCCGTTGCTGCTGTCCTCCCGAAAGCATACCGGGCTTTCGGTATTGCAGTTCCCCGAGTTCCACGATGTCTATAAGTTCGTCTACGATGGTCCCGGATTGCTTTTTGTCCAGGGCAAATTCGAGGTTTTTCCGTACGGTCATATTCGGGAAAAGCGCATAGTCTTGCGACACATAACCGATATTGCGCTGTTGCGGGGGAAGGTTGATATGCCGTCTGTGGTCGAACCAGGTTTTTTGTGTGGTGGTGATGTGTCCCGCATCGGGTGTCATCAGGCCGCACAGCATTCGTAACGTGGAGGTTTTTCCGGCTCCCGAAGCCCCGAAAAGTGTGACAAACTGTCCCGCTGCCAGGCTCATGTCCAGGTGCAGGTCCATTCGGCCCTGTGCCGATTGCAGGTTCTTGCGTATCCGGATATCGATCATGGCGAGAAGCGTTTCAGGTACCCGCCGTTGACGAGGTACACGATGAGTAATGTGCCAAAAGAAATACCGAGCAGGACCAGGGAATACCCGTGAGCTGCCATATACCGGAGCGCTTCTACCTCGTCATAGACGGCAATGGAAGCCACCCTGGTTTTCCCCGGGATATTACCGCCGATCATAAGCACGACCCCGAATTCGCCTATCGTATGTGCAAAAGTGAGAACAATACCCGTGAGCATGGCGGGTCTGATGTTGGGGAGCAGGACCCTGAAGAGGGTGGTACGGCGTGATTTTCCGAGGACATACGCAGCTTCCGAAAGAGCTTGTGGCAGTGCGGACAAGCCCGATTGTATGGGATGAACCATAAAAGGGAGGCTGTAGAGCACGGAAGCCAGTACCAGCCCGGAAAAGGAAAATACCAGCCGGATCCCGAACCGGTCATCCAGCCATTCGCCGAAAGCATTGTTGGGACTAAAAGCCAGCAACATGTAAAATCCGAGTACGGTAGGAGGTAATACCAGGGGCATGCTCACCAGGGCTTCGGCAAAAGGTTTGATACGCGACCGGGTCTGCGAGAGCCAGTAGGCAAGCGGAATAGCCAGGACAAAGAGGATAGCCGTGGTTACGGCGGCCAGTTGCAGGGTCAGTATTACAGGGCCCCATTCCATTACGGGGCCAGGATGATCTCGTTCAACTTTACCATGGCCGTCACCGGGGAGTTTTTCTCTAACCCGAGTTCCACAGCAGCATCTGTACTGATGATAGAAACCAGATTGCCTATGGCAGTCTGTATGGTGAGCCTGCTGAGCAACCGGCCTTTTTCGATGGCGGAGATATGCCCTTCGATCCTGTTGCGAAGGCTTACGACAGGGGCTTTGGCAGTAGTAATAATAACCTCTGTTTCCTTGAACTGTACCTGTACGGGGCTGTTTGTCCGGAGGTATGCGGAAGTCTCCGGGTCGTCTATGACGATCGCTTCGAACGTATGAGGGTCCACACGGACAGTGACCAGGGCCAGGGCGTCATGGGTACGGATACCGGTGATATGTCCGGAAAAACTATTCATCTACCAAATATCCGAAATCTTTCAGAACCTTCCGGGCCTCCGGCGAAAAAAGATAGTCGTAGAATTTCCCGGCCTGTTCCGGGTCCGTATCCGGTTGTGGGATGAGCACCACACCCTGGGCGATAGGAGGGTAGGTTTCCGGATCGGGAATGATATAACGGCCTTTTCCCTCGATGTCGGGAGAACGTACGACCGAAAGCGCGGTAAACCCCACCGTTGCCGCCCCGGACATAATAAAGTGATTGGTCTGGGAGATACTTTCGCCATAGACCAGCTTATCCTGTACCGTATCCCATATCCCGTAGTGTTTAAGAACAGCTACGGCAGCTGCCCCGTAGGGAGCATTGCGAGGGTTGGCCAGGGCGATGTGCCCGACATCCGGATGCGGGAGTGCGGTTAGGGCAGGTATCGCTCCGTTCACGGACCAGAGGATGAGTCTGCCGTAGGCATAAATTTCGGGCGGTGCTTTGGCGACACCCTCTTCGTACAGGGTTTGGGGATATTTCATATCGGCCGAGACGAAAATATCATAAGGGGCTCCTTCGCGGATCTGGGCGGTAAGCTTGCCCGAAGAACCCACGATCATCTCGCATTCCACCCCCGTTTTCTCCGTGAAATCCGCAAGGAGCGGTTGCATGGCAAATTTCATGTTGGCTGCGGTGGCCACGGTAATTTTTGCCTGGTGAGCCGGGCTGCAGGCAAGGCAGCACAGCATCAGCATTCCATATACTGCGATCTTTACGGTCAATGTCATATCCTGCTTCTTAATCCAGTCGTCTGATCTCTATTTTCGAAACCCATTTTACATGTCTTGGTCCCGTAACGACATCACTGGCACAAAACACGGTAAACCTGCCGTTTTTGGTAATGGGTTTGCCGTTTTTTTCCAGGAGCAGCCAGGTATGGTCTGCCGCCGGACCATAATACAGTTCGTTCCATGCAAAGGCTACTTTATACCCGTCATTGGCGATAACGTAGACGATATAGCGGCCGCGGTCTTTCTTATGAGGCATGTCTACCCCTGCCTTATCTATGATATCCCGGAGCAGGATGCCTTTGAACGTGCGGATCTCCTGTTTAATTTCGCCTGACATTCCGGTAACATTCCGGTCGTTTTTTATGGTTTGCAGCCGTAATCCCTGGGTGTCTCCGGGGGTCAGGGTAAAAGGATGGGCTACGAGTCCGCTTATTTCGACTTTTTCCGAGATCGGGTGCTGTTGCCCGTATAAGGGGAACAGACAGCACAAAAAGATCAATAACAGGCTTCCGGGAATAAAATGTTTCATGAGAGGGGAAGTATTGGTTATTACATTATTAGTGTCCGTTAAAAATTATTATATGTTCTTTGAAACCCTTGTAACCGTAGCTTTCAGTACTTTTTACCCGGTGAACATGCGGGGTAATGCCGCTAATGCCATTAAAAGTTTTATTTGTGAATACGGATTGCAAGGATTTCAAAGAGCGGGAGTGCAAGCTACTCAAAATAAGCTTATTTTAACGAGTTTTCGACCGGTCTTATACCTAACGGTTAGGTATATGCAATATATCCGGTTGGTCCCTGAGCAGGCTCTAAAGGGTAGATGGGAGCATGCCTGGGGAGCGAGCGTTTACGGAGTGAACAGGTAGTCTCATCCCACAATAACCGAACATCCCATTACACCACCGGCTTCCCGCTATGGCACCACGCACTCCAGGAACCGGGATAGAGTTTCGGGAGGGGGAGTCCGGCGTAATCCATGGCCAGAAGGGTGTGACAGGCCGTGACTCCCGAACCGCAATGCACGATGATATCTGAAGGATGATAGTGTGCAAAAACCGGTCGGTACAGGGCTTTCAATTCTTCAGGGGGTTTAAACCGGCCATGGGGTTGTAGGTTATCCCGGAACGGCATATTGATGGCCGATGGGATATGCCCGGCCACGGGGTCGAGGGGTTCCGTAATACCGAGATAGCGGTCCCGGTCCCTGACATCTATAATACAGGCCTCCTCGTTTTGGGAGGCCGCTTCAACCGCTTCGGTACCGGCTACCGGCCACAGCCATTCCGTTACGGAATAGACTGTTTGCTGGGGGACGGGTGCGGTTCCGGATTGTACGGGGATACCGGTTTTTTCGGCTTCCTGCAATCCGCCGTCGAGTACCTGAACCCTGGTATGTCCTGCGGCGCGGAGCATCCACCAGAAACGGGCCGCGGCATTCGATCCGCCTTTATCATCGTAGAGCACGACATGGCTGCCGGGCGTAATGCCGAGCGATCCCAGGGTACGTGAGAATTTTGCGGGCGAGGGCAGCGGGTGGCGTCCCCCTTCGGACGCAGTGTGCCCAAGGCTGGCAAGCTGGGTGTTCAGATCGGCAAAAAGAGCACCTTGCAAGTGCTTCCGGAGATAATTCCCCGAAGCATCTTTGCCATTGCTTACATCGATGAGGACCAGGCCGGGGTCCTGTATAGCGATAAGTTCTTCCGGTTGAATGACAGCGATCATTATGGTGCGTTTTTTAGTCTCCGGTCAAAGATAGGTTTTTTCCCGGCACAGACACGGTACCTCCGGAGTACGGGACTCGCTTACCCGGTGGTAAGGAAGTTTTTCATTCAGGGGTATAACAGCCTTTGGCCCATGCCATGGCCGGACGTGTCCAGGCGTCGAGGGGTCTGAACAAAAAACCGTGTCCAAGTCCGGTATGCAAAGCTATTTCCCTGAAGTGTGCTATACGACAGGTCGAGTTTTCTTTGCGTTTTATGGCGGAAACCCCGAAGGGATCGGTTTTTTCGTAAATCGTAAGGATGTTGCCACAAAAATTGATATCCGGAATGTCCTGTATATCAGTTTCCCTGAAACAGGCGACAAAGACAAAATGGAGTTCCGGTAACTGCATGAAAGTAGAGACATACTGGGCGATATACCCGCCTTTGGACGTACCTATAACGGTGATATCGGATGGTTTTACCCCTGCCCGAAGCAGACGGTCTATCTGCCTGCATACCGTTAATGCGTATTCCCGGGCATTGACGTTACCTTTCCTGATCTCGCTGATCACCCGGAAACCGTGACTTTCGAAAGTGTCGAGGATAGCCTGGTATTCCGTAAGCCCGTATTCGGGGTGAGGTTCGCTGAGATCGTGGGTTTCCGGAAACCGGTTGTGAAGAAAAAAGATGTATTTCACGGTATCCTCGTATCCGAAACAGGGAAACAGGCCGTACCCGTTAAACAGGGCGATGAGGATCAGGATTTTTTTCATCGGAGACATGTGTATTAATGATAAGCCTCGTTTACGTTTTTTAAAGGTACAGAAATATGTGGTTGTGATCCCGACATCAAAAAAATTTTTATCCGGTCACCGAAATTTGAACCTGCCCGGCAACCTGTGGAGAGGCCTGCCCGAAAACAGGGTCCGCCTGTATACCCGGTGTACTTTCACCGGGGTTCCGGTAGGGGAGTTGGCTCCTGGTGGTATGGAGTGTACTCGGGTCGGACAATAACAGGGTTATTTTGATGTTTTTTTGGGTTTTGAGTAAGAATATTCGTAAATTTAAAGGGAGTAACAATCATCAATACTACTTCCTTCATGGCGTTATAGCGGATGATGGTACCGGGGCGGGAAGTTTACGGATAAAAAAGCATACTGTATGTGGTTCGTTAAAAACATGATCACCCGTAAAAACCTGATGGCTTTAACGGGGCTTTTCCTGGCGTTCTTTCTGATTATCCACCTGTTGGGAAACCTGCAGTTACTCCTTCCGGATGAGGTTGCCCGGGAGCAGTATAACTGGTACAGTCATCTGCTGGCCGGGAATATCGTTATAGAGATTATTGCTATAGTACTGTACGCCTGTATTCTGCTTCACCTGGCCGATGCGATATACCTGACGATACGGGGGCGGAAGGTCAGTGGGAATTATCGCCTCGACAAGCGCGCAAGGGCCAGTACCTGGTATTCCCGGAACATGATGTTTCTGGGTGCCGTGATCTTTGCTTTTCTCGTTATTCATTTCAAGGACTTCTGGTACCAGTATAAATTCGGGACGCTCCCGCTGGACGAAAAGGGACACAAGGATCTGTACACGCTTGTAGTAACCGCTTTCGGACAGTTGTGGTATGTGATAGTGTATATCATAGCGATCATAGCGCTGGGTTATCACATGCTTCACGGTGTCTTCAGTGCCCACCGTACCCTCGGGCTGTATCACCCGGTGTATAACCGTATCGTGAGGACGGCCGGTGTAGTGTTTTCCGTGGCCATGACTTTCGGGTATGCCGTTATTCCTATTGTTATTTATATAAAACAACCCTTATGAGCCGAATATTAGAGGTGAGGATCCCGGACGGACCGCTGCCCGAAAAATGGAGTAATTACAAGGCAAAAGCAAGGCTGGTCAGCCCCAACAACCGCAAGAAGCTCGATGTCATTGTGGTGGGGACGGGGCTCGCGGGAGCGTCAGCGGCAGCTTCCCTGGCGGAGATGGGCTATAACGTAAAGAGTTTTTGTTTCCAGGACTCCCCGCGCAGGGCACATTCCGTAGCGGCACAGGGAGGCGTAAATGCTTCCAAGAATTACAGGAACGACGGAGATAACGTTTTTCGTTTTTTTTACGATACGATCAAAGGCGGAGATTTCCGCTCGCGGGAGGCCAATGTGTATCGCCTGGCGGAATGCTCGGCCAGCCTGATCGACCAGGCTGTTGCACAAGGAGTACCCTTTGCCCGGGAATACGGGGGGTACCTCCGGAACCGTTCTTTCGGTGGGGTACAGGTATCCAGGACATTCTATGCCAGGGGACAAACAGGACAGCAATTGCTACTCGGGGCGTACCAGGCCCTGATGCGACAGGTATCCGCAAAAAAAGTGACTTTATATGCCCGTCATGAAATGCTGGACCTGGTGGTGATCGACGGCAGAGCCCGGGGAATTATTGCGAGAAACCTGGATACGGGGCAGACGGAGCGGCATGCGGCGCATGCGGTGGTCCTGGCCACCGGAGGGTTCGGTAAGATCTATTACCTGTCCACACTGGCCATGGGGTGCAATGCTTCCGCGATCTGGCGGGCGCATAAAAAGGGCGCTTTTATGGCCAATCCGAGCTGGACACAGATACATCCTACCTGTTTACCGCAAAGTGGGGCGTACCAGTCCAAACTCACCCTGATGTCCGAGTCGCTCCGCAATGACGGTCGTATCTGGGTGCCTTTACAACACGATGATACCCGTGCCCCGGGCGCTATCCCGGAGGAAGAGCGCGATTATTACCTGGAACGTAAGTACCCGTCTTTCGGAAACCTTGCCCCGAGAGATATAGCCTCCCGAGCGGCCAAAGAACAGATCGATGCGGGCAAGGGCGTAGGCCCTCTTAAAAATGCGGTATATCTCGATTTCTCGAAAGCCATAGGCGAATACGGAAAATCTACTATAACAGAACGTTACGGCAACCTCTTTACGATGTATAAAAAAATTACCGGTATCGATGCGTACCGCGAACCCATGAAAATATCGCCCGCTGCCCATTTCTCAATGGGCGGACTGTGGGTGGATTACGACCTGATGACGTCCGTACCCGGGTTGTTTGCCATAGGCGAAGCGAATTTTTCCGATCACGGCGCCAACCGTTTGGGCGCGAATTCTCTCTTACAGGCCTGTGTAGACGGCTATTTTGTATTGCCTTATACCCTGCAAAATTACCTGGCCGATGAGATCCGGACACCGCGTTTCGATCCGGACAGTACACCGTTTATCGAGGTAGAACGCGCAGTAAAGGCGCAGTTGCAACAGTTTACGGACTGCAGGGGGAGCAAGACCGCAGATGAATTTCACAGGGAACTCGGCAGGGAATTGTACGACAAATGCGGATTGCTGCGGTCCGGGGAGGGATTGCGTAATGCGATCCGGAACATACGGGAGTTGCGGGAAGCGTTCCGGCACGACCTGCTGGTGCCCGGCCATACCGATGAGGTAAACAGCGAACTGGAAAAAGCGGGTAGGGTTGCCGACTATATGGAAATTGCAGAACTGATGTGCATCGATGCCCTTCACAGGGAAGAGTCGTGCGGGGCACATTTCCGCGAAGAGTACCAGACGGCGGAAGGAGAGGCCCGGAGAGATGATGAACGGTTCTGCTATTCGGCAGCCTGGCAGTGGACCGGAAACCCGTCCGAACCCGTACTTCATAAGGAACCCCTGGTTTTTGAGACGATCACACCCACAGTAAGAAGTTATAAATAGCGCAGTTATGGATATAGTGCTGAAGATATGGAGGCAAAAAGATCAAGACAGTACAGGAAAGCTGGAAACGTATACGCTGGAGGAAGTAAATCCGGATATGTCTTTCCTGGAAATGCTGGATACCCTCAATCACAACCTGGTTAAGCAGGGCGAGCGGGCCATAGAGTTCGATCACGACTGCCGGGAAGGGATCTGCGGGCAATGTGGTATGATGATCGACGGTATAGCTCACGGTCCGCTGAAACATACGACGACCTGCCAGCTTCATATGCGGTCGTTTTGCGACGGACAGACCATACAGATCGAGCCTTTCCGGGCCGAAGCCTTCCCGGTTATCCGGGACCTGAAAGTGGACCGCAGTGCTTTTGACCGTATTATCGCTTCCGGTGGTTATGTTTCCGTAGATACCGGGCAGGCCCCGGAAGCCAACAGTATCCCGATAGCACATCACGATGCGGAAGCGGCTTTCGATGCGGCGGTGTGTATCGGGTGCGGGGCCTGTGTGGCCAGTTGCAAAAATGCGAGTGCCTCGTTGTTCACCGCGGCCAAAATATCGCAAATGACCCGTTTGCCACAGGGCAGGGAAGAAGCCGGTACGAGGGTTACCCGTATGGTCCGGCAGAT
Source organism: Sinomicrobium oceani (assembly GCF_900119185.1). Classification (GTDB taxonomy): domain Bacteria; phylum Bacteroidota; class Bacteroidia; order Flavobacteriales; family Flavobacteriaceae; genus Sinomicrobium; species Sinomicrobium oceani. The sequence goes on along the minus strand of NZ_FPJE01000018.1, from coordinate 84,828 downwards.
GGAATCGGAAGACTTCGGACATTGTACCAATACCGAAGCCTGTGAGGTGGAATGCCCGCAGGCAATATCCGTACTGCATATTGCCAGGATGAACTATGAGTATAACCGGGCCGGAATATTTTTTAATAAAGCGTAAAAGATTGTTCGATCATATTTCACAATAAAAAAGCTTATGAAAATGTTAGAAAACAAGGTAGCCTTAATTACCGGTGCAGGTTCCGGTATAGGCAAAAGCACGGCATTGCTGTTTGCATCACATGGGGCAAAAATAGTGGTTACGGATATCAACCCGGAACACGGGGAAGATGTGGTGAAAGCGATTACGCATAAAGGCGGGGATGCGGTTTTCATACAGGCCGATACGTCCCGTCCCGAGGATTCCGAGCGTACCGTGGCCGGGACGATCAAGTCGTTTGGCAAACTGGATATCGCTGTTAATAATGCAGGGATCAGCGGTGCTTCGGAGCCTATAGGAAATTATCCGGTGGAGTCCTGGGACAAGGTAATTGCCGTGAACCTTTCGGGGGTATTTTACGGTATGCGTTACCAGATACCGGCCATGGAAAAGAACGGATCCGGCGCTATTATCAATGTGGCTTCCATACTCGGACAGGTGGGGTTCGCCAATTCGGTGGCTTATGTGGCCGCCAAACACGGAGTGGTGGGCATGACCAAAAATGCGGGTATCGAATACGGTAATAAAAGCATCCGTGTCAATGCGGTGGGCCCCGCATTTATAGAGACCCCCCTGGTGAAGGATGCCATGACCGAAGAGGCTTACGAAAGCCTGAAAGCACTGCATCCCATGGGCAGGCTGGGACAACCCGGGGAAGTTGCCGAACTGTTTCTGTGGCTGGCCAGCGATAAGGCCTCTTTTGCCACGGGAGCATATTACCCGATAGATGGGGGCTACCTCGCCAGGTAACGTAGTAATGATCGTATTCCGGGAATGTTATACGGTACATTCCCGGAATTATACCTGTCGCTGATATAGGTTGCCGAAGGCCCGGGGTTATTCACTCTCATAGCGGTCTACCGTATGTAACAGGTGTTCTTCGTACTTATAAATGTCATCTACGGAGGCTATGACCTCCCTGGTCTCTTGTTTTTTTTCGTCGAACAGACCGATGTACTTGGTATTCCGGTTGAGGTGTAACCTGCATATAGGCTTTCGGTTGTTATCATCGAGCAGGATGCCGAAATACGATTGCGTATCGCGGTGAACGATGCGGTCTACCGGGAGTTTACGGCGTAAAATGGCCAGTACGATCCGGTAACCGTCAAGTTCTTCCTCTGTAGTTTCTATCTTGCTGGGTTCTTCCTGGGGTACTTCCGAAGTTTTCTGTTTTTCTTCCTCTTTATTCAGCGCCATGTTGAGCCGGTCATTGACCCTGTCGCTGATGATCTGGTTGAATGCCCTGCTTACGATTTCCGTAAACTCCTCCATGACATTGGCCGTAAGACGCCCGTGATAAGCTTTTCCGGCAAAGAGCTTGACAAATTCCGGGGATGGGGCTAAAAGCTCACTGTCGATTATAGATTTGATCTCGCGGGTGTACTTCAGGTTACTGGCATTGTTGACGATCTTGGATACATCGAACCTGGATTTATGGAATTTTTCGATTTCCTTTACGGTATGCTCCTTAAGCCTGGTGATGTCAAATTCCAGAAAGGGGCGATTGTCCATTTTGTTGGTCTCCTCCAGGTCGGTATAAAAACGATAGGTAATACCGTTGGTAAGCAGCGCAAACCGGGTTTTGGTCACGTGAAAGTAGCGGAACAACTGGGAGTTATGAACATCGAGGTCCTGTTTCCAGTGTTTGCATTCTACAATGAGAATGGGATCGCCCTGCTGAAAGATGGCATAATCCACTTTTTCTCCTTTTTTCAGTCCGAGGTCGGCCGTAAATTCCGGGATCACTTCGGTAGGATTGAAGGTGTCATACCCGAGGATATTAATAAAAGGTAAGGTGAAAGCGTGTTTGGTGGACTCCTCGGTTTCGATGAGTTCCTTCAGTTGCTCTACTTTGTCGGCCAGGGCCTTTAATTGGTTATAAAGCTCCATCATCTTTTGGATTTTACAGTTAATTCGGGATGAAATTAGGTGATGCCCTGCGGATTGTTTTACGGGAACCCTCAGAGGGGTGAGATCCCGGGGTGTTATAAGACGAGGACAACATACCCGGAGTGGACATAACCCATGGTCCCCGAGGCTTTTACCCGGACCCTGATCCAATCGTTTTCGCGGGCGAGGAAAACGAGTTCCTGTTTTTCCACAAGGGTTTCTATGACAGGGTACGTCGTGTCCGGACCTTCCCGAAGATTGAGGATCTTAATACGCACCAGTAGTGTTTTGTTGTGAAGCCAGGAGGATTCATCGCTGCGGGTATCCGGATTGTCATACCTGTTTCGGTTGAAGCCGGTCCGGAAAGATCCTTCGGGGCGTTGTACATTTTCCATGGTTTTTTTGGTGGGCGAAGGGGAGGACGGGGACTGTTTTCGGGAACAAACCCCACAAGATCCTCCCCCGCGGTTGCAATGTGCACAACTGCTACAGTTTTTGCAGGCCTTGCAATACGATGCCCCGGTGCACGTTGCCGTATTTCCGGAACAGCAGGAAGCTATGGCGGTTAACGGTTGTGCGGATAAAAAAGGGGGAGTGCCCAAAAGCAGGAATGCAAGGCATAAGAAGGATAGACCTCCTGAGATTTGTGAGCGGACTGTGAAATTAAGATAAAAGTACCCGATGTGGACGGTGTCGCGTACCTTGCGAAGGCGGCTGTATAAGGTTGTAATCATATCCGGAAATTTTAGATTTTCGGGACAATTTAGCTCGCTTTTCCTGGAGAAGTTTACGGGAACCCACAGAAAAATATCTTTCAGGGCTGCCCGGGGTGCATCATTCCGTTCCGGAATGATAAGTCCACCGGAAGCCCCCTGAATTTAAAAAGCAGAAGAGGTAACCTTTTCGGATTACCTCTCCTGCTTTTTTATGTGGTCCGTCCCCGGCAGGCTATCCAGCGGCCTGTGCTGTTTTTCGGGAGGTTTTCAGGACGATGACTCCCAGAATTGCCGCGATGAGGGATGCCAGCAGAATACCGTATTTGGCTTGTGTAATGAATTGGGCGTCATTGAAAGCGAGATTGGTGACAAAGAGCGACATGGTAAAGCCCATTCCGGCAAGCAGCGAAAGCCCCAGAATATGTCTCCACCCGGTGTTGCCGGGTAATTTTGCTATTTTGAATCGGGCCATGATCCAGGTAAACCCGAAGATCCCTATACATTTCCCGATAACCAGGCCGGCGATGATACCCAGGCTGACGGGGTTTTCCAGGTCTCTGAAAAAATTACCTCCGATAACCACGCCGGCGTTAGAGACGGCAAAAAGCGGAATAATGAGAAAACTCACCCAGGGATGCATGGCAGTTTCCAGTTTTTGTAAAGGGGTCTGGGCCGCGTAGCTCACATTTTTGATTTCTTCTATAATATCGTGTTGTTTTACCGTAGTCAGCGGCCCCTTGAGCGGGATTTCACGGTCGAATTCGCTGATCAGTCCCCGGATATGACCGGAGTATTCGTTTTCGTCTACTTTGGTACGGGCGGGAATAGCAAAGGCCACCAGTACCCCGGCAATGGTAGCATGTACCCCGGAAAGCAGAAATGCCAGCCATACGCCCCCGATACCCAGCGCGGCATAGAAAATGATATTACGAACCCCCATAAAATTGGCAATAAGGAGTATGGCGAGGATAACGAGCCCTATGGAAAGGTTAAACAGGGACAGGTCCGAACTGTAAAACAGGGCAATAACGATAACGGCCCCGAGGTCGTCTACCGTAGCCAGGGCTACCAGGAAAACTTTTGCGGCAACAGGGACTCTGTTGCTTACGACGCCCATAAGCGCCAGGGTGAAAACGATATCCGTGGCCATGGGAATACCCCATCCGTCCGAAGAGGGTAACCCCTGGTTGATCATCATATAAATCACAGCAGGAACCAGCATCCCTCCAAGGGCGGCCATAAAGGGCAGGAGTGCCTTTTTGAATGATGCGAGTTCTCCGGCAATCATCTCCCGCTTCAGCTCCAGTCCGACCACAAAGAAAAACATGGCCATGAGCCCGTCATTGACCCATTCGTGCAGGGTGTAATCGAGATGACGGTTTCCGAATTCGATATCGAGGGGCGTTTCCCAGAATTCGTTATAGGCGTGTTCAAAAGGGGAATTGGCAAGGATAAGAGCGGCTACGACGGCGAGAAATAACATAATACCGCCGGCGTGCTCGTAATGAATAAATTTATGGACAGGGGATAATGCTTTGTCCAGAAGATTCTTCTGCATGATTTGTATGTTTAATAAGAGTAAGTGTGTTTTATGATAGGGGAGGCGAAACCTCCTGTTTTGGCATGGGGCTGCCCACCGTACCTGCGATTTTAAAGGCCCGGAGGACCTGCCCTTTCTAACAAAGATCGTGAATATTACTTTAAAAGGTCTCCGGGATACGTTAAAAAACAAGTGGTTTTTTTGTGGTAAACAGGGATGATTTTTCCGTAATTAAAGGGAAAAAAGCGATAGATCACGTCTTATGAACGGCAACCTGGGTGGCGTCACCAGAAGATATGGTGCGGATAGAACAAGGCGGAAGTCAGGGTGTTCCTGTCTACGACCGGGTAAAAAACCGGGTGTATATAGGGCACGGAAAAAAACACCAACGGCAGTTTTGACGGAAATACGAACTTATCGGTACCTGCTTTTCGTTTGGCCGGGCTTTCCGAGATTTTCTGCGTTTTCAGGCAATGGAAGAAAAAGAGAACTTCGACATTTTTCTTCTGAAGCAACCGCATTTCCTGACTCTGTGTAGCATTTCGGATGGCACTATGTGCATACAGGGTTTGCGGATACCAAAGACTGAAAAACAGTATCCCCAAACCTGTACAAATGTCTTTTACAGAAATTCTCATGGGGCCAAATATATATTTTTTTGTAATATATACAACGCAAACCGGTTTTACTATTTTATTAAATTTTTGAGAATGTATAAAAATGAGAGCGTGTTGTGACAGGAAAAACAGGGCTTTAGCGGCATTTTATGGAGCTTTTTAATAGGGGAAGATCACGAACTGCTTCGATAGACCGGAATTACCAAAATTACACGGTGCGATTCATCAATTATTTTTACCTTGTTACAGCAGAACTTTAACATATTCGGATGATGAAAAAAATCAGGCTCAGGGATGCTATTTCCATCGGTATCGGGGGCATGGTCGGAGGTGGGATCTTTGCCGTTCTGGGGCTGGCTGTTTCCCTGGCAAAGGGAGGAACGCCGATGGCCTTTTTGTTTGCCGGTTTGCTCGCCCTGATTACCTCGTACAGTTATGTAAACCTGTCGCGGGCATTTCCGGACCGGGGCGGGACGGTAAAATTTATAAACCAGGGATTCGGTGTATCTGTGTTCAGCGGCGCGATGAGCAACCTCCTCTGGGTGAGTTATATCATTATGTTGTCGCTCTATGCCTCGGCTTTTGGTTCTTACGCACCTAACCTACTCGAAATTACAGGCAATAAAACCGCTGATTTCCATATCTATGTGAGCGCTATCATTATCCTGGCTACAGCCATCAATTACTATAGCATAGCCGTTGTGAGCAAGATAGAGTCCTATGCGGTCATTATCAAACTACTTATCCTCATCGGGTTTATCGGTATAGGAGCTTACGGACTTATCGGGAATCCCAATATCAGCCAGCTCACTATAGATCAATGGGAAGCGCCGGTGAAACTCTTTGCAGGGGGTATGGTGATCTTTGTGGCTTATGAAGGCTTCGAACTTATTGCAAATGCGGCACCTGATATCATCAACCCGGAAAAAAATATCTCCAGGGCTTATTATTATTCCGTAATCTTTGTTATAGTGCTCTATATAGTAATTGCTTTGGTAACCGTAGGATCACTCCCTTTCCGGGACATTGCAGATGCTGAGGATTACGTATTGGCAGAAGCAGCGCGTCCTATGCTCGGGCAGGCCGGGTTTACCATCATTACCATTGCAGCACTCATCTCCACGTTTTCGGCGATCAATGCTTCGTTGTACGGGGGAAGCAGGGTGAATTTCGAAATTGCCGAAGAAGATGAACTGCCCCATCATTTCCTGGCACAGTTGTGGAATCAGCCCGTAGGGCTCTTTATTACGGCCGTGGCCACCCTGATCCTGGTGAATATACTCGACCTGGAAAGTATTTCTACGGCCGGGAGTGTAGGTTTTCTACTGATCTTCGGGGTCGTAAACTATACAGGTTTCAGACTTTCTGCAAAGATCAGCGGGAACCGCGGGATCCCCCTAACGGGATTTGTGTGCTGTATGATAGCATTGCTTATCCTCTTGCATCAGCAATACGAAACCAATCTTACCGGCGTGTTTATCGCTTTAGGGATCATCGCCTTTTGTTTTATATCGGAATGGTTTTATAAACGAAGCGAGAAGAAATAGGACTATAGTGTGTAAAAAAACAGAGGAAGTATAGCCATGTCCATGTATATGGTGCTATACTTCCTCGTTCATAATTCACCTGCTATGGTCAATTGATGAGATCAACAGGGATCAGCCAAACACTTTTTTTACGATTTTTAGCGCAAGTGCGCGTTTGAGAATAAACCCCGTTGTTTTACCTACGATATTAAGGAAACCCAGATCTTCTTTGAGATTGTTATAACTGAGTTTGATTTCTTCTTTGGATATGTTTTTCTGAAGCCGAAGCATTTTCAGATCCTTATCGACTTCATCAAAAGAGGTATAGACTTTCATCTGTAAAAATTTAGATGCCGCAAAGGCGTTAATCATCATGGTCAAAAAAGTCCTTGGAAGCCCGCACCAGTACTTTGCGTTCGATAGTCTTACGGAATCCGTAATAGACAATGACAGCCATTAACAGATACACTCCACCCATGATCAGGAATCCGAATCCGAGACTATCGAGCCAGCTGCCGATAAAGAATGCCAGGGCAAATGTAGTAAGTAGCATAGCTCCGAAAAGCACTGCTCCGATGATTATAAAAATAATCATCGAAGTAGTCCCTTTGGTAAGTTTCTTGAAAATGCTGAGTTTGTAGTACACATAATTGTTCTCTAAGAACTCCTGCGTGTTTTTACTCAACCCTTCCGCATTTTCCGAAATACTGTTTAATGACATACAAATGTATTATTTTGTTGCCTTGGCAACCTTACCTTCTATTTTCTCTACCACGCCTTCTTTCTGGAATTTGGCATTTTTGGTCCGGAGATCTTCGAGTTTTTCTTCGAGAGCGAGCAGGATATCATCGGCCTTATAACTCATGGTAGAAAGAGTGTCTTCCAGTCTACTTTCGAACTTTTCGCGGGTTACATGAGCTTTGTCGGAAAGCTGTGCCTGCGTTTTTTTCCACTGCTTTTCGAGTTCTTTCTGTGTCTTTTTCGCGTTTTTCTTTATTTTTTTTCGGGTATTATTTCCGGAATCGGGAGCATAAAGAATTCCAACTCCTGCTCCTATAGCAGCACCTGTTAATAATGCTAAGATGGTTTGACCTGTTTTATTTGACATAATATTCGGTTTTTAAAAGTTAATATTGAAACTTCTTGTACCTAAGATACGAACTTTGAAAGAATTTTACTAACAAAATTCGCGTTTTAGCCAATTGTTAACATAGAATGTTAAAAAATGAAAAGAAAATACGAATAAATTGTTATCAAATCGGGGAATTAGCTAATCGTATGTGTCAAGGTGTAATGTAGGAAAAACGGAGACCGAAAGTATCCCGGCTATTCCCCGGATGCCTTTTCTTCTTTTCGTTGGGCCTTTTTGCGTTGTCTTTCGGTGAGTAGAAGAGACCTGTCGGGCTCGCTGAGCAGGTATCCGTAAGCATGGGTTTCGGGGATCAGGTCGAAAATGACTTTGAGCATAGCCATCATGGGCAGTGCCAGGATCATACCGGCCAGGCCGAACAGCATACCACCCAGAAAAAAGGACAACAGGGATACCAGCGGGTTCATGCTTACTTTGCTTCCTACGATATTGGGTGTAATAAAGTTTCCTTCGAGGGTTTGTACGAGCTGGAACCATATAATAACACCTGCGGCATACCAGAAACTGTCTTTGGTGGCCAGGGCAAAGAGTGCGGGGATCAGCGAACCTATAAAAATACCGACATACGGGAAGATGGTGAGCAATGCGGCGAGTATCCCGAAAAACCAGGCGTATTCGATACCCAGTACATACAGTCCGATCGTGTTGAGCACGGCCACGATGCCCATTACGGTTACCAGGCCTACAAGATAGCTCTTAAGCACCTCGTAAATGCTTTCCAGTCCTTGTTCTATAGTTTCTTTCGGTACATTGGAAAACGCTTTGAAGAAAAATTCCCTGAAGAAATTCCGGTAATACAGGAAAAAGAAGATCATAATGGGTACGAGGATGGCAGAGGACAGCGAATTCCCGATAGACCCGAGGGCCTGGGTGGCATAACTCCCGAGGTCGGACATGCTGTCTGATAACCTCTCCTTGAGCTCGGAACTCAACTCATAAGAAGACATATGAAACTTGTCCGAACCCCACGCCATAAGCCTGTCCCCGACACCTTTGATCTTACTGGCGATATCCGCAGCATTATTACCGATATTGATGGTCTGGGAAACCACGAGATAGCTGATGCCCGATACGACCAGTACCGCCAGGATAAGGGAGATCAGGGAAGCAGCAGAGCGTGTCAGGCCCATACGTTCCAGTCGGCAACATACGGGATAAAGGACGACCGAAATAATAACGGCAAACAGCATGGGTACGATGACGCTTTGCAGGGTATAGCAGATGACGACAATGAGAATCAGCATCAGGAGGTTGGAAACAATGCCGGAACTCAGGTGTTCTCTTAGGGTGTTTTTCATAGATGGTCTGGGCGTGAAAGTGTGATTTGATATCAAAGATAGCTAAAAAATAAACCAATCGTTGTTTGCCGCATGGAAATACTGTGGTGTTTGGGGCTATAATACATGGCGATAAAGGGAGATTGTCCCTGAATTCGGGGATCATTACCGATTGAGGTAAGCGATAGCAGCTTCCAGAATTTCATCCCGTCCTTCACCTAACCCTTTAATAGTTGTTTTTACTTCGATGTCAATACGTATTCCTGTACGCTGTGTTATGGTGTCGTCCGGATAACATATCCCAACACCTGTGGTGTAACTTGGAGTGCCGTCTGCCAGTGGTATGGTGGTGACATCGCCATCAGCTCCTGCAGTCCGGCTTCCTATAGTGATGACGTTACCGGCTGTCTGGAAAGCCATGGCGGTAAACTCGGATAGGCTCAGGGTTTCGTCATCCACCAGCAACACTACTTCACCGCGAAACGATTTTTTGTTCTTAGAGCCGACCTTTAGGTTTTTTTTGAACCTGAATTTTCCGGGGTATTTGAGATCGGGGATATATACCCTGGCAAAATCTCTTCTTTCGTTGTTCAGATATCGCGATATGACCCAGTAGATCATAGCAGGATAATTTCGGAGGTCTATGATGATGGCTTTTTTATCCATAAACTTTTCCATGATGTACGACGCCTCATCGGCATTAATATGTGCCATACTCAAATATCCTGTATCCGGGTGAATATCCTTCCATTTGAGGGAGTCCGGTATATTCCGGTTTTTCGGAAAGAAATCCCTATATGCATACCGCTCGGAAGTTACAGAAACCGTATCTCCCCGTCGAAGCACAGTGGCAACAGCGCTACTTTCTTCTCCGCATAACAGCCTGTAATAGGCATTTCTTCTCTTTACGGCAGGATTTGATCCCGAAACATATCCCAGGGTAATGGATATGTTCTCCTGCAGGTCCAGGTCGTCTATACGCAACAGGATATCTCCTTTTTCGAACGGACTCATTTTTCCGATCGAATCGTTGAAAAAACCCGAAACTACAGCTTTATCGTCAATGGCCTTGATTTTGACCGGAAGATACTTATCCTCCACACCTTTAAATCTCACTTTGGTATGGGTATCATCTGTGTATGCCAGCAGTTTTCGTATGGCCTGGCGATAAGTATTCTTGCTGTCGACTTTGAGGAATACCGGTATCATTTCTTTCAGTACCTTGTCCCAAGACTGGTCTGCCAGGTATGTATAAGGATGAAAATACGATATGAAATTCCAATATCGTGCCAATACGAGTAGCTTTAGGTTTGCATCACCCGTATCCGGGTATTCAGGTTCGTGTTGTGGAATGGGTGTTCCGTTTTTTCTGAGAGCGACATAATAGGGGGTGCCCTGAAAGCGGTTATAGCATATAAACCGCAGCCTTTCCGAGAGCTCGGGGGTAAGGTAAGCGGGGTCGTTTATCCAGGAGAGGTCAAAATTTTTTTCAAAGATATCTTTACCTGTCTCGCGGCAACGGCTACATTCCCGGACTTCGCCCAGTGTATCTATCCATCGGACCAAGACCCGGGAAACTTCTTTCCCGGTTTTGCAACGTTCTATTTCGGGAAGAATTTCGAATAGTCGGGCATCCCAGTCGTATGTGCCGGAAGCTACTTCAGGATGATAGTATTTGAGGAAGCCCCATATTTTAATGGTTATATATAGTTTTTGTGTTTCGGACCCATGATTATCATTTTGTGAAATGGCTTTCTGGAAAAGAAGAAGGCAACACAAAACCGGGACCAGTATATTTTTCATATATCTAAAAGTAAGGAATTTTCCATGACTGTTTCGAATGGAGACACGAAAAATCTTCTTTTTCCGGTTTGAATGCTTGATGACCAGATAGTAAAGTTACTTCTGAAGTGGCTAACCCCGTTTCCGCAATTCGAAAATATCTTTTCGCCGGTCTTTAAGGTTTTTCACACTACCGAATTCGTGCAGTTCGCGCAGCAGTCCGAGGTCTACATCGGCCAGCAGGATCATTTCGGTATTCGGGGTTGCCTCGGCCTTGATCCCATTGGTCGGAAAAGCAAAGTCGCAGGGGGTAAACACCATCGACTGGGCAAATTGGATGTCCATATTATGTACGTTGGGCAGGTTGCCGACGCTGCCCGCAATAGCCACATAGCATTCGTTTTCTATAGCCCTGGCCTGGGCGCAGTTGCGCACTCTCGAATACCCGTTCTGGGTATCGGTAAGGAACGGAACAAAAAGGATATCCATACCTTCATCGGCCAGCAGGCGGCTGAGTTCGGGGAATTCGGAGTCATAACATATCAGTATCCCGATCTTTCCGCAGTCGGTGTCGAAAACGCGGAGCTCGTTACCGCCCTGCATCCCCCACAACCGGGCCTCGTCGGGGGTCACATGGAGCTTTTCGTAGCGTTCTATGGTGCCGTCCCGCTTACAGAGGTACCCTACGTTGTAGAGGTTATTGTCGCGGATCTCGGGCATGCTCCCGGCTACGATATTGATGTTATAGGAAATGGAAAGCTTGGAAAATTCCTGGATGATCGTATTGGTGTACCCGGCGAGTTCCCGAATGGCCTGGGGCTCGGCCAGGTGGTTGTACCGGGCCATGAGCGGGGCGTTGAAAAACTCCGGGAACAGCGCAAAATCGGCCCGGTAGCCCGAAAGGGTGTCTATAAAGTACTCGGCCTGCTGCAACAGGGTCTCCACGTCCTTATACGGACGCATCTGCCATTGTATAAGCCCCAGGCGAACCACACTTTTCTGGGTTACGGCCTTGCGGGAAGGCTTTTCGTAATAAATATTGTCCCATTCGAGCAATACGGCAAACTCCTGGGAAGCCTTATCGCCGTCCAGATAACCTTTGAGAATACGGGTAGGGTGAAAATCGTTGGACATCTGAAAGTTCAGGACGGGGTCGTGGATTTCTTTACGGCGTACTTTCTCGATGTATTGCTTGGGACTGAGGGTCTCCGCATATTTATGGTAATTGGGGATCCTTCCGCCAAAGGCAATACCTTTGAGGTTGAGCTTTTCGCAAAGCTCCTTGCGGTAGTCATACAACCTTCGCCCTAACCGGAGCCCGCGGAATTCCGGTTTGATAAAAATATCTATACCATAGAGCATATCACCTTCTTCCGAATGGGTCTTGAACGTACTGTCGGCCGTAACCTCGTTAAAAGTATGAGGGCCTTCGAAGTCGGCATAGTTTACGATGATAGTCAGGGCGCACCCTGCAATCTGTCCGTTGACTTTGATAACCACCTGCCCCTGCGGAAATTTGTCCAGTAAAGTTTTGATCTGTGACCGGGTCCAGTAATCTTCGGGCATGGTGTGGTAAGCGACAACCATAGCCTCTTTGATCTCGGTATAATCTTCTATCTTCAGGTATTCGAGTTCTATTTTGTCCGTTTCGCTTTGCATAGTCTTTGTATGTTTTGGGCAGCTGTGGCTTCACTCAGCTACCCTGCTGCTTTTTGCTTTTTTGTGCAGAACATTCGGTCCCCTCGCCGCTTTTTTGTCCGGGGTTATTTGATACTGTAACTGTCGTTGGAGGTATCCGCATCCATAAATATACCACCGTCCAGTCTTATATTTTCGATATCCTTTACGTTTGTCAGGGTGATCACGGCACGGTCCGGATCGGTTTCCCAGATAGCCGGGGTTTGGGCGAATGCCTGGGATGTACCGTTTTTGTCTGTCAGGACCAGGGTTACCGGAGCCGGCATGCCCCCGAGGTTCTGTAAGGTTACTGTCAGCGTATCCTTTTTATACACGGCATCAGTGACGGCTATATCGATATAATGATTACTGAAATACCAGCGGTCCCAGAACCAGTTGAGATCTTTTCCGGTGATATCGTTAAACGTATAAAAGAAATCCCAGGGCATGGGGTGTTTTCCGTTCCACCTGTCCATATAGCCTTTCAGAGCCTTGCTGAACAGGGTATCGCCGAGGTACGCTTTCATGGCGAGATAACCGAGGGCTGATTTTCCGTAGGCGTTGGCCCGTATGGCTACTCCGTTGAGGGCATTGAGCGGGGTAATGACGGGAAGGTCATATTCCATATCTGTGGTATTCGCCCAGGCGGCTACGCGGAATTTTTTAAAGTTCTCCGTGGCTTTCTCCGGGCCGAGGTCATGGATACCGATCAGGTATTCGAGCGCCGTGGCCCAACCTTCGTCCATAAAACCGAAACGGGTTTCGTTGATCCCCATATAAAACGGAAAATAGGTATGGGCGATTTCGTGTTCTACGACAAAACGTGCAAACTCGGCTTCGGGAAATGAACTGTCGTTGACCATCATGGGGTATTCCATATCGGCAAATCCCCTGACAATGGTAGATTTGGAGTAGGGGTAGGGCACGCCGGGGTAATTGTTGGAAAACCAGGCAATGGCATGTTTGCCGTAGTTGACCATTTCCCGGAAATCTTCCGAGGGCTCATCGTAGGCGGCCTGTACACTCACGCGGCGACCGGTTTGAGGGTCGGCAATTACACTTCCGGCATCCCAGAGGTAATGGTCGCTCAGGGCAATGGCAATATCCGTAATGGCATCGGCCTTCCAGATCCAGGTGTTGGTAGCGTTCTGTGCAGTGACCTTATGATTTTCGAGATCTTCTTTGGTGGCGATATGGACAACCTCATCGGAGGTCATGGATCTTTCGAGTCTTTGGGCATAAGAGGGTTGTAATACCTCATCCGGATTTTGCAGATCGCCGGTAGCCCACACGATATAATTGGCCGGAACGGTGACCGAAAAGCGGTAGTCGTTAAAGTCGTTATAGAACTCCTGCGACCCTCTGAATGTCATAGTGTCCCAGCCCCGGGAATCGTCATATACGGCTACTCTCGGGAAAAAATAGGCCAGAAAGAACGTGGTTTCGTCAATAGCACCTTCCCTTCCGCTCTGTACGGACATGTCGAAGTGCCAGTCGATATCCAGGGTAATACTGGCACCGGGAAGCAGCGGGGCAGCCAGTTGTACCGGTTTGTTGGTACCGTCGTTTTTGTCGGTCCACTCGCGGGCTACCCCATTCTCGCGGTAAGCATCGATATGGATACCCGAGGTCAGGTAATCGGCCGAGGTTTGGCCCGATCTGGGAGCCTCCGGTTTGTGCTGGTTGAGAAACAGTTTGAAGTTGAGCACTTTCAAAGTATCCGGACTCTGATTGGTATATACGATGGTTTCTTTTCCGGTGACTTTGCGGTCGGGCGGATTGACGTTGAGGTCTATGGTGTAGACCCCTTTGTTCTGCCAGTAATTGCTCCCGGGATTACCGTCTTTGCTACGGGTGCTGTTTTCGTATGCTTTTTGTACATCCCGTGGGATATAAAGTTCCTGGGCCTGCAGTGCCCAGGCAGATATGAAGAGCAGGCCGGTATATAATGTTTTTCTAAGCATGATTGTGTTTGTTTAAGCCGTTATGAGTTTTCAGTTTGTCAAAGATACAGTACGGAAGCAATATAACGTAAATCATCCCGATAAATCTGTTATCCCGGCAGGTTCTTTCCGGTCTGTTTTTTTTCGGTTAAGCCATCATTCTCAAGGATCTTATCCGGTGTATATCCGAAAACCAATGGTGTTATGATCGTATGAACAATCCTTTATTTAGAGGAATAACCAGGAGAATTCCGAAAAAAATCGTATATTAGAAACTAAATTCCCGAAAGTTTTTTCGTACGGAACTCATACATCTACCTCTCTCTATCTGTTTCGGGTTTGTGATCTGTACAAACGCAGACTGATACATGTTTTGCAGACCGGTTTTCCGGGTGGTTTGTGGCATAAGGTTTATACCGGACAGTGAAACGGAAATAAACAAAAAGATGATTATAAGCCTAAAACAATTACTCCTTTTTTTATGTTTCATCCCGGTTTGCGGGATTTCTCAAGACCAACCCCAGGTGAAGTTCGGGGGTGCACTTCGTTTTAATTATATCTATTCTTCCTGGAAAGAAGCCCAGAAAAGACAGGGTGGCGATTTTATGTACGATATGTTTCGGGTGAATGCCGAAGCGTCCTACAAGGGGATTTCACTGAATGCGGAATACCGCTTTTATTCGGAAGCTTTTGGCGGTGGTGTCCTGAAACAGGGATGGCTGGCCTATGATTGATGAAAGGAACAGCCTGCAGGTGGGACTTACCCAGGTGCCTTTTGGCATTCAGCAATACAATTCTCACAACTGGTTTTTCAATATCGGGTATTATATCGGGTTAGAAGATGACCACGACATCGGGGTAAAATTTATTCACCAGGAGGAAGAAGGCTGGCAATACCAGCTGGCCTTTTTCAAGAATTCGGAAAGTGTGGGATTCGGAGGGGCTACGGATGTTTCGTACAGCCGCTATTCTTATGATGTCGCTTCTATGGACATCGACGGGGACGGAGAGCCGGATTACCGTAATAAAGAAGTCAACCAGCTGAATCTCAAAGTGCACTATATCCTGAAACATGAGGAATGGATACACCAATTCGGAGGTTATGCACAATACGGAGGGCTTTACAACCTGGACACACAAAAAACGGGGCACCACTATGGTTACGGAGTGTTTTATGAGCTTCGATTACAAGGCGTTTAACCTGAAGTCACAGCTTTTGCACTATACGAAGGCTCCTGAAAACCCGGATACGGAGCGGCCGGATATTATTGCCATGGCAGCCTACGGTGCACCTTACCTGGTGGCAGCACGGGCTAACCTTGTTTCGCTGGCTGCGGCCTATACGGTTTCCGTATCCTGGGGGCCGGTGTCGTCGTTGCAGTTTTACAACGATTTTGGCTGTATCCGAAAGCTCCGTCAGGATTTTGCCGATAGTTATATGAATGTTACGGGGATAGGTGTCGCTGCGGGCAATCTCTATACTTATATCGATTTTGCAGCAGGTAAAAATCATTCCTGGCTCGGCGGGAACTTTATCGATGACTTTGCCGGGGGAAACCCGGAGGCCCGTTGGGAGGCCCGATTTAACATCAACATAGGATATTATTTTTAAAACCGGAAAACACAATATATTATGGCTAAAAAAGTAGTTCGAAGCGATGAGAAAAAATCGATAATGGGTATGGAAGTCAATGGCCCGGTATTTTTCTCGTCGGCTATTATAATGATTATCAGTATTGCACTGACTCTGGTGTACAAGGACAGCGCTAAAGCATATTTTGAGGATATCCAGCAGTTTGTGGCCGAGACCGGTGGATGGTTTTTTGTGCTGTCCATCAATATTTTCCTGTTTTTTATGATCTACCTGGCATTCAGTAATTACGGAAGCCTGCGGATCGGCGGGCAGCATGCCAGACCTGAATTCAAGACGCTCTCCTGGTTTGCTATGCTGTTCAGTGCCGGGATGGGGATAGGATTGCTTTTCTGGAGTGTTTCGGAACCGCTTTCTCACTTTATATCGCCTCCGAAAGGTACGGGAAACAGTGTGGAGGCCGCCCAGGTAGCCATGAATTTTACCTTTATGCACTGGGGACTTCACGCCTGGGGGGTTTACGCCCTTGTAGGGCTGGCCCTGGCTTACTTTACGTATTCCAGAGGCCTTCCGCTTACCATCCGTTCGGTGTTTTACCCCTTTCTGGGGGATAAAGTCTATGGTATTATCGGGGATATTATAGATATTATAGCCGTTCTGGCCACGGTATTCGGACTGGCGACTTCCCTGGGGCTGGGCGTACGGCAGATCGCAGGGGGACTGAACCATGTTTTTGATGTTTCGGCAGAGACACCCACGCAGATGATCCTTATAGCGGGTGTGACACTGATTGCTACCATTTCTGTAGTCTCGGGAGTGGATAAAGGAGTCAAGTTTCTCAGTGAGTGGAATATGCGTATTGCAGTGCTGCTTTTACTGCTAGTTGTTATCCTGGGACCTACCATTTTCATCTTTCAATCGTTTGTACAGAATACGGGAAGTTACCTGTATAATTTTCTGGATATGGCAACCTGGACGGAGAGTTACACCGGGATGCACTGGCAAAATACCTGGACCATATTCTATTGGGGATGGTGGATTGCCTGGGCCCCGTTTGTAGGGATTTTTATTGCGCGTATATCCAAAGGGCGTACAGTTCGCGAATTTATCCTCGGGGTATTGATCCTTCCGGCCCTGGTCACTTTTTTCTGGATCAATGCCTTCGGAAGTACGGCCATACACGATGCGCTGGCCGGCAATATGGCAGTGGCGGATGAGGTTAAAATAGATGAAGCTATTGCCATGTTTGTCTTCCTGGAAGATTTTCCGTGGTCTATGGCCCTGAATATTATAGCGATCATCCTTATTGCGGGATTTTTTATTACGTCCTCCGATTCCGGGTCGCTCGTAGTAGATAGTATTACATCGGGCGGAAAGATAGATTCGCCGGTAGGACAACGCATTTTCTGGGCGGTCATGGAAGGAGCTGTTGCCGCCGTACTGCTGGTAGGAGGCGGACTCAAGGCCCTGCAGACAGCGGTTATAGTTTCCGGGCTGCCGTTTGCCATTATCCTGCTGGTGATGTGTTATTCCCTCTATAAGGGGCTTCGTGAGGATTACCGTAAATTACAGCGCAGAAATGAGCAGAAAGACCTGGATAATTATAAGGACATCGTATCGGATATCCTGAAACGCCGACAAACCAAAGATCACACTAAAAATTAAATACCGGAGATTATGATTACCGAAATTAAAAACATACTTGTGGCGCTCGATCTTTCGGAGATCGATGATACCCTGATCGCTTACGCATCTTTCCTGTCTGATGTATTGCAGGCCGATAAGGTATACTTCGTACACAATATCAAAAAGTACGAGATCAGTGAACTTTTTGAGGACAAACTGGGCGATGTCAACATCGAGGAGAGTATAGGAGAAGAGCTTAACGAAAAGGTGTCGGTTGCCTTTACAGGCAAAGCCGAATGGGAGGTGCTGATATCCAACGACTCCTATACCGAGTCCCTGATTGCTTATATCGTTAATAAATACGCTATTCACCTTACCCTGGTGGGAAGCAAGAACCGGGTAAAGGGTACCGGGGTAGTGAGCGGTAAACTCCTGAGGATGCTTCGTTGCCATATATTGAGTATTCCGAGAGCAACCCCACCGAGAATAGAATACATCCGGGTAGGAACGGATTTCTCGAGCGCGTCCAGGCGTAGTTTTACAATGGCACAGGTGGTTGGGAAAGCCGCCCTGGCCGCAGTAAAGGCCGTTCATATCTATAATGTACCGCTGCAGTTTGCGCCTTATCTGCCCAAGGAAACCCTGGTGCCGGTCGTAGAGAAACACACGGCAGAAAAGGGACGTAAGTTCATGAAAAAAATTCCCGGGGCCGAAGACATTCCGCTGGAAATCATTCCGGGAAGGAGTTCCAGTATATCGGAAACACTGATCGAATACGGTAAAAAACAAAAGACCGATCTTTTTTTTGTATCGGATAAGGGAGGGAATACCTTTTCTTCCTTACTCGTTGGGAGTGTTACGGAAGAATTGTTTAACGAAGACCTGCATTTTCCTTTGTGGGTCTGCAGATAGCAGCATCATGCGGGGGCATAGGCTCCCGCAATATCTTTACTCCAGGATCTCCTCCAGGAACATCAGCGTATGCTGCCATGCCCTCCGGGCCATAAGCTCGTTGTATTCGGGAGATTCGGGGTTGGTAAAGGTATGTCCGCTATGGGCATAGGTAATAAGCTGCCAGTTGGCTTTACCGTCTTTTAATTCCCGGACCACGGCATCGTATATTTCGGGGGTAACGCTCTTATCTTCGGCAGGATTCTCGATCAGTACCCGGGTACTGATCGTCCCGTTAGGACGATCGCTGTCTTTACCGAGTCCGCCATGGATACTGACGACTCCCTGTACGGGCATCCCGGCTCTCATGACTTCCAGAGCGCCGGTACCTCCGAAACAGTACCCGATTACTGCGATTTTATCCGGTACCGCTCCTGCTTTTTTTAATTGCTCCAGGGCCAGTGCTATCCGGTGCTGGTACGCTTTGTAACGGGTCTTGTAATACCCGGCGATTTCGGCTGCCGATGCATTGTCGGCAGGGATATTTCCTTCGCCGTAAATATCGGCTATAAAGGCGATGTATCCTTCTTTTTCAAGTTCCAGGGCCGCGGTTTTTGCTTCCTTGTCAATACCTCTCCAGGCCGGAAGAATCAGAACCCCGGGCATACTTTTTCCCGTATTGGAAGTGACCAGCCCGTGGAGTTGCTGATCCCCGTCGTTATAGGAGACCGGGTTGAGGTTTTGCGCATAAGGCATAGTGGTGGATATCATGGCAAACAGGGTCAGGCATATATTTTTCATGAGAGATTTGTTTTCTTTTAAAGATACCGGAAAAAAATGACCGGGAAAAGGTATGCTGCCAAAAAATCCGGAACGATCAGGGTGTCACAGCAGCATGATATGCTTTTATTCCTTCTCTCAACCAGGAGGCATATGTAGCAATATCTGGTGTATAGGCCGCAGGCGTATTAAGATTGTTCCCATCGTGATCGACAAGTACGTAATAGGGCTGGGCATTTATATTGTATTTCCTGATCTGAAAATCACTCCACTTATTTCCAATGGTTTTTATTTTATGTCCTGTGATTTTCGATACATATTGTTCTTTTTCGGATAATTTTCTTTTATCATCCACATAAAGCGAAATTAATACGATATCATTTTTCAGGAGGTTCAGTACCTGAGGGTCGGGCCATACTTTTTGTTCCATTTTCCTGCAATTCACACAAGCATAGCCGGTAAAATCGAGCAGTACCGGTTTCTTTTGTAATCTGGCATACGCCATACCCTTGTCATAGTCCTTGAAAGTAATGAGGTGGTCTGCCCCGTATTCTGCTCCTTCGGGGAGGGGGAGTGTTACGCTGTTTTTTGCTTCGGATCCTGAACTTATACCGTACGGAGATTCACTATAGGTTGCAGGTGGGGGAAAACCACTGATCAGTTTTAGTGGAGCACCCCAAAGTCCCGGAATCATGTATATAACAAAAGCGGTTGTGAGTAGTGCCAATCCCAGTCTTCCAATGGAAAGCCGGGATACGATGCTGTCGTGTGGGAGACTTATTTTTCCGAAGAGGTACAATGCCAGGGTTCCGAATATGGCAATCCATACGGCAAGGAATACTTCTCTTTTCAGCCAGTGGAGTTGCAATACGAGATCGGCATTGCTCAAGAACTTAAAAGCAAAAGCGAGTTCGAGAAACCCCAATGATACTTTTACGGTATTGAGCCATCCTCCTGATCTGGGGAGGGAATTCATCCATCCCGGAAACATGGCAAATAACATAAAAGGCAAAGCGAGAGCCAGTGAGAAACCGAACATTCCGATAAGTGGGGCCGTCAAACCTCTCTGGGCCGCATCGACTAACAAGGTACCTACGATAGGCCCCGTGCATGAAAAAGAGACAATTGCCAGGGCAAGGGCCATGAATAGTATTCCTATAATTCCTCCCTGGTCTGCTCTGCGGTCTGCGGCGTTGGCCCAGGAGTTTGGTAGCATGATTTCGAAAGCGCCGAGAAAACTGGTTGCGAACACAACGAGAAGAGCAAAGAAGAACAGGTTAAATCCTACATTCGTAGAGAGAGCATTAAGTGCATCGGCTCCGAAAACATACGTGACCACTGTGCCAAGAAATACATAGATGAAAATAATAGAGGCACCGTACATAACAGCATTTCTGATTCCCCGGGCCTTTGTTTTACTGTGCTTGGTAAAAAAGCTTACGGTCATGGGGATCATCGGGAATACACATGGGGTTAGCAAAGCCGTAAATCCGGCGAGGAAGGCTATAAAAAAAACGGAAAAGAAACCGGGGTTTGCTTTATCCTGATGTTGAGATTCCACTTTCTCAGGTGATGGCCCCGTTGCCGGAGAAGTTATCTGGTCTTTGACTTTGGTTTCGTGGCGGTCTCCCCGGACCGGAGGGACCATAGTGCTCGTTGTGGTTACGACATTTTTGACCTCGGAATCAGTTTCTGCCTTATAGTGGGAAGACTTTGAAGCAGCAGTTTTGTGTGCTGTAGCATTGTTGCTCTTTACTAATTCTTGTTGCCGTTCTGTGACCGGTTTCGAGGGTGTTTCAGGGTTTTCGGCGGGTACTGCCGTTTTTTGCCTTGCGGGCACGGCAACGCTGAATTCTTTGGTTATGGGAGGGAGGCATTGTTGATCGTTACAAACCATGTAGAATACGTCTCCCCGGATTTCCCCTGCCTTGTCATTTATCATGATCACCTTTTGGGTGAATGTGGCTGCGTGCTCGAAATACCTGATGTTCATCTGAAAGATATCGTCATATTTTGCAATACCTTCACTTTCCGTGGTTTTCCCGTCTAACTCATAATTTCCTGTACTCTCGGCAAAGGAAAAAGTTGTAGAGACCGGGCCCGTATCCCCGTATTCCTGCTGTGAGTACAGGTGCCATCCCTTTTCAATGACAGCTTTAACAGTGATTGTGTAAGTGCGACGACCGGTTTTTTCAAGTTTGGCTTCCCATTGTACCGGATCGAGGATCTGAGCAGTAAGAGGTATCGCGGAGAGCAACAATACAAAAGTCAAATATGATTTTCTGAACATATAAAGTCTTTTTTTGAATTAAAAAACGGAGGCGTTTTTCTTCTTATGATGGTTTTTTATAGTGTCGGATACGGCTGTGCCCGAAAGTCTTTAATCAAACAGTTCGGACAGTTTTTTGTTTAGGGCTTCTCCCCGTAACCCTTTTGCGATGATCTTTCCTTCCGGAGAAACCAGGAGCGAATATGGAATGGCATAAATATCATAATACACGGCAATTTCATTCTGATATCCTTTGAGGTCGGAGAGCTGGGGCCACGGCAGATGATCTTCTTTGATGGCTTTTACCCATTTTATGGCATCGGTATCCAGGGATATGCCAACGACCTCAAAGCCTTTATCTTTATATGTGTTGTATACCTTGAGAATATTGGGGTTTTCAGCCCGGCAAGGCGCACACCAGCTGGCCCAGAAGTCTACAAGGAGATATTTTCCTCTGAAATCTTCGTACGATATGATGTTGCCATCCGGGTCTTTCTGTGAAAAATTGAATATAGAGGCCTGGAGCGCATACTTCCTGGTCTTCTCCAGTTTTTCTGCAATGAGCTTTCCGGTAGTACTTTTTCGGGTCGTTTCGCTCAATGCGGAAAAAAGGGGAAAAACCGTATTGTAATCTTCGGTTCTGGCCATCTGATAGACCAGGTTTGCAGCCATACCGCTGTCCGGATGTTCCCTGATGTAGGCCGCGGTCTGTTCGGACTTTTTTGTATTCAGCTCATCGATCTCTTTCTTTATGGCGGATTGTTGTGTTTTGGAAGCTGTGCTGTATGCATTCCATTTTTGAATGATGTTGAGGGTCAGGTCTTGCATTTCCAGGCCAAAAAGGGTTGCTTCTTTTTCGGCTCCGGAACCGTAAATATCTACTTCCAGAGCATTGGCTCTTCCGGTAAGGTAAATGGTGCTGTTTTCGGAAATAAAATCCAGAAATTTACGGCTTGGCAAAAATGTGGTCAGGATCTTCTGGTATTCCGGGATGTCGGCCTCCCAGGTAAATCTTCCTTGTGTTACCGGTACGGTGTCGTACTGGTAACTACCATCTGTATGCTGGTAAAAAAAGATAGCCAGCGAATCTGCTGAGGCCAGGATATCGCCAAGTACATTCATTTTTTGGGCATATATCGTTGCTGAGCATAGGAGACTGATGAGAAATATAACTATTTTTTTCATGTTATTGGATTGGATTTAAATAAGAGATGCGGTCTTACCGAATGATAATATCCCGCAAAAAAAGTCCGGTCTATTGTATTGTTGTGAAACGTGGATCTGATCTGCCAGATAGTACATATATTTTAGTCGATGATTTCCGACAGTTTTTCCTCCAGTTCTTCTCCTCTGAGGTTTTTGGCAATGATTATTCCCTGAGGGTCGATAAGGAAGTTCTGAGGGATGGCCGAAATACCATACGCTATTGCTACGGCATTGTGACGTCCTTTTAAGTCGGCAAGCTGTATCCATTCGAAGCCATTGGAAGTAATGGCATTTCTCCAGACGGATTCTTTATCATCGAGGGAAACCCCCAGGATCTCAAAATTCTTGTGCCCGTATTTTTTATACACCCGTTTCAGATAGGGATATTCGGCCCGGCATGGGCCGCACCAGCTTGCCCAGAAATCGATCAGTACATATTTTCCTCTCAGATCTGAAAGCGATACCTCAACACCTTGATCGTTAATCTGGGAGAAATCCGTCGCCTTTTCTCCGATAGCCAGTCTTCGTGTAAGAACAATTTTTTCTTCAAGTTCTTTAAAACGGGGAAAATTCCCGAATTCAGGTTTCAAGATTTCCATAAGGGATTCGACATATTCCAAATCGTTGATCAATACGGTATTGGATTGCAGTATCCAGAAGGAAAATCCGGATTTGGGATGGGTTTTTACATAATGCTGTGTTATGCTTCTGATTATTTTGCTCCTGGCATATAACAATCGCTTAAAAGCGGCGGTAGAATCTTCCGGGAGTTCTTCCTGTTGTCTCTTCCATATTTTGTAGACCACATTTCCAACAGAATCCACAATACTCCGATAGGCCTTAAAATCTTCCTGTGCTTTGCTGCCTTTTATTTCTGCTGTTTGCACGGAAGTGCCTTGGATTGTTGTGGTACCGAGGTCGAGCATAAAATTCACTCCTTCGCTGATGATACTATCCTTTTCCTTGTCGGAAGGATAATGGTATTGAACAGATATAGCGGCCTGGGTAGGATGATCGAGTTTTCCGGTAAAGACAAACCTGTTTTTTTCTGCCATGACAGAGTCTGCAACCTTACGGTTTCCGTCCCGGTAATACAGCAATACTTTCATAGGGACATCGTCTCCGGTAAGATGTCCTTTGATCTTATAATTATTTTCCTGAGCTATGGCCGATGTGACAAAACATAGAAGCCAAAGCAAACAAAATTGTTTTTTCATATGATATTTTTACAGATTTAATTGGTGTAGCCCGGGTTTTGGGACAGGTTAGGGTTTGTAGTTCTGCTGGCTTGTGGGATCGGAAATAACTGATCGGTAGTTTGCCAGTTATCTCCTTTGTATTCGGACAGGATTTCATCGGCACGGGATACAGATGGGTCGATTCGTCCCGGCCAGCGTTTGAGATCGAACCAGCGGTGACCCCATTCGCAAAAGAACTCTATCCTTTTTTCCTGCTCGATGGCAGCAATAAGTGCTTCTTTTGTATTGAGATTCCGCAGATCGTCCAAATTGGCACGCCGCCTGATCTTGTTGATATCTTCGGTGGCTTCATCAAAATTGTTCTGCTGTGCTCTTGCCTCAGCCCGGATCAGGTATTGTTCTGCTACCCGGAACACCTGGTTGTACTCTATTGCTGAGGGGTTGGAAAAGGTACGCTTATATTTGGCAGAATGTGGGTAGATATCTCCTTGGGTATTATAGTCGATAGTCCAGGCGAATCTGCGGTAATCTCCCTCCTCAAAAGCGGCAGTAAGCCCGTCATTGAGAACAAAATTGGGAGCTGCCGAAGGGTAGAAAGCAGATGCCATCCATATCGAAGAACTGAAGGCTGGTACAAATTGCAGAATACCTTCCTGACTGTTAGCCAGAAAAACTTTGCCAGGATCGGGTTCCAGGTGGTACAGGTCGGTTTTCCGTAGAATTTCGGAGGCCGTAATTTCGGCATTTTCCCAATCTTTCATGTAAAGGTAAACTCTCGCCAGTAGTGCTTGTGCCGCCCCGGTAGTTGCCCTGATCTTCTCTCCTCCGTACGACCGGAAGTCTTCGGGAAGTACTGCGATAGCTTCCAGCAAATCTGTTTTGATCTGTGTATATACCACCTCCGTATCTGCACGGGGGAGTTCAGCGGTTATCGCCGGATTGGTTTCGAGCACCAGAGGTACATCTCCGAAACTGTTGACCAGGTAAAAATAGCACATAGCCCGGATAAACTTGGCTTCGCCAATCAGGGGTGCGATGTATGTTTCGGGTTGGGTAGACGTCTCGAGCGAGCCCTTCAATGAGGGCATTGGCGGTATAAACATTGTTGTAAATAAAACCCCAGTAATTATCGACGTAAATATTGTCGGGTAACAGGCTGTTCGTCACAAATTCTCCGTACAGGAAGGAGTAGAAATGATGAATTTCATCGGCAGACATGCCATTGAACATTGTAGCATTAGTTCCCAGACCTCCCTGTGTGCCATCGGGATTAGCCATTTTGGCATACATACCCAGGACAGCTGCATGTATGGTTGTCGTATCCTTAAAAACGTTATCTGTGACCAGCTGGTTGTGTGGAGTGTCGATTTCGATAAGATCCTCACAACTTATAAAAGTCATAATTACCACTATAAACAAGATATATATATTGCTATGTCTTTTCATTTTTTTCATTTTTTTAGAAAGAACAATTGATTCCCACGGTCAGCATTTTCAGTGGAGGCAGGGACAGGGGGCCTGTTTCCGGATCATAACCGTCGTAACGGGTGAGGGTTAAAAGGTTCTGCCCCCTCAGTGCTATTCCTGCACTTTTTATAACCGTTGATTTCAGCAGGGAAGCGGGGAATTGATAGGAGAGGGATACGTTTTTCAACCGGATGAAGGAAGCATCGGAGAGGATCCCGTTGGAATAGATATACTGGTTGTTGTAGGCGATGTAAGCATCACTTCCGGTATCCTGGGAATAGCGGAATCCTTCGTTGAGGATATCTCTGTTGAAGTTAGATATTGTTCCGGGAATATTGCTGTTTTCCCGTATTCCGTTTTTCATTTGCCGCACAAACTGCAACAAGATATCCAGTCGTAGATTTTTATATGTCAGGCTGTTGCTAAATCCGCCGTAAAAATCGGGGGTGCTTCGGTCCAGTAATTTATAATCACCTCCCAGGGTTTCTGTAAGCCCTGAGGTAATCTCTCCATCGTTGTTTACATCTTCTACGGTAACGACACCGTTGACAAGGCCGGTAAAAATATATCCGCTGAGATTTCTTATGGGTTTGCCTTCTATGAATATTCCCCTGTAGACAGTGTTTTCAAGCCCTGGAAATGATATCAGGCGGTTGCGGGGTATCGTGATGTTGAACGCACTGTTCCATGAAAAATTGTCGTTTTGGATGTTCATGGAGGTAAGTTCGAATTCCATGCCCTTGCTTTCCACCAGTGCGGGGAGATTGGCCTGGAAGGAATCGAAACCGGTCTGGGCAGGTAGCGGAGCATTGATGAGCTGGTTGTCAGTACGGTTTCGGAACCAGGAGGATGTCAGGAATATCCGGTCTTTAAAAAAACCGGTTTCCAGGGAAACTTCTGTTTTACGGGTTGTTTCCCAACCATAATTCCGGTTAGCGATACGTTGTGGTATGATTACGGCATCATTGTATTTGTAGTACCAGTTGCCATAAGAGTCCAGGTAACCATAGTCGGATATCTGGTCGTTACCGACACTACCGTAGCTGCCCCTTAGTTTTCCATGACTCAGCCAGGGTAATTTATTGCTGAACCAGGTTTCATTGCTGAAAATCCATCCGGCTCCTACCGAGCCAAAATTACCCCATCGCTTATTTTCTCCGAAACGTGTAGAGCCGTCGCGGCGTGCGGTGAGGGTAAGAAGGTAGCGGTTTTGGTGGACGTAGTTGATGCGTCCGAATACAGAAGCAAAGTTATACTCGCGGAAATTGTTGGTGTAGGAAGTGATTTCTCCTGCTGCTGCGAGGCTTCCCAGCAGCTTATCCACCGTGTACCCGGTGGCTCTTACATCGAAAGGCTGAACGTAATCGGATGCCTGAAAACTTCCGCCCAGCATGATCGATAATTTACCGGATCGGAAATACCGGACGTAATCCAGTTGTGGCTCTACATTGAAAGTTTCTACATAATTAGAGGCAAACAGGGAGGTAGAACTGTCTGCTGTCCCGGGTTCCACCGAAGACAAAGGGATTTGTATATTACTGGTTTGTGATATCTTGTTATAGCCCAGGTTTGCAGTAACGGTAAGATCGGGCGTAATTTTGTAACTGATTGTAGTATTGGCCAGCAGGTTTGTCGATTTGAATATCGACTTTTGCATGAGATAGGACATGGGATTGCTCAGGTCGGAATTAGGTATCCAATATAGTGAGCCATCGGTGTTGTATAGCGGATAATTTGGAGGTAAATGATACACGATTCTCGTTAGATCTGCTGCGCTCTGGTTGTTGTCTTCCTTGGTATAAAAGGCACTGACACTAATCCTGAACTTATTATCCGAGGAAGTACTTTCAACGCCTAAATGTGAAGAGAGGCGCCGGTATCCGAGACTACCGGGAAATACCGTTGTCTCTTCATGGAAAGTATTGGAAAAGATATAACTGACACGATCACTTCCTCCTGAAAACGAGGCGGATACTTCGGTTTTCTGAGCCGTATTTTCAAGAAATTCCTTTTGGAAATCCGTGTTGTTGTTCCGATCCCAATCCATCAGGTCGGGAGCATTATTAGAGGTGGGCGTTATCCCGTCATTGGCAAAGGCTTCCTGTCTGATGTTTAAGTACTGGGAGAGTGATAGTGTAGATACCGTATTGGTAATTTTGCCCATACCGGTATAGGTGTTTACATCCAGGCGGTGACCCTTTCCCCTGGATTTTTTGGTTTTTATGAGTATAACTCCATTGGCACCCCTGGATCCGTATATTGCAGTGGCATCGGCGTCCTTGAGTACTGTTATACTTGCAATATCATTCGGATTAATAGAGTTTAGCGGGTCTATGGGCCCGGCTGCAGATCCGTAACCGGTGACAGGGTTTACGGGAGAGGCGTTGAAAGGAACCCCATCTATAATATATAAAGGTTGTTCTCCGCTGGCTATAGATACCTGTCCGCGTATGGATACGTTTGGTTTACTCCCCGGCAACCCGTTGCTTTGTGCAATGAACATGCCGGGAACTTTTCCCTGTAATGCTTCCAAGACATTGGTTACCGGCTGCCTGGCGATGTCTTCCGAAGTGATAGTGGATACGTTTCCCGTAGCCAATCGTTTTGACGTTTTTCCGTAACCGATCAGTACCATTTCATCGAGTTCGTTGATTTCTTCCTTCAGGCTGACGTCTATGGTGCTTTGATGACCTACCGTAACCTCTTGTGTCGTGTAACCAAGCGATGAGTAGACCAGGACATTTCTGGTATCGGAAACCACGATTTCGTAATGTCCGTCCAAATCGGTAGATGTTCCCATAAAAGTACCCTTAATAAGCACCGTAGCACCGGGAACAGGCAATCCGTTCTTGTCGGATACTCTACCTGAAACCTTGATTTGTTGCGGTACGGTTTTCTCCTTGATAATAATGGTATTATTTGTCGTGAAGATGATATCGAAATTTTGAGCAGACAAACTTTTACGAATGAGCGAACCTATAGTTACCGTCCCTTTTTTTAATTCGACCCTGGGGGAATCCCGGAACATTTCCGACTCATAAATAAAGGAGTAATCTGTCTGCCGGGTAATAATGTCGAACAATTCATCTATGGAAATAGTTCGATTGTGGTCAATTCTTATACTGGTATTTTGTGCACCCAGCTCTATAGGAACCATGCTGAATACCGTTGTACAAAATAATAAAGCAATCAATTTCATAACGAAATGCAAATGCCTTATCAGGTAATGATTGTTACCTGAGTTAGCGTTAGTTTTCATAAATTTACAGGGTTGTTAGTTAGTATTATTTTCTTTCTGACGATGCACGGGAATAAAGGCGTGAATTTTTGACGAGATTTGACCTTTGTTCCCTTTTTTCATGCTTTTTGGTTAGGTGTATGTAGTATTCATTTCATTTGAAGTATGGTTAGACAATACGTTGATGATACTCTTTGTTTCTGCTACAGGAATATTATCTCATCGGATAATTAGCGTTTTTTCGTGTATTTCATAGGTATCGAAGCCCTGTTTGATGATATCCATGACCTCTTCTATGGACTGTTTTTTATGAATGGTTCCGTTAAATTTTTGCTTTTTGAGTGAGGGGTTCTGGAAAATAACATCCATGTCGTACCATCTGGAAAGTACTTTCATGATTTCGGCAAGACTTTTATCCTTAAAAGTGAAATATCCGTTTTTCCAGGACACTTCCCGGGAAGTGTCTACGGTATTAAGCCTGATACGGTTGTCTGCGCTTTGGAGAACAGCTTGTTCGCCCGGACGCATCACGCGGGAATCTTCTCCGGAAGCTATTTTTACAGATCCTTCTACCAGGGTTGTGTAAACAGTGGCTTCGTCAAGGAAAGCTTTTATGTCAAACTGAGTACCCAATACCTCAATTTCCTGCAGCTCGTGATGTACCGTAAATGCAGCACCCTGATGTGCGGATGCCGGAGATATTTCGAAATAAGCCTCGCCGTAGATAAAGCGCACTATTCTGGGTTTTCCTTCTTCGAAAGTTACAGGATAACTGATTTTTGATTCCGAGTTCAGCCAAATCCTGGAACCATCGGATAGTGTCATGGCATATTGTCCGCCCCTGGGGACCGTCAGCGTATGGAATGCCGTTGTGTTTTCATCTCCTGGTTTTTTCGTGTATATGAGTTCTTTGCCGTTGGTCGTAGCATTCGGAATGGTCTTTGTATCAGACCCGGAAAGGGTCAGCTCTGTCCCGGTGGATAGCGTCAACACTGCAGTATGCTGTCCTGGAACAATACTATTTCGGACTATCACCGGTTGTTCCTCACCGGAAAAAGGTATCAGGCCACTCCATGTGGTTTTGAGCATAAAACCTGCGAGAACGAGTATTACAGCTGCTACGGCGATATACCTGTACATTTGTTTGTTTACCGGAAGAACTTTTGGATAGGTATTGATCTGCGGTTTTATTCTTAACCAGGCCTTTTCGGGATCGAATTCGCCATGAGCTTGTTTCTTATTTCCGTACCATGTGGCTTTTCGAATATTATCGTAAATTTTTCTGTTTTCGGGAGACGTTTCTACCCATCGCTGTACGGCCTTCTTTTCGTTCTCATCGGATTGACCGATGATTACACGGGCTATGAGACGGGAAATATGGTAATACTGTTTGGAAATATTCATTGTTTTTGCTATTGTGTATATGGCATCGCCGGAGATTTCCGGAGTTTTTACCATATAACTGCGCAATAAGGATTTGGTAGTATCTTTCTTTGTGATTTTAACATAAATATTTTAAAAATGTTCCGTAAACTCCATTATGACATGTAAATTATGGGGTATAGGAGGATACTTCCGTTCTTTTTTTATATTTACCCTTTCTAATTCGTTACTGCACTATTGAAAAGCTTAATTCCGGATATCAAAAAGGGAGATCAGGAATCATTCAAGGCATTCTTTGATGATTTCTATCCCATACTGTGCTCTTTTGCCAAAAAATACGTTGGATCTTCAGATTTGAGTGAGGATATTGCCCAGGAAGCCTTTATCAGATATTGGGAACAGCGTGGAAAGTTTGATCATATCCGGAGTGTTAAAAGTTTTTTGTATATCGCGGTCAGGAACCGTTGTCTAACGGTCTTGAAAAGAAACAGGAAAATAACGGATGAGTCTGTATTGCTATCGGTGGAAGGGGCATCTTTTCTCAAAGAGAATATTCTGGATCAGGAAATATTTCACCATGTCCGGCTGGCCGTGGCAAGTCTTCCTGCCAGGCAGGCCGAGATCGTGGATATGACACTGGAGGGCATAAAAAATCCTGAGATTGCAGAAAGACTCGGAATTACAGAGAATACCGTAAAAACAATCAAAAGAAATGCCTTTAGGAAACTTCGGGAATTGTTAAAAGACAGGTACTATCTACTCCTGTTTTTTTAGAGGAGGGTATGCATCTTTTCTAAACACTGCTGAGGACGGATATCCTTTTATCGAACTTACGGAGCAGTGCCCTAATCCCGAAGCCTGTATGAAGAAGATTACACCATAGTATATTTTTTTATTTATTTTGTACGAATGGATCGGTTTATGCTGTTTTTTTATGATGAAATATTAATATTTTTTGTGAAACCTTGACGAAAAACAAATGTGAGCACTCCTTTTTTTATTAAGTTCGCAACGGGCAGATAGTAATGTTTGATCGATGAGATTTGTTTTACTTCTTGTGTTTTTTGTTTTATGCTCCGGAACCGGTCATGCGATACAGCTCCCCGACTACCGTTTTTACAGCATGCCCGAAACTTCCTATTACGGAGGAATACACAGCATTGCCAAAGATCGCATAGGGCGGATCTGGTTTAGCGGGTACGATGCCCTATTCGTATATGACGGCAACACCTACACGCAGATGAATGACCTGGCGACCTGTCATTCTCCCATGTCTTACTGGACGTACGGGCGGGTAGTCACCGACAGCTCGGGGGCCTTATACGTGGCTACGAATCGGGGGCTACTGCGTTTTGACTATGAGACCTTGAGGTTCGAACTCGTCCTGCAGGGAAATATCGGAACGGTCACAACGGCAGAAGATGGTACGGTCTGGTTGATCAGGGATCAGGAGATCGAATCTTTCGGCCCCGGTGAGTTGTCTGGTTTAAGGAAACATCCTTTATCCGGCGGAGCTACGCCGTCCGCATTGATGGATACGCCCGAGGGAGTGTATGCTGCTTCGGGAAATACGCTGTACCGTCTGGATCGGGGGCATTATACACCATATACCCATGTGGAGAATCCGCTTTCGGAAATCCGGGACGTTTTGGTTGTCGGAACATCGAAATACATACTTACTGCACTGGACGGTCTTTATGTATGTGATGACAAGGGAGAAATAACCGCTCATTTCAGGCTGGAGTCGGCAGATGGCAAAACCACCCGTGCCAAGGGCCTTTATTATGATACGGCCGGTATGGTATGGATCGCGACGCAATCGGGGCTTTTTCTTGTCGATCACGCTACGGGAGAGGTCCGCCTGCTCCGTTCCAATCTTCACTATCCTTATTCCCTGCCCAATAATTCTGTATGGAGTATATACCCGGACCCGGACGGGGGAGTGTGGATAGGCACTTACGGGGGCAAACTGGCGTATATGACCTTTTCGGATAACGATGTCAATTATTTTAAGGCTACTCCGGGCGGACTGAATCATCCTATTGTAAGCTGTTTCGAAGAAGATGAAAAGGGAAATTTGTGGATAGGAACGGAAGGAGGCGGCCTGAATTACTGGGACCGGGGTACCGACCGGTTTTCGTATTATACACAGGAGAATCATTCGGGGCTGAATTTTAACCTGGTCAAAAACCTGCATTACGATAAAGAGCAGGAGATTCTCCGCGTTTCTACGTTTAACGGTGGCCTGCAGCAACTCGACCGTAACGGGGAGCATTTCAGCGATCTGCAGGTGTACCGCCCCGAAACTTCAGAACCGTTGAGTGTCTATGATTTTGCCCGGGAAAAAGATGCCGGTATCTGGATGACCAATCCCGATGCCGAGTTGTTATATAAGGATCTGGGGACCGGGAAGGTCACGGAGGTTGCCGTTACCGATGATTCCGGGAATAAGGTTCCGATGAAGATCGAGACGCTGTTTCGTGGTGCGGGCAACGAACTATGGCTGATGACCTATGAAGGTTTATATGTTGTGAATGTAAATACTCTCGCAATTAAAAAACACTATTATATAGACCAGGCACCATATCCCGTAAATAACCTTTGCTCTTATTACATCGCTTCGGATTCGACCGTCTGGTTCGGTACTCACGGTGGCGGGGTTAACCGTCTCTACAGGGACGGGCGCTATATGAATTACGGGGCGGCAGAGGGCCTTCCGGGGAAAACCGTTTTCGGTATCTTGGAAGATACGGAAACGCACGACATCTGGATGAGCACCAATAGCGGGCTGTATTATTATGAGGATAATACCGGCGAGATCCGCGCTTCTGCCATCGACAACTCCAGGCTATGCGGTGCATTTTATGTACGATCCTGTTTTAAGACCTCCGGCGGAGAAATGCTTTTCGGGGGAACCGACGGTTTTATCATGTTTACTCCCGGAAAGATGAAGCAGAATCTTCAGAAACCGCGGGTCTTTTTTACCGGATTGCTGATCAATAACGAAAAAATAGTTCCCGGGGACAAAGGATCCCTGCTGAAACAGGATATATCCACATGGACCGGCCCGACGGAAAAGGACCGCCGGATCGTACTGACTCACAAACAATCTAACATCGAGGTGAGGATGTCATCCAACAGCTATTTGCAGGCCGATAAAAACCGGTATGCCTACCGGATGCTCGGTCTTTCGGAGCAATGGTATTCTTTACCGGAGGGACAGAAATCCGTACAGTTTTTTAACCTTCCCGCAGGTACGTATCAATTCGAAGTAAAAGCCGCAAACAACGATGGCCTTTGGGGTGATGATATTTCTACGCTGTCTTTCAGGATCACCCCTTCTCCCTTTGCTTCGGGGTGGGCCTATCTGATCTATTCCTTACTTTTACTGGGCATCGTATATATAACCTGGAGATATTTTACAAACAAAAAGATATTTGCCCACCGGCTCCGTATAGAACAGTTGAAGGAGCAAAACATGAAGATGCTGACACAGGCACGGATTAATTTTTTCACCCATATTTCCCACGATCTGAAAACGCCGCTTACCCTGGTGATAGACCCGTTAAAGCAATTAAAGACGCTTCTATCCGGTCAGCAGGCTGCGCAAGCCAATGCTTACGTGATGCTTATCGAAAAAAATGTAAACCGTATTCAGAACATGATAAGCCAGCTGTTACAGTTCCGGGAGATCGAAAGTCAGAAAATAACGAGTAACGAACAACCGGGAGACATAGTCCGGTTTGTCAAAGACATTTTTTCTTTATTTGGTGTGTATGCGGAACAAAGGGATATCGAAACCACGGTTTCAACCGGGATTACGGGTTTTTACACCCGGTTCGATCACGACATCATAGAAAAAATTTTCACCAACCTGTTTTCCAATGCTATAAACTACAACATCCGAAACGGGTATGTAAAGGTAGCGATGCGTTGGGTGTCGCCGGATGAACTTTCCGGTATGGGCCTTCCGGAGAAGGCAGATAGTGCTTATATGGCTTTTGCCGTAACCAATAGCGGAACAGAGATTCCTGACGATAAAAAAGACGTTATTTTCGAATCTTATAACCGGTTGCTCCAGGAACAGCCTGCTTTTGAAAAAGGAACGGGGCTCGGTTTGGCGATAGTACGCGAACTGGTGAATCATCTCGGAGGTAAAATCTGTCTGGATTCTGCACATTCGCAGGTGACTTTTACCGTAGTGCTGCCATTGGAGAGGGGCGTGGAAGGCATGAGTTCCGGGAGTCCTGCTTACGAACATACGATTTCGGAGATCGGGCATATTATAAACCGGCAGGAAGAACCCCGGTGGCCCGATGAACAGCGGCGTAAGGCGTATAGTATAGTGGTTATTGAAGACGACAAGGGGCTTCGCGATTATATGAGGCAGCGCTTATCGCGGTATTACAATGTCTATACCGCAGTGAACGGACAGGAGGGCATAAGCAGGGCAGAAAAGATATTTCCCCAGGTGGTGATCACGGATCTGATGATGCCCGAAGCGGACGGGTTTGATGTTTGCCGGAAACTTCGCGATAATATCAGGACCAGCCATATCCCGATCGTGGTCTTGTCGGCCCTTGGCGGAAATACCGAAAATAAGATCAGGGCGCTCGAAAGTGGTGCCAATGTCTTTATAAACAAACCCTTCGATATGGATTACCTGCTCAAACAGGTAGGCAGTCTCATTGCGGATCAGCATAGGCTCAAAGAGCGTTACAGCAGAAAATATATTGCAGAGCCTTCCGAGGTTACCATATCATCTACAGACGAAAAGCTGTTGAAAACGGCTATGGAGCATATCGAGAAAAATATGAGTACCGCAGATTATAACGTCGAGTCCTTTGTGGCGGATATGGGAATCGGGCGTACCTTACTGTACCAGAAAATGAACGATATACTGGGGATGTCCATCAAAGAGTTTATCATGGATATCCGCCTTAAACGTGCGGCCCGCTTACTGGAAAAATCCGATGTAACCATTGCGGAGATATCCTATATGACAGGGTTCAAAAACCCGAAATACTTCAGCACCTGTTTTAAGAAACAATACAATTTAACCCCTTCCGAATTCAGAAATAGGCTATAAACACCTGTTTTTTTTGCCTGATTGTCAAAATTTTACACCTTACGTACAGAATCGAACCATTTCCGTACAAACCGGGACCAACGGAACAAAACCCTTCCTCTACTTTTGAAACAGCCATACGACGATTGTCCGTCCCTGCCGGCTGAGCGATTTGTTTAACCCTTAATCGGCATCATTACCGGAAGCATCTGCAAAAGGTGTGCAGGCCGGAACGGACATCCCGAAAAGTATGTTGTTGACCATTACCAAACCACAAATTGTAAAACGATACTTGTATGTTGAAAAAAAATCATGTAAAGCCGAAAATCGGTTTTATGCTTTCCGTTTTGTTGTTGCTTTCCGTATTTCAGCTGTACGGGCAACAGGACCCGATAAAGATCACGGGTAACGTTATAGATGAGAACGGCGAACCGTTGCTCGGGGTCAATGTCCGGATAAAAGACACCAATACCGGGACAGTTACCGATTTTGACGGAAATTACGAATTGCAGGCACCTGTGGGGGCCACCCTGATCTTTACCTATATCGGGTATACGCCCAAGGAAGTCACCGTAGCGTCTTCGGGGGTTATGGATGTTATCATGGCAGGAGACATGTCGCTCGAAGAAGTTGTCGTGGTCGGGTACGGAAAAGTGCGGAAGAAGGATCTTACCGGGGGGCTCTCTGTGGTAGGAAAGGAAAAGCTGAATATGGTTTCCAGCACCAACCTGATGGACCGTCTTGCGGGCCAGGTTGCGGGGCTGAACATTACGACGTCCAATGCTGCTCCCGGGCAGGACCAGAGCATTCTTATCCGCGGACAGAACTCCCTGTCGGCCAATAACGATCCGCTTATTGTACTGGACGGAATTCCGTATAGCGGATCGCTCTCGGATCTGGATCCCAATATCATCGATAATCTTTCGGTCTTAAAAGATGCTTCGGCAGTAGCGATCTACGGGGCACGCGGATCTAACGGGGTTATCCTTATACAAACCAAAAGGGGACTCGAAGGAAAGCCCCGGGTAAATTACCGGACCCAGTTTGGTCTGGCCGAACCGATGCAGCGTATCGAAGTAATGGGGCCTAATGAGTACATAAAGCTCAAGCAGGATATCGGCCGGCTGAGACAGGGATATTCCGGAGACCAGCTCGATCCTGTAGCGGGAGACATTATCAGCGTGAGCGAACGCGAGAATTATGCCAGGGGTATTACACACGATTGGCAGGATTACGTGTTCCAGACCGGATATACCATGGATCACCAGGTGAGCGTTTCGGGAGGTACACCGTCGACGAAGTATCTTGCAGCTATTTCTCACCTGGACCAGGACGGGGTGGTTTACAATTCGAAGCTGACCCGGACCAATATCTCCACAAATATAGATCAGGTATTTAACGACTGGCTTACCGTAGGTATAGGAAGTCAGTTTATACAGAAAGAGACCGGTGGTGTTACACCGAATATCGAACATGCCATCAAACAAAGCCCTTACGGGAAATACAAGGACGAATCGGGATATTATATTACGGAACCCATGGAGTACTCCCTGATTACAAACCCGATGATCAATGTCAATGCAGATCAGGATGTGACCAGCCGTAACTTTTTTCTCAGCGCTTATGCCAATATGCTTTTGCCGGTAAAAGGATTGTCTTTTCGTACCAACTACGGCTACAATTACCGCAGTGGATTTTCGGGAATATATTATGGCCGTGATACGTTTGCAGGACGGGAACAGGCCGGGCTTATCGGGGGAAGAGCCAGTATCTCCAACAGTCACTATACCGATTACACCTGGGAAAACCTGCTCCGGTACGAATTAAAAACGGACGATCACAGCCTGGATGCCACCGGGTTGTTCAGTATGCAGCAAACCAAGAGGATAAGCAGTTCCCAGAGCGGAGAAGGGTTTATAACCGATGATTCCGGTTATCACATGATGGATACTGCCGAGCGCAACCAGAAAATATCGTCCGGACTGTCGGAAACCGCACTGTTGTCGTATATGCTGCGGCTTAATTATGCCTATAAGGGCAAGTATATGGCCACGGTAACCGCGCGTACCGACGGGTCGTCTGTGTTCGGGGAAAACAATAAGTATGCTTTTTTCCCTTCTGCTGCCCTGGCCTGGCAAATCGGAGACGAAAGTTTTATCAGGGATCATGCCACCTGGGTGGATATGCTTAAGCTCAGGGTTTCCTACGGTGCCAACGGTAACCAGGCGATAACGGCCTATCGGACCCTGGACCGGCTCCATTCGGATGTCAAATATATCTGGGGAGACGGGGGAACTGCCGTTAATACGGCCTACCTGGCCGGTGACGGTATCGGGAACCCCAATCTGAAATGGGAGACAACCTATACGACCAATATCGGTCTGGACTTCCAGTTTTTTAATAACAGGCTGGGCGGAACGGTAGAAATGTACCTGTCCAATACACACGACCTGCTGATGATACGTACCGTACCTATCATGAACGGCTATAGCCGGATATGGGATAACATCGGGCAGACCCGGAATAAGGGGATCGAAATTGCTCTGCATACCATGAATATCAATGCCGGGGATTTCCACTGGACGACCGACCTGAATTTCTCGCTCAACAGGGATAAGATTGTACAGCTCCGGGGAGATAATACCGATGACATCGGGAATAACTGGTTTATCGGAAAGCCCCTTCGCGTGTACTACGATTATAACATGACCGGGTTGTGGCAACAGGGCGATACGTATTTCTACACCGATCCTGACGGTAACCAGAGAGAAATCCAGACCGGGGCTGCCCCCGGTTCGGCCCGGCTCGAAGATGTGGACGGAAACGGGTATATCAATACAGACGACAGGAAGGTCATAGGGTCGAGAATGCCGGATTTCAGAATGTCCATGGGTAACAGGTTCAGCTATAAGAACTTTTACTCCTCTTTTCTGCTCAACGGGGTATTTGGTGTCTGGCGGGACGACCACATGGCCAATATGGGTGCCTGGACTTTCGGAATTACCAATTACGTGCACGGGGCCGATTACTGGACGCCGGAAAACCCGGATGCCGATATCGTTTCACCTGGATATGTGAATACTTTCGGGCATGGTTTTTATAAAAAGGTCTCTTATGTACAGGTAAAAAACATCACCTTCGGCTATACGATGGGGCCCGACCTGGCAAAAAAGCTGGGCCTGAGTGCTGTCGATGTCAATATCAGTGTAAACAATGCACATACCTTCTCGAACATCAGGCAGGTACTGAATTACGACAACAGCTGGATGGCTTCCTACCCTACGGCACGATCGTATATGCTCGGGCTCAATCTAACTTTCTAAACCAAAACCGATATGAAGATGAATACATACTTAAAAGCAGGCGTATTGTTGCTGTGTACCCTGATGGTCACGGCATGCCAGGACTTTCTCGATGAAGATTTTAAATCGGAACTGTCGCCGACCAATACCTTTACCAGCACGTACGGATTTGAAGTAGGTGTCAGCGGGCTCTACGCACTGACCCGTTCGGAGTATAATACCTATGGCGAAGGCGGAGCGTACATTCACAACGGGGCCTGTCCGTACGAGGCGCTGCAGGTGGCTACGGATATTGTATCCCTGGGTTATGGGGATGCCTCGCTAACGGCATTCGCCAATCTCACGCTGACCCCGGAAGAAAGATTTGTAGGGACGTACTGGAACTGGGCCTACAGCCTGATCGCTTCGGCTAATGAAATCCTGCTTTTTTCCGAAAAAAACACCAACTGGGACCAGCCTTCGGACAAAGAACTTTTTCAGGCTGAGGCCCGTTTTTTCCGGGCTTATGCCTATAGAACGCTGATGTACCTCTATGGCGATGTCCCTTATGTAGAGACGATACTTTACGATTTTCAGCTCAACTTTACCCGTACCCCCAGGGAGGAGGTACTCGGGCATGTTATCGAAGATCTGCAATTTTCCGCAGAGCACCTTCCGGAGAATCCGGACAGTGAAGGTTTCAAGCCCGGAAGACTGACCAGGTGGGCCGCTTATCACCTGCTGAGCGAAATGTACCTGCTACAGGAAAATTATGCCCTGGCAGGGGAAGCAGCCCTCGAAGTGATCAACAGCGGATATTTCGAGTTGATGAAAACACGTTTCGGAGTGAAAAAAGATGAACCGGGGGACCCGTTCAGCGATCTTTTCGTAGAAAATAACCAGAACAGAAAGAGCGGAAACAGGGAGAGTATCTGGGTGCTGCAATTCGAATTCAATACGATAGGAGGAGGGACCAATTCGGACGATTGGACCCGTAGAGCATGGAATCCGAAATATCAGAACATCACCGGTTTTGTACTGGCCGATACCCTCGGAGGCAGGGGGCTGGCCCAGATTGTCCCGATGAAATGGTGGGTAGGTACGGACGGCACCAATGCTTCCGGGGATATTGAAGGGATTTTTGATGATGCCGATATCCGGAATTCCAATTATAACATAAAGCGAAACTGGTACTATAACAATTCCGGGGAACCTTCCTTATACGGTAAGAAGGCCAATATTACCGATCAGACCTGGCTGTCTGCCAATACCCTGTTCCCGGCCCTGACCAAATTTTTCTACGGCAGGGAAGAAAACCTGAGTCTGACAGGGAGTTACAAAGACCGTATGAAGTTCCGACTGGCAGAAACCTACCTGTTGCTCGCTGAAGCTTACCTGGGGCAGGATAACCCCTCTAAAGCCGCCGAAGCCGTAAACGAGGTACGACGGCGCTCCGGGGCATCCGTAATCAATACAGGTGAAATGAACATGGATTTTCTGCTCGATGAGCGTATCCGGGAACTCGTCGGAGAGGAAAGCCGCCGTTTTACACTGGTACGTACGCACAAACTGGTAGAGCGGGTAAAGGAGCATAACGATGCACTAAGAGATAAAGTACGGGACTTTCATGCCTTATGGCCTATTCCGCAGTCGATAATTAATGCCAACAAGGATGTCGAATTCCCCCAGAACGACGGGTATGGCAACTGATAATCCCAGCCCTCCATCACACCGGATATGGTGCAAAAAACATCCGGAGAAATCACGGATATACGGGGTGTCAGACCTCAACGATAGCAAAATATTATGAAAACCCGGGGCCGTGTCAGCACACCTGCGGTGCGTACAACGACAATAGCCTGCAAATACTAATACAAATGAAAACAATACCATTTCGATATACCTTATTAGTGCCGTTATGGGGCCTTGTCCTCGGGCTGGGTGCCTGCGATCAGGGCATCCAAGATATAGACAAAACAGAAGAATTTCTGGAACTTTCGGTGTCTTCCGAAGCTGTTGCACTCGATGCCGATCATCTTACTGCAGACATCGTGACTTTTACATGGACCGAAGCCAGGTCGTTGGAAGACGATGACTATATGGTGTCCTATACGACAAAACTGGATGTAGTAGGGAATAATTTCGGAGCTTCCACAGCCATATTCAATTATGAAGACGAAGGAATATACCAACGGAGTTTTACCTCCGAACAGTTGCAAAACTGGGCGAATGAGAAATGGAGTATTCCGGTAAATACGCCATTTACGCTGGAATTCCGTGTCATAGCTCAGTGGGAAGGCGGACCTGCTTTCGAAGCGCCTGAAGTCCGTACGGTTAAGGTGGATGTAGAGCCTGTCCGTACTATAGTTTTTGATGCGGATACGGTATTTCTGAGCGGAACCGCCCTGGGGGATACCGCCCCGGTGGAGATGAGCAGGACCCTGGAAAACCCGAACACGTTTGCATACCTCCTGGATCTGCAGGGCGGGACGTTGCAGATTCCGGTAGCTTTCGAGGGAGAAACGAATTATATAGCTCCTGCAGACGGAGACGATACTTTACACGATGGCGAAGCGGTAGATGTAAAAATGAGAGAATCTCCGGTTTCATGGAAGATAGATACTCCCGGGGAATACCGTATTGTCGTGGATATGCAAAAAGCGGAAGTAACGATATATTCGCCGGAAAAGGCCCTTGAACCCCTTAGTGTGGACTGGACTACAGATGCAGGGGAAGCCGTGACGACAACCATTACCGATCTGTGGATGCACGGCGCTGTAAACGGCTGGGGCACGCCGATACCCTGTAATGTTGCCGTGAGCCTTGCAGACCCGCAGGTACTCGTATATACCGGGGGTGTAACGGGTAAAACAAAATTTATAGTTTACGGAGGTTCCGATAACAATAAGAACCTGGCCTATGCGTTTAGCTGCCCGCCCAAATCCGAAACAGAAGGACAGGAACAGTCGCTTATACCGGACAAAGCGGCCGACCTGTACGGAAGCGCTTCGAGAGGACAACGCAATTCGTATTACACCATTCCTTCGGGAACCAATATGGTCGTGCTCGACCTCAGGAACAAAACCATTGTAGCTCAAAAACGGTAGCAGTTCCGTACCGTAGCCCTGAAAGCATTTTTGTAAAGGCTTGTCCGGATGCATAACGATCGTGTTTTTCGGGGGACGGTCCTTAAACAACGGCTTAAATACGCTAAAACAATATTCAACCCGGGACCATGACAGATTTTGTAATGGCGTCATGGCCTGTAAACCTTTAAACCATGAGAACACCAAGTTACAGAACGATGACTAAACATGTCTTAACCGTACTGGTATGCCTGCAGTTGTTTGGCTGCGCTGCCAGGGACAATGAGACGGAAGACGAGACATATCGGGGCGATAATACCCTGGTAAAACCCTTGTATAACAGGAATTCCGTGTTGCGAAACCCTCTGAACGGATGGGTGATGTATGCCGGGCGTACAGCCGATGAGTCTTACTGGGATACCGAATATTATGTGCCGGATTTGGGCAAAAATGTAAAAGCTATCGATTATGCCTCGGCTTGTTATATCCGTACCAGCTGGGCATCCCTGAACCCGCAGGAAGGTGTTTATGCCTGGAATGATCCCGACTCCCGTATCGGGCAATTGATCCGGGGGGCGGAAGACCGTGGTCTCCCGATAGCATTTCGTATCGTAGTGGACGGACGCGACCAGGGCATGAACACCCCGCAGTTTGTCTTCGATGCGGGGGCGGCATATTATGTAGAGAACGAGGCATTCCCCACACGTATTACCCCACTCCCTCAGGACCCTGTTTTTCAGGATTATTATACCCGGTTTATCGAAGCCCTGGGCGAACGGTTCAATGACCCGGAGCGTACCGCTTTTATCGATGCCTATGGCCTGGGCAAATGGGGAGAAGCGCATAACGTGATCTATGAAGATCCTGCCACTGCTACTGCAGAACGTACCGAACGCCTCAAGGAAGAGGTGTTTACCTGGGTTACCGATTTGTATGTAAGGTGTTTTTCGGAAGTGCCTTTGGTGATTAATTACCACCGGTTGATCGGGCATCCCGAAAGTTGGGGAGCACCCAACGAAAACAGTGACAGGCTCCTGGTCGATGCCATCAATAAGGGATACGGACTCCGGCAGGATGCTTTTGGTATGACCGATTATTATGCCGATTGGGAAAAGCAATTTGCCAGGACCTGGAATTACAAGCGCCCCGTTATTATGGAGGGAGGCTGGATTACTACAGGGACGCACCGGTACTGGACCGATCCGAGCGGAAAATACCGGGAAGGACACCCGGAAGATGTCCGTCAGGGCGAATTCGATGCTTCGGCAGAGGCGTGTGTGAATATGATGGACTTTCGGGTAGGAGAAACGGCATCGTGGTTCGAGAAGAGTTTTCCCCTGGTACAGCGCTTTATTTCCGAAGGAGGATACCGCCTCTACCCCGATAGGGTTTACCTGCCCGAAGAAATCGCCTCCGGTGACGAAACCGTGATTACACATCGCTGGAGAAATACGGGATGGGGATATTGTCCCAATAACATTCCGCAATGGAAGTATAAATACAAGGTCGCTTTTGCACTCCTGGATGCCGATGACCAGGTGCAAAAAATCTGGGTCGATGCGGATAGCGACCCTTCCGAATGGTTGAAAGACGCCCCCGTATCCTATGACTTTAAGGCCAATATCGACGTACCGGCAGGACATTATACCTGGGCCGTAGCTATTGTAGATACGTCAAAGGAAAACCAACCCGGTATAGCAATTGCCGTCAATGATGATATCACGGGTGACGGATGGACGAAACTCATAGAGGTGGAGGTGAAATAGTGGGGCAGATGCCTGATAAACAGATGACGTATTCGTGATGATTTGGGTATTTCCCGGAGCCGTAACGGAAAAGCGTATTTGCGAACCCTGCCATAAACAGGGTGAGGCAATCTTCCAGAGGCAGGCCGCATACCCTCAAAGGCAAACGCAAACCTGCCGGGAGACGATCTTTATATTTTTAAAATTGTTGAAATGAGATTATGGATACATATCTTAAACAGTATTCACGTTAAAAAAACAAAGCATGAACCTATTTCGATTTCAATCCTTGTGCATTGCCGCCATAATCATAGTTCTTGTCTCGGCCTGTACCGGTGATCGTATTCCCGGTACCTCGGCCATGCACCCGA
Organism: Sinomicrobium oceani; assembly: GCF_900119185.1. Taxonomy (GTDB): domain Bacteria; phylum Bacteroidota; class Bacteroidia; order Flavobacteriales; family Flavobacteriaceae; genus Sinomicrobium; species Sinomicrobium oceani. The sequence continues at coordinate 41,334 of NZ_FPJE01000018.1, read as the reverse complement.
AAGCGCAGATCGACTTTGTAAAACGACAGTTAGAGCAAGATAAAGCACCTTTTACCGCCGCATTTGGCATATTGACGGAAAAAGCAGATGCCGCTTTCGGGACGTCCCACCATGCGGTAGAAGATTTTGCCGTGCCGGGGTTTTACCAGGACAAGGAAAATCACAGGAGATTGTCGCTGGGGTTACAGACCGATGCTATCGGGGCCTACAGTTGTGCCCTGGTATGGGCCTTGACGGGGCAAAGCAGGTATGCGGACCGGGCCCTGTATTTTCTTAAGGGCTGGGCTACGGTAAATAAGAGGTACTCGGAAATGGACGGGTCCCTGGTCATGTCCTATTCGGGGACCGCATTGCTGTTTGCGGCAAATCTCCTGAAAGATTATGAGGAATGGAACGCGGAAGACCAGCAGCAGTTTGAATGGTGGACCAGGCATGTATTCCGCGATGCGGCAAACAGTATCCGTTTCCGGAATAACAATTCGGGAGACTGGTCGCGCTTCGCCTCTTTGCTGGCTGATGTATATCTGGAAGATACTGCCGATTTCGAAGAAAATATACGCCTCATTAAAAGTGACCTCTTCGAAAAAATAGCTACGGACGGACACCTGGTAGAAGAGGTAAAAAGGGAGAAAAACGGTATTTGGTACACACATTTTTCCCTGGCGCCCCTGACCGCGTCCATGTGGGTGATCTATAACCATACCGGGGAAAACCTCTTTTTCCTGGAAAAAGACGGGGCTTCGGTAAACAAGGCCCTGGACTATCTTCTGTATTACAACCGGCATCCGCAGGAATGGCCTTTTTTTAAGGGCCCGGCTACGGGGCATGCCGATTCGAGATACGGATTTTGGCCGGCCAATCTGCTGGAAGCGATGAGACCCGTTTACCGGAGTACGGCTTACGAAACGTTTGTAGCACCTTACAGGCCACTGGTGTATGTAGCGCACGATTTTGCCTGGGTATTCCCCTCACTGATGCCTTTGAGCCTGGACGGTTATCCGTAGACCGGGACAAAAAACGTGAATCTCCGGACCGAAACCATGATCATAATACTATACAAACCTGTTAAAATGAAAAAGAATGAAATTTAAGCTTAAACACGTAATTATCGTACTCCTGGTATCAGGTTTTAGGCTTCCTGTCCTGGGTAACGATCCGGCGCCCCCGGTATCTATATTCCGGCCGTCGGAAATACTCAACATTATGCATCGCGTAGCCGATTGGCAACTCGATTCCTGGAAGACGAAAGGATTCAGCTATGGTAAAACAGACTGGATACACGCCTCCTGCTATACCGGCCTTTATGCCATGGGCAGCCTGGAAGGCGGGGAAAAGTATCTTCGTGTTCTTGTCGATATCGGGGAAGACATGAACTGGAATACGGGCCGCCGCCGTTTCTATGCGGATGATTACTGTATCGGGCAGACCTATGCACAGCTTTACGGCAGGTACGGGGAAGAAAAAATGATCGAACCCTTTACCAGGCAGGCCGACAGTATTATCGGCAAACCGAATAAGGAGTCTTTGTCCTGGAAAAATGATATTCAGTATCGCGAATGGGCATGGTGCGATGCCTTGTTTATGGGGCCTCCCGCGCTGGCCTACCTGAGTACGGTGACCGGTAAGTCCGAATATCTCAACACTGCGAGTACGCTCTGGTGGAAAACGACTGATTTTTTGTACGATCCGGAGGAACATCTCTTTTTTCGCGATGAACGTTATTTTGATAAAAGGGAAAAGAACGGGGCCAAAATCTTCTGGTCCAGGGGCAACGGATGGGTCGTCGGGGGCATGGTGCGGGTCCTGGAAAATATGCCTTCCGATCATCCCGATCGTCCGAAATTCGAAATGTTGTACAAAACCATGATGAAAAGGTTAGCCGATTTGCAACAGCCGGACGGCAGCTGGCGTACTTCCCTGCTCGATCCGGAGAGTTTCCCGGTAAAGGAGATGAGTGGCACCGGGTTTTTCTGCTATGCTTTTGCCTGGGGGCTGAACCATGGAATGCTCGATAAGGATACCTATTTCCCGGTGGTGGCCAAGGCGTGGAAGGTGCTTAACTCGGCCGTTACCAAAGACGGAAAACTGGGATATGTGCAACCCGTAGGGGCCAGCCCCGCACAGGTGAACGCCGATAGTACGGAGGTTTACGGGGTCGGTGCGTTTTTACTGGCCGGGTCGGAATTGTACCGGTATATGAAAGAACATCCGCAGGATAAATAATGTAATGTCTTTTGCCATGCTTCGGGGAGATTAAGAAGTGTGCCCGTATTGTTATCTAAGAAGTGAAAACAAAAGGATATGTGCCTGAAAGCTCCGGTGTAAGCGACAGGCACGGAACAACTTCCCTCGGAGTCTGCCGTAATTATGGGTTAGGAGGTACATACAAGGGCATGTATCCCTCACCATATTGTAGGGCGCGGTTACCGGTACGGGCCGCTCTTACATCAGCTTGAGATAATCCGTGGAGCCGTACCCATATACTGCAATGCCCAGGAGTAGCGTAATAGCGAGGCCCAGGACCAGGGCATAGCGGTTTCCGGCTCCTGCTATTTTAAGAAAAATGTACAAGCGCAAAAACGAATGTACGATAAACAGGGTCAATGCCCCCAGTTGCTCTCCCGGAGCGTACCTGATCAAAGCCATGATCACCAGGAACACCAGTGACATAAACAGGTATTCTGCCGCGATTACGATACCCTGGAATATCCGGTTTTTCACAAAGAGTAAAGGAATGTATAGCAGAAAACCACACCATACCACAGCAAAGTCCCAGCCTATATCGTTGTCGGCAGAGACCAGGAAGGCCACAGTAAGCGCAGAAACTGCGATGACCGTATAAAAATACGGGTTGCGAATGTTTTGGTTTTTCATTGCTGCATGTCGTTCAGGACTGTTCTGCAAATATAGATGTGATTATTCGAAGATAACATCATTGTTTTCAGGGGATTTTAATCTCGTTCGCTTTTTTGCCGGGCTATTGCCGGACAACCGCGTACTATACCGTATATTTTTGATATATTGTCGTATGAAGCATTTATTCCTGTATGCAATATATGCGCTTTCCTGCTGTATGATAGGTGCCCAGGAGGGAAAACCGGAAGGTGAATTTATCTTATATGGCGTCTTTAACGGCAGCGGTACCCGGGCTATTAGCATTTCTTATTTCGACAGGAATGCAGTCTGGGTGGAAGATACGGCGAAGATAGCCGACGGAACCTTCGAATTTCGCGGGTCGGTAATCCGACCTACCTTGGTCACCATACAGGGGAATACCCTATCGGGATCGGTAGACGATCCGGACAGGACCATATTATTCATAGAACCCGGGGCGATGAGGGTACGGGTCACTGAGCACGATTTTAAAAACGCGGTGACGGAAGGTTCGAAGTCCCAGGCACTGCTGGATACCCTGAACGTACGGAGAAAAGATGTCGAAGCCTTGCGCAAACCTGTGGCAAAAGCTTATGCACAGATCAAATCGGTGTATGCGAAGGGCGATACGTCCGTGACGGTGACGGAGAAGATGGAAAGCCTGAGACGTCAGCTCCTTCCTTTTCAGGACCGCCTTAAAACCATCGACCTGAACTTTGTCGAAACCTACAGCGACGCCTTTGTCAGCGCTTATGTGTTGGGCTATTATACGGGGAAAATATCCCGGGATTCCCTGGCATATTATTACAACAGGCTTTCGGATGTTGCGAAAAACAACAAATACGGCCGCGATATCCGTAAGGCCCTGGTCGCGGATGAGCAGCCTGTTGCCATGCCCGGAAGTGTTGCCCCGAAGATCGGGATGCGTGATATCGATGGCCAATGGGTATCCCTGGAATCTTTTCGGTCCGAAAAATATGTGCTGCTCGATTTCTGGGCATCGTGGTGTATCCCGTGCGTGCGGATGAACCCGCAACTGAAAAAGGTATATGAGACCTATAAAGACCGTGGGCTGGAAATAGTAAGCCTGTCTCTCGATCATAACCGTGACGCCTGGGAAAACGAGATCCGAAAATCGTCGCTGAATGCGTGGACCCATATTCTGATAGGTTTCCGGGGAGATGCTTTCGATGAGTTCCGTAAACATTACGGGCTTACGACCATCCCCTTGTATATCCTTATCGATAAAGAAGGGACAATTGTCGGGCGTTATGATTCGATAACAGAAGATGGCGCGCTGTTGCAAAAACTCGGTGAAATTTTTGAATAGCCCGTCGTGTAAGACAAAAGCGAGGCCTTTCAGGTCGCGCCGGCATATACCGCAAGAGGCTTTGTTTCCCCGCCGTCCCTTCTTCTGTAGCGGAGTTGCACATTTGTTGACGGACGGAAGCGGGATTGGAGTATATTTGTGTTTGGGCCGTATGAACACACCCTCAGAAACCATGATCCGTCCATGCCAGGTATTTCACCTTATCAGTTACCTTCAATACCCATTTATGCTGGTAGCAACAGGGTATTATATTCCTTTTGTCATTTCTCTTGCACAACGTCATCCCGACTGGGGCTATCTGAATTATGCCCTGCTGTTATTCGGTGTGGCACTGAGCTTTTCGACTTTACAGGATACGGCTAAAACCCAAAATAAATTTTCGAAAAAAATATGGGAAAGCCCCGAAAAGGGGAGAATGGCCCTGCTGCTGCTCGCTATGCTGGCTTTCGGGTTTATCGCTTGCGGTCTTTTGATGCACTGTTTTTCATCGTCGGAAGTCACGTCGAATATCGCGGTAGGGGTGATCGTTCTCGGAATCGGATTTGTCGGGGTGCTAAAGTCGGGTATAGAGATGTTTGAAAACCACCGAAAAGACAAAAATATAACCCAGGACAACCCGGAGCACCAGGACGGTTTATAGCATAGGCTTAAGCACACCCGGGCGTTGCCAGGGCCAGGTTTTGTTGCCCGTGCGATGTGCCAGGGGACGGCCTTGGAGTATATTAAATCAAAATATGCGTTTCAAGCGCTTTTACAATGAGGAAACTCGATAAAGCAAGCGCTGCAACAGGCCGGTGACCATGGCTCAGCGCTTGCCGGCCCGAGGTAGGAAACAACGCAACAGTAACCATAGAAAAAGGCCGCTTTAAACGCTTTAGGCGGTCTCTTCTGTATTTTAAGGTTTATGAAAGTGCTGCCATAACGGGTTGTTGTTTTTCCACGATCCGGGCCATAAACCAGACAAAGGGTTCTACCTGCCCGCTCAGCACACAGGAACCTGTGCTGATACCGTACAGCAGTTCCTGTATGTCTGCGTTTTGCAGGGCGGTAACCGTCCGGTTGTCTTTGAGCAGCAGGGTACACCGGGGAAGATCGGGGATATCTTCGGCAGCCGTGGTAATTTCCTGTTTACGGATAATTATGGAAGACGGGTTTTCCTCGTCCGCAGTACGTACGGTTAGCACGAGATCGGGAGTTTGCCGCACGGGGGTTCCGGCTAATGAGGCCCGGAGGTAGGCTACAAAATCGTGCTGCCACTTTTCTATGTCGGCCTGCATGGCTATCCGTGTTTCTTTGTCGGTATTCCGGCTACTTTCGGAGGGCTTCTGCGCACGGACCTCGTGTTCGGCAGCGATCAGCGCATCGAGGGTTTTGTCCACATCGTCACGGGTATGGGCGGAGGAGCATATCAGCCGGAGGCGCCCCCTTCCGTTTTCTACGATAGGATAGGTAACTGCCGAGGTTTGAACACCGCGTTTGTACATGCCCTGTACGATGGCATATAAGGTATCCTTGTCGCTGAAATGCGGGGTTACGATAGGACCGTCCCCTGTGCCGAGGTCATAGCCGGCTTCGGTAAACCGGCGGCGCATATAACGGGTCGTATCCCAGAGCCGTTCCCGCAGTTTATCGTCTTCGCGTAACCGTCGTAAGGCGGTAAGCGCCGCAGCCATGTCGGCCGGACTTACAGAGGCCTGGAAAATATAGGCCCTCGATGATGATTTCAGCAGATCTATATGATCTTTTCTGGCGGCGACTACGCCCCCGAGGCTACCCAGGGCTTTGCTGAGTGTGGTCATAATAAAATCGACTTCTTCGGTAACCCCCTGTGCGGCACAGATACCCGCACCGCCTTCGCCGTAAAACCCGAAGGAGTGGGCCTCATCCACCAGCACCAATGCGCCATACGCTTTTGCCGTACGTACAATGTCTGCCACGGGCGCAGCACCTTCGCCCATACTGTATACCCCTTCGAGAACCACAAGGACCGTACGGTACGGGGATACTTCCGATTTCAGTACGGCTTCGAGGTCGGAGGCGCTGTTGTGCCGGAATGTCCGGATCGCAGCCCCGCACAGGCGGGCGCCGTCTACGATAGAGGCGTGACAGAGCTGATCGATGACCACGACATCATTCCTGCCGAGAAGCCCTGCTACGGCGCCGACATTCGCGGTGTAGCCCGTAGGAAAAAGGCAGGCCGAGGGTTTGCCTACCAGTCCGGCAAACTCTTTTTCGAAGGTAACATGCAGGTCGGTCATCCCGGAAGCTGCTGCGGAAGTTCCCATACCGCTCCCGAACTGCTGCAGCGCTTTACCGGCTTCTGCGATCACCTCTTTGTCCCGGTTCAGCCCCAGGTAGAGGTTGGTGGTCCATATAATAGCTTCCTGTTCTTCGTCTTTATAGGCATCGGTAACAGTACCCCGGGTGGCGCTCCCGGTACGGAGTACTTTGCTGTACGGATTACGGTCCTGGTCGTTGACCATACGCAGCACTTCCCGTACCAGTTTGCTCTTGTCGTTGGCAGACCAGGAGGATACTTTTGCCGCCTGAAATGTGGGGTGGCTGGAGCGGATGTGATCCTGGAAAGTCCCCAGGGTATCCGATGCAACTTTACAGGGTGGTCTTCCCGGGGTGTCAGCCGTACCGTTGTCTTTACGCTCCAGGATATGGCGGGAGAGCGCTCCGGGAGAGGGGTATTCCATGGCTACGGTAGCAGAAAGTTTCAGGTTGAATAGTTTGGAAAGCCGGACACTCAGTTCGAGGCTCGACAACGAATCGAGCCCCAGGCTGTCGAAGGAATCGTCCGTCAGGATATATCCGGGGTCGGGGAGATTGAGAATGGCGGAGACCTCGTTACGGATTGTGGTTTGTATGGCATCCTTGCGGTGGCCCGGCAGGTTTTGCGATAGGGTTTCGCGGTGTTCCCGTCCGGGATCGGCAAGGTGTGTTAACCGGTTGCGATCGAGCTTGCCGTTGGGTAAGAGGGGGAGTTCTTCCAGCGGAATGATCCGCTGCGGGACCATATAACCGGGCAACTTTTTTGCGAGATGTTTTTTTATGTCTTCACTGCCGACCGCTGTATGGGAACTCACGATATAGGCGACGAGTATTTTCTGTCCCGTACCGCCATCGATGGCGGCAGCGGCCGCTACGGTAATGCCGGGGATAGATTCCAGTGCGGTTTCGACCTCTTCCAGTTCGATCCGGAAACCCCTGATCTTGACTTGCTGATCGATACGACCCAGAAATTCGATATCCCCGTTTTTATTTCTCCGGCAAAGATCGCCGGTTCTGTACAGTCTATGCTCCGGAATGGTATCGGTAGGTTTCATGCTGATAAAACGTTCTGCGGTACGTTCTTCGTCAAACAGATAGCCTTGGGCAAGTTTGTTTCCGGCCAGGAATAGTTCGCCTTCCGCCCCCCGGGCAACCGGGTTCATCGTTTCATCGAGAATATAGGAACGGGAATCGACGACCGATTTTCCTATGGTGATGTTCCGGGTGTCCTTAAAAATCTCGGTAGCTGTGGAGAAGACGGTATCTTCGGTAGGACCGTAGGCGTTGAATACCCGCGACCCGGTATGCAGTGCAAACCATTGGTCGGCCAGTGGCTGCTTCAGTGCTTCACTGCCAAACACGATAGTGCGTATGCCTCGCGGAACCCATCCGGAGGCGAGCAGTGCCTGTATGGCAGAGGGCACGACCACGCAGCTTTTTACCAGGTTTTTTGCTGACAAGGCCGGCAGGTCGAGCATGTTTTCTGCAAGGACCACTGTTCCGCCCAGGGTTAAGGTCCCCAGGATTTCCATAACAGAGGGGTCGAAACAGACGGAGGTTGCGGCCAGCATACCCTCCAGGGCTTTGGCATCCAGGATGTCGGCCATGGCCCGGGTCATGGTCACCACGTTGCGGTGCGTTACAGCCACTCCTTTGGGGCGACCCGTAGAACCGGAGGTATAGATGACATAGGCGAGGTCGTTTGCAGAAGGGCCTGGAGGGGGTGTGGTATTTTCCGTTTTTACCTCGTTGAGCCATACCAGTTCGTCTACACCCGTACAACGTGCTGCACAGTGCTCATCGTCTACTATAGCTGCCACGGCACGGGAATGTTCCAGCATGTAGCGTACGCGATCTTTCGGGTAAGCAGGATCGAGCGGGACATAGGCACAGCCGGCCTGTAATATGCCCAGCAGGGTAGCTGCCAGCTCCCAGTGGCGGTGCATACACACCCCGACAAGCGATCCGGATGCCACACCGCGTGCCGCGAGTTCTCCGGCAATAGCATGGGCCCGGTCCGTGAGTTGCCCGTAGGTCACAGTCCGGTTTCTATCGATAATTGCCGTACGCCCGGGTTGTGCCTGTGCGTTTTGTGCAATGAGTCCGCAAATGGTGGCTGTAGCGGGATGTTGTTGTTCGTTGGAAGCACGTCCCGTGGTTTGGGGTTTCGTGGAGTTTCCGGTAGGGGCATCAAATCTTTTTTCCATAAGTAGGGGTATATAGGGTTTTAAAAAAGGATAAAATACCATTTGGCTGGTAAGCTGTCCTGTACATTTGGGTTCGTCGTTGTTGCCTGGCAACTTTACGTACTATAATCAGAATTTTTTCTGCCATTTAATATTAGAAAAAATATACAGATCAGCCCGGCATAATATCTTAAAAGTTCCGGATTTTTTCCGGATATGGGAATTTTAAGAAAAGTAGAAGCAACTATCATAAGCCGGGGCGCTGTTCCGTTGAGGTTGTGGAGGTGTTTTTATACCGGAGAGGCGGTAGTTGAAATTCGGATAGTATCTAAGAGCTTTATTTTTTGTGGTCCCGGCAGGATTATTGTTAAGGGATTAGAAAACTGTTTCTATGCGGAAAATACAGACTCCTTTTTTTATCACCTTATTGCAAATTATGATTTTTTGCAGTTGTCAGCCGGACAAAGAAAAAGACGATCCGGAGTACCTGTTGCAACCCTTTAGTACTACGCAAACACAATGTTTTGATATCGGTACCGGCGATGCTATAATGCTTACCGGGAAAGCAGGAACTAAAATATGGTTTGAGCGGAATTTTTTTAACCTTGGTGAAGATCAAAACGTAACGTTGGTACTACGGGAGTTTTATGATTTTCGGGAGCTGTTGTTTCACCGTATCAATACGATAACGGACGATAACAGGTTACTGCGATCTTCAGGTGTGGTATTCCTGGACCTTATCGACGAAAAAGGAGCATCTGTTTCACTGCGGAAAAATCAAAGAATCCCTATACACTTCCCAGATAATCGCCTTGCAGGGCATCAGATTTTGTATGCGGATGCGAAGTCTCCCGGTGATATACGATGGAAGTTAGAGGAATCTCTCTATGTTTCCATAATTGCATTTGATACGGAATACCGTATAGATATGCCCAAAACTATTCCGAGGGACTCGCTTTCCCGTTACCATGAGATAGCTTATGAAAAGATCGGTTATCCCATCATGTCAGATAAGTTGAAATGGATCAATATAGATGCCTTTGTAGAGCCGGATGGTTACCTGGATGTTGAGGTAGAGATTTCCGGAAAAACATGCGATTATTATACTTTTTATGTGCTCTACAAGGGCATAAACTCTTTTATATCGTACCAAAAAGCGAGTGAAGACCTTTTTTTGTCAGAAATTCCTATAGTCCGGAACACCCGCTTACTGGTCGTTGGCCAAAGGGATGATGTGTTTTATTTTGGGGAAACGGTCTTAAAAAGAAATACGAAAAGGGTGCTTATCCAGACCAAACCGATAGGTGAAGATGCGCTGAGGGAGCAGTTTTAAGAAAGGGGCCGGATTATACTTCTCCCGGGGCAGGGTGCACCTTTTATAAAAGCGTGGTTGTTACACAAACGAAAGTACCCAATATGACCTTTTTCGGAGATAAATTAATCGGTAAAGCAGTGAAAATCGGATAGGGGGAGTACAGGGGGCACTCCAAACGTCTTTTGTTATGAAGAATCGTCAGGAAGGATAAAAATCGGGGATGAGGAGTTTTTAGTCTGTTGAAAAAGTTGAAAATGGGCCCGGCAGGCTGAAAATATATTTTATTTTTGCCGGAAACCGATAGCGATATGTTGCATTCATTTTTAATGATAGGTCAATCCAATATGGCGGGCCGCGGATTTTTAAACGACGTCCCATTGATTTACAATCACCATATCAGTATGCTTAGAAACGGACGCTGGCAAACGATGTGGGAGCCTGTAAATTACGATCGCCCCAATGCCGGTATAGGCCTTGCTGCTTCTTTTGCCGCTGCATGGCATTTGAGTAATGAGACCGGCAAAATAGGTCTGATTCCCTGTGCAGACGGGGGTACGAGCCTGGCGGATTGGGATGTAAACGGAGCGTTGTTTCAACATGCTGTTTCCCAGGCAAAGCTTGCTCAAAAAACGAGCAGTTTACAAGGTATCCTCTGGCACCAGGGGGAAAATGATTCGCAACCCGACAATGCCCGGTATTACGGTGAAAAATTTGCGGTTATCATCAAAACCTTAAGGGAGGAGCTCGGTGTGCCGGATATCCCTCTGCTTATCGGGGGGCTGGGTGATTTTCTTACAGAAGGTGTATACGGGGCTTACTTCGCATCTTATACCGAGGTAAACCAGGCATTGAAAAAGTATGCTGAAAACAATCCGAATTGCTATTTTGTCACGGCTTCCGGCCTGACGGCCAACCCGGATAAGATACATATAGATGCATCTTCTCAAAGGATTTTCGGGGTTCGCTATTTTGAAAGTTTTCAAAAAAGACAACATGTTTTTGAGCCGCTGAAAAATGAAACTGAAATGGTGGAACAAATATACCGGCGCCAGCTAAGTCCGGCAGAAGAAAAAGGACTTGCCGATATCGAATTCTCCATGGGTAAATTGTCGGTAGACGCGTATAAGGCTAAAATCTCGACATTGATGTGACATAGTTTCCTTGTCCATAAAAGACAGGTTAGGTTAACAATAGGTATACTATCGTCTACAGCTGCCCGGGAGCTCGAGGAGATTTTAAAATTCGTGTTCTATATTTTTCAGGGGTTGTACCATTCAGGGGCAGCTTATAAGTTTGGGCCGTTACCACAAAGAAAGTCATCATGTGCTCTCCTGATATCCGCACGGATTACTCCGGATGCTCTGGGATCGTCGCTGTTTTGCCTGGAATTCTCATTAACCGGGGTAGCATCCTAAAAAGCACCGGGAGGTTATGCCGGTCGTATCATGATTAATGCATAATTTTAACCCTGATATCTTAAATTTTCGAGAACCGGGATCATTTTGATCCGAAAAAACAAATACTCGTAAAACAAAACGTACTATAGTACCGTTTTCTATCGCGTAGTACTCAGGTTGCCGGCCTCCGTGCTCCGGTGATGATCACAGCCATGAATATTATCGGTTTCAGTATGAAGTTCCGCAACCGTACCACAATGAAGTATCCGTAGCTAAAACCATACACCCATGAAAAACGTACATGTCCTTTTACCGATCCTCTTTCTTTTTATGGGGTGGGTACCCGTAAATGCCCAATATAAGCAGGAAGAATATCAAAAACACCCGCTCCAGAAGATCTTTCCGGAGCAACAGTTCGATTCGGTTGCCGCTATAAATGCCCTGGCCCAGGGCGATGCGACCGTAAAAGGTGTGGCTTTTACCAAACCTAAAAACAACCTGGGGTTTAAAGCTCCGTTGGCTAACAGGATTTTTGCCAACCATATTACGGTAGAGCTGTTTCCGTATACGCCTTATTTTGAGGAGTGGTATGAACTTAAAAAGAAGAAGGAAAACGTCAAGAAAAACAGGATTGTTTATATGGACAGCATTGCGTACCGGTACAGGTTGTATTGCGAAACCAATGCGCGGGGAGAGTTTACGTTTCCCAAAATGAAACCCGGAAAATACATTATTATGGGAACGTTACCCTGGACCTCCGGAGGTTCCTATGACCAGTATTCCGGAAGTGGCTATGGCTCCTACGGGGGAAGGGTAGACTATTACGAGCGCCAGTATTATACGGTGTCTCACAGCGATTTCCTGATGCGTATTATAGAGGTGGAACCGGGGAAAGAAACCATTAAAGTGAAACTGAAATAATCGTTTCCCAATCCCGGGGATGTCAGGGTAAGGCGCCCCCTAAACAAAAACACTTTCAAATATTCTGTATTTTCCCGGATTGCTAATAGGCCATTACGGTTATGCGAAAAGAAAGTAAACAGTACTTATCTTAGCACAACCTTTTGCGTAGGTTACATCTGCGCTGAGATTACCTGTACGGAGTCTATCGAAGTACAGCCTTAGGTAATTGGGCACTTCGGTAAGCTCAGTATCAACATAACCGAGGCTATGATTGGGTTATGAACTTTACAGCAGGCTGAATTGGAGTTTATGGGAAGCGTATCGAAACCATGGATGGTATTGCCTTTAGTGGAAAAACCGGTCTGTACAAAGGTAAAATGGTTTCAAAAAGGTGTACACCAGAATATTTACCGGAGTTTATTGCCATGGAAAGTAACAAAAGAAATTTATAAATATGCCTGATGTCAATAGCACCTTTTATCATTTGCTTGAAGAACATCTTACACCAGAATATGCAAAGTCAAAAGCGATGATCATCCGGGAAGGAAAACGTTCGGGAAAGTTTTACTATCTGAAAAAAGGTATTTTACGAGGGTGGACGCTTCACGAAGGCAAGGAAGTTACTTTTCAGTTCCTCTTCGAAAATCATTTCTTCTGTAGCATGGAAAGCTTTTGGTATAACAAGCAAAGCCTTTATTCTGTTCAAGCGATTGAAGATGTAGAATTATTAGCAATCGATAAACAAAAAACAATGGAACTCCTGGCGCAAAAACCTGCCTTATTGGCAACTTTTAATGAATATTTGATGAACCGCCTGTTAACCTATCAAAAAATGCTTATTGACAGAATAAAAGACAAGCCCGAAAAAAGATATCAGGAGTTGTTAGATCGGGCTCCGGAGATTTTCCGTCGGGTACCACAACATTATATTGCCTCATATTTGGGCATCACATCCGTTTCTTTAAGTAGAATACGTAACCGACGTTAATTAACAATTGTTATCTGTTTCGTTCTTTCCTGTTCTTAGTTTTGTTTCGAACATTAAATCTTAATGCCATGGAAGCAATAGTAAAAGGAATGCTAAAAGACATTATCGAAAACCCGGTGTATGACGAAAAATTGATTCATCAGTATTTTACGGATAATTACACGCAAACCGTTGATCACTCCACTTTAGATTTAGCACATTTTAAGCAACATATCAGAAAGCTGAAAGACTTAATCAAGCATGTGCACGTAGAAGTCATTAACTGTGCTGGTAATTCCAATACGGTTTTTACCAAACACCACGTCTATTCCGTATTGCGAGATGGTACTACAAATACGCATAAAGTATTGGCGGAGTTTAAAATCCGGCATGGTAAAATTGCCTGTTGTGATGAATTAACTTTTCTTATAAGCGGTTCCGGGTCGGGCAAAGACCTGGGTTCGGTGTTATAATGAATAATTTATCCGGGAAACTATCTAATTTTGTCTGTAAGGCGTCCCTAAGAGGCTATAGCCTTCATTTTATGCTGTTAAGGTTGTGCGAAGCATGGCAAGGTAACGTGCACTTACGGTCTCCATGGGGTGTTATCTCCGTGCAGAGTTTATCAAAGGAACAGGCTTTAAATAGACTCCAGGTATCGAATGGCAAAATCCAGCACTTCATCTTTATTTTCTTTTAAGCCTTCGATCGTTTCTTTCCGTTCGATATCCGGGAGTATGCCCCTTGCATAGACTTTTTCGCCATTTGGTTGTACCAGATATAATCCTGTCCATAAAAATTTCAACCCCCCTAATAGCGAGCTTTTATTATAATTTCCATTAGCTCCGGCAGTAGGTTCACCGATAATGGTGCCTAATTTATAGCTTTTGATATACCCCAATAAACTTTCGGAATAGCTAATAGCTTTACCATTGGTTAAAAAAACAATGTTTTTCTGGCCCAAATAAGGTTTTTTGGGGTCAAGACGCCAATCTCCTTTTATATAACCGGCAACATTATCCTGGTCGGGATAGATATATTTAGGCAACCTCATCCACGAAGATGCCGTATCTTTTTCTTTAAGTAAATAGGAAATAACATCCGAGGAGAGATTTGGATAGGGATATCCTCTCAGGTCGAAGATAAGATTTTTGGCTTTAATCAATCTCGGAATTAAATTGTTAAAAGCCTCAATATCATTCATGGTAAGGTTTATATATTTTGTATCCTTTGAAATATCCTTGTATGCCGGCCTGTACCAATTTTTTCGCTTTCCATCATTATAAATGGTATCGGTATACGAAAGCGGGATGGTTTTGCCATTTACCCGGACCGTGATCTCCTCACCGGGCTTTCCGATGACCGATTCTTCCGCAAGTCTCACATGGAGCCAGCCCGGGGTTCCGGCAGATATTTTTGACCGGAACCTGTCTAAAAAGGTATCGGGATCTTCCCCGTTTATTTTAACGACCACATCGCCTATATGTACAGGTAATTTCTCATCTAAAACATTTGTTATTACCAGCTGGTCTTCCAGAATATCCCAGGCCACGGGGAGCCTTCCTTTTTCCTTATCATACCCATCGATTCTGGTGTGCCCATCCTTTAGCCTGGCAACCATCTCCTCGAGAGTTGCTACATGATCGGCAAAAGTCCGGTCTTCATAGGATTTTACAATAGCATTTCTAAGCTCTTTTTCCCAGTCTACATCCAACTCTTTTAAATAGGGATGAAAATGCTCGGCAATGTTATACACCTTGATGACATTGGCAATTCGGAAACCCAGTCCGCTGGTATCAATTTTAGTTTTGTTAAGCTTTTCCTTGAATTGAGCAAAATCGCGATCCGGGACTATAGGGAGCGTTTTTTCATGCTCCAGGCAAAGGGTTACGGGAAGTTCACAATAGGTTGCATTACCTAATTTTTTTGTGAGGATTTGGTTTGGTTTTGGAGTTTCTTCAAATAATTTATCTTCAACTTTTTCAATAACAGAATCTGTAAATTTTAAGGCTATGGTTGTATTTTCTTTATCGGTTTGCTCCTTCTCAGGTAAGAATGCATATCCGCTTCCCTCGCGTTCCCAATCCATTGATAAGTCCATCGGGCTGCCTTTACTGAGGATAAGTTTTTCAGAATTCGTATTTGGTTTTCCCTGTGAGATAGAATAGCTGTCTATAAACAGTGTTCCTTGATCCTTAAGGGAGAAGCCAAAAGCAATTTTATTTGCCAAAGAGTCTACCTTCGTGCTGATCGTGTATTCTGCCCATTCGCCGCTCTTTATCGGTTTGCGGGACATCGCATTATAAAATAAGGCCTCTCCGTTCTTATCTGTAATTTTCAATACCAAATGTCCGGTTCCTTTTGAAAATTCTTTCAGGCGGACTTTTGCTCTGAACGCTATTTCCTGTCCATGGTAATCTATAGCACTGAAACTTTTGAGAATTTTGCCCTGGCCGGATGCTTTACTTTCCCGGGTTATCGCATTGACCCTTACACTATAATATATTTTACTGGGATCGTATGAATCCATGCCAAGCCCCTGATGTTGCCAATAGGCCCATTTAACACAGGAATCTGTAGTGTTGATATTTTCAATCGATTGTTTTTCATTACTAAACAAAACCGTTGGGGCAATAGGGGCATATATATTTTTGAGTATGGTATTTATGGAATCTTTACCGGTATTTTCGAGTATTTGCGTTGTTCCGTATACCGAAAACAAATCCCAGTCTATGGAAGCGGCATTGTCGCTGGGATGAAAATATTTTACCAATCCGTAGGATTTTGCAAAAATCATAAGGTTGTCTATCTCCTTTTCCTGCTCAGGATCGTTGAATGTGGTATGATTTGAGCAAGCTGTGAGGAATACTAAAACAAGGACCGAATTTACAAAAGTGCTAAGGGTACGGGGCATTAATTTTAAGGCATAATGGTTTTACAAATGATTGTAAAACAAGGTTTTATTTTACCTGTTTTTCGAAATGGAAATTCTGTTTACTGGCAGGTGAACACCGCGGTCAGCACATGTTTCGGGTTTCTTTATTGTCACCTGGATTCCGTATGATGAGAACAGGCCCTGTTCAAATTACAGGAACAAGCTCCAAACTGACTGCTTTCCATACCTTTTCCGGTGCTGCTTCCAATTTCCTAAAGATACGGTTTTAGTTCTACAATCCCCAAAACTATATCTTGAGAAAACGAACCCGTCTTCTTATGAATATTTTTAACCACTTGTGTACAGGAACCATGCTATATCATCATGGTCTTTTTGTTTTTTAGAAGATAATTCTTATTTGATATAAAATTATTACTTACCAAATAGTTAAGTTGTTTTTTTAAATTGTTTTTGATTTTTACCTATATTATTATAATATTTGTAAATATTTATACTTTTTCAATGCGATTTGATTATATGTGTTCATATTTTTTGTGATGTTAACACCTTTCAGAAGACTTTTGGAACCAAAAGAAAAAGGTCCGGAAATAGATTATTTACTAAAGGTCAAAATTTCCATTCGGACGCTTACTAAAGAAAACGAAGAACATCCTGATTATCCAAGTCTTTTAAGTATTAGTGATATTTTGAACAGCTATGAAATAGAAAATATAGGTATTCAGATGGATCGGGATAAGTTCGGTAAAATCTCAACGCCTTTTATTCCGTAATTGGAAGGAAAGAAGAATTCTATGATTTTTTACTGTTGAAGGATTATCAATTATTTACATCTAAATATCCACACAATAGAGAGCTGAAACAACAATATTCTAAAATAGAGGCGATGCACAGTTGGGTGGAGAAAACTCAAATAGATTTACACCAACTTTTTTCATGTTTTTATACGATGATAATGGGGTTGTTGAATTTTATCAGTTGCCCGAAATATGTTCGGTAACTGATCTCAAATACTTTTATCGTATGACTGCTAAAACCTAAAATTAATTTACATGTCAATAGCCAAGTATTTTTTAAGGTTACAATATATTGATTTTCTGATCCGGATGAAGGCCACGGGTGATCAGGGGACGCTTGCGAGAAAAATTCATCTGAGTAAATCCGGTCTGGCCAATGTGTTAAAGGATATGAAAGGAATGGGGTTTCCGATTAAATATGATAAAAACAGGCAAACCTATTTGTATACGAGGGAAGGAAAGATGGTCAAGGAGTTATTTGTAGAAAACAAAATTACTGCTAAGGCAATATTGACAACAACGGAATTGAAGAAAATAGATCTTTCAGATGTAAAAAACCTTTGTTTTGATGAGATAAAAGTTTTTAGGCCATGTGAAAAAAATATAAAAGATTGAAAATCTACTTATAATATATTCTGATTCTGAATATTTGTAATTATTAATCAAAATTTAATAACATGAAAAAACTAAAATTAAAAGCTCTAAATCTCAATGCAGAAGAATTATTGACCAGGGCACAAATGAAAGCAATTTTGGGAGGTAGTAATGGTAGCGGAGGCAATGGTGGTAGCGGAGGCTTTAACTGTAGTGTGCCGGGTCAGAAATGTACATCTGACAGCGAATGTGGTGGAAACTGTCCGAAATGTGTTAAAATACCACAACAGGACTATAGTATCTGTGCTACTTCTTAGGGGATGTGTACTGTAATTCAATGAAGCATTGAAAAGGTTTACTAAGAATTTTTTCGATGCTTCTTACTTTATATATTTTTAATATATTATTCTCGATGAAAAATTTTTTGTTATATATAATTTGTAGTTTTTCTTTCGGGGCGATATACGCTCAAGCTGGTAAACCTGGGCATGATTTTACGATTTATGGAGAGTTTACAGGCCGGGATACAAAAGCTCTTACTATTTCTTATTTTGATGAGAATGCAATATGGACAGAGGATACGACCAAGATAGAGAACGGAAAATTCGAGTTTCGTGGTTCAATTACCGAACCCACACGCGTAACAATACAGGGTAACACCAAATCGAGAGCGGTTGACGATCCGAATATGACAGAATTTTTTATCGAGCCGGGAATAACCACCATAGCGTTAACAGAACATGACTTTAAAAACGTGGTTATAGAAGGCTCACGTTCCCAGGAAATACTGGAAGAATTGAAACTGTTGAAGAAAACCATTGAAGCCTCGAGTAAACCTGTTAAAAAGGCTTATGGACAAATAAAGGATAGCTATGCGAAAGGAGATACCTCTAAAACGGTGTTGCGTAAAATGGAAAGTCTGAGACGCGAACTTATTCCTTTTCAGGACAGTATTAAAGCTATTGACCTGCACTTTGTAGAAACTCATAACAATACATTTATAAGTTCTTATATATTGGGATATTATGCGGGGAGAATATCCGGGGATTCTCTGGAATATTATTACAGTATGCTTTCTGATGCTGTAAAAAACAATAAATATGGCCGGCAAATACAAAAGAGCTTGATACCTGATGATAAACCTACAGCTGTTGCCGGAAGTGTTGCGCCGGAGATTCTTATGCGTGATATTCATGACAAATGGGTATCCTTGAAATCTTTCCAATCAAAAAAATATGTGCTGCTGGACTTTTGGGCATCGTGGTGTATTCCGTGTGTACGGATGAATCCTTACCTGAAAAAAATGTATGAGACTTATAAAGACGAAGGCCTTGAAATTGTCAGTCTGTCTCTTGATCATAGCAAAATCGCCTGGGAAAATGCAATACAAAAGGAGAAACTGGACAGTTGGTTGCATATTTTGGTAGGGCCTCGCGGAGAAACCTTTGATCATATTAGTCATCAATACGATCTGACTACCATACCTATGTATATTCTCGTTGATAGGCAAGGGGTTATAGTGGGACGTTATAATGTTATAGAACAGAATAGCCCGTTGGTTAAAAAACTTAGTGAAATTTTTAGCTCACCAATATCTGTTGATAAAAAGCAGTAGTATTTTTGAACTCATAGGTTAGAGTTGTATATATGAATCGAAACTTTATGCGTTTATTCATTGTGATCTTAAGTAGGTATTATTACGTGTTGCAGGGCGGGAGATAGTTTTATGACCACACCAATAGGCAACGCTTTACCAAAGCTAAAACTATGATAGCTTTATTAGTATTAAAGATGTTATGTTGATTCTGCTTGTAGTATCCGGTCGTAAAATTTTACCTTGGCCATAATGGTTCTTCTATATGTGTAATGATACAAATCAATAGAACTCTGACTATATGAGAATTGTCCAATCGTTATGGTCTGGTAGTAAGAACTTACTAACCAATAATTTTGGCTGGCATTCTCCACAGTATCATGTAATGGCCTGGACCTTAAGTTGTCTTAGGTTAAAGGAATATTATAAAGATTTGTACCTGTATACAGATACCCACGGATACAATATCCTCATCGATTATTTGAAGTTGCCCTATAAAGGTGTTGAGGTATGTTACGATACGATCAATCACTATCATGAAAGCTTATGGGCTTTACCCAAGATAATGACATATGCATCTCAAGAGGAGTCTTTTATACATGTTGATGGAGACGTGTTTATTTGGGAACGATTTCCTGAGCATTTAGAGGCCGGAGATTTAATTGCACAAAATATTGAACGCGGAACAGACTATTATAAACAAATGATGACTCATCTGGAAAAGGACCTGAAATATATTCCCGATTTCCTCATAGATAATTTAAAGAAAGAATCTATAACGTCTTATAATGCTGGTATTTTAGGAGGGTCCGACATAACTTTTATAAAAGAATATACAAAAGAGGCCATAAAATTTATTAATCATAATCAAAGAGAGGGCTTTAATCCTTCGATTAATTTTAATATACTTTTTGAACAAATACTTTTTGCATCATTAACCGGATCAGAAGAAAAAAAAGTTACTACCTTATTTTCGGAAACATTTAAAGATAGCGGTTATTCGTCCAGCAGGTTTGCTGATTTTTCCGCAGTACCATTTAACCTGAAATACTTACATATTATTGGAACAAAGAAACGAGAACAAGAAATATGCGAACTTCTTAGCCGGATCTTGCTTAAAGAATATCCCGATTTTTTTTATAAAATAGTCTCTCTTTTTCGTCACGAACATGTAAATTTTGAAAAAAAGATCAGTTTCTTTCTGACTCGGACGTACGAAACCTCTAACGTACCTGTCCCTGCTCATAAAAATGAATCTCTATGTAAATCAGATCAACTTGACACTATTAATAAATGTTCGTATTCAAATTCAAAAGAAGTCAATTCATTTGCTGATACGTTGAAAGAATTAAAACAGAAATGGGGAGATATAAAAAATCAGAAATTATTGGATGGAGAGCTGGCTGCTACAGATTTTTACAGTTATTTTTATCTAAAAAAGGAACAGCAAGCTGAAACCCTTGTTCAGAAAAATTGTTATTTGGAAATACTTGAAGAATCTTTCGGTTGGGATAAAGCTGTAAAAGAAGCTATAAACCCTGATCTTTTGGGTGACGAAGTTGAGAATTTCGGACTTGCATATGTACCACGGTTGTTTTTTGAAGGATATAAAGAAGTAGTGATAAGTGAACTTGATTATAATATTTTAATACTTCTGGAAGAGCCTCATTGTATAAATGATATTGTCTTATATCTGGAAAAATGTTTTCCTCCCGGTAAAGGGAAAAGTAATTACGATATCATATATAACCTGACTTTACATCATTTAAAAAAACTTTTTATTCATCAATGTATTTATGTTAAACATCCTACAGAGCAAATATAGGCTTCTGCCAAGAAAATACCGTCTTTAACAGTGCTTCTGTCTGGGGGGAGCCTTACAGAGCATCCCGTAATATGTAATATCTCTCCTACAGGTTACTCAATAATGTCTTTAAAATTCTATAACTTCAGCTCTTTCAATTATTTTTTTTGAATCTAAGATTTCATAAATCCACTTAGGAAAAGAATTTGTAAGATAAAATTCCCGAAATATATGATTGGAAACAGTATTGAAAAAATGTAAATGAACAACGTTTTTTTCTTTCAATGATGCCATCATGTTACGTAACCGATTTTTTTCCTTTTTGTAAAGATTTGATTGCTCCTGATACTGTGTATATTCTCCATAACTTTCTTTAAATAGATCCAGAGGAGTTCCCGTTGTTAAAAATAATCGCGAGTCTGTATCTATTTCTATTTCAGGATACATCGAAAAGTATTTTAAAGTCCAATAATATTGATTACTCCATCCATATCTTTTATCATAATGATCTATAATATCATTTTTGAAACCAAATGGTTCTAAAATCTTTTTAGCATTTAGAGAAGGATTACTCAAGATTTTTAATATATGATTGGATCGGCATATAAATCCTCCGCTGTTTAAATAGTTATTATTATCATTATTTTTTATTTTATGATAAACCGTTGATAAATCGGGTTCCGGAAAACAGTTCGTTTCAGATGAGAAAATGAAGGAGCCTTCAAGTTGGCTATATAGCTCCATAAGCCGGTGGGCATTGTTGAGCATCATAGTATCATAGGCATCCGTAAATAGAATTAATTCATTAGAATTCAGTTGTTTTAAATACGGGATTAATAATTTATCCTTCATACGGTGACTTTCCCAGGGAGCCTTTGCATATAGAATGACGAGATCGAAGCCAAAATATTCGCAAGAAGGAACCAGGAATTTTCTTAAAAAGAAATTATTTAAATCGGTAGCTACAGTGATTATTTTCATATAGAAGTTTTATGGTTTATAAAGATAGGGATGATCTTCGAATATCTCTGTGTAGTTAGGTCATTGCTCCCAACTGCTTACCAGAAAATATAGGAGGGTTAAGAATGTTGTTTTTCATTTTAATTCGCTTTCTATGTCATTTCATAATAATGCGCTGTGATAAACATGAGGGTTTTACTCCAATAAGCACAAAATCAAAAAGCAGTTCATATAATTCCCCCAAATTTGATGAAGAATCTAACACGCCGTTTTTAGGGCACTAATTGATTCCGAGATATCCACCCAACAGCAAGGCAGGATGTTGACCCTTTACGCTCCTGAAGACCAAATGCAAATGGTTGATCATGATGCACCAGGCTATTATTTCCATACCTTTTTGCTTATGGCAAAAGACCGGCTATCGAGCCATACGTTCTTGGATGGGGTTCTTATGAAAAACATCCGGCCACTCCGCTACGGCAAAACGTACAAAATACAGGTCTTCGGTATGGTGGAACTTGTAGTTGCTGCGTATAGGTTAAAGCTACTCAATTTTGTGGTACGGTTGTGGAACTGGCAAGAGGGGAGAGAGAATGTGGTACAATCGCGCACCAATGGGGATGAATGAATCCCATGAATTCACTATTGTTTAAGAATAATTGCACAATAAAATATGCATTAATGAGTCATAGTGCATTTTTAAAAGTGCAAAAAATAACTTAATTTGCACTTTTATATGGTCGTTTTATGGAAGCATTATTAAATAAATCAGTAAGGTTAGTCCGCGGAGTAAAGACAGACAGTGTGCGTTATCTGTTTGATAAGATAGTGTGGAATAATAGATTAATAGGAATTAAAGGTGCCAGGGGAACAGGTAAAACCACTTTGTTGTTGCAACGGTTAAAAGCACTGAGTCTTCCACCGCACCAGGCGACCTACTGGACCTTAGACGATTTGTATTTTACCGATTCGGGTTTGGCAGATACTGCCCGGCTTTTTTACAACAGGGGCGGGAGAATTTTGTTTCTGGATGAAGTACACAAGTACCCTGCCTGGTCGCAGCACATTAAAAACCTTTATGACGAATACGATGATCTGCAAATCATATTTACGGGTTCATCCATTATAGATATAGCAAAAGAAGAGGTAGATTTAAGCCGCCGGGCATTGATGTACACACTTTACGGAATGTCTTACAGGGAATATATGAACTTCAAATACAGATCAGAACTGCCTGTGCTGTCTTTCGGCGAAATAATCAGCGGTACACAGGTATGGCAAGATAAATTTCCAGAAAAATTCCGACCATTAGAATATTTTGCGGAATACCTGCAGCAAGGGTACTATCCGTTTTCACTGGAAGATGAAGAAGGTTTTGCTACACGACTGCAACAGGTCATCCGTATTATCGTGGAGTATGATATGGCACAGCTATCGGGGTTTGATATCAAGAACGCTCAGAAACTGTTACAGCTTTTATACATTCTTTCTGCCAATGTTCCGTTCAAACCCAATATTTCGGAACTGGCCAGAAAAAGTCACATACACCGAAACACCATAAACGAATACCTGCATTTTTTGGAAGAAGCCCAGCTCATACGACTGGTTTACCCGGCAGGAATAAGTGTAAGTACCTTGCAAAAACCGGAAAAGATCTTTTTGAACAATTCCAATCTGGCCTTTGCATTGGCTCCCAATGCTACTGATAAAGGGAATCTGCGTGAAACTTTTTTTGCATCGCAAATGGCAGTACACCATAAAATATCTCTCCCCAAACAAGGCGACTTTACCATAAACGATACCTATGTATTTGAAATTGGCGGAAAGCAGAAAGGTCGCAAGCAGATTGAAGGGATGGAGCATGCCTTTGTCGTTGTTGACGATGTGGACTTTCCCGCACTCCATATTCCACTTTGGGTTTTCGGAATGTTGTACTAACCAAGAAAGCTCAAACGTCTGGGCTGTGAAGTCAGGGGACATTCGCATAACCTATGACATTTCGGAGAGCGGGAAGAGAGAACGCGATACAATCGGACACCAGCGGGGGAAGGCTATACATTTACCTACAAAAAACTGACAAATGGATAACAACTATTTACCAAAGACAGAAATCGAACTTGAAAATTGGATGGAAGAAAATTGTTTCAATTTTAACAGTTATTCAATAAACGAAAATAGTATTGAAGAAGGTTTTGGAATAGACAAATCAGATGGATTTTATATCTGGTATTATACAGAGCGTGGACAAAAAAACAATTTGAAATACTTCCAGACTGAAGTTGAAATCGTAGCATACGCTTTTAATCAAATTAATTTAGATAAATGGGCAAAGACACATTGCATTGGTTTTTCGACAGACTATAATATAATCAATGATTTGAAAAGCGAATTGCAGAAAATGAAAACAGATTTTTTTAACGACAAAATACCTTATTACGGAATAGACAGACCTGTTTACAGAGTATTTGTATTAGGTTGTGACATTCAAAAAACAGAACATTTAAAAGAAAAATATTGGACAGAAAAATAAAAACTGCCTTCAACACAGGTTTTGCATCAGGTGGGCTGACATGCAGACTTACATGACCCGGTATAAAACAGTAGGCACCGGCTCTGTTCAAAACCTTGCCTGCCCGACAGGCAGGGTTGTAGTTTCTGCTCATGTCCTAATAATACAAAAACTATCCTATTAAAGCATAGCTTTTTGTGCTAAGGAGCATTACGTACGCATACCCGCTACCAGTTGAAAACTGGCAGTAGCGGGGAGCACGTTCACCTTTTGGTTTCGGTCCCTCCCGGGGTGTCGGTTTTCAAATTTATTTAAAGAACTATTACTCAATAAAAATGCTTTGGAATGCACTTTCTATTTCCTGTACTTCTTTATTTGTTAATTCCTCAAATTCTTTGTCCCTTTTTTTCTTTGACAATTTTCCATTGTTCTGGTCAAGAAATTTGATCAATAAATCCACTTTTGTATCAGGTAAGGTTACGTGGACATTGATAAATCGGGTCAGTCGGTCATATTTTTCAAGGTAGTCTAATTCTTCCGGTATGATTCTTTCAATGGTTTCTTCCACGCATGCGTATAAAAACTCTGCTTGCCTGGTTAGATCAAAATACCGGTATAGGTCAATGGTTTCATTAAGGATTTTAACATTGTGATCCGATGTCTCTTCCCATTGAATTAAATCTACCCTTGGAGAAGAAAAATGCTCCAAAACGTCCTGATATTCGTCTATCCTTTCCAAAATAGCAGAAGATACAGGAAAAATCATTCCTCTCTTGGTGTATCCCATCCGGGTGAGCAAATGATGTATAATATACCTGTGAATCCTTCCATTACCATCGGATAGGGGATGGACAAAAACGAAACCAAAAGCTATGGTTGCTGCGGCCAATACAGGATTGTAATGAACGTGTTGCAGCAAGGCATTTGTTTCCAATAAACCTTTCATCAGTAGGGGCAGATCCTTGGCCCTGGCCGATATGTGGTCGGGCATGGGGGTAAATGTTTCTCTATCGTGTTCGCCAATAAAGCCTTCCCCTTTCCGTATGCCCATATACTTTAGCTTTTTATTTCCAATTACAATATGCTGCAACCGTTCAATTTCTTCAATGGTAAGAAGTGCTTTTCCAGATTGGCCTATGGCTTTTCCCCAATTCCTTGCCCGCATATTTGGAGGGTATTCCCCTTCGATGGCGAAGGATGCTTTGGAATCTTTCAGCAATAAAAAAGCTGCGGTTCTCCTTATCAGGTCTTTGTCCCTTTTTCCCAGTCCTTTTTCAATAGTACCGGACAAATCTTTTGCAATATACCGTTCCAGGTTTTTTGTCTTTCGTATCATAGGACAGAAACCGGGAACCCCGGGCAAGTTATTTCTCACCCTGTGCCGGGTAGAATTTTGAGGTTGGCCGGTAAATTGTAACGAAGCATCAACAACTTCTACATAAGTGCCTTTTTTCAGGTCAGGGAAGTCAAGTGTTTTTCCCATCAACCATTCATATAAAAACCAAGCTCTTCTGGTATATTGTCCGGTCGGCTCTTCTTCCAACATTTTCAGTATGATCCCATCGCCAGTCGACTCGAAGAATTTTTTTAATATGTAAAGGTCCAAAGGCTCATATTTCAAAGCAAAGACCAAATGACTTTTGAGATCAGCTTTGGGTTTATATCTAATAGTAAATACCTGCCATTGGTCTGTATTATACCGTTGGTGTTTTTCTGTTACAATGGCTAAAATATCAGGCAGGGGGACCATTATTTTTAGCTTGTTTTCTATTTCTGAAATCAACAAGGAATAGCCTGCCAAAAAGCCTTCTTCCGGTAGGGTACGACCATGAAAAACGGTTACTTTTCGTGAAAAATAATTACTCATAATTGTTCATCATGAAATTCAATGACAAATATAGTATGAAAAACGATTACTTTCCATGAAAAACGATTGTTTTTATAGGGGTGGTGTGAATTATGGTTACATTCTTTTGCAGTCGGGTCTTTTATAGCCCTTTATGGGGTCAGATCATCAACGGTTGCTCCGGGGATATTTTTCTTGCCCGATGCAATACCGGTTTCCATGGCATTTTTTAAGGAATACATTTCAGTGGTCCCTGCCATCTACCTATTGGATGCCTTTACTTAGCATGCTCAGCAACCACAGCATCTCCTCTCGCTACCGCCGGTTTGCAACTGGTGGCCACAACAGTAGGCCAGCAACTAACGAACCCAAAAAACCCATATTGTCTATTTCCAAAACGGTATAATCCCCGGCAAAATTTCTCGCGCTGCTATATTTCCATTCCGTTGGCCCGGTCACAAAACCGGTGCCGGCACCTGTTATAAAATTTGTAGTTTCTGCTCATGTCCTGAACATACAAAAACTATACTATTAAAGCATAGCTTTTTGTGCTGAGGCGCATTACGTACGCATACCCGCTACCAGTTGAAAACTGGCAGTAACAGAGCGCGTTGTTATTATTTGCTAAAAACAGAACGTGTGTGTTTACTAAATTTAGTACATTTATGTTTGCTAATATTTCCACGGAATCAAAAACTAAGAATAATCCGTTAGAACAGCAAAGTATAACTATAGAGCATATAATATCATGGCAACACCGAGAGAACGATTTGTAGAAGCACTTACCTTTCTAAAAAGCTTACAGGATCGGGGGACAGTAGGTATCCATACCGAGGATATACCCAATTCCAAGCACCGTCAATTATTGGTGAAGAACGGTTTTATACGTGAAGTGACCAAAGGGTGGTACATAGCTACTGATCCCAATGAGATAGACGGTGAGACTACCGCATGGTATAGTTCGTATTGGGAGTTTATCGCTCGTTTCCTTCAGCGTAAATATGGCGATCATTGGTGCCTTTCGGCAGATCAGTCCTTGTTACTCCATGCCGGGAACTGGACGGTGCCACAGCAATTACTTGTCCGGTCACCAGACGGTAACAATAAGCCAACCCCATTGCCATACAATACCTCCCTGTTCAATCTCAAGACCAGGATTCCGACAGCAGAGCAAATAGTCATAGAAAAAGGTATCCGTATGTATAACTTACAAGCCTCCCTGATCTATGCCGGCGCCTCGGTATATACCCGAAATGCCATAGATACCCGGACTGCATTATCCCTGATACGCAATGCATCGGAACTCTTACCCGTACTGTTGGAAAACGGCCATACCACGCTGGCCGGAAGATTGGCCGGAGCATTCCGCAATATGGGCAGGGATAAGATAGCCGATCAGATTATGGATACTTTTAAGCAAGCAGATTATGATATCCGGGAAGAAGATCCTTTTGACACCAGGCTGGAACTGAAGTTGCCCGCGAGGGAACACTCGCCATACGCCAATCGCATCCGTTTGATGTGGACACGGATGCGTGAAGAGGTCATTTCGAATTTTCCCAAGGCTCCCGGGATACAAGCCGACCATGAAGCATTTATGAAAGATGTAGATGACATTTACCTGGCGGATGCCTATCATTCGCTGTCTATTGAACGCTATCGTGTAACACCAGAGTTGATTGCAAAAGTAAGTTCCGGCCGGTGGAACACCGAAGAAAGTGAAGAAGACCGTAAACAACGTGATGCCATGGCCGCCAGGGGATATTACCAGGCCTTTCAATCGGTAAAGGAAAGTATTAAAGCTATATTGGAAGGGGGCAACCCGGCCGTACAGGCCGATAAAGACCATTCCAAATGGTACAGGCAGTTGTTTGACCCGAGTGTGACCGCAGGCTTGCTGAAGACTTCCGATTTGTCGGGCTACCGTAATCATCAGGTGTATATCGGCAATTCCAAACACGTTCCGTTGCATGTAGATGCCATGCGAGATACCATGCCCGTATTATTCGAACTCCTCGAAGAGGAGCCCGAAGCATCCGTTCGTGCTGTATTGGGCCATTTTATATTTGTGTTCATCCATCCCTATATGGATGGCAACGGACGTATGGGGCGTTTTCTGATGAATGTCATGTTGGCTTCCGGAGGATACCCGTGGACGGTGATACCAGTGGAAAGCCGGGACGAATATATGCAGGCATTGGAAAAGGCAAGCGTGGAACAGGATCTCAAACCTTTTACAGCTTTTATCAGTAGGTTGGTCAATGACAGGTTACAGGGAAAACCGGTCGCCGCCTTGCCGGGTGCAAAATAAGACAGGTTGAGGTGTATTTCCTGAAATCGACCAAAACACCTGAAGGATCTTCGCCGGCCGATCGCAATATAAAATGCACATGGTTCGGCATAAAATAGTAGGCATACATTGGCACTCCCTTTCCTAAAAATATAAAAACAACACTATGCAATCATAGCTTTTTGTGCTAAGACGCATTACGTACGCATGCCCGCTACCAGTTGCAAACCGGCGGTAGCAGGAGCAATGTCCCGGGAATTCTTACCGTATATCAGAAAAATCTTTATATTTATGAGTTGATACTACCCCGTGTAAATCTAAAAAATTATGGAGTTTACCGTACACTCCATAAAGGACATTGAAAGCTGGTTAGAGATTCATCGGACGACAGGTATGGATATAGATCTTCATTTTCACATTAAACGAAGTCCTGATATTCCCGGTGAAGATTCACTAATTGATATGCCCTTTAAAAATACCAGGGGAGAAGAACCGTTTGACTGGACTAAGGAGAAAAAAACCGGCCGATACGTTTGGAAAGAAGATGTTACTTCAGAAGAAAATACACCCGATGGTTTTGATTACGTAGGGCCAAATGAGGGTGACGTATGGAAAGACTATCAAAACAGTGCGTCGAATGGCCTAAGCAGGTTGTACCGTAAATACATAGGGGCTCCGGATATAGATAAAGATTCGTTTTATAGTGCCCGGAATGAAGATTTGAAGAAATTGCTGGAAAAAATATTTGATGCCATAAAAAATAGAGTAGACAGCGTAAACAATAATTTCGAGCCTATTGATTTGAGCGTCAGGGGAAGTGGACAATACTATGGGACAGGGCGTGCCTTCGGTATCAAAGAAGGTGCTATCCATGGAGCGATTCTAAAATTGGAGTATGAAGGCATTGTTTTTACTGCAAATGTGAGTTTCGACCCGCTGGACCCAAGAGTAGATGCTCCAAATACGCTTAGCCACATAGAATCTGCCGAAATCAGGAAAGGACATTCAAAATATAACGTATTCAAGTTTACGGGCCCCACGATTGGCATAAACCAGCCTATGATATATATACAGATGGACCGCGAGGCTTTTAAGCAAGTTTATAAGGAGATAATGGGTGATGAGTATAGAGACTAAACAAGTTTGTAATGAAGATCATTAAAGTTATATTATCCTTATTGGTCATAACCCTGTTATCCTATATAGGATATCAATATTATCAGTTTACTTCTTTCCGGGAATTCATAAAGCAGTTTAAAAATTCCGGTAATGAATTATCTGTAAGTACAGCCCTTACCTCTTCATTCGATCATTATGGGGAGTTGTGGCCCAAGAATAAAAAGGATCTGGACTCGGTTTTGGACAGGATAAAATTTTTGAATGGCCAGACAGACCGGCTATATATAGAGAAATACGGTTACAACATCCATATAGATACCGTAATGATCGACACGGATACCTTGAAAGTAAAGTATATAGCATACAAACTGTATTCTTACGGACCAGATAAAAAAGACGACCAGCTAAAAAACCTTCCTTTCAACAATCTTCCAATGGAGTATACTCCCTGGGGAATTCCCATAAAAGAAATCACTTTTTGGGAGTATCTTTTTATGGATAAAAACTTCGATGTCGTTCTTGTGTATGCTTCTCCGTATTATAATTGCGAGAATAAAAAATACAGCCAGGTAAATAGTGGAGCTCCCCAATCGAAATCAGGAAGAATGCAAGATGCCTATATCATAAAACCTGTTCAGAAAAGAAATGGTCCTTTGGATATTACCTATATTAAAAAATATGAAGAAGATAAGGAAAACTCATATACCAAAACGTTTAACCAAACCCTCAAAACCATCCGGGAAAATCTAACGGAACAATATCCCGACACGCCCACCGAAGGCCTTATTTTTAACTACAATGGCAAACGCGTAAGATGTATTTGTTCCTTTAACGTCCCGGATGCCCCGGTGACCACTATAGAAAAGATACTCACCGAAAAACTAAATGCTACCGCCAACTATATAGGCATGACGGCCTTTTATATGGAAGTCCCTGTGTTGCAGTAAAATAATGTATACCATCCGGGGCTCGCTTCCATCAGGGCTACAGTAATACCATACACCATATTAAATATGATGAAAAAAGGGATAATTCAAGATATAATTGGTTTGAATTCTATGGAAAGCAAGACAAACCAACAATCATAATAAAAATCGAGGATAAGACAGCATTTAAACAAGTGTATAAAGAGTTGTTTAATGAAGAATATAAAGGGTATTAAAACAGGCCTGGTAATTTTAACCGTGCTAATACTATTCTTTTTAGGATACCAGTATTACCGGTACACGGATTTACAAAACTATTTAGAGGATTATAAGTCTTCTTTTGTCGAGGATGATATTATACTGGATATCACGGACAGCCATGACGAATATGGAGAAGTATGGCCTCGCAATAAAAAGGAAATGGCGGAAATCCTGGAAGATATTCACAATGAACGTGAAGGGAAAACACAATTTATAGAAAAATACGGCTATAATATAAAGATCGATACTGTAGATGTGGAGGATGATACCTTAAAAAGAAGTTATGTAGAATATCAGTTGTATTCCTACGGGCCGGATAGGAGCGATGGAAAACTAAAAAATCTTCCATTTAATACCGGTGATGGTGAAGAGCTTACTAATAATGTTGCCAATATTGTATTTAGAGAGGTGCCTTTTTGGAAATACCTGTTTATGGATAAAAATTTTGATATCATCCTGGTATATGCTATATCTGAGTATGATTGTGCACTCAAAAGATACCATCAAATCAAGGTACGTACACCGGAAAAAAAAGCTGTAAAAATGACTTCTGCCCGTATATTAAAGCCAGGCAGTAAGTCCATAGGTCAGGCAGATGCTACTTATGACCGGGATGAGGAAGATAATATTCACACAAAAGAACTCAATCAAACCCTCCAAGCTATACAAATCGCCCTTGCCCAACAATACCCCGACACGCCCACCGAAGGCCTTATCTTTAACTACAATGGCAAACGCGTAAGATGTATTTGTTCCTTTAACGTCCCGGATGCCCCGGTGACCACCATAGAAAAGATACTGACCAAAAAACTGAATGCTACCACCAACTATATTGGCATGACTGCCTTTTATATGGAAGTCCCTGTGTTGCAGTAAAAATAATTACGCTACCGCACGATTGTACCTTAAATCCGCAACTCCGGATAAAAATGAAAAGAAGCCCTTTGGGATGGCTTAAGGTAGGTAAAAAAGAATGGGAAGTTCCTTTATGGAAACAAAACTGCTTGGCCACAGGGCATATTTTTTCCCTTGAAGAAACCATCCTTTTAAGGCAAAGACCAATGTTTTCAAGGAGCGACTGCTACAGATCTCCTATATTTTCAAAGCTATATCCCCATATATTTTTAAGTGCCATTGCCTTGAACGGTACACCCATTTAGCTGGTACGGCAATAAACCTGAAGATAAACTTTTTAATTCTAAAGGAAGGCAAGAGTCCCTTAACCTTTTTGGAAAATGCCTGGATAATATAATGGTACAGGTTACGACAGATGGCTGTTATTTGTAAGTAAACAAGATTTTGTTCCAGTACAGAGAACGGTAATTTCCCCCATCCAAAATCATTTTTCAGTACATCGAACTCTTTTTCTATGCTTCCCCGTTGATTATAGTAATACACGGTATCGTCCACTTGGCTTTCTTCATCGTTGGTAATGATCACCGAATAATTACAGGCTTCCCCCGTAAAAGCATTGATCTGCCCGTCCCTTCTTTTTTCCTTGGTGACGATAAACCTGTAGGCCTTTAGTTCTCCCTTTGATTTGGTATCCCTTGCCGCCCGTTCAAAAGGGACATAAAATGTTTCTCCCCTGAAAGTGTCCTCCTTTTCTTTATCAATTTGTTTCCATTGTTTTATCGAAGCTATAGTACTGGCCAAGCCTGCGGACATCCTGGCCTTGATGTAAAATTTGTCCGTATGTTTTTCAATGACCTTGATGATCTTGAAAGTGTAAGAAGCGCTGTCTGCCCTAAACCTGTTTACTTTGATGCCCTTGCTTCCAAGGTGCCCAAACATACGCTCAAGGGTTTCTTCTTGCAATATGGCGGCGTTGCTCCTCCCATTTCGATTTTCCACATAGACTATTTTTGAGCCAACAAGCCCAACTCCGGGTATGTAACCAAGTTTTTTGTGGTAGGTACATTCTGCATCCTGTTTTTTGGTAAAACAAACCGTGTTGTCATAGTCCAGATCAACTTTGTTTTTGGACAAGCTAAATAACCTATCTAATACCGAAAGGTTTAAATCCGACAGTTTTTCATTGATCGCAAAGTGATGTTGAAATTGTCCTCTTGGTGTAGAAAAAAGGGTTCCTGGCAGTGCCAGTTCCTTTAACCTGCCCAGAACCCTGTCCGGACTAGGAACTTTTAAAAACGGGGATTGGGACAGGCTTGGTTTAAAATTTCCGGACAAATCTTCGGCGCAATCCCCACCACAAAAGAAAACAGACCAATAACTATATAAAATATCACGCCAATCATAACAACTTTGGGAACCAAGGTTTGGGAGCTATTCGTTGAGCAATTGGCCTAAACCTTGCCTATCAAATTCTTCAATCACAAAATTTATCCCTCCAAATGCGGGAATATTTTTAGATTTTATTACTTTCATATTGGTGTATTTGAGCATCACCAATTTAGGTGAAAACACCAAAACCGCAAAGTATTTGTTATCAAATCTTTGCGGTTGTTTTTAACATGAACCTACGGATTTAAGGTACAATCATGCGGGGGAGGGGTATGCTGTTGATAGACCAATAAGGGTGGTCAAAAGGAAATCATCCATACTGTACTGAAAATGACATTCTACCGCTATACCGGTAATTACAAGGTTGAAATTATTTATCACTCGTTCTTCCGCTCTTTCATCTTTCATTTTACCGCTATAACAGTAAAAAAGTATTGTTTTTAAATTTTATATACATTCGCATTATTAAATTGCGTATTTTTACTGCCTAAACAGTAAATTATGGATGATTTCGAATTAGGGCCTATGGTGAAAGATCATCGAAAAAAAGCAGGGCTTACACAACTCGAATTGGCCAATCTGGCCGGAGTCGGGAAAACCACCGTTTTTGATATTGAAAAAAATAAGGAAACTGTTCGCTGGAATAATCTTCTATCGGTGCTCCGAGTTTTGAACATTAAAGTGGAATTTAAAAGTCCATTGACCAAATAGTATGAGGAAAGCAGTTGTATATGTTCACGGAAAAAGGGCAGGCGTGCTGACAGAGGTTTCCCCTAACGAATATCATTTTGAATATGATGATCACTACGAGGGAGAAGCCATCTCATTGACCATGCCCGTTGGTCAGAAAAAATACAGTTATACTTCATTCCCTCCCTTTTTTGAAGGTGTATTGCCAGAAGGTATTATGTTGGAGGGATTGCTGAGGATTGCCAAAATTGACCAGAAGGATTATTTCTCCCAATTGGTGGCAACAGGAACTGATCTGGTAGGTGCGGTAACAGTTAAACCAATGGAAGATGAATAGATGTCCCATCACATACGAATTATGCGGTACAGCAAAATATAGTGAAAGAGGACTTAAAATGATTTCGCCAAGGTTAGACCATTTAAATGACTTGCCCTATACTGCCACTGAATTGAGACAAGAGGCGGTAAACAGGGCAAAGAAGTTATCCATACAGGGGGTACAGCCTAAATTGAGTGCAACGGTTTCCGTGGTCCATCAGGAGTTTAAAATTGTGGACCAATTTGGAACCTATATCATAAAGCCACAAAACGATCTATTTCCCCAGTTGCCGGAAAATGAAGATTTGACCATGCGCATGGCCAAGATATTTGGCCTGGATGTACCCTTTCATGGGATGCTATATGCCAAGGATGGCAGTCTGTCGTATTTTGTAAAGCGTTTTGACCGCTACGGCAAGGGGAAAAAATATGCCACGGAAGATTTTGCGCAATTGACCGGAAATACAAGGGATACGAAATACCGTTTTACCATGGAAAAACTGGTTCCGGTGATCGAAGAATATTGCTCGTTTCCAGCAATTGAAAAGGCGGATTTTTTCAAACGGGTCATTTTCTGTTATGTGACCGGGAATGAGGACATGCATTTAAAGAACTTTTCCCTGATCACCAAAAACGGTAAAACAACCTTAACGCCAACCTACGATCTATTGAACTCTTCGATTGCCATAAAAAATCCCGAAGAGGAAATTGCACTGACCCTGAAAGGAAAGAAAAGTAATCTGAAAGCTTCTGACTTTACAGACTACTATGCGAAGGAGCGATTGCAGTTGAACGAAAAAATAATAGCAACGATCCTCGGACAAGTGCAAGAAGCAGCACTAAAATGGAAGGAATTGATAGAGATCTCTTTCCTTTCAGAGGAAATGAAAGAGAAGTATTTCAACTTGTTGGAAACCAGATTAAAAATGTTTTAATTAAACTGTAGTGTCGTTATCGGTAGCAGCCATTCTAAGCTAACGTGTAATCCCCAATACCCTCACTTCCTGCTTTATGCTCCCTACTTCCCACTCCATCCTTCACGCTTCGTGCTTCCTGCCCCATGCTTCGCGCTTTCTTCCTGCCGTCTTAACAAGTCCTTTCCCTGGCGTTACAAACGCCCTGAACGATAGGCACTCGTTTCCGCTTTGCTCAAACGAGCGCCAGTGGGGCTTACCCAAAAGGGGACATATCTGCTTTAGATGGCGTTCATGAATATATGCATGCCGAGAAATTACATCCTTTTATGCATAAAGAATAATTCATCTGGTAAATAGAGTAAATTCAATTATTGCTTATAAAAAGACAGCTCTTTTTTTCTTACAAAATGAGACTTTTCATGGCCTTTTCACGGGAATTTATAATCGCAAAAAGAGAAGTATAATACGTCTTTAATAATATTTTTTTTTGCGTAAAACATTCAGATTTAATATCTTGCGCGCTATATATAACTCAATATTTGATTTGGTATTTTTTATTTGTTAACCTTAATTTTTAAATTTTACGTATTATGTCATTTAAAGCAACATTATCTGTTGGCGGCAAGAAAGTGAATATTCTCAACGCCAATTATGACCTGGCACAAGAAGTAGATGCCACAGGAAGACCTTCTTCGGTTACCCGTGGCGGACGAATCTACCTGACCGTTGAATCCACCGGAGACTCTTTCTTTTTTGAGTGGATGACCAATAATTTCGAACGCAAGAACGGTGTAATCACTTATCTCAAGCGAGATACCGATGCCAAACTTCGTGAAGTACACTTTACCGAAGGATATTTGGTGAAGTATAAAGAAAACTTTGAAGCTTCCGGAAGAAACCCTTTAACAGAGACCTTTACGATCTCCTGCCGTATCATTAAGAGCGGAGACGGAGAACATATCAACGAATGGGTATAATCCCGTTCCCTTATTTATTGTAATAAGCGATCAAATCAGATATTACCAAAAGGGGAGGGTTTTGCACCATCCCCTTTATTTACCCTACCCCCCCAAGCATACAATTAAGCCAACTATACAAAAATGTCCCTGAGATCCCGAGGGACAGGATTTTATGCTTTGAAACGCCATGAGTTTCAGGCAATGATGTATTTATATAACCTAATATATACCAATAGCCAATGAGCTTCCTTGCTAAATTTGAGATCGATGATATATCATATAACATTTTGGAGTATGATATACGGATAGAAAAAGGAATAGACCACAACGGGAAACCTGCTACCAATGCAAAGGGAGGTGAAATACGTCTTGTGGTAGAAACGGATATGAAGGATCACTTTTCCGATTGGGTAGTCAGCGCTACCCAGGTGAAGGATGGAAAACTCATTTTTTACAAGCGGGACGGTATGAGCCGGATGAAGTCTGTAAGTTTTAAAAAAGGCTATTGCATCCGGTATAAAGAAAAATTCAGGGCTGTAGGAGACGAACCTATGAGTACGGAGATCACGATTTCTGCAAAGGAAATACACATAGGGAATACTCCTTATACCAAGAAATGGCCCATGCAAATGTAGTAGTGTAAGAAAAACTCAGGGAGGAACATTTTGGGAAACATAAAAACAGAGGATTTTTCGTATATTTACGGTCTGCCCTGGCTTTCCCCCCTAAGCTAACTAAACGGCCATTTGATGGTGTAGAGAAGTATTATAGTTAGGATAAATTACGTGTTGTTATGGCATTACAAACGGAGGTCACAGTTAAGATCGGGGAACTAAAGTTGGTTACTTTTTATGGTTTTTCCTTAATTCAGGATACCAACAACCATCACGAACTTACCATTAGTTGCCGGGAAGATGAGATCTACCTGCAAGACATTGGCCTAAAAGGTAATTACCAAAACCTTATAGGTGAGAATATACTGGTAACCATGCGGGGCATAGACCGTATGTTTTCTACCCATACCGGTTATTTTAAGGGAGTGGTGACCCAGATCAAAACTTGTAGTTCCGAAGAAAAGGATGGTAAACGTATCGAATTCAAGGCCTACAGTCCTACCATATTAATGGATAATGGTCCGGAATCGGCTTCTTACCTGAAAAAAGATCTTGTGGACATTGTCCATGATACTACCCGGTTATATGACCAGCAGCTTTTACAAATAACCAATAAACCGCTAAAACTTCCCGTTTACCCTTATGTTGTACAATACAACGAAAGTGATTATGACTTCGTGAAACGTATTTGTGCACGACAGGGAGAATGGTTTTATTATAATGGAACACAGCTTATCATAGGACAGGAAAATGCCGGAGAAGAAATAGAATTGCATTATGGCTATAACCTCTCCGAGTTTGACTTTGCTATGAACCTGCAACCCACGAGATTTAAATATCACGGGAATGATCTTTCCGAAGGACAGCCTTATCAAAGCCATAGCAGGGACTATGAGAACAGGGTCAATGGCATGGCTTCCGAGCTTATGAAATCCTCCGGGCAGGTGTATTCCAAAGAGACAATGGTACAACGTAACCACCTCGTCAGTGAAGGCATGGGAAAAGTGGATATGGATGATCTGGCACAATTAGACCTTCATAAGAAAGCTGCCAATATGGTCTTTTTACACGGTAAAAGTGAAAATCCAGCCATACGTCCCGGGGTTATTGTCAAAATACTGGATGATGATGCCCGTCTTCATGGCCATTACAAGGTTATAACATCTACCCACCAGTGCACCGATACGGGAGATTATAATAACACCTTTAAGGCTGTCCCCGCATCTGTACAGATACCGCCGTATGCAGTGCCGGATAGCTATCCCAAATGCGAAAGCCAGCCCGCAGAAGTTAAAGACAACAATGATCCCAGAGGTTTGGGGCGGGTACAGGTACAAATGGCATGGCAAAAGGAAAATGCCCAGACTACGGACTGGATACCTTTAGCTGCTGCAAATGCAGGAAACAACAAAGGTTTTCATTTTATCCCGGAGATCGGGGAAATGGTTATTGTAGACTTTATCAGTGGCAATGCGGAGTTACCATACGTCACAGGAACATTGTTTCACAACGGGGCAAAAAGCGGTTATCACAGCCCTACGAATCACCTGAAAGCCATACAGAGCCGCAGGGGTAACAAGGTGGTGATGAATGACCAGGACGGGAGTATGCTTGTTGAGGATGCCTATGGTGCCAAATGGTTTATGGATGGGAATGGAAATATTGAAGTAAATGCACCCAACAGGTTAAGACTAAATGCCACTGACATAGAACTCAATGCGTATAACAATTTGGAAATGAACGTCTCCAATAACATAGTGATGAATGTGATGAGCAAGTTCTTTGTTTTTACGCCTTATTTGAAACAAATGGTTAGTGGAGTAATGAGCCTGTTTGGAGGCAAGACATTAATAAATAGCAAGGAAGAGATAAAAATAGAAAGTCCTGAACTTTATGCCGCGGGGAAAAAGAAACTGTTCCTGCATTCAGAGGAAACCGCTACGATTAACTCGAAAGGTATAGCTGAAGTTAAAGGAGAACAGGGGAATAAACACAGCAATGTAGCAGACAAATATGATGTTGCTCCTGCAGAGGAAATTGCATTGGCTATCGTAGTGTTTAGAACCCAACAAAATGGCTATAACGGGGAGTTTGGATTCGACTGGCTGCGAGCAAAAGACAATGGTCTAACACAAGAGACAGATTATGAAACCATTATAGAAAGTGGCTATAAAGATGGTACAACAGATTTAACTAAAACCGAGGCTTATAACAGATTAAAAACAGAATATACCCAAATACCAATTAATAGAAAGCCTTTGCCAGCGGGAGCAACACCTCCCTCTCCTGCACCATCCAATGAATATTTTGTGCCCTATCTCACGATCTTCCCCAAAGATTATGTAGATGGACTTACCCTTCCTTCCGGAGCTGTAAAACCTTCTTATGAAGCCGAACTACGGGTGTTGGTGGAAATAGAGGAAGAAATAGACAAACTGGCGTTTGATTATGATGATAAAGTATTTACCATAGACAAACCGGAATTGTCGGATAAAACAAAGACAAGCGGTCTAGTCAATTCTGCCGATACTACTGTGAAAATCACTTGTAATAAGGACATCACTTCTGATACCGAGATAGAAATCTATGCTTATCCAAAAGATAGTACAGCTAAAAGCGAGGCAGAGCAGTTATTGGAACGAAAATTGGCAGGGAAGATAAGAGTATTGCGGAATGATGCAACTGTACGGAAAGAACTTAAATTTGTATTGGTAGATGTCGATACGGATGCAGATGGGCAATCTTTTAAAAGCGGTACACATAGCTCTACGGAAGTAAATAATATTTATAATATTTTACATCAAGCATTAATTATTCCTACTTTAGTAGAAAAGGATGATTCGGGAAGTCCTTTAAAATTAGATTTGACTTCAGAGGCTGACTTTCAAGTGGGAGGAGCCCATGTCGATAATAATGGCAAATTGAAATTTGTGGATATGACTACCGGAAGTTTGAATAAAGCAATGTTTCGTGCTATAAAAAATCTCTTTATGAATGCTTCTGATAATACAACGTATAAGGAGGGAGGCTATTTTCCTTTGTTTTTCTTAGGCATTGATCCAAATTATTCTGGTGTAGCGGGGGCAGTAGAGGACATAAATGTTAAGAATGCCATTATGCTGCCGGCAAGAAGTGATACCACTCTTGCACATGAAGGAGTACATGGTATTGGTTTATACCATACGCATAGGGACAAGACCCCAATACCAGAAAGTGATATAAAGTATATTTATGATAAATATACAACAGACAATATTATAAGTTATGCGCGCCCCAGAAAAACCACTTGGAATTGGCAGTGGGTAATTATGCGTAGAGGACTTTAACACATAATAACATGAAAAATATCATCCTTATTACGTTTTTGTTTTGTATGAGTATTAGTTGTAGATCCCAAACCAGAAAGAATGATATTGCAACACAAAAGAAAGATACTATGGAATACTTTGATATGAGCAAATACAAAGATTGGAAGACAGACCCTGAAATATCATCTCCAGGGAATTATATTTCACCTGATGGAGATAAAGTACAGGTCGTTACCCAAAGTGGAGGGAAAGGATTTGTAGAAAAAACTAAAAGGACAGGGACTCCATATTCAATAGTAAAAACTTTCCACCCTAATAAAAGATTGAAAATTAAGGGGCAAGATTTTTATTCAGTGCACTATGGAAAATGGAAATTTTATGATAAAAGCGGTGATTTAATCGAAGAAAAAGATGAGGATAAGCCCTATAAATTCTCAGTAAAAGATTTAATCAATAAATTCAAAAATGAATATAAAGTTGATTTGGAAAATCCTTCAAATGTGATCAATATTAGTAGATATGAAGAAAAAGAACATTTAAGTCGGCCACTTTATGAAGTGGTTTTAAAGACGGATAAATTTTATGAATTTAAAGAATACTTGCTTGAAGGAAATAGTGGTAAAATATTGTTTGAAGATGTAATTACTGAAGGAGAATATGGAAAGCCACTTTTAAATAGGTATTTGGATAGTATTAAAAACAATAAACAATAACTCCATTTAATGCCGCAAAAACTCACAGAAAAAGCGATATTACTATGTAACAAAGGCGCTAAACCTTCTCAACTGAAGGTAACCAGTCAGGATTTTTGTATGGCAGAAGGCAAACTTATTGCCACAGAAGAAGATAAGCAGGCAGAAACCAATATCCCTAATTTTGGTGCTTGTACTGTTACAAGAAGCAAGTGCAGCCCCTCTGTGGTAAAATGGGATAAAACCACGGAAAAAGACGAGATTAACGGCTGTAAAATCTTAACGGAAAATTCTACTTGCCAATGTAGTATCGGAGGCAAAATTTCGGTTCAGGATAAAGGGCATCAGGAATTACACGAGGCAGAGTGGGTCTGTAAATTAAACTCTGTCTGATTGTTCGGGTCTGTAAATTAAACTCTGTCTGATTGTTCTCCCCTTCGGGGGGTACCCCCCGAAGGGGAGGCCGCTAAATCCAAGGGAATCCGGTTCCCAAATTTAATGTATAATTGCTGGATGGTCAAACTCCAATTTTGCAAGGGGCTGGTCCATTTCTTCTCGATATTTTTGGTGGCCAGGTACACCAGCTTTAGCAAGGCCATATCGTTGGTAAAGGCTCCTTTGGTCTTGGTCACCTTACGCACCTGGCGGTGGAAGCCCTCTACGGCATTGGTGGTGTAAATGATCTTGCGAATCGGTTCGGTGTACTCAAAATACTGTGAAAGTTCTTCCCAATTACGTTGCCAGCTCGCG
>NZ_FPJE01000022.1 GCF_900119185.1 Sinomicrobium oceani | reverse complement strand
TCCCCGTTGTCATTAAGACGTACTCCGCTACCGGTATTGATCGTCGTTACCAGCTCATCGATAGCGTCCTGTACATTACCGGAGCTCAGTCCGCTGTTGGTGTTGTCATAAACACTGGTATTGGCATTGGTATTGATCACCACATTATCACCGTCCTGGTTGACGATCGTATAGGTACCATCTCCATTATCCGTGATCGCAGAGCGGGTAGCATCGATAACAATCACATCGCCGTCTACCGAGGTATGCGTATAGGTTCCGTTGTCGTTATCTACAAGAACATCGCTCTTGCCATCGATAACTTTGATGATCTCGTTGTAAATATCCCCCTGGTTAACAATGTTATCCGCTACATCGCTGATGACATTAAGAGTAACCGTGTCACCACTTTTGTTGACAATCGTATAGGTCCCGTCACCGTTATCTGTTACCGTTGTCGTATTTCCGTCAAATGTTACAGGCGTGCCTTCTTCATTAATATACGTAAATGTACCATCGGCATTATCTGTCAGTGTAGTTACCGTTTCATTGCCCCGTACAATCTCCTGGATATTGATCACCTGTGTGGTGCCGTTATCATCCAGGTATGTAAACTGGTCGCCGTCATAGTACACATTACCACCCACATTCTTGATCAGGTTGGTAATTTCATTAAGGACGTTTTCATTCTGTACGATCTCCTCGAACCGGTTGATCACATCCGCAGGTACATTGATCGTGGTCGCCGTACCATCTTCGGAAGTATAGGTATAGGTGCCATCCTGGTTATTGAACAGTGTCGTTACCGTTTCATTGGCCCGTACAATTTCCTGGATATTGATCACCTGCGTGGTGCCGTTATCATCCAGGTATGTAAACCGGTCGCCGTCGTAGTACACATTACCACCCACATTCTTGATCAGGTTGGTAATTTCATTAACGACGTTTTCATTCTGTACGATCTCCTCGAACTGGTTGATCACATCAGCAGGTACATTGATCGTGGTCGCCGTACCATCTTCGGAAGTATAGGTATAGGTGCCATCCTGGTTATTGACCAGTGCCGTTACCGTTTCATTGGCCCGTACAATCTCCTGGATATTGATCACCTGTGTGGTGCCATTATCATCCAGGTATGTAAACTGGTCGCCGTCGTAGTACACATTACCGCCCACATTCTTGATCAGGTTGGTAATTTCATTAACGACGTTTTCATTCTGTACGATCTCCTCGAACTGGTTGATCACATCCGCAGGTACATTGATCGTGGTCGCCGTTCCGTCCTCAGAAGTATAGGTATAAGTACCATCCTGGTTATTGACCAGTGCCGTTACCGTTTCATTGGCCCGTACAATCTCCTGGATATTGATTACCTGTGTGGTGCCGTTATCATCCAGGTATGTAAACCGGTCGCCGTCGTAGTACACATTACCACCCACATTCTTGATCAGGTTGGTAATTTCATTAACGACGTTTTCATTCTGTACGATCTCCTCGAACCGGTTGATCACATCCGTAGGTACATTGATCGTGGTCGCCGTACCATCTTCGGAAGTATAGGTATAGGTGCCATCCTGGTTATTGACCAGTGTCGTTACCGTTTCTTTAGATTTAACATATTCTTCTGCATTGATGATCTGAGTATTCCCATCCTGATCGATATAAGTAAAATTATCACCGTCATAAAACACATTTCCTCCTATATTCCTGATCAGGTTGGTAATCTCATTAACTACACTTTTATCCTCGATGATCTCCTGAAACTGGTTGATCACATCTGCAGGTACATTGATCGTGGTCGCGGTTCCGTCCTCAGAAGTATAGGTATAGGTACCATCCTGGTTATTAACCAGTGTAGTTACCGTTTCATTGGCACGGACAATGTCCTCAAAATTGATAACCTGGGGTGTACCGGTAGCATCGATATAGGTCCATTGATTATTGATCGGATCATAGATAACAATATTATTCGGAAGATCAACTCCTGTTACATCCCCGGATGACATGACCCGGTACCATCTGTCTACATACCAGTAATAATACCCTGGTTTAAGATCTGAAGTATTAGCAGTATTAAATACCAACAAACTTTCGACATTGCCATTGGCTATGGTCGTAACATCCCGAACTCCTTTAAGGGGAATCCTGGGGATGAGTACTCCTCTGTCTTTGGCTACAACGTCTAACTGAGCTGAACTATCGGGCATAGGTGTTCCCACCCCAACCTGGGCGTACCCCGAAAAAATTACTGCCAGAAAAAAAACTAACGCGTAAAAATGTTTCATCATGCTTTGATTAATTAATTTATGAATTACAATCTGTCTATATATGGCTGTGAATAAATTCACATAGTATCTATATTCAATAATTCGGATATAACACCGGCGA
Source organism: Sinomicrobium oceani (assembly GCF_900119185.1). Lineage (GTDB taxonomy): Bacteria > Bacteroidota > Bacteroidia > Flavobacteriales > Flavobacteriaceae > Sinomicrobium > Sinomicrobium oceani. Next base: position 69,952 of record NZ_FPJE01000022.1, on the reverse strand, counting down.
CTTCCGGGACTTAAAGAGAAGTGGTAGCAGAAACGGTTATAAAGCACAAATAAACAAGGCTATAACGCATTACCCTACCAGGTATAGCACACAATTTTTTTTTCATTTCCCCCTTATTAAATTCCCTAACAAACTTATCACGATACGCACGATGCGAATAATAGGGGGTTCCCTACTTTCGGTCAATGGAGCCTTTTTAACGATCAGTAGCACTATTATGTGGAAAGCGTAATTAAAACACTAAACAAAAAGACATAAGTCCTTGAAAAACATTTTATTACAAAAACAAAAAATCCTCCTGGCACCAAGGGCGCACATAGAGGATTTTTTAGGATTTCCAGGAATGTTATATTTATAGCATCACAGGAAAACTTTATTACGCAGTGCCCAGGCCAGTAAGGCACCGTATGATGAAGGTAAATCAAGCTTTTTTCTTACATTGGTCTTGATTTTTTCTACATTTTTTTCACTGCAAAAAAGCTCTTCTGCGATTTCGCGATTTGTTTTGCCTTCGATAAGTAAACGCAATATTTCCATTTCTCTGGCCGTAAGGCTATCCAGACCGGAAGTAGCTTTATCAACTTTCTCCCGCATAAACTCCGCAACATATTTTCTGCCGTGCGACAAGTTTTCCATACAGGCAAGAAGTTCTTCGAGGGTAATGTCTTTGGACAGGTATGCATCCGCTCCGGCTTCCATGGCTTCCTGATAATACTCTACACCACTGTGCATCGTCATTACAATAAAATTCGTATCCTTGTCATTTTTTCTTATGGCTCTCATCACTTCAATACCGTTCATTTTAGGCATCGTTATATCTATAAAAACCATGTCGGGCTGGTAGTGCCTGATTTTCTCCAAAGCGTCCCTCCCGTCTTCTGCTTCCGCTACAACAATCGTATCGGGTATCTGAGCTATTAAAAAACGAAGCCCTTGTCTGAGAATGGAATGGTCGTCGACGAGTAAAATTTTTATCATTTATATAGTATTTTTCTAAGCTATTCTTGCGACAAAGAATGTTTCATACCTTAACATCTGCAGACCATAAAGTTGACAACTAATACATAAAAAATCGCTTAACTTGAATATGTTTTCACAATCAATGGATAAAAAGATCGCAAAAAACGATGAAAAGCACATTTTGAGACTAAAAATAACATTCGAACACAAATTGGTGGTATCGAACACTTTCAATGGTTCCACAGAAAGAAATAAAACCGCAATTTTCGGGTTTTATTCGCACACCTCTATTCCTATTTTTGTACGTACTAACACCATAACCTTATGGATTCGCAACACGAAATTGATTTCAACAGAATTGAAAGGGCCATTACCTATATCCGCGAAAATTTCCGGGAACAACCTTCTCTTGAGGATATTGCGGAATGGGTTCATCTCAGTCCCTATCACTTTCAGAAGATGTTTAAAGCCTGGGCAGGAGTGAGTCCGAAAAAATTCTTGCAATTCACGACCATCGGATATGCAAAAAAAATGCTTCGGGAAAAAAGCATCCCTCTTCCGGATGTGGTGCATAATACGGGACTTTCGGGAACGGGAAGACTACACGATCTGTTTATAACCATAGAAGGAATGACCCCGGCAGAATACCGTGATGGCGGCAGCAGGCTCACCATAAATTACAGCTTTACCGATACTCCTTTTGGTCGTATCCTGATCGCATCTACCCCCAAGGGAATCTGTTATCTCGTTTTTTCGGATCATGAAGTTGTAAGTCTGCAGGACCTGTACAATGAGTTTCCGGAAGCCATTTTTCGGTCAAAAACAGATGTTATGCAAGAAAGTGCAAAGCATTTCTTTTCTGGTCATGGAAAACCGCAACGCCCCGTAAACCTTCATATCAAAGGCACGGGGTTTCAGCTTAAGATATGGGAAGCTTTGTTGAGCATACCCGAAGGTGCCCTCTCCAGTTATGAAACAATTGCGCATAAGGCAGGAAAGAAAAAGGCAGCCCGTGCAGCGGGTAATGCTATTGGGAAAAATCCTGTAGCCATTCTCATCCCGTGCCACAGGGTTATACGTGCATCCGGGATGACGGGCGGATATCGTTGGGGTAATAATCGCAAAATAGCGATCATAGGTTGGGAAGCCGCACATAAAAACAACACCCCATGATCCATACGGTGTACTATGCCATTCCACAGATAAAACGCCCAATGTAAGGCCAATATTTACGGAACATATATCCGCAAAGAAAAAGTATCTTTGTACAAACACTAAATACACCGAAACGATGTCTGAAGCAACCCATGCTGTTATTTTTGACATGGACGGGGTCCTTATAGATTCTGAACCCGCCTGGAAAAAGGCGGAATATGAAGTATTTACTGCCCTGGGAGTAGCGGTAACCTCAGAACTTTCGGCAACTACCGCAGCCATGACGACGACAGAGGTCACCCGGTTCTGGTACGACAGGATGCCATGGAAAGGAAAATCACTTTATGATGTAGAGCATGAAGTCATTGACAGTGTCGGCCGCTTCATCACGGAAAAAGGAAAACCTATGTCCGGAATAACAGAGGTCCTGGAGATTTTCAGCAAGAACAACTTCCGGATCGGACTGGCCACAAACTCTCCTTACCGCTTGATTCCGTTAGTCCTCGAAAAATCGGGCATTAAGGCGTATTTTGACGCCGTGTCCTCTTCGGAACATGAAACCATGGGAAAACCACATCCTGCCGTGTACCTCTCCACCGCGCGAAAACTGGGAATTCCTCCGCCCAATTGTATCGTCTTTGAAGATTCGGCACATGGCGTTATAGCCGGAAAAAATGCCGGGATGAAAACCGTGGCCATCCCTTCACCTGCACAATACGATCTCGACACTTTCAATGAAGCTGATCTGAAACTAAAAACTCTTTCCGATTTCAGCGAGGAACACCTCCGTGTCCTTCTCGAATATTAAGCTTAATATCGTAATAAATACTCCTGTCTTTCATCCTATTATAAATAGTATTACAATTATTTCCCCATTACCCTCTTCCATGGGATAAATAGCTGAAAGATCGCAAACCGAGCGATATCTCTCTTTTATATTTTTTATATTCAGGACATATTGTCGATATATATATACAAAAAATATTATTTCTAAAAATTTAATAAAAGAGATACATTTTAATAACTCACAGCATTTTATAATCTGTTTTTTAATCTTTTTATTCAATAATACTACCTAATGTTCAAAAATAAAAATCATATTTTTTGCAGCATTAAAGAGAATAATATTAAATTTGAGAGCATGAAAACCGATATAAAATCAACCGAACGAAGAAATTTTATTAAATCGGCATCCCTGGCTTCTGCAGGGTTGCTTGGTTTTAGTACCCTGCAAACCGTAACAGCGGCCACGAATGAGACCTTGAAACCTCTGCTTCCCCGGAAACTTACTGTGCTTTTTCAGGGAGATTCGATAACGGACGCAGGAAGAGATCGCGGACATTACTATCCTAATGATGCCAAAGGAATGGGGCTGGGATATGTCTTTAATATTGTAAGCCACATTATGGCTCAGCATCCGGATACGGACTGGGCTATGTACAATCGCGGGATAAGCGGAAACAAAGTATATCAACTCGCCGATCGCTGGAACGACGATTGCATGCAACTGCAACCCGATGTATTGAGTATCCTGATCGGTGTTAATGATTTCTGGCATAAGCTGAATGGTAATTACAACGGAACTCCGGCGATTTACGAAAAAGATCTCCGGGCACTGCTCGACCGGACTCTAAAACAGTATCCGGATGTAAAACTGGTTCTGGGACAACCTTTCGCCGTGAAAGGAGGAACAGCAATTACAGAAAAATGGTTCCCCGAGTTCAATGCTTATCAGAAAGCTGCCGAAAAAATTGCTAAAGATTACGATGCCGTATGGATTCCGTATCAGGAAGTCTTTGACAATGCGCTGAAAAAAGCACCGGCATCCTATTGGTGCCCGGACGGCGTACACCCCTCCATTCCAGGAGCTTTTCTCATGGCCGAAGCCTGGATACAAGGATTTAATACTCTTTTTGAGATCTAAGATATCTAAGAAAAACCAACCAAGACTTTTTATAGTCTTTAATTACCCCGGTGTGCTACATCGGGGTAATTTTTTATGCTACCTCTCCATAAAAAAACCGCCTGCTAAAGGTTTCGGCAGGCGGTCGGGTTTATTTTTTTATCCGTTACGGATTTCGTATCAGAGTGTTTTGGCATTTTTTACTTTCTCCGAAGTAAGCGCCTGTTTTAACACTTCGCTCATATCACTTACATAATGGAAAGTCAACCCCTTCAGGTATTCGGGTTTTATCTCTTCGATATCTTTCCGGTTTTCTTCACAAAGTAATATTTCTTTGATACGGGCTCTTTTCGCTGCCAGTATTTTTTCTTTGATCCCTCCTACCGGAAGCACTTTACCACGCAGGGTTATTTCTCCGGTCATGGCCATACTCTTTTTCACCTTACGCTGTGTAAATAACGAAACGAGCGAGGTAAGCATGGTGATCCCCGCACTCGGTCCGTCTTTTGGAGTAGCCCCCTCCGGAACGTGGATGTGCACATTGTATTTCTCGAAGATCTCCGGATCGATACCGAGTTCTCCGGCATTGGCTTTTATGTACTCCATGGCTATGGTAGCGGACTCTTTCATCACTTTACCGAGGTTCCCCGTAATCGTGAGATTTCCTTTTCCTCTGGAGAGGATCGACTCTATAAACAGGATATCTCCTCCTACACTGGTCCAGGCCAGACCGGTTACTACCCCTGCCACGTCATTATTCTCATACTTATCCCTTTCCATCCGTGCGGGACCAAGAACTTTCTCGATATCATCCAGCGAAACCTTTACCTGGTATTCTTCTTCCATGGCGATAGACTTGGCTGCAAAACGAACCATTTTGGCTATTTGTTTTTCGAGTCCCCGAACACCGGATTCTCTCGTATAGCCTTCCACGATCTTTTCCAGACCTTTTTTGTTGATCTTGAGATCTTCGGAAGTAAGCCCGTGTTCCTTGAGTTGTTTCGGAAGCAGGTGTCTTTTGGCGATTTCCACCTTCTCTTCGATCGTATATCCGGTGACATTTATCACTTCCATCCTGTCGCGCAATGCCGGTTGTATAGTACCGAGGTTATTGGCCGTGGCAATAAACATGACCTTGGAAAGATCGTAACCAAGTTCCAGAAAGTTATCGTAAAACGACGTATTCTGTTCCGGGTCAAGCACTTCCAGCATGGCCGAAGATGGATCTCCGTTATGACTGGAAGTCAGTTTGTCTATTTCGTCGAGAACAAAAACCGGGTTGGAAGTTCCCGCTTTTTTAAGAGACTGAATAATCCTCCCGGGCATGGCCCCGATATAGGTTTTACGATGTCCCCTGATCTCCGCCTCATCGCGCAATCCTCCCAAAGATATACGCACGTATTCCCTGCCCAGGGCCTCGGCTATGGATTTTCCCAGGGAAGTCTTACCTACTCCGGGAGGTCCGTAGAGACACAAAATAGGCGATTTCATATCGTTACGCAGTTTCAATACCGCCAGATACTCGATAATGCGTCGTTTTACCTCATCGAGTCCGTATTGATCCCTGTCCAGAATACGTTCTGCCCGTTTCAAATCAAACTTATCTTTGGAATAGGTCCCCCAGGGTAATTCCAGGACCAGGTCCAGGTAATTCCGCTGTATGGAATATTCGGCCACCTGAGGGTTCATTCGCTGGAGCTTGGCAAGTTCCTTTTCGAAATGCTCCTTCACCTTGTCATCCCACTTCTTCCCTTTGGCCTTTTCGCGCATTTCCTCGATCTCTTCCTCATAGGATACACCGCCCAGCTCTTCCTGGATCGTCTTCATTTGCTGATGGAGAAAATACTCACGTTGTTGCTGATCCATATCGTGACGGACCTTGGACTGAATATCGATCTTCAGTTCGAGCTTCTGGAATTCCACATTCAGGAATTTTAACGTAGCCAGGGCACGCTCCCGAAGGTTATTCATTTCCAGCAGTTCCTGCTTCTCTTTCACGCTCAGGTTCATGTTGGACGATACGAAATTGATCAGAAACGAACCGCTTTCGATATTCTTAATCGCAAAAGATGCTTCCGAAGGAATATTGGGACTGTTTTTTATAATCTGAAGCGAAAGCTCTTTGATCGATTCGATAATCGCTGTAAACTCCGGATTTTCCCGCTCGGGTCTGACTTCCTCCACTTCCTTGACCCTGGCCCTCATGTAAGGCTCCGTTGTTATGATCTCATCGATCTCAAAACGCTTTTTCCCCTGTATGATAACGGTGGTGTTTCCATCCGGCATCTGAAGCACACGAAGAATCCGTGCCACAGTTCCCAGGGTATTCACGTCTTCTACAGCCGGGTTTTCCACTTCTTCATCCTTCTGAGAAACTACGCCGATCACCTTATCGCCGTTATTAGCATCCTTGATCAGCCGAATGGATTTGTCTCTTCCGGCCGTTATAGGTATTACAACTCCCGGAAATAATACCGTATTGCGTAAAGGCAATATGGGAAGTTCTTCGGGAAGTTCTTCTTTGTTGATTTCTTCTTCGTCTTCCGGGGTCATTAACGGGATAAGCTCCGCGTCTTCATCAACACCCTGAAATGACAAACTGTCCATATTTAAAAACTTTGATTTAGCCATATATTTTCTGTGAGTCATTCTGTCACTACAACAGTTTTCGAATAAATAGTTATTATTTAATAACGCTCTAAAAATCAATAAACAAACATTTAAGCCCGTGTATAAGCTACAGGTATATCGCAATAGTTATGCCAACTCCCCTTGCCTGAAGTTTAAATAGAATTAGCTGTCCGCTGCGACATTTTTATCTTTTTAGCGCATTTGCATTTTTAAGGCAAAAAACGACAAATATCCGAAAAAAATATGATAATTCATTAATTTCACGTAAATTAGATAAGAACCATCTACACTTCATTAACCTAAAAAACAGCGCATTATGAAAAATTTTATCTATGCTTTTATCATGGTGTTCCTGGCCACGGTATTCTTAGCGATGACCCATGGCCCCGGTGCTGAAAAAGATACTCCGCAATCACTCGAAGGGGTGTGGGAGTTGGTGAATTACTACACGTATGAAGCTAATAACGTTCTGGATAGTTTTCCCAATGCCGAAGGTTACAGGCAGGTAAAAATCTATCAGGACGGAAAAGTAATGTGGAGCCGAAGGGTCCCGCAAGACTCTACGCAATGGTACGGCTACGGAAAATATATGGCCAACGATACCAGTCTTACGGAAACCCTCGAATACGGTTCGGCCAGCATGATGAGGATTATTGATACGTCCCGGGTATTTTCATTCGAATTGCAGCAGGGAAAAGACTGGTTCCGGCAAATCAGTATCAATGAAGACGGAAACCGTACTTTTTCGGAAAATTATATCAGAATACGTTAACCCTCTACAAACATCTCCCGCATCCGTGTTACGGCAACGCCGGAAGATGAAAGACAGATCGTATGCTTGTGTACCGTGGCACGGATGTTTTTTTTACTATTCATCATTGTTATCTTTTCTCTTCCGTTCGGGAAATACTTTGGCACGACAGGAAAAACAAAAAACCGAAGGCCTAAGCAGGGAAAGTGTATTGCGCTTCGGACTTCGGTATTCCTTCAATCTAAAGGTTTGAAACCGGGGTATTGGGAAATAGGTCAGACGAAACCCCGGTTTGCGAAGAGTCAGGTTAAGTTCAAAAAAGAAATTATTTAGATACTACGTATTTTTTACAGCTGTTATTCGCTCAGTGCCTCTATAGGCAGCTGGCTGTACAGGTAAACCCCTTCGTATAGTGTAGCCTGTAATTGTATGGTTGTCACAGTGTAAATAGAGGTATTCGACAAATTGCCTATCCTCTTTTCTCCCCTTACATTCACACTGGTGCCGAATTCCGGGAACCCGGGAAACACTTCTCCTTCTTCCATATAGGCATCCAGAATCAATGCATCGGTAGCGGCATTATACACTTTGGCTACTGTTCCTATCAGCTCCTGCCCTGTTTCTTCTCCTGCCGTTTCGAGTTCGGGAATAGTAAAGAATACCGAAAAATTATCGGGTTGTATTTCGGGGAGTGTGTATAACGGTTTTTCGGTCATAGCCTGGTTATATATTCCAAGAGGGTTAAGACCGGTATTATACACTCCATATACGTCCAGTTTAAGTCTTTTTCCTTCCAGTAAATCAGCATCTTTTATGAAATTTATAAATCTTACCTTGCGATATCCTTCCGGGGCCGGTACTTTGTCTTCTTCTGTTAGCGGAGCCATCGGTATCAATATGCCTTCTTCGGTATAAAATGCCGTAATATTGATTTCTTCCCCGAATACCGCGATCCGCGTGCTATCCAGCAAAACCTTATCATCAGCAGTCTTTCTGATCTCAATCTTAAGTTCGGAGCCGTCCGGATAATATTCTCTTGGTTTCAGCGAGTCTCCGTTTATAAAAAAATACAGTTCGTTTTGATTATCACCTATGATATTAAAATTATTTCCGAGCACGGTTACATAAGTTTCTTCGGTTACGGGATCTCCTTCGGTATCGCATCCGCATACCGCCAGAAATAAGGTTATCATCAACAGCACACACACAACGGTCTTTCTGCTGTTGTATTGGGTAAAGTTCATTGTCATATCATTTATTTTATCAGATTGCTCCATATAACCTGTAATATATTAAAAGAAGTACGGTGAAAAGCACCGTACTTCCTCCTATTATTTAAGTTCTCGTTTGGTTTGTGTTAGTAAGGGTTATTATTGGGTTGATAAGAAGCCCAGTTGTCATCCCATCGCGCACCTATGGAAGGACCGAAAGCTCCTTTATAAGACACCGGTGTGAAACCGGATAATCCGGTGAAACTCGCACCGTAGGCAAGTGCAGGAGGCACAGTTCCTATACGGTAATCAGGAGATGTCGCACTGTACGGAGCCACCAGATCCATAAAATTAGGATTGCTGGAACTTGTCGTATTACCACTGTAATTGGTTTTGCTCGTAGCCGTAGCAGGCATTATAACTCCTCCCGCGGTAGCGTAAGAATGAATCAGGTTGTCTTTAAACTCGGCAGTTCCTCCGCTGTTCAGCTTATTTTCTACAGCCGTACCATCAAACAATACCCCTCTGTCATCGTATCCGGCTATAATGGAATTGCGGAAGACAAAAGAAGTATTCCTTCTCCAGCGGTTACCATTCAGTGTAGGGCCTGCAGAAGAAGCATTTCCCATACCGAGAATAGTAAAGTTAGAAAGTACGGGGCGCGTAATCGGTGTTGCACTGCTTCCGCTTCCGTCGTTGTCACATTCTATTCCGTTAGGGTCACTGGAAAAAGGCACTCCCGGAACTTTCTGAGATACAGCAAACTGTATTTGACCGGTGTATCCGAAATCGAAATCGAAGTCATCATCGGCATTCCCGAAAGCGATCAGGTTTTTGGCATTGACAGTTCCTCCGAAGAACTCAAAGCCGTCATCCTGTCCGTAAGACACTTGTATGTTTTCCAGGATTGTTCCGTTTCCGACACCACCAAGAGTAAGACCGTTGATCTCATTTCCGCCACCGAGGTCCCTTCCGGCATACTCTATACGCACATAGCGTAAAATACCGGCATCATTAGCGGTATTCGAACCGCCATAACTTACACTGATACCACTGGGAATATCGGCGGGCAGTATACCTTCTATTTCCTGGCTATTGGGCTTGTTTGTAGGAGCATTTCCCAGGAGTATCACTCCCCCGAAATCTCCAGGTTGTCTGCTCCCTACAGGTTTATCGGATGTAAACACGATAGATTCGGCAGCATTATTACCATCGGCAACCAGTCTTGCACCCCTGGTCACCAGAAGGTAAGAAGCACTACCGGAAGTAGGTGTGGATTTTCCTTTGACAAGCGTATTTTTCTGAACGGTCAATGTCACTCCGGGAGCCACAAAGGTAGGTCCGTCAATAAACCATACCTTATCATTGGTCAGGGTTGTATTGGAACTTATAACACCGGATATAGTCCCGGTAGCGGAAGGCCAGCTTCTACCGTCTATACCTACCGAAAGCGTAGCAAATTCGGCATTAAGGCTCGGGTCGTTCTCCTCGACCATGTCTTCATTGGAGCAGCTTGTCAGCATTACAGCTGCAAGCATAGCAAGTAAGCTAAATTTGGTTTTCATCAGATTTAATTTTTTACGGTTGTTGTTTATGATTACTTAAAATAATAGGCTTTAAAAAGTGTACTTGAATGTAATATTGAAGCTTCTTAACCGATCGTACCTGCGCCGAACCAGGTCGTAACGCGAATCGTAACTTTTTCCGCTGGGATCGTGTTGCGGTACGGCAAGTTTGCGTCCTCCGTCATCGGAATTCTCCACATAATCCACTCTGGGATTTTTCGTTTCCGAATCGATATTATTCATGTATCGTATAACCGGATCATTGAGTATATCCGCAAGGTTCAACCGGATCTCTGCACGGTTTTCTTTGAGAAAAGCATAACGAAACTGAAGGTCCAACACATTTCTCGGTTTTTCATATTCGTCATAAAACGGTTCTCCGGCAGGGAGAATAATCCGGGGACCAACCCGATTGTACGTAGCGGTAAGACCAAAGTGTTTACCCGTATACTGCAACCCCCCGTTAATGATATAGGGCGATTGCCCATAAAGTGGTCTGTTGTCCTCTACTACCGCTTCTCTGTAAACAGGATTACCTTCCTCATCGGTCTCTCCTGTGTCTACAGGAACATCCTCCCTGTCGTAATAAATCTTAGACCATATAAAAGACGCGTTACCAAACAGGTAAAGATTTTCCCCGAAAGTGGTTTGCAAAAACCCGAAAGATTTTCTGAAATCTATCTCTACCCCGTAATTGGTTGCCCTGTCGAGGTTAAAATATCCGGCTTTTAGTGCAGTCGTAACATTTTGGGCGGATTGAAGAACCTGAAGTTCTATGGGTTTGTCAAAACTCTTGTAAAACCCTGCAACGGAAAAAGATTCATTGGCCGTAGGATAATATTCCCACCGTAACTCCAGGTTATCTATCGTTGTTTGTTCCAGGAGTTTTTCTTCTCCGCCACTAACCAGACTATACCCGGATAGTATCAGGGTTCTCAGGTTATAATCGAAATAACTGTAATTGCCCAATTCGGTAAATTCGGGTCTGGCCAGCGACATAAAATACCCGGTACGAAGGTTCATTTTAGGGGTAAGTTCATAGATCAGGTTGGCTGAGGGCAGGAAATTTGTTCTCCGAAAAGTATAAGCATCCGTTTCCGTGCTGTTATCAATTCCTGCTCCGTCCACATCATCTAATGTCCTGATCCCTGTTTCGGTTTTCATCGTATTGTCTTCCAGGCGTACCCCCCCTGAAAAATGAAGTTTCCCGGTAAAGTAAGTGTCCAGCATCAGGAAAACAGCATGTAATCCCTGGGTACCTTTAAACCCGTTACTGAATCCTTTCACCGATGCATCAGATCCGGAAGATATCGGACGATAATACAGATACTCGTTATCGAAAGCCTCCTGGTTTATGACCTCATAGAGCGGTAAACCTACAAACTCGTCTCTCCGCGCGGCCCATTCTCCATAAGCCAGCACGGCATACCTGGACTGATCGAAGTCCACATCCCGGATACTTCCCGAATATCCCGTAACCAGCTTGTTTTTACTATGGGTTACAGAAAGGGGCAATTCCAGGTTGAATCCCATGGTATAGCGTTTTTCCTGATATTTACTGTAATAATCGTAGAGCGGATCATCCAGGGTCCTGAATTTCACGTACTGGTACGGCGGATGGGACTTTCGGAATTCCTGTGCAATCAGTTCCCGGTCAGCGGAATCATAGAACAAATTTTCATTGACGCCTTCAATCTGAAGGTTATTGGGCTGGTTGCGGGTGTAATTGGCTATTCCGATATTCCACTTGAATTTATATGCATTAGGAGCATCCGTGGTATGCTCGCCGTTCAGTACACTCTGCCCGAAACTATTGACTACCCGCTCTTCCGTAATCCCTGTTTTTGGCTGTCCTACGTAAAGGTTAATCCCATTATAAACAGTATTTTCCGTTTCCAGTTTTTGATAAAAAGTATTTTTCAGGCTGATTTTCTGCGTCCCGAAAGCGTATGTTATATTAAAAATTCCTCCTGTTCTGCTGAGAAAATTATAACGATCTCCTCCTACGATTTCCCGCGTCCCCTGGGTTTCTTCATAATAGCCCTGTTTCGATTGCTCGTTCCGGTAAGTCAGTGCCGCAGTCATTCCCAACCGGTTATCATCGGACAGGCGAATGACTTTCCCCACACCAAGTGCGTAATTCTGGGTAGGTTGTTGCGTGTATCTATTCAGGCGAAAGCGGTTATTGCCCGGCATTTGTTTGGAAAGGGGCAATAAGGTTTCCGGTGAAAAATCAGCATTGTTGGAAAGTTCACCGGCAAGTGCCGGAAGTTTACTCCCGGACGTCATCAGCCCGAGGTAATCATTTTTGTAGCGGGGCAACGAATAAAAATCATTAAACGTATTCTCGTTACCTCCCGTTCCTACCTCGAGAGTTAAGAAATTTTTATTCGGAATTTCCAGCGTATTGATATTTACGTATCCGCCGGTAAACTCTCCCGGCAGTTCAGGACTGGCCGTTTTATGTACAATCACACTTTCTATGAGATTACTGGGAATGATATCAAAAGCATAATTTCTCCTGTTAGCTTCCGTACTGGGCATCAAGGCATTGTTCATCGCCACATTATTATACCGTTCCGACACCCCGCGAACCACCACATATTTATTATCCTGTACATGAAGCCCGGTCACTCTGGTCAATACCTGGGCTACGTCATTATCCGGGGTGCGTGCTATCTGTGCTGCAGTTATCCCGTCTATAGCAGTAACTTCATTTTTACGTATGGTATTCAACGCAGCAACATTGTTAACACGGCGGTCGTATTGTGCGGTGACAACAACTTCCTGAAGTGCCTCACTGGCAGGTTCCAGTATGACATCAAGAGTAGTCGTATTACCTGGGGTAATAACCACACCGGTTACCTCCTGGGTTTTAAATGATATATAACTGATCCTTACCGTGTACACCCCGGTGGGCAACAGTAAGTCGTAATCACCGTCAAAACCCGTAGAGATTCCCGTTCCTTTGTTTTCGATAATGATATTGGCTCCCGGAAGAGGTACCTGCCGATCATCGTAGACATGACCGTTCAATCGTCCTGTTTTTTGCCGCTGCCGGTCCCGGGTCCGGATAGAAATATTCTTCCCTTCTATATTGTACTCTATGGGTATCTGCCTGTTTACGTCGGCCAGAATATCGCGTATAGCCCTGTCCCGGATCTCCACAGGCCTGATTAAGATAACGTTGCCGAGCTGGGACTCGTCAAATAAAAAACTGTACGGAGTCTCTTCTATGAGTTTTTCTATAAACGCTTTAAGACTTTGTCCGGATTGCTGGACTTCAAAATGATTACTACGGGTAGTTTGGATACTTAGGATTAAGAAAAATAAAAGGCATACTTTTCCTGAATACCTGCTCGGAATTAAGCAGTATTCCTTAATTTTGGCTCTCATGTATTATACGTATGTATAGATTAGTTAATAATTATTGATTTTGATTTTCCGATCGATCGTTTTATTAAAATTCTTGCATACCATTCTGAAAAGCGTTGTGGGTAGCAACGCTTTTTTCCTGTATTGTTCAGTCTGTTTTTTTAATCCGGAACACACCGTCTTTCTGCTCCAGTATCATGTGATGTATAAATAATATTCTTCGTATGGCATCGGGGGGTGTCGTGTGGTGAAAGACTCCGGAAACGTGTTTTTCTTTATCTGCTTCGGACAACGTACTCATATCGATCTCAAGATGATGAATACGGGATATTCTGGTCAATGCTTCTTTCAACGTTGCCTGGTGAAAAATCAGTTGATCTCCTTTGTACAGATCTTCTCCGCTGTTCTTTATGAGACTTATCCCGGCATTATTATTGATCCTGTCAAAATTCAGTAGCTCTCCGGGGCGCATTTGTGCTATTTCCCGTTCTGTTTTTTCATCGTTCCACAATACCTGAACGGACCCTTCGGTAAGTACGATCTGTATTTTTTCCTCAAATTCATATGCCTTGATATTAAACATGGTACCGAGCACCTTAGTGGTAATATTACCGGTTTGTACACGAAAAGGCCTGGCCGTATCCCTGGTTACATCAAAATAAGCCTCTCCCCGCAACTTTATATGCCGTTCACGATCACCAAAAGTACTGGTATACCGGATAGAAGACCCGGGTTTCAGCCATATCTCTGTTCCATCGTTCAATTCAATTTTTTTGACCGTATCCCGGATGTTATTAATGATAGTCCATTCTTCATTCCCCGAAAAATCAAAGTGATAAAACAAGCTTCCCACAGATAACAATATCAGTAAAGAAGCAGCTACAAGCCAGGATTTTCCAGGGAAAGTACGTTTTGCATAAACCGGATGTATTTTTACCGGATTAAATACTGCTTCCCTGATATGTTCCGATTCCGCAGCAGGAATCCGGGCAGAAGACCGGGTCCATTCTGTTTGTAATACATCATCGGTCTCCGGTTCATGTTCAAGCAGAAACCGCTCAATCGTTTTTAATTCCGTGACAGAACATTTGCCCTGCCAGTATTTTTCTAATAATTTCGGATCCATAACGTGCTCTGTTCACTTGTAGAACGACGGAAAGCGCCCAGGGAAATGAAATTAAGGTTATGACGAAATAAAGTTAATGTTAAGATGAAAAAATATCCGGGCTACCGGGAGAAACAACATTCGGAGCAAATACCTCCTCTCCGAATAAAATAAGGGAAGCCTAATAACGGTACTTGCGTAATTCTTTCCTGAGAAACAGTTTTGCAGTTTCTATATTCGTCCTGATCGTAGTCACGGAGAGTTGTAAGGTATCGGCAATTTCCAACGGGGTCAGTTCCTCAAACTGGTATAAAGTATAAATATGCTGTAATCGTTGTGGTAATTTATCCAAAGCCCGGTTGACTGCGGTAAAAGCTTCCCCGCGGATCGCCACATCTTCTACCGTATCGGCAATAGTATATTGAAGATGACTGTTCTCTTCGATAGAGGTCAGTATAGCATTAATCCTGTTCTGTTTACGCATTTCATCCAGAAACGCATTTTTTACGGTGACATAGACCAGAGCTTCCGGATTCGGATGATTCCGGTATTTACCGATATGCTTCCATATCTTTATAAAAGAGGTCTGAACAACTTCCCTTGCTATATTTTCGTCTTTACTCAGAGCTTTTATAAAATTAAAAGCTTTACCATGAGTACTCTCAAAAAGATTTTTGAAAAATATATCGCTTCCGGCTGTCATTTATAGTGAAATTGCAGCTCTAAATTAGACATATAATCCAGTCTTTTCGTTCGGTAAGTGTTAATACAATGTTACCATTTAGCACTCATAAACAAATAGTTATACTATTCAATATACGTATCGGAAACCGGAAAGATCATACGGTTTTCTGTAATACGACCAGAAAAAAAAGGAATATCAATAGTATTGACTTGCCTGATTTTTTACAGATTCTTAACCTTATTTTCATTTTTATATTTTCACCTGCACCCCGGGGTTCTAACTTTCGAACCTCGGATCCCGGATGTAATCTTCTTTTCTCATTTTCACTACTTCAATACTTAAGAAACCGAATTCGTTAACTACTTTTCCGTACATACGGTATATCCCTTTCCCGTAAAATTTATTTTTCCTGGCTACGGGAGGAAAAATAACCACGTCAAATACCTCTCCGTAATGATCTATAAAAGTTCCGAAAAACATTTCGTCTCCCCGATGTGTTCTGGTCTTTTTCACAGCAACGAGATAACCGTAGATATCGATATATTTTCCCTCGGTGTACTTCAGGTCCTGTGCTCCCTTATTGCTCCTGGGGGTTTCCTGTAGCAGATCGAACGGGCTGCACAGGCAAAACCCGAGAAGTTCGAGCTGATCAAAGGCCGCTTCCGGTTTGCTCGTTTGCAGTACGGGGATTGCAAACTCTTTTTGCTGCGTCCGGAACAACCGGTATTGTTCTTCCTCGCCGGGCACAACACCTTGTCTCAAATGTGCCTGCCACAACAACTCATATTTATCGACACCTGTAAAACGAAATGCCCCGATCCGTATCAGTATAGCAAGTTGCTCCATTCCTACATAAACCCGGTCCATAAAGTCTTCCAGCGAAACAAAAGCACCGTTTTCATCTCTTTCCTGTAAGATACGATGACAGACCCGGTCTTCGAGGTCTTTGAGGTATCCGAACCCGAGGTAGATATTTTTTCCCGATATCCTGTTTTCCATACGGCTGTAATTCATACAGGGCACATGTATGGTGGCTCCGAGCATCCGGGCTTCGTGAATATAGATCTCCGGACGATAAAAACCTCCACCGTTATTGAGTACGGCTACCATAAACTCCAGGGGATAGTACGCCCTCAAAAACAGGCTTTGATAACTCTCTATCGCGTAAGAGGCCGAATGCCCTTTTGCAAAAGCA
This sequence comes from Sinomicrobium oceani, assembly GCF_900119185.1. Classification (GTDB taxonomy): domain Bacteria; phylum Bacteroidota; class Bacteroidia; order Flavobacteriales; family Flavobacteriaceae; genus Sinomicrobium; species Sinomicrobium oceani. The sequence continues at coordinate 53,416 of NZ_FPJE01000022.1, read as the reverse complement.
TAGCCCGCAAAACTTTCGATCTGTTTCCAGACTTCCAAAATAAGGTGATCTTCATAGCCTTTCTGCCTGCAATTTGCCACAAACCTTTCTTCTACTTCCTGAAATTCGGCCCTCGACCGGAACTTTCCGCTCATTCCCCTTCGTAAAACATCGGCTTCGGCTAGGGAGAGCCCCGCAAAATGGTGTGCTACTTTGATCACGTCTTCCTGGTACACCATTACCCCGTAAGTCTCCGGCATGATCTTGAGCAATACCGGGTGTGCCTGCTTCACCCGGTCCGGGTCCTGGTGCCTCAATATATATTCGCGCATCATACCGCTCTTGGCTACTCCCGGCCGGATAATAGAACTGGCTGCGACCAGTCCGAGGTAATTATCCACCTGTAATTTTTGAAGCAGCATCCGCATGGCCGGCGACTCGACATAAAAACATCCCATACATTGTGCACTTTCCAGCATACTGTGTATCCTGTCGTCTTTTTTAAAACGATTGACATCATGGATATCCGGACGTTGGACTTCAGGACGGTTATATCCTATGATTTCCAGGGTCTCTTTGATTTTGGCCAGTCCGCGCTGACCGAGAATATCAAATTTATACAGCCCTACATCTTCTGCGATATGCATGTCAAACTGTACTGTAGCATACCCTTTAGGAGGTAAAAAAGTAGCCGAAAACGTATGCAACGGCACCTCACTGATAAGAATACCACTGGCATGTACACTGATATAATTGGGCATTCCTTCGAGAAGTTTACCGTATTTAAGCACGAGCCGGGAAGGTTCATCGAGCTCATAACTGTGATAATTCCCCGCACTGAGGCGGTCGATTTCCTCTTTGGGTAACCCGAATACCTTTCCCAGTTCCCGTACCACCCCTTTATAATTAAAGGTTACATACGTCCCCAGCAGGGCTACATGGGGAAATCGATCAAAAATATAGCGTGTAACATCATCCCGGTCACGCCAAGAGAAATCGATATCGAAATCGGGTGGGGTACTCCGGAAAAGATTGATAAAACGTTCAAAATAAAGGTCGAGTTCCAAAGGATCCACATCCGTAATTCCCAGCAAATACGCAATAATACTGTTAGCTCCGCTTCCCCTTCCTACGTGGAAATATCCCTTGCTTCGGGCATACGCCACAATATCGTAATTGATCAGGAAATACGAGATGAAATCTTTTTGTCTGATCAGTTCCAGTTCCCGGTACAGACGTTCCAGGGCCATTTTCTGATCATCGGGATAACGATAGCCGATGTTATTCATACAAAGCTCCAGCAAGTAAGCTTCATCTTTTTGCTTATTCCCCGTATAGGTTTGCTGATTCCTACTTTGTTTGGCTGCCGAGAAATCAAAAGATACGCAGCACCTTGTCATCAGGCTTACGGTATTTTCCAGGATAAACCGGTATTCGCCGAAAGCGTTATACAGATTCTCCGCAGGATACATTTTTTCATCTTCGGAAGCTGTTTCCCCTGCATCCAGTTTGCTTAACAGGGTGTTATTCGCAATGGCCCGAAGCAGCCTGTGCGCATTAAAATCGCTCTTGCTCCGGAAGGTTACGGGTTGCAGCACAACCAATTTGTCTGTCTTGTAACGGTATGGAGACAAAGGCAGCTTTCGCAGGTCCCGTACGGATATGCCGATATATTCGTCTTCCCGGAGTTCCTCCGGGCCGATTTCTGCTATCTTTTCCAGCGGATATATGATAAAGGCCCCCGGAATAACAGGCGCGCGCTTCGGAAAGTCCTTTTCTTCGTGCAGATGGTCCGACAAAAAGCTGTTAAGTGCCATATAGCCTTCATTAGTACCGGCGATCCCCACAAACTGCTGATCCGTACCGTTGCGGAAGTCCACCCCTACAATAGGCTTTATTCCGGCCTGTTCTGCCTTCCGGATAAAATTGAGACAGGCCGAAGTGTTGTTGATATCCGTAAGTCCAAGTTGTGTAATGTGGTTTTCCCTGGCCAGTTCCAGGAGTTCTGTTTCGGAAAAAGTACCGAAACGCATACTGTAATAGGTGTGGCAGTTTAAATACATTATTGCTTTCTATGTGCTAAAATGATTGGGGGTTGTCCGTTAAAAGGGTTAGTCATTCTCCCTATGGTCTTTACACCCAGGGACGAAGCCCGGGTTATGCTGCGGTCTCCGTACCGCAGTCGGATCTTATCCATAGCCTGATACAGTCGTATGGTTTCTTCGGTATCTTCGAAAAGATTGATCTGATAACTACCGTGTACCAGGTGACTGAACTTTATCCCGATCAGGCGAACAAGCAATCTCCGGTTGTATAACTGCCGGAACAATTCCAGGATATGAGGAATGAGAATATGGTCGGCACTGGTATATGGTATTTTTATCTGCCTGGAGTGCGTCTGAAAATCCGAATAACGGATCTTAACACTGACACAGGCTGTTAGTTTCTCTCCCCGGCGCAATTGAAAAGCCAGGTTTTCTGTCATGGCGGTAAGCAGTGAACGCAAGCGTTCCACATCTATGGTATCCCGGTCAAAAGTACGCTCCGCAGATATGGATTTTCGTTCCGAAAAAGGAATTACCGGGGTAGTATCTATACCGTTTGCCCGTTCCCGGATGGTCAGTCCGTTACGGCCAAGCACACGATACAGCATCTCCCCCGGTATCTCCTGCAAGGTTCCTAACTGTCTGATGCCAAGGTTTCGCAGCGTCAGATAGGTCTTGTCACCGATCATGGGAAGTTTCCTGATGGATAATGGGGCCAAAAAAGGTTTTTCCCGTCCGAGTTCTATACATATCTGGTTATTGGGCTTGGCTTCATTCGTAGCAACCTTGGATACTACCTTGTTTACAGAAAGCCCGAAAGATATCGGCAAACCGGTTTCGCGGATAATTTTCTGCCGGAGCTCGGAAGCATAGCGATAGGCTCCGAAAAAACGGTCCATGCCCGAAAGATCCGCATAAAATTCATCTATACTGGATTTTTCAAACAACGGTACATTTTCCCGGATCAGGTCGGTGACTCCCTCGGAATACCTGGTATATGTGGCGGCATCACCTTTGATAACCGTAGCACCGGGGCACAACGCTCTCGCCATTTTCATGGGCATGCCGCTGTGTATCCCGAAGGAACGGGTCTCATAACTGCAGGCAGCTACCACACCCCGGTCACTGAGACCTCCCACAAGTAAGGGGCGTCCATGGAGACGACTGTCCAGCAATCGCTCCACAGATACGAAAAACGTATCCAGATCCAAATGTAAAATCGTCCGGTCCATACACTCAGGAATTTCTCCAAAAGTATGGAATTTTTCCAAATAAAAGGAAATATTCCAAATATTTCCATAATTTTTCCAAATTAACCCTACATTTGCCTTATGTCTAAAAACTTGAATACCGAAATAAAGCGTTTTAAAATGCTTCGACAGGAGTTCGACATGACGCAGCAGGCTTTTGCTGAAGTTCTGGGAATCAAAAACTCCACAGCCGATATCGAAAGGGGAAAAACCCGGATTTCGGGAGAAGTGGTTGCCGCTTTACTCGAACATTTCGGTATCAACCCGCTATGGCTCTTCGGTAAAAGCGAACAAAAACACCTTCGCCCGGAAACAAAAAGCGTGCTGCCCAAAACCGTTACGCTGAATTCTTCCGGTAATGAAAATATCGTATTGGTCAATATCAAAGCCTCCGCAGGATACCCGCACAACCTTCAGGATCCGGAATGGTATGAAACCCTGCCCGCTTTCGACCTTCCCCTGCCCGAATACCGGAATGCCTCCTACCGCGGCTTCCAGGTAGAAGGTAACAGTATGTATCCCGTGCTGCACTCCGGGGAATGGGTCATTGCACGCGCAGAAGAAAAACTGTCCGACATCAAACCCGGGCGGATCTATGTCGTGGTACTCGCCGATACGGTAGTCGTCAAAAAAATAGCCGTAGCCGGAGAAAAAATCAGGCTCATCTCCATAAATCCGGAATACCCGGCTATCGAAACTCATCCCGGAGAGATCAGGGAAATATGGCAGGTTGTCAGTAAAATATCCGGACAACTGGCCCCTCCTCAGGACAACCTTGGGGCCTGGGCCGATGAAATCAGGTCCGAACTGAAAGAAATCCGGGAAAAACTATCATAAGCCGAAGCAGCCTCTACCGAAATTAACGTATTTTCTTAATAAATATACCCGTTATCCTTATTTTTGTAGCCAGCAAAACGGAATATGGATCTCAAGCTTCAGAAATTCTTAGAAAGTACCGATTTTATTAGGGCCGTAAAAGTTACCGTAGCCGCTGCTACCCCTGTAATACTGTTCTCCTACCTGAACCTTTTCAGTATTGGTTTTACAGTAGCACTGGGCGCCTTATTTACCTTTTCCAGCGATATCCCCGGTAACCTTCGTCACAGGGTAAACGGTATGCTGGCCTCCAACCTGATCGCCACGGGAAGTACCGTAGTTATCAGTCTGGCTACGATAAACCCCTGGATATTTTATCCCGTCCTGATCTCGCTGGTTTTTTTCCTTTCCATGATAGCCGTATATGGGCAGCGCGCGACCCTCGTATCTTTTTCGGGTCTGCTTGCCATGTCGCTCTCGTTCAGCCATAGTTATACGGGCTGGGCCCTGCTGCAACATGCGGGACTGATGATCAGCGGAGGGCTCTTTTATTTGTGTATCTCCATGATATTCTATTATATCAGACCTTACAGGTATGCCGAGCTCCGTATGGCCGAATGCATCGTACTCACTTCGAAATATCTTAAACTGAGAGGAACGCTATGGGATATCCGTGCCGACAGGAATAAAATAACGGAAGAACTGCTCAGCCTGCAGATAGAACTCAATGAAACTCATGAAAAACTTCGGGAAACCCTGATAAAAAACCGTACCAAGGGAGGCTCCTCCAATCAGAACCGAAGGTTGCTCATAGCCCATATAGAACTGGTGGAAATTCTCGAGCTCGCCATGGCGACCTCTTTTGACCATAATAAATTACACCATACTTTCCAAGAACATCCATACGTCCTAAATGCTTATAAACACCTTGCCTACAATCTTGCAGCACTCCTGAACGAGCTCGGACAAAGCATCGAAAACCGAAAAAAATACACCGGGAAACACCGCCCTTTCCAGGACCTGGAAGCTTTTCGGAAAGCCATAGACCGCTACGAAAAACAAACCCATACCTCCGGGAGACCTACTGCCGACGAAGTGCTCGTGCTCATCAACATGTTTAATTATGTAGAGAAACAAGCAGAGAAAATCAAGGTCGTAGAATATACCTTTACCCATGCACTGCATACCCAGGAACCGAAGCACAAAGATAAAGAGCTCGAAAAACTGCTTACCCCCGTACACTATAATCCCATTACCATTACCCAGAATCTGAGTTTTTCCTCCACCATATTCAGGCATTCGCTCCGGCTTACACTCACTGTACTCGCCGGGTTTCTGATAGGAAACATACTCCCCATACAAAATACGTACTGGATACTGCTCACCATAGTTGTGATAATGCGTCCCGGCTACGGACTTACCAAGCAGCGATCCGTGCACAGAACGATAGGCACACTGGCAGGCGGGATCATCGCTTTCGGTATCATTTCCGTCGTTCATAACAGTACCGTACTCGGCATCCTGGCAATGACCTGTATGGTGCTGGGCTTTTCCTTTATCCAGCGGAATTATTCCATAGGAGCCACATTTATTACTTTATATGTCATCTTTGTTTACGGAATGCTCACTCCGGATATACAGGACGTTATTTTGTTCCGTATTGCAGATACGCTTATAGGAACCGCACTGGCCTTCACCGCCAATCATTTTTTATGGCCCTCCTGGGAATTTCTGAGCCTACCTACCTTCCTAGAAAACTCCATAAAAGCCACCCGGGATTATATCAGGGAAATATCGGTGTTTTATAACCGGAAAGGTGAAGTCCCCCTGCCCTATCGCATTGCCCGTAAACATGCTTTTATAGAAATAGGTAATCTCATGGCTTCCTTTCAGCGTATGACCCAGGAACCGAAATCCAGACAAAAACAATTAGGACAGTACTATGCGTTGGTGGTACTCAACCATACGCTATTGACTTCTGCAGCCTCTATGGGAAGTTTTATACAATCGCGGAAAACCACCAAAGCCTCCGAAGCTTTCAACGCTATTACCGGGGCTATTATCAACAACCTGGAAAACGCCATGGAATTGCTCAAGGAAGAAAAACAAAATATCCCGGTAGATAAAGAAACCAAAGAAATGCTGAAACTCCGTTTTACGGAACTCAAAGAGATCCGGAAAAAGGAGATTCTGGAATCTGGCGGAACACAGAATGAAAATTTCAGGCTTAAAATGGAAGAAGGCCAGCTTATCATAGAACACCTGATCGGGCTCACCAATCTCTCCGAAAATATCGTAAAAGCAGTAAAAGATATCAGGGAAAGACAGTAAACAAATAAAAATATATGAGGAATCCAGTTGCAGTTATCCGTGCGCTCATTCTCCTTTCCATGTGCACCGCATGCTCAGACCCTTCGCTGCAATGCGAGGTCATCCATCGGCAGGAACTTCCCGGAGTTCCCTCGGCATCAGGTACTGCTGTTACCCGGGATCACCTGTATATAACCGGCGACAATTCTCCCTGGTTGTTTCGGTTCAGCCGGAACTATCAGCCCGTTTCCAGGATATCCGTATTCCGTTACACTACACTGTCCAAGGGAGAAATTATCCCCAAAAAAGACAAACCGGATTTCGAAGCCATGGAAATCATCGGCGACAAGCTATACCTCTTCGGGTCCGGTTCGCAATCACCCGAACGGGATGTCATGGTACAGGTCGATATCGGAAACGGCAACCGCACAAAAACATATACACTCACCCGGTTCTATCAGACCATAAGAAAAAAGCATCTCCGTAAAGGAGCAGTACTTAACATCGAAGGTGTCGCAGCAAAAGACAACCGGATATTTTTCTTTTTGCGGGGCCAAAACATCATCCTGGAGTACCCGGTTTCCGCCTTGTTCGATTATTTCGAAAACGGGCAGGAATACCCCGGCCCCGGCATTTACAAAATAACACTACCTGCCATTAACGGTATACAGGCGGGGTTCTCCGGAGCCACATTTGTTCCCGGACAGGACACGATGATTTTCACGGCATCCGTAGAAGATACATCCAATGCTTATGATGACGGTAAAATCCTGGGAAGCTTCACCGGCATTATTCCATGCGAAAAACTGAAAAACGGCTATACGCCCTTGTGTACCCCCCTGTACGAAAACAACGGGGCAAACGAACCGTTGCTTCTCAAAGCAGAGTCTGTTTCGGTCCTCGAAAAACTATCCGGAAGAAACCTGAAAATACTCCTGGTCACCGATGATGATACAAGCGGGAATTCGGAATTGCTGGAAGCTTTAATACATTGGTAAAACATTTCTTGCCTGTTTTCGGGCCCGACACCCTCACGGAATCTGCTTTTTTCAGAATTATTACGGTAAAACATCACAATTTGTCTAAACCGAAACGTAAAACGTTGCGGCACTGAAAAAAGTAATCTATTTTTGTAATCCCCCCGGAGAGACACGATCCGTATGCGGAAGTATATAAGGATATGGATATATTCCTTATTTTCAGACGCTAAAGTGATCCTGTCATTGTATTGCGATTGATATTGTCATACCAATCGATCCTGAATACCGTTTATTACATAAACATTTTTCAGGTTTGTTATTCGATCAAACAACATACTATGTACCCCAACACTACCAAACTGTTGCTGCTATGGTGCAGCCTTTGTTTTTCCGTCTCCACCTATTCCCAGGAGCTCTCCGTAACCGATAGTCTGCGACATGCCCTCGCCCGGGCCGAAACGGACAGTACGAAAGCCACTCTAATGATGCTGATTGCCAACAGGCTTCCCATGAGCGATAGTATCAAAATCAGGGAATATTACCGTAAAGCACTGGAATTGACCAATCCCGAGCAACCGATTCTTGTCGCAAAGATCTACGGCAATCTCGGACGGTTTTATTACAATATGTATCATTTCGAAGAAGCCCGGCAATACCTGGATACCGCCAGGAATACCATTATTCCCGACACTTCTGTACAGGGAAAAAAGCTGAGCGGGCTTATCCGTATGAATGCAGCCGCACTTTACGGTGTTCATGGTGATATCCGCAAACAACAGGAAGAATACCTTCAACTCATTCCGTTGTTTACAAAACTCAAAGACACGACCAATCTCTCGGTCACTTACCGAAACCTCGGGGTCATTTTTTTCAATAAAGCGCAATACGACAAAGCCCTTGAATATTATACCAAAGCTCTGAAAACTCATGAAAACTCAGATAAAACAAACTACTATTCCGGGGCAGGACATCTCGATATAGCCTTGTGTCTGAACGAAATGGACAGTCTGAAACCTCTGGAAACCTACCTCAGGAAGGCCGAAGATATCATATTTTCCAGTAAGGACACCGTAGACCAGATGGCACAACTATACTATCTCAAAGGAGAACTGGCTTATAAGAAGAAAAATTATACCGAATCAGGGGTGATGTACCGCAAAGCCCTTAAGCTCGCCAGGAAATTCAAAAATCTGCATTATATGGCCAATGCCCTGTTCGGACTTGTACAGGTCGGTGAAGCAAAGAAGGAATACACACAGGCACTGGCTTATGCCGAAGAATATTACCGGATAGGAAGCGACCTCAAAGATTTTCACTTTCAGTTACTCGCCCTCGAAAAACTGGCAGAAATCGAATATCAACTAAAACATTACCCGCAATCCTATAACCATTTCAGGAAATACATCAGTGTTGCCGATAGTTTGAACGAAGTCGAGCTTACCAAAACACTGCATGATCTCGACGTACAATACGAAAGTGCCAACAAAGAAAAACAGATAGCCAATCTGCAATATGAGATGGAAGCCGCCGAATTACGGCTGGTACGCAATCAGATGGGAATATGGCTCCTGCTGATTACCGTAGCCGGCTTACTGTCTATATCCATCTTATATTACAAATATTATAAAAAAGGGAAAACGCTCATCACCCAGCAAAAAAGAGTACACCAGCTGGAAATGGACACCTTGCAGCAAAAGCATAAAATCTCACTCCTGTACGCGACCATAAACGGAGAAGAACACGAGCGGAGCCGTATAGCTCAGGACCTGCACGATGGCCTGGGAGGGCTGCTGTCGGGAATAAAACTTTCCCTCTCCAATACGGTCAAGGATATACAGAACGACCGGGCAAACGAAAACGTATCCAGATCCGTAAAGCACATGGACGAAGCCGTCGATGAGCTCCGGAATATCGCGCAAAGTCTGATGCCCCAGGTGCTCAATATACAGGGACTGGGAGAAGCGGTAAAACAATTCTGTAACAAAGTATCCAGGTCCGGGCCGACCATTACCTGCCAGGTGATTCATGTGAGCGAATCCATACCCAAAAACAAACAGGTCACCGTATATCGCATCGTTCAAGAATTGGTCAATAATGCGCTGAAACATGCCTCAGCCACACAGATTCTCGTACAGCTTCAGCAACGCAAAGGAAAACTGTTCCTCACCGTGGAAGATAACGGGATAGGTTTTGATCCCGGAGCGGATACCCATACAAACGGATTAGGTATGTCCAGTCTTAAAGCCCGGGTAGAACTTCTCGAAGGAGAAATGGATATTCACTCCGGGGCCGAAACAGGAACATCCGTTAATATCCAATGTATGGTCGGTTAGGATCAGGGTAATATATCCTGGGTTTTAACAGCTTTGACCTTCGTGTATAATGCATTCCGGAAAATGCTGTTCATCACGGGCAGACAAAGCAAGGAGGACAGCGCTGTCAGCGCATAGCCTATAATCCCGAAAACCAGGGAAACCCGGTATAGTCCTGCCGACAATTTTCCTTCCGATCGCATATAAGCCAGACCGAGGAAACCGAAGAGACATAATGCCGATACAAAGAGAACGATCCCTACAGATTCCATATCCCGGGAAGATCCGATAAAAAATATCAGAATAGCATATACTATGGTCAATACAAGGCCGAGTGTCCATTCCGGTTTGGAATACAACATATTCTTTTTCAACAAACTCAGAAATAACCGCTCCTCCTCCGCACTCATTTTACCCATCCGCACAAAGCCCTTGTTTTTCACCTGGCGCAACACCCATTTTCCGTCCTTTTCCAGCTGAAAAAAATTTGCACCTTCACCATACGTTTCCCGCTTGCTGTTTCCTTTTTTCCAAACTGTTTTTACATTCCAGCCGGCAGCGCTCAAATCGTTCGCAATCCCCTGAAGGGTAATACCGTCAAAACTATCTGTCTTATACTGATCGTACATATATGCTCATTTTTTGTCAAAGGTAAATACGGGGCAGTATTCCTGAAATCCCGGGAAACCACTATTTATACCTGTTTTTTCCGATAGAATCATTCCCTGATTCCCGAACTTAAATAACGTGCTTTTCACTTGAGAAAACAGCGTTAGCAAAATACCGGAAATCAGGGATTTCGGAAATATTCCTTCCGGGCTAACTTTGACACACTACGCCGATTCTCCGGATAACAGGGATCTTTTATATCCGGATGAAACGGTAGTTTAGTATGTTTGGGGTAATGAAATAGCCAGGAACACCAAGATCAACCGATCTTATGTTTTATGGCTATTTCTTTTTTCGCAGTTATCTCTATGCCCCCGATAGTCTTTCGATGAGCGCATCCAGGGAAACCGCAAGCTGCTCTCCTGTCTGCATATTTTTAAGCGTGTAATGCTCCTTCTGCATTTCTTCCTCCCCTACAAGCACGGTAAACGGAATACCTCTTTTGTCGGCATATTGCATTTGTTTTTTCATCTTGGCATTGTCCGGATAGAGCTCTGCCTTGATACCTTGCTTCCGCAGCATCTGTAAAGCTTTTATACTATAAAAAGCTTCCTCTTCTCCGAAATTGATAAACAAAACTCTGGAAGTAGCCGTAACGGTCTCCGGGAAAAGTCCGAGTTCCTCCAGAACGAGGTATATACGGTCCAGTCCGAAAGATATCCCGACACCACTGATCCCCTGCAGTCCGAATATACCAGTAAGGTCGTCATAACGTCCTCCGCCACCTATAGATCCCATAGCCACTCCCGGAGCAGAAACTTCAAAAATGGCACCTGTATAATAATTAAGCCCACGGGCGAGGGTGACATCCAGATCCAGTATTGCGCTTTGCAGTCCTGTTCCCGTTATACTGCCGCATATAAAACGGAGTTCTTCAACACCTTTGGTACCTTCTTCCGATGTCTGCAACAATGTGGCCAGGCGATCGAGTTTTTCCGTAGTGTCTCCGTTAAATTCAAATAAGGGCTGCACCTTTGCTATAGCTTCCGGAGCAATTCCCTTTTCCTGCATCTCCTTCTTCACCCCTTCTTCCCCGATCTTGTCCAGTTTGTCCAGCGCAACCGTAAAATCAATAAGCTTATCTTTGGCACCGATGACTTCTGCAATACCAGAGAGTATCTTTCGGTTATTCATTTTTATCGTTACTCCACGCAATCCTAAAGCAGTAAAAACCGTATCGTAGAGCTGAACGAATTCTACTTCCTGCCACAACGAGCCGGACCCGACCACGTCCGCATCACATTGATAAAACTCACGAAAACGCCCCTTTTGCGGACGATCTGCACGCCATACGGGCTGTATCTGGTATCTCTTAAAAGGAAAATCTATCTCGTTCTGATGCTGTACGACATACCGCGCAAAGGGTACCGTAAGATCATAGCGCAACGCTTTTTCCGAGATCTTCCCCGTAAGCTTTACACTGTCCTTTTCCGCATACAGCTTGTCGTCCACTTTCTTCAGAAAATCCCCCGAATTAAGGATCTTAAAAATAAGCCGGTCACCTTCTTCACCGTACTTTCCCATCAAAGTCGACGAATTCTCAAAACTCGGCGTTTCTATCGGACGAAACCCGAAAAGTTCGAACTGATTGCGGATCACGGAAATAATATAATTTCTCTTGGCTACTTCTTCGGGAGAAAAATCCCGCGTACCCTTAGGTATACCTGGTTTTTGTGCCATCGGATGGTCTTGTTATGTTTTTTTATTGATCTGCTGAATCCGTCATGCAAAAAGCGACCTTTTTTCTTGTAAAAAAGAGGATAAAACGAATTTCAGCACTGGCAAATATCTTAATTTTTTGATGATATAACAGCGTTCCCCCAGGCAAAGTTTGCCAGGGGGGAACGCGCTTTAAACGAAATTATTCGTCTCCCATCATCATCTCCTCAAACCAATGGTATAATTTTCCTTTGGTAATTACCGCCCCTTTCTCGATCAATTCGAATTTATCTTTGTTACGATCTGCAAAATAGGTTTTGGTGGCTGTCATAATATCTACCATATCGGTCATGAAGTGCTTTTTGAACCATTCGAATCCCCCGGTCGTCATAAGATCCACATCCGGGTTGTGCACCCGTATGGCAATCAGTTTCATGTCTTTATCGGTCATACGAAACAAATGCATCTGATCGGCCGATATATTTTCGAGGTATTCCACCTTACGGAGCACCCCTTCCCAGATAAGATCGCTAAAAATGTCAATTTCCTCTTCTGCCGCAGCAGGACTATCACTTTTGATCTGCTCCCATTCGGCAGCTGTAATGGACTGGGTAGCCAGAAAATTGATGAATTCACGATGCAGCTCCTCCAGTTGTTCTTTTGTAAGTCTCCTGTACTTCATAGTTTTTCTTCAGCTTTGATTAACCCCAAAAAGAAAATCGTCTAAAAATTACTTTTTAGACGATTTTCCCAAACGAATATTTTAAAAAATTACTTAGCCTCTGCAACTACTTCGAAAGGGAAATCTACGATCACCTCTCTGTGCAGTCGGATCACAGCATTGTATTTTCCTGTTCTCTTTACACTTCCTCCGTTGATGTTGATAAACTTCCTGTCTATGCTATGTCCTTCTTTTTCGATAGACTCAGCCAGATCGATATTGGTTACGGAACCAAACAATTTATCTCCTGTCCCCGCTTTGGCAGTGATCTTCACATCGAGCTTAGCAAGCGCATCAGCTATTTTCTTAGCATCATCAACGACCTTCTGCTCTTTAAAAGCTCTTTGTCTGAGGTTTTCTGCCAGAACCTTTTTGGCAGAAGGCGTAGCCAGAACGGCAAACCCCTGAGGAATAAGATAGTTACGCCCGTAACCGTTTTTAACAGTTACCACGTCATCTTTAAATCCTAAATTATCTACGTCTTTCTTTAATATTAATTCCATTGTCTGCCTTTTTTTATTTTAACAAATCCGCTACATAAGGCATCAAAGCCAGGTGACGTGCTCTTTTGATAGCTACGGCTACTTTTCTCTGGTACTTCAATGATGTTCCTGTTAACCTTCTGGGTAAAATTTTACCTTGTTCGTTGACGAACTTCAGGAGGAAATCCGGATCTTTATAGTCGATGTATTTGATCCCGGACTTTTTAAAACGGCAGTATTTTTTCGCCTTGCTGGTTTCGATGTTCAGGGGGGTCAGGTATCTGATTTCCCCGTCTTTTTTACCTTTGGCTTGTTGTTCGATAGATGACATAATTCCTAAGCTTTTTGGTTTAATTTATTCCTTCTTTTCTCTGCCCAAGCAATAGCATGCTTATCGAGTTTTACGGTCTGATAACGCATAACGCGCTCATCCCTTCTGAACTCTGTTTCGTAAGCACCGAGAACTTCTCCGGGTACTTTGAATTCGAACAGGTGATAAAACCCGCTTTTCTTGTGCTGAATAGGGTAAGCCAGTTTTTTAAGCCCCCAATCCTCTTTGGATACAAATTCTGCTCCCCTGGAAATTAAGAAATCTTCGAACTTCTTAACTGTTTCCTTTACCTGAGTCTCAGATAAAACGGGATTAAGAATGAAAACAGTTTCGTAATGATACATAATTAACTTTTTTATTTTGTGGCTGCAAAAGTACTCTTTTCTCCCGGAAGTTCAAAAATTATGATTACAATATTTTCCCGAATACAGATTTTATCCTTTTTTTAAAGCAAAATTGTGTCAAAGCAAAAAAAATCTGTAAAATTGCTTATTATTTTTGCACGATTTTCAGAAGGAGTATTAAATATTAATTTTACCTGGCCCCGTCTATTTATCTCCACGGCATAATATTTGTTAGGATAATGAAGAACTTAACCCCAAAGGCAGTAGTACAGCAATGAAGATGAATTGCATAATTGTAGACGACTCGAACATACAGCGAATGGCGGTAGCCAAACTTATAAAAAGCAGTACCTCCCTTCAACTTGTAGCCGAATACGGCAATGCTATCGAAGCGAAAAACGGGCTGAAACTAAAAAAAGTAGACCTGATCTTTCTCGATATAGAAATGCCTATCATCACCGGGTTCGACCTTCTCGAATCGCTGCAGGATCCGCCGCAGGTTATCCTGATCACCGGCAAAGCCGAGTATGCCTTGAGGGCTTTCGATTATGACGTTACCGATTACCTCCATAAACCCATCGCTCCCGAACGTTTTGAAGTCGCCGTAAAACGGGCCTTGGAAAAACACAAACTAAAAACAGCGGCTAAGGAAGACGATGACTACATCTTTGTAAAAAGCAACCTGAAAAAACACAAGGTATTTCTCAATGAGATCAAATGGATAGAAGCACTTGGCGATTATGTAAAGCTGATCACGGACGAAGAGAGCATTATCGTCTTGTCTACCATGAAATCTTTTGAGCAGGAACTTCCGGAAGACCGGTTTATGCGCATACACAAATCCTTTATCATCAACCTGGACAAGGTAGACCGTTACAACAGCCGTGTAGTCGAAGTCAGCGGAACAAAACTCCCGTTAAGCAGAAACCGCAAAGCCAAACTCACGGAAATTCTGGGCAAATAACCCGAAAACCATACCGGCTCAGTAACAATCCACATCAAAGGACACCCGGACACTTCTATACGCTGCAATTGCAGAAAAGCTTTTATGAACGCGGGCGATACCGTTTTTTACCTTTTTCAGATTTTGTGAAGGCGGGATCTTAATAAGTATATCCTTGATATAAAGATTTCGTATCCGCCCTATCGAGGGCGACTCCGGCCCCAGAATATAATCACGTTTCCAACCGGGAATGTCGAAATGACTTCGCAGCGCCCCGGAGAACCAGTTTGCCCCCTCCTGTACCGTATGATAATTGCGATGTCGCAGGGATATTTTTATAAGCCTGTAAAATGGCGGATACAAGAACTGCTTTCTGTCATTCAGCTGATCGGTAAGCATATCCCCATACTTATTCATAGAAGCCTGCTGTAATATCTGGTGATACGGATTGTACGTTTGTATAAGTACCTTTCCCCTCTTTTCCGTACGTCCCGCACGCCCGGCAACCTGTAATATCAACTGAAAACTACGCTCAAAGGCCCGGAAATCGGGATAATTGAGCAGGTTATCGGCGTTCATTACCCCTACCAGCCGGACATTCCGAAAATCAAGTCCTTTTGTCAGCATCTGTGTCCCCACCAGCACATCTATTTCCTGTTGCTCGAAGGCCGTGATAATTTTTTCATACCCGTATTTCCCCCTGGTGGTATCAGAATCCATTCTTCCCGTTCTGGCTTGAGGAAAAATTTCGCGGAGTTCCTCCTCCACCTGTTCTGTACCGAACCCCCTGGTATCGAGATCACTGCTTCCGCAAGCCACACAACTTTCGGGGAGCGCCATGTGATAACCGCAATAATGGCAACGCAACTGCTTTCGTATTCTGTGGTACGTAAGACTTACATCACAACTCGGGCACTGCGGCGTATGTCCGCAGGTATTACATTCCATAACCGGTGCGTATCCTCTGCGGTTCTGAAACAGGATCACCTGCTCACCTTCCGACAGGGATTCCCCGATTTCTTCGATCAGACGATCGGAAAAATGCCCCTTCATTTTCTTTTTCCGGTACTTTTCCTTGATATCCACAAGTTCCATTTCCGGCAAAAGGACATCACCATACCTCCTGGTCAGTCCTACCAGCCCGTATTTTTCCGTCTTGGCGTTATAACTGCTTTCCACACTCGGTGTAGCCGATCCAAGGAGGGTTTTGGCGCCGTGTAAGGACGACAGCACCACCGCGACATCCCTGGCGTGATATCTCGGTGCCGGATCGAACTGCTTAAAGGAAACCTCGTGCTCCTCATCGACAATGACCAGTCCCAGATCGGTAAAAGGCAGAAATACCGCAGATCTTGCTCCCAATACAATCCGGGTTTTTTGCGAGTTTTGCAACAGGTTATTCCACACCTCTACCCGCTCGTTATTAGAATATTTGGAATGGTATACACTTACCTGTTCTCCGAAGTAATTTTGTAACCGGTGTATCAGTTGGGAGGTCAGGGCTATTTCAGGAAGCAGGTACAAGACCTGCCTGCCCCTGGCCAGGGTCTCTTCGATAAGCTTTACATAGATTTCGGTCTTTCCGGAAGAAGTCACTCCGTATAAAAGGGTGACATCCTTATCCCGGAAATGCTCCCGGACCTCTCCGAGGGCTTTTTCCTGGTAGGTATTGAGTTCGCGGGTCTCTTCCACAGCCTTACCCGAATATGTCACCCGGTCTGTCTGTAGGTAATAATCATCGAGTATACCCTTAGCTGTCAAACTTTTGATCACTGCCGCAGAAGCCCCGGTTGTTTCCTGAAGTTCCTTTAGTTTTATCGGCTTTTTAGTAGTCGCCGAAAGTGAAAAAAGGGACAGCAATACCTCCTTTTGCTTTTTGGCCCGCTCCAGGTCATCCAGTAATTCTTTCAAAGCCTCATCTTCGCTGTAACGGGGAGCTACCCTGATAAAACGCACCAGTTTCGGGCGGTACTGTTCCTGGATTTCCTCCTTTACACGTACAACGCCTTTTTCGAGCAGACGTTTCAGTACCGGTAACGTATTTTTTTTATCCAGTATGGACGAAACCTCCGTAACCTTGAGTATAGGCTGGTGTTGCAACGCCTCATAAACCAGCCACTCATCATCCTGAAGTGTGGCTTCAGAAGCCTGAAAATCATCGTTTCTCAATACTATGGTTTCACTCTCCAGAAGAAGCGTTCCCGGAAGTGCCGCACGAAATACCTCCCCGGGCGAACACATATAATAATCGGCTATCCAGAACCATAACTGTAGCTGTTTCGCTGTAACTACCGGACTTTCATCCAGTATCTCATGGATCGATTTGGCCTCATAGAGCAACGGAGGGTTTTGGTGCAATGTACAGGCCAGTGCAGTATATATTTTCGATGTACCAAAAGGGACCGCCAACCGCATTCCCGGTTGTATAACGCCGAACTCCTCTTCCGAAACACGATATGTGAATTGTTTCTCTACAGGTATAGGCAGAATAACGTCTACGAAATACTGTTGCATCCTGCAAAGATAAGAAATTAGGGCTCGCCCGCCGGATCAAAAAAAAGCCGGGAAAATCCGTTGATACGAATTATTCCCGGCGTTATACTTAAGCTTATTATCCCATGATAATTATTTCACCCTATACCAGTTTTGCGTACGATACAGAAAAGTGACATACCCTCTCACATTCAGTTTATCCGGGTCATCTTCATCAACCCAAATCTTACAACGATACTCTTTCCCCTTGTTCGGATCCAGAATATCTCCTCCGGAATATTCACTGCCATCCTTTTTAAGCCCATCGATAATAACCATACCGAGAATCGGCTGATCTTTCTTATCTCCCTTGCACTTTTCGCAACGGGCATCCAACTTCTCCTTATTGAGAATCTCCACGACTTTACCATAGACCTTTCCTCCTTTTTCGTAAATCTCCACTATAGATTTTTCCTTTCCGGTCTCGTCGTCGATGGTCTTCCATTTTCCGAAAATATCCTGAGCTGTAACAGAAAGTGTTCCCAACAGAAAACACAATCCCGCGGTCCATATTAATTTTCTCATTTGATCTGTTTTTCGTTATTATTTTAATAAATATATTAAAATTTTTGTTTCAAACTACGTAGCGATGCATTTAGTTCAAAACCGAGAAGAAGAATATTAGAGTTCAGCCAGATATACAACATCAAAATAAGCAATGCCCCGATGGAGCCATACAATTCGTTATACTGCGAAAAATTTTCGATGTAAACCCCGAAAAAATAAGAAGTTAGCATAAACAGAATGGTGGTGAGCAGTGCTCCCGGAGAAAAGAAATGGGTGTGTTTTCCTTCCACAGTTCCGAAATAATAGAGTATGGAGGTAAAAAGGTAAGCAATAAAAACAAAAAACAGGTACTTGGCGATCCCTATCCAAAGATCGGCGTTTTCGATAAGCCCCCGCTCGGTAAGACGACTTATAATATCGGTCTGAAAGAAAATAAAAGCCGCTACCGAAACCAGCAGTAAAAGCGCCATGATAACCGCCACGCCAAGAGCAACAAAATACTGGCGCACTACGTTGCGGTTTATCTTGACATGATAAGAGTTTTCGAAGCCCCCAAAGACTGCATTAATACCGTTGGTCATTAAAAATACAGAGAGTACAAAAACAGACGAGAGCAGGCTCCCCCTTTTCTTTCCGGCAATATCACTGAATATCGGGTTGAAATACGAAGCGGTTTCCGGGGGCAAAAGCCCGTCGATAAGATGAAGAAATTCAGCCTGGAAATCTTTTATAGGTATATACGGAATAAGGTTGAGAACAAACAGTAAAAAAGGAAAAATAGCCATAAAAAAACTGAATGATATGGCACTGGCCCGATACGTCAGCGCTCCTTTTACGATCCCGAAAACATACATCTCCAACAAGTCATAAACCGAAAGCCCCTCAAAAGCCCTCAGTTTTATATTCTTGAAAAACCGGACAAGAAGATTTACTACCGGTATTCTGGAAAGTTTTTCTTCGATCTCTATAGACATAGTCGTACTTCGATTGGAGCCTGCCTGCGACAGGAATTTACAATGACAATATACCGCATAACAGACATACCGCTATCCACGATCAATCGTTAACCGCTTTCAGGCTCAGATCCATATTATAGACCGAATGGGTCAATGCGCCCGAAGAGATATAATTCACACCGCATTCGGCATATTTGCGTATTGTGGTTTCATCGATGCCTCCCGAAGATTCCGTCTGACACTTTTTTCCGATACGTTTGACAGCCTTAACCGTCTCTTCAAAAGTAAAGTTATCCAGCAAAATACGATATACTCCTTCCGATTGTAATATTTCTTCGACTTCTTCCATATTCCTGGCCTCCACTATGATTTTAAGGTCTTTGCCCCGCTCTTCCAGGTATTTTTTAGTCTTTTTTATAGCCTGGGTGATCCCCCCGGCAAAATCGATATGATTGTCTTTGAGCATAATCATATCATACAGGGCAAACCTGTGGTTTTCACCCCCTCCGATTTTCACCGCCCACTTTTCCAGCGCACGTATACCCGGGGTCGTCTTACGGGTGTCCAGTATTCCGGTCCCGGTGCCTTCCAGTATTTTTACGTATTTCGCTGTCTTCGAAGCTATCGCACTCATCCGCTGCATCGCATTGAGTACCAAACGTTCCGCCTTGAGAATAGAACGCGAACTCCCTTCCACATAAAAAACAATATCTCCCTGCTTTACTTCCTGTCCGTCTCTGATACGTACGTCTACAGTGAGCCCCTCATCCACATGTTTAAAAACCTTTTGTGCAAAACCGACCCCGGCAAGCACCCCCCTGTCCTTGACAAGCAGTTTGGCCTTTCCGCGAGCTTCTTCCGGTATACAGGCCAGCGAACTGTGGTCGCCATCTCCCACATCCTCACGGATTGCATTGACTATGATAAGATCGACCTCACGGTCAAATTGTTCTTTTGATATCATGACACCCTTGGTTTTATCGCTAAAATACTAAATTATACATTTTTTGACACCCCATCTCCGAAACAGATCCGGAAATGACGCCTCCAAAGTTACAAACACCGTCGTTCACGTAAAAAAATTATTCGTCAGAATCGGAATATCCCTTTGCATTGGACAGTTTTCAATAAAAATCCTTGTTTTATAGGCGCCGCTATTTTTATTTTGCCTTATGAACATCAAACTTCTGGCCATAGGTAAAACAGACAGTACCGCCCTGCAATCGCTCATACAGGATTATGAGAAGCGTCTGGGTTTTTACACAAAGTTCACCCTGGAGGTTATTCCCGATATCCGGAATGTCGCAAAAATGAGCGAAAACCAGCAGAAAGAAAAAGAAGGAGAACTCATTCTGAAAAAGCTGCAATCTGCCGATCAGCTCATCCTGCTCGATGAGAACGGTAAACAATGGTCGTCCGTAGGTTTTTCGGAATTTCTGCAGAAAAAAATGAATTCGGGAATAAAACAACTGGTCTTCGTTATCGGCGGACCCTATGGTTTTTCGGACACCGTCTATCAAAAGGCTCAAGGCAAATTATCGCTATCCGCGATGACTTTTTCACATCAAATGGTACGCCTGTTTTTCACCGAGCAACTGTACCGCGCTTTTACCATACTTAACAACGAACCCTATCATCACAAATAAATCAAGCTCATGACATTGGTTTTCGCCACGCATAACAAAAACAAACTGGCCGAGGTACAGGCCCTGCTCCCCGAGAGCATCACCCTGCTCAGTCTTGAAGATATAAACTGCCATGAAGACATTCCCGAAACTTCAGGCACCATAGAAGGCAATGCCATCCAGAAAGCGGAATATCTCAGGGAAAAATACGGATACGACTGTTTTGCCGATGATACCGGACTGGAAGTTCGCGCCCTCCGCGGAGCACCCGGCGTATATTCTGCACGCTATGCCGGAGAGGCTAAAAACCCAGAGGCTAACATGGACAAACTCCTATTCGAACTCCGGGACAAACAAGACCGGAGCGCCCGTTTCAAAACCGTCATTGCACTTCATCTCAACGGAGAGCTCCTACAGTTTGAAGGTACCGTAAACGGAATGATCACCGTTGAAAAATCCGGGGATAAGGGTTTCGGATACGATCCTGTTTTTCGTCCCGACGGTTACGACAGGACTTTTGCCGAACTCCCGCTTGAACTGAAAAACGAAATAGGACACCGCGGAAAAGCTGTGCGTAAGCTCATTACGTACCTGGAAGCATACACCGCAGACTAAAACACGCCCACAACACCGATTTTTCCGGGGCCCACATTGAAATTCCAGGATATTTTGTTCTTTTTATGCCGGTAAGGAGAATCGTATTTGGAATCCAGATAGTGGTCGATAGCTTCGACAGTAGCAATACTGATAGCCACGCTCAGCACCACATCCGACAACCAGTGCGCCCCTTCCCACAAACGCGATACGCCCGGGACGAGCCCGACGGTATAGATCCCTGCTTTTGCCCAAGGGTTATTGACCAGCTTGGCCAGCGCATAAGCATTGGTAAAAGACAATATCGTATGCCCGGAAGGGAAGGAATGGTAATCGGAATCCGAAGGAAAAGGGTCGAAAGTATCCTTGGACTTCCCGGTACGCGGACGGGCACGGCCCACCAACATTTTACTCACCTGTTGCAATAAGCCCGCCGTACTCGCCGAAGAAATCAACAGTACTCCGGTTCGTCTCCATTTCTCGTTTTTTGTAAACAAACCGGTAAGGTAAACTGCTCCGGTAAGCATATAGTTATTCTGAGGACTGCCGTAGTACCATCCGTAATCGCGGATAAACTGCGGCATATCTTTACCCTGTCGTACAAAAAAATCACTGGTCTGATCATCAGCCAGGAAAACGAGTCCCGTACCTACCATTACACCACCGAAAGTCAGCCAGTCATCACCTTCCCAGTGTAACGGCCTGCTGTATGCGTGAGCCATGCCTCCGAAAATATTGGCCCCATCATACTTGAACATCTGCCAGCGGGTAAGACCGCCTTCGGAAAGCGAATCCGGTTCGTTTTCCTGGGCCCGGACATTGCATAAAAAAAGGCAAGCCATGAAAACATACCATAACCGGGAAACGGGCACACAAAGTTTCGTCATATTTTTTTCCTTTTTATCATCTGGTCAAAAGATGTCGCAAGATACGACAAAAGCAAAAGGACAGATCAAAAGAACCTGATATTTTGGTTCCAGTGGTACACAACACTTATCCTCCTGATCCGGACATTATACCGCCGCGAATGTCGCTACCCGGCCACCCTCCATACATTCCGGGCAAATACAACGAAAAAGACCGCTTTGCTCCGCTGCTTTTTCCGGATATTATCTGTAAAAAAAGAAGATTTTCTTTGCAGAACACCGAACATTTTCGTCAGCACACCATACTCCGGCACCTATTCCCCAAAAAACAAAGACCTAACTATAACGCATACAGGTATTTCCAATTCATCAACCCGGAGCAAATAATTGATAAAAAATAGCGATTAACCGCGAATAAAGAGTACCTTTGCCCCTTATTTTAATTTTCTTTATGAACAAATTTAAACAATTAGGACTGAACGACCTGCTTTTAAAGGCGATTGAAGACATGGGGTTTGAATCACCTTCCGAGGTACAGGAGAAAGCTATTCCGGTTCTGCTCGATCAGGATACCGACATGGTAGCCCTGGCTCAGACCGGAACAGGTAAAACAGCAGCGTTCGGCTTCCCGCTTATTCAAAAAATAGACGCAGGAGACAGGACCACACAAGGACTGATCCTGTCCCCTACCCGCGAATTGTGTTTGCAGATTACCAACGAACTCAAGAACTACTCCAAATATGTCAAGGGTCTTAATGTCGTGGCCATATACGGAGGTGCCAGCATCACAGCACAGGCCAGTGATGTGAGAAAAGGAGCCCAGATCGTCGTGGCTACACCGGGACGGATGCAGGATATGATAAACCGTGGTATGGTCAATATATCCCGTATCAATTACTGTGTACTGGATGAAGCTGACGAAATGCTCAATATGGGATTTTACGAAGATATCACATCCATACTTTCGCATACCCCGAAAGAGAAAAACACCTGGTTATTCTCTGCTACCATGCCCAAAGAGGTGGCTACCATAGCGCGTAAATTCATGCACGCCCCCGAAGAGATCACCGTAGGGGCCAAAAACTCCGGGACGGATACCGTACAACACGAATACTACCTGGTCAACGGACGGGACAGATACCTGGCGCTCAAGCGGCTTGCCGATGCTAATCCCGATATTTTTTCGGTGGTATTCTGCCGAACCAAACGGGATACGCAAAACGTTGCCGAAAAACTTATCGAAGACGGGTATAATGCAGCTGCACTGCACGGAGACCTGAGCCAGAACCAACGCGATATGGTCATGAAATCTTTCCGTAGCCGCCAGATTCAGATGCTGGTAGCCACGGACGTAGCCGCACGCGGAATCGATGTTGACGATATCACCCATGTTATCAATTACCAGTTACCCGATGAAGTAGAGACCTACAATCACCGGAGCGGACGAACCGGAAGAGCCGGTAAATCGGGGATTTCCATGGTTATCCTCGCTAAAAGTGAGATCCGGAAAATACGGGCTATCGAAAAGATCATCAAGAAGCAGTTCGAGGTAAAGACCATTCCGAGCAGCATGGAGATCTGTGAAATACAGTTGTATCACCTGGCCAGTAAAATCAAGAACACGGAGATCAATGAGGAAGTCAATCATTACCTCCCTGCGATCAATGATGTGCTTCGCGACCTGGACCGGGAAGAGCTGATCAAAAAAATGGTATCCGTAGAATTCGGAAGATTCTTCAATTACTATAAAAATGCAAAAGACCTAAATATAAGCGGAGGTTCCGACAGACGCGACCCGAATTCGTCTGCCGACATTCCCGATGAAGGAGACGTACGCTATTTTATCAATGTAGGTGAGCGCGATGGATACGACTGGAAAACCCTGAAGGATTTCCTTCGTGACACGGTCGATCTGGGCAGAGATGATATTTTCAAGGTCGATGTAAAAGAAAGTTTTTCCTTCTTCAACACCGATGCCGTACACACCGAGAGTATTCTCAATGTCTTTACGGACTTCAAAATGGACGGACGTTTCATCAATATAGAAATTTCCAAAAGCCCCGGAGGAAGCCGTAAAAGCAAAGGAAGAAAAAGAGGAGGCGGAAACCGGTTCAACAACTCCGATCGTGGTTTTGACCGCGGTTTCAGCAAAGACAGAGGTTTCTCCAATAAAGGAAGAAAAGGAAGAAAAAGATAATTCCCACGGAATAAACTACAGAACTTTTCAGGAGTATCGCTACTAATTTTGCGGCACTTTTGAAAAGTTCTTTTTTTTACCCCTTTGACCTACAGAACAATCACTCACCTACAGATTTACCGGAATTCCGGGCGGAGACCATGCTGTTAATTGTATATTAAAAAAATATCCAAACACCCCTTTTTTTAATTTTGGTTTAGTATTTTTAGCCTCCCGACAAACCCCGACGGAAAAGGCAGTTTACAGATACGGAAACCTTGTGGAGCCAAACGTATTCCTATCTGCCCAGGGAGGGAAAAATAAATTGACGAGTGAGAAAGATATTTCCTTTTATAATCACCCTATTCTTTACTGTGCTGTGCTTTTCTCAGGAAACGGAAAAAGTCAAAGGTGTCATATTCAATACCAGCACGGACCGGGCCATGGACAATGTGCATGTCGTAAACCTGAACCAGGTTATAGGTACCGTATCCAATCCGAACGGAGAATTCCAGATTACAGCCAGTGTAAACGACACGTTATACTTATCGTTTCTCGGTTTCAAATCGATCAAGGTCCGGGTCACTAATGACATGCTTAAATTTGCAGGGACCAGGATCGGTATGACCGAACTGGCCTATGCCCTTGAAGAGGTCGTCATACGACCCTATAAACTTACCGGATATCTCGATATCGATGCTAAAAACATCCCGATAAACAATGCCGGCCGTTACAGCATATCAGGGCTTCCTAAAGGCTATGAAGCCGGTAGTGCCAATCCCGGCGCTATTTCCAAAGTACTCGGAGCTATTTTTAACCCCGTGGATTTTCTCCACAATATTTTCGGGAAGAAACCCAAAGAAATGCGTAAGCTTCGTAAAATGAAAGAAGACGATGAAATACGCAATTTGCTGGCGTCTAAATTCGACCGGGAAACCCTGGGCGAATTATTACAGATCGACCGTGTGGATATCGACGAGATTTTACGGAACTGCAATTACTCCAAAGATTTTATCCGTACCGCAAACGACCTTCAGATACTCGATGCTATTCACGACTGTTATGAAGAATACAAGATACTGAACCGGGTTGACGAATAAAATCCCTTAATCTTACCGGTTTTGGTTTTCGTTATATCGCTCCAGTATATGCGCTATACTCCGGATCGATTTTTTGGACCAGTCTATTCTTCTTTCCAGGATTTCTTCCTCGGATAATCCCCACGGAACAGACGACTTTTTTAATTTTCCGGTCAGCGTATGCAGTATAATAGCGGCAGATACCGAAATATTAAGGCTCTCCGTAAAACCGGCCATGGGAATTTTCAGGTATCCGTCAGCTTCACTCAGTATTTCTTCGGAAAGCCCTTCCTTTTCCGTACCGAAAAACAGGGCTGATTTCTCCGAAACATCAAAATCTTCCACATAACAGGAGTCATTGTGGGGCGTCGTAGCAATAATGCGGTATCCGGTGCTCCGTAATTTATCCATACACGCCCTGGCCGATGTATAGCGGTGAACATCCACCCACTTTTGCGCTCCCATGGCAATATTCTTATCGAGTCGTTTACTGAAACGCTCTTCGATAATATGAACATCCTGCACCCCGAATACATCACAGCTCCGTATCACCGCACTGGTGTTATGCATCTGGTACACATCCTGTATAGCCACGGTCAAATGCCTGGTACGGCGGGATAATATATCTGTAAACTTTGCTTTTCGTTCCGCCGTAAGAAAACCTTCGAGGTATTGTAACAGTGCTGTATCTGCCATTGCTATCTGTAGCGCTATACGAAAGTCCCTCTCATAGGACTGTAGTTCCAGGGACCGTCGTATAACTTTTTAATCCTTAATTTTTAATCGGCCACAATTTACATTATTTTAGACTAAAATTTAAATCGGAAATCTCCACGAGCCATAAAAACAGTAAGACAAACGTTATATGGATGGTAGAGTGGCTATCTGTTGCGCTTTAGTACATGTACGCAGTGGTAGAATCTAAAACAAACGGTGTGAAGAAAATAGTTGTTTTAACAGGTGCGGGAATCAGTGCCGAAAGCGGAATCAACACGTTCCGTGATGCCAATGGCTTGTGGGAAGGGCACGATATTATGGACGTAGCTTCTCCCGATGGCTTTCGCCGAAATCCGGCCCTGGTACTGGATTTTTATAACAAACGGAGAAAGCAGCTCCTCGGAGTAGAACCCAATTTGGCACACCGGGCACTCGCCGGTCTGCAGGACCTCTTCGAAGTCTCCGTGATCACTCAGAATGTAGACGATCTCCACGAACGCGCCGGAAGCCGGCACGTAATACACCTTCACGGCGAACTGCTGAAAGCCCGCAGTACTTTCGACGAAGACCTGGTGTATGACTGGAAAAAAGATATCAATATCGGGGATTTTTGCGAACACCATCACCAGCTACGCCCACATATCGTCTGGTTCGGAGAAACCGTACCACGGATTGAATACGCCGCCCAGGCTGTTTCCGAGGCGGATATTATCATGATTATAGGAACCTCCATGCAGGTATATCCCGCAGCGGGACTGGTAAACTATGCTCCTGAAAACACCCCGGTATATTTTATAGACCCGAAACCTGGAATTTCGGAAAACAGCCGGCCGCACCTCACTATTATTCCTGAAAAAGCGACCACAGGAGTCCCCAGAGCCATTGCAATGATTCTCGATAACCGCCGACAGCGATGAAAACAACCGAAAATATTTATGACAAACTCGCTTATGTAAATGCGCTGCGCAACCGGAGAAAAAAATTATCG
Source organism: Sinomicrobium oceani (assembly GCF_900119185.1). Classification (GTDB taxonomy): domain Bacteria; phylum Bacteroidota; class Bacteroidia; order Flavobacteriales; family Flavobacteriaceae; genus Sinomicrobium; species Sinomicrobium oceani. The sequence continues at coordinate 26,535 of NZ_FPJE01000022.1, read as the reverse complement.
GATGAGATTCTCGCCACACCTTCCCTTTTTCCCGGGCTCCTCACCGCATGTTTTTCGGAAGACCCGACAACTTCGGCGAAGGCCTCCTGGGTGCTGGAATTTGTCTGTAAAGAAAAACCGGACTGGCTGCTGCCCTACATCGACACCTTTACCTCCGGCCTCGCGACACTTTCGGCAGACGGTGCCATACGCTCCTGCGGCAAAATATGCGAACTCTTGTGCGAACGGTACTTTAGCACAGTTCCGAATGAAGTGAAAAACAAACTGCAGGAGAAACATCTCAGCCAAATCACGGAAGTATGCTTCGACTGGCTCATCGGAAATCACAAGGTAGCCGTAAAAGCTTATGCCATGCACTGTCTCTTCCTGTTGGGCAAAAAATCGGACTGGATACACCCCGAATTAAAGATGATCATCCGGCAGGGATATCCCTCACACTCCGCAGCATACCGGTCCAGGGCCAAACATCTGCTGGACAAACTTCGAGATGAACCATAAATGTGAGTAATAACTCCGGACGCCGGGAAAACAATAGCTGAATTTTATTTAAATTCGCAACATAAAGCCTTTGGAGAATGTTCTGGAAATAACCGAAAAAGAAGAGGCTGAATACCAGGCCACCGGACTAAAAATCATGAAAACACACTAAAAACAGAAATAAAATGGGAAGAAAAGTAGTTATAGTATCCGCTGTGAGAACTCCGATAGGTAGTTTTCTCGGTGGCCTTTCAGAAATTCCTGCTCCCAGACTCGGGGCTGTCGCCATAAAAGGAGCACTTCAAAAAATAGAGCTGGACCCTGCAAAAGTCGACGAAGTACTCATGGGAAACGTCGTACAGGCAGGAGAAGGGCAAGCTCCGGCACGACAAGCAGCTATTTACGCAGGCATACCCGATACGGTACCCTGTACTACCATCAATAAAGTTTGCGCCAGTGGCATGAAAGCTGTTATGCAGGCCGCCCAGGCCATTGCTCTCGGAGATGCCGATATCATCGTTGCCGGCGGTATGGAGAATATGAGTGCTATACCCCATTATGTTCACATGCGGAAAGGTACTAAATTTGGCCCCGCTTCCCTCGAGGACGGTATGCAAAAAGATGGTCTTGTCGATGCTTACGACCATAATGCCATGGGGGTCTGCGGAGATGCCTGCGCCGAAGAATACGGTTTTTCCAGAGAAGATCAGGACCATTTTGCGATACAGTCCTATACCCGGTCTGCAAATGCCTGGAAAGAAGGAAAGTTTACAGAAGAAGTTGTCCCCGTAGAAGTACCGCAACGTAAAGGAGATCCGGTATTAGTTGCAGAGGATGAGGAATACAAAAATGTAATTCTCGACAAGATCCCCGCTCTTCGTCCCGCATTTACAAAAAACGGAACGGTAACCGCTGCTAACGCCTCCACCATCAATGACGGCGCTGCTGCTCTCGTACTCATGAGCGAGGAAAAAGCAAAAGCATTGGGACTGGAACCCCTGGCTACGATTAAGAGCTATGCCGATGCGGCACAGGAACCCAAATGGTTTACCACAGCACCGGCCAAAGCACTCCCTAAAGCACTTGACAAAGCAGGAATATCCATAAAAGACGTGGATTACTTTGAGTTTAACGAGGCCTTTTCGGTAGTAGGCCTGGCCAATATGAAGCTATTGGGGCTTTCCGATGACAAAGTGAATGTAAACGGTGGAGCTGTTTCGCTGGGTCATCCGCTGGGATGCTCCGGGGCACGGATCCTGGTGACCCTGATCCATATTCTCAAACAAAACAATGCCAAAACAGGTGCGGCGGCAATATGTAACGGCGGCGGTGGTGCTTCCGCCATAGTTATTGAAAGATAGTTATCCGTTTACGATCCCGGAACCTCACTGTATCAGGCTCCGGGATTTGATATAGAAATTAAAACCGACTTATAGAATACATGCAATACGGAATTTGTAATCTCAGTATCGTCCCTTTACGATCCCAATCTTGCAATACTGCCGAACTCACTTCGCAGGTGCTGTACGGCGAACATTTTAAAGTACTTGAGCAACAAAAATACTGGAGTAAAATCCGTCTTGCATTCGACAAACACGAAGGCTGGATAGACAACAAACAATATCTGCTGATCGATGAACAGACTTACACCAATATCGACAGGGAAATTACCGGCTTATCTTCGGACATGGTCGAATTTATTACCGACCACAACGAGCAGCTTATGCCTGTACCCGTAGGATCACATGTTACCGCATCTTCCCTGCTCTCTCATCGTTTTGAAGGGCATATATTATTAGGAACACAAGCCAAGGAAAACCTGGTGGACACTGCATTCCTATTTCTTAATGCCCCACATCAGCACGGTGGAAAAACACCCTTTGGCATTGATGCGGCCGGCCTCGCCCAAATGGTTTACAAACTAAACGGATATCCGCTGCTCCGGCAGGCCTCCCAGCAAGCTACCCAGGGCGAACCCCTCAGTTTTATCGAGGAATCGGAACCCGGTGACCTCGCTTTTTTCGATGATGACGAAGGCAATATCGTACATGTCGGGATTATCATGAAAGACAACTACATCATTCACACTTACGGCAAAGTACGGATAGACCGCATAGACCATACCGGGATCTTTAATGTAGACACCCGAAGGCATACGCATAAATTACGCGTGATTAAAAAGATCATATAAAAAAACCGGGGTACTTTCCCCGGTTTTTTTATATGCAAGCCGATCCGTTAACGGATCAGTTTCTTGTATTTTATGCGCGTAGGGGTAACATCGGCTCCCAGTCGCTTGCGTTTATTTTCCTCATAATCGGAAAAACCTCCCTCAAAAAAATAAACTTCGGAATTCCCTTCAAAGGCCAGGATATGCGTACATATCCGGTCGAGGAACCAACGGTCGTGAGAGATCACTACCGCACATCCCGCAAAGTTTTCCAACCCTTCTTCCAATGCCCTGAGCGTATTCACGTCGAGGTCATTGGTAGGCTCATCCAGTAAAAGCACGTTACCTTCTTCCTTCAGGGTCATGGCCAGATGCAACCTGTTCCGCTCTCCTCCGGATAGCGCGGAAACCTTTTTATTCTGCTCATTCCCGGAGAAATTGAACCGACTGAGATAGGCCCTTGAATTAACCTGCTTTCCTCCCATCATGATAAGTTCCTGTCCGCCGGAAAAGTTTTCCCAGATCGATTTTTCAGGATCTATATTGGAATGCCGCTGGTCTACATAAGCGATCTTAGCTGTTTCTCCCACTACAAACTCCCCTTTATCCGGTTGTTCTTCTTCCATGATCATTTTAAAGATCGTCGTTTTACCCGCACCGTTGGGCCCGATAATACCTACGATCCCGGCCTGAGGAAGTTTAAAATTGAGATTGTCATACAGCAGTTTGTCTCCGAATGCTTTGGCAACACCATTAGCTTCAATTACATTGGTCCCAAGTCGCGGACCATTAGGGATGTAGATCTCCAGTTTCTCATCCAGTTGTTTCTGGTCCTCGTTCAGGAGTTTATCGTAGTTATTGAGACGTGCTTTCTGTTTGGCCTGCCTACCTTTTGGGGCCATACGCACCCATTCCAGCTCGCGCTCAAGAGTTTTTTGCCTTTTTGAAGCCTGCTTCTGTTCCTGGGCAAGTCTTTTGGATTTCTGATCGAGCCAGGAAGAATAGTTTCCTTTCCACGGAATACCTTCTCCGCGGTCCAGCTCAAGAATCCATCCCGCTACATTGTCGAGAAAGTAACGGTCGTGTGTTACCGCGATTACCGTTCCGCTATATTGTTGCAAATGTTGCTCCAGCCATAATACCGATTCCGCATCGAGGTGGTTGGTAGGCTCATCGAGCAATAGGATATCGGGTTGTTGCAAAAGCAAACGGCAGAGGGCTACACGTCTGCGTTCTCCCCCGGAAAGCACTTTTATAGGCGTATCCGGATCCGGAGTACGAAGGGCATCCATGGCAATTTCCAGCTTGGTATCCAGTTCCCATGCATTGGTCGCATCGATCTTATCCTGGAGTTCTGCCTGCCGGTCCATCAGTTTCTGCATTTTATCGGCATCCTCATACACTTCCGGTAAGCCGAACATATCGTTGATCTTATTGTATTCGTCAAGTACGGCTACAACTTCGGCCATACCTTCCTTAACAATTTCTATAACGGTCTTTTCTTCATCCAGTTGAGGTTCCTGCTCCAGATACCCCACGGAATATCCCGGAGAAAAAACGACATCACCCTGGTAATTTTTCTCCACCCCGGCAATAATTTTTAACAATGTGGATTTTCCCGAACCATTAAGTCCCAGGATACCGATCTTGGCTCCGTAAAAAAAGCTCAGGTAGATATCCTTCAGTACGGTTTTATTTGTACTCTGGTACGTTTTGGAAACGCCCGACATCGAAAAAATGACTTTTTTATCGTCTGACATATTATATAGATGATTTTATGATTAATGATTAGCAGATTACCGCAAACAGGGGATGTCATAAGAATATCCCTGCGCCGGTTATATCCTTCCCTTCAGTGCATTGAATATCCAGGACATTGCAAAAAAGCCTATCCCCACTACAGAAAACCCTATGGCATAATCCCTGTATTTTAATACCCCGAGCAGAACCAGGGCAGTTCCGATCAAAAACATAATTAAGGAGGCCCAGCCAAATATCGCGTTCTTATTCATTCCCATTGATGTGTCCATTAAATGTGTTTTATATACAAAAATCCGTTTTTACACGGAATCAATCGACAAATATCGTACAATTTATGAAATATTTAAGCATTATATAATGATATCGCCAATTTCCATGAAAACAGCGGAATGTCATTACTTTATGACATTTCCCGATGGTATTTCGCTTCGCACTTCGCTCTTCTTTTCGTATTTTAGCAGCATTCTAAGTGAAACGTATGGATATCAACTTCAACAAAAACGAAGATCACAATAAACTGCTCCTGTCCGATCTGAAGAGCAGACTGGCGACCATAAAGAAAGGCGGAGGTGAAAAAAGAGTAGAAAAATTACACGGAGAAGGAAAAATGACCGCCCGTGAACGTATAGAGTATCTGCTTGACAAAGGGAGTGCCACCATCGAAGTAGGTGCTTTTGCCGGTGATGGAATGTATGAAGAACACGGTGGTTGTCCGTCCGGCGGAGTTGTGGTAAAAATCGGTTATGTCAGAGGACGACAGTGTGTAGTTGTTGCCAACGACGCCACGGTAAAAGCAGGAGCCTGGTTCCCCATAACGGGAAAAAAGAACCTCCGGGCACAGGAAATTGCCATGGAAAACAGGCTACCTATTATTTACCTGGTAGACAGTGCTGGAGTTTACCTCCCGATGCAGGATGAAATATTTCCGGACAAGGAACACTTCGGAAGGATCTTCCGCAATAATGCCGTCATGAGCAGTATGGGCATCACACAGATAGCTGCCGTTATGGGAAGTTGTGTCGCAGGCGGTGCTTACCTGCCCATAATGAGTGATGAAGCCCTTATCGTCGACAAAACCGGGAGTATTTTTCTCGCGGGTAGCTACCTGGTTAAGGCTGCTATCGGAGAATCCATAGATAACGAGACACTCGGAGGAGCCACAACACACTGCGAAATAAGCGGAGTTACGGACTACAAGGCCAAAGATGACAAGGACGCACTCGATACCATAAAGAATATCATGGATAAGATCGGTGACTTTGACAAGGCCGGTTTCAGTCGTATCAAGGCTGTAAAACCTACCGAGAATCCGGAAGATATTTACGGAATACTGCCCAGATCAAGGGGAGATCAATACGATATGAAAGCGATCATCAAAAGACTGGTGGACGGTTCGGAATTTGAAGAGTACAAAGAAGGGTACGGAAAAAGCCTGATCACCGGGTATGCCCGGATAGATGGCTGGGCCGTAGGCATTGTAGCCAATCAACGAAAAGTCGTTAAAACCAAAAAAGGAGAAATGCAGTTTGGCGGGGTTATTTATTCCGATAGTGCGGATAAAGCCACCCGTTTTATCGCCAATTGCAACCAGAAGAAAATACCGCTGGTTTTCCTTCAGGATGTTACCGGTTTCATGGTAGGAAGCAAAAGTGAGCATGGCGGGATCATTAAAGACGGTGCCAAAATGGTCAACGCAGTCAGCAACAGTGTTGTACCGAAGTTTACCGTTATTATCGGCAATTCTTACGGGGCAGGAAACTATGCCATGTGCGGAAAAGCTTATGACCCCAGACTCATTATTGCATGGCCCAGTGCAGAACTCGCCGTAATGGGAGGATCCCAGGCTGCGAAAGTACTGCTGCAGATCGAAACGGCTTCCCTGAAAAAAAGAGGAGAAAATATAAGCAAGGAAAAAGAAGAAGAACTGTTCAATAAAATCAAATCGAGATACGACGCCCAGACCTCTCCGTATTACGCAGCGGCCCGTTTATGGACCGATGCGGTTATCGATCCTATAGATACGAGAAAATGGATCAGTATGGGCATAGAAGCTGCCAACCATGCCCCCCTGGAGAAGCCTTATAACCCCGGAGTTATGCAGGTCTGAACGGGTTTTTGATTTTTTTTAAGGACCACAGGCTACGGATAGTAGAATTTGATATTTTTGCGCAAAAATCAGGAATCGATGAAAAGAATTTTACTCTTATTAATGCTTATCGGGTTGCATAACGCACATGCCCAGTTAATGCAGGATAAAGAAAAGTACACCAAAGGTGATACACTTAGAGGTTCGCTACGGACCGAAAGGAATTTTGATGTACGGGAATATCACCTCAATATCAAAGTAGATCCTTCCAGAAAATACATTCAGGGGTACAATCGTATTGTCTTTGTACCCCAGCAGCGTTTAACTGTCATGCAAATCGATCTTTTTGAGAATATGAAGGTGGATTCGATCGTATTTCACGGCAAAAAACTGCCCTACCGCAGGGAATACAACGCTGTATTCATAGACAACAAGGAGAGTTTTAAAAAGAATAAGAAAGACAGTCTTACCTTTTACTATTCCGGTAAGCCCATTGCAGCGGTACGTGCCCCTTGGGATGGCGGGTTCGACTGGAAGACAGACAAAAACGGAAAACCCTGGATTGCCACGGCTGTTCAGGGAACCGGGGCCAGTGCATGGTGGCCCAACAAAGATCATCAAAGTGATGAACCGGACAACGGCATGACCATAAAGGTAGCCGTTCCTAACGGGCTTACAAACGTATCCAACGGGCGTCTTACGGGTAAAAAAGACCTTGGTAACGGTTATACACGATGGGACTGGAAAGTCATCAATCCGATCAACAACTACGATGTCGCCCTGAATATCGGTGATTACGTTCACTTCGGAGAAGCGTATAAAGGGCTTGACATGGATTTTTACGTGTTGAGCTATAACCTTGAAAAAGCAAAAAAACACTTCCAGGAAGTTAAGCCAATGATGGATTGTTTCCAGGAAAAGTTCGGAGAATATCCTTTTAAGGAAGATAGTTATAAACTGGTGGAGACCCCCCACCTGGGCATGGAACACCAGAGTGCCGTAGCCTATGGCAACCAGTATATGAAAGGATATCTCGGACGCGATCTCTCCGGCACAGGTGTAGGAACGAAGTGGGACTTCATCATAATTCATGAAACCGGCCACGAGTGGTTCGGAAACAGTATTACCTCTTCCGACATTGCCGATATGTGGATCCACGAAGGTTTTACAACCTACAGCGAAGTGGTTTATACAGAATGCCGATGGGGTTATGAAGCAGGACAAAAGTATATAAACGGCCTGAAGAAGAATGTGAGAAACGACAAGCCTATTATCGGTCCTTATGGTGTAAACAAAGAAGGATCGGGCGATATGTATCCTAAAGGGGCGCTCATGCTAAACACTATCAGAAGTATTATTAATAATGACGACAAATGGTGGAAACTGATCAAGGAATTCAGCGAGACCTTCAAACACATGATCGTCGATACCGAGATGGTTATCAATTTCTTCGAACAGGAAACCGGACTGCACCTCGAACCGGTATTCGACCAGTATTTAAGGTATAAAAATATCCCCACGCTGGAGCTGAAAAGAGACGAAAATGGTACGGCATACCGATGGATAACCGATGTGAAAAAATTCGATATGCCGGTAGATGTAAGCATTAACGGTGAGAAAATCCGGTTGACCCCTACTACCGAATGGCAAAAACTCGATACACCGCCCAAAGGAATTTCCGTGGCTACGGACCGGTTTTTTGTGGATGTAAAGGTGGGGAATTAACTTCACATTTAAAGTGAACGTGAATAATGGATAGGGTACGCTCTCTCCTGGAAAGAGGTCTTCCGTAAGCGGAACGGGAGTCTGGCGAGACTCCAAACCCCGGGGGTATCCCCTTGACTTTTGTTTTTCCCCGGGGCCTGGACTGTTGATTCACCACACTTAAACAGTATTCACCTTCAGAAAAACAATGCACTTCATACCCGGTCTTCACAGGAGCCGATGTATCAATCCCGTGAGGCCGGCACTATACCCGCATGGACAGGCACATACCTGCCACCGGACCACCATGCTTCCCTCCCCATGACGCATTGATTTTGACCAGGTATTTTCCTGTTTAAAGCTGTAAAACGGCCATGAACACAATCCCTTTGACACCGGAAGAGGTTAGGTTAACCGCTAAAGGGAATGGGTTAGCCGTTAAAGGGATTAAGTTAGCAGCATACACGGTTAGGTTAGCCGCTAAACGGGTTACTTAAGCGGCATAAGCAATTGCTTAAGCCGCTAAACAGGTTAGGTTGACCGCTAAAGGAAATGGGTTAGCCGTTAAAGGGATTACGTTAGCGGCATACACGGTTAGGTTGACCGCCAAACAGGTTGCTTAAGCGGCTAAACAGGTTAGGTTGACCGCTAAAGGAAATGGTTTAGCCGTTAAAGGGATTTGTTTAGCAGCATACACAGTCAGGTTGACCGCTAACCAGGTTACTTACGCCGCATACCCAATTGCTTAAGCAGCTAAACAGGTTAGGTTGACCGCTAAAGGGAATGGGTTAGCCGTTAAAGGGATTACGTTAGCGGCTAACCGAACTGCTTTTACCGCTAACCGGGTTACTTACGCTGTATATGTAATTGCTTAAGCAGCTAAACAGGTTAGGTTGACCGCTAAAGGGAATGGGTTAGCTGCTAACCCAAACCGGTTCGGTGTATACCCAATCTCTTAAATGGCACTATTCAGGCTTACCCGGGAATAAATAATCCCCGGGTTTGTTCCACCCTCCCGATGAATACCGGTAGCGCTTCCGGATAATCCGGGCAATGTGTTAACGCGGTCAAAAAAGGTCTCCGGAGAAAATCCGGATAAGATTAAAATTTTAAAAACACCTGCATTCCAGCAAATTGTTTAAAAACACAAACCCAGGCATGTTGTAAAAAATATGCCTGGGTTTTACTATTCATTTTTCCTTCTATTGTATCTCTTAACAATTCCAACAGGAGGGCAGCCGGGTTCCGGTATTGTCCCCGCACCCTAATGTTTCACAGACTAACATAAATGAACCTTCGCATCCAGCGCCCTGGTCTGTTTCGGCCAGATCGCAATCACAGACGGTATGGTTTTGAGTAGTGTCTCCGTCACCGCCCATAATACGGGATGCTTCTTTACCGGACAGCCTGCTGATAGTTTGTTTGTTTAAGCTCAATCTTGCTTTTAGTTGTTTTTTCTTCATGGTGTAAAATTTTAGTTTCCATAAATGTAATAAAAAAAGCGATCTATCCGGAAACACCGGATAAATCGCCTTCATAGTTTTTGATAGAAATATCGGAGCCGCTCCGTTAAGGATTCGGTTCGATCTCTTCATTGGCATTAATCTCCTGGCGGGGAATTGCCCATTGCCAACGCGTATCATCAGGCTCCACTACATAGAGATTGTTAATTACGGTTCTGCTTGTATTGGTGTCGGTTCTGTCCAGCTTTCTTCCCAGACGCTTCAGATCAAAGAACCGGAATCCTTCTCCCCAAAGTTCCATCCTTCGCTGTAGTAATAGCTCTTCGTAATAAGCCTCTCCGGTGGTAGTAAAAGCAAGAAATTCCGGATCTCTTGCGGATACCAGTTCCGCCAATACCAATTTCGATGCGGCTTCCTGATTCATTTTATATTTGGCCTCTGCTTCTATCAGGTACATTTCGGCCGCCCTCATAAAAGGTACATCCCCAATACTTAAAGAAGTAGATGCTGCCATAAATTTCTGGGAAGTATACTCGAATTTCGAAAAATTCGAAGGCAAGTCAAGATCTTCATGCAGACCGGTAGGATCCACTAACTGTTTTCTTACATCACTATCCGGAAATGCATCATACAGTAAAACATTCATTACTTTAGGAGATGTTCTGATCTGCGTGGAAGCATAGTTTCTGGACATAAAGGCCATAAAGTTACCATAACCGTCCGATTGATCCTCCTGAATGTGTATTCCCCACATCCATTCACCATTTTTATAGTCATTAAATCCGGATTTATAATCATCAGCAGACATCAGGGAATACCCTTCACGTGCAGCTTCTGCATAGCTCGCTGCCTTTTCATAATCTTGTTGTACCAAAGCTACCCTTGCCATTATTCCCCGCACATTGGCTACGGAAAAATGAGAATTGTTGGTATGCGTAGTTCCGTCAAGCAATTCTTCCGCTTTCTCCAGATCTTCCCAGACCTGATCATAGACTTCCTGTACTGTTGCTCTTGGTTTGGGATCGTTATCATAACCATCGGTCCTGATCACCACTCCCAATGCGTCATTCGCTTCACCGGCAACATAGCGTTTCCCGAACATCTGAACCAACTGAAAATGCCCGAATGCCCTGTATGCATGAGCTTCTCCGAGTGCTTTGTTTACCAATAGAGGATCGCCTTCTGCTTCTTCTCCGTTAGCCAGGACAATATTTGCGTTTTTAATCATCGAATACCAGAAATCCCAGGGATAGGAAACATAGCTCGACGATTCGTTATCCGTATGCAACCATCGTAACACCGTTACAAACCAACCGTTCCCCGTAGTAGGAAGAATAACATCCTCTCCCATAACATCGGCGTTGATCATCTGCGCGGTGTACCCGTTCTGCCCCTGGCTATCGTTCTGTCTCTTGTACATATTGCGATGCATACCATTTATGGCAGCCATCAGGTTTTCTCCGGAAGAAGCAACCAAATCCTCACTAACTGCATCCGTAGGCTCCACATCCAGAAAATCATTACTGCATGCCCCCATAAAGAGAAGTCCGCTAACAGCAATACAGGATAAATATATTTTGACTTTTTTCATTTTTTAAATTTTTTTACAATTAGAATGACAAATTAAGTCCCAATGCAAGTATTCTTGATGGCGTATAACGGTATGTGGTCGTCCCGTTAAATGACTGTGCCGGTTCCAGACCTACCCTGTCTGTTAAAGAGAAAACATTCTCTGCACTTAAATAGACTTTCAATCCCGAAATTCCGAGTCCTTCTATTTGCGCCGGAGTGAAGTTATATCCTACCGTTGCTGTTTTTAACGTTAGATAACTCGCGTCCGAAAGCCACCTCGAAGATAAAGCCGAAGCACTTGCTACATTCTGGGTACTCATTACCGGTACATCGGTTATATCTCCGGGATTTTTCCACGCTTTGAGCATATCGGTATGCAAAGCATCTCCTTCCGGGGAAGACCCCATAAGCAAACGATAGTTACTATCATAGATCTTTCCTCCTAACTGATATGTAAACAAAGTATTGAGGTAAAACCCTTTGTAAGAGAAATTCGTAGTGAAATATCCTGTAACGTCCGGAATAGCACTTCCGGCATAATCGTATTTCGCATTAGACTGATCTGTGGTCACCATGGTTCCGTCTTCCATAACCCTGGTATTGTCATCAGTAGCGATCTCCGGGTCCTGGACGTATAGAGGGGCACCATCACTCGGATCTACACCATACCAGTTTCTCAGCCAGAAGTCGTACATAGAACGTCCTTCTGCCAATCTCTTCGTGCCATTGATAATTTCTTCCTGCGGGAGCTCTATCATTTTATTTTTATACAGCGATGCGGAAACGGAAAGATCCCATCTAAATTCCTGGTGTCTCACGAGTGCAAAGTTCAATAAAAACTCCCATCCGGTATTCTGCATAATTCCTATGTTGTCATAATAACCGTTTCCGGGAACACCTGCAGAGCCCGGAGTCGGGATTTCGAAGATCATATCTTTCGTTCTTCGCTTAAAATATTCGGCTGAACCTGTTATCCTGTCATCCAGAAGACCAAATTCCAGCCCGACATCAAACTGGTCATTCGATTCCCAGGTCAGGTTTCTGTTCCCTACCTGGGTATAATAAACACCGGGTTCTCCTGCGTTGAAATAGCCCCCCAAATTGTACAGATTCAAATCCGCCTGCCAGCCCGGATCTGCTCCGATACCTCCGTCATTCCCCACCTGTCCGTACGACGTACGGAATTTGAGGAAGGTAATCTCTTTGATACCGGATAGAAAATCTTCCCTGCTTATATTCCATCCCAAACCGGCTGACCAGAACGTACCTTTATTCTCCTGATCACTGAATCTGGAAGTTGCGTCATTCCTTGCTGATAGCGAAGCAATATACTTACCATCAAAATCATAGTTCAAACGGGCAAACCAGGATTCTTTGTTTAACCTTCTATCATAACTATTTAAGCTTGTGGTGGTAAGAAAATTGGAAAACTCATAAATTCCGTTTACTACCTGTTCGATTTTTCTTTGATATTGGTAGTCATATTTATATTCAAAAGACTCATGTCCTATCAAAGCACCGAAATTATGCTGCCCGAAGGACTTCTTATAGTTCAATAACTGGTTTAACGTTACCCCGGTGTACTTGTATTCTGTTCTTGACAGGGCTCCGGTCTCATAAGCATCTCCAATAACTTTATTCGAATAATAGTCATATCCCTGATTTCTTACATCATAGGTAGCATTGGTTGTAAAAGTCAAATCTTCGGTGAGTTTAAACTCTGCAAAAACGCGAGACATAATACTGTTCGCTTCCAGATACCTTCTGTTCAGTAATGTTTCCTGAATAACATTCCGGCCTACACTTGCTCCGGCACCCCGGCCGCGGGTTTCTACTCCGTCATACACTCGTTTCCCCTCCTCATCATATACAGGGTTTCCTTCGGCATCATATAAGTACGGAGAATAGATAGGTCCCATACCCCTGGTAAAATAGAACGGGTTGATATAAGAGCTTCCTCCTTCGCTTTCCGCCTGGTTACTCTGAGAGATATTTCCGTTCAACGAAACTCCGAGTTTAAGCCAGTCGGTAACCTGTCTGTCCGTAGAAACTCTCGCTGTGAATCTTTCGAAACCTGTTCTTATTGCATATCCTTCTTCTTTATTATAGGAAACCGAACTGAAGAAGTTTCCTGTATCTGTCGTATTTCCGTAGCTCAGGTCGTAGCGCTGGATAATCCCTGTTCGGGTCACCGCATCTTCCCAGTCAAAATCATTGTAGAGTTTAGAAGCGGCCGGATTCAGCGCCCCGTCTAAGACAACTTCGTCATCCGCTACATTATAGATATTGTTCTTAAGATTATCACTGATCAGTTCGCTGGAAGCATAGGCATTGGCTTCCTCTATGGTAGCTCCGGAAGTGCTTGCCAGATATCCGTTGCGCATGGAGTTCCATGTGAGAACGTAATAGTCATCGGCATTTACACGGTCATATTGCGGGATACCTCTGGTAACCATCCCTGTAAACGCATTAAAGTTGAACGTTCCCTTACCCCTTTTACCTCCTTTTTTGGAAGTTATTAATACGACACCGTTCGCTGCTGCAGCTCCGTACAGGGAGGTTGCAGATGCATCTTTCAGAACATTCAGAGATTCGATATCATTAGGGTTCAGATCGGAAAGATCTCCTGTAAAAACAGCTCCGTCCAGGATATAGAGCGGAGAATTCGAAAGGTTATAGGAAGATACCCCCCTTATCCTTACGCTAAGACCACTTCCGGGCTGCCCGGAAGCAGTGGCTACCTGTACACCGGGTACATTACCGTCCAATGCTTTAGCGATGTTGGTCAGCGGTCTGTCCTCGATCATCTCGGATTTTATGGAGGTATTCGAACCTACCATGGTTTCCTTATCCTGAACGCCATATGCCACTACTACAACCTCTTCCAGCGCCTGGGCATCCTCTTCCATCTGAAGGTCGACGACTCCCGATGCTCCTACCCTTACATCTACGGTTTTTTGTCCGACATAAGAAAAGCTAAGAACCTGTCCCTGCTTGGCTGCAATCGTATATTTTCCGTCAAAATCAGTCTGTGTACCGATAGTGCTACCTTTTACCACAATATTTACTCCCGGCAACGGTATACCATCTTCATCGGTAACCGTACCACGTACGACATCCTGCATGGCAGTCCTTAATCCTCTTGCGGTTTCCGCAAGCAGTGTATTTACATGTTCTATTTCTTTACGGGCGCTTTTTTCCTCGGCCTCTTTGATAAGATCCTCAATCATCTTCACCGCATAGGTATCTCCTTTAGGGAAAAGTACGATCTGATTCTTCACCACTTTAAAATCGATTTCCATATCGGTAAGCAACTTCTCCATGGTTTCTTCAAGCGCTGCATTATCGATATTAATGCTCACAATTTTGGATACATCGACTAAACGTGAATTGTAGAAAAAATGATAATTGGTTCTTTTTTCAATGGCCGAAAGAACTTCGGAGAGATGCTGTCTTTCCATTCGCAATGTAATATTTTGCGCACGAACATTTGAAGCCAATAACTCCCCGATTGTAAGACATACTAACACGACATAGATCTTCATTACCCTGATCATTGGTCCTACGGGTATTTTTGCGGCAAGAGAATGCCAATACCCATAAAACGGTTTAAAACGATAGTTTTTTTTCATACTTTTAAACGTTTTTTTGATTAAACAAGACTGGTTTTAGTTCAATTAAACACTCAACGGGAAGAAGGTGTTGCCGCACCTTCTTCTTTATTTTTATCCTAATCCAGGATTATTTTTTGACCTTCTTTACGATAGGTAATAGGAGATGATATTTTTAATACCCTAAGAACTTCGTCTATACTGAGATTATCAAATGTCCCCGTATAGAGGTATTCGTAAAGACCATCGGAACGAACTTCGAACAGCACATCATATTTACGTTCCAGATCTTCCAGTACATTTTCGAGAGGTGTCTCCCGGAAAATCAGTTTTCCTTCTTTCCAGGGAGCAGCTTCTTCACGCGAAACACTTTTTATTTCCAGTTGCTTATCGCTCTTTCCGAGAGAAGCAGTCTGTAAGGGCTCTAACCTTACCGGCGATATATAAGTTCCCTGTATTTCTACCGAGCCGTGAACCAATGTGGTTTGTATTTCGGAATCTTCCGAATATGACCGTACATTGAAGGAGGTTCCGAGTACTTTAATACTCATATCATCCGCATGGACGATAAACGGACGTGTGGTGTCCCGCACCACATCAAAATAAGCTTCCCCGTAGAGATATACTTCCCGCACATCGTCATTGAACGTCTTGCTGTAATTCAACTCACTGTCGGCATTGAGGACCACATGAGTACCATCGGGTAAAACAATGTCTTTACTGGCGCCTTTCGGTGTCACAACCGTGACCATAGCCATACTTTCCGGAACTATAGTATTGCTGATATTCGTTTCCCTGGTAAAGAAGAAAAAATATCCAAGTAAGCCTATGGCAGCAACAGCTATCCCCGACCTTATTTTCCTGTTTCTTTGTTTTCTTTTCCCGCTCTTACGAACCTTGCGATAGGCCTTTTCTACATCGAGAGCCTGCGAATTAAATCCGGAAGCCGTGTACTCTGCTTTGAGTACGGCATATCGCTGCCTGTTTTTTTCGGACTTGTTAATCCAGGAAACAACGGTCTGTTTTTCCTCCCCGGTTAACTCGTCTTTTATATATTTTAATAAAGTATCTTCCCCCATACTTTTACAAAATGTGTTAAGTTTATATTAATAAGACGTTAAAAAGATCATCCACCCTGAGTTTAATTTTACTTTTTTCAGGATTTTCTTTAAAAACCTTGAATTTTCAGAATTTTATAAAAAAGAGAGGGGGTTTTTGACAATTGGAAATATGGACCCTGTTTATCCCGCTTCATGATATATTTTCAGAATCGTATGGTAAGTGCTTCAACGATAACTTTCTTCCGGTAACGGCATAGATAAGATGTAGCGTTATAAAAAGAAGTAGGACCCCGGTATTTCCGGCCCGGTTACACCAAGAAGAAACTCAAAGCGGAGTGTAAATATAAAAATATATAATACCAGTGATTCCCTATAGCACTATAATCCGAAGAAGGGGAAAATACACATAAACTCTTTAAGGTGAAAGCGCATATGCTTCAAGGCTTTGGTCATATGACTTTCTACTGTTTTCACCGAAATTTCAAGTTCCCGCGCCGTTTCTTTATAATTCAGCCCGTCTACCTTGGTCTTCAGAAAAACCATCTTGCAGGTTTTGGGAAGTAATGCTACTGCTTCTTCTATGCGTTTTTCCAGTTCTTCCTCGAGCAGGAAAGAAGCTCCTTCATCCTGAAGGGCCTTAAAATTGATCTTGTCTTCCTCCAAAAGGATTTCATCCTCTATGGAAATAATTTTTCTCGGTTTGCGCAGGATATCCAGGCACCTGTTTTTGGTCATTTTGAACAGATACCCTCCGATATTATCCTTTACGCGAATATCTTTCCGTTTATCCCACAAAGAAATAAAAACCCCCTGTACGACCTCTTCCGCGGAGAAATCATCCCTGAGATAAGATTTCGCAATGAGAAACAGATTATTCGCATACAGGCGATACAGTGTTTCAAAAGCTTTCTCGTCTCCCCGTTTTACCAGGAAAATCAGATTATTTGTGTTAGTTTTGCGCAATGGAGAAACCTGTTTTAACAGCTATTTTTTCCGGTTTTTAAAACTACGAAAAACTTAATATTGCTATCTCATTTTCGTACTATCTTTTTTAGCAAAAACATCATGGAGCAATTTGAGAGATTACAAAAATAGATTCTTTTTTATCAAAAACAGGTGAAGAACTATATTTTTTGTTTCGAAAATCCATAAGTCCCGACTTTATTCCGGGGGTAATAATTTTTAACTTAACTTTACTTTTTTGTTTTTCTGCCGTAAACCATCCCGGGATAAGCCCTGTGTATTCCTGTACTGATGACGGCATTAACACACCTTCTGACGTCCATAAATATTTCTGCTTTCCGCAAACTTGCGGTATGTGATATATCTATGTTATTAATTGAGAAGAAAAACTTATGAAAGTACTCATCGTAGAAGACAACAAAGAGCTTTCGGAAAGTCTTAATGATTTTCTTGTCGGGGAAAGATTTATCTGTGAATGTGCGGACAGTGTGAACAGTGCCCGCGAAAAACTGTTGTCTTACAGTTACGACTGTATCCTTCTGGACATCATGCTCCCGGACGGTAACGGACTGGATCTGCTTCGTTTTATACAACTCGAAAAAATCAATAGCGGAGTACTTATCGTATCCGCAAAAGATGCGCTCGACGACAAGATATCCGGACTCGAAAGCGGGGGAGATGATTATATTACCAAACCATTTCACCTCCCCGAACTGCATGCAAGACTACGGGCGGTGTACCGCAGAAAAAAAACAGATGGCACCAACCTGATAGCCTGCAACGAAATTACGCTCGACACGGACACCATGGAAATCTTTGTCTGTAATACCAGACTGGAAGTGACCCCAAAAGAATTCGACCTGTTGCATTATTTCATCGTCAATAAAAACAGGGTACTATCCAGGCAATCCATCGCCACCCATCTCTGGGGCGATTATACCGATAATCTGCCCAATTTCGATTTTATTTACCAGCACATAAAAAACCTTCGGAAAAAGATCAGTGCATGCGGCGGGGCCGATTACATCGAAACCATATACGGGTTGGGATACAAGTTTAACACTTCCGGAATATGAAATTGCTCAATAAAATATCGCTGTGGTTTATCGGCGTGGTGCTGCTCATCACCCCTATCAGCATGTATATCGGACTGCTCAACATTAAAAAGGCCATGGATCAGGCCGAAATAAACCGAATGACCGCAGCTAACGACCAGGCAGCCGTTCTTCTGAAAGCCGGAAATACGGATAGCCAATTTACCCAGGGACGCCCTATCCTAATCCGGAAAATAAACGCTCCGCTACCTGAAAACCGGGTGCAAATAGAGGAAAGCTACAAACATACTGATGAAAACGGCAAAAAGGAATGCCTCATCCGGGTAAACTCCTATTACCAGATAGCCGGGCAAAATTACCAGATATCGTCCTACGACTACGTCACCAAGGCCGATGAGATCCTATCCGGAATGCTACATTCCATATTCTGGAAAATGTTACTGGTTATCCTGTCCCTGCTGTTGTGTGCCCGGATACTTTCGCGGTATATCTTTACCCCTTTTCGCCATACGATGAAAGCCATCAAGCACTTCAGTATCAAAGAAAAAACACCACTCCGACTGCAACATACCAATACGAAGGAATTTCGGGAACTCAACATATTCCTGGAGAAAATGACCGATAAAGCTATAGAAGACTATACTTCCGTAAAAGAATTCAGTGAAAATGCCTCGCATGAATTACAGACTCCCCTTGCGGTACTGAGAAGCAAAATGGAACTCCTGACCGAAACCAGGATCGACGCATCCCAGGCCGGGCTCATTGAGGAAATGTACAAAGCTATAGACAAACTTTCCCTGATCAACAGATCACTGCTCTTCCTGACCAAACTGGAAAATCACGAATTCGACACCTCCGAATTACTCGATTTCAGAATTTCCTGCCAGGAAGTACTCCACACCTACGAAGAGCGTACGGCCCTCAAAAAACTACAGGTCACTACGGTATTTCCGGATCAGGTACCTCTTAAAATCCATCCGGTTCTGGCCGAAATACTCTTATCCAACCTCTTCAGTAATGCCATCAGGCATAACAACGAAAACGGGCATATTAAAATATCGCTTACCCGCGACCGGCTGATCATGCAGAACACCGGTACACCCCCGGCTATTCCCACGGAAGAACTCTTTATGCGTTTTAAAAAAGGGGATCAGTGCAATTCCGGTATAGGCCTTGGGCTTTCTATCGTGAAACAAATATGTCAGTTACATCATTTCACGGTCACATACACCTATAATAAAGGATGGCACACCCTTAGTATATATTTCAACAAACACACAGAAAACAAGGAAGCACTTCCCGAAAAGCAGGAAGAAGACCTGCATATTCCGGCAGCTGTTTCCTGATCTGAAAATCTCAGAAAGTTCTTATGGTTTTAATGCCGCTGCGAAAGATATCTTACCGAAGATCGTACAAAAAAAGGAGACGATGTATCCGGCAAAAGGGCTTTCGTTTTGTTTCAAAATCATCAAAAATTGCGATAAAAAAACCGTAATTCCCTAAAAATTCCTGCAGACCCGAGGTTCTTCAAATTTACTTCAGAATGATGTTTTTCATTTACGGTTCCAAAACCATATTAATCATCATTCGTAATGTACAACGTTTACCTCCCTGACAAGGGAAAGTTAGTTCTTTTACTGGTCTTTTCCGTGCTTTCCACGGTTTCTGCACAGGAAATACTGCCTTTGCGGGAAGCCGTTTCCCTCGCTGTAGAAAATTACGGAAGTATCAAAGCCAAAAATGCTTATCTGAAAGCCACACAAAGCCTGGAAAAAGAGGCACACAGGGCTTATCTTCCCGACATAAACCTCGGTGCCCGTAACGATTACGGAACCATAAACGGGCTTTATGGTCCTTCTTTCGGTTTCGGAGGATCCGGACTGGCCTCTTCCGGTCCGGTTTACGAAGAAGAAAACTGGAATGCAGCTTTCGGTTCCCTGTACTTCGCGAGTTTTAACTGGGAAGTCTTTGCCTTCGGTAAAGCCCGGCAACGAAACCGTACCGCGGCCGCGGCCACAGCGCGGGATTCCAGGGACCGGATACAGGAAATCTTCCGACATAAAATAAAAGTCGCAGCAGCTTATCTTCAGGTTGTAGCCGCCCAGCAGCTTATGCTGTCTTACGAGAAAAACCTGGAACGCGCAGAAACCTTTCGCAATATCGTGGCAGCACGTACCAAAAGCGGACTCATTGCCGGAGTTGATTCGCTCCAGGCCAACGCCGCGTATTCCAACGCCAGAATCACACTGACCAAAGCCATAGATTACAGGCAGGAACAAAGCAATAACCTCGCTGTTCTTATGGGGGTCGTTGCGCGCGACTTTAAACCTGACACCCTTTTTATTTCAAGGATTCCAATGACTTTTAATCCTGAGGGAGCCCCCCTGAAACATGCAGAACATCCCGTATTACAATGGTATGAAAGCCGTGCAGCATACAGTGATGCCCGTGCCCGATTTCTCAAAGCTTCATTACTGCCTTCGGTAAACTTCGTCGGTGTTATACAAACCAGAGGTTCGGGTTTTTTTCATGATTATGCTACCACGGGAAACTTTACCCAAAACTACTGGGACGGCATAGAACCCAACAGAAGTAATTATCTCCTCGGTATCGGGATCAACTGGAATATTACGGAACCCTTCCGGGGATCGCAACGGGTAAAAGCCCAGAAATATATCAGTCAGGCCTTTCGGGAAGAATACAAACGCAGTGAACAGGAAATTGAAGCGCAACTGAACTATGCGGAACAAAAGATCGGCAATGCACTGGACAACTACCGGGAAGCCCCCGTACAGGTCGATGCCGCCCAACAGGCCTATCACCGCCAGACCGTGTTGTACGAAAACGGGCTGACCGACCTCAATACGGTCACCCAGGCCCTGTATGCCCTTGTACGTGCTGAAACCGACAGGGATATCGCTTACAACAATGTCTGGCAGGCCCTGTTACTGAAAGCTGCAGCCACAGGAGATTTCAGTTTGTTCGAAGACCAGTTATAACCACCTATATCAAAAAAAAACATGAATCTGATACGTTTCGCCTTACGAAAACCGATTACCATTCTCGTTCTGGTCATTACGCTTTTCTTTTTCGGGATCAAAGCGGTCAACGATATTAAAATAGATATATTCCCGAAACTCGATATGCCGGTGATCTACGTCTCTCATCCGTTCGGAGGATATACACCGGAGCAGATGGAATCCTTTTTCGCCAAAAGCTACATCAACATCTTTCTCTTCGTCAACGGGGTAAAGAGTATTGAAACAAAAAATATCCAGGGACTCACCCTGATGAAGATCAATTTCTATCCCGGTACCGACATGGCACAGGCCGCCGCCGAAGTCAGTGCCTTCTCCAACCGTATCCAGGCTGCTTTTCCGCCCGGCTCCAACCCGCCGTTTATCATCCGTTTTGATGCTTCCACGCTACCTGTAGGACAGCTGGTGCTGAGCAGTGAACAACGGAGCAATAACGAGCTGCTGGATATGGCCAATATTTACGTCAGATCTACTTTCACCGCTATTCCCGGTCTGGTTTCTTCGCCTCCTTTCGGAGGGAATGTCAGAACTGTAGTAATTAAAGCCGATCCGGAACTGCTCCGCCGGCAAAACATGACGCCCGACCAGCTCGTACAGGCATTACGCCTGAACAATCAGACCGCCCCTTCCGGTAATGTCCGGATAGGAGATAAAAACTATATCACCCCGGCCAATACCACCATACGTTCCATCAGAGATTTCGAAGACATTCCGCTGTTCAAGGGTAGTGTCGGCAATATCTATCTCAGGGATGTGGCTACGGTCGAAGACGGTGCGGATGTCACTTCCGGGTACGCCCTGGTAAACGGACGCAGATCGGTATACCTCAGTATTGCCAAAAGTGCGGATGCCTCTACGTGGGAAGTCACACAAAACCTCAAAAAGGCTATTCCCCGCATACAACAGCAACTGCCCGAAGACGTACATCTCAGTTATGAATTTGATCAGTCTGCCTATGTGATGAATTCTGTGGAGAGCCTGCTGCACGAAGGTGTTATCGGTGCTGTTCTCACCGGACTTATGGTATTGCTGTTCCTCGGAGATATCCGGGGTGCGCTTATCGTTATCCTGACCATACCGGCATCCGTGATCTCTGCCATTCTCTTCCTGAATCTTTTCGGACAGACGATTAATATCATGACCCTGAGCGGCCTTGCATTGGCCATAGGGATCCTGGTTGATGAGAGTACGGTAACCATAGAAAATATTCACCAGCATCTGGACATGGGGAAACCCAAGGCGCTGGCTATCTGGGACGCCTGTAAAGAGATCGCCTTCCCGAAACTACTTATCCTGTTGTGTATTCTTGCTGTGTTTGCCCCCGCATTTACCATGGGAGGTATCCCCGGGTCGCTCTTCCTGCCGCTGGCACTGGCCATCGGTTTCAGTATGATCATATCGTATTTCCTGGCCCAGACCTTCGTTCCGATCATGGCCAACTGGCTGATGAAAGTAAAGCACCATTACCATCCCGGTGGTGAGGAGCTCACGGATACGGAAGCGTATACCCTGGCCGGTCTCAATGCGGAAGGAGAATCCAATACCTGGAACCAGAAAGCCGAACTGGTACAGCGCGAAGACAGTAACCGGGATGGCCGCATCAGCCGTTTCGAACGTTTCCGGATGCGCTATCTGCGTTTTATAGAGCGTATGCTTCCTTATCGCAAGGTCATTGTCAGCGGATATGTGATCATCATCGGTTTGCTCGCTTTCCTCCTCCTTAATAGTATTGGCCGTGATGTACTTCCAAAAGTCAACGGGAGTCAGTTTCAGGTGAGATTACGTATGCCCGACGGCACCCGTATAGAACGCAATGAAAAGGAAACCATAAAACTGATAAAGGGTATCGAAGATCTCGTCGGCAAAGAGCATGTGGCGATCACCTCGGCCTACGTAGGGCTTCATCCGCAATTATTTTCCATAAGCCCCATTTTTCTCTGGGTGGCAGGTCCGCATGAGTCTGTTCTCCAGGTAGCCCTTAAGGAAGGCGCCCATGAAGACATGGACCTTCTTAAAGACCGTATACGGGAAATGGCAGGCAAGGTTACCCCGGAAATGACACTCTCCTTCGAACCCATCGAACTTACCGATAAGATACTGAGCCAGGGTTCACCTACTCCTATTGAAGTTCGATTTTCCGGAAGGAACAAAAGACTTAACGAACGATATGCGAAAAAAATGGTGGAAACTCTCAAAAAGATCGACTACCTGCGTGATGTTCAGATCGGGCAATCCATCAATTACCCCGCCATTCGCATTAATATAGACCGCGTAAGGGCTGCACAGCTCGGGGTAGATATCAACGATGTTTCCCGTTCCCTGATCGCATCCACATCATCCTCGCGCTTTACGGAAAAAAACGTCTGGATCGACGAAAAAGCCGGGTACAGCTACAGCGTACAGGTGCAGGTTCCGGAGAACAAGATGACAGATCAGCAACAAATCCTGGAGATTCCCCTAAAACAAAATGCCTCCAGGCCCGTGCTGGGCGATATAGCCACGCTGTCCGAAGGACATAGTTATGGCGAAACGGATAATCTCGGGGCAATGCCAACACTTACCGTAACAGCAAATACAGATCATAAAGACCTTGCCAGTGCTGCAGAAGATGTAAAAAAAGCCATTGCTTCCATGGGCGAACTTCCCCGGGGGCTCCAGGTAGATCTCATCGGGATGAGTGACACCATGGAGGAAACAATGAGTAGTCTCGAAAGCGGCCTTCTCGTAGCCGTTGTGGTCATATTCCTTATGCTTGCGGCCAACTTTCAGTCGTTCCGCGTATCGGCCATCGTACTGGCTACGGTCCCTGCCGTACTCCTGGGATCGCTGGTATTGCTCATGCTTTGCGGATCTACACTGAACCTGCAGTCTTATATGGGGATTATCATGTCTGTGGGGGTATCCATTTCCAATGCTGTTTTACTGATAACCAATGCCGAACAGATCCGTATGGAGTCGGGCGATGCTTTCGCTGCGGCAAAACAGGCTGCAGCCCTGCGGCTGCGCCCCATACTCATGACGGCCCTGGCCATGGTCGTAGGGATGATCCCCATGGCTATCGGGATCGGTGAGGCGGGAGATCAGTCTTCTCCCCTGGGAAGAGCCGTAATCGGCGGGTTGGCAGCCTCTACCTTCGCAGCGTTGCTCGTGTTGCCGCTGGCCTTTGCCTGGGGACAAGGCAAAGCCTCCACACAAAGCCCTTCGCTCGATCCCGAAGACGAAGCGAGTATCCACTATACAAAACTCTCCAAATAACACCGCAACATGCAGTATCCATATCATAAAATATCACGTTTTTTCTTTATTCGTTACACTATGAAACGTACCCATCATTCTTTTCTCATCACGCTGTGCCTCATGCTTATTCTGCAAGCATGCGGACACGGAGATACCGATAAAAACAACGGGAAGGAGACCACTTCCGCAGATGGTCCCGAAGCATTTCTGCTGTCGCCCGACAGTTTGTCTTCCACCATACGCATTCCCGGAGAACTCAGGGCCTACCAGGAGGTGGATCTCTATGCCAAGGTCAACAGCTTTATCAAAACCCTGAAAGTCGATATCGGCAATGAGGTAAAAACCGGGCAATTACTGGCTGTACTCGAAGCCCCGGAGATCAATTCGCAACTGGCAGCAGCCGAATCGCGCCTCAAGTCGCGCGAAGCTGTGTACATCTCCAGCAAAGCCACATATAACCGGTTGCTGGAAACCAGTAAAACCCCCGGAACAGTTTCCCGCAACGATCTGGATATCGCATTTGCACAACAGGAATCGGATCTCGCACAACTGGAAGCCGCCAGGGCCAATCACCGAGAGATTATCGTCAACCGGGATTACCTGCAGATCAAAGCTCCGTTCGACGGGGTTATTACCGCACGCAATGTAAGCCCGGGCGCGTATGTAGGGCCTTCCGGAAGAGGTTCCGAGCAACCCATATTTACCTTACACGAACAGAAAAACCTTCGCCTGGTCGTCAATGTTCCCGAAGGGTACATCAGTTACCTTTCGCCACAAAGCACCATATCGTTTACCGTTAAATCCCTGCCTAACCTTCATTTCGAAGCTAAAGTCTCCCGGCTTGCCGGTGCACTCGATAACCGTCTGCGCTCCCAGCGATCGGAAATGGATGTCGAAAATCACGGGAACCTACTCCTCCCCGGCATGGTGGCCGAGGTATCCATTCCCGTCAAATCGAGACCGGGATCTTTCGTAGTCCCGTCTTCCGCAGTCCTGAATTCTACCGAAGGTATGTATGTCGTGAAACTTACCGACGGAAAAATAATCTGGGTCCCGGTGGCCGTCGGAGGTAACGGGAACGGAAAAACAGAGGTTTTCGGAGAGCTTCATCAAAAAGATACGTTGATCTTACGGGCAAGTGAAGAGTTTAGAAACCAGGCCGATGTAGAAGGGTATCCGGTTATCAAATAAATAAAACCGGCATTGTTTCTATTAAAATAATTATCTATATTTGCAGCCGATTTCAAATCAACCTCTGGCGAGAGACGTGAATGTTGCTTTGAAGAAACCGTTTTTTATAAAAAATATAACCATGGAAGATCTGGTAAAATTTGTCCAGGACGAATTTGTTACAACAAAAGATTTCCCGGAATTCTCAGCCGGAGACACGATTACTGTGTATTATGAAATTAAAGAAGGTGAAAAAACCCGTACGCAGTTTTTTAAAGGAGTAGTTATTCAAAGAAGAGGTAGCGGTGCTTCCGAAACCTTTACTATCCGTAAAATGTCCGGTACTGTAGGTGTAGAACGTATTTTTCCTGTCAATATGCCTGCCCTTCAGAAAGTTGAAGTAAACAAAAAAGGTAAAGTACGAAGAGCACGTATATTCTACTTCAGAGGTCTTCGTGGTAAGAAAGCAAGGATTAAAGAGATCCGAGGCTAATTTACCCTTACCGAAAGTATTAAAGGTCATCCCAGGATGGCCTTTTTTTATGAACTATTGTTAATAAGTACAGTTCATAAACTGTTGATTTTTAACTCCCTGTTTTCTTTTTTTTCTTCTTTTATTTTTGTACTTTTATACGACCTTGAATGCAAAAAGGTTCTTGTACTAAAGGTAATTTTTAAGCAACGTCTCGAAAAACTACTGCTGTGATATACAGTACAAGGGTTTGACAGAAAGTTAAGAGTAAAATCTTATGCCGGAAGGATGGACAAAAGTATTGTATATCCGAGTAGGACGTTTAAAAATGCCAGGGAAACACCAATAACAGTTCGACTGTTTGTTTCCCGGGAGAAATTATTGAGCGGAAAGGCAACAGGAGTTTGCAAACCCGGAAAAATACCGGGGGACAAAAAGACCCGAACAATGATTTCCGAAAGCCATGTCAACGCGAAATACGCTGATATGGCTTTTGTTTTTGTCCTTATTCCGGATGGCCTTCTCTGACCGCCCCTTGCAGTATCCGGGATCATTCCCATTTGTTGTGGACTACGCAAAAATTCTGGATAATCTAAATAGGAAAAACTCAGTATTCTTCACCCCTCTAAATTGTGCTCTAAAGGCTTTTATTTTGGCATTAAAGGATTCTGCTGAGGCATTGGTACTTCTGTTTA
>NZ_FPJE01000047.1 GCF_900119185.1 Sinomicrobium oceani | reverse complement strand
TCAACATCATTTTGGAAGCCCCTCAGAGAGGAGCATGACGTTTTGGCCTGTCCTTGATGTGCAGTGAGCTGCGAAGTCGGAGACGTTCGCAGAGCACAGAACACTTCGTAGAGCGGGGCTTTAGCATTTTTACACTAAGTAAGAATTAATTTGAACTTATTTTAAGTAGTTCATTTATACGTTTAGCTAAATCGTCATTTCTATATAAACCGTCTTCAAAGAAAAACACATAGCCTCCATTAATACGACTCATTTTAATCAAATATTTTTTGCTTCTATGCTCCCCAATATTTATATAGACACTGTAATCCCTATCTCCCCTGTGTCGAGCCCATAAATCAAAATCCAAAGACTCAAACATTTCATAGAAGTGTTTAATAGTATCTTCGTCAGTAATAACACTTATCTCATTTGGTATTTTGGAATGATATTCTAAATTGCCACCCTTTTTAAATTCCAAATAAATTTTGGCAGGTTTTTCTTCTGAAAAATATTTATCAGGAGATGCGGTATTCTTTGGGAAGTACAAATACCCCATAATGAACAATATCAACAAGATTAGTATTATAGATGTTATATATTTTTTTCTCATTTGTCTGACCTATAAATGTAATCTGACACACCCAGATAACCCGAAAAACTCACAGGCAAAGGCACTACTCCTCCTGAAACACCCAAAGAAATAGCCTCGTATGTCGTCTTTGTAAATCCTCTCCAATTCCAATTTTTGTCAAAAGGTTTCTGAAACTCAACTCCTCGATGATACGCTCCTGCTATGGAAGCTGGACCAAAAGCTTTAACATCTGCTTGCAAGCCCATTTCAGCACCTTTAAAAACATCTAAATCCGGATTAGGCTGTGTAGCATAAAAACCTGTTAGAGTACCTGTTATACCTCCTTCAACTCCCATTAGACCATTCATTTGAAGTGTGACACCAAAATCTCCTTTGTTTTCTCCTTTCAAAATACCTAATACAGAAACTTCAAGTTGCGCTCCTCCTTTATATGCAGCTTCTGCACTTGCATTTATAGACAAAGCATCCGGTAAATACTCACTACCACCTAATTTTTCGGTATAGTCTGTTAATTTGTCATCAAAATAAACATTTGTCGTTTCTGTTCCTGTATAAGTCAACCCATTAGATTCTAAATTGACTTCTGTTTCAATTAAATCTGTATGTATTCTAAACGCCTCTACCGATTTACCTTGTTCATTTAACATTCGGATAACTATGTCTTCTGGCGCCATCCCGGTTGGGTCAGTCCATTTTATAGGGTTATTGTATGTAAAAACATAGGGTGACCATTCCGGGAACTCTTCCGACAACGGATCGGGAGACATCCATCTACCAATAGCTGCATTATAATTCCTTGCCCCAAAGTCATGCCAGTTCAGACTAAGTTCTTTTTGATGTTCTTTGCCCTGGTAGGTTTGATAGTTATTTTCCGGGCCATTGATCTGATTATTGTACCCTCTATGTTCCAGGCCAAATGGGTAATAATTATTCTCTTCGATAATTTCCAGTTGCGGGGCACTTGCTGTCCCCGTATTGGTGTAGGACAATCGTACATTCCCCAGATGATCTTTATACTGATAAACATACGTATACGTATTGTTCTCCTTAGTCACATAACCTTCCGGGGTATTAAAAAACTGCAACTGCCCGTTTTCATAGATATAGTTCCCGGCATACTCCGTTGCTGTCACAGAACTTCCCTGGGTAACCTCTTTCTTTAATTTGGTTCCCGAGGCATCGTAAATATAAGCAATTTTATTGCTGCCGAAACTGACCTGGGTAGGAAGATTTAAATGATTATAGCTAATCCCGGTGATCCCCTTATTAGCGTCCGTCAGTAAATTGCCGTTGGCATCATAGGTATAATCGTTGCCCGTATTGGTCCCGTCCTTAAATCCGTAGGTCTTGTTACCACTGTCCGCTACTTTTAAAAGCTTGTTACCCGTATCATAGGTATAAGCCAGGTTGTCCATCACCCCGAAAGAAGTGGCGCCACTGTTCAGGTGTCCCCTGCGGGTTAAATGTTCTATATTCCCGTTCTTATCATAGGTAATCCCTTCTACCGTATAACGGTCCGTCTGCCCGCCACCGTTAAACTTCCCGGAGGTGATCCGGTTCAATGCATCATAGGTGTAGGCATAACGTCTCATGGTATTATCGTTGCTTGTTTTCCAATACGTCTCTGCTATGTTACCATTGTATAAAGGATCAACCACCCCGCTACGGCTCTTGTTGTAATTGATCTGGAAGTTAAACAGCTTTCCCGAAGGATGATCTACATCGTTGATATCCGTCAGCCATCCCCGGACATTGTATGTATACGCTATGCGTTGTAAAGGGTTTTGGGGCGTATTACCCACCTTCTCCCGCTCAGCTCAGGAGTTTGCAACTTCGCTACCCAAATCTTCAATAAAAAGAAAAAAACGAAAAACGCCTATCCGGGGTGTATCCCGGTTACTCACAAGTCTTACTTTATTTATCGCTGCAATGACCGTTCCTTGGTCATGACGTTTTGGCCTGTCCTTGATGTGCAGTGAGCTGCGAAGTCGGAGACGTTCGCAGAGCTCGGAACACTTCGTAGAGCGGGGATAAAAACCCAGGAAGCCTATAAATGAAAACCGCCACAGTGGGCGGTTTTGGGAGTAAATTCAAAAATGATTCTTTAGGATATTAAAAGTTTATCTTTTGCCTTTTGCAATATTTCTAAAAAGACCGAATAGTTTATTTTTCCTACTATCTCAGTATAAAACTCTATTTCAAAATGCCCATTTTCGTTATTTATTTCACATATAAGATCATCACCTAACCATATTTCTGCTACTAAATTCTCTCTATCGGGAACACTTGCTATTTGAATTTCAAATTTTTTCATACAACTTTACTTTTCTATCAATCCAATAAATGTTTTTCCGTCTTTACTAAATCTTGCCCCTTGCCCATTTGGAGCTACTATTTCCACAATATCTCCAAATCTTGCATGGTGTCGGGTTGTAGCTGTTGAGCCAGGGTTATTTAAAATCTCATTAAGAATTTTTTCTCCCTGTGCATTTATAGTCGCGGGATTTCCCGTGGCCTGTGGAAATTTAGACCCTACACGACTGCCATGCTTCTGTAAAGCTCTCCCTATTTTAGTTAAACCTCCCTTATTCAAAATTTTAGCCACTCTTATTAGGTTTTTCGGATCATAACTTCCTCCTATCAACCCTATCGCGCCAAGACCTCCTTTATATCCTCCACCGATTATTACACCTTGGTCATTCACATGATAATTTGCTCCGTAGGCTACTACAACCCGATAGCCTTGTAGATTTTCTGCTATTTCTGCAAAAGTATGTTCCCAACCGGATAATTCAGTTATAGCAGGAGCTATTTTTTCTCCCCTGCTCCCAAAAATCTTGCCTATCTGTGCATCCTGAAAAGTATTTGGAGTGCTCCCTCCAGATGGACTCACTGTGACTTCATCTAAAACAGTAACATGCTGGGTATCACTACCCCTGTAATCATCGTAGATATCTCCATCGGGACAAGAAATCACATTTCCATTGGCATCATAGCAATTACCTCCATCCGGGTCAAAAGCAACTACCGGATTATTTCCCATAGCTACATAAGGAGACATAAACTGCTCATAAGGATCGGGAGTATGGAACCGTATAAGAGTAGGACAATAATGTCTTAAATCAAATTCATACAAGTTCAATCCAAGACTTTCGTTATATTCTTCACCTTGATATTTAAACTTCTCGGCTATAAAGTTGGTACTTGGACTTACCATGCTTTTATAGCCGCGGTGTAACAATCCCCCAGGATAGTAATTGTTCTCCGACAAAGTTTCGGTAGCCGGGTCGATCACCCCATTGTTATTCAGGTCTGCATAGGTCACTCGCACGTTGCCTAAATGATCCTTATACTGGTAAATATATGTATAAGTACCGCTCTCTTTGGTTACATAGCCCTCCGGATGACTAAAAAACTGTAGTTGCCCATTCTCATAGATATATCCATTGGCATACTCCGTACCTGTCACAGAACTTCCCTGGGTAACTTCCTTCTTTAACTTAGTACCAAAGGCATCGTAAATATAAGCAATTTTATTGCTCCCGAAACTGACCTGGGTAGGAAGGTTTAAATGGTTATAGCTAATCCCGGTGATCCCCTTATTGGCGTCCGTCAGTAAATTGCCGTTGGCATCATAGGTGTAATCGTTGTTCGTATTGGTCCCGTCCTTAAATCCGTAGGTCTTGTTACCACTGTCCGTTACTTTTAAAAGCTTGTTACCCGTATCATAGGTATAAGCCAGGTTGTCCATCACCCCGAAAGAAGTGGCGCCGCTGTTCAGGTGTCCCCTGCGGGTTAAGTGTTCTATATTCCCGTTCTTATCATAAGTAATACCTTCTACCGTATAACGGTCCGTCTGCCCGCCACCGTTAAACTTCCCGGAAGTGATCCGGTTCAATGCATCATAGCTGTAGGCATAACGTCGCATCGTATTGTCACTGCCCGTCTTCCAGTACGTCTCCGCTATGTTTCCGTTAAACAATGGGGTTACCGTTCCGCTTCGGCTCTTGTTGTAGTTGATCTGAAAGTTAAACAACTTTCCCGAAGGATGATCTACATCGTTGATGTCCGTCAGCCATCCCCGGACATTGTATGTATACGCTATGCGTTGTAAAGGGTTTTGGGGCGTATTCCCCACCTTCTTCTCCGTTAACTGCCCTAATTCATCATACACATTTTCGGCGATAAGTTCGCCGGGAATGCTGATCGAAGCACTAAAACTGGCGCTACTGGTGGCCTTGAAATGGAAACCGGGTTTTAATATAACAGAACTGCTGGCTATTTTACTCTGATGCCCTGTAAGCTGTTCGTTCAATTCGATATTCGCGGCCGAAGCTTCTTCCGTACCGCAATCGCCTCCCAGGCATTGTAACTGCCGTAAAAGCCGGCCTGCATGGTCGTATTCGAAAATATCGGTGGTCACTATAGGGGCATTACTGCCTTTGGTATGGGTGGTCCGGGTTTTTAGTACCTTACCGGTAAAGTCCAGCAGGCTTTCCACCACATCGGTAGTGTTCAGGTAAGGGTTCCTGCTGGCCGTATAGATCAATCGGCCCTTGCTGTCATAGGCATTCAGGGTGGTGATCCAGTGATCGGTGCCCAACACACGGACCTTACTTCCCGTGGCCATTGTTTTGGTTCTTTTGTCCACAGCCTGTCCCAATACATTCGTGGGTTTGGTTAACCCGGCCAGGTCAAAGGTATAATCGTCGTAATAGTTGATCGTAAGGATCTCTGCCATGCCATGCGGAATGGCATCATTATTATAATACACCGCAGTGCCGGCATAGGTGTTCGGCGTAGTGGTTTTGGCTACAAATGGCTTATAGGTAGCTGTATTGTTGGCCGTATTTTGCAGGACCGTTCTGCTGCTCTCACTACCATGAAACCCCGTATAAGCCACCCGGCCAAAAGCATCATACTTGGTAAAAAGCCATCGCTTTTGAGCCTTTAACAGCGAATCCTGCGTCATCACAGGTTGGTCCAGCGTATTGTAAACGATATACTCCCACGCTTTACCAGGAAGCTTCTTCTCGACCAGGCGATTACGGCCATCATAGCGATACTGGTAGCACAATTCGTTGCGCTCTGTCCCGGATATCCCATCTGAAATATTGACTTTAGGAGGGATTACATAGGTCAGGTTTCCGTAATCGTCGTAAACGTAATACGTGTCATGCTGGGCACCACTATTGTACGACCGTTTTAAGACCACCCGGCCCTGCTTGTCCTTAAACTCTTCCGTGGTGTGATCTTTTGTTGTCCCGCTATGGTTCTCATCGCGGGTTATTGTTTTATACAATTGTCCCGCTCCGTAATACCCGTTGTTTGCCGAAGACAACACCAGGGCGGGGATATAGGTAAATACTCCGGCAGGAGATTCGTTAACCGTAATATTCACCTGGTAAAGGCGTACTTCCTGCCCGGTATTGGTATCGTAGTCAAACTCCACCTCATGTCCACTACCCTGTCTCCAGTCCTTACCCGGGGCCGCCTGCTTTTCTACCCTGTTCAGCGGGGAAGCCTCTAACTGCTTCCGGGCATACGCATTGACCTGAGAGACCGTGAGTCCCGTAAAATCCGCAGGGTATCTTGCCTGGTAATACGCCTGGGTACTCCCTGCCACATCCCCACTACGGAAACTACCATAGCTGTCCGATGAGGAAGCAGGAACAAAAGGAAGATATTCCTTGTCCTGACGGCCAAAGGCATCATAATCGATATGCGTTACAATATCCTTTACCCCGGGAGTCTGCCGTATGCCTATTTCCTGTTTTGGTCTACCCAGACCGTCGTAATACACAATAGATTCCCGGACATCCTCCACCAGCGTTACGCTTGACGGATCGGACATTGCCCTGGTATAAGTCCGGGTGTAAACATAGTTATCATTACTGAATTGTACCGGGGTATAAGGAGGTTTGGCACATCCGTAGTATGTCCCTTTTTCTTCAGGGCAGAGATCGTCCCCATTGGCTACATACCCTTCCTGCTCCGTACAAGCGACGATCGTATCGTTAGGATCTCCGAATCCGTCACCATCTTTATCCGCATACCAGGTTTTTCCTCCTCCGTTAACCGTATAGTTTATTACCCGGGCACTACTCCAGCAAGCCATACTCTCGTTTCTTGCTCTTAAATAATATACTGTGCCCGCACTTAGTCTGACAGTGTCTTTTGCATTTTCCGGGCTCATGCTTGTACCCGTAGGACTACTCTGCCAATACCACGCGACTCCCTGGGGAGGATTACTCCGGACCAAAACCGTATGACCACAATTATTAATGATTTGAGGCATCGTGGGGGATTGAGGATTACTTGTAACCGTTACCGCAACAGATCCGCTCCCTGTACTCCAGGCTCCGGTAGATTTACGGGCCCTGATATAATAAGTACCACTACTGGTAACCGTAAAGTTTGCCCCGGACCCCAGGTCCGTTCTTTGTCCGTTCGGATTTGTCCCCTGCCAATACCAGGTAGTACCATTGGGAACCGATCCTCCTCTTGCTAAAGTTACAGCCCCACATACAGCACTATTAATAACAGGGGCTGGTGGATCAACAAGAGGCAAATTTCCTATTACAATTGACAGTGAAAAACTTCCGGCAGCGGGATAATTAAAGCGTACCGTTCCGCTATTCACTGCCTGATCCCATTTTACCCTAATGGCACTGCCACTGCCACCAGAAGTTATTGTCCCTCCCTGCACAGTCCATATAGCTCCTGATATATTCCCCTGATATCCAACAACCTCGTAAATTTCAGAATCATTATAGTTCACATTAGTATCACCTACTAACTGAACATTTTGAGCAGATAAGCCTATAGTTAAAAAACTACAAAACAAGCTTATACAAATTAAAAGTATATTTTTTTTCATTTCTATATAATGTAGGTCGTGCCGGTTAGTTTTTATAATGATATTTATTTTCCTGGAGCAACATCTCCTTATCGTCACGGATAAATTCCAGACGATTGAAATCATCATAATCATAAGTTGTTTTACGACCACTCACATCGGTCATACTGGTCATTCCTACCAGGGGTTCGTAGGTATATGTAGTTATTTGTGCATGTACCGGGTAAAAACGTATTTCGTCGATATACCGGTTTGACTGTCCTATAGTCTTGCTAAAACTCCCGGAAGATGTCAGTGATACGGGTTCCTCTTTATGTTCCCAACTTTGCAAACCGGTATTATAAATCCAGTATTCGAGAATATAATCACCAGGAGCCGGAGATTCCAGGTTGATCTGGTAGGTTCCGTAATGGCTATATTTTCCTGTATATGCATGTGTTGAGTTGCTGTTAACATCTTCTTCAAAACTTGTATGGAAAAATTTTCCGGAATACACTCCGGTGACCAAATGATTAAATCCTATGCGACCATCAAAAGTGAAATTGGGTAATCCCATATTTCCGGAGCCGTTGTGGATAAAACTGGAATTGTTAGCGTTGAACCTGAGGGAATACTCACCGGCAGGTAAAAACACAGAAAGCTGTTTTCCTCCCGAAGGTACGATCCACCCCATACTGGCATAATGATTAAAGGGGTCTGTAAATTAAACTCTGTCTGATTGTTCTCCCCTTCGGGGGGTACCCCCCGAAGGGGAGGCCGCTAAATCCAAGGGAATCCGGTTCCCAAA
Source organism: Sinomicrobium oceani (assembly GCF_900119185.1). Taxonomy (GTDB): domain Bacteria; phylum Bacteroidota; class Bacteroidia; order Flavobacteriales; family Flavobacteriaceae; genus Sinomicrobium; species Sinomicrobium oceani. Next base: position 234 of record NZ_FPJE01000047.1, on the reverse strand, counting down.
TTTAATGTATAATTGCTGGATGGTCAAACTCCAATTTTGCAAGGGGCTGGTCCATTTCTTCTCGATATTTTTGGTGGCCAGGTACACCAGCTTTAGCAAGGCCATATCGTTGGTAAAGGCTCCTTTGGTCTTGGTCACCTTACGCACCTGGCGGTGGAAGCCCTCTACGGCATTGGTGGTGTAAATGATCTTGCGAATCGGTTCGGTGTACTCAAAATACTGTGAAAGTTCTTC
>NZ_FPJE01000049.1 GCF_900119185.1 Sinomicrobium oceani | reverse complement strand
TCAATATTTAAACATATTTTTTTGCAGACTAGAAAACAACTTTTTAATCCTCTTATTATATGTCAAAGAGCATATTTTAATTTTCTATAAACTCATAAATTCCTGTACAATTGTATCAGCTACCGTAAACCAGAATAAACTATATGTATCTGATTTTTTTAAATTCATGAGGTTTGAGGCATAGTGAAAGTAATTATCAGCCGGCAATTGATTATGGGCAAACTTATTCCGGATTAAAATCAGCAGGAATGCCTTTTGCTCTGGTATTGTTTTCATTGTTAAAAGCTCGACTTCTACTTTATCCAAAGAATTTTTTGAATTACCTAATTCTAACCACCAATTTTCAGCTTCTATCTCCAACTCTCCTCGTTTTGTCAATATGCCATTAACAATATACATCTTGAAGTTTGGATGATTCCCTTGCTCCAACTCTCTAGGATGATTACTACCATCAAATCGAAACTGTTCAAGAATATGCTTTTCTAACTGATGGCACTTTTGGAGTAACATCTCCCTGCGAACCACCTCATAAGAGTGTTTACCTATATACAGTTCCTCTTCCAACTCCGCTTTGGTCCATACGTGCTGTGGATCGTATTTAAGCAAGTTCAACACTTTTTGTTGTTGTAGAAAATACTTAAATTTCCCAATGTCCTTCAATTTTATTTTAGGTTCTCTAATCTGTTCCTTTTCGTAAGGGACAGTGGTTTGCCAAAGATTGCTTTCCTTTATCTGGTTTTCTGATGTATCTCCAGGTAACCGCATGCTTTGAGCTACGGCCTGCTCGTCTAAAGTAAGACGCTCCTGCCGCGATATATAAAAATCCGAAAGGGAAAGCGGTATTTTGTGTCCGAAAATTTTAAGATAAATATCTTCTGCTACGATTTTTAAAAATATATCCTGGATTTTAATCTTCTTTATTTTCAAATCCCATTTCATACGAAACAAATCCATTTGTTCCGAAGGGTTTAGCTGCCGTTTATTATCTTTAAAATCGATATCCCAGGAAAGTTCCGTTTCAAATATTTCATTGTAGTCCCTTTTATAATGGTAAAATTCCTGAAAACTATGATCATCTTTATAGCTGTACACATACCAGTCAGCAAACAATTCAGGATGGTCAACTACTTTTTTATCTTGAACAAAGGTGGGTTTATCATCAAATATTCCTCTTGGAAAAACCAGTGGTCGAGCTAGTAGCTCCAGTTTTTGTTTGGTCTCAGTTTTTATGAAATATAATCGCTCTCGGAAGATTACATTTAAATGCTGTTGTGTATAATATCTTTTTAGAACTTTATGCTCTTCCAAAAATCCTATTATATCACTTTCAAGCTTTTTGTAATATCCCAGCCTACCTTTTAAATAACCTTCGTACATTGGCACAAAACCATTGTGTTGGCTTAAACTCTTATGTATCCATGAATTCCAGACATAAGTATCTTCCTTTAGATCCCAAAATTGCTCCAATAGTTCTAACGGTTGTTTTGGGTTTTGATCATAAAATGCCAGTATCTGTTGTAATTGGCTATGATGATATCCTCGCCATTCTTTTCTTGAAGCAATAGGCATAAAACGCTTAAGGTCCTGAGCTAGCCAGGAAGCTTCCCTACCCTGTTCTCTGGTCGTATAAACCGTTCTTCTTTTACGGTTCTTTTGCAATGCCTTATTTTCTTCTAAAGTATGTAGCTTTTCCCGGGCATTCCTTGTTTCCGTTTGAATGGCTCGTAAGAGTTTCTTACCATCTAATCGTGTGCTGTTATCTGCTTTTCTCAGTTTCTTAGAGATTTTTGAAGTAGAAAGTCCATCTCCGGGTTTATAATCCCTTATTATTTGGAATCGTTCATACAGTTTTTCCACCATTCTATCCTCAATATCCTGGGGTGTTATACTCGGTCGTCTCAGAAGTTCAAACAAGAGGGCCGGAAGTTCATTAAGCGACAACATAGCCAGAGGTTCTCCTGGATATATATCCTTGAAATTATTATCTTTAATGTTCCTATCTATTTGGTTACTTATTTCTATTTTGGTAGGTTTGCCGTCACGTCTTTCCATTGGAATTCCTTCCTCCCTCGATTTCTTTTTCTTTTCACTTTTTATCTTCATTAAATCACGGTAAAGTTCCTTGCCTTTAGATGAAGCACTACGCAGGTTTATAAAAATTGGGATATTATGTCCAACAAAATTATAGGAAGGATTGGGAAAAACATCCCATCCATTTTTATGCTCCCTGGATAAACTTTCCATATAATCTGATTTAAGCTTGGAAACATGGGATAGTTTACCAAAAACTTTTATAGGTTCTTTTATTACCCTATTGGTAATAAAATTGGTACCGTCTATGACCTTATCTCTCCTGTCGTGAATATAATTTCCAAGGTGTACCTGAAACCGAAGTGATGGAAAATCTACAAACTCGTCCAAATAGCGTAATACCAGATAATGAAACTTGTTTTCATACCGTTTGCGTATTACTCCATGAACAACCGTAGATTCATTCAAGGAGGCATCTTCATTCCCTTCACGAATGTATTCATTAATGTCTTCGAGAAATTTACTCCTGTTTTCATGATCCAGAGTTTTGTAGACTTCATCCGGCACTTTACTTAGCTCATCCGCTATTTGAATAAGCAATGTTTCTTTTTGAAAATCTGTATTTAACCGATGTTTTATCCTTTTGACATTAAGATATGAAAAAACCCAGTGGGTAGCCATAAAACGAAGTTCATTTCCTTTACCCTTAAATCCTTCTATCCTACTTCTAAGATCTTCTGCTTCCTTTCTTTGCAAAAAAAGACTCAGTAAAAAAAGAAGACCACTTATTGAAAGTGTTATTCCGTTTTTCGTAATAATGTCTTCCGATAGCCTAGAAGAATAGTTTAATCTAATATTTTCATCTTTATCCAGCAAATGTACAAAAGCATCATTTAGCACAGCATTTTCGATGCTTTTTGTATCGAGGCTAACTTTCTCACCTTCAGCTTTTTTATCTTTTAATTTCTCTCGCTTTTGTTCTATTAATTGTTGTAATAATTGATGAAGATTTTTATTCAGCAATTGCCTGGTTTTATCCGACTTCATTTTATGTTTCTTTACTTGGATGGCAACAGCTACAAACAATTCATTTAAACATGTATAAAATCTATCCTCCAATTTTATTGGAGAATGATAATAATGCGTATAAAAATGTCGCAATTTATAAATCGCATTTATCAAAATTTCAAAATCTTCCCGGAATTCAAAAATGTTAATTTCATTTGATTTTTCCAAAAACCCAACTACCGGTAAATACTGCTTCAAAAACTTTAGATACTCCTTATAATTCGAAATAGAAATATTATCATGGAAAATGTTATTAATTGCAGGGACACCGTTCTTGCGTAAAGGATTTTGTATTCCATACCGCTCAGCGAAAGCTTGAAAAATAGATTCAATATTTTGCACAGCAAGGTTTACCCCCCCCCCAAAGTAATGTTTGTCTTCAAATAAATCATGCTGATATTTTAGATGAAGTCCTAAAGTAGTGGTTGATTCCATTTATATAAGGTTTAGACTTTTTTCAAAAAAACATTTTTCCTAACTTATCGTCTCACTTATTGATCCTTTCACAAAAACACAAAATGCATTTTTTTGAACCAGAATATTAAATAACATGAGTATCTCACTCATTTTTGACGGCGGTTTTAAAACGACAAAAAAATCAAATTTTAGATTTCTCATGGCTAATATTTATTCCTTATAAAAAGTACAACATACATCTGGTGTTATTGGCAATTAATTATAAGAAAACCTGATTTTTTACGGTTTTTCACACGGATTGATTCCATACGTTTTAAAGGATACTAATATTCTTACCCCTTCTTTTTTCCTCTTTGGGTTTCAAACATAACCATTTCAACAACCCTATAAGGATATAGTGTATCCTTTTTCACCTTCAACTTTTTTAATACTACAGCTTCTATTTCCGGATATCGTTTGTCCTGGGCAACGATTTCTAATTTTTTAAGGTAATTCAGATACAAATCCACATTTCCCACCCTGGCACCAGGATTTCCGGATATTCCAGTTGCATACCTGAGGATATGGCTATCCCAGATAGCATAGTGTTGCGGGTTAATGAAATGTAGGAGTTTAGACAAGCCCACCATAGAATTATTGATGGCAGATTTAAGGTATTCCAGCTCTTCTTTTTTCAATAAAGCACCTTCTTTTCTTTTAGCCTTATTACATAGCTGTAATACTCTTTCATCATCATATCCATTATAGGAGAGTACCCTCGGCATCCATCCATATACCATATGACTCCCGATAACTAGGTGCTCGGGTTTCAATTCCGGAATAGCTTGAAAGTACGCTATGAAATAAGGATATGATTTCAAATAAGAATTACTGATATTTAATTCTAACCTTTGAGCTTCTTTAATCAACGACTCTATGCAAAGGTTCTTTGAGATAATTTGATTCTTCATACGATTGGTTGGTATACGAGAGTCTACTATTTCAGGTTGAGTTCTTCATTATTATGCGCTTGGGTCAGAATCAAGTCATCCAGGAAATCCTGTAGCTGATTGATCATTTTGAACTTAATACCAAAATAAAATCGTGGAATCATTCCATAAAATATAATGCATCCCATCACGATTAACACAAGATTTAAGCCAAGTAGCACCATCATCGTTCCCAGCTCACTGCCAAGTTTCGGAGTAAATTCCTCGACATATATCAACTGTCCTATACGTCCTATAACCCACTCTCTGGGAAAAATTAAGCCTAAAAATACCATAAACCCTGAAAAAAACACATTTATGATGTGCTTCATCACCATTTTATCTTTATGATAATCATTTCCCTTCATATCCTTGATCTGAGTTATCAGTTGCTCCATTTTATTGATATTTAATCCGTTCTGCATGCAAAATATCCGGAATTTACTTACCCGTATTTTCCAAATTGCTTCGCTAACGGTTTGAAAATCTATATTATATTTCTGTTTATATGGGTTTAAAGCTTTCAAGTCGGATTCCGTCCATACCTTATCAATCCAGTAGAATAGACCTATTTTTTCTCTTCCCAGACTGCAAAAAACGGATATAGTATACCACTAAAAACGGGTGAAAGTGAGCATAGCACAGCGGGTGAAAGTGAACCACCTAAAACGGATGAAAGTGA
>NZ_FPJE01000050.1 GCF_900119185.1 Sinomicrobium oceani | reverse complement strand
AAAACTGTAATATTGTCAGTAACTTATTTTTTTGACCAAAATCCTTAGAGGGTCAGTATGGCCGGAATGAGGGGTCAGCATCACCGGAATATCCACGGTTAACACAACCTCTTACATGAGGCTATCCGGGCCTGCCGGGGAATAAAAATTCCAGCAGTTTCCGCCACCGTCCCGATAAACAGATAAACATCGGGATCGGGAGCATTTCCGGGTGACCCGCTCAACGAAGTTTGCAACTTCGCAGCTCAAACCTTCGATAAAAAGAAAAAAATGAAAAACGCCTCTCCGGGGTGTATCCCGGTTACTCATAAGTCTTACTTTATTTATCGCTCAATGACCTGGTCAATCAAAAGGCTTTAAACAAGTTACAAGAACATGGTTCAACCATATGAAAACACCGTTTTGGAAGCCCCTCAGAGAGGAGCGTAACGCACTGGCCTGTCATTGATGTGCAATGGGCTGCGAAGTCGAAGACCTTCGTAGAGCATGTGGCACACTTCGTAGAGCAGGGCAGTTATTCATTATTCACCCATTTGACACTCTTTATTATAGTTTTATATTGACAGAGATATTGCTCAAAATATTCCTCATCAAAACCCGTAATATTAAAAATGAAATTTCTATTGCTAATAAGATTTCTAATATAAATAACACAAGAATATTTAATTTCATGTTCGTTGGTTAAATATTTATATTTTATCCAATAACAATTTTGGTTGTTTAATCTGCTCTTTCCCGTTATAATATTTTTATTTAATATCGTGTCACCCTGTAAAATGAAATAATCTAAAAGAAATTGTTCTTTTGCATTTCTTTGTGAAAATTCAATTATATTCAAAATAGACATCTTTTTAAAGGATATTTTTGGATTATCTATAATCAGACTAAATATACTATCGCCTGTTTCTTGCTCATAAATAATATAATCTCCTGGTACGGTAATCGAAAAATTCTTGTCCGGATTAGAATATTTTTTTAATGAATCGATCTGTTTTTCTCCAAAATCACAATTTATGTTTAAAAATTCTCTTTCCTTAATATCAATACTCTCAATTGTGTACTTTAAATCAATTTGAAAAGCTAATGAGTTTTGACTTAAAACTGCATAAAATAAGATTAATAATATCACTCTCATACCTTGCTTTTTATATCCGTGTTTGTAGTACACTCTTCAAAAAGAGGTCAAAGTGTTCGTGATATCCATTTATCCTAATTCGCTTTTTAACATTAAGGAGAAAATCGGATGTCACAAAATATAAAAGCGAAAAAAGCTGATATTGAATTTCGTAATTAGACAAGATATATATCAAGATCAGTGTAGGCATAACCACATATACAAAATGTTTAAAATTAAAATTAATAAGATTAAATTTGTATTTTATTGTTATTCCTCCTTGTCTATTCTCTTCAGTAATTCCTTTTACATTATATAGCATATCCATCCCAAATGTATGAAGTAGTCTCTTTTTGTTCAAGCTAAAAGTTCTATCATTAATTTTACCATAATAAATTTCCTTTTCTTCTTTACTTTTTATTGTACCATCACTGACATAGTAAGAGATCTCTTTTAAAGCAGTTTCAATGTTTTGATTTTTTGCTTGAAAACAAAACTCTTTGCCTCCTATTAAGTTATTAAAAATTGATATGCTCATTATTTTAACCTTTTAATATCTCTTAGGGTTTTGTTAAGTAAATTAGATTTACGCGATTCCTGTAGGTCGTGCATTCTCATTTTAGTGTATGCATCCATCTGATTTTTGGAAGTTTTTAACCCATTTATGCCTGTTCCTTCTGTAACATTCATTTTAACACCCGCTCAGCGAGTTTGCAACTTCGCTGCCCAAATCTTCAATAAAAAGAAAAAAACGAAAGACGCCTCTCCGGGGTGTATCCCGGTTACTCATAAGTCTCACTTCATTTATCCCTGCAATGATATGGTCAATCAAAAGGCTTTAAACAAGTTACAAAAATGTGGTTCAACATCATTTTGGAAGCCCCTCAGAGAGGAGCATGACGTTTTGGCCTGTCCTTGATGTGCAGTGAGCTGCGAAGTCGGAGACGTTCGCAGAGCACAGAACACTTCGTAGAGCGGGGCTTTAGCATTTTTACACTAAGTAAGAATTAATTTGAACTTATTTTAAGTAGTTCATTTATACGTTTAGCTAAATCGTCATTTCTATATAAACCGTCTTCAAAGAAAAACACATAGCCTCCATTAATACGACTCATTTTAATCAAATATTTTTTGCTTCTATGCTCCCCAATATTTATATAGACACTGTAATCCCTATCTCCCCTGTGTCGAGCCCATAAATCAAAATCCAAAGACTCAAACATTTCATAGAAGTGTTTAATAGTATCTTCGTCAGTAATAACACTTATCTCATTTGGTATTTTGGAATGATATTCTAAATTGCCACCCTTTTTAAATTCCAAATAAATTTTGGCAGGTTTTTCTTCTGAAAAATATTTATCAGGAGATGCGGTATTCTTTGGGAAGTACAAATACCCCATAATGAACAATATCAACAAGATTAGTATTATAGATGTTATATATTTTTTTCTCATTTGTCTGACCTATAAATGTAATCTGACACACCCAGATAACCCGAAAAACTCACAGGCAAAGGCACTACTCCTCCTGAAACACCCAAAGAAATAGCCTCGTATGTCGTCTTTGTAAATCCTCTCCAATTCCAATTTTTGTCAAAAGGTTTCTGAAACTCAACTCCTCGATGATACGCTCCTGCTATGGAAGCTGGACCAAAAGCTTTAACATCTGCTTGCAAGCCCATTTCAGCACCTTTAAAAACATCTAAATCCGGATTAGGCTGTGTAGCATAAAAACCTGTTAGAGTACCTGTTATACCTCCTTCAACTCCCATTAGACCATTCATTTGAAGTGTGACACCAAAATCTCCTTTGTTTTCTCCTTTCAAAATACCTAATACAGAAACTTCAAGTTGCGCTCCTCCTTTATATGCAGCTTCTGCACTTGCATTTATAGACAAAGCATCCGGTAAATACTCACTACCACCTAATTTTTCGGTATAGTCTGTTAATTTGTCATCAAAATAAACATTTGTCGTTTCTGTTCCTGTATAAGTCAACCCATTAGATTCTAAATTGACTTCTGTTTCAATTAAATCTGTATGTATTCTAAACGCCTCTACCGATTTACCTTGTTCATTTAACATTCGGATAACTATGTCTTCTGGCGCCATCCCGGTTGGGTCAGTCCATTTTATAGGGTTATTGTATGTAAAAACATAGGGTGACCATTCCGGGAACTCTTCCGACAACGGATCGGGAGACATCCATCTACCAATAGCTGCATTATAATTCCTTGCCCCAAAGTCATGCCAGTTCAGACTAAGTTCTTTTTGATGTTCTTTGCCCTGGTAGGTTTGATAGTTATTTTCCGGGCCATTGATCTGATTATTGTACCCTCTATGTTCCAGGCCAAATGGGTAATAATTATTCTCTTCGATAATTTCCAGTTGCGGGGCACTTGCTGTCCCCGTATTGGTGTAGGACAATCGTACATTCCCCAGATGATCTTTATACTGATAAACATACGTATACGTATTGTTCTCCTTAGTCACATAACCTTCCGGGGTATTAAAAAACTGCAACTGCCCGTTTTCATAGATATAGTTCCCGGCATACTCCGTTGCTGTCACAGAACTTCCCTGGGTAACCTCTTTCTTTAATTTGGTTCCCGAGGCATCGTAAATATAAGCAATTTTATTGCTGCCGAAACTGACCTGGGTAGGAAGATTTAAATGATTATAGCTAATCCCGGTGATCCCCTTATTAGCGTCCGTCAGTAAATTGCCGTTGGCATCATAGGTATAATCGTTGCCCGTATTGGTCCCGTCCTTAAATCCGTAGGTCTTGTTACCACTGTCCGTTACTTTTAAAAGCTTGTTACCCGTATCATAGGTATAAGCCAGGTTGTCCATCACCCCGAAAGAAGTGGCGCCGCTGTTCACGTGTCCCCTGCGGGTTAAATGTTCTATATTCCCGTTCTTATCATAGGTAATCCCTTCTACCGTATAACGGTCCGTCTGCCCGCCACCGTTAAACTTCCCGGAGGTGATCCGGTTCAATGCATCATAGGTGTAGGCATAACGTCTCATGGTATTATCGTTGCTTGTTTTCCAATACGTCTCTGCTATGTTACCATTGTATAAAGGATCAACCACCCCGCTACGGCTCTTGTTGTAATTGATCTGGAAGTTAAA
>NZ_FPJE01000052.1 GCF_900119185.1 Sinomicrobium oceani | reverse complement strand
TTGGGAACCGGATTCCCTTGGATTTAGCGGCCTCCCCTTCGGGGGGTACCCCCCGAAGGGGAGAACAATCAGACAGAGTTTAATTTACAGACCCTGATCCTGAAGAAAAAAAGGAAGTTTTTTTCGTTATATGGTTCCGTAAAAAACTTTTCGAGTTTACCGTATGGGGTACAGGCCTTCTTCAATAACATATAATTCGGGTTTACGGTCTTTGCGATCCCGGATATCTTCGGGTATGACGGTTAAAAGTTCTATTTTATAGGATTCGCATCCCGGAAAGGCCTCTGCTTCTTTTTTACCCAGCCACTTAAGAGCTTTTCTTACATAATCTTTTCGGAATTCTATGAATCCTTTGTTTTCCGGGGAACGGGTTTCATCTTCCTGCAGCTTTTCCGTATCGGCTATATAATTTGCAAGATACGAGGCATAACTTCCCAAACGCGCCATTCCGGATCTGGTTGAAAGCCCGAAATACCGATCGGAACCGATGATCTTACCCGTATCGTCAAAAAAGGTAAGCCTCAGAAATTTTTCAGTCGAAGTTTTTATACCGTAAAATCCATAACCGGTATTGGTGCCGGAAAGGATATAATACAACTCGGTCCGGGGATTTTGTTTGAAAAGATTCAGCCCGGGAACATCCGGGGCTTTGTTAAAATGATATATCCAGTAACCGTCCACGGTAGTCCAGACAGCCTGGAAAAAAATCAATAACAAATGGAACGTAAAAAAGATAATAAGTATATGTTTCTTCATACAATCTGGTTAAGATCACGATATAGGTATGGGACAAAAATCTATCAATGTGCAGCCAGAAAATTAGCCAGATCGGCCTTTTTTATTACCAGTATAGGTTCTTTATCATATCGTTTTTTTCTTTCCTTCTCCCTGACAAATTCATCGTACTTACTGCGATATAACGTATCGAAGGCTTCCGTATCATCTTTATATGTTATATTGCGTATTTGCGTAGTCCGAAAATAATCTTCAACCCATACGACCAAACCCGGTAACCCCTGATATATGGACGGACCGTTGGATATAGGTAAATCCCTGGTGTACCAGACGGTAAGCATCGGATACTTATCTTTGGCTACAGCTCTATAGCATGTAAGTCCGTCGATAGTCTTCTTTTCGCTACCCAGTTCCCAACTGATATCGCCGACCTCGCCCTCAGTAAAAAAGGTCTGATTCATAATCCATTCGTGTTTATAGGTCTTGTTTTTTGCAGATTTCAGTGCAAAAATAACCGTATCGGTAAGTGCTGCACGTATCTGAGAATCCTCCCAGCCACGGGGCCTTACCTGTACTGTAGAATCCAGAATATACACAGAAGAACGGTCTTTGAGGTTAATATACAAGCTGTAGTAATCCGTAATTCCTTTCATAAACTCGTAAAGGGATGCTTTCACTGCAGTACCCTGCATATCCTTTTGCGACAAATTATACTGGCTTACAGGACTACTGGTATATGTTACTTTTACGATTTGTCCTGCTGTTTGTCCGTAACCGGTAAAAGAGAGGCACAAAAAAGCAAAACCTGACAGAAAATATTTTCCGGGTGTAATCATCATTGATATAATGCTAAAAAAGAAAAAAACAGCATTGCTTGGAGAAAGCAATGCTGTTCAGAAAATTTTAATATAAATCCAGAACTCTGTTCTGTAATCCAAGTTCTACCTCAGTCTCCTCGGTCCAGGTTTTGGCACATTTGGAGAATGTAGTTGCCGTTTCATAATTTTCGTCACATCTCCCCGCAGCCAGAGCTGCGGAAGATACTTCATTATCCAACGAATTATCCTTCTCTACAGGAGTAAAGGCATAAGAAGACAGCCCAATAGTAATGGCTGCTACCGGAATAAGTAATTTTTTCATTTTCTTTGGTTTTTACCAGTCATAAGTAACCGGTGGTTAAACTTCATTTTTAATTATTCAATGCAATAAAAAAGATAATTCCCGTAATGATCATTTGAAAGAATAATTTGGGTTATGCTTCGATATTACAGGAAAACATTGCGAAATAATACCATGGTAATAAGCCAAAAATAAACTAAAAATGTAGTAAATTGATTACACAAAAGTATAGTTTTATGCTTTATACTTCGGATAAAGCCCATTTCTTCGGGTTTAGGCCTGCTCCTACCTACGAACCTTTACGGGGCAAATGTTTTATTCTGCCCGGTATTTCCCGGAGCCCCACTTCTCCCAAGCCAAAAATCCCGGAAATAACCGACTGTTTTTATCATGAAAGAACGTCGTTACGGTTTTCCATATACAAGTAATACCTGAAATTGATTAAATTTGGAATGACCAATCTTACAACCACTATCCTATGCCAAACCTGAACGACTTCTTCCCGTTGCGGAATACCATTCAAAAAATCACTCCGGACGATCATAAGCAGCACATGCACTATCTCGAGGCCGTAAAGGCTTTTTCCCGGATTACCTACAAGAGTATTTATGTCATCGACTATCAAAAAAAACAATTCGAATTTGTTTCGGAGAATCCTTCATTTCTCGGAGAACATTCGGCAGAAATGATCAAAGAAATGGGATATGCCTTCTACTTCAAATATGTCCCTCCCCGCGATCTTGAGCTTCTCGCACGTATCCATGTTGCCGGCTTTGACTTTTATGAACAGGTTCCGGAGGAAGAACGAAAACAGTACACGATCTCTTACGATTTTCATATCAACAACATGCGTGGAAAACCATTACTGATCCACCAGAAAGTTACCCCGCTGTTTCTCACTTCTCAGGGTAAAATCTGGAAATCTGTTTGTGTTGTTTCCTTATCGTCGGAAAAAGAACCGGGAAATGTAAAAATTGTAAAAGAGGGAGATACCAGGATCTATAATTATGATCTCCCTGGAAACTTCTGGAAGGCAAATGACCTCAAAAAGCTCAATGATCGTGAGCGACATATAGTGCTACTGTCTGCCAAAGGTTATACCATCAACCAAATTGCGGAATTCCTTTTCCTGTCTCCCGAAACGATCAAATTCCACAGGAAAAAACTCTTCGAAAAACTGAAAGTTACAAATATTTCAGAAGCTATCATTCACGTTACAAACAACAAGCTTATTTAACAAGCCCCGAAAAGCAGACAAGGATACGAACCTTGCGGTGTCTATCATACTACCGTATATGCTTTACTTTATGACAATCCCGTATTCAGTGTGAATTCCGGATAGGTCAGGGGTCAAAAATACATTTAAACGATTTTAACCGTCATTGATCGATATTATTTTCACTATAAAGGTTTCTCACCCTATATTCGAATCACCATAGCATAAGTAGGTTAAGTTCATGGTAAGATTTGGGGCAAAAAGAGGTTGTCTAAAAAGGCAGCCTCTTTTTTTT
>NZ_FPJE01000053.1 GCF_900119185.1 Sinomicrobium oceani | reverse complement strand
AACAGTAAAAAAAATTTAATTAATTTAACCGAAAGTTTTTGAGAAAAGTGTCCGTTTTGAAACGGAACACCTGTCCGTTTTCAGCGGAATATGCACATTCGGGTAAAAAAGAAAGCTTCATTCGGCTGTTGAAATATCTGGCAACGTTTTCTATGGCTTTTACATTACCAATGCAGTTACGCGATACCCGAAAAAATAAACGATTATCCAGCTGTTGCTCTAATTGGTCTAATGTATAATTAATAATATAACGCTTATTTTGAAAAGTGTGTAGAAAAACAACTCCTCCCTCACTATAAAAATGAGCTATCTCAACAGTTTCTATGTAATGATAATTGTCTCCTTTTGATATTAGAAATCTATTTTTGGTTTTGAGAGAAAATAACTGTTCAAAATTTTTAGAATCAGTTTTATAAGAAGGATTATGGAAAATATTTTCAAATTTGTTAAGTGCCGCTTCCAATTCTTTTTCATCAAAAGGCTTTAAAAGATAATCAATGCTGTTGAGCTTAAATGCTTTTATAGCGTGTTCATCATAAGCAGTTGTAAATATTACAGGCGTGGAAATCTCAATATGATTAAATATTTCAAAGCAGTTACCATCAGCAAGACGAATATCCATAAGAATCAGATCTACTTTAGATATTTTTAAAAATTCAATAGTATCGATTACTGTTTTAGTATTTTTTTCCAAAATGTAACCGGGACGCAACTTCGTCATCATACGTTTTAGTTCTTCGTATGCAAACCTTTCATCTTCTACAATCAGATACCTCATTTTATATATGGAATTTTCACAACAAACATTTGCTTCGTGTGCTCAACAGTAACATCTTTATTGTACAGCTTGTATTGTTCTGTAAGGTATTTCAGTCCTATACCTCCTTTTTCTATATCACTTGCCGGCTGTATATTGTTTGCTACAGTAATGTATTCTCTTTTAATTGTAATATTTACATTTAACAACATTTCCTCTGTTGCTATATTATGCTTAAATACATTTTCTATTAAAAGCTGTAGTGTTAGTGGTATAATGCTATTCTTTTCATATTCAGTATTTTTGTTTACAGTAAAAGTAAAAGCGTTTTCAAATCTCATCTTCATTAGAAAAATATACGAATCAAGAGCATTTAGTTCATCTTCAACAGAAATTAAAGGATGACGGTTTAAGGATAGTACATACCTATAGGTTTTGGAAAGAGCCTTTGTAAATTGATTAGCATTTGCCGGATTTATGTATATCAAAGAAGACAACACATTCAATGAATTAAACAAGAAATGTGGATTTATTTGAGCTCTCAATGTTTCATGCTGAAATAAAAGTGCCTTACGTTTGGCTTTTTCAGAATCAGCTATAGCTCTTTGTTCAGACTGGAAGTAATAGATCAGTTCAAAAACCAGCAAGATTGGTACATTTGCTGCCATTGCAAATGCAAATTTTACAGAAAAAGAAGGCAAACCTTCCCTTGGAATTAGAAATACATCATAAATCAGATAGTTAAATATTCCTAATAACAATAAGCATATTATAGTCAGCCCTGCTAATCCTGCTAAAATACGAAGTAAGATATTTTTTGAATAGGGTAAATATTTATTTAAAAATAGTAACAATCCGTAATCAGCTAAACACATTGTAAAAATCACAATGTAATGGGCAGAAAGTTGAATATGAAAATTATCCCATAAATCTTCCTTCATTAGAATAATGCTAAAAAGCATTTGACACAAAGCATAAATCAATGTGGAGAAGAAAAAAATGATTACATTTCTTATATCTATTTTTCGAAACCGAACCATTTTTCAAAAATATTTTTTTTCATAAGATATGGATTATAAATAATCTGACTTTCTGATGAACTTCATTTTTTAGGAGATGAATTTAATATCCAATACTCTAACTAACATATTTTTTTCAATCTTAAGCCCCTAAATTTGACTTTCGGATTCGGGAACGCTTTATTTTAAAGTTTCAGAAATAATTCTTTCGAGCTAAAAACAAGGCTTTTATACCGATAATCAACGATTATAAGGAACCATTTGGTAACGGCACTTATTGCTTTGCTTTTCCACACCTTTTCGTTAGCCTATGGACCTACAAAATTTATCGTTGCCCCAACTTTATTCAGTACTCCATTGAAAAGATCAGCCTTTCGGGAGAATTTGTGTGCGGTGTTATTGGTTAAAAGATCCAATTCTTCAGCACAGCTGCTTCCTTCGTAAACTTCGGATGACACTGAAAAACATAAGCCCAATAGGAGTACGTAGCTATTTGTTTTGGACAACCTTTGCCTGCTATAATATTTTGCTTTCTGCGGTAAGTCCCGGCCTATCGTTTTGCTATGTCCAACAGGTAAGATTGAGCCGAAATGATTTGTTTTTTTGTCTTCTAACCCGCCCGCTAAAAGATATATAAGAAATACGCTAATTTCTTTTTTGGAGCTATGCTCAACTCTTACTCCTAATGCTCAGCCACACCAATGAGTTGAGCACCTAAAAAAACACCTACAACTGCTTTACCGGCCTGAACACATTTTTGTATTAAAGCAATCCCGGCTTTGGTATTGAAATGAGGATATTCTTCCTGTGTGATGTCGGTGTTGAGCTTTGAGTTCATCCCACTACAATGAGTACATCGATATTATCCGCTGTTTCAGGTAATGGGTTAGATTCATACACTTTTGAAAGACTGATTATATGATATCTTTCTGCTGCTCATCCCCTATAAGCTCCGGGTGCTCCGAATCTTTCGTACTGAATAAGATACATTTCTGTTTTTTAAAGCTCAACGTTTTATTTTTCATTCCAATAATAGCTATCAGGATAAATTCTTTCTCCGAAAATAGCCGTTCCTACTCTGACAATGGTTGCTCCTTCTGCTATGGCGGTTTCCAAATCTCCACTCATTCCCATTGACATTTCGTGCATTTCTACGTTTGGTATTCTTAAAGCAATAATTTCCTGCCGAATACCTTTCAGTAACCGGAAGCATTTCCGTACTTTTTCGGTTTCGGCACTAAACAGACCTATGGTCATCAAACCCTTTATTTTTAGGGTTTCCAACTGTGCAACCTGTTTTATCAATTCAATGGCATTATCAGGACTTATACCAAATTTCTAAGTACATGACAAAAAATTTATGAAATTGATTTTCAATTTGTTAAAATTTGTCAGCAACCAATTAGATAGGCAATCCAGTCCATTTTTAAAGA
>NZ_FPJE01000055.1 GCF_900119185.1 Sinomicrobium oceani | reverse complement strand
CCTGTCCCCGTAAAAGGACTTCCCGGGGAACATCCCTGGCCGGTACAGAAATACCCGGTGAAGCCTCAACCTTTTTCCCGGCAGGTATTGACAGAAGCAGATATTACCGATATTTCCAAAGAAGCCCGGGAGTATGTGACCCGGCAACTGGAGTCTTATACTTTTGACCATAAGTTTACCCCTCCCGATGAAAAAGGGACGGTGTTATTCGGTTACAGCGGCGGGGCAGAATGGGGAGGTAATGCAATAACCCCCGGAGGTGTCCTTTACCAGAATGCCAACGAGGAGCCCTGGATACTACAAATGACAAATATCGATAGTTTTAGGACTACGGGTAAGGTACCGGAAGGGCAGCAACTCTACCTGAAGAACTGTGCCATGTGCCATGGGGCAGAACGCAAAGGCGGGGGGCAGTTCCCGGCGCTCGACGCTTTGTCCGGTAAGATAAGCCTTGAGGCAGTACACGAACTGATAAAGAACGGTAGCGGACGTATGCCTTCTTTTGCGCACCTATCCGAAGCAGAGATCCGGATGCTCGGTGCGTATATCCTCGATATGCCCGAACCACGACCGGAGAAAGCAGCACACCGGGAAGCCTTTGATGCCGGCAAGGAAAAAATGAAACAGAAAGCAAACAGTTTCGGATTTCAGCCACAGTATGTGGTAAAGTCGTGGAAACAACTCAAAGACCATGAAGGTTACCCGGGCATAAAACCTCCCTGGGGAACCATGAATGCTATCGATCTGAATACCGGGAAAAAACTGTGGAGTGTTCCGCTTGGGGAGTACGAAGCCTTAACAGCCAGGGGTATACCTCCTACTGGGACAGACAATTACGGGGGACCTGTGGTTACGGAAGGCGGACTGGTATTTATTGCCGCAACCAAAGACGAAAAGATTCGTGCTTTTGACAGCGAAACCGGAGAAATACGCTGGCAATACCCGTTACCCGCAGCCGGATTTGCCACCCCGATTACCTATGAAATAGACGGCAGACAATATCTCGTTATCGCCGCCGGGGGTGGTAGGGGATTAAAATCCGGAGGGAAATACGTGGCTTTTGCCTTGTAAAATAATGATTTGATATGCTATGAACCTAAAACAAAACAAGATGAAAACCCTATACCTGTTGTTACCGGCCCTTTGCCTTTTTATAATGGCCGGTTGCAAAGAAGTCCGCAAAGAGCATCCGGTTCCGGAGCCTGCGCAGGAACAAAGCACAAACACCTCCGAAGCCTCAGCGAAGGCCCTGGAAGCAGCGGTAGAGCAACTTCGGAAAGCCATAATCACCCCCGAAGCGGAATTGCTGGATAGCCTGACTGCCGATGCGCTGAGTTACGGGCATTCCAGCGGCCTTATCCAGGA
>NZ_FPJE01000058.1 GCF_900119185.1 Sinomicrobium oceani | reverse complement strand
TACCTGAACTGTGCACTTTTCTTTAGACGATCAAAACGGCGATGGATACGCTCTTCAGCTTCAGCCTGCAATAACACTTCCAGACCTTCTCCCAAAGACAGCTGGTGATGTTGCCGGGTTTCAACCATAGCGTTCCAGCTTCGCTGCATTCCGCCCAGGCGGAGTTGTGATAATTGAGTTTCAATAGCATTCATATGATTTGATTTTAATAGTTACTTATTTATAGGAAGAAGCTCCCCGGATATTCCCGTGAGTGGGCAGGGATTTCACCTGTGGTTCTTCTTTATAATCGGTCATCCGGTTCTCCAGGACCTGCTTTAAAAATTTATAGGAGTACTGCCCGTAATCCAGGGCAATACAACAGGCCTTTATAAAAACCTCCCTATTGGTTTTTCTTGAGAGGTTCAGGATACCATCACAGGTTTTGTAAAGCTGTTCAGGATATTTATCTTGTTTGAACAGGGCCTCCATATACCGATATAATTCCTCAGAATGATTATACCCGCGTTGCAGGTAATAGGTGGGGCTGCGCTCTTTGTAATATTGATGGTGGGAACACAGGTGTTCCTTTCGAGTGGTATAACCAGCCTTTTTGGTGTTTCTGGGGTGGGTAGCAATAAGGCCGGCTTTGTGATAAATCCTTACCAGTGACCGGGTGTAGATTACCTTAACCTTCATCCCGATATACGTATAGGGCACACTGTAATAGTGTTTATCCATCCCCAGGTAGATATGATTGTTCTTGGCCACTTTGTGCTCCCTGTAATATTTGATCTCAAAGGCTATTTCGGGTAAAGGTTGCAGAGTATGTTTTTCATCGGCCAGGAATTTTTCTTCCCGGCAATAATCCTTTTGTTGCATTCGGGTTTGGTTATGCTCCCTAACCTTTTGTGTAATTGCCTGGTTCAAAGAAGGAAGGTCAAAGAAGGTAAGCTTGCGCAGCTTGGCATATACCCGGTTATAGATGAGCTTTACCTGATTTTCAACCAACGACTTATCCTGAGGCTTTCTAGGACGTGCGGGAGTAAC